>CAVPRJ010000013.1:0-327005 GCA_963707715.1 uncultured delta proteobacterium
AATGTATTGCTTGTAGTTGGATCCTATTCTAAATGTATTGCTCCAATAGCGCGTTCTGCCAATATCAGGGGAAGTTGGGGATCGGACGTTCGATCAGCCTGAGATGATGAAACAACCTCGGGTTCCGTTTCTGTTATTGACGTGCTGGGATCCGTTACTATTGCTGACGTGTTATTATCGTAGTAGTCACTGATGATGAATGAATTGGATGCTTCTAACTGCCATGAGCGGGTCATATACCGGTCGGCGGAAACAAATAAATTACTGTCCCAGTCAGTACCGGATTCATCAAGGTCATATTTGATGCCAGGAGCGGCACGAAGTTGGAAATTGTCTCGAACGTCTGAGGAGATAAATTGAATCAGAGGCGTCAAGACAAATCGTTTGTAGTCATCTTGGCCGGTTCTTACGGTCGCTGATTCGTCAATTTCTGTGTTAGGGTCATCAGCCGGTTGGTCATATGTCCGATCGCTATAATCCAGCCCCACACCCAGACCAGCAGTCAAGGTATTCTGCCGCGCTTCTGACAATGCGGGAAACAGGAGAACAGAAGAAATCGAGAGAACAAGTAACCTTTTGAGCATTTGCATCGCGGTTTGCCTCCAATTAGATTTTAATTTACTATGACGATATCACCTGATTGAATAAAAATATTGTTATTTAAGTTTTTCCCGGAAACAAAGTCATCATAATCAAATTTCAGTGTGTTATTCTTAAATAAGCCTTGATCTGACTGATTTAAATTTTTCCGAACAACCGTGATAGTTTTGTTCGCCCACTCGGTGAATCCACCGGAACGAGCTATCGCCTGGACAATTGTTAACGGATAATCCAAATAGAGAATACCCGGTTCCGCGATATTTCCCATTATCGTGTATCTGAGGCTATTGCTCTGCACCAGAGTCGTGGTTACGATGGGCTCTTCAAATATTATTGCATAGAATTCCTTCAATAAATTTGCCAGTTCAGTTAGGGTAAGCCCGACTACTTCGACGTCGCCAATATGTTTTAACGAGATTCGACCATCCATCATTACCGGGACGCCTTCTGCCGGTCTTAAGGCATCTAATGCATTGCTGTCTCTGGTATTAACATTGTAGCGAGAAGGCGACACCGATGCAGCAGACATATCACCCTCTTCGAAAATACTAACACTCAATATATCTCCATGACCAATCACATATTCATTCTGCCTGGCTATCTGATCTGCCCGTGCACCCAGTATTCTCTGCCGGACCGATTCCTTTAGCTCGGGGGACGCAGTCACATCATCAGTTGACTGGGCTGCCATAACATTTGAAGCTGCAAGAAAAATCACTAAGAAAAGCATTAGCATTATTCTGTGATACATAGTGATCCTCCTCGTATTGAAACTATTTTCCAGTCTAGATTAATCAATAACTTTTTCCAGTTCATCAATCATTTTATCGCGTATTAATAATAGCCGTATCCATGCCCAATTTCCTGATCTAAATAGTTTTCTATATGGTCGTTAAATACTATACCTATAATTTTATTTTCATCTACGCTGTCAATAAACTTTCTGCACTTCATTTTTCTTTGTTTTTCCCCGGCGAATCACCAGTATAATCGCATCGACATAGCCAGACAAAACAATCGATTCGGCCGTCATTAGCAATGGTGGGCTGTCAAATATAACGATCCGATCATCATATCTGCTTGCAACTTCCTGCATGAGCTTCTGCATTCGTGACGAGCTTAAAAGTTCTGAGGGATTTTGAGGGGCACTGCCGCTTGGCAAAACCGACAGCTTTTGAATAGAAGTTTTTACAATCAGCCTGGAAAGATCCACTTGATCTCTCAAATAGTTAACCAATCCAAAACTTGATTTGATACCAAATAATTGAGCTAAGTTTGGGTGGCGCAAGTCACAATCCACCAATAAACAATGCTGGTCCATGCCGCTGGCAAAAGAAATTCCCAAATTCGAGGTTACGAAACTTTTACCCTCCTTGGAAATTGAAGATGCGACCATGATCGTTTTCGGAACTGGTCGACCATCCAGAGGATATAGAATTTTTGAACGGACTGTTTTAAACACCTCAGGTATTACCGAATCTTTATTAACCGCTCTAAATAGACGCTCATCCCATTTACCGCTAATTGCGGCTGGTATCTCAAGTTTTTGAGTTTTTCTGACAGGTGAAACTGTCTTTTGAGCAATTTCTTCTAGTCGTGTTGATTGCGACTCGTCAGGTTCCTTGTGTAAAGAACCTAGTTCCTCGAGGGAGTCAATTTTTTCTAGAGCATCTGCAATCTTACCCATATTATTTTTACCCTGTAATCAAATTTGAGATTTCCGTAGGAATAAAAACACCAAGCAATATAATGACAGACATGATCAAGGTAGCAATCATAAAATGAAATACCGGGCGTTCTGTGGTTTCTTTTTGCCCAATGAGTTCCATAACTTCTGAAGTTTGCAATGTCTCTTCACCGGGCAACCTGATATCTTCTATACACTCTAGAATGAGTTCTCGATTGATCTCCCTCAACTCTTTGGCAAAGCCACTTAGCAGAGCGTGGTCGCATAGAATATTAATTAACCGGGGATTCCCCTTACTCGCCTGGTGAATTGTTTCAATGGCATCTTCGGTGAAGATCGATAGCTGGGTTGCCCCGGCACGGTTTAATCTGTGGTAAATGTATTGAACGGTGTCAGCTTTTGTTAGAGGCTCCAGGTGATACCTTATGCCAATTCTCTGCCTTAACGGCAACAACTGGCTTGTGGCTAGTTGCTCGCGTATCTCTGGCTGCCCAACCAGGAATATGCTGAAGACATTGTTTTCACCTGCCAGATTGGATAGTAATCGGATTTCTTCAAGAAGCTTAATTGAAAACGCCTGTGCTTCATCGATAATAAGAAGAATTTTTTCACCTTTTTTTTTGCATTCAACGAGCAATTCTTTAAATTGTATTATAAATTGGCTTTTATTGTCTTTGTATGAAAGGCCAAATTCGTTGGCCAAATAATAATAGAACTCTTTTTTGCTCAATTTGGGGTTGTTGAGTAGACAGATGGAAACGTCTTTTTTTACCATTCTGAGCAGCGCATTAAGAATCGTTGTTTTGCCAACGCCAACCCCGCCGGTCAAAAGCAGAAACCCTTTATCGGCAATCACTCCGTAACGAAGCGTGGCCAAACCCTCTTTATGAGTTTCGCTCATATAGACATACGAACCATCCGGCGATAATTCGAAAGGTTTATCTTTTAATCCGTAGTATGAGGTGTACATTACTTTATTGAATTGTTTGCACAACAGAAGCAATGATTTTACCTTCATGCCGCAGATCAAACATCGCAAGGCAAACGGCAGATATCCAGATCAGGAAAAAAACGGATTTGGTAAATGACCAGAAGTGTTTTCTGGCAGTTTCGCCTGCCAAGGCAAAGTGCGGTACAGAGCCTATGACCGAGAGATTAAATGTTTGTTCAAGCTCGAATTGACTTTTGAACGACGTGTCGACAACTTCCAAACCAACAGCAAACAAAAGACCAGCCATAACTCCAGCAAACAGCGTCAATATCATTATTTTACGAAAATTAGGTTTTACCGGATTTTCAGGCACTTGAGCGAGGTCTTCAATTTTGAACTGGCTTCCCTTTTGATTTATTTCAAGATTTAACGCCGACAGAGCCTGGAGATTCTGGGCCACGAGAAAATCGTAATGTTTCTTCAACTCGGCATATTCGCGGGTCAATGAAGACCATTCAGCCTCCCTGACCGGTGCTGATTCAACCCACTCTTCATACTTCTTAATCTGTAATCGGATTTCTTCTTTTTCGTGCTCCAGTTTTTTAATGCTTAACCCGATATCTTTTATTCGAATCTGCAGCGCGAACAACTCGTCATCATATTTTGGTTGTATATTTTCTGGATCAGTACCTTCTTTCTTAATGAGTTGTTCCACATTTGCGATCTGCCTTTTCAATCTTATTACTTGAGGATGCTGTTCAGTATATCTTTCCTGTAATTCCAACAGACTATTCTTCAACATCTCCAGTTTTGCCTGCTGATTGATAACTATAGTAGTCGAAGCGTCCGGATCGATCGCCTGTTGCATTTCTAATTGTTTTTTCTCCTGTTCGATAACCATTTTACGAACATTGATTTGATCCTGGATAAGTATTTGAGTTCGTTCTAGATCCTGAATAGATTCCTGGGTGCCCTGATATTGCTCTTGAAGTGCAATCAAGCGATCCATGTTCATTTGTCGCTGATCCGGCATTTCATTGTAATATTTGAGTTTGTAGTCACGCATCACCGCTTCTTTGCGATCCAGTGTTTCTTTTGCCATTTCCAATTCATTTTGGGTGTACACAGATGTCTCTGATGCCCGCGCCTCTCGATATTTTAGATTTTCTTCAATAAATCTCGAAGCGAGTTTATTGGTAACTCTTACAACTTGTTGCGGATCGCTACCGTAATATTGAATAACAAAAGTATCTCCTCTATTTCTGCTATCAGAGTTAACAAACATACTTTGAACGATATTTATATTTTGACGCATAATCTCAACCACGACCTCGATTGGTACGTTTTCGCGCAATTCCTCGTATAAGTTTTCTTCCAGGATAATTTTTTCAAGACTCGATCTACTTGTCACAATTTGAGTCAGGGTGCTCACGATATCCCTGATTCCAGTCTCTTCATCAGGCGACATTTGTGAGGGATTGACCTTTTGCTGCTGATAACTTACCAGAGCTTCACCCTTGTAAACCTTTTCCTGCTTCAAAAAAAACAGCAACCCAAAGGAAATTCCCAGCAAAATACAACACAGAATCAACCATTTCCTTCGTGATCCAATATCTAATAATTGTCTTAAGTGTGAAAATTGCTGTGATTCCATGTATCTTCCCTTGTCTTAGTCAACTCATCTAATATCAGAAAACATATCGAGATAGCATGCGATATTATAATTTTGCTTCTTCTTTGTCAGACGATCGTGTCAGACGATCGTTATTCCAGCTATATGGATTCCGTCTCGAATTTATTTTCTCAAAAGATGGAATTGGTTTTTCTAAATATTAATTAAGGCTAACATATAGATTTTTATTCAGATAATCGAACAATTGTTATATACTGTTGTCTAATCCTTAATCGCAACAGAACATAACAGATATTACTATTATGGCAAATAATTTCAAATATATATTCCCAATAGTATAGGAGTTTTATGCCACAGTCAATGCCTAACGAATTAAAGCGCCTTTCCCAGAACCATCACGCATTGCTCAATGTGATGCAAGAAATGGTCCTGCTTGCCTGTTCAAGCGGTTCCATAGAATATATGAACCCCTGCTGCAGCCTCTTCTTTGAACAACTGGCATCGCTTTATGGCAAGGACAGGCTCCAAGAACAACTGAATAACCTCATTCAGGAATTCCTTCGCAATAAAAAGAAGGGAAAACAGCACATTGTCCCTTTTTACGATTCGTTCTTCGAATGCAGAATGGCCCCATTTAACGGTTATAATGGCGATAGACTTTATTGGTTGGTTTTTAAAAACCTCGTTGATCAGAAGGAAAAGCAAAACCAGTCAAATGCACTCGAGTCGGACAAGTCTCAAATTATCGGCAGCAGTACGGTAATGCAAAATTTAAGCGCCATCGTCTCCAGAGTGGCTAAAACAGATACCACGGTATTGATTTTGGGGGAATCTGGCACAGGTAAGGAACTTGTAGCAAATCTTTTAAAAAAACAAAGCAACAGGAACAATAAACCTTTTTTAACCATTAACTGTAACACGATTAGCGATTTACTGCTGGAAAGTGAACTGTTTGGTTATGAGCAGGGTTCCTTTACCGGAGCAGATAAGCAGCGTAAAGGTAAATTTGAAATTGTTGATGGCGGAACAATTTTCCTTGATGAAATTGGAGACATCAGTCCACGCATGCAAGCGGCATTGCTGCGGGTTCTGCAGAACGGCGAGATCACCCGGGTTGGTGGCCATACCCCGATAAAAGTTGATGTAAGAATCATTGCTGCCACGAATAAAGATCTGACTGCCGCTGTGCAGAAAGGAACGTTTCGTTTAGATTTGTACTATCGCTTGAATGTCATAAATATCATTATGCCCCCCCTCAGGGAAAAAAGAGAAGATATCCCTGATCTTGCAACTCATTTTATTAACAAATACAATACTATCTTTGGCAAATCAATTAATCCAAATCTGCAATATATATCTGAGAAGCTTAAACAATATCACTGGCCAGGCAATGTGAGAGAACTGGAAAATGTTATGCATCGGGCAGTTCTCATGTGCAGAGGGGATACGTTAAAAAATAATGACATTACCTTCGATATGCCCGTAACCCAGGGAGCAAAAACCTCAGTATCGTTATTAGACTCGGATCAAATTAAAAAAGTTCCATTAAAAAATATTGTCAATAAGGTTGAGAAAGAGGTGATCATAAGACAGTTAAGAAGCAACCACGGAAATGTTGCAAAAGCTGCTGAATCACTCGAAATCAGCAAAGCTGCTATTTATGATAAAATGAAACGTTATGGCATTTTGACGAAAACGCTATAATAGTCGGCTTTTAAAATATATTATCTGTTTGATATATTTAAAAATTATAACCGATATGAAGAACAGTATTTTTTTATCAATTCATTACAACTTCTATTATAAGACCTAAAGAATTTTCCAACAGAATCGGCAGCACAATCTGGCCAAAGCAGCTTGGACTATACATAACGACATAATTAATTGCGTATAAATTTGGCAAGTGCTATACTGGTAATATGAAAGCACTTACCATAGCAGACGCTGAATTAATGATCTTCGCGCTTCAAGATGAAATCAGAAGATCACAGGAAGCACGATATGATCATCGACTCCATGCAGTATTACTGGTTGCCCAAGGTATCAGTTGTGCAAAAGCTGCCTCTTTGCTTGGCGATTCCCCTCGAACGGTTCAGTACTGGGTTAACCGATTCGAGGAGGATGGTTTTGCCGGTCTTGCAGATGCTGATCGCCCCGGACGACCAAAAAAAATAAACGAACAACAGCTTGCTCAAATCAATGTAGCTGTTCGCGGATCTCCCAAGGATGTAGGAATGAATACAAACATATGGGATGGAAAAACCCTGTCCGCCTTTATCAAAAAACAATATGACATTGAACTCGGTGTCCGGCAATGCCAAAGGCTCTTTCGGCAACTCGGCTTTCGCTTACGAAAACCACGACCTCTTATAGCAAAGGCTGATCCTCTGCATCAGGAAGCACATAAAAAAAACTTCGACATATGATGTCAAATCCAGCCTTAGATATGTGGGCAATCGACGAAGTTCGTTTTCAACAGCATGGGTCTCGTTGTCGCATGTGGGTTGCACCGGAAGAAAAAGACCCGGTGTTACTGCATGAACCAACCCACCGAAGTATTGGCTACTTTGGCGCAGTCCGTCTTCGTGACGGTAAGTTTGTGTATCGGCGGGAAGATGATAAATTCAATGCAGAGACTTTTTTCATGTTCCTGAAGAAACTGAGAAAGGCCAGTTGCCATTCTGGAAGAAAGGTTGTGGTGATCTCTGACAATGCCCGCTATCATCATGCGATTCTTCACAAAGACTATAGAGATTCATGTTCTGCTCGATTTTTGCTGGATTTTCTTCCTCCTTACAGTCCTGAACTCAATCCGATTGAACGAGTCTGGAAATTGACCAGACGTTGCTGCACGCATAATGTACATTTCCCTTCCTTGGACAGTATCGTTGATGCGGTCGAGGGCACATTCGATCAATGGCTCAACGGCAGTAAAATATTAATGAAATTATGCGCAATAATTTAAGACGCTATGTATAGCAACCATTCCCAAGATGCCAAGGTTTTGCGGATCTTCAAGATTAGCGAATCTGACAGGATCAAGCGTCTCGATATCCAGGTTAAGCGAGGTATTATCGTAACAGATGTGAAATTGAACTGGTTAAGCCAAGTCTTCTAAACATCAGGACAAAGCCTCAGTAGACTTGCCTTGCTGATTGAGGTGCATTACGTTGAGCAGGTCGATTTATCGGCATCGGGTTGCGATGTGAAGTTTTAATTGTCAGACCCAACCTTATTATTATACCTTTTGCTAATTTATATCTTTAACTAATCCAAATATATACCTGACCTGCAAACACCCCATGAACGAAATGCTGGACGACGCTCAGAGAATTGTCATTACCGGGGTTGGCTTGGCTGCCCCCAACGCCTCAAACCCTGCCGAATTCCGGAAAAAGGTGCTGGCCGGCGCCAGCGAGATCCAGCAGATCGAGCTGCGCTATTTCGGCAGTGCGCCGGCAGGTATCTGCACCTTTGACGAGACCAGGTACCGCAAGAAAAAAGAAAACAAGAAAGGTACCCGGGCCGGCTGCATCGGGGTCTACTGCGCCCACGAAGCGCTGAGCGATGCAGGGCTCTCGGTCAACCATTACCCGCTTGACAGAATAGGGGTCTATATCGGCTTGACCGAACATGGCACCGTGGAGACGGAAAACGAGATATACAATATAAAGTGCTATGACTACAATGTTTACTACTGGACGCATCACCACAATCCCCGCACGGTGCTGAACAATCCAGCGGGGGAAATCACCATGAGCCTCGGCATCACCGGCCCGCACTACTCCATCGGCGCCGCCTGCGCGGCAGGCAATGCCTCGCTGATTCAGGGGGTGCAGATGCTGCGACTCGGCGAAGTCGATATGGCTCTTGCCGGCGGCATCTCGGAATCCACCGGCTCGTTTGGCATCTTTGCCAGTTTCAAGTCCCAGGGCGCGCTGGGCGAGGCCGACGACCCTACCCGTGCCTGCAGACCATTTGACATGAACAGAAACGGTATCGTTATCTCCGAGGGCGGCTGCGTCTACGTTCTCGAGACACTGGACAAAGCGCCGGGCCAGAGGGGCAAGAATCCTTGGTGAGATTGTCGGTTACGCGATGAACTCCGATGCCCGGGACTTCGTGCTGCCGTATGGCGAACGCCAGGCTGAGTGCATGCAGCTTGCACTGGACAGGGCCGGGCTGAAGCCGGCAGATATTGACCTGATATCCACGCATGCCACCGGCACCAAACAGGGTGATATTGAAGAGTGCAAGGCGATCCGTCGGGTTTTGTAGGCTGCCCGAATACCTATATCAACAATACCAAAAGCATCATAGGCCATGCGATGGGCGCGGCCGGCGTACTCGAACTGGCCGCAAACCTTGCTGCGTTTCAGGACAATCTCGTCCATCCCACGATCAATGTTACCGATCTTGATCCTGAATGTGCTCTTGCCAACCTGGTCTGGGGAAAGCCGCTCAAGGTCGATCGCATCAATACGATTTTGAATAATTCGTTTGGCATGGTCGGCATTAACTCAACGGTGATCGTCAAAAAAGTCCCTGAAGCAGCGCCCAATCGAGACGAATTATGAAAAAACTGTAAAAAGTCCCGCTATCTGTGTTATAAGATGTGGTTTGCATGTTTTACACGACTGCTTTTGCTCTCAATAAAGTAAGTTGGTGTCAATTTGCGCTTTCATAAATGATCGACCCGGCAGCCGATGCAACAGCCAGAATCGGCAACCGTATCAATCGGAGAAATAGATGACACGAAGTGATATAAAAGATCTGATTATTGAAATCATTGAAGATATAGACGACGAAGCGGATTTCGACAACCTGGATCCAGATCAGCCGCTGCGCGATCAGCTCGATCTGGATTCGATGGATTTTCTCGATATCGTAATGGAGTTGAGGAAGCGCCACCAACTCCAGATTCCTGAAGCAGACTACCCGCAACTCGCAACCTTGACAAGCTGTACCAACTACCTCGAACCGTTACTCAAAAAAGCCTGATCCGTGCATGCCAGCTCTGTGGTAATCGGGGGCGGACTGTCCGGACTCGCCGCCGCCATTCGACTCGCCAGATACAACGAGAATGTTGTTCTGCTCGAGCGGCATTCACGCGTCGGCGGTCTGAATTCCTATTATTACCGAAATAATACGCTGTTCGAGACAGGTCTGCACGCGATAACCAACTACGCCGACAAGGCTGCCCGTCACGCACCGATAAACAAACTGCTCAGACAGCTCAAGATCAGCCGGGATGAGATCGGCTTCCATCAGCAGATTCGCAGCGAAATCTGCTTCCCCGAGAAATCGCTCTTCTTCACAAATGATTTCAGTCAATTTTTTGATGAAATCAATGAAAAGTTCCCCCACGAGGTCGATGGGTTCACGCGCTTGGTCGCCCATATCGATCAGGCCGATCCATTTCGGCCGCAGCCCTATCTGTCGTCGAGATCGGTCTTGGCCCACTATCTCCAAGATCCGCTGTTGATCGATATGCTGCTCTGCCCGCTGCTCTATTACGGTTCGAGCTGGGAAAATGATATCGATTTCAAACAGTTGATCATCATGTTCCGCTCGATTTACCAGGAAGGGTTGTTCCGCCCTGCCGGCACCATCAAGAACCTGCTCGATCTGCTGGTTGGTCGGCTCAAGCAGTACGGCGGCACCATCATGCTCAAGACCGGCGTGCGCGACATTATCGCCCAGGGTGAAAAGATAATCGGGGTGACGCTGGAAAATGGTGAGCGGATTTTGTGCAAGCACCTGGTATCGACCATCGGCCTCGATGAAACGAAGCTGCTGCTCGGCGGCATACAAAAGAAAAACGAGGAAACACGCCTTGCCTTTGTAGAATCGATCTTTCAGGTTAAGCCGAAAAAAACATTTACCCTGCCCACCGACCGAACCTGTATTTTCTACAGCGCCAAACTGCCCTTTCGCTTCCAGCAGCCGATAGAGATGGTCTGCTATGACAGCGGCGTGATCAGCCTGCCCTTTAATTTTCATGATCTCAATAGTGGCAAAGAGACTGTCGAAGTTCGTACCACCCAGCTTGCCAACTATAAGAAATGGCGAGATATTTCATCAAACCAGCAACACTACGAGGCAATGAAGCTCGAACATACCACCGAATCATGCCGCCGTATCGAGAGCCATCGTTGGTCCGTTTGCTGATCAGGTGATCTTCTCCGACTGTTTTACCCCGCTGACCGTGGAACGCTTCACCGGCAAACACGGCGGGGCCATTTACGGCAGCCCGGAAAAAATCAGGGACGGGGTTATCGGCTATGATAATCTGGTGCTGGCCGGAACAGATCAGGGCTTTCTGGGTATCGTCGGTTCGATGCTCAGCGGTGTATCGATGGTCAACCAACATATCTTGTCGAAACTAGGCAAACCGACTGCATTCGCACCTTCTTGTCCCTATCCGATGGCTGTCACACTGACCAACACGAAAGATGCCTACGATGTGATCGTCGTCGGCTCCGGCCTTGGCGGCCTTACCGCTGCCAACCGGCTGGCCCGCTGCGGTTACTCGGTGCTCCTGCTCGAGCATCACCACCGGCTCGGCGGACTGGCCACCTGGTTCAAGCGGAAAGGTCATATCTTTGATATCTCCCTGCACGGCTTTCCGTATGGCATGATCAAGACCTGCAAGAAATACTGGAACCGGGAGATCATGAATTCCATCGTGCAACTGAAAAATATCGTTTTCGACAATCCACAGTTTTCCCTACGAACCACCTTCTGACAAAGACGATTTCACCTCGATCCTGGAAAACCAGTTCGAGATATCTCGAGCCCAAATCGATCTATTTTTTGAGCGCATCGGTCGGATGAATTTCTATGATGACCAGGCGATGACCACCCGAGAGCTGTTTGAGCACTATTTTCCCAGGGCGCTCGCGATGTTCACCGGCTGCTGATGGAACCGATCACCTACGCCAACGGTTCAACCCTCGATGATCCAGCCATCACCTACGGTATTGTCTTTTCCAATTTCATGAATCGGGGGGTTTTCACCTTCGAAGGGGGCACCGATCAACTGATCCACCTGATGGACGATGAACTGGAAAAAAACGGGGTCACCATCTGCACCCGGGCCAAGGTAGACCGGGTGGTGACCCGTAAGGGTAAAACCGCGGGGTCGAGGTGAACGGTAAATTCATCGGAGCCGGCGCCGTAGTCTCCAACAGCGGAATTACCAACACCATTTACAATCTGATGGTCAACCGAGTTCTCCGATGAATTTCTCGAGAAAGCCGACAGGATCAGAGTGAACAATTCAAGTTGCCAGGTCTATATCGGTATCCGTCAAGGTGAAGCCATCGATGATATCGGTGATCTGCTTTTCACCTCCCGCTCGCCCCAGTTTGATTCTGCGGAACTGCTCGACATGAACACCAGATCCAAGACCTTTTCAGTCTATTATCCTAAAACCAGACCCGGACACGACCGCTACACCGTGGTCGCTTCAATGAACAGCAGGTATGATGACTGGGCAGCAATGGACAAGGGCGCCTATCAGCGCAATAAGGAAGCGATGATCGAGCGCAGCATCAACGATCTGGAACGCTATATTCCCGGCATGCGAAAGAAAATCGACTGGCTTGAAGCGGCGACGCCGCGGACCTTCAACCGCTATACCCTGCATACCAAGGGCACATCTTTTGGCACAAAATTCGAAGGACTCGATATTTCCCGCTCCATTTTCAAGGAAATCCATGGTCTGTTTCATGTCGGCTCAGTTGGGATTATCATGTCCGGCTGGCTGGGGGCGATAAATTACGGGGTGATTGTTGCCAACGATGTGGACGGCTATCTCAGATCACAATGACCGAAAACCCTGGCGATCTTTTAAGGAGTTATATGCACAGCTTTGACGGGAAAACAGCCATCGTCACAGGCGCCACCAGGGGAATTGGGCGTGCCATTGCCGAGGCGCTGCTCAAACGCGGCGCACGGGTTATCGGGATTTATCACCGTAACCACGATCAAGCGGAGAAATTTCTAGAAATCGTCAAGCGGGGCAGCGCGCAACCGAACCTTGAAATGCTCGCCTGCGATGTGGCCGACTACGAAGCGGTCAAACAGCTGTATGAAGATATTGAAGCGCGTTTCGATACCGTCGATATCCTGATTAATAATGCCGGCATCCGTCAAGATGCAATTGTTGCCTTGATGGACAGGAATCAGTGGCAGCAGGTGATCGACGTTAATCTGACCGGCACCTTCAACCTCTGCAAGTTTGCGGTACCGCTGATGCTCAAGCAGAAGTACGGGCGCATCGTGACCATAACATCGCCGGCGGCCTATCTTGGCTTTCAGGGGCAGGCGAATTACAGTGCCTCCAAAGCCGGACAGATCGGTTTTACCCGGACGCTGGCCAAAGAGGTCGCCCGCAAGAAAATCACCGCCAACTGCGTGTCGCCTGGTTTTATCCAGACCGACCTGATCGATGACCTCAGTGACGAGCAGCTGGCTGCCTATAAAAAAATGGTGCCCATGCGCCGCTTTGGCCGGGTTGAAGAAGTCGTCGAGGCAGTTTTGTTTCTTGCTTCTGCAAACGCCTCTTATATAACCGGGGCCACGCTTGAGGTTAATGGAGGGCTGTAAATGGCACCTGACTGCGGTGACGACTCGCCAATTAAGGAGATCTTCTCGAAGATTCCCCACCGACCGCCGTTTCTCTGGGTGGATCGTATCATCGAATCGGGCGCCGATCTAATCGTTGCCGAAAAAAAAATACCCGAGGATCTCGAGCTCTTTGGGGGCCATTATCCAGGCAACCCACTGCTGCCCGGCGTGCTCGTCTGCGAGGCCATATTTCAGACCGGTGCCCTGCTGCTTGCCGAACTGCTCAGACAAGACGCAAACAACCAGCAACACCTTGGCGAACAGGATACAAGAGTACCGGTGCTGACTAAAATCCGCGAGGCGCGCTTCAAGCGGCCGGTGCTGCCCGGCGATACGATGAGGATGCAGGTCAGGCTGGTGGACATGCTTTCCTCCGTCTGCGTACTCAAAGGCAGCGCCGAAGTCGATGGCAAAATGGCGGTTAAAACTGAGTTTACCTGTGCGCTGGTGACCCTCCCGCAGAGTTAACCTTGTTCAGCAAACGAAACAATCGGCGAACCGAACCTGGTCAGGCGTGCCTGACTCAGGTCGGACAGCCGAAGCTATTTATGCGAAGGGGCACGCGGGGCAACGGGGCATGATAAGCGTTTCAACTAGCGATGGTTCAGCGCGTTTCCTGCCGGCTGGACTCCGAGGCAGCCTTCACATAGAGCTACCACCATGGTAAGTCATTGCGATAACATGTTTTTTTCTGTCAACTGTGCGGTTGACCTTTCGCTCAAAAATAGTAATATAACCATGCCTTGGCCGGATTGGTCGGGTTCTGGCCCAGCCGGCAAATTCATAGATTAATGTTTCTTTCCCATAAGGAATCTGCATTGTGCAACTCTCGATAACCCAGATGATTCTGCATGCCGGGCCGGTCGGCCAGGTGGTTATGCTGCTGCTGCTCTTTTTCTCGATCGTATCCTGGTCGATAATCTTCATGAAGTTCAAACTGTTTCGCAATGTCCGGCTCGACTCCGAAGATTTTCTGGAAACCTTCTGGAATTCAGGCAATTTAAATGAAGCAAGCACAGCGGCCGAAGATTTCACCTACAGCCCCGAAGCCTCGGTTTTTACCGCAGGGTTTAACGAGCTGAAGAAAATCAACAAGATACGGGCCAGAGGCGAGGACAGCAAACCTGAGACCCTGGAGATGCAGCTGGCCACGATGGACAACCTGAAGCGGGCGCTGAGGAAGGCTGAGGATGAAGAGATCAACAAGCTTGGCAGTCTGCTGCCCTTTCTGGCCACCACCGGCAGTGCGACCCCGTTTATCGGTCTGTTCGGCACGGTCTGGGGAATCATGGTCTCCTTCCACGATATCGGACAACGCGGCTCAGCCTCTTTGGCCGTTGTTGCGCCCGGCATTTCAGAAGCACTCGTCGCCACCGCAGCGGGTCTGGCGGCGGCGATTCCAGCGGTTATTTTCTATAACTATTTTTCCAACAAGCTGACCAATACGCATTACAATGTGCAGAGTTTTTCAACTGATTTTCTGAACCTGGTTGAGCGCGACCTGCTCAGCAGAGTATAGCTTGTTGACCATACAACCAGATCGACTATGGGACCACTGAACGGCAACGGCAGAAAACAACTGGTATCGGACATTAACGTCACCCCGCTCGTTGATGTTATGCTGGTGCTGCTTATAATTTTTATGGTAACTGCCCCGATGATGACCCAGGGGCTCGATGTCGACCTGCCTGAAACCACCACCAAATCGTTGCGCCAGGATGAAAAACCCATTGTCGTGACGGTGGACAGGGAAGGAAAAATCAGCCTCGATCAGCTCGAGGTGACCAGAAAGGTACTCTATCAGAATCTTTCAGGGCTCGATGAAACGCTCAAAGACAAACCGATCTACCTGAAGGCTGACAAAATGGTGGCCTACGGTGTTGTCGTGGCGATCATGGCCGATATCAAAAAGGCGGGCTTTGATAAACTGGGGATGATAACCCAACCGGAAGAAGAAGAAAAGTAAGGTGGCAAAGCAGTATAGTTTCACATACTCCGGCTACAACAGCTGGCTGATGCCGCTCAACCTGGCCATTGGCTTTCACCTGGTCGTGGCCTTCAGCGTGCTGTTTCTTCCCGGGCTGCTCAAACCAAAACCGAAATTTGAAGACATCTACACGGTAAACCTGGTGAATATAGCTGAGCCGGTAATTGAGCAGAGCCTCCCGGCGCCGATTCCTAAACCCGAGATAGCACCCGAACCGGTGGTTCCCGAGGAGGTGGTTTCCATTGCCGAACCCGTGCCTGAACCGGTTGTTGAGGCCGCACCGATAGAGCCGGTTTCACTGAAGCCGCTGAAGAGCAAAGTCAAGAAGAAGATCGAAGAACCCAAGCCGCCGGACCGGCGAAAAGAATTGGAGCGCCTCAAACGGCAGGCCTTGGCCGAAGCAACCCGGGCCGAGCAGCTTGCCGCCGAGCAGGCGCGGATTGCCGCCGAAGAGGCTGAGCGCCAGCGCAGGCTGATGGAAGCGCAGCTTGCCCGGATAAAGAACCAGGTGCGGAGTACGCCAGCCTCAAATACTTCTGCAGGCAGATCCAGTTCCAACACCCTGAGTGCCGTCGAAAACCAATACTATGCCTCAGTAGCGGGACGGATCATACAATTTTATACTTTGCCGGATTTCAAACAATGGGATAAATCTCTGCTGGCTATTGTAACTATTGTAATTGCCAGAGATGGCACGATCGTAAACCACTATTTTGAGAAACATTCAGGCGACCCGACCTTCGACCAGTTTGTCAGAAAAACCATTCAGGCCGCAAATCCACTGCCGCCGCTTCCACCAGCTATCAGGGATGCAAACTACGAAATCGGTCTTAAATTCAGCCCCGAGAGCATCCAATAGCAATAGCTAACTAAACTCCTATTGAGCACTATGAGACACCTATCAGCGATTCTTGTTTCCTTCCTGCTGCTTATTTTCTGCGGCGCACATCAGGTCTTGGCTAAAAAAGTCTACCTCGATATTACCTCAGCCGAAGCCAGAAAAATTCTCTTTGCGGTTCCGCGCTTTGAAGACTCAGGCGTCGCCAAAGGTGATCCGCAACTGGGCCTCAATCTTGCCGAGGTTCTTTCCAAGGCATTGGAATTTCACGGTATTATCGATGTGATCGCCAGCGGTAACCTCAATGGCGCGGCAACGGTGGACTGGAGCGGCATGGGAGCCGATTACGGCATTATCGGCCGTTACTCGACAGACGGCAACCAGATCACCATGGAGATTCGGCTGTTCGAGGCCTCCACCAACGATATGCTGATGGGTAAATCGTACAAGGGGCCGGTGGATGAAACCGATACGATGATCTTCAAATTCACCGATGCGGTAATCAACGAGCTGACCGGCAAACCCGGTCTGGCCTCCACCCAGATCGCCTATGTCGCGCAGGCTTCAGAGAAGCCTGAACGGGAAGTTTTTATCACCGACATCCTGGGCAGAAAAAAACGCCAGGTAACCAGGCATCGCAACCTGATCGTCTCGCCGCGCTTTTCGCCCGACACCTTTCAACTGGCCTACACATCCTATCACAGCGGCAACCAGAATCTTTATGTGACCGATCTGAGGCAGAGCAAAACGACCCGGGTCCTGTCCCGCAGAAAAGGTATGAATCTGGCCCCGGCCTGGTCGCCAGACGGCAATTCAATGATTGTCACCCTGTCCCACAAAGGCAACCCCGACCTTTATTTGTTAAACGACCGCGGGGAAATCATCAAACAACTCACCAGCCGGGCGGGCATCAATGTCTCGCCGACCTACGCACCGGACGGCAGACATATCGTCTTCGTCTCGGATCGCAGCGGCAAACCCCAGCTCTACCTGATGGAGCTGAGCTCCGGCAATACCCAGCGCCTGACCTTTGAAGGGGTTGAAAACGCCGAACCGGACTGGTCGCCGACCGAAAACCTGGTGGTCTACTCGAGCCTCAGGGACGGTATCTATCAGCTCTGCATCATTGATCCATTCGAGATCGGCTCTTCTACCCAGGTGACCAAAGATCAGGCAAATCATGAATCGCCATCATGGTCTCCCGATGGAAATCAGATAATCTTTGCAAAAAGAGATGGCAAAGGTCATAAGGTATATGGAATAATGAAAAACGGTACGCACCAGCGCCTGCTGTTTTCCATGCCCGGCAGCCAGACTTATCCGCGCTGGGCCAACAAGAACTATTGAGTTTTTTTCTATCGCAAATCATCCATAAACACTCGTTAAGACTATTTACGCGAACTTCAGCTGATAAACAGATATGAAAACAAGATCGCTTTCCCTTTTCTTTATCCTGGCCACGGCTCCTCTGATGATGCAGTGCGCCTCCCAGGACGACTTGACCCTTATTCATGCCCAACTGCGCAACCTCGACAAGAAAATTACCGAGCTGGAAGTTACCACGGTCGAGGAGATGCGTAAGCGTCAGGCGGCCAATTCCTCCCAGATTGATCAACTGAATCAGGACCTTATGGCGCTGCAGGGCAACCTGGAAGAAACCGGTCACCTGAATCGGCGGCTCAAGGAGCAAAGCAAGGAACTGGAAAACGCCTTCAAATCTTACGCTAAACAGGAAGAAGAGAAACGTCTCATCGAGATGAAACGGCTCGAGCAGGAAATTGCCGAAAAAGACCGGCAGCTTGAACAGTTTTCCAGCCAGCTCCAGGCCCAGCAGGAGAACCTGCAGGCCATCCAGCAGGCCCGGGTCGACGAGGCCAAACGCAAAGCCGAAGCAGCCGCACGGGCTGCTGAACAGGCTCGCATGAAAGCGGATGCGGTTAATCGGACAACCAGCGAGCCTTCGCTTACCAGGGTGCGGGCAGATAAGCGAAAACGCTTGATCAGCGATGGAGCCGCTGCCGCTGCCGCGACTCAGAGTTCCGCCTCGAGCCCGGCTCCGACCACCTCGTCAAGCGCTGCGGCTGCGCCAACCGCTGCGGCAGCAGCGAGTGGCGGCAGTGGGCTTGCACAGGCCAACAGCCTCTTTCAACAGGGTAAATTCCGTGAGGCGTACCAGTCGTTCGAAAGCATCTCCAATTCCGGCGCAGCCGACGCCGATATGGTCGAAGCCCGCTACATGATGGGGGAGTGCCTGTTCGAGATGAAAGAATACGACCAGGCCATTCTCGACTACCAGAATATCATTACCAACTACCCGTCTACCGCCAAGGCCCCTAAAGCCATGTTGCGCCAGGCTATGGCCTTTGAGAATCTCAATGACAAAGATACCGCCAAGATTCTCTACAAAAAACTGATCGCCACCTACAAGGATGCCCCGGAGGCCCAGCAGGCCCAGCAGAAAATCGATTCGATGTAACTGAACGCTTCCTCCGGATCACCATCGTGGCACCGGACCAGAACAAGAAATTCAGACTTGACCAACTCCTGGTCGACAAAGCCCTGGCCGCTGATCTCAAATCGGCCAGGGCTTTTATTTTGGCCGGCCGGGTGTTGGTCGAAGAGAGGCTGGCAGATAAACCGGGTACCCTAATTGGTCATGACGCTGAGGTGCGGGTCAAAGCCTCACTGCCGTATGTGTCGCGGGGCGGTTTGAAACTGGCCGGCGCCCTGGCCCACTTCAAGATTGATCCAACCGGCTGGACCTGCTGCGATATCGGCGCTTCAACCGGCGGATTCACCGACTGTCTGCTGCAGAAAGGGGCGACACGGGTCTATGCGGTCGACGTGGCCTATGGTCAGCTTGACTGGAAGCTGCGCTCCGATCCCCGGGTTGTGGTGCTGGAACGCTTCAACGTGCGGAGCATCAGCACCAAGGAGGTCCCCGAGCCGCTGGATTTGAGCGTCTTCGATACCTCTTTTATCTCTCTCACCAAGGTCATTGCCCCGGTCTTGCCGCTTTTTGGCGGGCAGATCCGCATTCTGGCTCTGGTAAAGCCCCAGTTCGAGCTGCCCAGGCAGAAAATTTCCTCAGGAGGGCTGGTAACAGATAAGGCAGACCAGCTCACCGCGGTCCATAAAATCATTGATTTCGGGGCTGAGCACGGTCTGGAAAACCGGGGCTGGATCGCCTCGCCCATCACAGGCGCCAAAGGCAATCAGGAATATCTGATTTACTTGAGAGGTTAACGAAGAAGCTCAACAAAGCTTCCTGCGACAGATAAAAAACTTCAAAAACCAGCTATTTCTCCAGCCGTGAAATCAACTCCAGAGATTCTTCACTGTCCGCTTTGAGCTCGGCCTCGACACCTTCTGCTGCAGCGACCTGGCTGAAATTTGCCTTGGCCAGTTTGAGCTTTCCTTCATAGAGGTTGAACTTGCCCAGATAGTAGCGAGACGGTATGGACTTGCCCTGTTTTGAGAGTATTCCGCCGATTTCAAAGTAGGCTTTGGCAAACTCAGGGATGCGCGCTGCAACCTCCTTCAACATTTCAACGGCACGATCCCTGTCTCCGAGTTTGTCGAGCACCTTGGCCAGGTGGTAATTTGCATAGAGGTTGTAGGGCTCAACCTTCAACACTTCTTCGAGAATATCCCGGGCCTGAGCGTAGCTGCCCATTTCTTCGAGTACGATGCCTTTGTCGACCTGCAGGATTGTTTTATCAGGGAAATAGGCGATCACTTCATCAAGCTGTTTGAGGCTCTGTTCATAGTTGTTCTGCTGCCGGTCGATCTGGGAGAGACCATAGCGTGACATCGCCACCTGAAAATCAGAAGAGCGGGAATCACTGAACGTGCCGGCGAAATAGGCACGGGCGGTGGAACCATTGTCGGTCAGAGACATAATGCGATATTTGAAGCGTAGGAATTCGAAATTGGCTGCTTCATCGGGTTGTTCTGGTTTGTGAGGATCAGCAGAAATCAGTGCTTCCACATAGTCAAGCCGTGCTTCGGGGTCCGGGTGGGTAAGCAGGTATTGGGGTATCTGACCTGAGCGATAGCGGGTGATGCGTCGCATGGTCTGCAGCATGCGCTTCTGGCCTCGGGTATCACGATGTAGATCAACCATCCATTGATAGGCCAGCTGATCCGCTTCTGCCTCGTCCTGTCTGCTGAAATAGAGCTGGGCACTTTGCCCGGCTGCCATGGAGCCGGCAAACAGGCCGGAACCGACAGCTCCGCCCCCAAGCGCTATGGCTGCCAGCGCCGCCCCCATCGAGGCGATATTGATGATCGCGCCCTTTTTGGCCCGGGAGGCCAGGTGGCGTTTGACGATATGACCGATCTCATGGGCGATTACCGAGATCAGTTCGTCCTCCGAGTTCATCGATTCGATCAGCTTGGTGTAGAAAAAGATCAACCCCGAAGGAGCGGCAAAGGCGTTGAACTGGTTGCTTTCGACGATATAGAAGTGGTAGTCGAAATACTGGATACCCGCTACTTCAAGCACCTCCTGGCCGATGTTGTTGATGTAGAGATGCAGATCCGGATCATCGAGGATCGGAAACGATGCCCGGACCGTATAGAGCAGCTTTTCGCCAAGCTCTTTCTCCTCACTGACGCTGAGGCTGTATCCATTCGACACCGTGCCTGAAACGAGCATTGCACTGGATACTATTATGGACAGTGCTTTTCGCAGCATCACGGATAGGCGCTTGAGCTTCATCTGTTCAACCAGGCCAGCAGCCGCCTTTTACCCTCTTCGAGACTGACGATGGGGGAATAGCCCAGTTCTCGCATGGCCTTCTTATGGGAGAAGTAATGTGAGCGGGCCAGCTGCAGGGCGAGAAAGCGAGTCATCTTGGGTTCGTGGGTCTTGGCGGTCAATTTATGAAAGATCTCCAGCACAGCACCGGCGTAAAAAGCGACTGGAAAGGAAATTTTTCGGGTAACCGGTGCTATATTCATATCCCGAAATAATTCATTGATCCAGTCCCACAGTCGGACCGGACGCTCCTGTCCTATAAAATAAGCCTGACCGGCAGAAATACTACTATTTATCAAACTTTTAGCAGCCAGCACATGGGCATGTGCCACATTATCGACATAGGTGATATCGACCAGATTAGCTCCTGAGCCAACGATTTTCAAGGCTTTCGCCCTGCCCCGTTGGAGCAGCCGGGGAACCAGGTGCGGGTCATGGGGGCCCCAGATCAGGTGTGGCCTCACGGCGCAGGTGGCCAGCGTCTTATCGCTGCTGCTGAGCACCATTTGCTCGGCGATGGTCTTGCTTCTGGCGTAGTGGCACAAGTGGCTGCGACCATAAGGCAATGTCTCGTCTCCGCTTGCAATGTCATGGCGATCAAAAACCACCGACGGCGTCGAGGTGTAGATCAGCCGCTGCACCCCGTTTTTTCTGCAGCCATCGAGTATATTGAGCGTGCCGTCAACATTGGTCCGCTTATAACTCTTCCAGTCACCCCAGATGCCCGCTTTGGCAGCAGTGTGAAAGACGGTATCAACGCCCCGGCAGATACGCTCGCCAAAATCGCGTTCAGCGATATCACCGGCCAGACAGCAAACCCCGAGCTGCTCCAGATGCGGGTAGCGGTTCCTGCCGGCCACGATAACTTCGCTGCCGTGCTCGAGCAACTGCCTGACCAGGGCCGTACCGACAAACCCCCCTCCCCCCGTGACCAGTGCCCGCTTCATCGTTTCAGCCAAGCTCTTCGGTTGCCCAGGCTGCCAATTGTTCCCTGAAAATCTTGGCATTGTGGCGTATGTCCACCGGAAACGACGGATGAATCAAGAAATACCTGATATTTCTTGTTAAGCGATGGGCCACGGCACGTTCCCGGAGCTCTGCCAGCAGGGCCGCCTTGTCGCGATCGGCGCGCCCGGCTGAAACAGGTTTGAGCTCAACCACCATGACCGGCTCCTGATGCCCTTTGCCAGCGTCGATGCCCACCAGGGCCGAGCGAAACACGTCCGGATGGTTGTTGATGATCGCCTCACAGCAGATGGTGTACATGATGGTGCCTTTGGCAAAAACCCGATGTGCTTTGCGGCCGCAGAACCACAGCCTGCCCTGCTCATCGAAATATCCGACATCGCCGATGCGGTGAAAAAACTGGTCTCCGTCTGCAATTTTGGCCATCCGGTTCTCAACTTCGTTGTTCTCATAAGCGCGGCTAACAACCGTTCCGGAAACGATGATCTCACCGATTTCACCAGTGGCACATGCCCGCGTGTCGGAAATCGAAGCAATGGGACCATCACCTGCTTCGATCACCTGGACGGTGATGCCAGGCAGCGGTCGGCCGACACAGGTGCCTTTACCCTCTCTGGTTTTCTGCCAGGTCTCCGATAGTACCTCCCTGCCCTCGATGGAAACGATCGGCAGACTCTCGGTGGCGCCATACGGCGTGTAGATCTCTGCATCTGGGGCCATCAGGCGGTAGACGTCCCTGATCAGGGCGCCGCTGACCGGAGCCCCTGCCATCAGCACTTTTTTAAGACCCGGACATCTGATGGAGTGCCTGCGGCAATAGGCGCTGACCACCCGCCAGATGGCCGGGGAGCCGAAAGAATAGGTTACCCGGTACTGGTTGATCGAATTAACAAATAACTCGGGATCAACCTGGGCCGGGCGGGTCGGATCCATATCCGGGATTACCGCACATGCACCAAGCGCTGTGGAAAATAGCGCAAAGAGCGGGAAGCCGGGCTGATCGACATCGTCCGAACCAATCTGAAAATAGGATCTGATGAGCTCGAGTTGGGCCGCAAAAATATGGTGCTCGAAGCGCACCCCCTTGGGCGGGCCGGTCGAACCGGTAGTGAAGATAATCGCAGCCAGAGAGTTCATATCTGGTTCAAACGTCTCGACGTTTGCCCGGTCCATATTGCGCTGTCTGACAATGTCCCGCCCGGCAAAACCGTAAGCGGAGCCGCAGCTGTACCTCTTTTTTACCCCTTTGAAAGTTTTGCGAAACAGTCTGCTGAGCCACACCACCTGCGGAATGGCGATCAGATAATCAGGTTTCACACGGTGAATGCAGCGCAGCAGATTTTTATATCCCATACCCGGATCTATCAGAATCACCGGCGCTCCGATTTTAAATAGCGCGAAGGCAAGCGCAATGAAATCAAGCGACGGCCGCACCATCAGAATGACCCGCTCGCCTTGCTCGATACCGCCTCCTGGCCCGGTTCCCTTGAGGTAGGCCGCATAGCGCTGGACATATGTTTCAAGTTCTGCAAAGGTGCAGCTTTCACCGCCCCGCGCTTCAATTACAGCCGTTCTGGCTCCGTTCTTTGCAGCCGTCCGACTTAAGGTTTCGGCAATATTGACGATCATGGTTCAGGTTGACTCAGCCTGTTGTCTTATCAGTTGATGAGGAGCCGGCGCCCAGCAGAAATGTTTCGATAAGCTCTTCTGCCTGCTCTTTGATATCTTCGAGAACGTAATGCCCGCCATTTTCCAGATAATGAAAAATTGCCTCGGGGAAGCGCTCTTGCCATTCGTGGTAAAAATGGTCGTTAAAACAGAAATCCCTGCTCCCCCAGATAACCATCAGTGGCTTTTCTTCTTTTTTGATCACAGCAAGGTAGTTCTCGATTTCAACGAGATCCTGATACGAGCGGTGCCCCGGTGAAAGCGGGATATCCAGTACAAATTCATGCACCGCGACCCGGTTTTTCCAGTTACCATAGGGCAGCAGGTAGGCCTGCCTGACGCTGGGGGCAAGTCTTTTTTCCACGGCCATGAAGGTCGCCGGCCAGGCAAATCCGTTCAGTCCCCTGACCAGAATTTTACCCAGCACAGGCCAGCGGCAGAGGCGGATGCGCAAGGGTATTCTCTGGGCACGAAAAGCCGCGGTATTGAGCACAACCAGACGGTCGATTTCTATCTCAGAGCCGGCTGCCATGCCGATGCCGATCGGTCCCCCCCAGTCATGAACCACCAGAGAGGTCCGGTTGACCCCGAGCTGTCTGAGCAGTGTGGTGAGGTTGGCGATATGGTTTTTCAGCGTATACTCATAGTCCTGCGGTTTGTCGGACAAGCCGCAGCCCAGGTGGTCCAACGCGATCACCCGGAAATGAGGCGCCAGCCGCCGGATCAGGCCACGGTAGTAATAGGACCAGGTAGGGTTTCCGTGCACCAGAACCACGGTCGGGCCTTCGCCTTCATCGACATAGTGCAGCCGCCCGTGCGGGAGCTCAAGATAGTGAGCAGTGAAGGGGTAGTCGAAAATCAAATTAATCAGCGCTTAGCGTTTAACAATGCATGGAGTTGAAGTCTGACCGAGCCTAAATCGAAGCAGCATGATAATCAAGCTATATTTCCATATCTTACCTCCGGGGTAACACGCCGTGGAGAAGAAAACCAGCTTCTCACAACAAAATGATTGCCATAAGACCTTTGATATGCTAAGTCGATCGATGTTGTTGTCTGGTGGAATCATCAATAAATCTCGTTAGATGAATGATAATTGTTCTCATTTTTACGGGATTTTCCATCGGCGCCGAAATAATGAGTGGCTTTGTCGATCTAAGATAATCACAAAGCACTGCTACCGAGGTTGAAACACAAAAGGAGTCTCAGTATGGCGGAAGGTACGGTAAAATGGTTCAATGATGCGAAGGGTTTCGGATTTATTCAGCGTGAGGGGGAATCCGACGTTTTTGTTCACTATTCTGCAATCCAGGGCGACGGTTTCAAATCGCTTGACGAGGGCGCCCGGGTGAAATTCGAAATCGTGGAGGGACCCAAGGGACCTGCCGCCGATAAAGTCGAAAGATTGTAGTAAGGACGGCTTTACGCTAGAACAAATCAGAACAGGAAGGGGTTTTCAGACATTGAAGACCCCTTCCTGTTTTTGTTGTCCTAAAATCACGGATCTGTTCAGGTCTCGTTTTTCCCTGACATGCCGCGCTCGTCGTCCATGAGCAGGCGCTCGTGGGTTTCCTGCGATTTTCGTCTTATCCTGTTAGAGCCTTAATTTGGTCCAGCCATCGATGAAGCGGAGCAGCGTGCGCACGCCGATTCCTGAAGGCCCCTTGGGAATATAGCTTTTCTTGGTAAAATCCCAGGCCGTGCCGGCGATGTCGAGATGGGCCCACGGCGTCTCGCCGACAAATTTCTGCAGATAAGCCGCCGCGGTGATTGCGCCGCCGCCCTTGCCGCCGATATTCTTGATGTCGGCCACATCGGATTCTATCTGTTTGCTGTATTCCGGATCAAGCGGCAGCCGCCAGAGTTTTTCGCCTGCCTCTTCCCCCGCTTCTGCCAGTGCCTCAGCAAGCGCGTCATTGTTGCTCATCAGACCGGTACGGTGATGTCCAAGGCCGACGATGACCGCCCCGGTCAGCGTGGCCAGGTCGACCGCACAGTCGGGTTTGTATTGTTTTATCCCGTAGGCCAGCGCATCGGCCAAAATCAGCCGGCCTTCCGCATCGGTGTTAACTACTTCTGAAGTAACCCCGTTATAGTGGGTGATGATATCACCCGGTTTTATCGCCGAACTACCCGACATGTTGTCGGTGGCCGGCACGATCGCCACCACCCTCACTTTTGGTTTTTCAATGGCCACCGCCTGCATCGCGGACATTACCGCCGCTCCACCGCACATGTCGTATTTCATATCCTCCATGCCGGCCGCAGGCTTCAGGCTGACCCCACCAGAATCGAAGGTGATGCCTTTGCCGACCAGCAGAATCGTTTTGCTGTAGTGCTTCGGGGTATGTTCCAAAATGATCAGTTTCGGCTCAACTGCCGAGCCCTGATTAACGCCGATAATACCGCCCATCCCGGCTTTTTTTATCTGGCGCTTGTCCAGCACCCGGCAGCGCAGATCCGAGCGTTCGGCCAGTTTGACCGCAAAATCGGCAAAGTGCTTTGGCGTCCAGTTGTTGCCCGGTTCATTGGCCATGTCACGGGCCGTCAGGGCTGCCTCAGCGCAGGTACTGGCGCCGGCTGCAGCCTTGCGGACAAGCCCGGGGGCACTATCGGTCAGCAGCCTTATCGTTCTGAGGCCGCGGTAATCAGGTTCCTCCTCATCTTTTTTCTTGTACTTCTCAAAGCGATAGTTGCCCAGGATCATGCCCTCCACCAGCGGCACCGCACTGTCCTCCTGCCGCTGCTTGAGATAGTCGGGCAAGACCAGGCACAGCTCGGCAGCTTTGATACGGTTCGCCGCAGCAGAGATCGTCCCCCCGCAGATCCTCATGGTCTCGAGCAGTTCGGCCCGGGTCACGCCTTTTTTGATTTCGCCGAGCCCGACGAAGAGCACTCGTCTGGCCTTGAATTTTTTGCTGCTGCCGGCCTGGGACGGATAGAGCATCAGGGTCTGATCCTGTTTTCCGGAAAAATCGCCCAGCTTGAAGAACTCGGACACCTGCCGGCCGACCGCAGCGCTGCATCTCGGCGTTTTCTTTCTGCTGCGGGCAACAGGAAAAACCAGCAATTGACCGGAATATTCTTCTATGGCTTTGGTGGTTACGACAACCTTGCAGACGTTCATGAAATTTTCCCCGTTCAGGTGTGGTCTCGCCGTTGACTGGAGTATTCCAGGCAATGCGCGCTTTTTACCCTCCAGCGCCAGAGCCGCAACGGGCGCCTGGAGGCGGCACGCATTTTTATAGAAATTAACTCATTGCCCTACTATTATACATTCGCTGTTCAATTACAATGTGGAGAGGAGTCAATGCTGCAGACCCTGATCATTTCCGTTTCTCTGGCCATCGTTGTGTCCGCGCTCTGCTCCGTCTGCGAGGCCGTTCTCTATTCCCTTACCACTTCGCAGGTGGAGATGCTGCGCAGGTCGGGCACCAGGTCAGGTGCCATCCTGCATGAACTGCGTGATGACATTGACGAGCCGATTACCGCGATTCTGACCCTGAACACCATCGCCAACACCGTTGGGGCTGCCATTGCCGGCGCCGCTGCGGCGCACCTGTTCGGTGACCGCAACGTCTTTGCCTTCTCAGGAGCATTTACCATGGCCATCCTGATATTTTCAGAGATCGTCCCCAAAACCGTCGGGGTCTCCTATTCCTATCGGCTGGCTCCATTTATCGCCTTACCGCTCAAACTGATGGTCATCTTTCTGAAGCCGATCGTAATGCTCTGTCAAACCATCACCCGCTTGATAACCCGGGATAAAGGCAAAGAAAGCATTTCCGCTGAAGAATTGCAGACCATCGCGGCTATGTCGAGAGAATCGGGTCAACTCGAGGAAGTCCAGGAAAAGGTCATCATGAATATCATCGATCTGAAGCAGAAAGTCGTGCGGGAGGTGATGACGCCCCGCACGGTGACTTTTTCGCTGGACGAAAACCTTTCGGTTCATGATGCAATGCAGGAAATTACCCGATTGACCAGCCACAGCAGGGTGCCGGTATACAACGGCGACCCTGACGACGTAACCGGTATCGTGATGCGCAAGGATGTCCTGCTGGCCGCGGCGGAGCAGAAGTTGAACGCCACGCTTGCCAAGCTCAAGGTACCGGTCCATTTCGTGCCGGAAAGCATGCCGCTTAATCTGGTTCTGGTTGATTTCTTCGAAAAACGCCAGCACCTGTTCGTCGTGGTCGACGAATACGGCTCGGTTACCGGAATTATTTCAATGGAAGATGTTCTGGAAGAGATCGTCGGCGAGGAGATCATCGACGAATCTGATCGGACCGGGGACATGCGGGAGCTGGCGCGCCGCAAGAGTACGCGCATTCGCGCGGAGTAGGCTGCAGCCAGAGGTTGGCCGAACTCAGTTGACCGCTGCCAGCTGCACGTTTTTGCTGATGGTCTGACCGTCGCGGATAATGCTCAGCTCCACCTGATCCCCCACCCGGTATGATTCGAGTATGGTTTTGAGATCATCATATGATCTCACCCTGGTGCCTGAAATAGCGGTTATCACATCACCCAGAACGAGCTCTCCGTCATATTGTCTCTGAGTGGGCCGCAAACCGGCCTGCTCGGCCGGGCTGCCTTTTTCCACGTCGCGAATCATAACACCTTCGAGGCCAAACCGGGCGGTCCAGCGCTGATCCACCAGGGTCACGCCAATGCCCGGCTTGATCAGCTTGCCGTACTTGATCAGTTCCGGTATTACCCGGTTGATCTCCTCGACCGGCACGGCGAAACCGATTCCGGCATAAGCCCCGGATGGACTGTATATCGCGGTGTTGACCCCGATAAGCCGTCCAGCACTGTCCAGCAGCGGCCCCCCTGAATTGCCCGGATTGATCGCTGCATCGGTCTGGATCACGCCCCGGATCGTACGGCCGGTGATGGCGGTAATCTCGCGGTCAAGGGCGGAAATGATGCCGGAGGTAATCGTATGGTCAAGCCCGAATGGATTGCCGATCGCAAAGACCTTCTGGCCAACCAGCAGGTTGTCCGACTCTCCGACCGGGATCGGCTTCAGCAGTCTGCCCGGTGCGCTCACCTGCAGCACCGCGAGATCCTTGTCCGGTTCGGCTCCGATCAGCACCCCTTTATAGACCGTTTGATCTGACATCGTGACCCTGATCAGGCTTGCATCGGAAATAACGTGGTAATTGGTGACGATGCGGCCCTGATCGTCCCAGATAAAACCGGATCCGGTGCCCTGAGGAATTTCGAAGGCATTGAGGGAAAACAGGTTTCGCCTGAGCTCCACCGAAGTTATGTAGACCACCGACGGCGAGGTTTGCTTGAACACCTCGATGGTGTTTTTTTCATCTTCGGCAAGATCGCCCCGGGCGGTGACCGCCCGCGGCTCGGCATCGCGCTTCGTGAGCCGGAATTCATCGCCGTTGAACAAGTACCAGAGCGCCCCTGCAACCAGCAGCAGAAGCATGAAGGGAGCGAGGTTGCCTGATTTTTTACCGTTTAACATAACGACTCAGAATAGCTAAAGAGCGGCGCTCACAGGCCCAGAATCAGTTTGGCCATAAAGAAGTACATCAAGACGCCGATGATATCGATCGCAGTCGTCACGAAAGGACCGGTGGCAATGGCTGCATCGAAACCGAAGCGCTTCAGCACCAGCGGAATAATGGTTCCCAGGGTGGCGGACATGGCCATGATGAAGAAGATAGAGAGCCCGACGACAAGGCCGAGCATATAGGGATCGCGGTGCACAAAAAAGGCGAGTACACCGAGAAAGATACCGTAGACCGCACCGAGCATGATGCCGACGCGCAATTCTTTGAGCACCACCCGGAGCAGTTCGTTCATGTTGACCCTGCCGGTGGCGATACCCCTGACGATTATGGTCGACGACTGGATCGCGACATTGCCCCCCATGCCCATCACGACAGGGATAAACGAGGCCAGCGCCAGAACCGCAGCGAGTTCCTGCTCAAAGGAGCCGATGATGATCATCGCCATAACACCGCCGACCCAGGAGGCAAAGAGCCAGGGAGCCCGCAGCATGGCGTTTTCAAATGCGGATTTGAGCAGGATTTCCCTGTCCTTGCCGGCACCGGCCATCTGCAGGAAATCTTCGGTTGCTTCCTCTCGGATTACATCGATAATATCATCCACCGTGACGATCCCCACCAGACAGTAGGAGGAATCGACCACGGGTACGGCCAGGATATTGTATTGTGAGACGACGTGGGCCACCTCGCCCTGGTCGGTATCGGTGTTGACCGAGATAACGTTGGGGTTCATGATATCCTTGAGCTTCCTGGCGGGGGGGTTCATCAGCAGTTCCCGCAAAGACAGGACCCCGGCCAGCTTGCCGTCACCGTATTTGACATAGAGATAGAAGACCATCTCCATCTCCTCGCTTTTCTGCTGGATAATGGCAATTGCCTCACCGACCGTTATTTGTTCTTCAAGGCACATGAAGTCGGGCGACATCAGTCCGCCGGCGGTTTCCGGGTGATACTTCAGCAGTCCGTCGACCTCTTCCCGGTCCTTCTGCCGCATGTGGGTGCGGATTTCGTCGGCAAACTCTGCCGGCAGGGTCTCCAGTATGTCGACCGCATCATCGGAAGGCATATCGGCCAAAATCGAGGCCAGGTACTTGGGGGTAAGCTGCTGGGCCAGTTCGATCAAAATCGCATCATCGACTTCGCTCAAAAATTCACCAACGACCTCGATCTGGGCGATGATGTTGAACAGTTTGGAGCGCTCTTCCTCGTTCAGGTGACGGAAGACCCAGGCGGTGTCGGCAGGATGCGTTTTCTTGAGCAGCCGCAGCAGGTGACCCGACGCACTGCGCCGGTTGAGCCGCCTGATCATATCGAGCAGCACCATGCCTTCACTGCCGAGCATCTCTCGTTTTTTGGTATCGCCTCGTGGCATAACCAGGTACCGGATAGAGTTTCGTCTGCTTGTCTTGTCCGCCTCTTAACGCTATAGTAACAGACCAGTTATATTAAACCCTGCTTGAATTGCAATGCCATTTGTCAATTATCATTTCTTTTTAAATAACGATGAATCAATCGTCAGCCGAAGCTGCTGAAACCGCCGTCACACGCCTTGAACAGGCAGTCGCACTGCATGAAAATGGTCAGTATCGTGAAGCTGAATCAATCTACCGAGAGCTGCTCGACCAGTTTCCGGGTATCTGGCTGCTGCACTTCAGCTTTGGCCTGCTGCTTTTTGAATTATCCCGCTACGAGGAGGCGCTGGTCAGTTATCTGGCCGCGCTCGAACTCACTTCGGCAAGCAGTGAGCTGTTTTACAACACGGCCATCTGCCAGAAAACACTTGGCTGTTATGAAGATGCGATTGTCTCTTACCAGCAGGCCTTGGAGATCGCCCCCGACGATATCGACAGCCTTTATAATCTGGGCGGCTGTTATCTGGCCGCCGGCCTGGATGAAAGAGGCCATCAAGGTTTATCGCAAGCTCCTGCAGATTCAGCCTGAACACCTTTCCGGACTGAACAATCTGGCCTATCTGTATCATAAATGCGGCTTTTCGAAAGAGGCTGCCGCCCTGTATGTCAAGATACTGGAGTTGGATCCGCAACGCGTCGGTGCAGACCACATGCTTGCCGCACTGACCGGCGCCAGGCGCAACCATACCCCCAGTCGCTATATCCGGGAAGTGTTCGACCAGTTTTCCGGCCACTATGAAACTACTTTGGTAGAAAAACTGGAATACCGTCTGCCTGCAGCCCTGCTGGACTTCGTCCTTAAACAATCCGGCCGAACGAAGTTTTCATCGCTGCTCGACCTGGGCTGCGGCACCGGCCTGGCCGGCGAACTCTTCGCGGCCCACTGCCCCAGCATGACCGGGGTCGATCTCTCTGCCAAGATGGTAGAAATCGCCAGCAGAAAACAGCTTTACGAAAAGCTTCAAGTCGCCGAGATCATCGATTTCCTGGCCGTTGCCCAGGCCCAATCATACGATCTTGTCATCGCCTCTGACGTGCTTCCCTATATCGGTGATCTCACCCCGCTGTTCGGGTCTGTGCAGCGCGCTGCAGAACTGCACACGCTGTTTTGCTTCTCCGTGGAGGACGAGCCCAGCGAGGCTGCTCGAGATCAACCACGGCTTCGAGCAAGTGGACGTTTCGGGCATAGTCATCACTGCGTAAAAACATCTGCAGAGAAGACCGGCTGGCAGATTCTCGCCGCTCAGCAGCTTGATTTGCGTAAGGAGCGCAACACCTGGATACGCGGCTGCCTCTATGCGCTGCAGAAGTCCTCGGTCAGCTGAACAGGCTGCTGCGCTGAACCAGCCAGCAAAGCAGTAATCCGGTGCACAGTGAACACAGCCCTACGGTGCGCAGGGTGGTCGGGGGTACTTCGCTTAACTTCAGCAGCCATTCCCGCATTTTTTCGGGGGCCGCCGCGTAAGGCAGCCCCTCCACGATCAAAACCATTGCCAGAACAAGAAGAAAGAGTTTCATAACACAAGAATCAATTGATTGAATGGTGCTTAGCAAGCCTGCAAGGTCACTATTACATTTACAAAACTGGGGTAATAATGTATTTGGTAGTACTCCTCTTTTTTGTAAAACAGTATTTGTGCCGGAGCTATACGGGCAAAATTACCGGTGGCAACAGCAAGGTATCTTGGCTTTGTTCTTTTGGCAATCTTCAATTACTCTAGACACAGAACCAGCTGATGACAGAATCTGACAACTCCAAGTATCGAGAAGCCGGGGTCGATATCGACAAAGGCAATGCGTTTATTCAAAACATCAAAAGCATTATCTCCTCAACGCATCAGCGGGGGGTTATCAATGAAATTGGTGGGTTCTCAAGTCTTTTCTCCATTGATAAGAACAAATATGAAAACCCGGTACTGGTTTCATCCTCCGACGGAGTCGGCACCAAACTCGCGGTGGCCAAGCTTTGCAATACTCATCACACCATCGGTATCGATCTGGTAGCCATGTGCGCCAACGATATTATCGTCAATGGTGCAAAACCACTGTACTTTCTGGATTATTTTGCCCTGGGTCAGCTCGATATTGACATTGCAACACGGGTAGTGGAGGGCATTGCAGAAGGCTGCAAACAGGCTAACTGCTCACTGGTGGGCGGTGAAACTGCTGAAATGCCCGGCATGTATCAGGCAGGAGACTATGATCTGGCCGGTTTCGTAACCGGCATTGTTGACCGCGAAAAGGTCATTGACGGCTCCGATATCCGGGTCACCAACAAGATTATCGGGCTCGCCTCCAACGGGCTGCACGCCAATGGTTTTTCACTGGTGCGAAAGATCTGTTTCAACGATCTGGGCTTAAAGGTCGATGATTATATCGAAGAACTCGGCCTGACGCTTGGCGAGGAGCTGCTCAAGCCAACCCGGATCTATGTCCAGCCCATCCTCAACGTGTTGAAGAACTATAAGATAAACGGCATGGTTCACAACACCGGCGGCGGGTTCTACGACAACATCCCCCGGGTCCTGCCCAACGGCTGCCGGGCGGTAATCCACCGGGATTCATTTCCGATCCCACCCATATTCTCTTATCTTGCCCGAAAAGGCGAAATTTCTGAGGCGGAAATGTATAGAACCTTCAACATGGGCATCGGTTTTATGACCATCGTCGAAGAGCGCGATGTGAACGATATTATGCTGCAGTTCTCTGCGCTTGGTGAAACCCCCTATTTGATCGGCGATATCGTCGCCGATCACGAAAGTGGGGCTGTGGTGGAGTTTATCTGAGCAGCGCCCCAAACACCTGAAATCCCCGCTCGGGCAATGGCTGACCCCTCCTCTCTCAGGATGAGGCGGATGGGGGGGATTCTTCGGCGCAATCTGCTTTACTGCCCTGAATCTTTTCAAGGGCATGCTCCAGGGACGGCAACAGCACTGAAATGTTTTCCAGGGCTGCCTTTCTGCTGCCGGGCAGATTGATGATCAGGCTCCTGCCCCTGATTCCGGCTCTTCCTCGTGAAATAACCGCCCGCGGGGTGACCCTGAGACTGGCCGCCCGCATCGCTTCGGCCATACCCGGTATCTCCCGCTCGATAAGCTCATCCATCGCTTCGGGAGTGACGTCGGTCGGCGAAACACCGGTCCCCCCGGTGGTCAGAACCAGGTCGGCGCCATGGTCATCTATGGCCGCCCGCACTGCCTCAACGATGTCCTCGGACCGATCAGCAACGATTTTGTAAAGGCAGAGCTGATAGCCTTCGTCCCCAAACAACTCGATCAGGGCCTGACCACTGGTATCCTCACGTTCACCACGCACCCCGCTGTCACTCATGGTGATTACTGCAAAGCTGAAGCCATTCAGCGGGGACACGTTCGACACCTTGCTGTATTATTCGGCGTTTCGCGCAGCCACGATTTTTTCAGTGATCTGGGCCGGCACTTCCTCATAATGCGAGAACTCGATGGTAAAGGCACCAAGCCCACCGGTCATCGAGGTGAGTTCGTTGGCGTAGGTCTGGATCTCCGCCAGCGGCACCTGGGCGGTGACCTCCTCCCCTTTTGGGCCTGAGTCCATACCCATCACCCGTCCTCTGCGTGAGTTGAGATCACCCATGATATCGCCGACATTGTCCTTGTTGACGGTGATCACCATGTTCATGATCGGTTCCAGCAACACCATGCCTGCTTCTGGAGCCGCTTTTTTAAAGGCCAGCGAACCGGCGATCTTAAAGGCCATCTCCGACGAATCAACGCTGTGATAGGAACCGTCGTACCAGGAACATCTGCACATCGGTAACCGGATATCCGGCCAGAACCCCTCTTTCCATCGCTTCGACGATGCCTTTGTCAACCGCAGGCCGATACTGTTGCGGTATGACACCGCCAACGATTTTGTCAACAAACTCGAATTTTCTCCCGGGAATCGGGGAGATTTCGATCCAGCAGTCGCCGAACTGCCCGCGGCCGCCGCTCTGTTTCTTATGGTGCCCCTGGACCTTGGCGCTGCCCTCTGATGGTTTCCATGTACGGAATCTTGGGCAGGTTCAGTTCCAGCTCAACGCCGAATTTCCTTTTGATCGTTTCGCCAATCACCTCGAGATGAACCTGGCTCATTCCGGAAACCAGCATTTCACCGGTCTGCTGCTGCGCGGGACATCTTCAGGGACAGATCTTCGTCGAGCATCCGGCTGATGGAGGAAAAGAGCTTTTCTTCGTCACCCTTGTTGGCAGTGACCGCATAGGTGATCACCGGGTGCCAGGGGCTCGGGCGCATGCAGAGACAATCGGTGAATCAGCGGTGCAGAGCGTGTCGCCGGTGGTGGTTTCCTTCAGTTTGGCCACGGCCACGATCATTCCTGGTCCGGCGCTTTTCGACGGTGTGCTGGTCCTTGCCGTCGATGAGGAATAGGGCTGCCGAATCGTTCACTGGTCTTCTTTTTGGCGTTGTAGAAGGATTCGCCGGACAAGGATGCCGGAAAAAACGCGGAAGATGGTCAGGCGTCCGGCATACGGATCGGCCATGGTCTTGAAAACAAAGCCGGTGAAAGGAGCTTTCGGATCGGGAAGACATGCAACCGTTTCATCGGTGTTCGGGTTTGTGCCCACCCGGGGCTTAACCTCGGAAGGTGCCGGCATATAGGCATTGATAGTGTCAAGGATCGCAGCGCTTCCACGGTTTTTCAGGGCGCTGCTCACACAGACCGGTGTCACCTCAGCCTCTGCAACCGCTTTTTTGAGGCCTGCCCTGAGGTCTTCCTCGCTCAGTTCCCCTTCTTCGAGAAATGACTCGATCAGGTCCTCGTCGGTTTCGGCCACACTTTCCATCAGCGCTTCACGATAGGTGGCGGCAAGGTCGGCGATATCATCCGGAATATCGGTCTCGGTGAACCCGCCTTTGTCACCTTCATCGAAAAGATACGCCTTGTTGGCGATCAGATCGACAAACCCCTTGAAGTTTTCCTCCTTGCCGATGGGCAGATGAATTATTACGGGGCTGACAGGCAGAAGTTCCTTGATCTGCTCAAAAGTCTTGAAGAAGTCAGCCCGTTCACGGTCCATCTTGGTAATGACGATCATCGAGGCGAGTTTGTTGTCAGCAATGAGATCGGCAAATTTTTTAGTCTGGCCCTTGACGCCGAGCACCGCGCCAACCGTGAATAAGGCGCCGTCACAAACATGCGCCGCTGATATCGCTTCGTTGAAGAATGAGTCATCTCCCGGCGTGTCGATCAGGTAAACTTGGGTCTTTTTCCAGGTATAGTTGTTGAAAGAGGAACTGATGGAGATCTTGCGGTTAATTTCCTCGTCGTCGTAGTCCATCGAGGTATTGCCGTCATCGACCTTGCCCAGTCGATTGATCTTTCCTGCAGTGTAAAGCATGGCCTCAGCAAGGGTAGTCTTGCCACTGTTGCCGTGTCCGATGAGTGCTATGTTCCTGACCATTGCTGTATCCTGCATCTGTTTCTCCTCATGTTTCAATAAAATAGGCTTCCCACTCTATTGCGCCCGGCGCAACGAAACAGGGGCTGAAAGTTTGACACACCATATATTCAACTCATCAACCAGAAAGTCAAGCTTCATCCATTAAAGCGGGCTATTTATTGAGGTATGAGCAGATGTTTCTCCTATCAGGTAATGATAAGAAATCGATTTCCTGGTACATTCGCGCGATAAAGAATATAACCTGATTCCCGCAGACCTATGAGAGCAAGTCAGAGAGTCGTCTGGCCACCAGTAAACTGGATAACGTGAGCCCCTCAGAAAAATCGTCACCGAGGCTGGCGAAATCAGCCGCCACCGTATCGTTTGCGGTCATGTGCAGCCGCCTGCTCGGTTTGATCCGCGAACAGGTATTCGCCGGTTTGTTCGGCGCCGGCTATGCCTATGATTCCTTCGTGGTTGCCTTTCGCATACCGAACCTGCTGCGCGACCTGTTCGGTGAAGGTGCGCTGTCTGCCGCATTTGTGGCGGTTTTTTCCGATTACAACGCCAACCGCAGCCGGGAAGATACCTGGCGGCTCGCTTCGAACGTGCTCTGTTTCTTCGCCTTTGCCGTTTCTCTGATAACCCTGCTCGGCATCTATTTCGCCGAACACATCGTCGCGATACTGGCCCCCGATTTTGGCCTGGTTCAGGGCAAAGCCGAACTAACCGCGACGATGACGATGATCATGATGCCGTTTCTGCTGTTTCATCTCCCTTGCTGCGGTCGTCATGGGCATCCTGAATACCAGAAATCGCTTTTTCATGCCCGCGATGGCTTCGAGTTTTTTCAACCTCGGCTCAATTATCGGCGGCACCAGCCTGGTTTTCATACTGCCCCGCTATGGTTATCCGGCCATTGTGGGCATGGCTTTCGGTACGCTGATCGGGGGGTTTCTCCAACTGGCCATCCAGTTGCCGACCCTGAGACGTGTCGGCTTCAAATTCAGCCCCGGTCTCAACCTGAAAGATCCGGGACTGCTTCGTATTCTGAAACTGATGATACCGGCGACCATCGGCCTGTCGGCAACCCAGATCAATATTTTCATCAACACCAACTTCGCTTCTTCGTGCGCGGAAGGCTCGGTATCATGGCTGAACTATGCTTTCAGGCTTGTTCAACTGCCCATCGGTCTTTTCGGCGTGGCAATTTCCATTGCCGCCCTGCCCCTGCTGGCCAGGCAGGCTTCGCAGAAAAGGTTTGAGGACATGGAACGCACCTTTGTCTCGTCGCTGACCATGGTGTTCTGTCTTACCCTGCCGGCCACCCTGGGCCTGATCATCCTGTCAGAACCGATAATCAGAATCATTTTCGAACGCGGCGCCTTTACTGCGTTTGACACCGAGGCCACCGCGGTCGCCCTCTCCCTTTATGGAGTCGGCCTGTTCGCCTACAGTGCAAATAAGGTTATCGTTCCGGTCTTCTACGCGGTGAACGCTACCCGCTATCCGGTTATGGCCAGTTTTCTGGCAATTGGCCTCAACATCCTGATCATCACCAACACCATCGATCTGTTTCAGCACCGGGCTATCGCGCTGTCCACTTCAGCCACGATGATCATCAACTTTTTCTTTCTGCTCACCGCGCTCTATATCAAGATCGGTGGATTCTCGCTGAAAAGACTTGCCAGTGGGCTGGTCAAGATTGGTGCGGCCAGTCTGCTGATGGGAAGCACTCTGTATTATATCCAGCAGCTGGTAAAACAGCAGTTTGAGGCGTCGCTCCTGCATCAGTCGCTGCTGCTGTTCTTGTTGATTGGGGGTGCTGCAATCCTGTATACGGTAGTGCTGCAGCTTCTCGGGCTCCCTGAATTAACAGAGATTACTACCCGTCTCAGGCAGAAGTTTTCCCGGCCTTGATTGGCGGAGAGGACCGGATGGATCGGACACCGGAGATATGGCGCCACGGTGGGCAGGAAGAAGGCTTTTTATTCCGGCTGCTTCTCGCTGTCAGTAATTCAGGTCGACAGACGAGCAAGGTCAGCAGCCGGAATACAGCTGAAATCGTGCCCTAATTGTTAACCGGCTCACCAAAGGGGTTGAGTTTCTGGCCGGCTGCAACGTCCACGGTGATGTAGAGCTCAAGATAGGTATTGCCCAAGGAGCCGCCGAAACCCTCTCTGAGCACTACCATGGCGGTTTTATCCGGTTTGGTGAAGGCCAGCAGGACATTGTCGTAGGAGGCTTCGCCGACATGACGCCACTTGTTGTTTTTCATGGTGGCGATCATATATTCACGAAGTGAGGTAATTTCGATTTTTCCGGAAAACAGCAATACCCCACCTCTGAAAGATTCGGTCTTGATGGACAGCGATTTTTTCGCATCAAGCTTCATTTCCGGCGGCAGTTCGATATCGTCATAATTGGTTACCGCACTGGGCAGCGGGCCGATATTGCCGCCTTCGCCCATAGACGGCGCCGGGCTCTGCGAGGCACAACCTGCAACGACAAGCAGCAAAAAGGCAACAGCAAGACAATACGAACATCTTTTCAAGATCGGGGTGATCATGGTAATCCTCCTAGCGTATTATTGGTGATATGAGCAACCAGCAGTCAGTGGTGAACGAGTATGATAGCAAACTGCTACCTCTCCTTGCGGGTAGCTGTGGGCGTTGCGGGCCAACGCAGATTCCTGCGCCGCAGCCTGGTTTGCCAGCCTTGATCAGAACCAGGTTTTACTGGTGAAGGAATTTACTATATAATCCTTATCACTACAAGAAACAGAAATTAATTTTATTGAAAACGACTATCGACTTATCCGAGAAGGCAGCTCGGAACTCGAATCGTTGAAACCCGGATCAGCATGATGCATAAACCGATTGTTGTTGGCTGCTATCCCATAAGGCTCAGTCAATTCCTGAAACTGGCAGACGCCGTTCAGGACGGACTGGAAGCCAAGCTGCTGATTCAGCAGCAGGCGGTTTCAGTCAACAACCAGGTTGAAACGAGGCGCGGCAGGAAGCTGCTCAAAGACGACCGGGTCGCCTTGGCAGGTGTCGTCTATATCTGTGCCTGATGAGTTTTCTTTTTAATAAATCATGTCCTCGGGGTATAATCTGACAGCCTTTAAGCCAATCTTATCTGAACCATCAGGCTCGATCAACGATAGAGATTCACCTTCAATCTTGAGTCCCGTGCACCTCTTGTCCTTAAATGTATTTCAGGCGCTGCCCCTCTTTTCGGCGCTGCCCCGCGCTTTGGCGCTATAGCGATGCTGAACTCTGCCATTCATCGATCAACACCTCTGGCCGAGCGCATGCGACCGGCAAGTCTGGAACATTTCTTTGGTCAGGACAAGTTGGTCGGCAGCGGCAAACTGCTCAGGCAGCTGCTCGATTCCCAGGCAATTCCTTCGCTCATCCTCTGGGGACCACCCGGATCTGGAAAAACCAGCCTGGCAAAAATCATTTCGCAATCGACCAAGGCAGATTTTCTTTTCTTTTCTGCGGTCCTTTCAGGCGTCAAAGAGGTCCGCAGAATTGTTGAGCAGGCAGAGCTGCGACTTGCCCAGGACCAGGTAAAAACCATCCTCTTCGTCGACGAAATACATCGCTTCAATAAAAGCCAGCAGGACGGTTTTTTACCCCATGTGGAAAGCGGACTGTTGACCCTGATCGGCGCGACCACCGAGAATCCTTCATTTCAGGTTATCGCCCCGCTCCTCTCCCGGTGCAGGGTGCTGGTGCTGGAACCGCTTTCTCGTGACGATTTGTCGAAAATCATCCATCGCGCTCTGGCCGATGCGCAGCATGGTCTGGCCGGCGAACTCATCTTTGAGATTGAAGATCGGGCGCTTGCACTGCTGCTTGAAGCCGCAGACGGAGACGGTCGCAGAGCGCTCAATATGCTCGAGGTAGCCGCCACCCTGGCTTATTCCCGTCTCTCAAAAACACCTGATTCTGAGCGGATTCAAGCAGAAATCGTAATTGAAGTCGATGATATCGAGGAAGCCTCACAAAAGCGCAGCCTGCGCTATGACAAGAACGGGGAGGAACATTATAACCTGATCTCCGCGCTGCACAAAAGCCTCAGGGATTCCGACCCTGACGGCTCGCTCTACTGGTTTTACCGGATGATCGAGGCCGGTGAAGACCCGCTCTACATCGCCCGCAGGCTGATCCGTTTTGCCAGTGAGGATATCGGTATTGCCGATCCGCAGGCCCTGGTTCAGGCCCTGGCCGGCCGGGACGCCTACCATATGCTGGGCACGCCGGAAGGCGAACTGGGACTCGCCCAGGTCGTGGTATATCTGGCCACCGCACCAAAGAGCAATGGGGTTTACGCGGCCTCCAAAGCTGTTGCAAAAGCAATCAAGAAAAGCGGTTCGCTGCCGGTGCCAATGCATATCAGAAATGCACCAACCCGGCTGATGAAAGAACTGGGATATGGCAAAGGCTATCGATATGCGCACGACGCCGACGATGCGCTCGTCCTGCAGGATCATCTGCCCGAAGAACTTGCCGGCACGGTCTTCTACAATCCGACCAGGAGAGGGTACGAGGCATTGGTCAAGGACCGTCTCGACAAGTGGCGCGAAATTCTGAAGAAAAAGAAATTATGAAAGTTACCCTGCACTTAGTGGCCGTTCTTGTTTTAGCGCTTGCTTTATCTCTCTCATCCATTGCCATTGCCACTGGCGGAGATTCGGCAGAGGAAAGGTCGCAAGACCTGTCCACAGGGCAACGATTCTTGGTGCTGTTTTCCGGAAATGTGCGCGGGGAACTGGAACCCTGCGGCTGAGGCTCCAAACGCCTGGGCGGTCTGTCCGAAAAATATCACCAGATCAGCAGAATCAGCGACAGCGCATCCGCTCCGGCCATTCTGGTCGACAGCGGCAATCTGCTTTACAAAAATGGCAACAGCTCCACCGGCAACAGTTCAGCGGACATTATCGCTGAAGCGCTTGCTGCTGCCTACACCACCATGAAATTCGATGCCGTCGCCGTCGGTTCGGCCGATCTTGCCGGCGGCCTAGCACTGCTGCAGGAGAGCGAAAAAAACGGCCTGCCGTGGACTTCAGCCAACCTGCTCGATTCTGAAGGAGCCCCGCTGTTTCCTCCCTATCGTACGGTTCAGGCGGGCACCCAGCTGATCGCGCTGGTAGGCCTTACCGATGCCAACCCTGCAGCAGGCGGGGTATACTCCATAAAAGATCCTCAACAGAGCCTGGCAGCGTTGCTTCCCGAATTATCCAAACAGGTTGACATTATCATGCTCTTGTCGCCGCTTTCCTATCGCCTGAATACGGCACTGGCCCAGCGCTTTGCTGAGCTCGATATCATTATCGGCGGAGACGGTTCACAGGGCAACCTCGCGGCGGCCCAGGCGGGCCAAAGCATTATCAGCCAGACCGCCGGCCGCGGCCAGTATCTTGGGGTTTTGACAATAAACTGGAAGGGCCTGGCCTGGGGTGAGCCACCAGGTGCTCAACTGGCGCGAGAAAAAGCAAGGCTCAAGTCACTAATGCGGCAGCTGGATCGTCTGTCAGCATCCACCCGTCAAACGTCGCCCGGCTATCAGAAACGCATGGACCAGCTGCAGGACGAGAAAAACCAGCTCATCGATAAAATCTCCGAGCTTGAAGGCCAGGGGGAAAAGGACGCTGGTGCAGCTGAATTCAACTCCTATGAGAGCACGTTTGTAGCGCTGCACACCAGCGCCAGAACTGCCCCGCAGATCGATCAGATTGTCAGTGAGGCGAAAAGGAAAATCAAGGCCTTAAAGAAATAGGACCTCCGGCAAGAACGAATCGCTCAATCAGCTTTTTCAATTAAGCTGATTAAAAGCAAGCGGCCCAGCCTGGATAATCCAGGCTGGGCCGCTGTATTGCTACAGAGCGAGAAGCTTCAGCTTGCTGACTCTAGCAGCCGAAGGCTTCCTGCAGATTGGGTATCGTCTGCTTCTTACGGCTCATCATGCCGTCGATCCACATCGAAGCATTTTTCAGCTTGCCGTTGAAGGCCTTTTCGATCAGTCCCGGGTCGTCGGACAATACCACCAGGTCGGTGCCTTCCTTGACCACGTCGGTGAGCATCAGCAGCACACTGTGACGCCCGTCTGCCTTGACCTCTTGCATTGCCTTCAGCAGCGCCTCGCGCATATCGGCAACCTGGTCTATGGTGGCAAGTTCGAGCTGACCTACGCCGACCTTATTGCCCTTCATATCGAAGTCCTTGTAATCACGGAAAAGCAGATCTTTGGCGGGAACGCCGGCCACTGCTGACTTTGCCTTGAGCATATCCATGAACAACTCGTCGGTGTCAGAAATACCGGCCATTGCCTTGAGTTCCTCCACGGCAGCTTTGTCATCCGGGGTGCAGGTGGGCGACTTGAAGTTGACGGTATCGCTCAATATCGCACAGAGCATGCCGCCGGCCACATCCTTGGGGATAGCAACACCGGCATCCTTGTACATTTTGTTCAGAACGGTTCCGGTGCAGCCCACTGGCTCGGCCCGAAACAGGATCGGATTATTGGTGGTAACATCGCCGATTTTGTGATGATCTACGATGGCAACGACTTCAGCGCCACTCAGATTTGCAGGTCCCTGGCCGATGTCGCTGAAATCGACAAGGGCCAGTTGCTTTCCGGCCGCATCGGAAATTGCCTCCGGCGCTGCCAGACCGAAGCGTTCCAGTACCAGCTTGGATTCAGGGTTGAGCCCGGCGGCTTCACACTGCATGCAGGCTTTTGCCTCGGTGCCCTGGGCGTTGAGCAGGGCAGCATAAGCGATCGCAGATATTACGGAGTCGGTGTCGGGGTTGGAATGGCCAACTACACAAACAGTCATGGTAAATCCTCCATTGAAATTGTTAGCTTTCTCTTTAATTTAAGTCATAAAAGACGACTTAGACGCATTTCGGACAGTCGCTTAAAATAGTGTTTTCACTCATCTCAGTCAAGGAAAAACGGAAATCTCAAACTGATTTCAAAGACCCGGCTGCTCTCCTTGCGAAGCCAGCTAACCAGTTGAATATCATTGTCTTTATCCGAGGTGGCAAGGGCCAATTCCCTCGTGACTTATAAGAGTCGAACCGGTATAGTGGTCGGTTAGACAAGAGTCTGATTAGAACTGCTAGCTGCATTATCTTGCCGCCAACCTCTAACCTGGCAGGTCACTGACCATGGAAAATCGTCAAACCGAGCGCTCCCCGGGCCGCCGCCGTTCCGGGTTTGGCTTTTACCTTATTACGGGGCTGCTGCTTGTGGTGGCGGCCATTTCGGCGTTTGTCTTTTTCTTCTCACCCGAGTCAATCAGACAGCTGAGCAATCCCTTTTCCGGCCAAAATGATGGACAGCAGACGAGTTTAGACGCAGGGCCGGATGTTTCAAACACCGCTTCATCAGCCGCCGTGGAATTGTCTGATACCGAGGTAAACGGAAGGCTTCCCGGCAGTAACGGGGAGTTGACAGGGCCAGACGGAAGACCCCTTGCCGATGCTCCGGTCATGAACGGTCAGGCCGAGTCCAGTGCGGGTGCAGATCCGACGACATGCAACAGCCGGGCTGAGTCGATTGAGGTTTTCTTCAATACCCTCGATACCCGTGATTATATGCGTGCATTCGAGCTGAACAATCCCAGCAAAGTCTATTTTCCGCAATTGATCCAGAAATTGATCGACAACCCTCCGATCGTCAGCGGAGAAACCGATGATCTGTTCACCATTCTGCAGAACACGGCCCATTTCTTTCGGATCCTCGGCAAAAGAAACATCCTTCTACTCAAGGGGATTCTCGATCGGGAGCGGGATACGTTCGAACAGGTCGTGGCTGATTTTTATCTTCTCACCGAGCAGCCCGATTGTCTCAAAGAACGATTCAATCTGCAGATAGGCCAACAGGAGCTCTACTCCTATGCCGGTTTTTTTCTCAATACCATGGGGGGGCGTCTCTATCTGTTCCGGCGTGATTCTATGTCGCGCATGGTGGTCAGCTATTACGCGATACTGATCGTCGATCAGGCTAATCGCAAGGGGCAAAACACCTATGGCATTGAGATCAAGGATGCCATAGACAATCTCATCATTGAAATTGAATCGAGCCGGATAAAGCTCAAAATGCGGGACCAATACCTCGATACCCTTTTTGATCTCAAGGTTAAATATCAATAATGACGCCGGACGGTTTTAACGATTCGCTGTTTTCCTTTATCAGGCAATCGCCTACGCCCTTTCATGCTGTCGGGGTGGTCCATGAGTGTCTGCGTAAACATGGATTCAGCCTGCTTGATGAGGGTGCCCCCTGGCAACTCGCGCATCCCGGCTCCTATCTGGTGATAAGAAACGGCTCGCTGATCGCTTTCAGACTTGGCGAGGGCTCCGCGTTGAGCGACGGTTTCAGGATAATTGGCGCCCATACTGACAGCCCGAGCCTGCAACTCAAACCCCGCGTTAGAGCAACCGGCAAACATTATTTTCAAATAGGTGTGGAAAAATACGGGGGCGCTCTGCTGCACACCTGGTTTGATCGGGAACTTTCGGTGGCGGGCAGAGTAGCTGCATACGACACTCAAGGCGAGTTGCACACCCGCCTGCTCGATTTCAAAAAGCCGATTCTCTATATCCCCAGTTTGGCCATCCACCTCAACCGTGAGGCGAATGAAGAACTCAAAATCAATGTGCAAAATGAGATGGCGCCTGTATTGGCCCAGCATCATCTCAAAAGTGAGGAACAGTGGCACGAGTTGCTTATTCAAACACTCAACGAGCGCTATCCCGGAACCGATTTTAAATCCATTCTGGCCTCAGATCTGTTCTGCTATGACCCGACTGGCCCAAGCAATTTCGGCGTGGCAGACGAGTTTATTTCCGCTCCACGGCTCGATAATCTGCTCAGTTGTTTCATCGGCCTGCGGGCCATGCTCGAGGCGGCCGGAGGTTCCTGCCAGCCCAATACCATGCTGATTTTCACCAACCACGAGGAGATTGGCTCCACCTCCAGCAGCGGTGCACTCGGCAATTTTGCCGACATGGTCCTTTCCCGCATCTGTGACGGTTTAGAAACCGCGGGACGCTGCCGACATCACTCTTTTCTGTTATCACTGGACAATGCGCATGCTCACCACCCGAATTTCTCCGAGAAAAGCGACCCGGATCATCTGGTTGAGCTCAACCGCGGCCCGGTGATCAAGATCAACAGTTCCCAGCGCTACTGCACCAACGCCCAAAGCGCTGCGCTTTTCCGGATCATCTGCTCGGAAGCCGGGGTTGAACCGCAAGACTTCGTAATGCGCAGCGACATGGCCTGCGGTTCGACCATCGGTCCGCTGGCGACCGCCGGCCTTGGCCTGACCGGCGTTGACGTCGGCGCCCCGACCTGGGCGATGCATGCCATTCGGGATGTTACCGGGACGCTTGATCCGGAACTGCTCTTCCGCAGTGCCAGCCATTTTTTCAAGCGTGACCGGCTTCCGACTATTGGTCCGGAAACAAGCGGCTTGTGATACATTGTGGTAATTGACTTTCACACCGGATTACGTTAGCAAGTAAGTCAGCAATCAGGTCACTCTGCTCAGGCCGGGCGATCTCTTAAAAAGCTTACGGCAGATAATGTTTAGCCGGCTTCCTATGACGAATTTGCCATGGTCCCGTTTCGCCTTTTTATCTTTCAGATGTCGTTACGCACTGCACATATTTCGATCTTTGCTGTACTTACCCATTAACATCTAAATGAAAGGAGGAACTATGAACAAGGCTTTTATTGCTGGGCTGGCCGGCATGGCCTGCGCCGCACTCTTCGCATTCAATGCGTATGGTGAGGGCGGCCCGAAGCCGGAACCGCTTCCCAAAGCAACCACCATCGAAGAGTTGGTCGAGCGCTACGATTCGACGAGGTGTGCAGAATGTCATGAAGACATCTATGATGAATGGGAAAATTCATTGCACTCCCACTCTATACTAGGCTCACCCAGAACGGCACCAACGATCATCACCGCCATTGAAAATGGACTGAAGCTGTTCCCCTATTCCGGGGTGAAAAACGATGAGGATGTGACCGTCGAACACCTGATGATTTGCGCTAAATGTCATCTCCCCCAGCTCGATGAGGCCACCGACGATGTCGCCCGGGAAATTGTGGCCACCATCAAAGGCTGGCAGCAGGCCTACAGAGATGGAGAAAACGATAAGGCTGAAGAACTGGAAGAAACCATTGCCAGCCTCAATATCGGCTGCATGGTCTGCCACAACAAGGTGGCCATCATCCACAAGTGGGCCGACGGCTACCCGCAGCCCGACACCGTGTATGGCTCAAGCGAAGGCGAGCATGAGGACGAGGAGTTTGTCAAGATGGCCGAAGCGCCGGCCCTGGGCGAATCGATTTTCTGCGGCCAGTGTCACGGCCTAGGCCCGAACTTCGAGCTCGACCATCCGTCGCAATGTGCCACCCTGTATGGCAGCTATCTGTTCTCTTATGTTGCCCACGGAGGCAGCGAGTCATGCCAGGAATGCCATATGGAAAAATCCGAGCTTGGCCATGACATGCAGTCATACAAAGACCAGGCGATGATCGATATGGCGCTTGACGTCAAGGTCGAGGGGCGCTCCATCTTCTGGCGCAAGAACAAGGCTGACGGCGTCGTGCCGATCGGCATCATCGACGTTTCCATGTACAACAAGGCGGGACATGTGATCCCGGACGGCTGACCGACTCCAAACCGGCTGGTCCTGGATGTGACCGCGAAAACAACTGATGATACCGTCGTTTACAATGAGCAGCGCATTTACATGCCATTCCCCGGCAGGTTCGGAAGAGGCAAGGAAATGGGTAGAGGCCCCTACGAAAAGAGCGGACTGCTGCGTGAAACAAGTCTGGCTCCAGGCAAAACGACCCATGAAACTTTTGAAATCACGTATCCTTTTGAAGACAAGGAAAAGGATGGGGCCACCAGACGTGAACTCATTAACGATGAGCTGAACGTTACGGTAACACTCTGGTACGTGCCCTTCGGTGAATTCGACGGCAGCGAAGTCGCCTTCTTCGAAGAAGAAAAAACGCTCGATCTGAAAACCGAGTGGATCTGGCGATAGCCCGCAAGAACCGCTTTTTTCTCCAATAGTACCGAGCCCGCATGTGCAATGCATGCGGGCTATTTTTATCTAGGTGTCTTGGGTTTGTCTGAGTATTCCGGGAAAATTGATTTGAAATATTTTAAAAATCCATTATTATAGTTAGTTGTTTAATTAATTAGTTTATTGATTAAGCGTTTGTGGTACCTGTTTCCGCAGGATCTGCCATTGAGGAGCCGATAAACCTGCTCCTCGCCTCTCTGTGCAAAATAAATCAATTCAGGAGACCAAGACATGAAGAGAAAAATGATTATCCGCTTTATGCCGCTTGCGCTGATGTTTGGCCTGCTGCTGGGTGGCTGCGCCCAGGACAAGACATCGACTGCGACCGCCCCTGCTCAACCGGCCGTGGAGCAGAAGAAAGACCCCTACGTTTTCACAGGGCCCATTGTAGGCCGGTCCAACAAGGCCCAGACCATTTCCATCACAGTCGGCAGCGGTGATGCGGCCAAGACCATGATGGTCAGATTCGATGACCAGACCGAAGGATTGGACTTTGCCCAAAAAGGTGAAGCCGCCATTATCAGATGGGAACAGCGTGGCGAAGACAAGTTCGCCACCGAGATCAAACCGAAACTGGCCAAACTTCCTGAGGGCATCAGCGAAATAAAGACCGAGGAGCTTTACAAAATGCTGCAGGACCACGTACCAATGGTCCTCGCCGATGCCCGGCCGGCCATGCGCTATAATCAGGGGCATCTGCCCGGTGCCGTCTCAATTCCGGTACCGATGCTGAAGGAGCAGAAAGAGGCAGTGCTGCCCAAGGACAAGAATGCGCTTATCGTATTCTACTGTGGCGGCTTCACCTGAGGCATGACCACCACTAACGCCGGTCTGGCGAAGCAACTCGGCTACACCAATGTGCGCGCATATCTCGGCGGCGAGCCTGCCTGGAGCGAGGCTGGTCATCCAGTCTATGCGGCCAATGACTACGTAGCCACAGGCAATGTCGTTATCCTCGATCTGCGCGAGGGAGACGCACCAGTCAAAGGGCGTATTCCTCGCTCAGTGCAGATAGCTTATGAAGAGCTGGAAAACCGTATCGACGATATCCCCAGAAATGCACCCGTAATCCTTTACAGCGACAACTACGAGGATGTGACCGATGCCTACGAAGACCTCAAAGACGAGGGTTTCAAAACGGTAGCGATGGTCAAGGGTAATTATCAGGGCTGGCTGGCCTCTGGCGGCGAGATCGAATCAGGGCCGATCTTCTCCAATGAAATCAGCTGGGTGAGAGAACTCGGCGTAGGCGAGGTCTCTGTCGCGGAGTTTCGCCAAGCGGTAATGGGTGAATTGCCCGACACTTTCGTAATAGACGCCCGTACCAAGGAGGAAGTGGAGCAGTTGGGAATATTCACCAACACGGTCAATATTCCGCTGGATGAAATTCCGAAACGGATGAATGAACTGCCGAAAGACAAGCAAATCTTCGTCCATTGCTCCACCGGCGCTCGGGCCGACCTCGCTTATCGGGAACTGATCGAGAATGGTTTTAAGGTCAAATTCCTGCTCCTCGATATCTCGGATGCTGAATGCGACTGTCCGATTATCATTCCGGCCCAAAAAAGCTAAGCCCCAACCCACCTCAACACAACCTGGGAACAGACGGATAATCCGTCTGTTCCTTTTTTTATTGTTTCACGGTAGATTAGCCCAACATCTAATCTCAACCTAATGGACACCAGCATATGAGCACTGACGACCAGAAAATCATCTATTCGATGATCAAGGTAAATAAACGCTACGATAGCCGGACAATTCTCAAGGACATTTCCTTGTCGTACTTCTACGGAGCCAAGATCGGCGTCCTCGGACTTAACGGCTCCGGCAAATCAACCCTGCTCAGAATTCTGGCCGGTATCGATAGAGAATTCGACGGCCGCACCGTGCTGGCGCCAGGCTTCACCATCGACTATCTGGAGCAGGAACCCCAACTCGATCCCGAACGGACGGTAAAAGAGATTGTCGAAGAGGGGGTAGCCGAAACCATGGGACTTATCGCCCAGTTCAATGAAATTAATGAGCAGTTTGCCGAGCCGATGAATGATGAGCAAATGCAGGAACTCATCGATCGTCAGGCCGAGGTTCAGGACAGGCTTGATGCATTGTCCGCCTGGGATATAGACAGCCGCCTGGACATGGCCATGGATGCCCTGCGCTGTCCACCCTCTGAAACCAAATGCGGGGTGCTTTCAGGCGGTGAGAAACGCCGGGTGGCACTGTGCAGGATTCTGCTCAAGAAACCGGACATTCTTCTTCTGGACGAACCCACCAATCATCTTGACGCCGAGACAGTAGCCTGGCTTGAGAGGCATCTGCAGGACTACAGCGGCACCGTAATAGCTGTCACCCACGATCGATATTTTCTCGACAATGTGGCCGGCTGGATCCTCGAACTCGACCGCGGAGTCGGCATACCGTGGAAGGGTAATTATTCCTCCTGGCTGGAACAGAAGGAAAAGCGCCTGGCGGTGGAGGAAAAGCAGCACAGCGATCGACGCAAGACCCTGCAGCGCGAACTCGAATGGATCCGGATGTCGCCCAAGGGCCGCAGATCGAAATCAAAGGCGCGTATCACTTCCTACGAGGAGATGCTTAATTCGGGCACCACAGAAAAAGCAAAGGAGCTGGAAATATACATTCCACCGGGGCCACGCCTCGGGAAGAAGGTGATCGAGGCCTTGGGAGTCAAGAAGTGCTTTGGCGAACGGGTGCTCTTCGAAGATATGGCGTTTATCCTGCCGGCCGGCGGCATCGTTGGCATCATCGGACCCAACGGGGCAGGCAAGTCTACGCTGTTCAAGATGATCACCAAAGACGAAACGCCCGACGAAGGAACCATTGTGCTTGGGGAAACCGTGAAGCTTTCCTATGTGGACCAGAGCCGCGAGACGCTCCAGCCTGAACAGACTATCTGGCAGGCCATATCCGAGGGTCAGGACACCATCTGGCTGGGCACCAGGGAAGTAAACAGCCGCGCCTATGTGGCCCGCTTCAACTTCTCGGGCAGCGACCAGCAGAAGAAAGTGTCGCAAATTTCAGGGGGACAGCGGAACCGGGTGCATCTGGCCAGAATGCTCAAAGAGGGCGGCAATGTGCTGCTGCTCGACGAGCCCACCAACGATCTCGATGTGAACACCCTCAGGGCCCTGGAAGAAGCGCTGGAAAACTATCTGGGCTGCGCGGTCGTAATCAGCCATGACCGCTGGTTTCTGGATCGAATCGCGACCCATATCCTGGCTTTTGAAGGTGATTCGAAGGTGGTCTGGTTCGAGGGCAACTACTCCGATTACGAAAAGGACCGCAAGCGCAGACTCGGAGCCGCAGCCGATCAACCGCATCGGATCAAGTACCGCCAGCTTACCAGATAAGAACTTTCATCCAGGGCTGCCAAAGAAATCAGAAGCGACTCAGCGCTGCTGCACTTATTTCCCCTTCGCGTATGATTTTCAGTTTTCCATCCTCGATACCGACAACCGTGGAACAGCGGCTCTTATCAAGTTTGCCGCCATCAACCACAAGATCGATCCGGTCTTGAAAAATGTTGACGATTTCGTCTGCGGTCCTGGCCGGCTCGTCACTACTGAGGTTGGCGCTCGTTGCTGTGATCGCACCGCCCGCATCCCTGCAGATCCGGGTAGCAAGCCGATTCGAGGATATCCTGATGCCAATGGTTTGGCTGCCTGCGGTCAGCAGATTCGGCAGCGCCTGTCTGGTAGGAAAAATCAGGGTTAGCGGTCCCGGCCAGAAGGCTGCGATCAATGGCTCATAAAGCGCAGGGATATGACTGATCAGGCGGGGCAGCGTGGCCATGGAGTCGACAAGAACGAGGACTGCTTTGCCGGGTGGGCGCCTCTTCAGGACGAAGAGGCGCTCCAGTGCAGCACAGTTCCACGGGTCTGCCGCCAGGCCATAGGACGTCTCTGTTGGAATTGCGGCAAGCCCGCCGGCACCGATCACCTTTGCCGCCTCGCTGCTGCAATCGACCTGGTCGGCGCCAATCCTTCTACAAGGAGATATTCCTTGCCTTTTCATCTACTTCCTGAACCATCTTCTTTCTAAATTCAATCAGTTTTGCAGCAATCTTCGGATCCTGCAGCGCCAGAATCCGGCAGGCCAGAACCGCAGCATTCTTGGCGCCGGCCTTGCCGATACCCATCGTTGCCACCGGTATCCCAGGGGGCATCTGCACGGTGGCTAGCAGCGCATCCATCCCGCCAAGGGGCGAGGCATCGAGCGGCACGCCGATCACCGGCAGATCGGTATGCGAGGCAATAACCCCGGCCAGGTGGGCCGCCATTCCCGCCCCGGCGATGATCACTTTGATGCCGCGCTCGGAGGCAGTGGTGGTGTAACGCATTACTTTCTCGGGCGTGCGATGGGCGGAGGCTACAGTCAGTTCGCAGCCGATCCCCATTTCCTTGAGAAAATCTGCTGCAGCGCGCATCACCGGCAGGTCCGAATCGCTGCCCATCAGGATACCGACCTGGGCCTTGTTCAGGGCAGCAACTGGTCTATTCAGCGCCTTGGCACCGATGTCGGTCCGGTAGAAGCTGCCGGTCCAGTTGATCAAGCTCACCCCCTTGTAGGCCCGGCTGATGGCGGTCTGCAGATCTTTGCCGACTGCAGTTACCCCTAAAACCCGGCCGCCGGCGGTCACCAGTCTGTTTCTTTCTATCGCGGTTCCGGCATGAAACACCTCGACGCCAGGAACAGCCTCTGCCTTGCTGATTCCCCTGATCTGTTTGCCTTGTTCATAGGAGCCGGGATATCCACCCGAGGACATAACGACACAGATGGTCGGCCGCGGATCGATTTTCATCTCAATCCGGTCCAGTTCACCGTCGATGGCCGCCTCAAATATCTCCACGATATCACTCTTCACCCGCATCAGCAGCGGCTGCGCCTCCGGATCACCGAATCTGCAGTTAAACTCGAGCACATTGATTCGATCGCCAGCGATCATCAGGCCGGCATAGAGCATGCCTTTGTAAGGCCTCCCTTCCGCCGCCATACCCCTGATGGTCTGCAGCATCACCTTTTCCATGGCAAATTCGTAAATTGCGTCGGTGACCACAGGCGCCGGTGAGTAAGCCCCCATTCCGCCGGTATTTGGACCCTGATCATTGTCAAAGATCGGCTTATGATCCTGTGACGTGGGCAGCGGCAGTACCGTCTTACCGTCGGTGAACGCAATGAACGAAGCCTCTTCGCCCTGCAGACATTCCTCGACTACCACCCGGTCACCCGCATCTCCAAAGACCCTGTCCTGCATGATCCTATCCACCGCATCTTTGGCTTCCTTAACTGTAGCGGCAACGATGACCCCCTTGCCTGCTGCCAGCCCGTCGGCCTTTACGACAATCGGGGCACCGCACTTGTCGATATACTTCTTGGCCTTCCTGGGGTCTTTAAACACTTTGAAGTCAGCGGTCGGAATATCGTATTTTTTCAGAAATTCTTTGGTGTAGACTTTGCTCCCTTCAAGAATTGCCGCCTTTTGCGTCGGCCCGAAAATGCGCAAACCCAACTCCTCAAAGGTGTCGACAATGCCCTCGACAAGAGACGCCTCAGGTCCGACTATGGTAAGATCGATCTGCTGCTGTTGTGCAAATGCGGCAAGCGCTTTAACATCGGTCGCTGAGATATCCACACATTCAGCCATTTTGCGGATTCCGGCATTACCGGGTGCACAATAAATTTTGTCCACTTTTCTGCTCTGTTGAATCTTCCATACCAGGGCATGCTCCCGCCCACCAGAACCGACGACCAAAACCTTCATACCATTCATGGGCTCCCTCTTTTATTATTGATAGGATACGTTGTAGTCACGCAACAGAGATGCAGCGCTCCTGCATAAGGAAATATAAACTCAAAGGTAAACAATCTGGCAAATCTTACAATCAATTAGTTATCCGTCTCCCTGATTGCCTGCAGCATCCGTTAAAATGGGGCCAAAACACAACAACTGGAGCAATTTCAGATTGACAAAAGCCGCGTCAATGGGTAGATGAATGAATAGTCATTCACTAACCCTGCCGTCACCTGCTCTACACCTATGAAATCGATTGACAAGCATACCAAGATCATCGTCTCTGCCACGAAAGTCTTTGCCAAGAAAGGATTTTTCAATGCGAGGATCTCGGACATTGCCAAAGAGGCAAAAGTCGCAGATGGAACCATTTACCTGTACTTCAACAATAAATTCGACATTCTGATCTCGGTTTTGGAAGAAGAGATTGGCAAAATTATCGAACAGATCAGAAAAGCGATCGAAAAAGAAACCGATCCTGAAAAAATGCTGACGATTTTTATCGAAAAGCACCTTTCAGCAATGAAAAACAATAAGAACCTGGCTGAAGTAATTCATATCGAATTGCGCCAGAGTGACCGCTTGGTCAAGGAATATCGTAATAATACCTTCAGGCAATACATCAATCTGATATCGGAAATCATCCAGCGGGGCCAGGAAAGCAATATCTACCGCAAAGATATCATTCCGGCTATTGCCAAACTTGCTTTTTTTGGCGCCCTCGATGAGGTCTCACGCATCTGGACAACGCCAGGGAAAAACAATTACTCCCTGGAAGAGACCACTGAGCAGATCATCTCCCTGTTTCTCTCCGGTCTGCGCAGCAACAATTAGACGTTTGAGATTTTTGGGGCCCATGTCCGGCCGCTTAAACAATTGTCCTGGGGATCAGGCAATTTCTGAGGCGGAAATATCCATTACTTCAAATTCCCTGGTTCCTCCGGGTGTCTGGGCCAGCACCTCATCGCCAATCTCTTTGCCTATAAGGCTTTTGCCCAGCGGAGACAAAACCGAAATTGACCCCTTTTTGACATCCGCTTCCTCGGGGCCAAGCAATTGATAGCTGATTTCCTGATCGGTATCTAAATCAAGAAGGCTGACCACCGTGCCAAACACAACCCGGTCCCGGCCAACCTTAGTGCAATCGATCACTTCAGCCCGGCTCAGTTTGTCCTTGAGTTCGAGGATCCGGCCTTCGATGAGTCCCTGACGCTCCTTGGCTGCATGATATTCTGCGTTTTCTTTAAGATCTCCGTGTCCTCTGGCGACCTCAATGGCCTTCATAACCTCTATCCGGTCTTCCCTCTCCAGTCTGGACAATTCCTCTTTAAGTTTCTGGTGACCGGTTTTCGACATTGGAATGCGTATTACCATTTGACGCTCCTGAAAATAAAAAAACCTGCAACAGTCGCACCGACTGCAATACAGGCACTTGAAATTAGGTACTGTTACCAGCGATAGACCAGCGAAGCAAACGCTTCGAGATCGTCATAGTCTTCCGATAATTGGCTTGAGAGGTTACCTTTTACTAGAAAAGACGGACTTATTTCAAGGATAATATCAATTTCGAACTGGTGTACGACAAAGTCCCCTTTTTCTACACCTATACCGTAAAGGGCTGATATAGAGCCCGTTCCACTTTGCAATTTACCGGTCGGTGAAAGTTCAAGTTTGCAGGCTGCGGTCACCAGATGCTTCCAATAGGTATCCGGGCTCCAATAGGGTAGTCCCGGCTCATCTGCTCCACTGCCCTCAACTCCTCCTTCGTCAGCGAACAGCTCATTGCTCAAGGTGTTTTGCAGAAACTCATAAGAATAGGTGAAGTCAAGTGATGTTCTATCACCGAACCAGCGATAAGAACTCCACAGATGATAGCGTTCTCCTTCGTTGAAATCGCTGTAATCTATAAAACCCAGGTCGAAGCCAAAAAACAACCCGAAAAGGTAATCCAGAGATACTCCTAACTGAAGATCCGTCCGGTAAATCCCGGCTGCGAGTGAATCGATGGTATCATCCACCGGCTCCTGGCTCACCGAAGCGAAGAGGTCGAGTTTCTTTTCCAACGTGCCTTTCAAAAAGGCATCGTAGAGCAGGAATGATTTGCCGTCGGTATCAAAATCCTCAAACCCAAGATTGACTCCAGCCGCGAGATTGTCACTGAATTGTATGTCATATGTACCTAAAATAGTGTTGCTTTTTAGAAGTGTCGAGGAATCGCTGTCGCCCCACTCACTGCGTCCAGCCTGCAAACCGATATCCTGGAACAGCGCCGGTTTAATCTTCAACCCAATTCCACTATATTTCTCGGTGATATCCTTAAAACCGTCCCTGCCTTCCTCCTCCCGGTAACGCCCATCCAGGAAAAGGTGCGGCTGCTGCTGTCGATAACTTTGCTCGGTTGCCTGCTTCAGCTCCGGATAGACAATTTTCTCTTCCTCGATCTTTTCGAGCACTTCACTCTGCTTGTCAGGCTTGCCAAGCCTGCTGTAAACCGTTGCCAGATCTGGATAAACCTCAACTGGCAGGTCTGGCTCCTCGGTAAAAAGTGATTTATAGTTGATTTCCGCCTGATAAAATTCTTTGGCGGCCAGCGACTCCCTGGCGGCTTGTTCCCGTTTGGCTATTTTTTGCCAGCGATAATGTTCATAAAAAGTACTGGTGATCGTGTTGATCTTATTGTCGAGATGCTCTGCCGCGAACCGAGGCGACATAAAAAAATCAAGAACTTCGTCCTTATCGGGACGAGAGAAAGTGAACCCACTGGGAAGGCTGGATAGCAGCTCATCATAATCAGCTGCCTGTCTGATCTTGTCATACAAGCCTGCCATTTCCTGATCCAAACCATGGGTGATCACCCGATAGGCGTCGAGCGCGTCTTCCCACCGGTCGCTGGCCCAAAGGGCCCGGACCCACATCAATTGAGCCTCGGGGTAATTCATCAAGTCAGTTCTGCTGACAAGACGGGGGAATTCTGACTGCCCGTCGCGCTCAAGTACAAACAAATCCAAAAGTGAAGCAGACCTGCCCAGCCGGTTTTCAAGCCGGACAGCCTGCTCCCTGAAATAATATTCCTGAGCAAAGGCTGAGCTGAGTCTGGAGAAGGCCTCAAGCGCAGAACCGTAGTTCAAGCGTGCTTGCTGTGTTTCGGCCAGCATCAGTTGAAAACGAATGGACCCGGCATCGCGCATGACCAGCGTATTCAGATAACCCAATGCTTCGTCTTCTTTTTCCATATCGAGCAGCAGGCTGATAAGGGCGAGCTGCTCTGCAAAGGAAAGGAGAGAAAAACGCTCGGCTGTTGCTTCAGGATCGTCGATCTGCTGCTTTTCCCGCGCCAGAAAAAGCATGCCGTTATAGGTATCGACCCCTTTGAACTTCTGGCGCAAGCCCTGCAGCAACTCCGCACATTCGCTATATTGTTCGTTGAGGTAATAATGACTGGCCACCAATAAGACGATGTCCAGATCCTGAGCTATTGTGCTGTCTGCTCTCATCAACTGATTCAGATATTCAAGTCCCTTGCGCTGCCCTTTGTCAGTTCCTGAAAGCGCGTCATAGCGAAGTTTCAGGTAAAATAGATGGCTTTTCTGCGCCGGGCTCAGTCCTGCCGATGAGGAGGCAAGACGACGGTCCAGCGCCCCAAACCAGAGTAATGCAGCGGGCAGGTCCTTTCTGTGCAGGCTATATTCTGCCAGCATCAGATATGATTCAAAATCGTCCGGATGATTTGCAGCGTAGGCTCGGAGGATTTCTTCGGCTTTATAATTACGGTTTTGAGCCGATAACAGGTTCGCCAATTCCCGGGTAAAATGAACCGCAAGTGAGCTGGATCCCGTTTCATGCCGGTAGCCGGCAAAGTAGTCCCACGCCGCTGCAGATAAACCATTGGCTACCAGCCCGTCAAAATAGGCCCGATCCCGCTCTGCCTTCAATTCCGGGCTGTTGCGATAGGCTGAGTCGGAGGCCTGGTATAAATCATTCATCTTATCGACCAGACCAAGCTGGCCGGCCAGTGCTATGGCCTGGATCCGCATCTTGCCGTCAGACGGATTCATCGACAGATATTTGATATAGCTCTGCAGTTCAGCCAGATCTTGCCCTGCAGCCGCAAAGCAGCTGGCGTTAAGCAGAATGAGTTCCGGCTGACCCTGGCTCTGCGGGCGATTTTGTTCGAGAAATCCAACGCATTTTTCGGGCTGGTCCATTTTCAGAAACAGGGCCGCGATGTCGGCAATAACCTCGACATCTTCCGGTTCATGCAGATGAATGATCTGCAGCACTTCGAGCAATTCGTCCTCTTTCTCCCTGCCCATTTCTTCAAGCTTTTTGGCCATCGCCCGATAAATACCGATACGATCCGGCGTAACCTTGGCCAAGTCCCGCCACAGCATCCAGACACCATCATTTTCGACAATGGCCAGCAAGTCATTGGCCAGAATAAGCTGCAGATTTTCTATCTCATCTGAGACATCGACACTATCCGGATACTCATTTCGAAACTGTACAAAAAAGTACAGGGCACGATCCGACCTGCCCAGCGTGTACAGGTAGATTCTGGCAACAGCAAGCAGATAGGTCTCCCGGTCGATATTGTTTTCTAACAGGGTAAGCATATGGGGCAAGGCTTGCTGCAGTTTACCTTGAGCGTAGAGATAATCTGCGAGCTTTTTACGGTAGACCAAATCGTCAGGTTGACTCTGCAGATAAACAAGCCATTGCGCAGCGGCGTCGTCGAGGCGCCCGATCCGTTCCATTGCATCGCCTGCCTCTCTCGCGAGCAGCGGTGTAACCCGGTACTTGTTAACCAATTCACTAAAATAGTAAACGCTTTTCTGCAACTGGTCGTTATCCCGAAGAAGACGGGCGAGATCGGCTATTGTTTCGGGACCGGCGGCACCACGCTGATACTTTTGCTCCATCAGCGGGATAGTCAGCAGGTCCTTGCCCTGGGCTGCCAGGGCGTTAATCAGGCCAGTCAAGGCCTGTTCAGACAGGCGGCCCCCGGGATCAAGCGCCAGCGCCTCCCCGAAATACCCCGCTGCCTGTTCGGCTCTGTCCTGCAGCAGCGCCACATCCCCACCACTTATCAGGTAATCGACTCGATCTGGAGCTGCCTCGAGAAGGCTTTCAATCAGCAGCGCCGCCTGGTCGAAGTTTTCAAGAGCAATATAGGTTTTGCACAGTTCCCATTTGACTTCCTCTATGTAGGGCTTTTCTTCCAGGACGGCGAGATAACGCTCGACTGCTCCGCGGTAGTTCTGCTGATTGGACAAGGCCCGGGCTTCATCCCACCATTGTTTCCAAAGTGGCTGTTTGGCGTCCTTGTTGACGAGAATGACATCCTTGTCAGGGGCCAGCGCTGCCGCCTGTAAAAATGGTGCTGCCGAACCAGTAATGATGACTGCCAGAACGATAATATTAAGGATTACACGAAAAATAGCAGAACCTGAAGGTAAAACAATGGGCCGGAATACTAAGCGGATCAAACCAGTGGCTTCTGTCCATTGCATGGGTTCGAGGGGGTACTCCACTCTTATGCGCGCTGCCCCGCTTCTTGCTCATCAGGTGTCCTCGACGTTCAGTGCCTTGCAGTTTCATCTCGTGCATACAAGTTCACACCGATGCCGAGCAATCAGGAAACATTACTGCGCAAATTAATCTTCTGATTTATCTATAAAAGTCTGCAATGGATTTTACAACAAATTCCTGCATCTCAGCGGTGAGCCCCGGATAAATGGGCAGCGCCAGGGTCTCTCTGGCTGCCTGCTCGGTGTACTTCATCGGAGCAGCGGCAGTGATCCCCTCAAGGCACTGCTGTTGGTGCAGGCCGAGCGGGTAATAGATCTCCGTAGCGATCCCTTTGCCCAGGAGCCAAGCACGCAGATCATCCCTTCTCTGAGCGCGTATCACGTACTGGTTGTAGATGTGGTAATTTCTGGCGGCGGCTGTCCCTCGACCCGCTTCTTGATAAACGGCCTTCGGCACTGTTATTGGGCCTGCAGCGCCAATCTCAGAAGCACTGAACAGTCGATTGTAGCGCTCGGCATTTGCCCTCCTCTGGCGATGCCAGATCTCCAGATTCTTGAGCTTTACCCGTAATACTGCCGCCTGTATTGGATCGAGGCGGAAATTTCCGCCAACCATCGGATGGTAGTATTTGGGTGAACTGCCGTGGTTGCGCAGCAGTTTTACTTTTTCTGTAAAAGCCTCGTCACGGCTGACCACCATACCGCCGTCACCCAGTGCACCAAGATTTTTGCTGGGAAAAAAAGAAAAACAGCCGGCCAGGCCCATAGACCCTGCCTTGTGCCAGCTCCCGCCGGCACCATCATCAATGAACACTTCTGCACCGATGGCCTGGGCCGCGTCTTCCAGAACCGGCACCTGGTATTTTTCCGAAAGTGCGTTGATCGCAGCCATATCGGCACATTGCCCATAGAGATGCACAGCAATAATGGCCTTCACCTTTTTCTCCCGATCGGCTTCCAGAAGCGCCTCGATATTGAGCGGATCTATATTGTAGGAGAGCGGATCAATATCGGCAAAAACCGGCACCGCGCCCCGCCGTAAAATGACGCCCATAGTCGCGAAGAACGAGTACGGCGTGGTAATCACCAGGTCTCCGTGGCCGATATCCAGCGCCATCAGCGAAACGAGCAGCGCATCGGTGCCGCTGGACACCCCGACAGCGCCGCTGACCGAGCAATACTGTGCGATTTCTTCTTCCAAACCCTCGACTTCCGGTCCCTGGATGTACCTGGTCGAATCAACGACTTGAATTATTTTCTCTATAATTTCGGAACGTTGCTCAGAAAGGGCAGGGCTCAGGTCAAGTAATGGGACGTTCATGTGGTTTCGGGTGTTGGAAGATGTGAGGGGGCAACGCCGCCTGAAGGTGTCAATCGGAAGCGTTGACAATGATTTTATCGCCGTCGAAGAAATCGACAATATCAGGCATTTCCGACTCAAGGTATTTCTTCATCTTGGCCAGCAGATTTACCTCGATCTGCCGGACCCGTTCGCGGGAAATATCAAATTTATCGGCGATGTTCTGCAGAGTCATCGGCTCATCGGTGAGCAGTCGGTCTTCGAGAATCATCCGTTCTTTGTCGTTGAGACTCTCTTTTAGTTTGTCCAGCAGCTCCTCGAGGCGCAGTTTCATCTCTTTACCGGCGATCTTCGATTCGATTGATGGATCATCGCTTGGAATAAAACTTTTCTGTTCGTCGTCGGAGTCATTTTTCACCGGACTTTCCAGCGACACATCCCAACTGTCCATGCGCTGGCTCATTTCAACGACTTCCTTCTCTTTGACGTTGAGCCTCTCGGCAAGCAGTTTGGGTTCTGGTTGAAAACCCTGGGCCTCGAGCAGCTTTTTCTCTTTGTTCAGGCTGAAAAATAGTTTGCGCTGGGCCTGAGTAGTGCCGATTTTGACCAGGCGCCAGTTGTCCATAATGAATTTCAGTACATAGGCACGGATCCAGTAGGCTGCGTAATAGGAAAATTTAACCCCCCGATAGGGATCGAATTTCTTGGTAGCCTGAACGAGACCGACGTTGCCCTCCTGAATCAGATCCATAAAATTCTGCATCCAGTATTTCTGGAAATCCATGGCCACCTTAACAACCAGCCGCAGATTACTTGACACCAGCCGATAAGCGGCGTTGGGATCTCCGGATTCGCGGAACTTGATAGCCAGTTCCTCGGTTTCTTCGCGGGACAGCAGCTCGTATTGACTGATTTCCTGAAGATAGCGGTGCAGCGCCGGATTACTCAGTACCGGCAGGTTCTCATCTTCAGATAAAGCAACAAGCGGATTTTCGTGGGGTTCAACTTCAACCGTTGTTGTATTATTCTTTTTGCTCATCTATAGTTATCTCTTCAAGGCAACCTTGGTATTTTCTTTGAAAAAGACCTAAATTGTACTCTATAGACAGGAAAGTGCAATTAAATACGCATCACCGGTATATTCCCACATGCTATTACAAGAGCACCCTTTTTCCGTTATATCCTACCATATCAGCCGGGTAGGGAAATATTTTATTTTTTTCTTGCTCTGTTTATGATAGGAAACGGTCTTTTTCCTCTATCTGCCCTCAGGGCTCTAGCAAGCCCCCGGGGGCATTGATCTAAGCGATGGAACACATAAGAAATTTCAGCATTATCGCCCATATTGATCATGGCAAGTCAACCCTTGCCGACCGAATGATACAATTGTGTTCATTGGTGTCGGAGCGCGAGTTCAAGGATCAACTACTCGATACCATGGATATTGAGCGGGAACGGGGCATTACGATCAAGAGCCAGACCATCTGCCTGCCATATCAGGCCAGAGATGGCAAATCCTATTGCCTGAACCTGGTCGATACCCCCGGCCATGTCGATTTCAGTTACGAGGTTTCACGGGCCCTGGCTTCCTGCGAGGGTGCGCTGCTGATTATCGATGCAGCGCAGGGGGTCGAAGCCCAGACCCTGGCCAACCTCTACCTGGCCATGGAAAATGACCTGACTGTAATTCCGGTTATCAACAAGATCGATCTCCCCTCCGCCGAGCCGGAAACCGTCAGCCTGCAGATCGAGGAGGATCTCGGCCTGGACAGCGATATGATCCAGCTCTGTTCGGCCAAGAACGGCACCGGCGTCGAAGACATCCTCGAAGCGATTGTCACCTATCTGCCGCCTCCAGCCGGAGATCCCAAAACAGCGCTGCAGGTGCTCATTTTCGATGCCAGCTACGATCCGTATCGCGGGACGATCATCTCCTGCCGGATCATTAATGGAGTGATCAAACCAGGAGAGCAGATCACGTTCATGTCAAACGGGGCCTCCTACCGGGTTGAAGAAGTCGGGCTGTTCAGGCTAAAAAAGATTCCGCAGAAAGAGCTGCGGGCCGGGGAGATCGGTTATATCCTGGCCGGAATCAAGTCGGTCAGCGACGTCAAGCCGGGCGACACCATCACCCACAGCGCAGCTCCCTGCCTGAGCCCGCTGCCGGGATTTCGAGAAATTCTGCCGGTGGTATTTTCCTCGATCTACCCGATATCCTCGGACGAATACGAGGATCTGGCCGCTGCCCTTGAGAAACTCCAGCTCAACGACGCTGCCCTGTCCTTTCAGAAGGACTCCTCCGCCGCGCTCGGCTTCGGCTTCCGCTGCGGCTTTCTCGGCCTGCTGCACCTTGAGGTGGTGCAGGAACGACTCGAACGTGAATTCGATATCTCCCTTATCCTGACCGTTCCCTCCGTCAGATATCGATTCGTCTTAAGCGACAAGTCCGAGCTGATGGTGGATAACCCAGCCCATTTCCCCGATCCCGCCAAGATAGCCATCGTCGAAGAACCCTACATCAGGGCTTCGATCCTTATTCCCGAACGCTACATGGGCGTGGTGATGAACTTGTGCATGGAGCGCCGCGGCGAAAAAACCAATTATCACTATCCAACGCCCGGCAGAATCGAGTTGATCTGTGAACTGCCGCTGGCAGAAGTCATCTATGATTTTTACGACCGGCTTAAATCCATCACCCAGGGCTACGGCAGTTTCGATTACGAGATACTCGATTATCGGACCAGCGACCTGGTAAAACTCGACATCCTGGTAAACGGGGAAGTGGTCGACGCCTTATCACAACTCGTACACCGCTCGAATGCTCGTGCTCGCGGACTGAATGCCTGCGAGAGGCTCAAAGACGAGATCCCCCGACAGATGTTCAAAATCGCCATTCAGGCTGCAACCGGCAGCACAATCATCGCCAGAACGAATATCTCAGCACTGCGAAAGGATGTCACCGCAAAATGCTACGGGGGTGATATAACGAGGAAGAGGAAACTGCTCGAAAAACAGAAAGCAGGAAAAAAACGGATGAAGACAGTCGGCAACGTGGATATCCCGCAGAATGCCTTTCTCGCGGTGTTAAAACGCGATGGTGATTGAGCAGGTCGCGCTCCGCCCTGCCCGTTTGTGCAATCCGAGCTGCAGTGTCAGGCCGCGGAGGCAGGCAGCGTAATGCCTTTGTGCGTCATGATCAGCTCCATTTCCTTTCTACTGAGTACCGATTGCTCCTGCCTTGAGATATAAACGAGGCAATCCTGACATATGTTGAACGCCTTGATGTCAGCTTCACTGAATATGTCCCAGCAGTTGCGGTGAGGAATCTCTTTGGCGGGACATTTTTTATCTTCAGCACAATTCATGATCACCCAACAGGGAAGTTCGGAAAACGGGGACATCATGGCAAACTCCTCTTAGATATTTTTACCCAGTCGAGATGCGATTTTAATGTATCTGCGGAAAGCTGGCAATAAAGATTTACCAGAATTTACTTTCTGTATGCGACATGGTGGGATAACTGTCAAAAACAAAAACGAATATTTTTAAATTGTGCGAGTTGTTCCAGGCGGAACAATACTCTAAAATCAAGTCAGGAAGGACTCCAGCCGATCGATCAGACGGCTTTTTCCCAGTTTTGAAAGCGCCGAAAAAACAATCCGCTCATCCTCTCTCAGCAGATGGCCGGCATCGAGCAGGCGGGCCTGTTTTGCCCTGAGATTGCCCGACAATTTATCGGCCTTGGTATAGACACCTAGACAGGGAATTTGTTTTTGCCTGAGCCAGAAGAGCAGGTCGCGGTCCAGCTGTTTTGGCTCATGTCGGATGTCCATGATCACCACAACACAGCGGAGTTGCGTTCTGGATTCGAGGTACGCTGAAATGAGCTTGCCCCAGTCGGCCTGCATACGCTTGGAAACCTTGGCATAACCGTAACCGGGGAGATCGACCAAGTGGCACACCCCCGGAACCTGGAAAAAATTCAATCCCTGGGTCTTGCCTGGTTTCGCACTTACCTTCACGTAATTCTTTCGGCCCAGCAAAACGTTGAGCAGACTCGATTTACCCACGTTCGATCTGCCGGCAAAAGCAATTTCGGGCAGATCGGAGTCCGGCAACTGTTTCAGACTATGAACACTCAATAAGAATTCGGCATTGCTCAGGTCCATGATGGTATCTGCCGGTCTGCAGGTATGAGATTCGATTGAGATTAATCGTGCGTCAGATAACCTTATTAAGGGGATACTCGATAATACCCTGGGCTCCTTTGACGATCAGGCGGGGAATCAGGTCTCGTACCACATCCTCCGAGACCACCGTTTCCACGGAGAACCAGTCGGACTGGTAGAGGTTGGCGATGGTCGGTGCATTGAGGCTGGGCAGTATTTCAACCACCTGGTCCAGGTCTTCGCTTCTCACATTCATTTTCAAACCAACGATACGGTCTGCCCTGAGTGCCCCCTGGAGCAGCAGAGAAATATTTTCTATCTTCTGCCGTTTCCACAAGTCATTCCAAGAGTTCTTGTTGGCGATCAGTTGGGTGTTGGATTCCATTAACTCATGGATGATCCGCAGCCCGTGTGCCCGAATCGTACTCTCCGTCTCGGTCACTTCGACCACGGCATCGGCAAGGCCCGATACCACCTTGGCTTCGGTGGCGCCCCAGGAAAATTCGATCTGCACCTCGATGCCCCGCTCTTGGAAAAAACGTCTGGTCACGTTGACCAGTTCAGTCGCAACTTTCTTTCCCTGAAGATCTTCGAGGGTCTTGATATCCGAGTCGCCGGCAACCGCGATCACCCAGCGGGTCGGCTTTTTGCTGACCTTGGAGTAGATGAGATCGGCAACGATTATTGCATCCGATTCATTTTCTAGGGTCCAGTCTTTGCCGGTGATACCGGCGTCGAGCATACCGCTTTCGATATAGCGCGACATTTCCTGGGGGCGACAGATGGAACAGTCGAGTTCCGGGTCGTCGATCGTGGGAAAATAGTTGCGTGCGGCCGGCTTGATCAGCCAGCCGCCTTTTTCAAACAGCTCTATGGTCGCCTTTTCCAGACTTCCCTTGGGCAGTCCGAGCTTCAATATATTCATCGATTTCTCCCGTCCGATCATGAAGTGCGGTAGACTTCTGCCGGGTCAAAAACGCGTTCTTCAACGATCTCGAGATCGTTATCAGAAACCTTCCTGTGAAAACATGACGGATAGCCTTTATGACAGGCCGCTCCACCGATCTGCTCAACAGAATAAATAATACAGTCCGCATCACAGTCCACGTATATGTCCTTTATTATTTGGACATTGCCTGAACGCTCCCCTTTGAGCCAAAGCTGGCCGCGAGATCTGCTCCAGTAGTGCGCTTTTCGCGTCTCAAGGCTTTTGTTCCAGGCCGCTTCGTTGACATAGGCCAACATCAGCACGGAGCCGCTGCTGTGATCCTGGGCGATGGCTGGAATCAGGCCATCGGCGTATTTGGAGAAATTTATTTCGATCATGAATTCCAGCCCTGTTTTCTTATGGACGATTACCTCTGACCGGCCGTTTTTTTCAATCAATCAAGGGCCTGCCTGGCTGCCTCGGCTTCCATATTCAAGGGTCCCTACATTAGGAGGCAGGCACGTTTTTGTCAAGAACTGTGGCCCAAACCTGTTGTTTGACACTGTTGCAACGATTCACTATTATACAGATCGGCGTGTGGAGAAAATCGTCTGGAAACCAAGAAAAACTTGCAGGATGACCAATGCGCACCATTGAAGAGCGAGACAGAATTGCGATAGCGTTCACCGGGAAATTGGACAACGGTGCAATATTCATCGAGGTGACTCCCCAGAAACCGATGACCCTGCAGCTTGGAGACAGTGAGCTGCCGCCGACGGTGGAACTGAGCGTGATTGGCATGAAAAAAGGCGACAAAAAGAAGATCCGCGTGCCACCCGATGAAGGTTTCGGGCCCCGCCTGAAAGATCTGCTGCATGAGGTTGACAAGAACCATTTCGCCAATCGTCTCGAGCCGAGGCCGGGCATGGTGTTATCCCAGAAAGTTGAGCGGGACGGCGTGGAGCAGAAGGTGCCGGTAACCATCATCGAAGTCAAGGATGACAAGGTGGTGCTGGATTACAACCACCCGCTGGCGGGCCATCACCTTACTTACGATCTGCAGATCATCGATATTATCGGGCCTGATTGAAACGCCGCCCGCCTATACGACCCTACTGAACGGGAACAAGCACTGGTTGATAGCCTACTGAACCGTCGAAGTTCGCTTCATCGAGCTGGGCACCTTCAAGCCTGGCCCCGCTCAGATCGGCGTTGCTGAGATCGGCCTTATAAAGATCGGCCTTGCGCAGATCGACATTGCGCAGATTGGCGCCTCTGAAAGATACATTTTTCAGATTGGCCCCTGCAAAATCGACTCCTTCAAGCTGCGCTCCGCTCAGGTCTGCCCCTTCCAGGTCGGCCTTGTCCAGATTCTCACCCTGAAGATTCACTCCTGCCAGATCACAGCCATAACAGCGGTTGGTATCTAACAATTTTTCCACCAGCAGGAGCGTTGGATCTGCTGGACTTTCCTGAGCCAACACCCCTCCCGCCTCCTCTGGCTGAGGGGCAATTTGAGCAGATGATGCTGCACTCAAGGCAGTCCCCGCAGCGGCAGCAGGGTCGGCAGATGCAGCGGCCGAGGCAGGGCCAGCCAGCGATTCTTTGTCAGTTTCTGGCGACAGCGTTTGTTCACTGACAAGCTCGCCGGTCCCGGGAGTTTTGGCGACAGCCTGGTCGGGCTGGGGTGAGGTCTGTTCAGGAATTGAGGGCCCCGGTGCCTCAGCGGCCACTGGTTCAACTTCCGCTGGTTCTGATGCCGCAGATATATCGGCAGAAGGGGTCGGCTCCTGGCCCGTATCTGTCATGGCCGCCGGTGCTGTCCGCACTCCGCTTTCATTTGCCGATACCGGCTGTTGAGCCTGCGTCTGAGATGATTGCGGCACATCCGGCGAGGGCTCTTCTGGCTTTTGTGCTGCACCGTCGATGGAAACAGTTTTAACCGGAGCAACCGTTTTCACCGGCAGGGGTTTCTGGCCTGACTGCAGAGTACCGGCACCCGCCGGCCTCTGCTCGTCACCGATGAAGGCAACCTTCTTCTGATCCATCACTTCCTTGGGCTCAGCCTCCTCGGGATTATCTATTTTTTCAACGATTTTCTCATTGAGATCTGGATCCTGCTGGGCCTTGTCCAAAATTGCACCATCCATCAGTGCCCCGGTCAAATAAGCGCCGTCCAGCATTGCACCTCGCAGATCCGCTCCCCTGAGATCCGCATCGGCCAGGTCGGTTCCACCAAGCCGTGCCCCCCGCAGGCTCGCCCCGGCAAGATTGCTGCCCGAAAGATCGGCGAGGAACAAAGAGGCGCCGCTCAGGTTGGCATTGGACAGATCCGCTCCGGAAAGATTGAGCCGATTCAGATCGGCGCCACTCAAATCACAGCCAGCACAGGCATTGGTGCGAATCAGTGTATCGATGCTCTGCTGTACCGCCGGGCTTGATTGGCTTGAGACCGCCTCCAGTGTTGACAGCATGCTGATAAGAAAAACAAATAAGCAGGGAATAGTCTTCTGTACCATTCGTCTATCTCCAAGGCGCAATATTTTTTAAATTCGTCTGGTAAATCATCTGGTAAGGCTGGATACTCAACCGTTTATAACAGATCCTGGAACATCTTGAAACAGGCATTGCTCAGCGGGCCGACTTCCAGCGCCAGGGTGCGACAATGGGCTCATCATTCCATAAGCCAAGACGGGCCTGCCGGGCTTGGCGTTCATATTCAAACCAGTCATTACAGATCGGCTCACGGCAGTAAAACGGATGCACCCAACTGTTCCCTGATCTGATCATCTCCTCGTTGATCAGGGTGTTTCCTGCTCTGGCCAGGGCCACCGTTCTTCCATACTTATCATGGTCCACCACAGACAGGGCTAGTTTATTACCTCCAATCAACCGTTTTAGCATGCGAGCGGCCCGGTCAGCACCCGGCTGGTCATACTCTGGCGCATCGATCCCCCATAACCTGATCTCCAGCTCTTCTCCGCGATGCCTGGTCATCAGTGAATCGCCGTCTATAACACGCTCAACCGCAACATCCGTCAGATTTATGTCGGCGCGCGGATACCTGGCCGCCTCGTCCCTCCCGAAAGAACAGCCAGGCATCACCGAAGTCAGGATTACCAGAACTGTCAATCTGATAAGATTGTGCACAACGATATGTCCTCCCCGCCCTATTGCTGCCTGACAAACTCTGCATTTCATGACTGCCGGGTTGCCAGCTTTATGCCATTAAAATACATCGAGCGGCAGCGTCAGATCAATTTTTTAGTGGAACAAAGCATTCGGCAACCGTTCCCCCCAGGGCCGCATTTTACCGTGGTGCCGACCGGTTCTTCCCCTGCTTTTTGATAAAGTACGGGGGAGGAGCGCCACCAGAAATGTGTCATTATTTTGTTTTTCTTAAAGTTGATTAATTACTTTTTTACTGACCTCGAGTTGTCGAACCCAACTTTTGTACACGATTGCCGTTATTTACTTGTTTTTACAGAAATCGATATGCTATAGTTCGCCTCATGGGTAATAATGTCTGTATTTTGACATAAACATCTTTTCCCTGGCAGTTTCCAGGTACAGCCTCGGATAGCGACTTAGCAGTTTTTTTATGTTTTGGAAAAATTTTGGCCCAAGCTCGATGGGCCGCACCTTCTTGCATCGCGGTTTAATCCAGCTTTACTGATAAAAAGTCATGAGTTCATCTCTTACCATCCTGCATGCCCTCTCTGACCAGCGGGATGCAGCCTCGTTGATCGAGCCGATCCAGGCTAAATTTCCCGAGGCAGTGCAGTATACCATAACCAGCGGGGATGTTCTCTCGGAGCTGCGCTCAAGGCAATACCGGCTGCTTTTTCTCGACAGCCGGTTTGACTCCACCTGCCCGGTCGCCCAGCTCTTCAGGCTGATCTGTGCTGATTTTCCTGAATTGATTGTAATCCTGCTCATCGAGCCGGACGCCCCTGCTCAAGCTCAAATTGCTTTGCAGCAGGGATTCTATTTCTATCTGACCCGCCCGGTTGACCCAGCAGAGATCGCTTTTTGTGTAAAACACTGCCAAGCATTGCTCAGCCACCGGCAGCATTCTGCTAAACGCAAGAAAATAAACCCGGCCCTTGCAGTTCCCGGTTTTATAGGTAAATCCCAGGCCATGAACGAACTGTTCACGATGATCAGGCGGGTGGCGGAAGACGATTTTTCAACGGTGCTGATCAGGGGCGAATCGGGTACCGGAAAGGAGCTTGTGGCCAAGGCAATCCATCAGAAAAGCAGGCGCCGGAACCATCGTTTCGTGCCGGTCAATTGTGCGGCAATTCCTGACGAATTGCTTGAAAGTGAACTTTTCGGACACCTCAAGGGAAGCTTTACCGGGGCCAGCCAGAACAAGACAGGACGTATCCAATACGCCGATAGCGGCACCCTCTTTCTCGATGAAATCGGCGATATGAAACCGAATCTGCAGGCCAAACTGCTGCGCGTTTTGCAGGAGCGTGAATTTGAGCCTGTGGGTTCACTCAAGCCCACGCCGGTCAATACCAGAGTGGTTGCCGCCACCCATTGCGATCTGGAGAGCCTGGTCAAAGAGGGCCTTTTCAGGGAAGACCTCTATTACCGGTTGAGCGTCGTACCCATCGAAGTTCCGCCCCTGCGAAGCAGAAGCGATGACATTCCGCTGCTGCTCGAAGAGTTTGTCGACCGGTACACCACCAAAAGGGGCCGGGATAAGATCGTTTTTTCCAGCGAAACTATTGAAGTGCTGGCCGGTTATGAGTGGCGGGGAAATGTCAGAGAACTGGAAAATCTCGTTCAACACATGTCGATTCTCTACAGCGGCAAACGTGTTCAACCCCATCACCTGCCGCCCAAATTCACCTTACATATCAAATCAATCCAGACCGCCGCCAGGCCACCCGAGTCATCACCAAGCAGATCGGTTCACGATATCAGTGAAGAGCGGGCAGCCCTGTTTGCCACAGCAGCGCCGCCCAAGCCGTCTGTGTGCTTCGACGAAGGCCCAATCAACTTCAATGAACTGATCAATGAATTCGAAACTGAGCTCATTATCGAGGCGATGAAGTTCACTGCCGGCAACAAAAAGGAGGCCAGCCGGATGCTGGGTCTGAAGCGCACCACCTTGCTGGAAAAGATTAAAAAGAAGGACATAGACCGAATGTGGGAGTCGTAGCCTGCCTCAGCTCATGTCGACCCCCTGGTCTTTCAAGCTGCCTGGCTATTGCTGATCGTTTTTATTTTCTCCTGCACGTCAGCACTGCTCGCCGGGGTGAGCAGAATGTCGCTTACCCCGTAGCGCACCGCCTGAAAAACAGAAGACTGGGTCCATCTCGAGCTCGCTACAATCAGCGGCAGCGAGCAGCGGGAGCTGACTTTTATCGCAACTCCAAAGGTTTGTTCGTCGGGTTGTCGGCTCACCAGAAAAATAGCCGAATAGGCGCCCGGCAGCAACTTTGTGACATCATCTCTAAAGCCGATCTCGGTCCAGCCGATCTGAAGCTTGTCGAACACCTCCTTGATGCCGATGCTGTCCTGGTCTGAATCGCTGATCAACAGGATTTGGAGTGGGCCACTCTTTTCTTGTGCCGGCGAAGTCGCCATAAAATCAGCAGCAGGCCGTTCGGCAGCCTTTTCAGCCGGGGGCTCGTATGCAGGCTCAGTCGCAAGCGCTGGTTGAGAGAGAATGAAATCAGCCAGCTGCTTGGAAAAAGAAAATCAAAACCGCCAATCAACTCATTTTGTGCGTACAGATGGATTTCGACCGGATACACCCGGTTCGCTGATGTTTGCCCTTTATCTGCAGCTGGCTCAGCCAAGGTGAGGTCGACCGTAGGCTCTGCTTGCTGCTCGTTTTCAGCTGGGTGATTTTCTTCCAGCTCAGTCTGCAGGATCTCTTTTTTGTCAAAAATGACAGAAGCCTGATATCTCTTGTCAAACAATAAAGAGCAAAGCCCGGCAACGAGGTTGGCAATCTCGCTGAAGCCATCCTGAAGGTCAGAATCAAAGATCCCGCTGGCGATGGCTGCCTCGAGCTCAACGGCGGGCAGCGCCAGAAAGTGGCCCGCAAGCCTGATCGCATCCTCTATATCAGCGACCAGATACGCTTCAGCGGTGCATTCGCCGGATATAATCAGATGAGCGGCAGCCTTGGCAGGCAGGACCGGATCAAGCAACGGCTGAGGCAAGTCGATCGACAGCCCGTTTTCACCGAAACAGCCGACTTCCATTCCCAGCAACACGGAAAACTCTTGAGCGATCAGAAGTCTGAACTCGGAGAGCAGAGCTTTGAGCGCGGAGCTGGGTGTTTCTGAGTTCGTGCCAGAGGCAACAGCATTGTTCTCAGCTGCCTTTTTCACCGCTTTTTCGACACGCTGCTTGGTGCCAAGGCGTGCCTCGAGTTCCATGGTGCGGGGCAGCATCAGCAGCACAAATTTCCCCAATTTCTGAGACCCGAGTACCATGGAGGCCTCTACCCGATAGTAGTCCTGAGCGGTGATATGTTCATCACCCATGGTGTAATCAGGGTATTCCTGCTCTCCGACAACCTTTAAAAGATACGGTTTTCCGGCCAGTTCAGTAAGTGTTTTACTGAATGATATCGATATGATATTTACCATTTCAAGGAAGGCGTAGTGAATCTCATCTTCGAGTTCATTGGCCGCAACCGCCTCCTCTAACTCAGACTCGGGCAGCATTACCAAACGCCCGGCAAGCCTTATCGCATCAGCCGTATTGACCGCCAGCCAGGCGTCTCCAGGAGGTCCGCCCGCCCCACTGACCTCAAGCCGGACCAATATCTGCTCTGAGAGTTGCTGCCCCACTCCATCACGGAGCTCAACAAACCTTCCCGTCTGCCCGATAAAGAGCAGCCGCTCTCCCATAATGCCGCTTACGGCACTCCCGGCCCGGCGCAGGCAGGTGCTGATTATCTCGTTATAATCCTTCATCTATAAAGGCTGTTGATAGGCAACATATGTTATCCGGCGGAGCAGGTTTGCGACTCAGCTAATGACGGGTATAAGCGCCTGTTCAGGCGCTGTTCGTGTTGTTACGAAAAAACTTTTATCATCCGGCCCCTGCATTCCGTCAACCATGATGTTTCGTCATAATTTTGACAGAAGCGGACAAAATTGCGGCAGGATATAAATCTGTAGCGATAAAATTACACACTTTTATGCCGTATTCCATATAAATTAGATGGTACAAAATTTGCAAAGCTGTGAAGAGGCACAACGATTTGACCATGTGGCCTTGGCAAATATTCATATTCGATTAAGCATACAAGAGAATTCGGATATGATTATCTTGAGGCGCGCCTGAGGCGTATCTGATAATCTCCAATGAGCACCAAGGAGCGATCGAACCTTGATGAGACGTTTGCAGCTTACCACTGTTTTACTTTGCATACTTGGCATGCATCTGCCTCAGACATGCGGGGCTGCATCGAAGCTCATCAGGCTTGGTCAATACCAGCGCGGCAGTACGGTGCAGATTTTTGCTTACTTCGATCAAGTCCCTGATACCAGTCAGAATTTAAGCGATAAACGTCTGGATATAACACTCAGAGATACGGTGGTTTCGGACCAGCTTACCCCACTGCCCAACGGAACCGCTATCGTCAAAAACCTGGTTCTTCCTTCGGGAGAAAATACCCTGCTCAGTTTTTTCCTGCGTTATCCTCCCCAGGATGTAAAACTCAGTGAAACTGAGGCAAATACTTTGGTGATCGAACTGATTGCCGGCAACCGCTTTACCAGCGCCTACCAGGAAGTTGCGGCGCAACTTGGACCGGCGACCCTGGTAGAACGACCCTCATCTGGTCCCGCAGACCCTCTTGCCTTGTCCAGGTACGCTGATGATTGGAGAACCTTTTTTTCGGATTATCAAACCGCGGCGGTTATCGATGCGCCGGTAATGACATACATTCCTCCTTTTCCTCTGATCGAGATCATATTGCCTGAGGATGAGGAAGCAATACCGGTGATCGGCAGGGATATCGTGCCGCTCGTTTTGAACAATAACTGGTTCGAGGCACTCAATGCGATTCAACAATCATTGAAACAGCAGACAGACCCGGAAACACTTAAACAACTTGCCTTCACCCACGCAGAGCTTCTGTTCAGGCTTGGCAATCATCAGGCGGCAGGCACCCAGCTCGACCAGCTCATGAAGACATACCAGAGAGAACCGCTGGGTATGCTGGCTCACTATTTGAACGCGCTGCTGCTTGCCCGAAGCGGCGACTCGATCAACGCTGCGGTTGAACTCGAAGCTTTGCTGGGCAGACTCGAAGGCCCCAGTACTCTGCTTTCCGCTGCCCGGGTTCTGTTGGCCGAGACGAATCTGGTAACCGGCAATTACCAGGAAATGGAAAGGAACCTGAATAAAGCCTCAGAAGATGCACCAGCTCAGATATCTAATCGCATCCTGCTGCGCCGGGCCGATCTGCTTTTTGCACGTGGCAATATCATACAGTCCTATCAGGACTATGAACAGTTTATCAGCGCTATGGGACCTGATGCCCTGCACGATACCCCATACTCCTTGAACGGTTATTGCCAGGCACTGTATTCAGGTAAACAATTTGAGCAAAGCGCATCTTGCCACGAGCGCCTGGCCACAATTCTGACCGACAATGACAGCATCGGCAAGGCCCGTTATTTAAAAGCACTAAGCGATTTACAGGCAGGTGAGAATCCAAACACAATTGTCGACCAGTTGCAAAGGATCGAGACAACGTTTCCGGATACCGAAGCGTCTTTGAGAAGCATCTTGAAGCGGGGCGATATCTGCTATCTGCAGGATCGCCAGTGTGCTGCAGAGGCAATGAACACTTACAAGACGGTTGCCGGCCAATCGAGATACCGCCGCTTGGCCGAGGAAGCGCAGTTCAAACTGGCCTTGCTCAAACAGCTCGAAGGCGATACCAGCGGCAGTATCGCCCAGCTTATGACGCTGTTGAAAAACGATCAATCCGGACCGCTGAGAACAAACGCTGAGGCCCTGTTGATTCAACTTCTACCTGAAGAAATAACCAGACTGCTCGAACAGGGAGCATACCTGGAGGCAATTGCGCTGGCCCAGCAGAACCGCAGGTTATTTGAGAATAACTGGCTAGACCTCTCACTGCTCGCCGAGCTTGGTCTGGCGTATGAAAATCTGGGATTGTACCGGGAGGCGCAAAGCATCTTCTCCTATCTGCTCAATACGGCGGGAGCGGATACCCAGGAAAATCATTATCTGCCGCTGATCAGGATTGCCCATGCGGCCGGAGATCAGGCCACCGTAGAAAATGTCTCGAGTCAATATTTCTACAACTATCCTGACGGCATATTCCACGACTCCATATTGTTCTTCAGGCTCGACTCACTCTACGCCAGTGGATACATCGATCAGGCCGAGAATCAGCTTCCAGATCAGCCGCCGGATGATCGTTTCCGGTTTCTTGCCGCTTCAATCTATTTTCAGCAGCGAAATTATCAGGCTGCTTTAGATAATTTACAGCCCTTCAGGGAGAAGCCACGTGCCCTGCCGGATGAGCAAATCTTCATTCTGGCTGAATGTCTCTTTCAACTCGATTCTACCTTTGAAGCAGAAACGTTATTTAGCCTCACCAGCGATTTGACTGAGTTCAAGGTCAACTCACAATACCGTCTGGCTCAAATCGCTCTAGAAAAAGGCCAGACCGCAATGGCGCAGGAGTATTTGGAAAAGATCGCTGCATCGGACGATAACCGCGGTTGGCAGAAATTTGCTCGACAGAAGATCGCGCTGCAGCAGATTTTGGAGAATTAGCTTCATAAAAAATTGGCAATGAACTTAATGGCTAAACGAGACTCTTCAAAGCGCCCAACGCGTTTTCTCAGTGACTTGGCAAAAGGTGCATCTGCCCTGATACGTGCACTTTTTCGCTATAAAAGACAATAACGGCTATGGAAGAAACTAAGACGCGAGGCCAGAATACCCACCCCGAAGGTGGCTCGAAGAGTGCGGGCAATGCTTCGCGCCCATGGCCTATCGCGTTTCTGACCAGCTGGTCCCCCGGCAGGAAATGGGCGCTCGGCATCACAGGTTGTGCATGTGCGATCATCGCCTTGGTATTGATTCAGCAGGGCCGATTTTTCGGGTACAGGCTTCTTTTCGGCAACCTTACTCATTTTGAAACCGCCGCCATCGCCAGTCTGCTCGATGATTACGAGATCAATTATCGATTGAAAAATGACGGCGCCGATATCTGGGTTCCAGCCAAACACGTTCACTCGGCCAGACTCGCGCTTGCCCAAATGCAGCTTCCTGAAGGATCTAGTGGAAATCATCAGCTTTTCGACGAGAGAGGCCTGCAACTCACCAACGTCTTGCAAGAAGTTGAGCGCTCAGCATTGCTGCAACGTGAATTATCCCGTACGATCAGCTCGTTGCGGCCGATAGCCTCCGCCCGGGTCGCGTTGACCGCCCCATCTCAAACGGATGCTGAATTCCCCAAGAGCGGGCCCAGCGCCTCGGTTTTTGTCTCTCTGTTGCCGGGCAGCGTGCTCTCAGAGCAAAACATCAACACCATCATTCACTTAATGTCCGCCGCGGTAAACGGTTTGCGGGCAGAAGACATCTCCATCATAGATTCCCGCGGCTCAGTGCTCAAAGACAGCTCCCCCTTTAGCGCCGGGATTCCAGCTTCAGAAGATATTCTGAGTTTTCAGCACCGGGTTGAAAAGCGCCTGGAAGCGCGCATTCAGCCGCTGCTCGACCGGATTCTTGGTAGCAACAGAGCCGTGGTGAAAATTGCCGCACAACTTGATCTATCCAAGACCGAGCAAACAATTGAATTATTCGACCCTACTGAGCCGGTAGTCAAGAGCGAGCATTCCATTGAGGAGCCCGCCGGTGTCTCAGGAGCTGGTAAAAATGAAAACACCGTTACCTATGAAATCAGCAAAACTACGAGTAGAGTCACCAGTCCGGTCGGCAGAATTGAAGGATTGACGGTTTCTATCCTGGTGGATCCGAGTATCGCATCCGGCTCCATCGATGCAGCCCAGCCCAAACTCGACGAGGCGATGCTGCTGGCCATTGAGAAGATGCTATCCTCAACCATCAGCTTCAATGCCGAACGCGGAGACCAGCTTCACCTGATCACCGTACCGCTCGGAGGATCGGCGGATAGCCCAGCAGCATTTGAGTCGACTCCTGCAAATCTGCTCTATGATTACCTTCCCGCTGCCAGATTCGTGCTTGTGCTGCTTGGGTTCGTTGCGCTTTACTTTTTATTGATCAGGCCCCTCGTCAAAACCATCGCTGGCGATTACGGCAGGCAACCTCCAAGCGAGGAACAAACGCACGCATATGCATACAAGGCCGAACATGTACCTGATCTTGAGTATGCAGCTCATGTGCAGGAAGAAGTCTTGCAGAACCCAAGCCCGACCGTCCATATCATCAAAAAATGGATCCAGGATACCTGATCGATGCTGACAGAGTCCTTAACCGGTGTAAATAGAGCTGCCATATTGCTCATGTGCCTTGGAGAACAGGCTACCGCCAAAATATTTGCTGAACTCACCGATGACGAGGTGAAGCGCTTGAGCGGCGCCATGACCGCCATCAATCATATACCTGCAGCGGTGCAAGAAAGCGTTATGGCCCACTACCGTGAGGAGCGCAAGCGACAATCATCGGGTCATTTTGTCAAGGGCCGTGCATTTGCGAGAAATGCAATTATCGCGCTGGATGATTCTGCCCGCACAGATGCTCTGCTGCAGCAATACGAAGCCAGTATCGAAAATCGCTATATGGCCACCATAACCAAAATGCAGCCCAAAGTGGTCGCTGACCTGCTGGAAAACGAACATCCGCAAACCATTGCCTTGATTCTCTCGACCCAGCCAGCCGACCATGCAGCCGGGATTCTCTCACACCTGCCCGAAGAGATACAGCCGGACATTGTCTATCGGATTGGCCGCCTCGAGAAGGTGTCCACCGACATTCTCAATCAAATCGAAGCCGCGCTGCAAAGAGATATCGGTGATGTGGCAGAAAAAGAAGAACGGCTTGTTGGCGGCCTTGACCACGCCGTTGAGCTGCTTGGCAAAATGAAGCATAACCTGCATACGTCGATCATCGATAAGATCGGCGAAAACGATGATCAAATGGCAGAAGAAATACGCCGCAAGATGTTCACTTTCGACAGTCTGATCAATCTTGATGGACGCTCGCTGCAGATGATTCTTCGGGAGGTGAACAACGAGTCTCTGGCTCTGGCCCTGAAAAACGCCTCGCTTGAGATCAAGGAAAGGATTTTTTCAAACATGTCCCCCCGTGCCGCTGATATGATCAGGGACGATCTCGAAGCACTGGGTCCTGTCCGGCTCTCCGAGGTCGAGGCCATGCAGCAATCTATTGTTAAAATTGCACTGCAGCTTGAACAGGAAGGAAAATTTCTTTCTGACGATAATCACAATGTTCTTGTCTGACTGGGGCAAGACCGCTGAGACATTTATTTTTTCGGGCACTATCAGAAACCAAACATGAAAAAGACCTTCATCCGCCTGATGCTTCTCAGACCTTCGGCCGTCTTGCGCGGCGATTCGTCAATAACGATAGCAAAGTCTGGAATTGTAACGATCAGCCTGTTCCTTCTGGTGGCGCTCAGCCCGGTTTATGCATTGGCGCAGGCCAATACTGACAATAGTAGTGAAGGTGTCCCCCCGTCTGTTGAATCACGACGGCTGCAGGCCAGGATGGCGGAAGCGCAGCAAAATGTCACTGAGCAGAAAAAAAGTCTTCTGCTGCAGGAACATCAGCTGCAAAGCCTGAAAACGGCGATCGATGAGTCACTTAAAGAAATGGAGGTGAAACTCTCCCAGATCAAAAGAGAGCAGGCTCGTCTTGAGACATTGCTGGCCCAAACACAGATTGAAGAGGCAAAAAGGCTCAGACAGCTCAGTAAAATATATGAAAACATGACGCCGGCAAAGGCTGCGCAGTCCATAGGCGAGCTCGACCAGCAGCTCGCTGCCTCTCTTCTGGGTTACATGCGCCCCCGGGCTGCCGCGAAGATTCTCGACAATCTGAGTCAAAGCCAGGCAACCGAATTGAGCCTCATCCTGATATCCCAGCAGTCCCCATAGATAGGCGACTAATGCTCACCACTGAGTATCGCCGCCGCTATTTATTTTAGCGAAATTGTATTCCTTGATTCCGGCTTGCAATTTTCTTTATCGTGCCCTTGTAAAGGCGGAGTGGTTTTTGCAACCTTAGGTTTTCATTTATGAAAATCTATGATACAAATCCTATGAGCCAGGATCGCTGACGATCCTCGATACCCCGCTCGATTCAACCGTCCGCCAGAGGAGCGCTTTTACGTGTATCTCTCGACGATCATTGGAATGGTGGCCGCCTTTGGTCTTATGCTGCTGGCTATTCTTCACGGCAGTCCGCTGACCATTTTCTTTAATGTACCAGCCCTGCTCATTGTCCTCGGCGGCACCTCCGGGGTTGCTCTGGTTCACTACCCGTTTAAAGACCTGCTTGAGGCTTTCAGGGTTGCAAGAAAAACCGTTTTCCATAAAGAATTCTCGGTAAACGAGTATATCTTCCAGTTAATGGGCTTTGCCAATAAAGCCCGGAAGGAGGGTATTCTCGGCCTGCAGGATGAGATCGGCAAGATCGATGATCCGTTTCTGGTTAAAAGTATTCAGATGGCCGTGGACGGACAGGAACCAGACACACTGAGCTCCATGCTCAACACGGAAATCGCCTATATTCAGCAGCGTCACTCCAAGGGGGCCAACATTTTTATCTCCCTCGCCACCTACGCTCCGGCAATGGGAATGGTTGGTACCCTGATCGGCCTCGTGCAGATGCTGCAGAACATGGATGATCCTTCCAAGATTGGGCCGGCCATGGCGGTTGCGCTATTGACCACCTTTTACGGTGCGATCATTGCCAATGTGATCTGCCTGCCGCTGGCCGGCAAATTAAAAAACAGATCCGAGTCGGAAATCCTGATAAAATCGCTGATCATTGATGGAATGCAATCAATTTTATCGGGTGAAAACCCCCGTATTATCGAGCAGAAGCTGCACGCCTTCATTTCACCGAAATTGCGCGAATCAACCTTTACCCGTTGAACGGTGGCCCGGCCATGGCAGAGCACCCACGCAACCTGGAATCTGAGCAGAAACTGAGCGTTCACGAGCAAAGTGCACGCAGACTTCCCCCCTGGCTGATCACCTATTCGGACCTGGTAACCCTGCTTCTGACCTTTTTCGTTCTGCTTATGTCCATGTCCAGCCTCGATCCGGTCAAATTCACCCAAGCCTCCTCCTCTTTAAAGAGCGCGTTCGGCATCCAGACCCGTTCTACCCCCAATGATACATCAGCTCCGGTCCTGCCTGCACAACCGCGACTTCCGATCACGCCGGTTCAGGTGGATATGAACACCAAGGTCTATCAACCACTGCGAGTGCAGCTCGAGAAACGTGAACTCACCCAGCAGGTGGAAGCGATTAATCAGGATAAAGAGACCGTCATTCTCAGGATAGCCGAACATCTATTGTTCAAACCGGGCAGCGACGAACTCGAAGACGGCTCCGATAAGCTGCTCATCAGCCTGGCTGAAATCATCAACCCGCTGCCGGTAGATCTTCGTATAGAAGGCCACACCGACGATAGAGAATTACAAACTGGGCTCTCTATTGACCGTTGGGAACTTTCGATGGCCCGGGCAGCCTCCGTGGCACGATTTTTTGAAACCCATAAACTGTTCAACCTTGATCGACTCAGTGCCATTGGCTATGGGCCAAATCGGCCGGTGGTTCCCAACACCAATCGTGAAAACCGAGCCCGTAACCGACGGGTAGATTTTGTTCTTCGAGCGAATCTTCCATCAGGCACAACTCCTGCATCTGTCAAGAGAAGTGCTTTTCCACTGTAAAAAATTTGACACTTTTTTGCTCGATGAACGGAGCTCTATGGCAGTAAAACCATTCTCAAGCGTGGAATCATCGCCTAAAAACGCTCTCACAGTCTGGCTGGTTGCTTCTGCGGTCCTGCTGCTGGTGGCTGCAGCCGGGGCATTTTTCTTGCTGAGAACCAGCAGCAGCCTTCCCGAAAGCAGATCTGAAGATGTCAGTGTTCCGCCACCGCCTGCGCAGCCAGGAAGCCAACAGCGGGAGTTGGGGCCGCTGATTCCTGTTGAGGAATTTATCGTCAATCTGATTGGTGAGGATATCACGCACTATCTGAAAATCTCTCTGTCAATCGAAGTTTCTGATAAAGAAGCGGGCCAGGAACTGCTTCAGCGCATGCCGCAGGTCCGGGACGCAATCCTGCTCCTGGCCAGCAACAAAACGTTCGAAGAACTCTACGACCTGCACGGCAAAAAGCAGCTTAAAGCCGAACTGCTTGCGCAGATCAACGAAATTCTTGCCCATGGCTCAGCCAGATCAATTTACTTTACTGATTTTGTTATACAATAAGACTGCTAACGCACCGGTCTAACGTGGAACCGATACTTTCCAAAGAGGAAATCACCGAACTGCTCCAAAGCATCAAGGAGGGAGTGCTCCCTGCTCAGCCTGCGTCTGCCGGGGGCCAGGGGCAAAGAGCACCTGCTGCGAGCCGCACTATTGATTTATTTGCGACAGGCCGCAGGCGCGACCGGTCTGTGCGAATTGCCAATTTCAATATTATCGTTGAGCTGTTTGCAGAACACTACGCTCTTTCGCTTTCGAGGCTTCTGCAACGCCGTGTACTCGTCAGTCTGTCTTCGCTGGAAGCGGGCCCCTTCCAGGAATATCTCAGGGTGCGGCAAAACACTGGCGCCCTCGGAGTCTTCAATCAGGCACCGTTGACCTCTGACGGCCTGATCAATTTTGAGCGCAATCTGGCTTTTTCAGTCTTACAAATCATGCTGGGTGCAACCGCAGACCTGATGCTGCCCCAACCGGAACGCAAACTCACTCGAATTGAATTAAGCGTTCTAAAAAACCCGATGAGTCTGGCCTGCGACGATCTGGACCAGTCTTTCAGTTCAATCACGATGACCGCTACCGAGCTTTTGCGCCTCGAGAGTGACCTGCGTCTGGTGTCGATCACCGATCCCGAATCTGAAGTCGTTATCGCCACCTTTGCGGTCGAAATAGATAACCACATTGGGCAAATGGAAGTCGTGCTCTGTGCGGCAGCGCTTGAGCCTTACCGGCAGAACTTTATTAATCTTTCCGGAGGCCATCATGCTGCAGACGATGCCTGGTCTGCAATCATCGCTAAACAGCTCAACACAATTTCAACAGAAATAGCTGCGCAAGCCGCGGTACTCGATCTTTCTTTGAGGCAATTGAGCAGACTCCGCACAGGGGACGTTCTTGCCGTTGACCACGATTTCGGCAAAAACCTGCAGATTCTGGTTGGAGGAATCGTAAAATTCAATGGTGCCGCCGGTCAGCGAAAAGGCCGAAAGACCGTCAGTATAACCGAAATCCTGCAATAAGCAGGTCGAGGAGACAAGCCATGGAACCCAATAGCAGTCAGCGCCCAGCCCCTGAGGAATTGAAAGACCTGCTCGAAGATGACTTCAGCACGATCACAGAGGAAGATATTGACGCTCATTCTGGACAGACAGATCAAGTCCGCGGACTTGAATTTCTGTTTGACGTGCCGCTTCAGGTTTCCGTCGAGGTCGGCAGAAGCCGGATTCTGCTCAGGGATCTTTTGAAAATGGGCGAAGGATACGTTATCGAACTCGATAAGTTTACTGGAGATCCGCTCGACCTGTATGTGAATTCCAGATTGATTGCGCGGGGTGAACCGGTCATGGTCGGCGACAAGCTCGGTATTAAGTTGACCGATGTGGTCAGCGCCAGTGATCGCATTGAAAAACTCGGCTAGCCCGCGCAGGCCAGCAGCAGGCACATGCACCACACACTTTCTGCCAATCCGGCTGTTCTGCTCAGAGGAATCAGGGACAGATGATATTCACGACGATGCGTTCGAACCAGTAAGGAAGCACAGATGGTAGATTCTCCAACCAGGGTCTTTTCGGTGGCCAGCGGCAAAGGTGGAGTCGGTAAGACAGCCGTGGTTGCCAACATCGGGACCTGTCTCGCCAAAACCGGAAAACGCGTGCTCATATTCGACGCCGACCTCGGCCTGGCCAATATCGATGTTGTTTTCGGACTGAACCCGCTCTACAATCTGAACCATTTCTTCTCCGGTGAAAAAGATCTTGAATCGGTGATGGTTGACGGACCGCATGGCCTCAAGATTATGCCGGCCGGCTCCGGTATCCAGTCCTTTATCAAACTCAATGCGGATCAAAAACTGCAGTTGATCGACGGACTTGACAGCCTGGGATACGATTTTGATTTCGTACTGATCGACACCGAGGCCGGAATTTCTGAAAATGTCACTTATTTCGCCAGTGCTTCTCAACATATCATCGTGATTACAACCCCAGACCCCACTGCGATTACCGATGCCTATGCCCTGATGAAGCTGCTGTCGCTCAAATACCATGAAAAGCACTTCAATCTGATTGTCAATATGGTCCAGAACGAACAGGAAGCGCTCGATGTCTTTCGAAAATTAAGCATGGTGTCCAACCGCTATCTCGATATATCCATCGATTACATCGGCTCTATTCCGTCCGATCCTCAAATGAAAGAAGCAATCAGAAAGCAGCAGGTTTTTGTTGATCGCTTCAGCAGTTCCCGCACCTCAGCCGCCTTCTCTCACCTGGCTGAACGTCTGACCGCCACGCCTTTGTCCAACTCGCCCAAGGGAACCATCCAGTTCTTCTGGAGAAAGTTGTTCGATATTCATGATCCTGAGCAATAACCTGCAGATCCGACTGAGTCCTGCACCGTTGCGCATCGCCCGGATCTCTAGCCGCGGATTGAGATGAAAACTATCTGATTTCAAATTCTTGTACTTGTTCGGCAAGGCTTGAAATGGGACTTGCTTCATGATATTATTTGTCTTGCAGCCCAAGGCTGATGCCAGCTTTTTCCAGCCCAGGAAATGTTTTCCTTTTACACTGCAGCTTCAGGGCTGCCTCACATCTCAATCACCAGGTTCATGATGGGTGCAGACACCAGCATTCTCGATCAGATTCCCGATCAAAAACCGGTTCGTATATTCCTGCCGATCAAACACAGCAGAAAACGCTACCGGACTCAGGCTGTATATAAACAAGGCAGCTCGCCCTCTTTCGACCTCTACTTTCGGCCGGGGATGCTGCCGCTCGACATCCTCGATCAGCAGCAGCCCTGCCTGATAAACGTCGATTTTGGCGGTCCCAACCTTTCGATGGAAGCAATGATTGCTTCCGCCGCTCATCAGGTGCTCTCCATGACTGCCCAGAAACTGGTAAGCCATGAACAGATGCGCGAGTTCTTCCGGGTCGATGCGACCACCGAGGTCATCTCCAGAGCTTTTCAACCCGAGTTTTTCAGTGAAAATGGGCGCCCCTGGTCGCTCAAAGGAACAACTATTGACATCAGCGGCAGCGGTCTGCTGGCTTTCTTCAGTGAGCAGCCGCCCGCTGACCCTCATGTTCGTCTTGAAATTTCTCTGCCGACCAAAACACCGGATATCGTCAAGGCACTTGCCCGTCCCGTACGAAGCCAGCAGCTCGACAAAGACCAGTGGGAAGAGGCGTATCATTTCGAGGATATTGCCATCGAGGACCGGGATAAAATCATCGGCTGGTGCCTCGAAATTCAACGGCGATTGCTGCGGCTCAGGCTAGATACTGCCATCTGAGTAAATCTTGGGCGAAACAAAAGCGTTTTTTTCTGTCGAAGCAGGGGATTTAATAAGGGCTACCCCGCAGCTTCACTTGCCGGTGCCCATCGCTACCGCCGCCACTGGGCTCTGAATATGTCACCTGGTTCCAAAGAGTTTCGAGCGATTCTGCTGGCCTGTATGTTTGCTGTGCTCTGCACAATTGCAGCGTCGTGTTCTCAGCGAAATAGTCCTGAACAGATTGCCCACACCTTTATAGAAGAGGCCGAAGCCGCGTTTGAACATCGCAGCCTCTACCAGCTCAAATCATTGATATCCCCGGCCTATCGCGACTCGCGAGGCAGATCAGAGGGTGATATTGCAGCTCTTGGCAGCGCCTACATCATGCGGGTCAGATCAATCCATGTTTTTTTCAATCTGGAGTCCGCCAGGCGCAATGGTGATTATATCGAGGCAACCGTGCTGGTCGCCCTGGCTTCGAGGCCGATCGAGGACCGTTCTCTGCTGCCGCAGTTCGATGGCGACATCTATATGTTCGAAATTGTACTTGCAGAGGACAGCGCAGGTTGGAAACTGCTCAGCGCCGACTGGCGTCAGGCCATGCTCGATGACCTTGCGGGTGAAGGTTGAGAGGGATCATTGGACATCTGTGGAAACCGAGGCAAGCCTCAGTTGTTTTCCCCTGCCCGCCGTTCCACATCGTAGGCTTTTTTACCTGAAGATACCCCAGAGAACATCGATTTTTCCAGGTAGACCATTATATAAAAAACGCCCACCGCAAAAGCGACAAGGGCCACGGCCTTAAAAAGTTCCTTGGGCTTCTTGACTGCGGCGATGATAATCACCAGTGCGAGGATCCCTGCGGCGATATAATTCGTGGTAAAAAATGTCGTTATTTTAACTATATACTGATGTATGATCTGCATCGCGCAAGCTCCTTCATAGACCGCCGAACAATCTCTTATCAGCTCTACCCCAGCTTTTACCTGCCATGCCTGAGCTGAATTGTATCAGATGAATTCGTGGAGAATCAACCGAGGCTCCATCTTTTTTCACTTCCGGGCGATACCAGGCTGCACCTGGCAGTCACCGCAACTCAATTCAGACTTAAATACCGTTGCACCGCGATGATCAAAATTGAGCCCGGCAAAGGTCCGCATCTGCGCACCCACGCAGAGAGAAAAGGTGCGTTTTTATCATCAAAAAAAATTCGATCCCGCATGAACAAGATAAGGGATTGAGATAAAAATCATTTTGAACCTGGCGTCAAATTACGACCCAAAAGTGATGTTTTTTTACCTTGACTATCCGTTGTTCACCTTTATAGTTAGTCCTAACAATGACCTGTATCAAACTGGTGTGCCTCTTAATTAGTGTCAGTAATTTCGAAGTTTTGCAAAGAATTACAAGGATGAACCCGGTTGCCGGGCAAGGTCTCGTGACGGCGTTCATCGATTCAGATAGCAGGGAGGCCTTTCGAGCTCGAAAGGTTTGCATATGACGTTACTTGAAGGATTACTCTGGTTGACCCTGAATGTCTATCATGAGGCTCGATCAGAACCCCGGGTTGGCCAGATGGCGGTGGCTTACGTCACCCTGAACCGGGCGATGGAAAAACGCGTTCCGGTAAAAGAAGTAATCACCCAACCGTACCAGTTCAGTTGGACCTTTCAGAAGGATTCCTATATCCCGGATGATCCGGATGCCTTCTTCCAGTGCATGCATTCAATTTACCTGGCCTTGAAAACACCCGATTTCACCAACGGTGCGACCCATTACCATCTGGACTCGATCACGCCCCACTGGGCCTCGGCCTACACCTATGTGGCTCAGTTCGGATCCCACAAGTTCTATCGTCCCGATGATTCGAAACACGCCCCAGAGAACTTATATTTGTCAACACCAACCCTGTTGCTGAGCAGCACCTACCCCGCTGCTAAAGCTGAGCCGCTTTTCTGATCGCCTGCTCCATTTCCTGCAATCGTTCTTCCGACATATTGATCGATATCGGGTAACTCAGGCTGCGATCCAGTAATGCAGCAGAGTTCGGCAGTGCCTCTTTGTCATAGAGTATCCGGCGCTTGCCGCCTGGCTCCATGAAAGGCCAGCCATTTCTGGCCTGGGTCGACGCTCCCAGAAGATGCTCCCAGCGGGAATAGAAGTGCCAGTTATTTTCAGCCCAGCAGATGGCTCCTGCGCCATGATCCTGGAGAACCCTGCCCACTTCTCTGCGTCTGCCCCCGTCCGGCAAAAAGAAGGCCAGAAAGGTTGCTGAGTCTCCTGCCGGATCTACCTGTTCTCTAAATTCAACGTCGCCGATCTGGGCCAGCGCCGTTTTGAGCCGGTCCTTGTTTTTTTTCTGGGCCTCAACCATTGCATCGAGTTTGGCCAACTGTGCGATACCGATTGCCCCCTGTAATTCCATCATCCGGTAGTTGAATCCAATAAACGAACGTCCCTCCCCCCCCCTGCCGCCGGGATTCGCCTGATGGTCATGTCCGTGGTCCTGGTATTCAGACATCTCCCGCCAGAGCGACTCATCATCGGTAATAATCATTCCACCTTCGCCGGTGGTAAGGGTTTTCACCGAGTCAAAGGAAAAAGTGCCGCATGAACCGAAGGTACCCAGATATTTTCCGCCTATATGCCCACCGGCCGATTGGGCCACATCTTCCAGCACCGGGATGCCCGCCTCATTGCCAATGGCGACGATTTCCTGGATATGGGCGGCTGATCCCATCATATGCACCGGAATGATGCACGATGTTTTATCACTGATTTTGTTTTTTAGATCAGCTGGGTCCATATTCATGGTTTTGTCGATTTCGGTGAACACGGGAACTGCACCGACCTCTAAAATTGCCTCCCAGGTTGCGACGAAGGTAAAGCCCTGGGTGATGACTTCATCTCCCGGGCCCACCCCAAGGGCTTTGAGCGCAACTTTCAGCGCTGCCGTTCCCGAGGTGACTGCCTGGGCATGGCCGCAGCCGGTATAGGCAGCGAACTGCTCTTCGAAGGTGCGCACCTTATAGATACCTTTTCTCTGATCACCAAACTCATAGCGGAACAATACCCCGGTATCGAGCACATCCATGATCTGCTCCTTTTCCTCTTGGCCAAAAATCTCAAAACCAGGCATCTTCGCTCCTCCCTGCTGATTCTCTTACATTCATGGCAGTCCAAACTTTCAGTTCTATTTCAACCGCTTTGTTTTTATAAAACTAATTAGTGCTCTGCAGCTTGCTCTTTAAATATACGGGGATCATAAATACAGCGCCATGTTATCGATGAGCCGGATACGCCCGTTAACTCGAATCGCCCCCACTGCCCGGCATGCTTCACCAACATAGGGCTGAGCCTCGAGATTGAGCTCATCCACGATCTCCAGGTAATCGACTTCACATTCGTCTCTGCTTTCGATGAGCTGCCTGGCCTGCTCGACCAGGGTGCTGCTGTGGCGCACACCGCCGGGCTGCAGCACCTGTTCTCTTATCATGTGCAGGGCTTTATAGAGGACCAGCGCAGCTTCCCGTTCATTGTCGTTCAGGTAGGCGTTTCTGGAACTCATGGCCAGCCCGTCTGGTTCGCGAACGACCGGGACCCCTTCTATGGAAATCTCGAAATTAAGATCATCAACCAATTGTTTGATCACCCTAAGCTGCTGAAAGTCCTTCTCTCCGAAGCAGGCATAGTCGGGCCTGACGATATTGAACAGCTTCACCACCACGGTGGCGACCCCGGTAAAATGAACGGGTCGATCGGCACCGCACAGCCTTTCGGTTAATCCCGCCACTTTGACTTCAGTGCGATGGGCCGGGCTGTACATCTTCTCCCGCGCCGGGCAGAACAGCATATCGACACCAAGATTGCGGGCCTTTTGGCAGTCGCCTTCGAAATCGCTGGGGTAGACGCCAAGGTCCTCTGTCGGGCCAAACTGAGTCGGGTTGACGAATAAAGAGACCACCACCCGGTCAGCCAGGGCTGCACCTCGTTTCATCAAGGACAGATGGCCCTCATGAAAATAGCCCATGGTAGGCACCAAGGCGATCGACTGATCCTCACGCCGCCAGGAAGCGAGGTGTTTTCTGAGCTCTTCAACCGTATTGGCAATGATCACTGCTCAACCCTGATGCGTGCAATTTTTTCCTCGACCATGACGCGCTGAAATGTTGCAGTATCTCCAATCGAACCCAGATACTGCTCGTATACCTCCAACGCTTTATCCGGCTCACCCTGAAGTTCATGGACCCGGGCCAGCCCCAGGTAAGCGAGTTCCTCATAGCCTTCAAATTCGATCAGCGCCTGATAACCGCTTGAACTGCTCTCATAGCGTGCGAGGCCTTCGTCGGCCTGGGCTATCGCATAAGTAACGAGAGGCTGCAACGGCGACTTTTTCCCCAGCTTGTCCCGCACACGTTGAAAGGCCGCCCTCGCCTCCTCCATGTTACCTTCTTTGAGCAATTGCTGACCGATGGTGATCTCGGCCCACAACGCGGAATCGGTTCCCGAATATTGTTGCTCGACTTCGGCGAGCTTGTCGAGCCTCGGCTGTCCTTCGAGTTCCATTGCGGAAGACAGCGCCGCTGAACTTTTCTGAATTCGATCGTTGCGATAGGAACCGTATAATGCCCAACCAACCACCGCGATAATAATGAGGGCCAGCATGATCTGAACCGAGCGCTTGTTCTGCTTGACGAATTTGATCGCCGCCGGAGGCAGGTTCAGCTGTTCGAGCAGCCCCTCGAGGTTGTTCTTGTTGCGCTCGTCTTCCCATTCTTTATTGAAGACATCATTGGTCGCCATGTCTGTTCTCCTGCAGGATATTCAATCATTTTTATTGTTTTAGCATACAGCGAGTCATATATAGTACAAAAGAAGCCCATCCGTAAACCTCTTTCATATCGACCTCTGAAGCCTGTGCTACCGACCAGCGACACCATCCCCAGACCAGTCAGAACGGTTTCTGAAATCAACAGAGAAATAGGCGCGATGCTTGAGGAACGCTTCCGTTTCGTGCGGGTCAGCGGTGAAATATCCAACCTGAGCCAACCCCTTTCCGGCCACTGCTACTTCAATCTCAAGGATGAATCCTCCCAGCTCAACGCCGTTCTTTTTAAAAACCAGCAGCGCTGGCTGGCACATAATCTGGCCAACGGCCAGCAGGTGATCTGCGACGGCCGGATTACCATTTACGAGCCGCGGGGGCAATATCAGCTCATTGTCGATACGGTCGATTTCGATGGCACAGGCCGCCTGCGGCTCGAGTTCGAGCGGCTCAAGCAGCAATTGCGCAGCGAGGGATTATTTGATGCCAGCCGAAAAAAAAATCTTCCCGAATCTATTCACAAAATAGTGCTGATCACCTCACCAAGCGGGGCTGCGGTACACGACTTTCTGAGCATCTGCAGAAAACGCCAGGCAGATCTGCTGGTTCAGATTTTTCCGGTTCAGGTTCAGGGTGACAACGCAGCCGACCAGATCAGTCGGGCCATTGAGTTGTCCCGCGAGCTTGATCCAGACGTGCTTGTGTTGTGCCGGGGCGGCGGATCCATAGAAGACCTCTGGGCCTTCAACGAGGAGCGGCTGGCCCGCGCTATTCATGCTTCGGCTATTCCAGTGGTCACCGCTATCGGTCACGAGACCGATTTCACCATTGCCGATTTCTGTGCGGATCTCCGGGCAGCGACCCCAACGGCTGCAGCCCAGCTACTGACCACCGACCAGGCCAGCCAGCGCTCCTCGGTCCAGGCGCTGGTCAGTCGCCTCAGGCGGGCGCTGGAATACAGGTTGTCCGAGCATACGCATCGCCTGGCCAAGGCAGCCCACGTGCTGTCAACGTTTGATCAAGCGTTCAGCCGCCATACGTTTAAGTTAGACTATATTTTACCACGATTGTACAATGGCTTATCACGCACTGTTGAGAAAAAACATGCACAAATTACAAGCGTGCATTCACTACTTCTCAAGCATGATCCCACTCATCGGATCAAACTGCGTCAGCAGCAAGTTTCCTACCTTGGCGAGCATTTGACCCGGCGCATGCACGCACGCCTGGAAAGCAGCCGGACCAGCCTCTCGCAGATAGCTGCCGTACTCGACACCCTGAGCCCCTTGGCGACCCTGGCCAGGGGATATTCGGTGGTTTCCAAAATAAGTTCTGCTCACAGACGGGGGCCGATCGTCACCAGCATCGACCAGGTCGAGGTCAATGAAAAGGTCGAGATCAGGCTGCGGCAGGGGTTTCTCGACTGCGAAATCATCTCCAAAAAAGACCAGTAACAAAACCAGCTTCGCAAAAAAATCCGCATACATTTTCAATGTAATCCAAGTACAAAAGCTGTCTGCCCCACTGAAATAACCGTGGCTGCTGCATTCAAGCAACGCCCCACGCAGGCTGTTTCGATTAATTGTTTCAGTCGAGCCTTTTGCAAAACTAAGATTTTCGTTTAAAATCAAGGCATGCGAGAAATTTTACCACAGGCATATAATTGATATTCCGAGGATAAAATTTTGAGGATAACGCAGAGTTTGGGCGAAAAGATCGTTTTGCAAATGGCTCAGTCTACAAATTAAATTTCGTGGTTCGGGGGCTGAAATCTTTTATGGCTAAAGACTGATCAAAAAAATAAGGCCAGTAGCCGGTTATCGCTTCAAAACCAGGAACTGGCCCTATCTCACTGTGTTCAGCCCTACCCTGAGGTGTCACCCGAAAAAGCTGGTGACAGCCTGAGCACTGCTGACCGCCTACACCATCCTCAGCATTGGTTTAACTAGTGCATCGGTTTAGGCCTAATAGTATACGGTCACGCTGTCTGGGTGGGTGGCTATAGCTGCGTAGACCTCCATCGTCGGAATATCCGGATTATTGTGGCTGTAGGGTCCGCCCGGCTGGTATTTTCTGCCGTCAGGAGCTGCGAGCATCGCCATCTTGGATGAATCGGCAACAGACAGTTCGCGTCCGTCGGACCAGACAACCAGGAGCCTTGGACCATATTCAGGTCCAAGTTTTGGAAAGACGAATTTATCCTGCCAGATGCTGTCTATCGAGACTTTCGCCCCGGTGTTATTGATCGTAACTTTATTTGAAAAACCTCGTAAATCCTCTTCTGGGGCGGGTTCTGACTCGCCCGCCTGCTCCTCCGCTGCACTCGCCTGGCCTGCAGCTGGCTCCTCCGTCTGGTTTGCGGCGGCCTCTTCTGCCTGGTCAGTTTTTTCCAATTCCTGTTTTAGCTCTTCGATAACTGATTCAATGCTGCCGCTTGTGGTTGCATGAGCCGGCAATGAACCAAACTCCACCAGCGGGGCTGTCCAGCGGTCAGGCAAAGCGCTCAGCCCGGCCAGTGCAGCTCCTCCAACGGTTATTTTTTTGATTACCGATCGACGCCCGATTGTCTTCATTTCATGTGGCTGTAGGGTTTCAAGGGGGACGAAATCTTCTTTAAAACTGTTTTGTTTTCCCTTAAGATCCATGTTCTCCTCTAAAATGAATGAATAATATGCTGCCCGGTTCGGGTGAAAATTACCTTTTTAGTAGATAAATGCAATAAAATTCATCAATTAGTGCTAGATACCACAATGTCGAGACTTATTTTCACAGACAGTCAACAGAAAATCTATGACAAAACTTGACGCACTTAACTCAATCATCTATAGAGTACATGAACATTTTACAGCCTCAAAAAAAAGTGTTTGTATGTTATGGCTTTAGCGACTTTGTAGGTCTTTTGGACGATGATTTCAGGCTTGATTAAGCAAAAGCGAGGGGACTATTATAAGATCGGCGCCTCTCTGCATCGCTGATAAAGGTCCTAATCTTCGCGCACCAGCGAACTTTATTTTACATAACTACAGCTAATGGCAGTACTTACCCCCTATCTGCAGATCGCCCGTTTCGATCACTGGTTCAAGCATGTCTTTATGCTTCCCGGGGTCATCGTCGCTCTGTACGCGGAGCCAGGATTATTCAGCCTCGTCACCGGGGCAAAGATTCTGCTCGCCCTGGTGGCCGCAGGCATGATCGCCTCGAGCAACTATATTCTCAATGAGCTTTTGGATGCGGATTATGATGCGCTGCATCCAGTCAAGAAGCATCGGCCGATCCCATCAGGTAAAGTCAACAAAAGATTGGCCTCTGGGCAATGGATATTATTCGGTGTCATCGGCTTGCTGCTCTCAGCATTGCTTGGCTATGAATTTCTGCTGATTGCAGCATTGTTCTGGATCATGGGATGCATCTATAATATCCCACCCATCCGGAGCAAGGATAAACCCTATTTCGATGTGCTCAGTGAATCAGTCAACAACCCTATCCGTCTGCTGCTGGGTTGGTATGCCACCGGCATTACCGTTATTCCCCCGGTTTCGCTGGTGCTTGCCTACTGGATGGTGGGCTCATTCTTTATGGCAGTCAAGCGCTTCGCCGAGTACCGACGCATCAATGACCCAGAACTCAGCAGCCGCTATCGTCATTCGTTTGGGCACTACAACGAGGAGCGCTTGCTCACCTCCATTATTTTCTATGCGGTCGCTTTTGGGCTTTTTTTTGGTATATTTTTAATTCGCTATCGGATGGAGCTCATATTATCGGTCCCGCTGATCGCCGGTTTTATAGCCTGGTATATTCATCTAGGCTTTCTTGAAGACAGCCCGACACAATACCCTGAGCGACTTTACAAGCAGCAGGGTTTTCTCTTCTACTGCATATTCTGCATGGTGGCCATGCTTTCGCTTCTGTTCATTCCAATACCGATACTCCACACGATCTTCCAACCAACCATTTAACCTAAACTCTGAGCCTAGCTGCCGCCCAACTTGAGCTTGTGCCGATGATGAGAATTGTACTATCTTTGGTTTGAGTCGTATCCCGGCTGTGCGCAGTCCGATGCTGTCATTGCACGTCGAAGATCACTTTGAGCAACAAAACTATAGATATTTCTCAAATCATGATATCCTCAGCAGGCTGATCGATCTGAAACCACCAGGCGCAAACCAGTGAGTGTGAATAAATCCCCATGGCCTCAGTAGAAAAGCCAATTGACAGAGATTCCTACGTCGACTGCTTCAAGGGGATGATGATTCTCTGGGTCATACATATCCACACAGTTTTCTGGTCAGGATATGCCTATCTACCCGAGCATGTCAGACAGATCACGCTGCTTGTCGATGTACCGATTTTCTTTTTTATTTCTGGCTACCTGGCAAAACCTTCAGGCTTTTACCCCGCCCTCAGGAAAACAGCGAAATCTGTTGTCCGGCTCTATTTCGAATACATTGCCATAAGTTGTCTGATCCTTGCTGCGGTCGTGCTCTGCAGAACACTCATCTCAGGCCGGGCACAACCAGATTTTACCCTTGCCGTAACATCCATGCTGCGCATGACCCCCCATGGAGAAATCTGGGACACCATACGGGTCTATAACGGCAGTCTCTGGTATATAAGGGATTATCTCTCCCTTCTGATTGTCACCCCGTTTCTGCTGGGTATCCGGCTGGTTTACAATTGCAAGATCCAGGTTCTGTTTCTCGTTCTGTTTTTTACGGCGCTCTTTCCCAAAGAGTATCCGGACCAGTCTTTTATCTTCAGCAGCTTTGGCAGCGTGTCTTTCTATCTGTTCTTTTACTTATGGGGAGTGATTTTCAGAGAGCAGGAGCAGAATCTGCCCACAAAAGGTATTGTTGCCCCGTTAGTCCTCTCAATCCTTTTAGGAGCGCTCGTTTATTTTTTCGACGGACAGCAATTGTATATCCAGAAATACAAGTTTCCGCCGGCCACCCAGTATCTTATCTACAGCCTGCTTCTTGTTCATTGTTTTATGCTTTTAAAAAAATGGTGCAAAACAAGGCTGGGATTCGATAATGGTCGCTGGGCTCCGACCTTGCGTTGGTGTGGTATCAATATCTTCACCATTTATCTATTCCAGGGCTTCGTATGTTCGCTCCCCTATTTTTTTATCGACTCACTGATCCCCAGGCTCCACCCGGCAGCCCTGTATTTCCTCGTTTTGGGTTTCAATCTCGCAATTACCCTGCTCCTCGCTTATATCTATATAGTAACAAAAGATTTTTTCTTTTCTTATACAGGCTTCAAGCGAACCAGTTCAACCCCATCTTTGAAGTGATCCAGCCGAGCAATGTACAAGCCGTCCAACCTTCCTCCGCCCTCCGCTATGACGCAGAGCCCAAGCCAAAAGTATCTTCAACGGTTCCTCTGCGCCGCTGTTGCCGCAATCCTGACCTACATCATTGGACAAGTGATATTCTGGGGTGCCGTTCTCACCACCGACGAACATGCCTACCTGATGCAGGCCTTTACCTTTATCGACGGTAAAATAGCGCGTCCGCTCCCCCCGCTGCCTGAGATATTCCGCCATGAAATGATGATTATGGATGAAAAGGCGGGCTGGCTGTCCCGCTATCCGCCTGCTCATTCGCTATGGCTGATATCAGGGGTGTGGGCTGGAGTTCCGCATCTGGCAGTGTCTCTTGCGGCCGGTTTAAGTGTCTGGATTTTCAGTTCCACGGCCAGAACGATCAACCTGCCGCCCCTGATGCTCGCCGCCATAATGGTATTGTCCCCTTATTTTCTCATGATGAACGGGACGCTTCTGAGTCACACCTCAGCGCTTCCAGCTTCCTGCCTCATGCTCTGGGCATACATTTCCTGGAAAACCACCGGGACTAAAAAGTATGCGGCCGTTGCCGGCCTGGCCTGGGCCTGGCTGTTTTTGAATCGAACCTATACCGGGCTGCTTATCGCGCTTCCCTTTGCCTTGGATGCGCTCATCGACCTTGCCAGAAACCGTAATCGGACAAATTTTGCGGCAACGATTTTATTTGCCCTCACTTCCGCCAGCGGCGGCGTTTTCTATCTTGCCTACAATTACCTTGCGGTTGGCGACCCTTTTACTCCTACCTACTTGTATTATGCTCCGGATGAGGGCCTTGGTTTCGGCCTCAGGAGCACCTCTTCTGTGGCCTATCACCACAGTCTCCAGGCAGGTCTTATCTATCTCCGGGAGAATATACTGCTGCTCAACCACTGGCTGTTCGGTTTTACAGGTTCACTTTTGGCCGCCGTTGTACTCGCTGTGATAGGCTGGCATAAACGCTGGAGTCCGCTTTGTCTGGGAGTTTTTGTCTCTGTCGCTGTGGGTTATGTTTTTTTCTGGTGGCGCGGCGTACGAGATGTCGGGCCGGTATATTATTTCGAAAGCCTGCCTTTCATTCTGCTGGCAACCGGCTTCGGGGTTGATAAACTACTCAAAAAAACAGCGCTAAACAATCGATTCCATATTGTTTTTACGGCTTCAATAGCGCTGCTTTTGCTGGTCAGCAGTACCCATTTTGTCTACCGGCAGGGAAGCCTGCTCAGAGAGCGGCAGCGGATCGTCGGTGAATTTCATAACTTAATCCGCACAGCCCCGGCCAATAGCATTATTATGGTGAGTGGCTTCAGAGGCATGCGGCATGTCGAAAAAGGCACATCCTACAACCCGGAGGGGATCGGCAGCGATCCTCTGCTCATTGCCGCTGGGGCAATCGATCCGGAGCAGATTCTGAGACAATTTCCCGGGCGTACACCCTATGTAATGGTTCGGCGCGCTGACCAGCTTCTGCTGGAGCCCTACAAACCGTGAAGCTCTGCGCCAGCCGATCCCCAAAACGATTGCACAGGGTTTGCGAGGGTGCTATATATCAGCCTGATTTTTCAAATATTGCCTCTGATATTTCAACTGATTCTTGATGATTAATTTGTCTCACCGCCTGACCTTTTGACCAGTGACAACCAAGCTCAGACAGCAGAGAATCTCAAAGCAACTGACTGCCGTGTCGTTTCAGATTCAGCTTCAAGCGGGGCCGCGCGCTCCAATAAAAGCACGATCTTACCGGTGTCGACGTGCTATATTCCCTGCTTGGTAGGCAGCTGAGATCCTGGGGGCAGCACCTTTTGCTTATTTTGTTTTCTGCCAGATTACTTGTATGGCCGGATTGACTACACATCGAATTTTTATTGCCTTATCATTGGTCCTGGTCGGATTTAAGCTGTGGCTGGTGACTGCCCATTACCTGATGGCCACCACCACCCCCCATGACGATCTGCTCTTTGTATCCCAGGCCCATGAAATTCTTGGCGGAAACTGGCTGGGACCCTATAACCAGCTGACCCTGATAAAGGGCCCGTTTTATCCGCTTTTCATCGCTTTGAGTTATTATCTCAATATTCCGCTTCTGCTGTCACAACAGCTCCTCTACCTGTTTGCCTGCTCACTCGCTGTGCTGGCAATTTCTCCGCTTATCAAACAGAAATGGCTTCTCTTTCTCTTTTTCGCCCTCTTGCTGCTGAACCCCTTTTCCTATAATTACCCGGCGGTGGGAAGAGTACTCAGACTCGGCATATACATGTCGCTGGGGCTGGCGACTTTTTCCTGCTTCTTGGGGCTGGCGGTTCGCCGCAAAGGCAGCTGGCATAAATCGCTTGCCTGGTCGCTGGGGGCCGGCCTGTTCCTGGCCGCTTTCTGGCATACCCGCGAGGAGTCGATCTGGCTTGTTCCTGCGCTTCTCTTGCTAATGCTTCCAGCAGTTATCTACCTGTTTCGTCTGCCGCGTTTGAGAATGCTGCTCATGGCGTCGATTTACATGCTGCCCTTGATAATGGTGTTTGGGGCGCACCACTTGCTGAAAACGATAAACCAGGAACATTATCAGATAGCGGCGACCATAGAACTGGAAACACCTGAGTTTAAATCTGCTTACGGGGGCCTGCTGCGCATCGAATCAGATCAGTGGCGTCAATATTTTCCGGTAGTTCGCGATGTCAGACAGCAAGCCTATCTGGCCAGTCCGGCTTTTCAAGAACTGCAACCCTATCTCGACGGTGAAGTTGGTGCAAAATGGCAAAATCTTTGTGGCTGTGATGATATTCCCGCCGCCTTTTTTATCTGGGCTTTTCGCGATTCAGTAGCTGCTGCCGGTTACTATGCGAGCGGTTCAGATGCACTTGGGTTCTATCGGCGCATGGGAGAAGAAATTGACCAGGCCTGCGCCGATGGAGCGCTTAAATGCCAGCCCAGAGTCACCTCTTTGATTCCGGCATGGCACCGGGAGTTTAACAGACTTTTCTTGCCGACGTTACATTCAGTGGTTCGAAAGATCGTCAGTTTTGCAGATTTTTCAGCCAGTACCGAAGATATGATCAGTCAGGGAAGAGAAGGTATCCTTTTCATGTACGAAATAGTGACGAGGGAAAAACTGTTACCCAGCAAAAAAGACATCATAGCCAGCTATCCAGCATATTATCTTCATCTCGATAGTGAAAAAATACGTATCCTAAATGATATTGGCAGTGGTTACCAGGCCTTCACCGCACCTTTGTTTTGGGCCTCATTCATTGCCTACCTTTTGATTCTCGGCCGCAGCCTTCTCAAGAGAGAGCTCTCAATTCTTATGGTTGCCGCCACGGCCGCCCTCGGCGGAATTATGTCTATTGCCTTTATTCTCTCTTTGCTGAGCATCACTTCATATTCGGAAATCGAAAGAGCCATGCACTCGGCCTATCCGATGGTACTTATCTTCATGGCTATGGTGATTTTAGAGGCTTTCACCTTATGGGACGCTCGTCATCAAAGTGGCAATAATTACCCATAGCTCAATAATGAAAATATTTTCCAGAACATCTTCCCCAAGCGGCCTCTTATTTGCCGGTTTATTGGTATTTTTGGCTAAACTCTGGCTGATCGGCCCCCATGATTTGGTCGCCATAAACGCCCCTCATGACGATTTACTCTTCGCCACTCAAGCGGAAAACCTTGTCGAAGGAAACTGGCTTGGGCCTTACAACCAGCTGACCCTGATTAAAGGGCCCTTTTATCCGATGTTCATCGCTGGAGCACATTTTCTCGGTATCCCGCTGCTCAGTGCCCAGCAGATTTTATATGCGCTCGCCTGTGGCCTTGTCGTTCTAGCGTTCTCCCCGGTTATTCGGCAGCGCTGGATTCTGCTGCTTATCTTTGTTTTTCTTCTGCTTAATCCGTTCTCCTATAATTATCCCGCCATGGGCCGAATACTCAGGCTCGGAATCTACCAATCGCTCGGCATGTTGACCATCGGCTCGATGATCGGGCTTTATCTGCGAGTCGGCGACTCCTGGATAAAGACCGTAGGCTGGGCCACACTCACCGGGGTGGCATTTTCGGCATTATGGCACACCCGGGAGGAGTCTGTATGGATCGTTCCAACGCTCGTGCTGATGACACTGGCTGTGCTGTATCAAGGCGTGATTACTAAAAACATAAATCTCAACCAGCTTATTGTCGCTTTAATCATTCCCACCGCGATATGGACCGGATTCAACCTAACCTTAAAGGCACTCAATGCTCGCCACTATGGTATCTCTGCCATCGTAGAGCTTCAAACATCTGAGTTCAAATCTGCTTATGGCGGCCTGCTAAGGATAATTTCAGACAGTTCACGTCAATTTTATCCGGTAGTATCAGATGCACGCAACCAAGCTTACAGAGTGAGCCCCACCTTTGCCGAATTAAAACCCTTCCTGGATGGCGAACTGGGCAGAAAATGGATCGATCTGGCTCAGTCTGATGATATACCAGCAGATTTTTTTATCTGGGCGTTTCGAGATGCGGTGGCAGCGGCCGGCCACTATCAGAACAGTGCCCAGGCACTTGAGTTCTACGACGCTGTCGGCCGGGAAATTGATGCCGCCTGCAAGGCGGGCAGCTTGAAGTGCCGCCCGCGGTATACCTCGCTGATGCCGCCCTGGTCAAAAGACTACAACAAACTCCTACTGCCTACCTTCGCTTCGATTTTTACAAGAATTGTGCATTTCCAGGGCTTTTCCGCCGACATCGAAGATATTATGAGCAAAGGCGATGCCGAGATGATGCAGCGCATTGAACTGATCACCCGCGAGCAGTTGCGAACCAGCCGGATCGACAAGCTCAAGGGTTACCCGGACTACCACACTCATTTGAACCAGGAGAAAGTCAGAATTCTCAACGATGCCGGGAACTTATATCAATCGGTTATACCACCGCTGTTTTATGGTTCAGCGGCGCTGATACTCCTCTTTGGCCTGTTTCCTCAAACGAGAAGGAGCCTGTTCAGCTATATTGTTTTTTATCTGTCTCTACTTGCCGGCTTGTGTTCTATTGTTTTTATTCTGAGCCTGGTTGTCTTGACGTCCTATACGTCTATACACCGGGCACTGCATGTCAGCTACCCGTTGGTTCTGCTGATGATCGTCTGTGCGCTGCTTGCTGTTCTTGAAGTTATTTACCAACGCCGCCAGGGACCCTGAAAATGAGTGCGCTTCTTCTCAGTGTCGATCTCGAAGACGTTCGCGACTGGGTGAAAGATGGATATCGCTATCGGGAGGGGGTTCCCGAAAACACAAGGCGGTACCTCGATCATTTCAGCAAATGGAACGTTCAGGCAACGTTTTTCGTGGTCGGCCAGGTGGCCAGGCGCTATCCCCGGCTGATCCGGGAAATCGCAAAGGCCGGACACGAGCTGGCTTGCCATGGTGACACGCACCTGCAGCTCGACAAACTCAGCCCGCAAAGCTTTGCAGCGGACCTGAAAGAGAATCTAAAGGCGCTTGAGGATTTCACGGGTAAACAAACAAAAGGATTCCGGGCCCCCACCTTTTCGCTGACCAGGCAGACATCGTGGGCCTACGATATACTCGCCGAATTGGGTTTTACCTACTCCAGTTCAGTTCTGCCGGCCAGAAATCCCCTGTATGGCTGGCCGGAATTCGGCACCGGGTATCGAAAAATGGATTCTGGAATTTGGGAGCTGCCCGCCTCGCTCCACGAGATACCAGGGTTGCAAGTCCCGGTGGCAGGGGGGGTCTATTTCAGGGTGTTGCCTTTTGTCCTTACCAGGTGGGCCATAGGCAGGCTGACCGCCAGAAATCAGCCCATCATCACCTATTTTCACCCCTATGATATCGATACAAGGCAGGAACGGTTCATGCACCCGGACCTGAATGAACGAAAACACTTGAATATGCTTATGTATATTGGGCGGGGAAAAGTGCTCAAACGTCTCGACAAACTGCGTTCAGTGGTATCCTTCAGTTCGTATGAAGCATACGTCAATCGTATTCAGAAAAACTCCCCTTGATCGACAGGCTTTGATTTTTCCTGATCAATGCCAGTTGTTCGGCAATGAGTCCCAGAAAAAAGAAAATCAGACCGGTGACAAACAAAAAGAGTGTGCCGACCGAAATACCCTCTCCCCGAAAAAGAATCGGCAGCCCCCAGACACCGCTGAAGAGCAGAAAAAAAATCGCCGGCGGCAAAAAGACACGCATCGGATTGAACAGCGTGACAATGTGAAGAATTTCCATCACGGTTTCGAAAGCCGTTTTGGTGGAAATGGTCGACTTACCGGCAATCCTGGGCGTTACCGTGATAGGCTGCTCAACCACGAGATGGCGCTGATTGATAAAAACCAGGGTGATTATGTCGCTGAAGGCCATCGTGTCCGGGCAGAGCTGAATGTATTTCTGGGCCAGTTTTGTCCGATACATTTTCATGCCTGAATTCAAATCATGTATATGGATAGGCATCAGCAGTGTCGCAATTTTGCGAATAAGAAGTTTGCCCGTTTTCCTGTATGTACTTTCCTTGTATTGATTCCTGCGCCCGACCACCATGTCTGCTTCCTGCTCTTTGAGCGTCTGGTATAAGGAGCTTATATCCTCGGGCCGGTGCTGCCCGTCCGCATCGATGGTTATGATATATGGCGTCTGGGCGGCGTAAATCCCCGTCTTGATCGCGCCGCCGTAGCCCCTGTTTACTTTGTGGTTGAGCGGGGTAAAGAAATCCATATGCTGGCAGCGCTCCAGCAGTTCTCTGGTATGGTCAGCGGAACCGTCGTTGACGATGATCAATTTGCACTGATTGGCAGTGCAAAAATCGATGAGCTCGGGCAGAAAGGAGGCCAGGGCTTTTTCTTCATTATAGGCAGGAACAATGATCGTAAGGTCATTCATGCGGCTGATCTCTTTGAAAACATAGGTTAATCAGGTACTGCCTCAGTCCCGATCAGGCGCAGTATAAAAGCGTATCATCGGCTGTCAAGAAAAATGCAGTTCCACGCTTGTGCCGAGAAGAGAGACCTTTTCAAGAGTTCCAACCATTACCCAACACTCAATCCCGGTGGAGAACCGGCGCTGGGGCTCTGAGTACCATCAGAATATCCTGCTGAGAAGGCTGTCTGATCTGATGTTCTAGGCGCTGATTGGGGGGGGTGAACAAAACACCTGAAGGGGCTTCACGCCCACGTTCCGGATAAAAGTGGTGCATCATTATTTCCCGGGCCTGACGAAATTTCATCAGGTTATTGAGGCCGCCGACACACAAGACGATAAGAGCCAGAATGAGTGCGATTCTGCGAAATCGGCCGAGTGCCGCCAGAGCCGCACTCGCTATCAGCAGCGGCAGATAATGCAGAGCATAGAGAAAGGTCTCTTCACCGTAGAGTAAATGAAGCGCCATCTGCCCGGCCAGAGTCAGGCCAATGATCAGACGTATCCTAGAAGATGGGGCGTGGCCGAAAGAAGAGGTTCTTGATCCCGATGCCGAGCAGCAGCAGCCAGCAGGCCGCTGCTGTTGTGGCCAGCGCTCCACCCGACCATGGGAATGAATGCTGCACGGTCAGGATTTGCCAGTCCGGCCGGTTGATTTTTCCAACCAGCTCGATATCTGGCATCACGATGCTGGTCGAAAAAAATGAGATCAATACCCGCAGCGGTCCTCCCGATTCTTCCGTCAGAAGGTAATTCAATTCGGCACTGTTGTCGAAAAAGAAGCCGGATGCGGGAAAAATCTGTTTTTGAACATACCAGCCAAGGGTAACGATCAATAAGGCCAGCACACTTACCCTGAACGCCCTCCAGATACCCAGCTTGACAAAGCTTGCGATAAGACCGGACATCCAGTTGGTGATGGTAAAACTAAACGAGGCAACGCTTGCAAAAACATACCATATCTCCGAAACGGGCCGATACTGGCTGCACGCCGCAACGATCAGCGGTGCCATTATCGAAAGTGAGCCAAACGAGTAGGTTTCCGGGACAGAGAACCAGAAAATCGAAGCGGCACTGAACACCCCAAGCAAACTGAATATGGCAGCATCCAAGCGTGGAAGTGACATCAGCCTGAGCAGTACATAAAGCGCTGCCGCCCAGAAAAAAGCGATAAGAGCGATAATCATCTGCACCGCTTGCACTTTGCCAAAATTCGCGAACCCCCCGAAAATATCAAGTACGGTTTTTGTGGAGAAATACCCGGCAAGCAAAAAAAGCGGGTGAACGCTGGTACGATAGTGAAGGGTATCGTCGGCCCCAGTCATATTGTAGAACACGCGCGTCATATCGGACTGAAACCAGAAGTCGATGCCCTCCAGGCCATAGAGTACCGGGTCCAGATAGGCAAAGGTCATCAACGAGAATACCCCGGCCAGCACAGCCAAACCAGATGCAATCAGCCCATCTATCGCATATGTACCTGGGCCTGCATGGGGCGCGGCTGCCGCAGAATTGGCGTTTTTCATTTTGGTGAGTTGGACGGCGTGCACATAAAATTCATCAGGAAGCCAGCCACAGAATCAAACAGGCCGCAATGGCAACTGCGTAACTTGCCCAATCCTTGATGAAGAAAAGAATCGGGTCCTCTTGCATCAGGCCACGGCTGACGATGACCCACACCCGGCTTATCCAGTAGAGCAGCAGCGGGCAGATAAACCACAAAATCCAGGACTGATTGTAGAGCAGTTGAACATCCTCGCTGTTGATATACAAAGCCATTACCAGAACCGACATGAACCCGCTCGCGGTTCCCATATCCTGGACGATGCGCGCATCAGCGGCGACATAACCCCTCCCGGCCATGATATCCTGCTTTGAGGTCCCGGCGTGATAGAGGTCTGAACTTCGTTTCATCAGGGCGAGGCTGAAGAAAATAAACATCGAAAAGGACAGCAACCAGAATGAGGGCATGATCGCAACGGCTGCCCCACCGGCAAAAATACGGATCGTATACAGCGCTGCCAGCGAGACCACATCAGCCACCACTACTCTCTTCAGCCATATGGTATAGAGGACGGTAATGCCGAGGTAGACAAGCAGCACCGAAACAAAGGATGGACCCAGAAACGCACCAATCGCGACAGCGAGCAGCGTAAAGAGAGGAACGAGCAGACTTGCCGTTTTAACCCTTATCTTGCCGGCAGCTAAAGGTCTGGCAGATTTGACCGGATGTTTTCTATCTGCCGGCAGATCAAAAAGATCATTGAGCAGATAGACGCCCGAAGCACACAGGCTGAAAGCTGTAAAGGCGAGCCCTGCCTGAAACAGCAAGGCTGCATCAGTTAGCTGATGCGCTGTTATGAGGGGCACGAATACGAGCAGATTCTTGACCCACTGATGCATTCGAATTGCCCTGACATAGTCGCTCCAGCCAGAGCGTGGCACTGCAATGACCTTCTCGATCCTGTGTTTAGGCCCACTGCTGCGGGGCCGGGTATTGCCTGAATCGACGAGTACCAGGCCAGCGCACCGGTCAAGCCCTCCAGTAGAGATGTCGTCTTCAGCATGGCAAACATAGACAAAATCCGATGGCTCCCTGCCGCCTGGCAAAAACGCTGCCGGGTTTTCCCCAGCTGCCTGCGCCAGGTCCTGCATATCCAAAACACCATTAAACAAGCCGAGTTGGGCCGCAATCCTGCGAGCAATGTCTGTCGACGACGAGGCCACCAGGTAGATCTCACGTCCCACCTGCTTCTGTTGCTGGAGGTATTCAAGAAGTTCCTGATGGTATGGCAGAAGGTTCTGGTTCTCTTCAGGTAATGCACGACTGATGATCTGCTCACGCAAATGATCGACTCCGCGTAAGAGCCAGACCGGCAGCCAGAAGATGCTTGCCGGTTTCGATCTGAGCAGGATATAGAGAGATTCCCAGTAGATATCCGTTTTTACAAGCCCCCCCTCACAGGCAACAAGCAACGGGGGCAGTGCATTCGAGCTACCGGTTGTCTGCATCATCGATCATTCAGGCAGAATTAGACATTAATTTTTAAAAATCTGGTTTCTGTTTAATGGGCGCTGCATAGCGTCCGCTGGCAATGACAACCTGCATATTCATAAGAAGAAATACCCAGCGCGGTAAAAGTCTGGTTCTCCAATCATCTGCCCCGGATGAATCGTACGCATACCCATTTCAGTAGACGATACATGGCAGAAAGCGGACCTGGCAGTTTTCATCAAGAATTGCACGTTATCGAAACGGTTTGTAGAAACGTTGGTCAGTATCAGCCAATTCGAGCATCGGCTGATCGCTTGGGGTGTCGCCGTAAGCGGAAATGCTCACGTATTTTTCGAGATTGATTTCTGAAACAATTCGTTCGACCTTTTCAACACCTTTGCAATTATTACCTGCCAGCCTGCCGGTCAGGCACCCATGGGCATCGGTCTCGAGTTCGGTACCGATCAGCTTGAGCTGATGGCGGCGGCACCATGGCTCCAGCATAAAGCGTGGGCTGGCACTGACGATATATATGGAGTCCCCTGCGCTTTGATGTCTCTGAAGACAGGGCCAGAAACCGTCTCTGATGATGCCCGGCAGCAATCTGCTGCAGTAATCGTCGGCTCGTTTTTTAAGAGCATTGAATTGATGACCGGCCAACATTTTAGTGAGAAACGCCTCTTTTAACGAAGTGCCGGGATCGCTCTTCGCAAGGTATAAGACGATGCCAGGCAGCGAAGATACGCATGTCCTGATCATCTTTTTGCTGTTCACGGACCACAAAAAATAGAGAAAACTGTCTCTGTTGCTGATGGTACCGTCAAAATCGAACAGGGCTAAGTTCACCTGTACCTCGCGCACCGAAAAAATCTTGCCGAGATTATAACTTGGCGTATCAGAGCAGTTCCAGCCCGGAGAAAAAGTACGAAATTTCAAAAGCGGCCGTCTCCGGGGCATCCGAGCCGTGGGTTGCGTTTTCTCCGACGAAGGTACCAAATTCGTTCCTCAGCGTACCTTCGGCGGCCTCGGCGGGATCGGTGGCCCCCATCAGCGTGCGCCATTTGTCTATCGCCCCTTCTGCTTCCAGAACCATGACAAGGCACGGCCCGCTGCTCATAAAATCGGTGAGTTCGTCAAAAAATGGCCGTTCTCGGTGGACGTGGTAAAAGCCTTCGGCCTCCTTTTTTCCAAGAAAGAGTTTTTTCAAACCGATAATTTTGAAGCCTTCGACATAGATTCGGGCCAGAATTTTTCCGGCATTGCCGGCTGCAAACGCGTCCGGTTTGATAATCGCAAATGTTCTTTCCATCATGATGACCTTGAAGTTTGAGTTGACAGTCAAATGTATCGGTAAATTTGGACGTGGCAACCTGTAGCAGCCGCACCGGTTTTTGTCAACCCCGGGGTGTTGCCCAGATTGTTTCAGCTGACCTTGAGCGGTCCGGCAAAACACACCCGGTGCTGTCTCGGCCCCGGATTACTGAATCGCCAGCCTCAGCAGGGCATTGATAATAGCGACCGCTACCGGGCTTCCGCCTTTGCGACCTCGGTTGGTTATATAAGGATAGGCTTTGGTGAGAAGCAGATCTTTGGATTCTTCGGCATTGACAAAACCAACCGGAACCCCAACCAGGAGTGAGGGTTCAATCCTGCCCGTCTCGATCATTTCCATGGCCGCGAGCAATGCGGTCGGCGCATTGCCCACCCCAATGATGCCCGCCTCGGCCTCAGCGAGCTTCTGCAGCGCCGTTTCGGTTCTGGTCCGGCCGCTGGCCTTTGCCTGTTCGCCAATTTCCGGATCGTTGATATGACAGCGTACTTTGCCCCCGAACTGGGCAAGTATTGAGCTGCTCACTCCCGAGTAACCCATCGTCACATCCATATAGATGTCTTTTCCGCTTCGAATCGCTGCCAGTGCAGCCGGGACGGCTTTATCATGAAACACGAGGCTGTGAGCAAAGCTGAAATCGCCGGTGGCATGGATTACCCGACGGATGATCTGGTAGTGCGCCGGATCGATCCCGCTCTTATCCATGGAGGTCCTGGCCTCGAATTCCTGATCGATAATCGCAAAACTGCGGCCCTCGATTTCTGCAGGTGCGATCAGTTTGAGATGTCCCATGCTCATCCTTATGGCCAAGCGTTTCAGAGAAGTTGTGCGTACAGGTGCCTCAAGGCAGCCGGCGTCCGGCCGAAATGCAGATGCACATAGCTGCCGACCGCGGAGCCGACACTATAGCCTTCAGAGGAATTATTATCAAGTTTATAGAGTTTGGTCGTTAACGCATCGTTATTGCATATGGAAGTATCACTGGAAATATCTGAATAGTGGAATTCGTGGCCGTACAGTTCAGCCCCCTTATTGCCCAGCAGACAGTCCTGGATCAGTTCTATCCGGCGATAGCCGAGACGTCTCAATCGTCTGTTCATCTTCGTCTGCAAGGGAAAGATACCGGCCATTTCGTACCGGGTGCCATCCATATCGGTTAGCGCTTCACACAGGTACATGAATCCGCCGCATTCGCCGTAAATCGGTACACCCTGTAAAAACAATTCCCTGATGCTGTTGCGCATATCCTGGTTCGCCTCCAGGCTGGAAGCAAAATTTTCCGGATAGCCGCCGCCGAAATACACCATTGCAAGCGACTCGGGTATCTTCCGGTCATGAACCGGGCTGAACTCGACAATCTCGAATCCTGCCTGCCTGAACAGCTCGAGGTTCTGCGGATAGTAAAAACAGAATGCTTCATCCAGCGCAACTCCAAGGCGCAGAACCTGGCCAGGCGGGGAATCCTTTCGCCCCGATGGTATACTCCAGACAGCGGCTTTCGCCTCAAACCGGCCAAGCTCCAGCATCAGTCCGAGATCGAGCTGCTCCTCGACCGCCAGAGCCAGTTCCTGCAATGCCGCATGATCCAGCGGTTCCTCCTCTCCCATGTGCAGCCCGAGATGACGATGGGGTATAATAAAGCGTTCATCTCTTTTCAGATAGCCAACGACCCTGCTCCGGCAGTGAGCGGTCAGCGCGGATTCAACCAGCTCACGGTGCCTGGGCGAACCGATCTTGTTGATGATCACCCCAGCAATTTCGAGATCGGCGTCGAAGTCTTCGAAACCTTTGAGCACCGCAGCACAGCTCTCGGCGCTGGACTGCGCGTCGATGATCAGGAAGACGGGCAGCTGCAGGGACCTGGCCAAGGCCGCGGTACTCGCGTCACCGCCATCAAAGAGCCCCATGACACCCTCGACAACCAGCACATCCGCATGCGCCGATTTGGCTGTAAAGGTCTCCCGGCAGCAACGCTCACCCATCATGCGCAGATCGAGATTGTAGGAATCTCTGCCGGTAACCGTGCGATGCAGACTGGGATCTATGAAATCGGGCCCGCATTTATACGGTTGAACCCGCAGCCCCCGTTTCACCAGGGCAGCCATAATGCCAAGCGTCAGCGTGGTCTTGCCACCTCCGCTTTTGGTCGCGGCTATGATAAACGCAGGCTTTGGCCTCATGTGAATACGCGTCTCAGGATAAAATGAAAAACGGCTCCCAGAATAAAAAACAGCCAGGCTGACGCCTGCACGATTCGATTCACTCTGGCAATATCGTCCGGCTCAACCATATTCCGACCAGCTCCGATCAACGGTTTAGGCTGGGTCACCCCAAAATAGGAGGAGGTTCCGCCAAGCTGTATGTTGAGCGCACCGGCGACGGCCGCCTCGGTGTGCCCGCTGTTGGGGCTGCTGCTTTTGAGTCGATCTTGCAGAAACACGCGCCAGGCGGCGGCCCCATCATAGCGAAGTAATGCGGCGGCAAGAACCACGCAGAGTCCGCTGAGCCGCGCCGGTAAGAAATTGCACACATCATCAACCCGGGCGGCAAAACGGCCAAACTGAAGATAGCGTTCAGTGCGGTAACCATACATGGAATCCATAGTATTAACCGCTTTATAGCAGACGGCCCCAAGTGCCGCCAGGAGCAGCGGATCCGTATTGAGCAGGCCAGCAAAAAGAGAAGCCACCAGGGCCCAGAACAATGGCGCGGTAATGCCGTCAACCAGGTTCTCCGCCACCGATTCGACACAGGCCCGGGCAACTTCGCTGCTGTCCAGTGTTGCGGTGTCCCTGCCGACGATCATGGAGACCGCCTGGCGGGCAGCATCGAGATCTGCGTCGCGAAGCTGAGAATAGACCCGCCTGCTGTGGGAAATCAGATCCCCCGCAGCCAGACATGAATAGAGCAGTAAAAGCGCTCCGGCCAGCGCCGCAATTTGAGTTATACCCTCCAGAATCACCAGGATCAGCCCTGCACTGGCTAAAGTTGTCAGTAAAACCAGGAAAAACGAGCAGGCCCCCAGCAGCATTGTCGGAACAACCACCTCTGCCCGGCGCAGCAAATGCTCATAGCGCTCACACAACCAGCCGATGAAACGCACCGGATGGGGCAGCCAGCGGGGATCGCCGAACAATAGATCGAGCAGCATGGCAGCGAAGATCTGGGCATAGAATATCACTTCAGGCCGATAACTCCATCAGCTTATAAATCGCATCCATATCGAGGCTCTCCCTAACCAGAGCAGCAAGTTCATCAAGACTTTTGTCGACGTTGTAACTGGCTCCGCTGGTTCCCAGCGGTGCCAGTGACTTTTTAATGCGCAGAGAATCGATGAACCAGCGTCTGAATTCATCAAGATCAAATATCCCGTGCAGGTAAGCGCCCCAGATCGACCCGTCAAGATTGCGGCCGCCGCAATACCTTCCGTCGGTAAACTTCAGCACCGGCTTCAGCTCGGTCTGGGTTAAACCATGGTGAATTTCATAACCGATCACCTCCAGGCCCGACTCAAGATGAACGCCCGATTTTCTCTCCAGCGTTTTTTCAGCAGCCAGAACCGTATCAATCTGCAGCAGCTCAAGCCCGGCTATCTCCACCGTGCTGGTTTCGAGTCCATGGGGGTCTCTCAAACGACGACCGAGGATCTGATAGCCGCCGCAGATCCCGACCAGATGCCCCCCGCGCCTGCCATATTCAACGATGGCAGAATCAAGCCCGCGCTCTCGCAGATAGGCGATATCCCCGGCGACATTTTTCGACCCGGGCAGAATTACCGCATCCGGGTTGCCGAACAGATGAGGGTCGGTGATGAATCTGATATTGACATCGGGCTCATGATAGAGCGGATCGATATCGGTGAAATTTGAGATATGGGGAAGATCAATAATGGCGATCTCCACCTGGTCGGCACGGGTCCCCCTGTCCCGGTAGAATCCTTCCCGCAGTGACACTGAGTCCTCCTGGGGAATCGCAATATCTTGTATGTAAGGCACCACGCCCAGGACCCTTCTGCCGGTATGTTCGAAAATGAATCGGTGGGCGTCATCGAGCAGCGACTGGTCCCCCCGGAACTTGTTGACCACGAATCCCTTGATCAGATCACGTTCCCACTCTTCGAGCACATCCATGATGCCGGCAAACGAGGCATACACCCCGCCCCGGTCGATATCGCCGACCAGCAGTACCGGAGCGGCGGCATAGCGGGCCATCCTCATATTAACGATATCGTGCTTTTTCAGATTGATTTCTCCGGGCGATCCGGCTCCCTCGAGCACCAGCACGTCATAGCGGCTGCGCAATTCATCAAAACTTGCTGCTGCAGCTTTCCAGGCCTCCTGCTTGTAGGCATGATACTGGTGGACATTCATGTTGGCGACCGGCCGGCCGTTGACGATCACCTGACTGCCGGTGTCGCTGTTTGGTTTGAGCAGTATCGGGTTCATCCGCCAGTCCGGCTCGAGTTTGGCCGCCTGGGCCTGCACCACCTGTGCCCGGCCCATCTCGCCGCCGTCCCGGGTGACATGGGAGTTCAGCGACATGTTCTGGGCCTTGAACGGGCAGACCGACAAACCGTCCTGCAGAACAATCCGGCACAGCGCAGCCGCCAGAACAGATTTTCCGGCATTGGACGAGGTGCCCTGAAACATGATGGTGGCGGCGCGTTTCTGCCTGGCTGCCAGCTTTTTTCCAGGCGGACGCAATACGTCGGTCAAGGCTTCCACCAGCAACCGATTTTCAGCCTCACTTTTGACGGCAATTCTGATGAAGGAATCATCAAGTCCCCGGTAATTGTGGCAGCGCCTGATCACCAGGTTCTTTACCAGCAATCGGCCATAGAGATCTTCGCCGCTGTGACCTCCACCGAGTTTGATCAGCAGGTAGTTGGCGGCCGACTGGAAAACCCGTAAATTATCAAATACCCCAAGATCTTCCATGAGCTGCAGGCGCAGCCTGGTAGTCAACTCCCTGGTATCACGACAGTACCCGTCGTCCTGCAGGGCTTTGACGCCGACCTGCTGGGCTAGGCTGTTTACCGACCACGGGGGAAGAAGTTTACGCAGATCTTCAGCCAGATGCCGGGGGAAAATGCCGAAACCGACACGCAGCCCGGGGACCCCGAAAAACTTGGTCAGCGAGTTGATGGTGATGATATTGTCAGCCTTTCCGCCGACGGTCGAAAAGGGCTGAACGAATTCGTGAAACGCTTCATCAACCACAAAGAGCGTATCGGGGTGGACCTTGGCAAATTCAGCCACGAGATGGTCCGCCAGAACAGCGCCGGATGGATTTACCGGGTTGCCGAATATCACGATTTCACCGCCGCGAAGCTCCCCTTCGAGTTTTTCCAGAGATACCCCGAAACCAGTTTGTTCTGGGAGAGCATGGGTAACAATATCGAATCCTGGGCGGTCAAATACCCTCAGATAGTCGAGATAACAGGGAACCGGAATGATCACCCGGGCCGTTTTCATCGCAGATGGCAGCAGATGCAGGAGTTCGGATGTGCCGTTGGACGGGATGATCGTTTGACGGGAAACCTGATATCGGCTGGCAATTTCCTCAACCAGTTCACGGCAGTCAGGATCCGGGTAGTGGGCGACCAGGTGCAGATTACGGTTGACCAGCGATCTGAGCCAGGGAGGCGGCCCGAGTGGGTTGATGTTGGCACTGAAATCTATCAGCGTCTCAGTGCCCAGACCATTGCCGCTGCTCAGCTTGTGGATATTTCCGCCATGCTCGAAGGTCCCCAGATGAGCTGAATGATCAATTTGCTTCTTTTGATGCGCCACCGAATCTCTTTTCAGTATTTTTAGAAATTGAGCGCTGCTCCGAACAGGACAACGGTCTCCACCAGCTCACACAGGCAGCCCAGGGTATCGCCGGTGATGCCCCCGATTTTTTTCAGGCAGAGCCTGGCAAAGAAAATCATCAACACAGCGCCCAGAACAAAAATGAGCAGAACCCTGCCTGGCATAACAAGCAGCGCCATGACCGTGAAAAACAACACGGAAATCCAGGCAGCCGCATGACTCGAACCGCTGCCAAACAGGCTGCCGAGCCCCTGGGTAACACGAGCAGCAGGCAGTAGAGGCATGAATACCACCATGGCCGTGCGTCCGGCAATGGGAGCGAGCAGCAGCGCGGCGGGAACCTGCGCGCTGTCCAGTGAATAAAGAGCCGCTGTTTTGAGCAGTAGGATCGAGCTTAACGAAGCAGCTCCCATCACCCCGACCCGACTGTCCTTCATGATCTCCAGACTGCGCTCCCGCTCTCTGGCGCCCATAAACCCGTCCGCGGTATCGGCCAGGCCGTCCAGGTGGAAAAACCCGGAAACCAGAGACAGATAAACAGCGAAAAGAGCGGCGGCAGCCAGCGGCGGCAGCATGGCACCTAATAGCGTCGCAGCGCCTGCACCCAGAGCACCCACTACCAGGCCGACAACGGGAAAGTAAAACAGCGCTCCGGGAAAATAATCCGCCTCGTCTTGGGGCGCAGAAAAGGTCGGCACTATGGTCAGAAACCTCAGCGCCGCCAAGAAACAGCGCAGCGGTCTTTTCAAAGCCAATTGCAGCGGACTGTAAGACGTATCGGAAGCCACAGGTTCAGCTCGCTATTTATCCGCTTCGGCCACCGCAGCTTCAGCAAAGGTAGCCACCTCGGTCAAAATGGCGCAGGCGCCGTCGACGATATTCATCGCCAGCGCAGCGCCGGTGCCTTCCCCCAGCCGCAGGTTCAGGTCGAGCAGTGGCCTGGTGCAGCCCAATACCTGCTGCATATATTTGTGGCCAGGCTCAACCGAGCGATGGGCGCAGATGATATAATCCCTGACGAAAGGTTCAATGGTGTAGGCAATCAGGGCACCGGCGGTGGAGATAAAGCCGTCCACCACCACCGGCTTGTTCTGGGCGGCCGCGCCAAGAATCAAACCGGCGATGCCCCCGATTTCAAAGCCGCCGATGCTGGCCAGGATATCGAGACCGTTTTTCGGATCAGGTTTATTTGCTTGCAGACTTTTCTCGATAATCGCTACTTTTTTCAACAATTGGCGGTCGTCAAGTCCGGTTCCCCGGCCGGTCAGTTCAGCCACCGATTTGCCGGTTATTACCGCTGCGATGGCACTGCTTGGAGTGGTGTTGCCGATACCCATTTCACCGGTGCCAAAGATATCATAGCGCTGGCCAAGATCCAGGGCTACTTCGATACCCCGCTCAACCGCCAGTCGGGCATTGGCGATGCTCATGGCCGGTCCCGCGGCAATATTATTGGTGCCGGGGCCGACCTTCTTGTCGATGATCTTTCCGGCAGCAGCAAGACCAGAGAGGTCTGCGTTTACCCCCATGTCCACCACGATCACGTCGGCCCCGGCCTGTCGGGCCAGGGCATTGATTCCGGCGCCGCCGGCGACGATATTATGGACCATCTGCGGGGTAACCTCGGGCGGAAATTTAGACACACCTTCGGCCACCACCCCATGATCACCGGCCATGGTCACCACCACCTTTCTGCTAAATTCAGGCTCGATGGTTCGGGTCATACCGGCCAGATCGAGGGCCAGATCCATCAGGTCACCCAGCGCCCAGTGCGGCATGGTCAACTGGTCCAGCCGTTCTCTGGCCAGATCTCTGGTGGTGGCGTCTTGAGGAAAAATTTTCTGACAGGTTTGCTCCAGTAATTTCATTTCACGCTCATTTGTTTTTAATATATAACGGCAGACCGCAACTGACCAGAATGACCTCTTTAGCCTGCGCTGCAATCAGTTGGTTGCACATGCCAACCAGGTCACGGTAGTGCCTGGCTATATCATTTTCAGGCACTACCCCCATGCCAACTTCATTGGTTACGAAAATTACGGTACCCGCTGCCTGTCTGACTGCACCGAGCAGTCCAACGACTTGAGCGTTGAGGAAATCAGCGCTGCAGACAGAGCCCTCATGGGCGCAGTAAGCCATCAGATTACTGATCCACAGGGTCAGACAGTCTACCAGATAAACATCAAAATCACCGGCGCTTATGGATCGGCCGGGATAGAGATCCTCCTCGATAGTGTGCCAGATCTCAGCAGAGCGGGTCTGCTGGTGTTTTTTGACCCGCCGGGTCATTTCCGGATCCACTGGATTGCAGGTGGCGATAAAGCAGTGTCTCCCTGGACAGGCTTCACCGCGCTGCAACGCATAATCGCTTTTACCAGATCTGGTACCTCCGGTGACCAGGATAATATCTGCCATAATCTCTCTTTATCCTCTGCAGTTCAGCAGTTCCAGGCGGCCATGGCCTCCTTCATAGCTAACCTTGGTGACCGCGGCTTCTTCTACTGCAAAGCAGAAGAGCTTATCGAGACCGACTCCCAGCAGATGGCACAGCCCGATTCGAATGACGCCGCCGTGACAGACTACCAGCACCTGCTCAGCGCCGCTGCTCAGCAGCTCATCGAACCAACCTGCAACCCGGCTGCTGAACTGGCCAACACAATCGCCCCCAGGAAAGCAGAAGGCCTGTTTCTGCTCTTTCCACAGTTCGATCTGATCCGGGTACTTATCCGTAATCTCTTCTATACGCATACCTTCCCAAAAACCGAAATCTATTTCGCGGAGCTCTTCCACCACCCTGGAATGAGCGGCAATGTCGAGAATCTGCAATGTTCTGCGGCAGCGCGCCAGCGGGCTGCAAAAGACGCGGTCCAGGTTGATTTTCCTGAAATATGAACGCAGGTGGCGAACCTGTGCTTCACCTTCTTCGGAGAGTTCAACGTCACTGACCCCGGTATAGGTCCCGGGTTGTGCGGTTCGACCATGCCTGACGAGATAGATCTCCATGGCTCAGCCGAGTTGATATTTATCATGATAGCCGCGCGGCGTAATCATCTTGCCCCGCCGGACAAAGGTGGATGAATTGCCGACAATTACCGTAGTCTGCATATCCGCCAGTTCCGGGTCAAAATGCTCCAGGTCGGATATCACGATTTCCTCGTCTGCCCGGGTGGCCGCCCGAACCATGCCGATCGGCGTTGAGGGCGCCCGGCATGCAGCAATAATCTCCATTGCCCTGGCGAGCTGCCAGTCCCGTTTTTTGGATCGGGGGTTGTAGATTACCAGCACAAAGTCGGCTTCGACAGCGGCCGCTATGCGCTTTTCTATGAGCTCCCATGGAGTCAGCAGATCAGAGAGGCTGACCGTGGCAAAATCGTGCATCAGGGGCGCTCCCAGACGTTCAGCACAAATGTTCAGTGCAGCTATTCCGGCAATCACCCTGATTTCCACCTCAGAGTCCCGCCTCTGCCCGATCTCGAAAGCCAGACCAGCCATCGCATAAATACCGGGATCGCCGCCTGAAACCAGCGCAACATGTTTGCCCTGTTCGGCCAGGTCGAAGGCCTGGTTAACGCGGTCGACCTCCTGCATCATGGCTGATTCGATCACTTCTTTGTCGGCAATAATTTCGCTGACAAGATCAAGGTAGGTGCGGTAGCCGACCACCACCTCCGCCTGTTCCAATTCACGCCGGGCTCTTGGAATCAGATAATCGAGCGCTCCGGGGCCAGTCCCAACCACGCTTAGAATACCGCTTGTGCCACTGCCGCTGTTATTCGTTCCCATTTTATTTTTTCTATAATCAGGCGCCCAGCTCTTCCCCCGCTCGACGCAGCCAGCAAGGCTGCCGCTTCACAGACGCCGTAGATTCCAATATTTTTATGTACCGTTTCAGATCGTGAAGGCACTTGGGGTACATCGAGTTCTTCTTTTGAAAAAAACCTGATCGGCAACTGATGGGCGCGGCCTATTTCAAGCAGCCCGGTTTCATCTTTTTTAATATCGATCGAGGCCAGCCCCGCCACACTTTTCAGATTGATGCCATGCAGCGTCTCCAGTTCTTGAAGGGCCTGTTCAAATTCATCGAGGCTCGCCCCCCGTCTGCAGCCCAACCCGATATAGCGCAGGCGGGGTATCAAACGAAGTTGATTTTCGCCCGCCTCGAGCGACAGGGATATGACTATATCAGCATCGCGCTGTTTTGTACAAGGTACAAAATCTTCAGGAAAATTATCGATATAGACTTTATCCTGAAAAACGCGCAGCCTGCCGGAATCGATCAACCGGGCAGACAGTCTCGATAGCAGACCCGGATTATCGAGGCTGAGATTCTGCTCGATGCTCCACAAGTCGAGCGGAGTATGGCCCGAGACATCTGAGCCGGTAGTGATGACGGCTGTCCCGCCGCAACATACTGGCAACCACGGCGGCCAGTTCATTGCCCCCGCCTATATGGCCGGAAAGCAAGCTGATTGCATGGGTGCCCGACTCATCGACCACGATCACACAGGGGTCTTGATATTTGCTGCGGCACAGGCCGCTTAGACAGCGCACCACAATTCCAGCGGCCATCACGCAGATGATCGCATCGGAATGATGCCAGGCAGTTTCAAGCGCTTTTCTAAACCCGTGGCGATAACGTTGGAGGCTTGCGCCCTCCAACCCCTGAGCTATTTTCTCTGCGGTGCGCCAGCCCTTTTCAGTTGCGGCAAGCAGGGTAATATTCTCGCTTTTCATGAACTTCGTCTGCACTGCTTTGCACCCAGTAAATATTGCTCAGCCAGATAGCTTTATTCAACAATTACAGCAGTAACCGGCTACACGATTTAGCACAGATTGACTTCTTTTGCCTGAATTAATCGCCGCTTCTTTTAATTTACTGCATAACGCTGGGGATGACTTGCCTGCATTAAGCCGCAATAAAAGCAAAACAGCCCTAGCTCGTCCCAGCAGAGCGCGAGCGCAGTAATGCTGCAGGAGATGACTCGACTGTTCAAGTCGCGCTGGAACCAAAGGTTAGATTACGACGGATTCGGTTGTGCTGTTAATTGATCAAGCTGAGTTCTGGCGAAATCCAGCGACGGGTCGAGGGTGAGGGCCAGGGTGAAAAAGCGGATCGCCTCATCTCGGTTGCCGAGCCGGTTATGGTTGACGCCCAGGTTGGCGTAATCCATCGCAGATGCGGGATTGAGATGCACCGCCCGTTCGAAATGAGTAATCGCCCTGTTGAAGTCCTCTTTTTTGAAAAAGCAGAAACCGAGCAGATTGTGGAGATCCGGCCGCTCATCATCCTCACGGCATCCCTGCTGCAGCACTCCGATCGCCTCGTCATAGCGCTCCAGATCCTTGAGGCTGTTGCCTTTATATGAATAGATATAGGGCAGGTCCTCTGGTTCCGGATCCTGCGCCAGGGCTTTGTCGAACTGGGCGATTGCACGCTGCGGATCACCCTGGTTGAACATGGTTTTACCCCGGTAAAAAGAAAGGTAATAGCGGTTGGGCAGCAAGGCTTCCATTTCACTCAACTTTGCCTCGAACAACCATGGATCATCCACCAGCTCTTCCAGCAGCTTAGCGGCGAACAGGCCGGCATCGCGGCGCACAGAACGTTCCCGGAAATGGGCGCCGGGGACGATCGTGTAGAGCGCCGGGATATCGAGCAGCGGATGGGTTACATCGATCATCAATATTTCCATGTCGATACGTTTCAACGCTTCGATACAGTTGTCGAGCTCGATCTTCATATTGTCGTCCGAGATATCGTTCATTTCCTTCAGGCTGACTTGTGCGGCTGTCTCGGTTAGATAACGGACCTCATCCATGCTCAGCGGCTTTGGCAGTCCTGAGGCGACATAGTTGGAACCGCTGTTGAAATCTCCGGCCAGCTGGGCTACCTCGGTGACGGCACGGATTATGGCCTTCTCAGGGCCTGGGGTAGTGCCGGCAGTGAAAACGATTTCACTGAGATCGGGAAAGGTCGAACGGTCAATCGCCAGCGCACCGACACTGCACAGCCCGGTGTCGAGACTGAAGTCATTGAGATAGAGCTCGATGTCATGGGCCTTGAATTTTCTGATCAGCTCGCGGGCTACCGGGTCCTCGATGCTCTGCTGATCGATGGCCGGCGTCATCAGTTTATGCTGGTTGATCAGTGAGCAGACATGCCTTTCAACGATCTCACTGATGCCTTGCAGGGCCGCCTCTTCGATGGTATTGCCGGCCGAAGGACCGTTGAACTCATTGATTGCATAAAACCAGGAGAACGGCACCAGCACCTGTTCATCACGGCTTATATTGGTTGCCCAGGTCCACTGCAGCGGAATATCTTCAAGCAGGCTCTGAAGCTGGGCAGGGCGCAGGTTTTCGTCTTCCACCGACTTGAGCAGCACGGAGCTGTCAAGCAGCGGATAGCCCTCGGCTGCAAGACTCTGGTAATCACCCCTGACAAAATTGTCCTCGTTTGCCTTGAACGAAAAAAAAGAAAAACGCTCGGCCAGTTCCATACAGGCAGAGGCCTTGGACTGGATCGGCGACGCCCCTTTGCCCATCTGCTTTTTGGTTCCGGTCAGTGCCTGAGCCTCGTCGGTGCAGACACTGAAGTAGACCGGAATATCGAGGCGGCCGTTATCGATACGCCTTACTTCGCTTAAAATCTTGATATCGAACCCGTCGAGCTTTTTATAGAAACGCTCGATGGTCTGTTCCGGAGTCAGGGCTTTGTCCTGATCCCTGGTGAAGGTTTTGAGGCAGTCATTGAAGGTGATACGACGATTTCTCATGGAGATATTCCTGAACAAGGTATCGGTGTGAGTGTGAAAAGTCTTTAACAAACAAGCTCAATGTAATGCTGATTGCAATTTAGACAACCGTCTCAAAATAAGGGCTCATGCAATTCAAAGCGGGGCAAATTGCGTTTGGAAACGGGCTATTTCGCGCAGCCATCGGCTGGCGCTGCTCGCAAGTTCAATCGTGCGCGAGGTATCATCCAAATAAGACAGATCAACCTGCAGGTAAGCGGTATTGATGAGATCAACACCTTTTTCGAACCACTCGACGATAACGATACCCTGCAGGTAAAAATATTCATCCAGGCCGAGATCAAGGATCTCGTAGCTCCCGCCGAGCCGATAAAAATCCATATGGTAGATGGGAATCCGGCCCTGATATTCATGCATGATCGCGAAGGTCGGGCTGCTCACGTATTCGTGCTCATCGACCCCTGCCCCTTTGCATATCGCCTGGGCCAGCGTAGTCTTCCCGGCTCCCAGAGCACCGCCAAGACAGATGATATCGCCGGGTCTGCAGGTCGACCCGAGGGCGATCCCGAAGCGACGGGTGAACGCTGCATCAGTTGAAATTAACTTCATTAATAATTTTTACAGATTCAAATAGTTTTTCTGGAAAATTCAGGGATTATCTGCTTTAAGCACCCTCTTTGGTTACGCAAAAAGCGAAAAAAAACCCCAAGACGCCTGAACGTCTCGGGGTTATCAAATGACTGTACTTCGGTCTCAGCCGACCTTCACCACATTCTCTGCCTGGAGTCCTTTGTCCGTTTGTGCTACAGAGAACTCAACAGGCTCACCTTCTTCCAAGGTGCGAAACCCCTCACCCTGGATGGCGCTGAAATGAACAAACACATCGGCTTCTCCATCCGGCCTTTCCAGAAACCCGTAACCCTTGCTAGCATTAAACCATTTCACCTTTCCTTGCACACGTTCCGACATACTGATCTCCTCCCGGCAATATGACGGGGTTGGTTCCCGTCAGGTCAAACACAGGGCTGCAGCCCCTTGAAATTACTGATACTCATAACAGTGGGGAGTATCTAATCGCACTGTATCAGCCGGCTAGAAGAGCGTCAAGGAAAAAAATAAAAGTTTTTGGCCTCAGAACAATGAGTTAGCAACATAGATTAAGCAATTATCCCAACTCAGAAAAACTGATTTCAGCGGCGCACTAGGTTGCGGGAGGCTTGCCGGCAGCTCACTGTTTTTGCCACCAGGTCAACACAAAAGACATGTAATCATAGTAAGTTGGCAGTGTTTGAGGCATGTTGAATTTATCGCTGTAAGCGATTCTGTGACCGTCCAGATACCAGTTGGGCACCAGGTAGTAGCCAAACCAGAGAACCCGGTCCAGCGCCCTGCTGGCAGTGATTAACTCATCCCGGTTCGTCGCATAAATGATCTTGTCGACCAACTGATCGACAGCCCGGTTCCTGACCCCTGCCAGGTTTCTCGATCCCTTTCTGTCAGCGGCTTCTGAATGCCAGAAATTTCGCTGCTCATTGCCAGGAGAGAGCGACTGACCAAAGACAAAAACACACATATCGAAATCGAAGTTGTTGATTTTATCTGTATACAAGGCCGGATCGATGGTTCGATAGGAGGCTTCGATGCCGATTTTTTTCAAGTTTTCGGTGAACGCAGCCATGACCCGCTCAAATGTCGCTGAAACGAGTATTATTTCAAAACTGAGTTTGAGGCCGTCCTGATTGTGAAGGACCCCATCTTTGAGATTCCAGCCTTTGTCCCGGAGGATCTGCAGCGCCGCCTTGAGATTGCTGCGATTCTGGCCCGACCCATCGGTCATGGGAGCTTTCAGTTCGGTAGAGAAAACCTCCGGTACAATGTCCGCCCTGAGGGGTTCGAGCAGCCGCAGCTCGGCTTCACTGGGCAGCCCCGGGGCGGCGAGATAGGAATTACTGAAATAGGAGTTGGAGCGCACATACTGGTTGTAAAAAAGTGTTTTATTGGTCCATTCAAAGTCAAAGGCCAGCCCGATTGCCTGGCGCACAGCCCGGTCCTTAAATAGTTCGCGCCTGGTATTCATTACGAATCCCTGCATGCCAGCGTTGTTGGAATGAGGGAACTTCCTTTTTATTATCGATCCTTTACCCCCCTTACCGTGAACGATATCGCGTACCCATTGCTTGGCGATATTGACCAGCATCAGGTCGAATTCTCCTGCCTTGAAGGCCTCGACGGCTACGGTGGGATCCTTGTAATATTTAAAGGTGATCCGGTCAAAATTGAACCTGTGCTTTCTGACCGGGTGATCGACCGCCCAATACTCGGGGTTGCGCCGATAGGTTATCGATCTCCCCTGGGCAAACGACTCTACCACATAGGGTCCGGACCCCAGGGGGGCAAGCAGATCACGTGATTCAAAGCCCTGTTTATCATAAAATGCTCTTGATAATACCGGAATCTGCCCGGCGATCAGCGGCAGTTCACGGTTTTTCTGCTTGAAGTGCATCCTGACCCGCAAATCATCGAGCACTTCGACTCGGTCAATATCGGCGTAGTAGTAAGGGTATAAGGGATGAACCGCAGCGCTTTTAAGCATTTCAACACTGAATTTGACATCATCGGCCCTGACCGGAGAACCATCGGCGAAACGAGCCTGTTCATGCAGGGTGAAGGTAACCGAGAGTTCATCCTCAGCCACTTCGATATCTTTAGCCAGCAGTCCATATTGGGAAAACGGTTCATCGAGACTTGGTTCGGTCAATTTTTCGAAGACCAGCGTCTCCAGGCCCTCAGCACTGTTGCCCCTGAGGGTAAAAGGATTCATTTTGTCGTAGCTGCCGATGGCATGGAGCACCAGTTCTCCGCCCTTGACTGCCTCAGCAGAGACGTAATCAAAGGCCTTGAAATCGGCCGGATATTTGAGCCTGCCGTCGATGGCAAGTCCATGCACGGCAAGGCATGGGGCGACTGCTCCAACAAGCAGCAAGATAGTCAGCAGTGCGGTTGACAGGTAATCGATCAATCTGCGAAGTAGCGCTTTAGTCTGCATTGGTTTCCCTCTTGTCCTCACTGGTCGCTGGCCCGGCTGCCCGAGGTGGTGTCAAGTCCTGGGGAGATTTGGAGGTCAGCCACAAAAAAAGGGGTGCCCATTACAGACACCCCTGGCAATCTCAATCCAAAACGACGCTAAAGCCCGGCCTCTTTCAAGGATTCAATCAGCGCTTTCTGTTCTTCGGATAATTGTTTGGGAACTTCCACCTGAATTCTCACGAACAAATCCCCACGATCACCAATCGGCCCGCTTGGCAGGCCCTGTCCTTTAATCCTGAGTCGTGAATCACCGTTGGTGCCGGACGGGACATTGACCATGAATTTTTTACCATCCAGCGATTCCACTTCGACTTTTGCACCGAGACAGGCCTCACTGTAGGAAATTTTTTTCAAGTAGATAAGATCGTCTCCGCTGCGCTCGAAGAGGCGATGAGGTTCGAGTTGCACTTTCAGATAGAGGTCGCCGGCTATCCCTCCGGAGGGTGGTGGGGCACCTTTGCCTTTGAGGCGAAGTTTCTTACCTGCTTCGATGCCTTTGGGAATCTTTACCGAGACGTTTTCCGACTTGCCGTTGGTGCGCAGGGTTATCTGCTTGTCAGCCCCGTTGAGCACCTCTTCGAGGCTGACCGAAAGCTGGTAGGTCAGATCCTGGCCTTTGACAGGCTGTGCACACCCCCCACCGCAGCCCTCTTGGCCGGCGGGGTTCTGGCCGAAAAACGGATTAAACCCCCGAGGCGCCGAGCCACCGCCCATGCCGCCCATACCACCCATGCCTCTGAAACCGGTTGAGGAAAAGCTGCTGGTGCCAAAGCCGAATTGCCGAAGGATTTCGTTTATATCGAAGCCTTTGAAAATGTCTTCCTGGGAGTAGCGCTGATGAAAACCGTTCGCACCATAGGTGTCGTACTGCCTGCGTTTCTCGGGATCGGACAGCACCGCATAGGCTTCGCTGATTTCTTTAAAGCGAGCCTCGTATTCCTTGCTGCCGTTGTTCTTGTCGGGGTGATATTTGAGTGCAAGCTTGCGATACGCTTTTTTTATATCAGCGCTGCCTGCCTTCTTCGAGACACCGAGAATTTCGTAATAATCCATGCCGTGACACACTGATGCCTGAAATGTTTATCTCGTCACTGCCGTCAGTATCGATTGATATGGCACCACAATAGGGACGGATCAGGCGTCAGTCAAGCGCTTGAATCGAATTCATTGCCGTCAAAACCCATTGGGAATGATGGTCTTCAGGGAGTATGAAACAGGCCCTTTTCAGTCTCTTCGCTGAACTGAAAAAAGGGCCTGTTAACGAAGGCGCAGGTTGTCTCGCTATGCCTGTCAAACATTGCCGGCCTAAGCAGGGGTTTCAAAGAAAAAGCCTGTCAGGAAAAAAACCAGGCGTTTGCTCAGAACGGGACGTCCTCGCCCATGTTCGACTGCCCGGCCGGAGGCTCAGTGGGTCCCTGATCCTGGGACCAGCCGCCGCCTGTGTTTTCATAGCCCCCACCGCCTCCACCTTCTCTTCGATCGAGCATTTTCATTTCTCGGGCGATGATTTCGGTGGTATAGCGATCGTTGCCGTTCTGGTCCTGCCATTTTCTGGTCTGGATTCTGCCTTCTATATAGACCCTGGAGCCCTTGTGCAGGTATTCACCGCAAATCTCAGCCAGCCGTTTCCAGGCAACGATGCGGTGCCATTCCGTGGATTCCTGCTGCTGGCCGCTCTGGTCGCGCCAGCGCTCGGTGGTCGCAACATTGAAAGTGGCGACCTGACTGCCGCTCTGGGTGTATCTGATTTCCGGGTCGGCCCCAAGATTTCCTACTATGATTGCCTTGTTTATCATCTGCTGTCTCCTGCTTGGTTTATCTTAATTCGGCTGCCTAAAACTATACGATCACATCACTAAGAACAAGCTTCATTTTCCCGATCGCTGCCGGTCTTCGTTTACCTTTATCTATCTTATACTTCGGTGGTTTGACAATTTACTCACAAGCGCACCGTGTTGTCGAGCATCGCCCCCAGTCCGCCTCGATCCGAAGGTACATAGCCCATCACCTCCTGCCAGATCTGATCGCTTTCCATACAGAAATAGATGCAGGTCCCTGGATTGGCAAAGCACTTCAATTCACGATAAAGCGTTTTGTAAAGTTCAACCCTGAAAGGCCTGAAATAGCGTGTTTTCCCGTCAAGTCCTTCAATAAATTCATGATAGAATATGTTCGAGTGGCCAAAGCGGGATGTACCGATCGACTTCAGCGCAGGAAGATAGCGGAAGCCGCCCAGTGAAATCCATTTTATCGATTCAGCGGGTACGGCATCGTAAAGCTGGTGGATCACCCTGCGGTAACCTTCCTGCCAGCCCGGATAGGCGATGATCGGATCGAAATGAAACGCACAAGGGTAACCCCAGCTTACCACCCGGGCTGCCGCATCCAGGCGCTGCTCAAGCGTTGCTGTCCGGATCTCCTCGCTGGCAACAATATCCTGACCATTCAAAGACCAGGCGACGATGGTTCTGCCGTTGTGATCAAGATGCTCCAGGTTGGCAATATTGGCGCTTTTGGTTTTGAGTTCCAGAACCGCCTTTTTCTGGGCCGCAAAAAACGTTACCAGATGTCTGCTCAACCCGGTTATCCGGTCAAGTGCCATCGAATCGGTGAATTCACCGGTACCGATGCGCATTATATCGCCCTCAGAGCCATCTATTTTTTGACCCAGTTCTGTGAACATATCCTCGATATTTATGAAAAAGCTGAGATATGGGGTATTGAGATAGGCCTGCAGAATACAGTATACGCAGTCCATCGGGCAGCCCAGTCCGACATTGATTATCCGGTAGTCACAACAGCGGTATTCCCGGGTGCCGGGACAATCTTTTAAAAATGCGCCGCTGTTGCGGCAGAGCAGCAGCTTTTTTTTACCCACGCCGAGATTATCCGGGTATTGCCCGCTGACGATCAGGTGGAACTCATGTGGTTCAACAAGCGCCACTGGCAATCCGGATCGCTCGGCAATTTCTGCAGCGTATGGGTGGGATGCGCAACTTTTTTCAATAAATATCTGATCCAGATATATCGATGGATCGGCCCAGGTGTTTTTCATGATTGTTCCTTTGAAGCCTCCCCGGAACTGTTGGTATGGTGCCCATTGAATTGTAAAGCCAGGCGCTGATAGTGCCCAGCCTCAAGCGGCCGCTGATGCTTGATACATCCTGCAGCGTAAATGACGCACTTTCTTTGCAGTTCTTCAAGGGCAAGCTGATAATACCGCCGGTTTAAAGGCACCGACGAGATGAAGCGGGCCAGGCTCTGAATTCTGAAACGATCCATTCCGGTCCTGAATGTATTGGACACCTGGTCCGGCCGCCCCCCGTGTTTTATCGTCAAGCGCTGCTTAACCAGGCAGAACCGCTCAAACAGTGCCAGCCGCAGCCACATATCGTAATCCTCACAGCAGCGCAGGGTCTCATCGAAGCAGCCATATTTTTCGAACACCTCCCGGTGCATCATCACGGTGGACATGCCGATGCAGCACAGCCGCAGACATTGGGGAAAAATATCAGTCTCGGGCGGGGCGTGGATTTTCTTTTGATTCAAGTGAGTGCCCGATCGCAGCCAGGTTTCTCTGGTGTGGGAAATACGGCAGTCGGGCCGATTGCTCAACATCGCATATTGATGTGCCAGTTTAGCCTGGTGGAATTCATCGTCTGAATCGAGAAATGCCAGATAATCAGCTGATGCAGCGCGTATTCCAAGATTGCGGGCTGCTGCAGGGCCCCGGTTTGGCTGATAGAAATATCTCACCTCGATATCCACCGAGGCCGCTATTCTGTTGACCACCTGCCGGGTATTATCGGTGGAACCGTCGTCGATGACAATTATTTCGACCGGCGCTGCGCTTTGGCTGAGGACCGAGTGCAGGGCCCTTGGCAGGAGCCGCTCCCGATTATAGGTCGGAATGATTACCGATATGGGCGGCATGGCTGAATTTTCGTGTAAAATTGGGCTCCAAACCAAGGAAAGGTGGCATTTTCATCGACAATTACAGTATAATGCAAGTCTTATTTTAGGCCTATACGTCATATTGAGTGAAACACAATATAAATCCCATCCAGCGCAACACACCGCGAAATTCGATCCTGGGGCATCAGCGACGCTTACCATCCGATTATCGCCTGGCCTGCGCGGATTTTCTCATACAGCACAATGACAACCGAAATTCTCATAAATTCAAGACGGTACGAAGTTCGCATCGCCCTTGTTGAAAACGGCAACCTGACAGAATTTCACCTGCAGCGCCCTACCGAAAAGGGTCTGATGGGCAACATCTACCTCGGCAGAGTCGTGCGGGTGCTGCCTGGAATGCAGGCAGCCTTCGTCGATATTGGTCTGGAGCGTACCGGTTTCCTCTACGTCGATGATATCTATGTGCCGCCGGCCCAGATAAAGCGTCTGCAGGATGCCGCTCAGCGCTCTCTGGCAACCGTGGGCGCCGGTCCTGATCAGCCTGAAAAACCGGCTGTGCATGGGCTCAGGATTGAGGATTTGCTTAGCGAAGGCCAGGAGGTGATGGCCCAGATCAGCAAGGACCCCATCGGCACCAAAGGGGCCCGCTTAACCTGCCAGATTACCCTGCCCGGCCGCAATCTCGTCTTTATTCCCCAGACTGACCATATCGGCATTTCCAGAAAGATCGAACTGGAGCAGACCCGCAACGAGCTGCGCTCTTTGATCGAAGAACTGCGGCACGATGACAGCGGCTTTATCGTCAGAACCGTTGCAGAGCACGCTTCCAAAGAAGATATAGAAGCCGATATGGAGTTTCTGGTGCTGCTCTGGGACGAAATCCGGGGACGGGCCTCAACCGGTAAAATACCTTCTCTGATTTACGAAGATCTGGACATAACTCTGCGCTCCGTCCGCGACCTGTTTACCTGCGACGTCGACTACCTGATCATCGATAACGAAAAGTCCTACGATACGCTGATGAACTTTGTCAACACGTTCACCCCGAAGCTCAAGAACAAGATCTCGCTCTACCGAGGGGAACTTCCCTTATTCGAAGCCTACGGCATCGACGTGGAGATCTCCAAGGCGCTGGAGAAGAAGGTCTGGCTCCGCTCAGGCGGCTACATCATTATCGAGAACACCGAAGCACTCACCGTAATCGACGTCAATACCGGCAGATTTGTCGGTAAAAACGATCTCAACGACACCATTTTCAAAACCAATATGGAGGCGGCCAAAGAGATCGCCTATCAATTGCGGCTGCGCAACATCGGCGGTATTATCATCATCGATTTCATCGACATGGAAGATGAACTGCATCGAGAAGAGTTGTTCTCCACCTTCAAGGAGGCGGTGAAAAAAGACAAGAGCCGCATTAACATCCTCAAACTCTCAGAGTTCGGGCTGGTCCAGATGACCAGGAAACGCCACAGCGAAAACCTCAACCAGATGATGTGTGAACCATGTCATTATTGCGCCGGCGAAGGCGTCCTGAAATCTCGAAGAACCATCTGCTATGAGCTGTTTCGCAAGATAAGCAGAAACTCGCACCGCTCCGACGGGGCCGCTGTCACTATCCGGGTCAATCCCCGCATTGCCGATATGCTGCTCAAAGAGGAAGAGTTGACCGTCAGACAGCTCGAAGCAGATATTAACAAACGGCTTATTGTTGCCCCGGTAAAAGATTTACATATCGAGAAATACGAAATCATCTGGCAGTAATGACCCTCCCTTGCCACGTATCAGGCAGCTTGAACTCAGCTGATACGATTTAGAAACCACAACTCAGGAATGAGGACTGAGGAATCACGACATGTCACGTTTCAAAAAATCACGCACAGGATCAAGAAACACATTCATTTTTATCCTTCTTCTTATCCTCGCAGGGGGCTGCGGGGCAGCATTTTTTCTGTTTTTTGAAGGTGAAGCCCCCCAGGTGGCAATCGATGAACCGGCTCAATACCTGGGCGGAGACACCATGATTAGCGTCAGCGCGGCCGATGCCAAAAGCGGGCTGCGGCAGATTACCCTGCGCCTAACCCAGGGAGATCTGGTCCAGGAGCTCTACAGCGAGGAATTTGCCAGAAACGGGCTTAGCGGCGCGGTCGGTCCGCTGGATAAACAGCTCAAAACGCCATTCAAAGCCAAACAGGCGGGTTTCCAGGACGGTCCGGCCCAGATTGTGCTCGAAGCACGAGATCACTCATTCAGGGGGCTGCTGAAGGGCAACAGGACAGTGCTTACCAAGGAGGTCACTATCGACACCACCCCGCCGAAGCTGTCCCTGCTGCACAGTGAACGCTATATCAACCCCGGCGGCAGCGGAATCGTGATCTACAGAAGCGGCGATCCGGACATAAACTCCGGATTGCAGATCGACGATAAATTCCACCCCGGTTTCAAGATCGGGGACGGCCGGGATGACACCTATATCAGCTATTTCGCGCTCCCCTACTCAGCCACGGGCATCGACAAGTCCTTCGTGGTTGCCAAGGATCCGGCCGGCAACGAGACCATGCTGCCCTTTTCAGTGATTTATAAGGACAAACAGTTCAGGCAGGACAAGATCGACGTCGGCGACGGTTTCCTGGAAAAGAAAATACCAGAATTCATGCAGCATTACCCAGAGATGCAAGGTGAGATGGTTGACAAATACCTGTACACCAACAATGAGGTCAGACTGCTCAACAACAGCAAGATCAGCGCACTCTGCAGCTCCCCGCACCCTCAGCGACTCTGGGAGGGAAGATTCCAGCGCATGGCCGGCAGCACCCGGGCCGGGTTTGCCGATCATAGGACCTACTACTACCAAGCCAAGCCGATAGACAAGCAGGTCCATCTCGGCATCGATATCGCCTCCACCAGGCAGGCCGATGTCAAAGCTGCCGAAACAGGCATCGTCATATATGCCGACTACCTTGGCATTTATGGCAATATGGTCATGCTCGATCATGGCCAGGGCGTATTCAGCCTTTATTCCCACATGAGCCAGATCAATGTCGCAGTCGGAGATACGGTTGAAAAAGATGTGGTAATCGGAACCACCGGAACCACCGGCATGGCCGGCGGAGACCACCTGCACTTTGCCATGCTGGTCAACGGTGTTTTCGTGACCCCGATAGAGTGGTGGGATCAGCATTGGATCGACGTGACCATCGAAGAACCACTTACCGAGTCGCGCTTTCAATAGCATCCCAACGGCAGATGAACTTTCGCCGCGGCCAGGGGCTTACCGGGCTCCGTAACCGCCTTTTGACGCGATGATTTTTTCCAGCACAAAAATAGGTGTTCCACGGCTGTTCTACAGCTACCTGGCTACCGAGATGCTGGCCCCTTTTATTGCCAGTTTCCTGATCATGAACGGGGTCTTTTTCCTGATCAAACTCATTCCCTTTCTGAACCTGGTACTGGAACTCAACATCAGTCTGGGCGATTTTATCCGGCTTTTTTCCTATCTGTTTCCCAATATGTTCCTCTACTCGATACCGATGGCTTCGATGCTTGGCATCACCATCGGTTTTTCGAGGCTGGCGAACGACTCCGAAATTCTGGCCTTCAAGGCAAGCGGGATCGGCATCTATCAGGCCCTGCCTCCGCTGGTCGGAATTGCGCTGGTCATTTCACTGATCACCGGCTATTTCTCGATCAGGCTGATTCCTGCAGGCGACACCGCGATGGAACATATGATGTATCAGCTTGCCAAAGAGAAAATCGACAAAGGCATTAAGGAACGGACATTTACCGAAGCGCTGGGTGATCTGGTCGTACACATCGATTCGGTTGATAGGCAGACCGGCGCCTGGAACCGGGTCTGGGTCTCCGACATGCGCAACCGGCAAACGCCTGCCATCACGATGGCCCGATCCGGAACGATGTTTACGGACCTCGACGTGATGGAGGTCACCCTTGCCCTCGAAAATGGCACCATGCAGATTCCTGAGGATGAAAAGGCACAGACGATTGCCTTCGACCGCTACATTATCAAATTGCCGCTTTCTCTCCCCGCCCGGGCTCCCAATTTCAAGAAGCGGGGTACCATGAATATGGCCGAACTCATGGACCGGGCCAGGGAGGCCGGCCTCGACACCCCAAACGGTCGCGCCTATCATACCGAGTTTCACAAGCGGCTCGTTCTGCCGATCGGCTGCCTCTTTCTCTCCCTGCTTGGCATGCCGCTCGGTTTACAGGCAGGTCCCGGCCGGCGCGCCATTGGCATACCCTTTGGTTTGATCTTCTATATCACCTACTATGTGATGTTCACCATGTCCCGCAACCTGGCCAACAGTGGTGGCCTGCCGGTCCCGCTGATCATGTGGATACCCAACACCCTGTTTTTTTTGCTCGCGGTTATTCTGATCAACCGGGCCGCCCATGAAAAGCCGCTTGTCACTCCTTTTGTCCAGAGTATGTTCGATCGAATGATCAATGCTCTGGTCGTTTGGTCAAAAGGGCTCTACCAATGGCTGCGCAGCGACATTTTCAGCTCCAGACGTTTACCCGACGCAGTTGACTCTGCCCGGAACAAGATTCTGCGCGGTAACGCCAGAAATCGTATTTTCCATTTCCCCGAATGTGACTATTATTATGCACAGAACTGTTCGGTTGAATTCAAAAACAGTCATGTAGCGCTCAAAGCCGGTTTTGAGCCGTGCATGTTCTGCAGGACCATTCTGGCCGACAAGCAGAAGCAGGAGCAGCTCCCAGATGAATCCCGATCCGCCTAGAACACCGTTGCCCGACGGCAGTCAAATGAGGCGCATCGATCGATGTGCAATCGATGCATTCACCATTCCGGGCATCGTGCTGATGGAAAATGCCGGGGTTGGCACCGTTCGCTTGATGGAGCGTCGCCTTGGGGAACTCAGGGGCGCCAGCATTGCGATTTTTGTAGGCCCGGGAAACAACGGCGGCGACGGCCTGGTTATCGCCAGACACCTGCATCAGCTTGGTGCTCGACTGTTTGTGGTTTTCCTGATCGACCCCGACAAACTGCGGGGAGACAGTGAGGTCAATCTGCGTATTTTTCAGCAGCTCGAACTCGACTTTCTCATCTGCGACAAAAACGACAAGGTCGCTGAAGCAACCAAGCGCATCGAACATTTCCTGCTGCAGCCCCCCGGACCCAGGATTGTGGTCGATGCGATTTTCGGTACCGGTCTAGACCGCGCGGTAGAAGGGCATTTCAAGACGCTTATCGAGCTGATCAACCAGCTCAGTCTGGCAGCGGCTATTCCGGTTATCGGGGTGGACACCCCGTCCGGACTCGATTCCAGGACTGGCCATGTACTGGGCAGCTGCATCAGGGCAACGATCACCGCCGCCTATGGCTGTGCCAAAATTGGCCAGCTGCAGGCCACTGCAAAGCGCTATACCGGTGAACTGCACATCATCGACATCGGCATCCCGCCGGCCGTGTTTGAGCGTATCGAGGTGGAGGCAGGTGCAATTACAGAAAAACACGCCGTGGCCTGGCTTCAGCATCTGCAAAGACCTGCTGATGCGCACAAGGGCCACAGCGGACACCTGATGATTGCCGGCGGATCTGCCGGCAAGACCGGCGCCCCGCTGCTGGCTGCCAGGGGTGCGCTGCGCAGCGGCTGCGGTCTGGTCAGTCTCTTTGCACCCCGAATATTGAACCCCGTTTTCGAGACTGCGCTGGCCGAAGCAATGACCATCCCGCTCGAGCACTCGCTGAGCAGTTTTCATAACGACGACCTCGACTCGATCTGCCAATATCTGGATCAGGCAAACTGCCTGGTCCTCGGTCCCGGGCTGGGGCAGGATCCGGCTACCGCAGAACTGGTTCTTGCACTTTACCGCAATCTGCCGATTCCACTGGTAATCGACGCCGATGCGCTGAACATCATGGCCAAACGAAGGGACGATCTCGGCAGTCCCGGTGGGGCACGAATTCTCACTCCGCATCCGGGAGAAATGGCTCGTCTGCTATCACTTTCAAGCGAAGAGGTGCAGCAGGACCGAGTCGCTGCGGTGCACACCTGTCTAGATCAATTTCAAACCGGCCAGGAGACGCTCATTGTGGTTCTCAAAGGAGCCGGCACCATCGTGGCCTGGAACCAGAATCTGTTTCTCAATAGCACCGGTAATCCCGGCATGGCCACCGGCGGCATGGGAGATGTCCTCGGTGGCCTGATCGGCTCGCTGATCTGCCAGGGACTTGAGCTGCCGATTTCCTGCACGCTCGGGGTTTTTCTGCACGGCTTCAGCGCGGACCGTCTGATGGAGCGATCCGGTGTCGGTTTTACCGCCTCGGAAGTAGCGGATGAAATACCAGCCGCAGTCAAATATTTAGAGGAGCTGAGATAATGAAAACGGCCCGGGACATAATGACCCAGGAAGTGATAACCGTTGCACCCGATAGTTCGATCCGCATGCTGGCTACCATCTTCACCCAGAACAATATCTCCGGTGTGCCGGTGGTCGACGAACAGGGCGTGGTGATCGGTATCGTCACTGAAAGTGATCTGATCTTTCACAACAAACGCCTAAAGGTACCGACGGTAATTACCATCCTCGATTCGTTCTTTTTTCTCGACTCGCCCGAGAAAATGGAGAAGGAGCTCAAAAAAATTGCTGCTGCTACGGTTGCCGACATCTGCACGTCTCCGCCGGTCACCATCTCTGGCGATACCCCACTCGATGAAATAGCTACGCTGATGAGCGACAAGCATATCCACACCCTGCCGGTAATCGACGAGGCGGGTGAGATGATCGGAATTGTAGGAAAAAAAGATATAATCAGAACAATCCTCTGAGCCGGTCCTCACCAGTCGATCGGCTGCAGGCCGTTTTTCTGCAGGTAGCGGTTGCAAGCGACAAATACACCTGATCCGAGAAAGCCGCGGTGAGCAGAAAGCGGTGACGGATGACTCGTCTTCAATACCAGATGTTTGCTCATATCGATCAGCTCCACCTTTTTCTGGGCAAACGCTCCCCAGAGCATGAAGACCACGTGTTCTTTTTTGGCGGAGATGGTCTGGATAATGTCATCGGTGAGGCGGTGCCAGCCCAGGTGCGCATGGGAGTTTGATTGCCCGGCGATGACGGTCAGGCTCGCATTGAGGAGCAGGACACCCTGTTTAGCCCAGCGGGTCAGGTCGGTGCTGACCTTGCGGTTCTGCCCGGCGTGCAGACTGTCGTCGATTTCCCTGAAGATGTTTTTCAAAGACGGCGGCGCAGGAATACCGTCTTTTACCGAGAAGCAGAGGCCGTGCGCCTCCGGCCCCAGTTGCGGATGTTCATTGATATAGGGATCCTGGCCGATGATAACCACCCGGACTTCGGAAAAAGAGGTTACCCTCATCGAATCGAATACCCGTTCCCGGTCGGGGTAGACTCTGCGCCCCCTGGAGGCCGGTCCGTATGCTTTTTTGACCAGCTCTTTGTGAAGCCCCTGCTTCAGCAGCTCAACCTGTTCTTCCCACAGCATCGGTACCCTTCAGATAACTGGCCGTTTCCTGGGCCTGCAAAAGAAAATTGATGCATTCACAGTCATCGACAATTTTGTCGACTGAACATTTTTTCAGAATATTCTCGCCCATTTCCTTGCAGAGACAGCTCGCAGAGTTCAACACAAGGGCGGTTCCACCACTCTGTTTGACCCGTTGAAATCCGCGCACCCCCTCAAGCTGCTCACCGGATAGCACCAGCGCAACAATACGGCTCTTGACTATTGCGGCAATCGAGTTGATCAGCAGGTCCAGAGGCCCCTGACCTGGTTCCGGGATGGACTGGCGAATGGTGTAATTGGTAGAGTGGGCCACCATGTGAAAGCAGTCTGCAGACGAAGCGATATAGCAGTTTCCTCCCTCGATATTCATCCCTTCATTGAGCCGCACGACATTGATACTGCTGAATTCCTTGAGGTAACGAACGAACGAGTCAATATGATCGTATGTTTCATGCAGCACAACGATTAAAGCACCGCTCATCTCAGCGGGCAGTCTCGAGATGATTGTCAGCAGGTTCACCGTACTGCCGCGGCCGGCCCCAATCACACCGATATAGGAAACCCGACGATACTTGGGGATGTCGATCGCTTCCAGCAGATCTCCGCACTGGCGACAGGCAACCTTGCCCTGCTCATCTCCATTACCGGGGTCGATGATATTCCGTGCTCCGCAGTCCTCGCAAAAAACCACTCGGGGTTCAGCAGACGGCGCAGCAGTGCTGTGATTGTTAGCCCCGCGGATCATGGTTTTCGACTGAACCTTCACTTTTGAAGCCCGGATAATCCGATAGACCAGCTCATTTTTAAGGGCTTCCAAGCCCTTTCCAGGATGGAGCTGATCCTTGCCTAAAAAATCCACCGCACCATTTTTCAAGGCATCGAAGCAACGGGCGGTTCCTTCACGGGAAATGCTGGAAAGCATCAGTATTGGTGTCGGCCGGTGCAGCATGATATGCTGCAGAGCCGACATGCCGTCCATGATCGGCATCTCCATATCCACCAGTATCACATCAGGTCGGCAGGTATTGAGCAGTTCGATACCCTCCAGGCCATTGGCCGCCTCTCCGACGATCAATATGGTCGAACTATCCACCAGCAGCTCACGCAGAAATCTGCGAAACATCAACGAATCATCGAGAATGAGCAGTCGTATCTGCCGGCGAGGAGATAGTTTTGTATGGTTTTCAGACATGCACAGATATGAACCTATAAAAACTGCTTGATCTTCAGGCAGTCGGAGAGCCGTTTTCCCCCGATCCGTACAAATTGTGCTCTTTGATGTAGGCACTTACCGGTTCAGGCACCAGATGCTGCCATTGCCGATTTTCTCTCATTCTCTTTCTGATCTCAGTGGAGGATATATCGGCAATGGGTTCCATAAGAAAATGAACCCGATTTTCGCGGACCCCGTGCACCCAGCAGTCACCTTTCTGCGGGTGGGGATAGTAACCATTTCTGATAAGCAGTTTTTCGATTTGCTCAAGCGAGAAACCGGGCCTGAGGGCCACGATAAAATCGGTCGATCTCAGCAACTCCTGCCAGCGATACCATGTCTCGATTTCAATTATCGCATCAAAGCCGATGATGAAATAATTCTCTATATCAGGTCCTGATTGTTCATGCAATTGCCTTAACGTATCTATGGTATAGGAAGGAGTATCACGCCTGATTTCAATTTCTGAAATCTTGAAATGTTCCATCCCCGCTAGCGCCAGTCTCAACATCTGCAAGCGATGGAGGATATCACAGACAAAGGCTTCGTCCTTATGGGGAGGATGTCCTGCCGGAACAAAGAGAATCTGGTCCATCCCGCAGGATTTCACCGCAGCCTCAGCAAGCTGCAGGTGCCCGTTGTGGATCGGGTCGAACGTGCCTCCAAGGAGCCCGATACTTGTCATTACCCCCTGACCTGGCCGCTGCCGTAAACGATAAACTTTCTGGTGGTCAATTCTTCAAGACCCATGGGACCATAAGCATGGAGCTTGGAGGTGCTGATGCCGATTTCGGTGCCCAGGCCAAGCTGTCCGCCGTCGTTGAATCGGGTCGAGGCGTTAACCATCACCGCTGAGGCATCGACGCTGGCCAGAAAATCCTGCGCGGTGCTGTAGTCTTCGGTGATGATCGACTCGGTGTGCTTTGAACCATATCGGGCAATATAGCTTTTGGCCTCCTCGGGTGAGCCGACCACCTTGACACAGAGCTTCAGCTCCAGCCATTCGGTGCCCCAGTCATCTTCTGCTGCCGGCTCTGCCCCAGGCAGCAGGGCAACGGTCTCCTGGACAGCCGACCACGATGACCCCGGCCCTGCTGAATTCACCACCGAGCCGCGGCAGATAGTGCCCAGCCAGGTCACGGTGCACCAGCAAGCCTTCCAGAGCGTTGCAGACGCCGGGGCGTTGTGTCTTGCTGTTCATAATAATCGGGGTTGCCTTGGCCAGGTCGGCATCGCGATCAACATAAATATGGCAGACCCCCTTGTAGTGTTTCAGCACCGGGATCCGCGAGTTTTCGGAAACAAACCTGATCAACCCTTCACCTCCCCGGGGAATAATCAAGTCAATGGATTCCTCCTGCTGCAGCAGATATTGTATGGCCTGCCGGTCAGTCGTGTCGACCACCTGCACCGCGTCGCCGTTAATGCCTTGTTCCCGCAGCGCCCGCTGAAGCAGGTTAGCCAGAGCGATATTTGAATGGATGGCCTCCGAGCCGCCCCGAAGGATTACCCCGTTACCGGCCTTCAAACAGAGTGCTGCGGCATCGATGGTGACATTGGGACGGGATTCGTAGATCATCGCCACCACACCGATCGGAATTCTCATTCTGCCAACACTGATGCCGCTGGGACGGCGGGTCATGTCGGAGATCCTGCCGACCGGGTCCGGCAGGCTGATCACCTCGGACAACCCGCTTATCATACTGGCGATTACCGCGTCAGAAAGCTCCAGGCGATCAAGCATCGCCGCGGAAAGCCCCTGTTCTCTACCGGCAGCCAGATCTTTAGCGTTTTCAGCCTGAATCTGCTCTTTGTCCCGTTCAAGAAGGGCTGCCACGGTGGCCAGCATCTTGTTTTTTACTTCGGTCGACAGAGTCGCCAGACCCTGCGAAGCAGCCCTGGTCCTGATTGCCATGTCTCTTATAGCCTGTTCGATCGCCATTGTTATGCCCTTATATGCCGGTTTTACACTATGACAATATTATCCCGGTGCATTACCTCTTCACTGTCGCAATATCCTAGGATGGTCTCAATCTCCCGCGAATGATACCCGCGAATCTTTTTTATATCAATGGAGCTGTAGTTAATCAATCCAACCGCAATCCTCCTGCCGTTGCTGTCTATACAGTGTACCGCATCGCCAACCCCAAACTCCCCTTCAACTTCTGCAATTCCTGAGGGGAGCAGGCTCTTGTTCTTGTCGACCAGGGCTCTGCAGGCACCATCGTCGAGAATCAAGCGTCCTTTGGGTTTTAATACAGAAGCAATCCAGCGTTTCCGGCCGCTGATACGATCTTTATGGGGCAGGAAAAAGGTGCCGATCATCTCTCCGCTGAACAGTTTTCGTAAGATATCCGGCTCCCGGCCCGGTCCGATAAAGGAGCTGCCCCCTCCGGAAGCCACCATTTTTGCGGCCTTCAATTTGGAGCGCATGCCGCCGCTGCCGAGGGCGCTGGTAACGTTGGATACCATCGCCTCGATTTCCGGGGTGACCGGTCCACGGTATAGATGGGTCGAGCCGTCGGATCAGTGCCCGGGTTGGCGTTATACATGCCGACCACATCGGTCAGGCAGATAAACATATCCGCTTCGACCAGATTGCAGATATGAGCGCCGAGCATATCGTTGTCGCCAAAACGAAGTTCCTCAACGGAGACCGTATCATTCTCGTTGATAATCGGGATTGCGCCAAATTTGAACAGGGTGAACAGCGTGTTGCGGACGTTGAGATAACGCTGCCGATTGGCCAGATCGTTATGGGTGAGCAATACCTGCGCAACGAGTCTGGCCAAGTTCAGTGAAGACCTGATCATAGGCCTGCATCAGGCAGGATTGACCTATGGCTGCCAGGGCCTGCTTCTCCTTGATGCCGAATTACCGAACTGGCCTTCGATAGCCGATCCTCGCCTTGATCCCGCCGCAACCGCCCCGGAACTGACCAGGATCACCTCGCGGCCGCTGTTGTGCAGAAAAGAGATTTCTCGGGCGATATTTTCTATCACCTTAACAGCCAGACCATCCTCACCGGGTCGAGCACCGCACTGCCAACCTTGACGACAATGCGACGGGCCTTGTCGAACAGGGTCTGACGAAGATAGAGACCTTCCTGCCTGGTTACCTTATCCGTCATCTTCGCTACCTTCTTGATTTTCTGATTCTGCCAGCGACTCGTCGGCCCGATGCTGTTCGAGCGTCTCCAGCAGAGCAACACGCAGCGCTTCAATTCCTGCACCGGTGCTCGCCGAAACGACGGATACGGCGGCACCGAATCGTTGCTGACTCAAGGTGTACTCATCGGCAATTTCTTCAACCATTTCCGGATCGACCAGATCGATTTTATTGAGGACCACCAGTTTGATACGATCAGCAAGGCTCTGCTTATATGTCTCAGTTCCCGTTCCGAGAACCTCGAAATTATGGCGAGGTTGTCTTCGGAAGAGATGTCGACGACATGGACGATAACCGACGTGCGTTCGATGTGTTTCAGGAAACCGTGCCCGAGGCCTACACCCTGATGGGCACCCTCGATCAGACCGGGAATATCTGCAATGATATATGGTTCTGAATACTTGAACCTGAGCACGCCGAGCTGCGGTTCCAGGGTGGTAAACGGGTAGTCGCCGATTTTGGGATTGGCCGCGGAGAGGCAGGCCAGCAGACTCGATTTGCCGGCATTGGGCAAGCCGACCAGGCCCACGTCGGCGATCAGTTTAAGCTCGATATGTAAGCCAGCGCTCCTCGCCCGGTTTACCCTTGGTGGCGATACGGGGGGTCCGGTTGGTGGCGCTGGCAAAATGAGCATTGCCAAGGCCTCCCCTGCCGCCTTGTGCGGCTACGAACTCTTGACTCTTCATCAGTCAGATCGGCGAGTATTTCCCTGGCTTTCAGCGTCTTTGATGATCGATCCGACGGGTACTTCAACAATCAGGTCCGAGCCAGCACTGGCCGTGCATGTCTTTGCCCTGACCATGACCGCCCGCGTCCTGCCTTGAAGTGGGAGCGGATATTTAAAATCGATCGAGTGACTGCAGCCGCTTCGTAGCGCAATGATAACATCGCCGCCCCGGCCGCCGTCACCGCCGTTCGGCCCGCCTCTGGGAACATACTTTTCCCGTCGAAAGCTGACGCAGCCGTTGCCGCCGTCTCCAGCCTTGACAAAAAATTTCGCTTCATCAATAAAGGACATGGTATTTCTGCTATCCCGGTCTTCCCCTGAACCTTTTGGGCCTTTGCTCAAAAGACGGTCAAAAAAAAACTCGACCATCACCGCAGTGATGATCGAGTCGACTACCTGAAGAACGGCCTGTGAGAACAGTCTCTACTCAATCCGCTCAGGCAGGCGGATAGACACTTACCCGTTTTCTGTTCTTACCAAATTCCTCAAAGGTTACCACACCGTCTACTTTGGCGAACAGGGTGTAATCTCTTCCGCATCCGACGTTGGTTCCGGGATGAATCTTGGTGCCGAGCTGCCGGACGATGATATTTCCGGCTTTGACATTTTCGCCGCCGAACTTTTTGATACCCCGTCTTTGTCCGCTGGAGTCACGTCCGTTCCTTGAACTGCCTCCTGCTTTTTTATGAGCCATCTTCTACTCCTTTTTCAAATCTGAAGATCTGCCAGCCTGATCCGCTACAATCTAGAGGCTGACGTCTGAAATTTTCAGGGATGTATAGGCCTGCCGATGCCCTTTCATCAACCGGTAACCTTTTCTCCGCTTCTTCTTGAATACCTTTATTTTCCGGTGTTTTCCCTGCTCGATGATAGTGGCGACGACTTTTGCTCCATCAATTATCGGTTTTCCAACGGTGACCGCCTCGCCGTCAGCAACCAGCAGTACCGTATCGAGTTCAACGTTGTCCCCGACATTTCCTTCCAGCTTTTCAACCATCAGTTGGTCACCAACTGCCACCTGGTATTGCTTACCACCTGTTTTTACGATCGCGTACATTATGCAAAACCTCATAAGAAATATTAGAAGATCATCCTGTTGCTATATAGCCAAAACAATAACATATAAAGATACCACTGTCAGCCAGCATATGTCAATACTTTCAATACACCGACAGCCCCAAAATTAAGGCAATAGCACAAAATGACATGCAGGCGATGGGACAGAACAGGCAGGAAGCCGGCACCGATTCGACCAGATCGGTGCCGGCCAAACAAAAGGTTTGTTGCTAAATCTCGAGTCGGGCGGTCTCGCGATCCCTGCGGATTTTGCAAGCTCGCTCGAAAGCAGCCTTCTTGCCGTGCTTTTTAATGGACACGGAGGTTTTTCCCTGCTTCCCATGGGGAGTGACCCAACTCACTTCGTAGCGGTTCAGTTTATCGTTGAGCCGAACACCGACCACACCGGTCCCGGAATTGCTCACCGTCACCATGTGCTTATTGGTCCTGACCTTACCAAGTTTACGCTCGGTCTGGTCACGCCAGGCAATAGCAGAAAGCAGACTTGAATAGCGACCACCGCATTTCCGGTCGGAGAAAAATTTAGAGTGGGTCTGCCCCTTGAATCGGACACGCACGTACCATCCATGGGTCCGCTTGGACTCCTGATCTATACGGGCTATATCTTTATGTTTTTCCAGCAGCAGTTTTTGTTTTTTGTCCTGATCAATCACTTTGCAAAACCTCATTTTTTCTGTTTTGTTGTTTCTGCAGGATAGTGCGATCGGTTTTTCCGGTCAACTCGCTTTAAGCGTTTGCATCCAGTTCAGCACCATCCCACATTGAAGGGTTTATCATCTGCCATAGACTACATAGTTGGTCAGGGCTGATAAGTCAACCCTATGAAACAGCTTTTTTTACCGAGGAACTGTCAATGTCTTACTTTATTATTACTTATCCTATAATTGTCAACTACTTACAACGAAGCTCAAGCTAAACAGGTAAAAGCGACATGGAGCCTTTTTTGTCAGATCTCAACGATCTTGTCACAACCATCAGGAAACTTCGTGGGAAAAACGGCTGTCCCTGGGACAGGAAACAGACCATCGAATCACTGGCACGATACCTCAATGAAGAACTTGAAGAAATCATCCAGGCCATCGATACAAATGATTTTGACAACCTGTGCGAGGAACTCGGTGATTTTCTCTACCTGATACTCATGCTCGCCCAAATCAGTGAAGAGAATAAAAAATTCAATCTTGCTGACATCATCAGCGGGATCAACCAGAAACTGATCCGACGCCATCCGCACGTTTTTGGCGATGCTGTCGTAACCGATGAAAAGGCCCTCCGCAAGCAGTGGCACAGAATCAAGGCTGAAGAAAAAACAGATCAGGAAAAGACTTGACTTGAATACATCAGTTTATTAGATATAAAGAGTTATTCAGCGATTCGCTGCTGTAGCGGATCCCATCATACCTCTTCGCTCTCTGCCTTGGATAGCGAGGGCCGTACTGCGGATAACCCGCATAAATAAGTCCACGAGGAGGATCTTATGAGAAGGTACGAACAAATTTATATTCTTCGCCCGTCCCTGAGCGAAGATGAGATCTCACGAGTAGTAGAAAACACCAATCAACTCATCATAGACGATGGCGGTACGGTCATTTTCCTGAATAAATGGGGAATGAGAAAACTGGCCTATCCGATCAAGAAGGAACTCCAGGGGTATTACATCCTTTGTGATTTCGCCGCATCTCCCGAGGTTGTTTCCGAAATTGAGCGTAAGTTCCGCATTGATGACGCTGTGCTGAAATACCTCACCGTCAGAGTTTCCGACGCCATTAGCGCCGAAGAAATCAGCGCGGCCGCCAGTGAAGCAGAAGCCCTGGCCACGGCCGGAGAAACTGAAGAAGAAGCCAGCGATACCGGGCAGCAGGAAGAAGAAGCGGAAGTTACCAGCAGTGAGCCGCAGGAAGAAAAGAAGGCCGAGTCAGTTGAACAGAAGCAGGCTCACACCGCTGCTGCTCTGGAAGAGCAGGACGCTGATCAGTAACCAATTTCAACAGGACAAAAAAATACGCATCGTATCTGTCCAGGGAGAATAACCATGGCCGAAAGACAACAGAAAAGACTGTTTTCAAGGAAGAAGATTTGCCGGTTCTGCGTCGATAAAGAAATAAATATCGATTATAAGGATCAAAAAACATTACGTAATTTCGTAACCGAGCGAGGCAAGATCATACCCCGTCGGATACTTGGAACCTGTGCAACGCATCAGCGTCAACTCTGCTCCGCAGTGAAAAAAGCCCGGCATATTGCGCTGCTTCCATACTCAGGAAACACCCAAAGCTAAATGAATAGGGCCGAGGCGCTTGTGTCACCGGAAGACAACAGTTCAGCAGGAAACAGGAGTTTTGTCTATATAATCCTGTTCGCCCTCCTGCTGCTGCTGCCCACAGTGCAGATGGGCCTGTTCGGCTGGCTCTGCTTCAGCATACCGACCGTGGTACTTTTTTACCTGTACCGCTGGCGCTTTGGTCTGCGTTTTATTTTAACCGGCACCGCTCTGGCCGCTGCCGTCGGCTTTTTCATCTCATCTTTGGCAATGGTGATTTTTGCCGCAGCGCTGATACCTCTGGGGTACAGTCTCGCTCAATCCGGTTTTCGCAGCGACAGCCCGAGCCTGTCCGGCCTCAAGGGCACCATCGTGCTGTGCTCCTGCTGGATTCTACTGCTCACCAGCCAGACTGCGCTGACCGGCATCAATCCGGTTACCGAGTTCCTGCAGAACCTCGATCACGACATCGAACAGGCACTTTCCTATTACCGCCAGAGCGAGAGTGTCGCGCCCGATACCATGGCTTTGCTGGAACAGTCGTTTTTTCAGATGAAGACGGTTTTTCCAAAGATCCTGCCGGCGCTGATGGTCTGCCTGGTGCTGCTGATCGTCTGGTCGACCATGCTGCTGGGCAATCGCTTAATCGTACGCTTTACCCGATACCGGGCCTGGCCCGATCACCAGCGCTGGAAACTGCCCGATAAATTAATCTGGGTGCTGATCGGCACTGCACTCATGGCCATGGTGCCGATTCCCGCCATCCGGCTTGCCGGTATCAACCTGTTGATCTGCTTCAGTTTGATTTATCTGTTTCAAGGATTTTCGGTACTCAGTTTCTTCCTGCATAGATGGCATGTTCCCCCGCTGCTTCGCTTCTTTCTTTACGCGATGATGCTGTTCCAGTCGTTTGGCACGGTTCTGTTGCTGATAGCGGGCGTCGGGGATGTCTGGCTCGATCTCAGGAAGCTAAAAATCAGCACCGGTGGTCAACCGGGCAATCAGGAAAACCAGGACAATGATGGATAAAATGGTCCGCTTAGTCGGCCACAACAATATCAGGAGTTAACTATGGAGCTCATTCTCAAAGAAACCATTGATTCATTGGGCAGAGAAGGCGATGTGGTCAAGGTCAAACCTGGCTTTGCCAGGAACTATCTGCTGCCCCAGGGCAAGGCCGTTATCGCTGATGCCTCGAACCTGGCGGTCCTCCAGCAGAACAAGGCCCAGATCCAGGCCCGTCTGGATGCACAACGCAAGATCGCCGAGAATCTCTACAAGAAACTCAGCGGCATCTCCCTTGAGTTCGAGGAACTCGCCGGAGAAGATGACAAACTGTTCGGCTCGGTCACCGCCGGCGATATCCATGACCGGCTCATGGAAAAAAAGATCGAAGTGGACAAACGCAACATCAACTTGTCTGAACCGATTAAAACGCTTGGTGAACGTCAGGTGACCATCAAGGTCGGCTTTGATCTGGAAGCGGAGATCAATGTCACGGTTAAGGCCCAGGAATCGGAAGCCTAAAAAAAAATACCGGTGTCGACTGCTGCCATGCAGCGCCGACGGGGATCGGCACCCGTTTGCGTGGCATCCGCGGTGCAACACACCCCGGAGTTAATCTCCCGGGTGTGTTTTTGTTTTGACACAACACCTCCAGTATATTAGACATCTTATTTTACCCGTCGTCATACCCAAAACCCTCAGATGAATGATATTTTTCAGCCTGGATCATCATTGGAGCGCGTGGTGAGCAGCCGGATTCCGCCGCACAATATCGATGCCGAACAGTCTGTTCTCGGCTCGATTCTTCTCAAAGAAGATGGCTTTCTGACGGTCAACGAATTCATCTCGGGGGCCGATTTCTACCGTGAGGCCCACCGCGTCATTTTCGAGGCGATGGCTGAGTTGTTCGATCGCGAAGAACCCCACGACCTGGTCACCCTCACCAGTCTGCTTAACGATACCAAAAGGCTCGAAGCCGTCGGCGGCGCATCTTACCTCGCTTCACTTACATCGATCGTACCGGTGACCGCCAATATCGTCGCCTATGCCAAGATCATCAAGCAGAAATCGATATTGAGAAACCTCATCAACACGAGCAGCGATATTGCCAACCGTTGTTTCGAGGAGCAGGACGATATAGACAAGCTGGTAGACGAGGCGGAACAGTCGATCTTCGATATCGCGGGCAGAAAAAACGCTACCGTTTTTACCCCGCTGAAAAGTATTATCCCGGAGAGTTTCAAAACCGTCCAGAAACTCTACGAGAGAAAAGAACTGGTCACCGGGGTTCCCACCGGCTATTTAGATCTGGACAGAATGACTTCCGGCCTCCAGCCCTCGGATCTGATTGTGCTGGCCGGCCGCCCGTCCATGGGCAAGACCTCGCTGGCGATGAACATAGCTCAGCATGCCGCCCTGGTTGAGAAAACAGGAGTGGCGATCTTCAGCCTGGAGATGTCCAAAGAACAGCTTGCCATGCGATTGCTCAGCTCGGTGGGCCGCATCGATTCACAGCGCATTCGCACCGGCAAACTGCACTCAGAGGACTGGCCGCATCTGACCAGAGCTGTAGGCATGTTGTCCGATGCACCAATCTATATCGACGACACCCCTGCCCTGACCGTGCCCAATATGCGCTCCAAAATTCGACGGCTCGCCTCGAAAAACGATATCGGCATGATTCTGGTTGACTATCTGCAGTTGATGCAGGGCCGCAACGCAGAAAACCGAACCCAGGAAATCAGTGAAATATCTCGAGCCCTGAAGGCCATTGCCAAGGAGCATAACCTTCCGGTGCTGGCTCTTTCCCAGTTGAACCGAGGCCTGGAAAGCAGAACCGATAAACGGCCGATGATGTCGGATCTGCGCGAATCTGGCGCCATTGAGCAGGATGCAGACGTAATCTGTTTTATCTACCGCGACGAAGTATACAACAAGTCGGATGACAATCCCGATAAAGGTATTGCCGAGATCATTATCGGCAAGCAACGCAACGGCCCCACCGGCGTAGCCCGGCTGTTTTTCAAGAAAGAATTCACCACCTTTGAAAACCTCAGCACCCAGGATTATTCCCCACCGGCAGCGTAGCGCGGATCGCCTGCAGTGGCCGTCTCTTACCGGCAAACTCGAGGACATGCATGAGCATCTCAGATCAATCTACGAATAAATACGATTTTAAACGCGTCGAACGCAAATGGCAGCAGCACTGGGAGCAGTCCGGCACCTATCAGGTCAGCGAGGAGGCGGACAGGGAAAAATATTATGTGCTGGAGATGTTTCCCTACCCTTCCGGACGCATCCACATGGGCCATGTGCGCAACTATACCATCGGCGACGTGGTGGCCCGCTACAAAAGGCTGCGGGGCTACAACGTCCTCCATCCGATGGGCTGGGATGCTTTTGGGCTGCCGGCCGAAAACGCGGCCCAGAAACACCACACCCACCCGGCCAAATGGACGTATGAAAATATCGACTACATGCGCTCCCAGCTCAAGCAGCTCGGACTCTCTTATGACTGGCGGCGGGAGTTCGCCACCTGCGACCCGGCATATTACCGCTGGGAACAGAAAATTTTCATCGAAATGTACCAGCAGGGACTCGTCTACCAGCGGGTGACGACCATCAATTGGTGCGAGACCTGTCAGACCGTGCTGGCCAACGAACAGGTTATCGATGGAGCCTGCTGGCGCTGCGACGAGCTGGTTGAAGCTCGTCAGATGAACGGCTGGTTTTTTAAAATTACCTCCTATACCGAAGAGTTGCTCAGCGACCTCGAGACGCTGGAGGGCTGGCCTGAAAAAGTCGCCACCATGCAGCAAAACTGGATTGGCAGATCAACCGGGTTATCATGTGACTTCAAGCTCGTCGACTCTGACGAGTGCATCTCGATATTTACCACCAGGCCCGATACCATCTACGGCGTCACCTTTATGTCTCTTGCCCCGGAACATCCGCTGCTCGATAGGCTGTTGGCAGGCAACCAGAATGAAAATGAGATCAGACAATTCATCCATAAGGTTGTCCAGGAGAAACAACGCCAAAGCCTGCACCAAGAGCCGGAAAAGAAAGGCATCTTTACTGGTCGCTATTGCCGCAACCCGTATAATGGAGAAGAGGTGCCGATCTACGTGGCCAACTTCGTCCTGATGGAATACGGCACCGGCGCCGTCATGGCAGTACCGGCCCATGACCAGCGCGATTTCGAGTTTGCCCGTAAATATGCGCTGCCAATCAAACCCGTTGTTATACCACCGGATACCGTCCTGACCGATGCAAAAATGACTGAGGCGTCGACCATTGCCGGCACCCTGGTGGATTCCGGCCCATTCTCCGGTATGGACTCGGTTGAGGCCCAGCGGGCCATCATCGAATACGCCCGAAAAAACAATTTTGGCCGGGCCCTTACCACCTATCGTCTGCGTGACTGGGGCATTTCCAGGCAGCGCTATTGGGGTGCGCCGATTCCGATGATTCACTGTGACACATGCGGGGTCGTGCCGGTGGCGATCGCTGATCTCCCGGTGCTTCTGCCCGAAGACAGCGACACCTCAACCAATGAATGCAGACCGCTCAGCCAGCGCCCCGAATTCATCGCAACCGTCTGTCCGACCTGCGGCGCCGGGGCCCGCCGCGAGACCGATACTATGGACACCTTTGTCGAGTCGTCCTGGTACTTCGCCAGATTCGCCTGCCCCGACAGCAGTGATGCACCGCTTGATAAGGAGAAATCCAGTTATTGGCTGCCAGTGGACCAGTATATCGGCGGTGTCGAGCACGCTATCCTCCACCTGCTCTATTCCCGTTTTTTCACGAAAGTACTGCGTGATCTTGGCTACCTAGACATAGCCGAACCATTTACCAATCTGCTGACCCAGGGCATGGTGATCAAGGATGGCGCCAAGATGTCCAAGTCCAAGGGCAATGTTGTCGATCCGGATCAACTGATCAGCCAGTACGGCGCCGACACGGTCCGCTTGTTCAGTCTTTTCGCCGCCCCGCCCGAGCGCGACCTGGAATGGAACGCCCAGGGTGTGGAAGGGGCCAATCGCTTCCTGAACCGCATCTATCGATATGTCATCGAGTTTTCTGAACATATCGCTTCTTGTCAAGCACCTGGCAGTGAAGTTTCCACCGATACTGCACTGTCGAGAAAGATGCACCAGACCATCAAAAAGGTCAGCTACGATATTGAAAATGAATTTCATTTCAATACCGCGATCAGTGCAATCATGGAATTGTTCAACACGCTTTCTGCCAGAGCTCCGAACAACACCGATTCCAGTCTCGATCTGGCCACCCTCACCGAGGCGCTCAGAGCCATGCTCGTTCTGCTTTACCCGATGGTCCCCCATTTCAGTGCCGAGATGTGGGATTTATTAGGATTTGAAGCCTCCCCTGAAAATCAGTCCTGGCCGGAGTACGACGAAGAAAAGGCCCGCGAGGAAGAATTGGTTATCGTGCTGCAGGTTAACGGCAAGGTGCGCTCTAAAATTCAGGTGGCCGCAGATATCGACGATGCACATCTCCAGGAACAGGCCCTTGCCGATGACAAGCTGCGCCGCTTCATTGGAGATAAACCGCTCAAAAAGGTAATTGTGGTGAAGAAGAAACTTGTTAATATTGTTGTTTAATACTACCTTATCTGCAGACTGCACGACGACCAGTAGATCAGCATCCCAACGCAATGAAAAAAGGAGTCACGGTTTGAAACATCACATCGGCTGGATATTCATACTCATGGCTGTGGGTGTATTGCTCTCCGGATGCGGGTACCGCAACCCGTATGTTTATTCCGGTCCGGAAAAAGTCATCTACGTTACTACCTGGAAGAATAGAACAAGCAACCTGCAGCTTGACTCCCGGATCTATCAGGAGCTGCTCAAATGGTACCAGAAATCCGGGTCTATCAGGATTTCCAAGAACAAGGAAAATGCCGATTTTATCCTGGCCGGCGAGATCGTCTCGATAGACATCCCGAGCCTGGCTTATGGCAGCACCAACACGACTTCCGATGTTCGGCTGACTCTCAAGGTCCGATATATCTTCAAGGACCTGGCTACCGACCGGGTGCTGATCGAAAGACCGGTTGAATCGTGGCAGCAGAGTTACAGGATCACCGCTGATGCCGCGGTAACCCGCGACAATGCCGACGAGGCCCTCGAAACGATCATCGAAGATCTGGCCCAAAAGATATATCAGCGATCATTGGTGGAAATCGCCAGACTGTGAAATACTCCGCGACTCTTCCAGGCCGGCTCCCGGGAGCCGGCCTTTTTTATTGTGCCTCTGGGAAACGCGATGCTTGGGCGCTGCCCGGGAACCTGTGGCCGTGCCCCAAGACTTGCCTTGGCCTGGAACAGTCACGCTCAAATGATGCTGACCATCGCCGGTAAAGTTCTGGACAACCGCCTGATTCTGGCACCGCTGGCCGGCTACAACGATCTTGCTTTCCGCCTGCTTTGCCGTGAATACGGTGCGGCCCTGTGCATTTCCGAGATGATCTCCAGCCACGGTCTTGTCTACCGGCAATCCCGCACTATCGATATGCTGAGAAGCTGCGCTGAAGAACGGCCGCTTTCATTCCAGCTATTCGGTGCCGACCCTGCTATTATGGCTGAGGCAGCAGCCATTGCTGATTTTTTTCGTCCCGATTTTATCGACGTCAACATGGGCTGCCCGGTCAGGAAGGTAACCAAGCGCGGCGCCGGGGCGGCGTTGATGGGCGACATCGCGCTGGCCGGGGAGATCATCCGGCAGACCGTGGCCAGTGCTTCCTGTCCGGTCACCATAAAGATCCGTTCCGGCATCGATACAAACTCGATCAACGCCAGAGAATTCGCGCTTATGGCTGAGGCAAACGGCGCCTCTGCCGTGGCGGTGCACGGCAGAACCTGGAAGCAGGGCTTCTCGGGCCGGGCGGACTGGCAGATCGTCAAAGACGTGAAGCAGGCCGTCACCATACCGGTAATCGGCAACGGCGATATCACCACTTATCGTGAGGCGCATGAAAAAATCGAGCAATACGGTTGCGACGCGGTGATGATCGGCAGGGCGGCCATCGGCAACCCCTGGGTGTTCGGCGCCGCCGGTTGTCCATCTCATCTGGGCGGCAGATCAAGTGCGGCACTGAGACATCTCAATTTGCTCAAAAGGCACCATAAAGAGCCCCAGCGCGCTCTGGGTGCAATCAAGAATCATCTGGGCAGATATTTCAAAGGGCTGGCCAGGGCATCAAACATCCGCAGAGAAATTTATGGAATTTCTGACTGGCAGCGGCTCGAGGCCTTCATTACAGAGCTTGCTGAAAGCCCATGCTCGGATGACATCTAAAAAAAGACAAGCGAAAATCCAAACGACAGCAAGCGCGTAACGCCTCAAGACTTACAACATATTTTCCGGGTCGATATCGATAATCACCCGCCCTGCCCGGCTGTTAGCAAAATTACTCACCAGATATTCTGCCAGGCCGTGCAAAATTACAAGACGGCTGCCCTTTACAAGAATTTGCCAGCGATAATGGTCACGCAACTTTTCCAGCGGGGCCGGGGCCGGGCCAAGAACGGTGACCGCGCCTGAGTTGTCATGCAGGCTGCACCAGCTTTTGATGCCATCTGCTATCTTCGTTGCAAGCTGCCGGGCCTGTTTCTCATCTTTATGCTCAACCAGAATGAAGATCAGCCTGCTGAAGGGAGGAAATCCGGGGCCTTTGCGAATGGCAAGCTCCTTATCCACGAGTGCCTCATAACTGTGCTCCGCGGCCAGTCCGATGGCGTAATGCTCAGGCTGCATGGTCTGCACGATCACCCGACCACTGGCGTTGCCGCGCCCCGCCCTGCCGGTAACCTGGGCGATGAGCTGGTAGGTCTTTTCGGCCGCACGAAAATCAGGGAAGCCCAGTCCGCTGTCCGCCAGTACGATGCCGACCAGGGTCACCCCGGGGAAATGCAGACCCTTGGCAATAATCTGGGTACCGACCAGCACATCGATATCACCATTGCTCACTCCCTGGAGGACCGATAAGAAATGTTTCCTGTCTGCGGCGACGTCTGAGTCGAGCCGTGCGATGCGTGCCTCGGGAAGCAGCGCTCGAACCTGCTCCTCGACCCGCTCGGTGCCGAAGCCAATCGGCTCCATATTCACGGATCGGCAGGATCTGCAGAAGGTTTTCTCGCCTATCTGGTAACCGCAGTAATGGCACAGCAGGGTGCGTGACCGCTTATGCAGGTTCAGACACACCCGGCAGTGACGGCATTCAAGCAAGGTACCGCAGTCCCGGCAGATCATCGAAGTAGAAAAACCCCGCCGGTTGAGCAGTAAAATGGCCTGTTCCTGCCTGTTAAAAGTCTCTTGCAGCGTTTGCTGCAGCAGCGGATGGAAGAGCGATCCTTTGTGCATCCCTGAGCGGCCCTTTTTAATATCGACCAGCGTTACATCGGGCAGCGGCCGATCTCCAATCCGGCGGTTCATGCGCAGCAGTCGGTATTTACCCGAGCGCGCATGGAAAAACGAGGTGACCGAAGGGGTCGCAGACCCCAGGATCGCAACGCTGTTGCTGAGTTTGGCTCTGACCAGCGCCAGATCCCTGCCGTTATAGCGCAAATGATCGTCCTGCTTGTAGCTGCCCTCGTGTTCTTCATCGACGATGATCAACCCGGGTTTGAGCAGAGGAGCAAATACTGCGGAACGGGCGCCGATGACAATTTTTGCCTCGCCGCTGAGAATACGCCACCACTCGTCGAAACGCTCACCCTGGCTCAGCCCGGAGTGGAGCAGAGCGACCGTCTCTTCGAAGCGTGAGACGAAATGCGCTTCAACCTGGGTTGCCAGGGCGATTTCAGGGACCAGCACCAGCACGCTGCCACCGGTTGCAAGAACCTTTTCGGCAGCCCTGAGATACACTTCGGTCTTACCGCTGCCGGTAATACCATGCAGCAGAAAAGCCCGATAAGCGCCGCCCTCCAGCGCCTGAAATATTTCCTGCAGCACTGCCTGCTGCTCATCACTGAGCTTGTCCGGTTCTGGATAATGGGGCAGCAGATCGCCGAGCGGACTTCTGAAAATACGCCTGCTCCGCTGTTCCACCAGGCCTAGCTCAATCAATTGTTGTATTACCCTGGATCCGTAGGGATAGTTCTGAATGTATTCGCGGCGGGGAATATCAGGCTGCCCGCTTTGCCTGGCGAGGCTCTGCAGCAGGTCGAGGCTTTTTATCTCTGCTTTTTTCAATGTTTGTCCGGCCAGTTCCTCCCAGGCCAGGCCAAGGCCCGGCTTCTCAGCTCCACCCTGTGGCGGCGCAGGAGGTTCTTTTTTCAGCCGGTAACACACTTCCCGCTTAACGCCCACCTGATCTTTTTTCAAAACCGTACCGATCTCAACTAACCCTTCGCCGACGCATCTTTTCAGGTTCTTCTCTGATGCTTTATCCTGCAGGATCCTGGTGCTTTCAGCAGCTGCAAGTTCATGCTTCCTGAGCAGGGTGTCAAACCAGGGCTCATCGCACATGGGTGCAAACTCCGCGGCCACAGCCTGGCTTCCTTTTTCAGTCAGGCGAATGCATTTATGCACCGCAGCGGTTAATCCACCGGGTAAAGCGGTTTTTATCACCTGAGCCAGCGGGTGGTGATAGTAGTCTGAAATCCAGCGAAAGAACTCCACCAGGTCCGCTGGAAAAAGCGGTAATTCATCGATGAATCTTATGATATGCTTTACTTCAAAGTCGCGCTGAGCCTGCGAATCCATGCCGACCACATAGCCGGTCAACTGCCTGGCACCAAAGGGTACCAGCACACGGCGGCCGATATAGCTGGCAGTTCTATCATCGATCGGAGCCAGCAGGCCGCTCAGCCCATAGGTGTAAGTCTGCCGCACCGGGGCCGAGACGGCCACCTCGAGCATGATCATAAGGTCCTGCTGATTTCTAGCAGATGTTTTTTGAATTCCTCGCCTAACTCGTCGTGTCGCAGCGCATAAGCAATAATCGCCTGGAGATAGCCGAACTTATCTCCGGCATCGTAGCGGGTGCCATCGAATTCGTAGGCGTACATGGCACGTTTTTTGGACAGGGCGAGCAAGGCATCGGTAAGCTGAATTTCCCCGCCGTGGCCCGGGGTTGTGCCGCCTAAAATATCGAAAATCTCTGGCATCAGGATATAGCGGCCGATGATGGCCAGGTCCGAGTCGGTTGTACCCGGCGCCGGTTTTTCCACCATCCGCGAGACCCGGTGAGTCCGCTCCCGCTCATCGGCGGTTCCTTCTACGATACCGTATTGAAACGTCTGGTCCTGCTCCACCCGCTGGACGGCAACAATCGACTCCTTAACGTCGCGATACAGTTCGAGCATCTGCCAGGTGCAGGGTACATCGCTGAGCACCAGATCATCGCCGAGGCAGACCATGAACGGCTCGTCACCGACGATGTGGCGGGCGGTCCAGATTGCATGACCAAGACCCAGAGGCTTTTTCTGGCGAACTGAGACGATATCGATCAGGTTTGAAATCATATCGAGTTCCTTGCCGAGCAGTGTCTTGTTCTTTTCCTTGAGTACATGGTCGAGCTCGTAATCGTAGTCGAAGTGATTTTCGATCGCCGATTTTCCCTCACTGGTCACGAAAATGACCTGCTCGATGCCCGAAGCGACAACCTCTTCGATGATGTATTGAATGGTCGGCCGATCAACGATGGTCAGCATCTCTTTGGGGATCGCTTTGGTGGCCGGTAAAAATCTCGTTCCAAGACCGGCAACTGGAATTACAGCCTTGCGTACATCCATCGTTTATCTCCTGGATTTAAAATGACAAAAACAAATTTTCTGTGGTATACATAGAGCTTCCATAATGCTTCAGGATTACCACAACTCGCTGCCTCAGCCAACGTTTTCATGTTTTTTTACCCCCCTTCCCTGCCGATAACTGCTTACCTTTCGGAACTCCGTGAGCTGATCGCTCAGAACCAGGTGGTAGTCATCGCCGGCGAGACCGGCTCGGGGAAAACGACCCAGCTGCCCAAAGTCTGCCTGGAGTTGTTCTTCAAATCGGGCGGCCTGATCGGCTGCACCCAGCCACGACGAATCGCCGCCACCTCGGTGGCGGATCGGGTCGCCGAAGAACTCGGGGCCAGCGGCTCGCTGGTCGGCTCCAAAATACGCTTTTACGACCGCACCAGCCCCGATACCCGGATCAAATTCATGACCGACGGGGTGCTCCTGGCCGAAACCAGAAATGATCCGCGGCTGAGCAAATATGCTGTGATCATCGTCGACGAGGCCCATGAGCGCAACCTCAATATCGATTTCCTGCTCGGCTACCTGCACAAGCTGGCGGACAAACGGCCGGACTTAAAGCTGCTTATCACCTCGGCCACCATCGACACCGATGCCTTTTCCCGTCATTTCGACAACTGTCCGGTGCTCACCATAGAGGGACGGAATTATCCGGTCGAGATAATCTATAGCCCCGCCGACGAAGAGCAGGAGGAATTTTCCTACCTCGAACATCTGATCGAGGTCACTGAAAAAGTCTGCTCCACCAAGCCGCCGGGCGACATACTGGTATTTCTGCCTACGGAAAAAGACATCAGGACCTGTTGCGAGATCCTCTCAGGCAGAATTCCAACGCATCTAATCCTGCCGCTGTTCGGTCGTCTCCAGGCCCAGGATCAGAAAAAGATATTCAGACAACATCATAGAGCCAAAATCGTCGTCGCCACCAATGTGGCGGAGACTTCGGTCACAGTGCCCGGCATCCGCTATGTGATCGATTCCGGCCTGGCCCGGATCGGCACCTATCACACCCGCTCGCGAACCATGCGCTTGCCGATTACCCGGGTTTCCCAGGCCAGTTGCGATCAACGTGCTGGCCGTAGCGGCAGAATCGGTCCCGGTACCTGCTACCGTCTGTTCAGTAAGGATGATTATAACGATCGGCCACCGTATACAATCCCTGAAATCCAGCGTTCCAACCTCGCCGAAGTCATCCTGCAGATGGTAGCGCTCAATCTCGGCAGCCCCTATGATTTCAATTTTCTCGATCCGCCCCAAAAATCGGCAATCAGGGACGGTTTCAAAACGCTGCAGGAACTTGGCGCGATAACCTCGGAAAAAACGCTCTCCGATTACGGTCGAACCATGTCGCGGTTGCCGATCGATCCGGTGATTTCACGCATCATCATCGAAGCGGGCAACAATGAATGTCTGACCGAGATCGTCATTATTGCCGCCGCGCTGGCCATCCAGGATCCGCGAACACGCCCGGCGGACAAAGAACAGGCAGCCGATCAGGCACACAGCAGGTTTGCTGCGCCGCAATCTGATTTTCTGGCCTTGCTCAATATCTGGAATGGCTATCACGAATCCGCAGGCCGCTTTTCCTGGTCCTCCTTAAAAAAATACTGCACCGCCAATTACCTTTCTTTTCAGCGAATGCGTGAATGGCTCGATCTCCATGAACAACTGAGCCGGCTTATAAGAAAGCGCAAATTGTTTAGCTTCAACCGCAGCGCGGCTTCCTACGAAGCCATTCACCGTTCATTGCTGGTTGGCCTGTTCAGGCACAGTGCCCGTAAAAAGCAGGGCAGCCTCTACCAGGGACTCGGCAATCGTGAACTGCGCATATTTCCGGGAAGCTACCTGCACCGCACCAGGGCCGTCTGGATCTTTGCCGGTTCATTTATCGAGACCTCTCAACTGTTCGCACTCAGTGTGGCAGCCATCGAGCCTGAATGGCTGGAACAGTGCGCCCGTCCCTTCTGCGCTTATTCATGGGGCAACGTACGCTACCAAAAGAAGAGCGGGCAGGTTGTCGCAGATGAAACGGTATCTTTGCAAGGCCTCATCATCATCTCTGGCCGCAGAGTCAATTTCCCGAAACAGCATAAAAAAAATATTCCTGTTGCCCGGGAGGTCTTTATTCAGCAGGCCCTGGTCGAGCAGCAGTTGAGCGGGCGCTTCGACTTTTACCGGGATAATCTCGAACTGCTGGCCTCCTGGCAGGCCAGTGAAGATAAACTGCGCCGTAGAGGCATCGTCATCGATGAGGCAGGGGTGTTCGCCTATTACGACGAGAGGCTTCCCCCCCAAGTCTGCGATCGAACCTCGCTGACGAAATATCTTAAACGAGCCGGAGACAGCGCTCTGCGCATGACACAGGAAGATATCCTGCTGCAGGAGCCGGCGGACAAGGAACTTATAGATTTCCCACCCTTTTTGGCCGAAACCGCCGAGCGTGTCGCCCTTCGTTACAGCTTTGAACCCGGGTCACCCCACGACGGCGTCACCGCGCTGATTCCGGAAAATATGGTTGAAACCATTGATCCGGATCTGTTCGACTGGCTGGTTCCCGGACTGCTGGTTGAAAAAACCACCCTGCTTTGCAAAGGTCTGCCCAAAAAGCTGCGCAAGCGGATCATCCCCCTCAGTCATAGCGTGGCCCGGGTTCTCGATTCACTTGATCACTATAAAGGGAACTATTTTCTGCAGCTCTCATCGGCGCTCTTTACACTGTTCAAGGTTCAGGTCCACCCGAACGACTGGCCCCGTGACCTTCCGCTTCACCTGCGCATGCATTATCAGATTGTCGATGCCTCCGGTAAGGTGCTCATGGAGGGAGACGATTTCTCACAACTGCTCACAAGCCTGAAATCCTCACCGGCAGAAGGGCAGCCTCCGGCGCTTGCACAGCCAGACCAGATACTTGTCGAGCAGTTGCAAAAACGACTATTTACTCAATGGGACTTTGACAATTTCCCGAAGCGGCTGCCGGTATACCTTGAAAACGGCCGTATCGGCGGATATCTATACGCCGCACTCGAGCCTGTTCCAGACCAGCAGGCAGTGAAACTCAGCTATTTCAGCTCCAAAGGTGAAGCGGAGAGAATCGGTCATAGCGGCCTCTGCTACCTCATTAGGCTGTACTTTAACGCAGAGTTCAAACAGCTTGCCAGACACTGCCGCATCAGTCTGTCCGGCCCATCCACTGTCTGGCTTCATGCGCTGCTGGGCAACAAGGCACAGACCTGCGAAGCCATTCTCGACTATGTTCTAAGCTGTTTGGTTGGCGCACCCGCTGACCAATCTTCCCCTGCCGCTGCGCTTATCGATGCAGTTCAGTTCAAAACATTGCTGGAGAAGATTTCCCGGGACAATCTCTATCGCCAAGGGACCTTTATTATCGATCGAATTCTCGAACTGCTGCGCCTGCGAAGCGAAGTCCATGAATTGATCCGCAAATATGAAACGCTTGCGCGCCAGAGCCCCGGAAGCGACCGCGAGCTCTTCAAGGACCTCCACGGTCACCTCGACTGGTGCCTGCCTGCTGATTTTCTGAAAAGATTCGGGCCGGACGACCTCGATGACCGTAAACGGTATCTGAGAAGTCTGGCTGTCCGCTGCGAACGGGCCTACCCTAATCCGGCCAAGGACCTCGACAAACGCAACCGGATCGCCGGGCATCTGGACAATATCAGGCAGCGCGCTGCACAGGCAGAGGAGATGAATGAGCCGTGCCGCTCCATGTTTGTGAATTATTGCCGGCTGGTCGACGAATTGCGGGTCTCGCTGTTTTCTCCGGAAATAAAAACCGCCATCCCCGTCTCTGAGAAAAAGGCCGCCCAGGCCTGGAAAACCTTTACCCAGAGTTGTTAGGTGGTGGCGGCCTGAAGACCGCGGAATGGGAGCGGGGTTTGGTCTATTTCAATCAAGCAGTCTGATGTCTTTGCCGAATACCGACTCTCTGTAAAAATCTATTAACTGTTCCCGCCGGGTGCGCATTTTTTTCTGTTCGGGAATCAGTCCGGTGGGCTGGACCCGCAGAATGGACATCTTGTACTCGATGTGCCCGGCGAACCGATTGTCGAGGTACCAGGCGTAAAGCAGCCCCATTAACAGCCCCGGGGGCGTAAACCCCTCCTGGCCGTTTACGGCGCGGGTGAAATGCAGCGGGCTCTGCTCGACCATCCTGGCCAGTACCAGGAATTTCCGCAGTTCCCGGTCGCTGAAATAACATGACCGCGTGATACTTTCCTGCAGATGAAGATGATAGACACTGCCGATGTTCACCCCGTCGCAGCTCAGCGGTTTGATCACCTTCTGCGAGGCATAATCACCGAGCAAGGCCTGGCCGATGGCTATCAGTAGGGCAACCTCGAGCATTTTCCTGCTGCCGAATCGATCTTCTCTGATCTTGATCAGCCGGTCGTCCGGGTCATAGAAAGAAAACACATTGTCCCAGCGCTGGTCGCGGCGCCACTTATCTTGGCTGATGCAGGTGATTCCATCAACCAGGTCCAGATGGGCCAGCGGAATATCCTGGTGCGTCCATAGAATATCAATCAGCGTGGTACGCACATCGTCTTCGTTCAGGGCCTCAGAATCACAGAGCCTCAGATCAATTACAATCTCATGAAGCCGCCTGGCGATAGCACGGTATTTGACCGCCGGAATAGCGACCAGCCGGGGTCGTTCATTGATTCCTCCAGCCTTATCCTCAGCCGTCCTGGACAAGCTGCCAGACCCGGGTAAAGCCAGAGATCTGCTCAGATACAAAGTCTTCACGGTTCTGGCAACCACGTCCGGATCATGCTGGATAACACCGCGCTCGAGCATCGCAGATTTGGAAAAGAACCCGCACTCAATCGGCTCGAATCCCTGGCTGGTGATCAGCGTGCGATCGACATAGATCGGCACCTTGCCTTCCACCGCATAATTCTGGATCACCGAGGCCGGAACGTTGTGCATCGCAATGCAGAGAACCTGACTGAACAGCCCGTCGACCCCTCCTGGCAGATTTCGCTGGTAGGCCCTGAGCATATCTGAAACCAGGAATTTTCTGTCCAGATCGGCGATTGACTTGTCGGTCTCGCCCTCCTGCACCCAGAGATTGGAGATAAGCAGTTTCAGCGCCCCCTCGTTTGACCGGACTGCTTCTGCTATGCCAGGCACCTGCATCACCGGGATGATCGAGCTATAGAGGCTGCCCGGCGCCATGATGATGATGTCGGCTTCCCTTATGGAGCGTTTGATGCGTTCTGACACGTAGGGGACACCACAAAAATCGACTGTTACCCGATCGACGGCCGTGCCGCGCTGGGCCTCGCTTGATTTAGCCTCCCCCGTTACCTGAACTCCATCTGAATAGCGAAAGCGCAACTGAGCCGGAACAATCGTGCACGGCATCACGCTGTCGGAGGCGGCGCCGAACAGCTCGGCACAGGCGGACAGCGCATCGTAGACGGCTTCAGCCTGCTCAGCATCGATTTCAGCGTTTTCGTTGATAACATCCTGGCCAGCTGTTGCCTTTCTGATCGCAGACAGGATCAGCAGATTGCCCAGGCAGTGGGGACGCCCAAGCGTCGCCCTGCACTGCTCGTCGCTGAAAAGATAGGCGCTCGCTTCTCGGATAAAATCCGCTAGCGGAGGCGGCAGTCTATGAAGATTGATGCCGCAGCTGGTCAACAGCGCTTGAGCAGAATCCGGGGACTGGGTGAAACGGTAATTGAACAGCCGGGACAACTGATGAACCAGATGCAGAGCTTGCCCTGGAGTGAGATCATATTTTTGCTGCAGCAGGCTGATCTGTATTGATGAGAGCAGCACATGGCGGATATCGCCAAGCCCGAAAACCGGCAGATCCTTGAGCAGTTCACCGGTGGATCCGCCATCGTCGGTGACGCAGACCACCGCCCTTGTCTGGGGAAACAATCTTTTCAGCCCGTTGAAGGGACGCATCGGCCAGCTGTTCTGACGGGAGTCTCCGCCGATGATATTGGACAGCCCGGTCCCGCCGCCGAAAACCACCACCCGGATATCGTCTACCCGGCTCTCACGCAGCTTGCGCCTGAGCTCGGTCAGCAATCGGGACGATTCCGCATCGGCCGCCGGGGGAACATCGTTGAGGACCAGATCAACGAGCTTTTCCTGTATGGAATGATGGGGCAGCAAGTCGAAGGCAGAGAGCCGCCGCTGCTGAAGACTGGCAATTAGATCCTGCTGAAATCCAGCCAAGGAAACGTCTGTCATTTCTTTTTTAGCCAATTACTCTCGCCCATGGGCTGATCATCTTTGATCAACCGATAAAGTTATAGACAAATAAGGAATGCCTACTTGCGTTCTGCTTCGGCCGCCAGCAGTCTCTCCACCCTGCGCAGTTCCTCTTTCGTATCAACTTCGACGGAATCGTGCGGCGTCAGAACCACCTTAACCCGATAGCCGTATTCCAGGGCCCGGAGTTGTTCGAGCTTCTCAAATTTTTCCCATTCGCCTTCAGGCAGGGCCACGAAACTGAGCAAAAAGCCCTTGCGATAGCCATAGAATCCGAGGTGTTTATAATAGGTCGGAGTTTCTTCCCCCGGATTTCGCTGAAACGGTATTGCCGAGCGAGAAAAATAGAGGGCGTTGAAGTCCCGGTCGAACACCGTTTTGACATGGTTCGGATCGTTAATTTCTTCTTCTCTGATGATCTTGTAGATCAGGGTGGACATCGGCAGAGCCGGGTCATCCAGGAGCGGCCTGGTCACATCGTAAATAACTTCTGCCGGAAACAGCGGCTGATCACCCTGAATATTGACCACGATGTCATGTTCTGAAATCCCCAGGGCCTCGGCCGCCTCGGCCAGTCGATCTGTGCCCGACACGTGATCCTGCCGGGTCATCACGTACTCGCCGCCAAAAGAGTCGACGCACGCACCAATTCTCTCATCATCGGTGGCCACAACCACCCGGGACAGCAAATCGACGCGCTTGGCACGTTCAACCACGTGTTGTATCATGGGTTTGTCGTTGATCAAGGCGAGCGGTTTCCCGGGGAATCGATTTGATTTATACCTCGCTGGAATAATGGCTATGATCTGCACATCGCTGTTTTGCATGAATATCGTCTCCTGAACATGAGACCGGTTAATAGTTAACCCATTTTTCCCTGTTCAACTGAACTACTTATATTATTTTGCGATGGATATCAAACAAGACGTCAGGATAAAGCTGGAAACGGATGTTCCAGCGGACGTCGCCTACCTGGAAAGCCTTGCCATCAGTCTCGGTCTTGAGCCGCCTTCTGCTTCGCCTGATGATTGCCGGTATTATCTTCGCTTGCGCGATAAGCGGCTCGAGCTGCATGCCTCCCCCTCACACGCGCCCCGCCGGGTGCCATTGGTGATCGATTTCTTATCGGGACCGTCCTATTACCGCTATATCCATGACCGGCGCATCAGCCAGCCGCTGGCCAAAGCAGTCGGTATCAGACGCGGCTTCCGTCCAACTATCGCTGATGCCACCGCCGGCCTCGGCGAGGATGGTTTCGTCCTGGCGGCGCTTGGCTGCCAGGTCACCATGATCGAACGCTCACCGCTCATCTGTGCCCTTCTCAAGAACGCCATCACGCGCTGCTCGACCAACCCGCAGGTGGCCTCAATATTTGAGCGCAACGTCACACTTCTTCCCGGTGACAGCAGAGTCTTACTGACCCAGGCCAGGCAACGCTTTGAGACCATTTATCTTGATCCAATGTATCCGGTTTTGCAAAAATCAGCCCTGAATAAACAAAAGATGCGCCTGCTCCGGGAGCTGGTGGGGGACGACACCGACGACGATGAACTGCTGCAGGTTTCGCTGACGCAGGCGGCCAGAAGGGTCGCGGTTAAACGGCCTGCCCAGGCCCCGTTTCTGGCAGAGCTCGAGCCAAATTATTCGCTTGTCTCAAAAAGCAGTCGCTTCGACGTTTACCTGACCGATCATTTGTGATAGCGGCTGCCGGCCTTTATGGTAAAAGCGCGGTAGAGCTGCTCCAGCAGCAGCAGGCGAACCATATCGTGGGTAAAGGTCATTGCGGACAGGGACAAAATGGTATCGGCCCGCTCACGTTGGGCCGGGGCCAGCCCGAGTGGTCCGCCAATGATAAAACTGAGCGTTTTCACCGCTCGATCTTCAAGGGCGCTAATAAATTCGGCAAAATCTTCGGAGCTGTAGCTTGTGCCCCGCCCATCGAGCACCACCCGATAACTGCCCGGGCGTATCCGCTGCTCGAGCAGTTCACTCTCATATTCCATAACCTGGGCAGCGTTTTTCCCACCCTGCTTCCTGGGCCTGATCTCGATCAGCTCAACCGCATTATAGGAAGCGAGACGGTTTGCAAAATCATCCACACCCTGCTGCAGATAGGCCTCTTTGGTCTTACCCAGAAGAAGCAGCTCGATTTTCATTGATCATTCTTCCCCACCCGGATCCCGACCCAGCAGGCGGGAGAGGATTTCTTTGAATTCTTCATAGGACAGCTCGCGTGAAATACCGGGGCAGGATTCACGGATGGTAATAAAATTATTCTGCTCGTGCAGAATTGCAGGAACCAGGGGCCACTGGGCACAGCGCCAGGGCCGTCCACCATAGACGGTACAGCCGTCCTGGTAGAAAATGCAGTGTCCTTCAGTGGTCTTCATCTGCACCTGGGTGCCATTCACCCGCCAGTATTGTTCAGCCACCTGCTCACGGGAAAGCTTAAGTTCAGCAGCCATGTTTTGCTGATCCGTTTCGTTCAGGGAAACGGTTGACTCACCGTGGCAGCAGAAACCGCACTGGCGGCACTGGAAAAGTTTTTCAACCTCACTCATATGTTTCTAACTAACCGGTATTATTTTAAATAAATAATTGCCCAAATCTATAGCCGGCCTTACTGCTGTTCCAGCCTCCAGCTCCGTTAAACTATACCCGTTTACCCGGCAGCTTGCCGCATAACTTCTGTCTGCACATACGCTCAACTAGCAAAGGTAATCGGAGCAGGGACTGCTCTCAGGCGTAACCGGCCATGTCCCCTAGGGTAGAGATATCGATGCCGTAAAGCGAGGCGGCGGTGCGCCATTTTTCCTGATCATCGATATCGAATATGATCGAATCATCAGCCGGCAGGCTCAGCCAGCCGTCCGCAAGCAGCTCTGCTTCCAGCTGCCCGGGGCCCCAACCGGCGTAGCCGAGCAGAAACAGATAGTGCTCCGGTCCCTGGCCCCTGCTGATGTCTTCGAGTATTTTTGTCTCGCGCGACAGCGATACGCTTGGACTCACTTCGAGTTGATGCGCGACCCGATAGCTGGAACGGTACAGAACAAAAGCCGATTCAAGCTCCACCGGTCCCCCGATATGAACCGGGGGCAGTTTCTTATCAGGCACCGGAAGCTGGGCGCTCTTGAGAATTTCTTCAAGGCAGAAATAGGGACTGGGCTTGTTCACTGCAACACCCATGGCCCCTTCATCGCCGTGGGCGCAGATAAGAATGACCTGTTCCTCGAATCTCGGATCCGGCATCTGCGGCGTTGAGATCAGAAAAGATCCGGTCAGGGTATCGATCACCGGGGCGCTGATGGTGGTCATGGTCATCTTCCTTTGATAAATAATAAAATCATCCTTCCTCTTCTTACAGACTATCAGACAGAAATCACTTGAGTCAAGACAATCCACGGCCTCACCCGGCGCCCACACTTCTCAAACATCAACTATTTTCCTCCAATAAAGTGCCGTTTTTACCGATGACTTTTTCGCACCAATACCCTACTATCTGAGAATCACCTCCCGCCAATCCCGCAAAGTCATATTTAAGACAATGATTGAAGATAAAAAACTCGTAGAAGCCGTTCTAGGATGCAACCATTATGACCCGTTTCAACTCCTTGGTGTACACCAGGATGGCAATGATCCTGATTATCTTGTCGTTAGGACGCTGCAGCCCCATGCCAGCCAGGTAGAACTGATAACCGGCGGGCTCGAAAGACAAATGGAGCTGCGTCATCAGCAGGGCTTGTTCGAGTGCAGGTTAAAGCGTGCCGAGCTTGAGTTTCCCGAACTCGAACCCTACGACTACCGCTTCCGGATCACCTACCACTCCGGAGAAGCCCGCCTGATAAATGACCCCTACCGCTTCCCGGTGCTGCTGGATGAAACCGACCGCTACCTGTTCAATGCAGGGACCAACTACAGTCTTTACAATCTGTTAGGCGCCCAGCTGGGGCTGCATTTTCGCGTGCAGGGCACCTTGTTCAGGGTCTGGGCACCCAACGCCAGGGCAGTCTCGATCATCGGGCATTTTAACGGCTGGGACGGTCGGGTGCACCAGATGCGGGTACTGGGCAGTTCCGGCATATGGGAGCTCTTTGTTCCAGGGATCGTCGAAAACGAGCTTTATCGCTTCAAGCTCAAGACGGTGGACGGTTTCACCCTGGAAAAATCGGATCCATTCCAGTTCTTTGCCGAAAACCGTCCTCAGACCGCTTCGGTGATTCGCGATCTGCACCGCTATCAGTGGCAGGATCATGACTGGCTGCAGCGTAAACAGCAATCTCCTCCATACCAGCAGCCGCTGTCCATTTATGAAGTCCATCCGGGCTCATGGCGCCGCGACCCGAACGATCCCGAGCGCTTTCTGACGTTTCGCGAACTGGCTGAACAGCTGGTCCCCTATGTCAAAGAGCTCGGTTTCACCCATATCGAACTGATGCCGGTCACCGAACATCCTCTGGATGAATCCTGGGGCTACCAGGTTACCGGTTCATTCAGCGTCACCAGCAGATACGGTGTGCCGGACGACTTCATGTATTTTGTCGATACCTGCCATCAAAACGATATCGGCGTGATTCTGGACTGGGTGCCGGCCCATTTTCCGAAGGACCCCCACAGCCTGGTCCAGTTCGATGGTACCGCACTTTACGAACACGAGGACCCGCGCAAAGGCGCTCACCCTGAGTGGGGCACCCTGATCTACAATTACGGGCGCAAGGAAGTAAGCAATTTCCTCATTGCCAGCGCACTGTTCTGGCTGGACACCTATCATATCGACGGCCTGCGGGTGGATGCGGTGGCCTCGATGCTCTATCTCGACTATTCGCGCAAAGCAGGCGAATGGGTTCCCAACAGCTACGGCGGCAGGGAAAACCTGGAGGCTATCGAATTTATCCGTCATATGAACTCGGTGGTCTACGAACGCTATCCCGCCACCCTGATGATTGCCGAGGAGTCGACCAGTTTCTACGGTGTGTCAAAGCCGGCTGACCAGGGCGGTCTCGGGTTCGGCTTTAAATGGAATATGGGCTGGATGAACGATATTCTCAGTTATTTCTCCAAAGATCCGATCTACCGTAAATATAATCACAATGCCCTGACCTTTTCGATGATGTATGCGTTATCGGAGAATTTCATTCTGCCGCTTTCCCATGACGAAGTGGTTCACGGCAAGCGCTCGCTGCTGGAAAAAATGGTGGGCGACGACTGGCAGAAATTTGCCAATCTGCGCCTGCTGCTGCTCTACCTCTACCTGCACCCCGGCAAAAAACTGCTGTTCATGGGGCGGAGAATTTGGCCAGCGCTCTGAGTGGTACTGTAAACAGAGCCTTGACTGGCATCTGCTGGAAGCCGGTGAGCGGCATCGGCAGACCCTGAATTTTGTTGGTGAACTCAATCAGTTCTATCTTGAAAATCCACCCCTCTGGCAACTCGATTACGATCAGCGCGGCTTCGATTGGCTCGATCTTGAAGATCAGGACAATTCGATTATTTCTTTTTACCGCTCAGCCGAAGATCCGGCTGATCACCTGGTCTGCCTGCTGAATTTTACCCCGCAGACCCACCTACATTATAAAATAGGCCTGCCCGGTCCGGAACCATACGAGCTGGCTTTCTGTTCGGATGAAGCGCGCTACGGCGGCAGTTCCAACCTGCCGGCCCGCCGCTGTCAGGGAGTGGCGGAACGACACGGCAGAGCCGCCTATCACAGTGTTATTTCCGTGCCGCCGCTGGCCGGTGTCGTATACAAACCAGCCAAGACAATCTAGAGGAACACCATGCCCGAACATATCTCCTCACCAATTGCCAGGGACAGGCTGAAAAAGGCGGTGAAGCATTTCTGCGAATTAATTGAGGCCGCTCCAGAGAAAAACAGGCTTGAGCTGCTGCACCAGGTAGAGCTGAAATACGATTTGTCACCGGCCGAATGTGAATTTTTGAACAATTATCTGTCAAAAGACAAATAGTCGGAATAAAAGCCTTTTGCACGGCGGCCGTTGTGAATTAGTTCGGTGCCTGAGCGCATTGCAAAAACAGGAACATAATGGATGCCTACCAGCAGGTAATTGCCACCATTGCCCTGACCATGGGTGCGGCCTGGGCCAGTGGGATCAACCTCTATGCGACCATCGCCGTGCTGGGAATCATGGGTGCCACCGGCAATGTAACGCTGCCGGAGCCGTTGCTCGTGCTGCAGAACCCCCTGGTGATCGGGGCCGCCTCGCTGATGTATCTGGTGGAATTCTTCGCCGACAAAACTCCCGGTGTCGACACCGGCTGGGACACGATCCACACCTTCATCAGAATTCCTGCCGGGGTAATCCTGGCTGCCGGCGTGGTCGGCGACGTATCGCCCGTCTTTGTCGTACTTGCCGGCATCCTCGGGGGAACGGTCTCGGCAACCAGCCACATGATCAAAGCCGGCTCCCGGGTCCTGATAAACACCTCACCGGAACCCTTTTCCAACTGGGCTGCTTCACTCACCGAAGATGCGGTGGTTATCGGCGGCCTCTTCGCCGCCCTGCACTACCCGCTGCTGTTCCTCTGTTTCTTCGTTTTGTTCACCGTACTGGCCATCTGGTTGATACCCAAACTCTGGCGGGCACTCTGCTTTCTCTGGGCAAAGATCAGGGCGATTTTTTCATCGGCTGCAACACCTGTTTCTGTTGAAAAACTCGATCAGCCGCAAAGCAGCACTGAGACATGAGCTCAGGAGCAGAAATCATCCTGGCTAAAGCGGGTCACATAGTCAGACGATATCACGCGGGAGATTGAGGATCACCGTGGTTCCGTGACCGGGCTTGCTGGAGACCTCGATCTGCCCACGATGATCCTCTATTATTTTGGCCGACATGGCCAGACCCAGACCGGTACCCTCCTCTTTGGTGGTAAAATAGGGCTCGAATATCCTTTCTTTGATCTCCGGCGAGATTCCGGCGCCGGTGTCGCTTATTGCAATAGTAACCCACCCATCCTGCAGGCTCGAAGACAGGGTCAGGGTGCCGCCGTCCTTCATCGCCTGAATCGAGTTGAGGCACAGGTTGAGCACCACCTGGATCAGTTTATCTTCATCACCATCGACGGTAGAGGTGCCGCATCGGTAATCCTCGACAATGGTCACATTCCCCGCCTCGGCATCGGAACGAACCAGCAGCACTGCCCGGCTGAGCAGATCATCAATCATCAGAGGACTGCACTCGAGTTTTGCAGGCCTGGCATAATCCAGCAGCTCAGAGATTGAGCGGTTCAAACGCTCTACCTCATCCACCAGGAGATCCGCGGTCTGCTGGGCGGACTCGTCATCGAGGTCGAATTTTGATTTCAGCAGCAGGGCCAGACCTTTGACCGAGCTTAGCGGATTTCTCAGTTCATGGGCGACACCGGCTGCCATCTTGCCGACTGCTGCATCGCGCTCCGCTCGCTGCAGTTGATTCTCAAGATCACGCACATTGCTCAGGTCCTGAATCAGCAGCATGGACCCCAGATTCTGAAGTCGATCATCTGCAATCTCGAACCTGGAAAGATGCAGAGACCGCTGTGCTTCAAATTGTTCAACAGAATCGAGCTCCCAATGGACTGACCGGCCACTTGGCAATCGGGTAAGCGCCTGGCACAGATTCTGATCGACAACCGCTGCAAGGGGCTTTCCCAGGCTCGCTGGCCTGTCGATGCCGAGCATCTGGGCTGCACTGGGGTTGCAGGTCTTTATTATCGAGTTTTCATCTGTTGCAATCAGACCGACAGGCAGAGAAGAGACCAGCACATCGGTAAAGGTGCGCATCTCCCGGAGCCTGGTCTGCGAGCCTTTGAAGGTCTGCAGAACAATCAGAGATAACAGCCCCCCGACACCGACCAGCAGCATAACCAGCGACAGGATGACGATCTGCAGGAGCTGTTTGCGGACCGCACGCTGATAGCGCTCGAGGCTGAGTTCCGCCACCAGTATGAAGTCACCGTTTCCAAAACCGGCAATACTGTCGAGTTTTTCGGGTAGCATGGGGGGCTCTGCCATCCTTCTGCCCATGCGGCCGCGTAGATTAGGGTTCATCCCTTCCCGCATCCAGGCCGCCGGCTTGAAAATCGCTGCCAGGCGATAGAAACCCAGCTCCGCCTCAGCCGTGCCAACCAGAACGCCTAATTCTCCTGAATCACTGCTCCTCAACGCTGCCGCCTGGGCAAGCAGGCCGTCATCAACCCGTTTACCGACCGCGGTGGTATCGCTGTGAGCCCGGATCACCCCTGATGGATCTACCAGGTAGAGCGCCAGCAGGCCAGGATGTTCAACACTGTTTTCAATCGCCTGGGCAACGTTCTGTATCCAGCTGTCCTGATCGATCTCGCCCCGCATGAAGGCCCGCCTCTGGGCACCTCTGGCACCGGCTGAAACCAGATTCACAATGGTTGCCGCCTCACGCTCGAGCGAGGTATTCATCAACTTTTTTTCGCGCTGATAATTGCTTACCGCAAAAACCGAAATAATCACCGCCAGCAGCGCGCAGGCGGCACCGAATATAAACGGTGAGGCATAGATGATCGAGGCTCTGTCGACGCGTTTGTCAGGCTTCATCGGGGTGGCAGATTTTTTCGATAATTATCTTTGAAATCAAATAGGTGGGGAACACTCCTTCAGCGCCCATCGGGCCAGAGGCCAGGGTCTGGCCGCTGAGCAGTGGATTGTCAGAGGCATAGTAGGCGTAGCGGACCTTCATGTTTTTGGGGATGTGTCCCTGAATGATCGCCGCGTTGATGGCGCGTTGATAATGGGCCCCTTCCATTTCCAAACCGATCGCTTTCCAGGGTGAGTTGTGAAACCGGTCCAGCACATCACGGTTCTGCAGCGAGGTTCCCAGAACAGTCACCATCGGCCCGCTGTAAACCTTGGCCTTGCCTTTGAAATCTTCAGCGCGCAGGTCGTTTTCGACTATATAGTTATGGGGTGTTCCCTCCACCACGTGGGCGGTGGCCAGCATGATATCGCCCTTCCCCCCCGGCAGGATTCCAGCCTTGCCCATGATTGAGATCGAACCGATCTGCAGCGACACCATTCGTCCTTCGAATTCGGTGGGGCTGAGGAACTCATCCATGATCTCATAAGCCTGGGCGCCAAAAGCATAATCGAACACCACGATAACCGGCGCCCGTTTGGCGAGCAGCTCGAAATCAAGACGCACCTCGGGGTGTATGCAGTCCGGGGTGAGTTGGGCGGTATCGATAATCTGTACATCGACATTGCACCCGGACTCATCCTGGTGCGTAAAAAATCCATGGCTTTGGGCGAATTCGGCCACCTCGAGCTTTTCTTCTCTTATCACATGCACCATTTCGTATAGATCACCGGGAACTGCCTTGCCCAAAGCGAGCAGCGCCCCCTTGCCGAACAGGGTGTTTTTTATCGAATGCAGGTTGGCACTGATGATATGGATCGGCCGTTCATGCAGTTTCAGCCGCACCAGGCTGGCGGTGAGAGATTCGGCCCAGGCGGTCGCATATCGATGCTGCCCAAGCACCTCCTGCAGAGATGGGGTAAAAAAAATGGTCAGCCGCTCGGCCCGGCCCTGCTGTTCATCTATGATGCGCTGGCCCAGGGCATGGATGATCCGAAAGAGCCCGTTGTTGTACTTTTTCTGCCGGTTCTGTTCCAGATATTCGTACGCGTCGCGGGTCTGCTTGTAGGTCCGCCCGACGATTATCGACAGATTCCACAGGGCCCGGTCGAGATCGGCTCCTGTGGGTTCCTGGTCTTTTTCGACCATGATCGACAACTCCTGCCATTGTGAAAAGGGCTCGCTGTGGGACAGACAGGCGTGTTTATAGATCTTCTGCGCCTCGATATTCATGAAGGTCAAATGGGTCAGCAGATCATAGATTTCGGTGGTGCCCCGGGTCACCACGATGCAGATTTCCTTGTCTGAAACCCGGTATGATAAGCGTCTTCGTTTCAAGGGCAGAATTTCCTCGAAAGAGGTGTCCTCAAAATCTTCCTGGGCAGTCAGTACGATCTTGCTGCATTTCTCGATTCCCCTGGGCAAACGGTCGACCACATACTCAAGCCCCTTAAGCTCTACGATGCGCGGATCGCCCATCGAGCCATAGATTTCAGGGCTGAACTGGAGCAGCGCGTTTTCAAGCTTTGATCCGGTAGTTCCTGAAGGCTGGTAGGAACCGCGCAGAATCAGCGCATCGGCAAGCGTCTTGAATGTGGCGATGGCGCTTCGGCCGCGCTGCGATTTTGACTGATCTTCCTTCATGAAATTTCTCCACCATTGACACCCGGAACAGGCCGGCTCAAGGACTCTTTCACAGCATTACACCGGTTCAGTTATAGCACAAATCCGCAGCTTTTAACCAGCAGTGTCGGCGGCTGAAGCGGCTGATCAGCAAATGCAGTTGCAGGCGGCTTCAGAGATGCTTCAGCTCTGTGAACATCAGCAAAGCCCTGCGGGCCCAGACAGCACTGAGACGAAGATAACTGAGCGCTCTGAGGACTCCGGTGTCTAGCGTCGCACCGCCAAGGTCTGCAACAGCAGTCCGCCGACGATAAAAACCAACCCGACAATGGAAGAGGCAAGAATATCTTCTCCCACCAGAAAATGGATAAGGACCAGGGATAAAAAAGGAGATATAAAAATCAGGTTGGCGATTCTAGCGGTCGAGCCCGTCAGTTTCAAGGCCAATAACCAGGTGATAAATGAAATTCCCATTTCAAATGAGCCGATATATGCCGCACCGAAAAGTCCCGGCAGTGCTATCGGCCTGAAGCCCTCGAAGATCAGCAGATAAACACCTATGCAGGGAAGGGCGCAGAAAAAGTTCAAAAACAGACCGAGCACTGGATCCCGTTGATCACGGGTGTTGATAAGCCAGTACAGAGCCCAGACAACCGTGGAGCCGAGGGCGAGCATCACCCCAAACGGGCTATCGAATTCCAGCGCCAGCAAGTTTCCTTTGGTGGAAATAACCAAGACCCCGAAGTAACTCACCAAAATAGCGCAGATTTCCAGCAGCCGCAACCGGTGACCCAGAAACGGCACGGATAGCAGAGACAGGGTGATCGCCCAGGTATAGTTCAGCGGTTGGGCCTGCTGGGCGGGCAGTAGATCGTAGGCCTTGAACAGAATCAGATAATAGATAAACGGGTTGAGCAAGCCAAACCAAAATGAGGTTTTCCAGGTCCCGCGATCGGTCTGCCTGAGCAGGTGCAGCTTGTTCTGGGACAGCAGGACCAGAAACAGAACGCTGCAGGAGAAACAGGCGCTGTAAAAGAGCAGCTCGACTGGCGTGAGATAGCGCAAACTGATCTTGAAGGCACTGGCCACAGTTGACCACAGCATTACCGAGGTCATCGCATAGAGATAGGCCCTGCTCTGCCTATCCATCAGCGTGTCTCCAGTTCTGCGCTTCTGGTACCTTGCAGAACAAGCAATAGCAGACCACTGATAAGCAGACCGAGTCCAACCCAGCCCCAACTCCCCAAACGTTCTCCAAGCAGGACGACACCAAGTAGAGCAGCGGTAAACGGTTCGGCCAAGGACAGCGTGACTCCCGTTGAAACGCTTATGCTCGCAAGGCCGCGGCAAAAAAGATAGTAGGACAGCGCGGTGGCAAAAATACCCAGGTGCATAACCACCAGCACTCCCCTTCCGGTCGCCACCCAGGACAGATCGGTATTAAAAAGAAACGGCAGCAGGGCCAGCGCACCGATGCAGAATACCGCCGCTGCAACAGACACGGGTCCGTGACCGAGCAGCAGCTCTTTCATCAGCAGCGAATAAAAAGAATAGGAGAACCCCGCACCTGCAGCGAACAGCAAACCGACGGGCTTGATGTCAAGTTGAACCGTATAACCAAACAGAAAGACACATCCAATAATTGCCAGCGTAGTTGACGTAAGCCATATCGCTGTGGGCGATCTTCTCAGCAAGACCAGTTCGAGCAACCCAGCAAAGACCGGCGCTGAGCCTATCGCTACCATTGTTCCGACCGCCACACCGGACAAGGCGACTCCCCAGAAAAAGCAGAGTTGATAGCAGGCCACAAACAATCCGGCTATCAACGTTTTGCCCTTATCCAAGCCCAGCGGCAGATGCCCCGTTGAGAAAAATGCGACAGCGCCAAGGCCGATCCCGCCGATCAGCAAGCGCAGTGCTCCAATCGTCTGCGGACTGCATTCCGCTGGCGCAAGGGCCTGGGCAGTGCCGGTCGTACCCCAGAGTATGGCAGCCAGCAGAACTAAAAAAGCACCCCGAAGCTGCCGGGCACTGGTGGAATCGTGCATCTGCGCTCCTTCTTTCGCTGAAGGGCTGGTTAAACACCCAGATATCTGGCCTTCAATTCCTCGTTGTCCTGCAGATCGTTTGTCGTGCCGGACCAGACGACCGCTCCTTTTTCCATGATATAGTGGGTGCTGGCAATTTGAAACAGGGCTTCGAGGTTTTTATCAATGACCAGAATCGCCAGTCCCTTTTCCTTGAGAATTCCCAGTCCCCGCCAGATCTCCCTTCTCACCAGCGGAGCCAGTCCCTCGGTGGCTTCGTCCAAAATCAGCAGTGCAGGATTTATCATCAGGGCCCGGCCGATGGCCAGCATCTGCTGCTCTCCTCCGGAAAGCTGGTTGCCGAAATGTTTGAGCCGCTCTTTCAGGCTGGGAAAAATAGTCAGGATATCCTCAAGCGTATATGGCTCGGCAACGTGGCGATGATTCGCCTGGGTGGCGACGATATTTTCATATACACTCAGGTTGGGAAATATCTGCCGGCCTTCAGGAACCAGGCCAATCCCTCGCCTGGCTATCTCATAACTTGGCAGCCCATGGATCGGCATGGCATTGAATTCAATGCGACCGGCCGCGGTCTTTGCCAAGCCCATAATGGATTTGACCGTGGTTGACTTACCCATGCCATTGCGGCCGAGCAAGGTGACAACTTCATCACTCTTGACCTGCAGCGATACCGAAAAAAGCGCCTGGCTGGCCCCGTAATAGGTTGATATATTATCAACGCTGAGCATAATCCTCGCCTAGATACGCTTTCTGCACCGCTTTGTTTGCCCGTATCTGTTCAACGGTTCCGGTAGCGATACAGGTGCCGTAGACCACGACGCTTATCCGGTCGGCAAGGGCGAATACCGCGTCCATGTCATGTTCCACCAGCAGTATGGTTGTCTTGTCCTTCAGTCCGGAGATCAGTTTGAGCAAGGCGACGGTGCCGCCGGCCCCCTGACCCGCCATTGGTTCGTCGAGCATCAACAATTCGGGTTCGCCAACCAGAGCCATACCCACTTCGAGCTGCCGTTTTTCACCATGTGAAAGATGCGCTGCCTGGTGATCTTTTTTTCCACTGAGGTCCACCCGCGCCAGGGCTTCGGCCATCTTGGCCTTGACTACCGGGGCGTGCATCGCCTTGCGCCAGAATCTATAGTTATGACCATCTCCTGCGATAATCGCCAGAGCAATATTTTCAGCGACCGTCATCTGTTCGAAAATTGCGGTAATTTGAAATGATCGCCCCATGCCGGCAGCAGCACGCCTGGAAGCCTTCCACCGGCTGATATCCGCGGCGTTGAACAGGATCCTCCCTGAATCCTGCTTGAGCTCGCCGCTGAGTTGATTGATAATGGTGGTCTTTCCCGCACCATTGGGTCCGATCAGGGCATGAATATGTCCCCGTTCTACTTTGAAAGAAAGATCTTTGCAGGCCTGCACAGCGCCGAACGACTTGCTCAGTCTATCGACCTGGAGAATGTAATCAGTCATCGACTTTCCCTGACCCTGTCAACAACCCGAACAACCCCTGCTTGGCGAAGATAACCACGAGGATCAAAATCGGCCCGAAATAGACCATCCAGTGCTCAGTGTACATAGCCAGTGTTTCTTCGAGCACCAGGTATACGGTTGCCCCCAGAACCGGCCCAAAAAGCGAACCCATTCCGCCCAGCAGAACCATGACCAGCAATTCACCGGACAGGGTCCAGTGCAGCAGTGCGGGGCTTACATATTCTGTCTGGTTGGCCAGCAATGCCCCGGCAAGCCCTGCACCTGCGCCGCCAATTACAAAGCAAACCAGCCTGTAGCGTTTGCTGCGGATGCCCAGGGCCTGTATCCTTCGAGGATTGCTTCCACACCCCCGTAAAATCAAACCGAAACGTGACTGGGTCAAGCGCCGGGCAAAAACCAGAAAAATTGACATCAGGAAAAAACAGACATAGTAGAAGCTGATGTCATTGCCCAGATCCAAGCTCCCCAGCAAACTCCTGTCATAGAGTGAAATGCCGTCATCTCCTCCATATTTTTCGAGGCTGACGCTGAAATAGTAGGCCATCTGGGCAAAGGCCAGGGTAATCATAATGAAGTGCATGCCGCTGGTTCTCAGGCTCAATGCGCCAATCACCAGTGCAGCGCAAGCCGCTGCCAGAACCGCAAGCGGCCATACGATAAAAGCGTTTTCGCTGCCGCTGATTAAGCCAAACAGCGGCTCGGCCACAACCCCGTGATGGAACATGATCGCCACCACATAGGCCCCTGTGCCTACAAAGGCAGCGTGGCCAAGGCTGACCAGCCCGCCGAAGCCCACCAGCAGGTCGAGGCTGGCCGCCGCCAGACCGTAAATCAGCACTCTGCTGAATAGTGACACCAGATAGGGGTTGCCCAGATATTCAGCCAGAACCGGCAGCAGCAGGAAAAAGAGGGCGCCAGAGGTGACCAGCACAGAAGTTCTGTTGACAGCAGACATCACTTAGCTTCAGGAACCGGTCGGAAACAGGCCGCGGGGTTTCCAGATCAGCACAGCCGCCATCACGATATAGATCGACATCGAGGCAAGGGAAGCGCCGACACCATCGGCGTAGGAAGAAGAGAGAACCTGTCTGAATACCAGCGGCAGAAAGGCCCGGCCCAGCGTATCGACCAGGCCGACCAGCAGCGCGCCGATCACTGCTCCGCGCATCGAACCGATGCCACCTATCACGATCACCACGAAGGTCAGGATCAGGATCGACTCGCCCATGCCCGACTCAACCGCCAAAATAGGGCCGGCCATGACCCCGGCCAGGCCGGCCAGCAGCGTGCCGAGGCCAAACACCAGGGTATAGAGCAGCCTGATGTTCACCCCCAGCGCAGCCACCATGTCCCGGTTCGAGGCACCAGCTCTGATCTGCATGCCGAGCCTGGTTTTTGAGAACAGAAACCAGAGCAGCACGGCCACCAGCAGCCCAACCAGAATGACCGCCAGGCGATAGACTGGATAGAACAGGCCCGGCAGCAGTTCGAGATTGCCGCTCAACCAGACAGGCACATCCATGAACAGCGGCTGCTTGCCCCAGATCATGCGGGTCAGTTCATTGAAAAAGATGATCAGACCGAAGGTGGCCAGCACCTGGTCCAGGTGATCGCGCTTGTACAGCTGCCTGAGCACAACACTTTCCACCGCCATGCCGGCCAACGCCGCGGCTGTCAGGGCTGCAGCCACACCCAGAAGAAACGAACCGGAGGAGGCCGCCACCGTTGCACCAACATAGGCTCCGATCATATAAAACGATCCGTGGGCTAGATTGATCACCTGCATGATGCCAAAAACCAGGGTCAGACCTGCCGACATCAGAAACAGCGTAATCCCCAGCTGCAGACCGTTGAGAATCTGTTCGATTAACAGTATCATCCGCGGCTCTTCAGCCGGATCCGGGCGCCATCACCCGGATCCGGCTTATCATCTACATCGAGCATTCAGACGCATAGGCGTCGACATGATTCTCGAACACCTTTTTTAGCGTACGATTGGTGTAGGTGCCGTCGCCGCTTTTTATCACTTCCCTGATATAAAGATCCTGAATGGGATGCTGATTGTTGCCAAAGGAAAAATTACCCCGGACCGAATCGAAATCCGCTTTGCGCAGGGTTTCTTTGAATAAATCAAGCTTGGTGATATCACCTGCGACCGCGCTTAATGCACTGCCGATCAACCGGGCGGTATCGTATCCCTGGCTGGCATAGAGCGTCGGCGTGCGACCGTACTTCTGGCGATAGGCCGCGACGAATTGCTTATTGGCCGCATTGTCCAGATCGTGGGTCCACTGCGAGCCATTCTTCACCCCGAGCGCCACCGGCCCAACCGCGGCCAGCAATCGTTCGTCAAAGGAAAAGGCCGGACCATAGAGCGGGATCGTTTCACCAAGACCTGCCTGAGCGTACTGCTTGATGAAGCTCATGCCCATTCCGCCGGGTAGAAAGAAGAACACCGCATCGGGCTTGGCTGCGCGAATCGCCGCAATTTCGGCCGCATAATCGGTCTGGCCAAGTTTCGTATAGACTTCACCACTGATCTCTTTTTTATAATAGCGCTTGAAACCGGCCAGGTGGTCTTTTCCGGCGGGATAGTTGGGCGCAATCAGATACACACTTTTGTGCTCCGAATCGTTGACGTACTGGCCAACCACCTCGTCGATATTGTCATTCTGATAGGAGACACTGAAATAATTCTCATGGCAGTCTTTGCCGGCAAGCTGGGACGGTCCCGCATTGGCGCTGAGATACACGACCCCATCGCGCACCACCTTGGGTACCACGGCAATCGCCACATTTGAAAAGACAATGCCGGTCATGATCTTAACGCCTTCCTGCTTGACATAGCGCTCGGCAATCTGTTTTGCCTTCTCGGGCTTGCCTCCATCATCTTCTACCAGGACTTCGACCTCGACGCCGCCCAGCTTTCCGCCTTCCTGGTCAACGGCCAGCAGAAAACCATCTCGAATATCTTCGCCAAGATAGGCACCGGTTGTGGACAAGGTCGTGATCATGCCTATTTTCACCGGTTCAGCCGAAACCGCCTGGGCGGCGGCAACCAGAAACAGCGCCAGACTCAGTAAGGTGATTCTTTTCATGTGCTCTCCTCTGCTCATTGAGAATGAACTTTTCAATCCGCCTGCGCGCGCAGACCTCGGATTGGCAACGGTAAATCTTACGAAACGGTTACAGGAACTTGGATTGATCAAGATATCCGGAATACCTTGGGAATGCTCAACACTAGAAAATGGCCGGATAACTTGCAACAAAAAAGTTGTCGCAGCCAGCTTTGCACCACCTCCCTGCGCTCTCAGTTCATTGCTTGAAGCTATTGCATGAATGCCTATTATTGATTAGTAATGTCACCCGGATTGGTGCTGAACGCACCTGTCTTGCTATAAAAGTTGAAACGCTAACATGATCAGGACCCAGATAATGCCAGTTCAAAAACGCGGCGCGGCAACCGGTTCTTCTCCATCAGCCGCGCCCATATCCATACCAGACATATCCGTTCCGCCGCATCCAGTCTGGCCTGAATTGTCCCCAAACGTTGAGCAGGCGCTGAAATTACGAATCAAGACAATGCTGGATGAGCAGGAAGGTGTTCTGGTGGCCCACTACTACACCGATGCCAAGCTCCAGGATCTGGCTGAAGAGACCGGGGGGTGTGTTGCCGATTCCCTGGAGATGGCCCGCTTCGGCACCGAACATGCGGGCCGAACCCTGGTGGTGGCAGGGGTCAAATTCATGGGTGAAACAGCCAAGATTTTGAACAATGAGAAGCGGGTTCTGATGCCTGATCTCGGCGCCACCTGTTCATTGGACGAAGGCTGCCCCGCTGACCAGTTTTCCCGTTTTTGCGACCGTTATCCGGACCATACCGTAGTGGTCTATGCCAATACCAGTGCCGAGGTCAAAGCTCGCTCCGACTGGGTGGTCACCTCGGGCATCGCCCTGCCGATCGTCAGACATCTGGCCAGTTGCGGTAAAAAAGTCCTCTGGGCTCCCGACAAACATCTGGGCAGTTACGTTCAGCGCGAGACCGGCGCTGATATGATTTTCTGGCCCGGCTCCTGTGTTGTCCACGAAGAGTTCAGAGCCGTTGCCCTGAGCCGGATGCGCAAACTCTTCCCCGACGCGGCAGTGCTGGTGCATCCCGAATCGCCCGCAGCCGTTATCGAACTGGCCGATGTGGTGGGCTCGACCACTGCCCTGATAAAAGCCGTCAACGAGCGTCCCGAGAAACGGTTCATCGTTGCCACCGATAAAGGAATTTTTAATAAAATGAAGCAGCTGGCACCGGAAAAACTGATTATGGAGGCGCCAACGGAAGGAGAAGGAGCCACCTGCCAGAGTTGCGCCCGCTGCCCTTGGATGGGTATGAACAGTCTGCAGAATCTCGCCGAGGTCCTGGAAAGCGGCCGCAATGAGATCGAGGTGTCGGCCGAACTGGCCAGACGTGCCCGAATACCGATCCAGCGCATGCTCGACTTTGCCCGCCAGTACAAGCCCGATTAGAGTCTGGGCCCGAGGCTATCTTCATCCACTTGCAAAAGCAGAGGCTGCTCTTCGGCGGCCTGTCAGGTCGCTTTTCAACCACTTAGGCTTTTAACTTTAATGCTGTTAGGCCTTTGCCGCCATCATCGGGCCAAGCAAAACGAGCTATTTCTAATTTCCTCTTCTCCCGCCCCAAACCACTATCATCTCAGCTCAACCATTGCTGGTACAACTCGCCCAGATAACGCCAGTCATAAGATTCAGTCAACTCGATCGAACGTCTGGATGAAAGGGTGGTCCGATTGTATATCACGGTTTTTAAATGGTCGAGCAGGCCGCCTTCTTGGTAAAGAAATTGCGGGCCGAATAATTCCGGGTATGCCAGGCGGTGGGGCAGCACCGGCAGGCACCCGGCCCTGACCGCCTCGACAACCGAGATGCCGAAAAACTCGTGCAGCGCAGTCGACACTACAATATCTCCTTGAACCAGAAGACGAAGATAGTCGGCCCGGTTCTTAACATAGCCGAAATGAGTTATCTGGCTTTTCAGTTCTTGTCTTGCTTGACGAAAACAGGCGGGCTCCGTCTGAAACCGCTGTCCGAGGACACAGAGCCTGAAATCGAAGCCCGCCTCCTTCAGCGTATACAGCACCGTAAAGAATTCTTCCGGATTTTTATCATGTTCCCAGCGCTGGTTCCAGATGATCAGCGCCGGGCCATGCGTGCAGCGCTTTTGCGAAGCTGCGGTGGCGTCGATTTCCGAGAAATCAAGCCCGGGATAGAGCACCCTGCTCTTGCATTCGAGTCTGTCTGATAGGTGCAGAAGATCGATGTCCGTTGCTTTACCAAGATAGGTGCGGCAATGGCTGATAAAACTGGATCGATTAAAAGCCGAGTTGAAGGCAATCGAGTCCGCCGCCAGGGCCGAGGAGAAATTGATTGCGGTGAACTGGTGGCTGGTGTGCGGGGCCAGCCTGTTTGGATAGGCGAATTGGTTTTCGTGGAAATAGACCAGATATCGACAATCTGGATTCCAGCCGGGCATCGCCGAGGCCAATGCCTTGAAAACGGCCACGTCGATAAAACTGGAAAAAAGAACCGTATCGAAACAGCGTTCAGCCGCCTTCAGCGCCGATATCTGTTCGATAAACCAGGGCGCCGAGAGCTGCATGCGCATCTTCCACTTACGGGCGGGCAGGCTGAGCAGGGTGTAGTCGGCTTTGACGAAGCGTCTCAGGCCGTCCAGAAACAGTTTGTGGGAGCCGCCGTAATACGGCTCAACGACCAGTATCCGCGCCATCGCCAAAAGCTGTTGCTGAATGCAGAAGATATCGCTGCGCAGTAATAGCGGTCCCCCGGACATCCATAAGCGTGAGCGGTCAGGAAGCTTTCTTCAGCAGCTGGTTTTCGATGATATAGTCCCAGATTTTGTCGGCCGTTGCCAGTTTGCTGGTATGGGGCAGCCGCAGCGCCTGGTGCTGATCGATCAAGGTAATCTGATTGGTATCGACTTCAAAACCAGCCTGATCAGACGAGATGTCGTTAACGGCGATCAGGTCGAGGTTCTTGCTGTGCAGTTTTCTGCGCCCCTCTTCCTCTATATTGGAACTCTCAGCCGCAAAACCGACCAGGAGTTGACGGCTGTGGTCGCAGACGGCGCCGAGTTCTTTTAAAATATCGGGGTTCTGTTCAAGCTCCATTACCAGCGCGGCGCTATCCTTTTTGACTTTTTCCGTGTGCTGGCGGGCACATCTGAAATCAGCAACGGCCGCCGCCTTGACTATCACACTGGCTGAGGCTGCGTTTTCCATTACTGCGTCATACATTTCGAGCGCCGTGGATACGTCGACGCACCGCACACCAGCGGGCTTGCCCAGCGCGGTGGGACCGCTGATCAGGGTAACATCGGCGCCGCGCCTGAAAGCGGTGCGGGCCAGCGCATAGCCCATTCTGCCCGAAGACCGGTTCGATATGTAGCGCGCCGGATCATAGGGTTCCCTGGTTGGCCCGGCCGTTATCAGAACCGATTGACCGGCCAGGTCCTGGCGGGTAATTGCCCGCAGCACGAACTCCGCAACCTGCTCCCATTCAGGTAAGCGGCCCATACCCTCCTCACCGCAGGCCATCAATCCTGAGTCGGGTTCAATCACGCGGTATCCGAAACGCTTGAGAATATCCAGATTGCCGGCCGTAGCCGGGTGCGCATACATCTGCACATTCATCGCAGGGCAGACCAGCACCGGAACCCGGGCAGCCAGGATGGTGGTGCTCAACAGATCGTCTGCCAGGCCATGGGCCAATCGGGCGATGGTATGGGCCGTGGCAGGAGCCACCAGGATACAGTCAGCTTCACGGCCGAGTCCGATGTGGGAGATGGTCCCCTCCAATTCAGAGGCGAACATGTCGTCGTACACCGGCCGACCTGAAAGCGAGGTGAAGGTGAGCGGGGAGACGAACTGCTTGGCGGCTGCGCTCATCACCACATCGACCAAGGCTTCCTCCTTGGCAAGGGCACTGACCCAGCCGGCGACCTTGAACGCGGCAATGGACCCGGTAACCCCGACGACGATTCTTTTTCCTGCCAGTGAACTGGACATCAGGAGCACCTAGTCGATATGGCGATACCGATCAGCGGATAGTGATATTAATCCCTGCTGCCTCCGAAAAATCTGAGCAGCATCAGAAAAAGGTTAATGAAATCAAGATACAGCGCCAAAGCACCCATGATCGAGCCCTTGGCTATGGCCTCCTGTCCCTGGGCCATGATGCCGTCCTCTCCAATCTTCTTGATCTTCTGGACATCATAGGCGGTCAGACCGGTGAAGATCAGCACCCCGATCATCGAGGTAACCCAGTATACTGCCGGGCTTTTCAGAAAAATGTTGACAATCATGGCAATAATCAGGCCGACCAGCCCCATGAACAGAAACGAGCCCCAGCCCGACAGATCCCGCTTGGTCACCAGGCCGTAGAGAGCCATTGAGCCAAACATCGCCGCCGTGATGACGAAGGTTCCGGCGATCGAGGAGCCGGTATAACGCAGAAAAAGGGCTGAAAAGAACAGGCCGTTGAGAACGGAGTAAAGAACGAACAGGGCCGAGGCGGTTGCTGCCTGGATTTTGTCGATCCGGGCCGAGAGAAAAAACACCAGGCCGATGGTGCCGATGGCAAGCACGATGAACAGTGGCGAATTGATTATATACACCGCCAGTCCGGTTGCCGCAGTCGCGTAGGCGACCAGTCCAGTTAGACCAAGTCCAACGGCCATCCAGTTGAACACCTTGGCAAGGAAAATGGAAGCTGCGTCCTGCCTGGCTTTGGTGATGGTCATCACCTGAGAGTTATGCTGCATGGTAATCTCCAAATAGTTGCTGTAGTTGTATGTAGCGTTTGTGCTTGGTGCAATAGTCGTTTGACTAATATGCACCGTCTCTTTTAAACATGATATACACGGTTCTCAAGATAATTTTGATGTCGGTCCACAAAGAGTAGTTCAGAATATACCAGTCATCCAGGTCAACCCGTTCCTGGTAGTCATCAATGTCTGATCGCTTGCTCACCTGCCAGGGACCAGTAATGCCCGGTTTCATCGAACAGTAGCGGCCGGCACTTTCCCGGTAATATCGCCTGAGTTCACCGCCGACAATCGGCCGTGCCCCGACCACGCTCATGTCTCCACGCAATACATTAATGAATTGTGGAAATTCATCAAGGCTCGTGCGGCGCAGTATTCTGCCTATTCTGGTGATTCTTGGGTCGTTTTTCAGCTTGTAGGAATGTTCCCACTCTTCACGCAGCGCGGGATTATCCGCCAGCAGTTTCATCAGTTCCCGGTCGGCCTCTTTGCGCATGGTGCGAAATTTCAGGCAGTCGAACTCTTTGCCGGCAGCAGTGATACGCTTATGCCGATAGATTACCGGTCCGCCGTCTTCCAACTTGATCAGCAGGCTGATAATCAGCAGCAGTGGAGAACAGAGACACAGTATCGAGATCGAAAACAGCACATCAAAACCGCGCTTCCACTCGGTGTGGGGATTAAAATTCAGGATTAATATCTTGCCAAGTGATTGAATTTCTGCATGGTGCAGGCCAAACACATAGAGATCGGGGACCAGGTAGATCCGTGCACCGAGTGAACGGCACTCCCGCAGAATGGAAAAAATTTTACGCTCGGCCCGCATCGGTAGAGCGATGTAAACGTAATCGATGTCGTTTTTTTCCAGGTAGTCGGGCAGCATAGCGATATCACCGAGCACCGGCTTGCCCATTGCCGTCAAATTGGGGTCCTCAGACACTTTGTCGTCGAAAAAACCCATAACCTCGATACCTGCCCAGGGGATCAACTCGAGCTCCCTTACCAGATTGAGCCCCAAATCACCAGCTCCGGCGATCACCGCTCGGCGGATATTTTTGCCCCGCCGGCGAAAATAGCGCAGTATTTTGCGGGCGACCATATGCACCAGAAACAGGAGAAGCGGCGTGGTGGTGGACCAGATCATGAAGACTACCCGGGAATAGGCCACCGAAATCTTGAAAATAAAAAAGTAGAACAACAGCAGCCCGACAATCGTCGCCCAGGCTTTGATAATTACGTAAAATTCCAAATAGAACTTCCAGCCCCGCCAGGAGCGGTAGAGCTGAAATGACTGAAAGACGATCAGGCAGAGAACGAAGGTGATGATCACCAGCCGTGAATAGTAGTCGCTCCACGGAACCCGGTACCAGTAAACCAGGCTCGACAGATAGCCAACAACCAGCAGGCAGTCGAACAGGTGCAGCACCCTGGCCATTATGGAACTCTGCTCGCGCAGATTCGTTGAAAGCATCGCTATTGTATAGGTCAGACGACTCTGTCGTCACTGCTGGTTGAGTCGCTCAGCGTCCTTGTACCACCAGTTGCTGTTCATGCTCAGCCGGGAGGCGAGCGGCCGGGGAATAATCTTATACAGGCGTCCCAGTCGATAGCCAATGAATTTCACTCCGACTCTTACCATAAAATCGCCCAACATACTATATTTTCGGCGGTTGCAGAGGTAGGTAATACCCGAACGGAGATAGGCAAGACCGCGCCGATCAGCGCCCCCGAAGGTTTCGATGAGCCACTTCTGCTCCTGATGGAACACCCCGATATCGAAGTATCTGCCGAAATCCTCCGCCCAGCTGTAGTTGTGCGAATGATAGACCTCGGCTTCGGCAACATAAGCGAGCTCGGAACCCGCTTCAAGCAACCGGCCGGCGGCGCAGCTATCTTCTCCGAAAATGAGTCCGCCGGCAAAATAGCCGATTTCGCTTAAGGCCGATTTTCGATAGGCAGCGCATGAATTTGAGGCAAAGACTGTCTGCAGACCCTGGGTATTGCGGTCAGCGAAGCTTCTGATCGCTGAACAACCTGGATAGTTGAACAGCCTCAAATGGGCGGCGATTTCATTCGCTTCAAAGGAAGGCAACTGCCTGCCGTAGGCAACGCTGATTGCCGGCGAGGCAGTCAGCGGCGCGACAAGGTGCTCTAAAAGCCTGCGGTTTCGCGGCAGCACGTCCTGGGTCAGGTACACTAAAATATCACCTGCGGCCATCCGGGCCCCCATGGTTCTGGTGGAGCCGTGATCAAAGCGTGACTGCTCGATGACTTTTACATGCGCACCATATTGCCTGGCAACCGCCACGGTGCCATCCGCCGAGGATGAGTCGATTACGATGATTTCATCCGGCGCAAGCGTCTGCAGTTGCAGTGCCGCCAGCAGCTCACGGAGCTGCTGGGCACCGTTTCGAGTAGGGATGATGATGGATACACGCATGTATTGCACCGCACCGTGCTGGATGTTGTTTGCTTGTCCGACTGCGGCTCAGATGCCCGCCACCCTGACAGCGAGATATTTGGCCAGCGCCCAGGTCAAATAGATGGAGCGGTGTTTGAGCGTGAGCCTGATCTCATTTCTTGAGGCCAGCAGTTTGAGCTCTCTATCCATGGCGCGCCGATCTTTTGCCCAGCCCCGTGCGTGAAACAGCTCGACCTCAGGGGTATAGAGCAGTTTCCAACCCTTTTTCCTGAGGCGCAGGCACAGATCGATATCTTCTTTGTACATGAAAAAAGACTCGTCGAAAATCGTCGGCAGCTCATCGGCCAAGGCCTGCATCTTGCAGAACATGAAGGCGCCACAAATTGCCGGTACCAGTTCCTCTCTGGCAAAACAGGCCCCGTCCGCTCTACCCTGTCCCCGGTCATACCAGCGGCCGTACCAGGTTCTGAATATGCCGGTGGAGTCAAGCAGGCCGCTGGCTGTACCTGTGGCCAGATCGAAACCATGTAATTTGCCGGTCAGGGCGGCTATATCGCCATGCCGCTCATGAACCTGAAGGGCTGCTTCGATGCTGTTTGGCAGCAAAAAGGTGTCCGGATTAATGAACAGGACATATTCAGGGGTATCCTTTATCTGGGCGACCCCGAAATTGTTGGCCGCGGCGAAACCGATATTGTCCCGGCAATACAGAGAAACGGACTCGGATTTAAATCGATTTAAATAACCAATGTCAGAAGATCCGCTGTCGACGAGGATCGTCTGGGCAGGTCGAATCGTCTGCGCTTCGATCGCCGAGAGGCAGCGCCCGATCACCTGTTCAGCGTTGTGAGTGACGATGATGATGCACAGCTGACTAGCCATAAAGCACCGCGGCAGGCTCAGCAGAACAATCTGCGATAGCAGCGCAGCAGTCTGCTGCTCTTGCCTTGTTCAGTTCTGCGCGAGATGATCGATTCGATAACCTGGGCCTCCGAAGCAATGATCCGCTGCTTGAACTCTTTAACGGACAATGGTTCAGCAATAGCCTGTTTAGTCGTTTTCCGAGCCATTCTGGGAATTTCAGGCAAAGATTCGCTAATGCCTTTTATGTAGCTGAATAAATGTCTTTTTTTAACAACAAAAAGAAACCAGAAAAACTGGTAAAGCAGAAAGGCCGGCAAAAACTGTACAAAAAGCAGAGGCGGAATATTTTTACACACCACCCAGATATTGTTGCGCGTTGTCAGCCTGACTGTAAGCGCGTTAATCTTCGACCCGCTGGTTGCGCTGCCGACATGATAGACCCGCGCCTCCGGAACAAAACAGCAGCAATATCCGGCCCTGACCGCGCGCAGATTAAAATCCACATCTTCGAGATAGGCGAAAAAGTCTGCATCGAACAGGCCGATCTGCTCGAAGAGCGCCCGGTGATAGAGCGCAGCCCCGGCACAGGCCCCGAAAACCTCGCGCTTCATACTGTAGGTAATGTTGTCTGACTCCATGGTACCAAGCCGATATCCGACCCCGCCGCGCAGTACGCCGTCTCCCGCCCCGTCCAAAACATCGCGCTGCTGAAAACTCAGCATCTTCAGGGCAAACATCCGATAGCCGGGCTCGGAGGCTATTGCTGCAGCCAGTTTTTCAAGGCAGTGCGGGGCCATCTCGATATCGTTGTTGAGCAGCAGTACCCAGTCCTTGGTGCCCCGCTCGATGCCCAGATTGACCGCAGCACTGAAACCGATATTCTGCTCGAGTTCGATCAGCTCCACCTCAGGGTAGCGCTGACCAATCAGCTCGACGGAACCGTCACTGGAACCGTTGTCGACGACGATTACCCTGGAATTTTCATAGCCCTGGGCGGCCAGCGAATCCAGGCAGATCCGCAGCATATCCCGACCATTGAAGTTCGGGATAACGATATCGATTCCCGGTGACGCTCCATCATTCATCGACTGCTGCACCGTCAGATATCCCCCGCAGTCCATAGACCTCTTTGACAAAATAGACCGGCTTCTGCTGGGTTTCGTGATAGGTCCGCGCCTGCAGCTCGGCAATCAGCCCGATGGAGACAAACTGTATCCCGATAAAGATCAGCAGGATGGCGAGCAGCAGCAGGGGTCTGTCAGACAGCGGTATCCCGAAGAACTGCCGCTGAATCGTCATGATCAGCGCCAGCACAAAACCGACACTGCCGGAAATGAAACCGAGCAGCCCGAAAATCTGAATCGGCCGGGTTGCATAACTGAGCAGAAATTTGACCGTAATCAGGTCGAGCACCACCCGGAGGGTTCTGGATATGCCGTACTTCGAGGTTCCGTATCTTCCTCGGCCGATGGTTGACCTTGATCTCCGTAAAAGAGATCCCCATGCCGCTCGCTATGGCGGGGATAAAACGATGCATCTCACCATAGAGGCGAATGTTTTTGATCACCTCGCGGCGAAAGGCCTTCAGCGTACAGCCATAATCGTGCAGCGCCACCCCGGTAGTCCAGGAGATGATCTTATTGGCGATGATCGACGGCAGCCTCCGGTTGAGGAACGCATCCTTGCGGTCATAACGCCAGCCGGTCACCACGTCGTAGCCCTCCTCTATTTTTTCGAGAAGTCGGGGGATGTCGTGGGGATCGTTCTGCAGATCACCGTCCATCGTAACGATGACATCGCCGCTGGCAAAATCGAATCCGGCGGACATGGCCGCGGTCTGGCCGAAGTTTCTGCGAAACCTGATGACCCCGACCTTGTCATCTTTCTGCTGGATCGAACGCAGCATGGCCAGCGTGTTATCGGAACTGCCGTCGTCGACGAAGATGATTTCATAGGATCGCTGCAGAGCTGCAAGCACCCCGCTCAGTTCATCATAGAGATGGGTGATGTTTTCTTCCTCGTTGTAGGCCGGTATTACGACAGATATTTTCACGCATCCTCCCTGCCGTCGAAGCTGGCTGTTTCAGTCTTAATCCCTGCGGTTGCCAGCAGATGGCTCATGCCTGTCTTCACCGCCAAATAGTGAAAATGGCGATCATATTTCATTGCTTCTGGGCTTTGACCACAGTTTATACAAAAAAAACAGGCCGCCGATCAAGGAATAACAGACCGCCGTCGCCATGAAGAACAGCGCCAGCGCCCGGCTTTGCAGATCCCCCATGCCCACCTGGGTGAAAAAGAAGACATAGCCATAGTCCCTGACGCCGATTCCATAAATAGAAATCGGCAGCGCCTCCATCAGGGTGATGATCGGCACAAAGGCGCTGAAATACAAAAACGGGATCGAGGTGCCAAGTGCTCGGGCCATCAGATAGACGACGGTGATAACAGAGACCTGAAAGGCAAGTGAGAACAGCATTACCCTTACCAGCAATTGCCGATCAGCGCCATAGCGGGTAAATGACAGAAACAGCTTGTCGACCAGCCGGGCCAGCGCTTCGATCCGGCTCAAGCCGGTGACTTCAAGCAGCTTGTTGAACGGCTTCTGATTGGCCAGCAGCAGCAGGATCACCATAAAGAGCAGCAGCAGCAGCGACGGAAAAATCAAAAAGTGCAGCGAGTCGAACCGCACGGCTGCGTAAAAGGATGAAACAAAACTGAGCAGCACCAGCGCGACGAACCCCGACAACCGGTCGGCGAAGACCGAGGCGGCCGATCTGGCTCCTTGCCTGCTCTGCTTCGCAATATCGTATATCCGATAGCTGTCTCCACCAATATTCGACGGTAGAAAAAGGTTGCAGAAGGTGCCGCTCATATAGGATACGACCAGGTCCCTGAGCGGGATCTCAACCTCGTCGGCCTTCAGGAAAAGCTGCCACTTCGCTGCGCTGATAAGCGTGTTGGCAAACAGCAGCAAACCGATGGGAAGCAGGTAGACGGTGTTGATCCGGAGGGCGAGCTGCCCGATCTGGTCGAGGGGGGTTTTCCGGTAAATGAACAGAATCAGCGCAATACTGATCGTGCATTTTATGGCTATCAGAACATTGCGGCGCATATCAGGATCGCTGTCTGACCACTCGGGCAGGAACTCCCATGCATACCGATTGCGGCGGGATCGTTCGACTGATGACCGACCCTGCTCCGGCGACGCTGCCCGTTCCGATAGTCACACCGCCCAGCACGCTGACATTGGCGCCGAGCCAGACGTTTGCTGAAATAACAATACCGCCGTCAGGGGCAATCGGCTGCGAGCGGATCAGAGCCTGGGGATCGCTGATATCGTAGTTTCCGCCGCCAATGATAAGGCAGCGCTGGCCAATCACACAGTCGTCGCCGATACTGACCGGGTTTCCGCTGGTCGACTGCACGATGGTCTGGGAATTGATGCCGACCTGGCTGCCGATACTGATCGACCCATCCTTGCAGGAGAGCATGACATGGTTGGACAGGATACTCTGGTCACCGACGCTGATCGAGCCTGGCTCTGAACTATGCCTGCCGTCCAGGATGCAGTATTCGCTGATCACCACCGCACGGCCCAAGTTGATTTTCTTGGGCTGTCGCACCACGACCCCGAACCCGAACAGGGTGCCCTTGCCGCAGCCCCCGAACATCTTCGGCCAGAATATTTTTCTCAGGACCATCCCGAGCGCCCCGGGGAAAAAGGTAAAAAGCTGGCAGAACTCGTAATAGAGCAGTGCGCCCAGCGAACGATCGCCGATCATTACCAGCCGATATCGCGACAGGGCCGAGCCGTTGCCGGTAACCGCTTCATGGGTTTTTTTCATGGTCGCTCACCTTGGTCGGGGGCTCATCAGTTGAAAAACCGATTATGCCAGATGGCCACATTGATCAACGCCCAGAGGATATGATTGTGGTTCTGCTTCATCGAACAGTGCTCGTCGATCAAGGTGTCGATATAGGTAGTGTTCATTTGTTCCCGGATCAGCGAAGAATCGTTGAGCAATTCTACCATGTACTCGCGCAGATCTCCACGCAGCAGATGCTTGACCGGCAGACTGTAGCCCTGTTTACCGCGATAGATGACCTTGTCCGGCAGCATGCCTTCCAGGGCCGCGCGGAAGATGTACTTGGTGGTCAGTTTTTTCAGCTTCCAGTCGCCGGGCAGCGAGGCCATGTATTCGACCAGCACGTGATCGAGCAGGGGGACTCTGATCTCCAGAGAACTGGCCATGGACATGCGGTCGACCTTCATCAGCACCGAATCAGTCATCATAAAGCGCATATCGAGATAGATCTCACGGTTCAGTACATCCTCACCGGCATCGCAGCGCTCACTGTATTCTCGCACCTGGCGGAAGGGATCCCGCCGGGTCCTGGTTCTTAAACCCGTCTTCAAAAAGACGTTCTTCCAGGTTTTTGTTGAGAAAATACTGCCAGCGCAGATGCTCGCCGGCCGGATCAAGGTTCGAGCCCTCAACAAAACGCTTGAGCATGTTGACCGCCCCTTTCTTCTGGGGCTGATCGGGCAGCATGGAGACCAGCCTGCCGACGATATCGCGGCGCATGAACGGCGGCATGATATTGAACCAGCGATTGATCCTGCTGGCCTTGAAGCGATCGTAGCCGGCAAAGCTCTCATCGGCGCCCTCACCCGACAGACAGACGGTCACATGCTCTCGGGCCTGCTTGCAGAGCAGATAGAGCGGCACGGTAGACAGATCGGTCATGGGCTCGTCCAGATGGTAGAGGGTCTGCTCCACATATTCGGGGCGCAGGCGGTCGAGCATCAGGACCTGATGCTCGGTCTCGCAATGCTTGGCTACGATCTCGGCATAGTCCAGTTCGCTGAAGGTCTTGTCTTCATAGCCGATGGTAAAGGTCTTCAACGGCCCGCTGATATGTCTGCGCATCAGGGCGACGATACAGCTCGAATCCAGCCCGCCGGAGAGAAAGACGCCCAGCGGCACATCACTGACCAGATGGGATTTGACTGCGAAATCAAGTTGTTCGCGCATCTGCTCGACCGCCTGCTGAAAATCAGGCAGCGGCTCAGACGGCTTTAAGGACAGATCCCAGTACCGCTTGATGGTAAGCTGGCCATCTTCGAGCAGCAGGTAATGGCCGGCCGGCAGTTTGTGGATATCGTCGAACATGGTCTGCGGTGCCGGCACGAATTCGAAGCCGAGATAATCGTACAGCGCCTGATAATTCACCTTGCGCTCTACCTGCGGATCTGCAAGGATAGCCTTGATCTCCGAGGCAAAAAGAAAACGGCCATTCTGGTGATGATAGTACAGCGGCTTGATGCCGATCCGGTCCCGAACCAGCAGGAGCCGGTCCTTGTTATGATCGTAGAGGGCGTAGGCGAACATGCCCCGCAACCGCTCGATACTCCTGATCCCCCACTCTTCGTAGGCGTGGATGATCACTTCGGAATCAGCCAGGCTGGAGAATTGATGCCCTCTGCCCTGCAACTCCTCGCGCAGCTCCTGAAAGTTGTAGATTTCCCCGTTGAACACGAGAACAACTGAGCGGTCCTCGTTAAACATCGGCTGCCGGCCATTTTCACTCAGATCGATGATGGACAGACGCCGATGCCCCAGACTCACCTGCTGGCAATGGTAAAAGCCGTCCTGGTCCGGTCCCCGGTGGGCCAGTGTTTCAGCCATCGCCCGCACCAGCGGCTCATCGTTAAAGTTTAATCCACAAATTCCGCACATACCTGCCTGCCCTTACATTTTCAACGCCTCATTGCGATTATACATTAAAAAAACCGGTCTGAAACAGACCGGTTTTTTTAATGTTCACACAACCTGTTACCGTTATTTTCGCCCCACCTGCAACTTGAGCCTTTTGCAAAACTAAGATTTTCGTTCAAAATCAAGGCATGCGAGAAATTTTACCACAGGCATATAATTGATATTCCGAGGATAAAATTTTGAGCATAACGCAGAGTTTGGGCGAAAAGATCGTTTTGCAAATGGCTCACTTTTATTTTTTTTCTCCAGAAAACCAGTGTCGCAGCAGATAAGAGGACTGCTGCAAGAAGCGGCCCGTACCCGTTGATCATCAGGTAGGCAAAAACGACCAGGGGCAGCAGGAAAACCCGCACCAGCGCTCGAATATCATCGTGCTGGGCAATAAAATCCGCTATCGGCGGTGAATACCTATAATAAAAATCGACAAATAGCTGCCCGGGCCTGTGTTTCAGAAGATAGGTATCGCGAAATGTTCGCAGCAATGCCACATGAGGCTCCAGCAGGGATCCATATGCAGCCGTCGCGATAAAACAGCCTCCCCCGCCGCCATCGCTGTCGCTTGATCCGCCGCATGGCAGTACTTTTAAAAATTCCTGGGCCAGAATATTCTGCCCCCGTTCGTTCATATGCAGGCCATCAAAGGTATACTCATCCCAGAATGGACCGGCCAGCACTGAGTAATTATCAACATAAGGGATCGAGCGAGAATTGGCCAGGGCCTGGATTTTAGGGTTGAAATCTTCAGGAATCAGCCTGTTTTCCATACCGCCCGCCTCGGTATTGGGGGTGATAGCCGAAATAATCGGCTTTGCCCCGGCATTGCCGGACTTGTCCACCATCAAACCCAGGTTGCCAACCGCAACTTCAGAGGAAATGCCGCTTCTTGCATCATTGGCGCCTTCCATGATCAGAATATAATTAGGCTTGTGCTTGGCCAGCACCTGACCTATCCGTTCAACGCCGCCCAGGGTAGTCTCAGCGTCTTTGCCCTCGTTGATCACGACGGAGTTGCAGCTGTTGGCGTTCAGCGCCTGCTGAAGATAAACCGAGTACGGCGTCGCTCCAAATCCGCGGGTTATCGAATCACCGAAGGCCACAATGCGTATCTTTTCAGGAGGTGTGTCAGCACCAATCGAGACTGAGCCTGTCAACAAGACGATAAGAGTGCTGAGTAAAATTTTTATGGCCATATTCATTCCTGTTAATTGATCAAAACCCGTTTATAGATCACGCATCGGCATGCGCGGCGCAGCCCTACTTAATAGGCCCGAATGAAAACTGAGCCAGTCGTATTCATAAAAGACGGCAGCTCAAGAAGATTTTCCTCATCCTCGGCCTTTTCTTCAGCCGATTCTTCGTCCAGCGCTTCAATTTCCGACCATGCACTCCCCGTCCACCGGCTGGCTACCCTTATATATTTACCGTCCGACAACATGCGCCAGTTAATGACCGGGTTTCCGTCCGGCTCAAGCTCCACCGTGGGGAGCACATCCGGGATGTCATTTTCAGCATGCAACCGGACAGGATCAGACCAGGAACCCTTCTGGTAATAAGCGATTCATTATGTCATCGGAACCACCGTTATTAGCAGACCAGGTTAGCCATATTTTATCCTGATCATTAATGACAACCGAGGGAGCAACATTTGATTTTTGATCGAGGACGATAAGCTCGCCAGGTTTCCAACCTCTTTCCATCATAAACTGAGTAATGAATCTCCGTCCTTTTATTATGATAAGCTGTCCAAAAGGCCCATCTTCTTCCCAAGTTATCTCGGTCGATCACCGGGTACATATTATCGAAATAATCATCAGTGACCTGTACTGGTTCAGACCAGACACCATTGGTTCTGTTGGAGTATAAATATCTCCATACCAATCCCATCTGAAGTCGACCAAACCGCATCAATTTCCCGACCTTCCCCGTGCAAACTCGTTGACTCCACCCTTTGCGTTGCCTGCACCGGTAAACAGCAGCCAGCCAAGAGCCAGCAGCAAGCAGATAGCCAGAGAAAATCGGCTGTATAAAGAGCACGATTGCATTTTTTCACCTAAGTAACTGTAGTTGAACACAAAAAAATATCCGGTGCATCGGTGAGGGCCGTGATTTAACTTCACTGATAATCCCTAACTCAACACCACCGGATCGTTAGTGATTTCGCTCAGGCCGACAACTATACTACTCGGCAGATCTATTTTCAACCAGACGACATGCTTTTCAAAAAGTTAGCGCTCATATGCACCCAGTAAGTGTTCATAGGCATACTGTTCATCTGCTCGACAAGGCTTTCGAGTCAATCACGATTCCTGCCGGAAACCGCTTTCTGCCGCCTGGCTGGGCAGCGAGTCAGGCATGGCGAACAGGCTGATAACACTGGTGCCCGAATGCACATTCTGCTATAGTGCCTGGTCTAATTATTGCGGATCGGCTGATCGATTCCTGGAGAATAAAATCAGCCTGCAACCAAGCTCAACCTTTATTCTAACGATCCTGTCGATGCTCAGATACCGACTGGAATATGCCGCGCTCAGGGTAGTGGTGTTCATCGTCAATCTTCTGCCCCTGGCCGTCATCAACCTGCTGACCTCCCTGCTGGGGCGACTCGTCTGGATCCTATTCCCGTTTCGGCTGCCGGTGGCCTATCACAACATCAGCACCGTCTTTCCGAATAAATCCCACCACGACAAGCTGGGCCTGCTGCGCCAAGCCTATAGCCACTTTTTCCACGCCGCCGGCCTCATTCTGGTAATTCACCGGAAGCAGTTGGCGAAGATGATCGACAATGTGCAGATCTCCGGCCTTGACTTGCTCGATCAGGCCCGGGCCGAGGGTAAAGGCGTGATCCTCACCACCTACCACGGCTGCTGGTTCGAGGCCTACTTTGCCTGGTTCAGCAGCAATTCACGGCCTACCAGCCTGATCTATCAGCGGCAGAGCAATCCCCTCTGCGACGCATTTTTCGTCAAGCAGCGCCAGCGTTACGGCGGCAATCTCGAACATCTCCACAGCCTGGAAAAGCTCAGGGTGTATCAGCAGGCCCTGGCCGACAATCGGCTGCTGATTATCAGTCTCGATCAAAACTACACCGACAACGGCACTCCGGTCATACTGTTCGGCAAGACATTCACCTGCGCGCGCGGCACCGCCCTGCTGCACCTGAAAACCGGCGCCCCGGTCATGACCAGCGTCTATTACCTCAAAGACAATCAGCTGCATATCGATTTCGAGCGGGTTTCCCTGCCCCGATACGATAGGATAAGCGATGCCAATATCGAACAGATCAGCAATCTCAGCATACAGGGCTATGAAAAAACCATCGCTGCCTATCCGGACCAGTGGTTCAGCCTGTTTCACCGGCTCTGGAAAAAACATGGCTATCAGGACAAAGTCAAACGCTCCTTGACAGATATTTTTGGCCTGCACCGCTAGAATCTGGCCCGCCTTTCAACTGCTGCCGATGCTCCTGGAGATTTAATGCCGACGCACACCAGGCTTTTTTTGCGGGGGCTGACGCAATGGTTTAAAATTCCAGGATCACAAGCCGTGGTCCAACCTCTGCAAAAGACAATTTTTCAAGGTTCCCTTTGTTATTTGGCCAGCTCTGGTGTAGAAACAATCAGAACTGTATTATGCCGGCCCTTTCGATAAATTCTGCAGATTCAAGCGATCCATTTCCTGGCGCAGGTTGATGACCAATAAAGAAATTTTAACAAGGCTCTATAGGACGCTTAAACCATATCGCACCAAGCTGGTGATTGCGATGGTCGCGATGATTTTCGTCGCGCTCTGCACCGGCGCCCAGACCTATATGGTCAAAGATCTGCTCGATAAAATCTTTATCGAAAAAAACCAGTTTTATCTCTATTCTCTCACCATCGTCATTGTCTTCATATTCGGCATCAAAGGCCTGTTTTACTACACCTATCATTACCTGCTCGAAAAGGTCGGTCTTTCGATCATCAAGGACTACCGTGCAAAAATATTCAGACACATCCACATTCAACCGCTTTCATTTTTCCACGCTCATCCAACGGGAACGCTGATCTCACGAGTTGTATCTGATGTCGCGCTGATGCAGCAGGCGGTATCTAGCGCGCTGGTCGGCGTTCTCAGGGATTTTTTCTCGGTGGTGGTGCTGCTTGGCGTGGTTTTCTATCTGAACTGGCGTCTGGCACTTTTCTGTTTTGCCATCCTGCCCTTTGCCGCGTTTCCGATTATCAGGTTCGGCAAAGTGTTCAGGCGCTTGAGCACCCGGGCCCAGGAAGAAACCGCCCAGGTTTCCAACATGTTGTATGAGACCATAACCGGCAACCGGATAGTCAAAGCCTTCAACATGGAGGAGCATGAGAACAAGCGCTACAACACCCAGCTCGAAACCCTGCTGGGCATAACTATCCAGGATGCCAGGGTACGCTGTCTGCAGCATCCGCTGATGGAATTCATCGGCGGGGTTGCCATTGCGCTGTTCATCTGGTTCGGCGGCAAACTCGTTATCAGCGGCAGTGTGACGCCGGGCGAATTTTTTGCGCTGATGACCTCACTGATCGTCGCCTACGATCCGGTCAAAAGAATCGGCAAGGTTAACTCAACGGTGCAGCAGGGCCTTGCCGCAGCAACCAGAGTCTTTGCGATTCTCGATATTGAGCCGGCTATCTCCGACAAGCCCGGAGCAACGGATTTACCTCCTTTTAAAGACTCGATCCGTTTTAACCGGGTCAGTTTCAGCTACGATGACAGCACCGAGGCGCTCAGCACCATCGATCTTGAAGTTCCCGCGGGGCAGACCCTGGCGATCGTCGGACACAGCGGCGGCGGCAAAACCACGTTGACCAATCTGGTGCCCAGATTTCTCGATGTATCTGCGGGCAGTATTGAAATCGATGGGTGCGATATCAGAGAGGTCTCCATCAAATCACTGCGGGATCAGATCGCCATGGTCACCCAGCAGACCATCCTGTTCAACGACACGGTCAGAAATAATATCGCCTACGGCAGTTTCAGCCGATCCGAAGAAGATATCAGGCAGGCTGCCGGGGCGGCCCATGCGCTGAATTTCATCAATGATCTGCCTTACGGTTTCGAGACGATCATCGGTGAGGGAGGCGCCCGTCTTTCCGGCGGGGAACGGCAGCGTATTTCGATCGCCCGGGCCCTGCTGAAAAATGCTCCGATTCTGATTCTTGACGAAGCCACCTCGGCTCTGGACACCGAGTCGGAGCGCCTGGTTCAGAGCGCCCTGGAGAACCTGATGAAGAACCGGACCACCTTTGTCATCGCCCATCGGCTTTCCACGATCAAGAACGCCGACCGCATAATCGTAATAAAGAACGGCTGCATCGTCGAAGACGGCACCCACAGCGAATTGCTCGCCCGGCATGGTGAATATGAGCAGCTCTATACGATGCAGTACCATTGACGAAGGACACTGACGCATCAGCTATAACCGATCAGAAAACAGATCATGGACTCAGGATCATCGCCCGGCTCCTCGACAGCTGGTAAAGTAAGAGCGGCCGGAGCTGTTTTAGCCTGCACCGGCTGTTTTTTCACCCCGCTCTCCACCTCGCTGCTGGGGCTGTTTTCGGTGCTGGCCGCACTCGCCTGGCTGCTTTCAGGGGGATTGTTCGATCTACCGCACATCCTGCGCAAGCATCGTTTTACCATCTGTGCCCTGGCGCTGTTTTGCCTAATGGCTTTAGCAATGAGCTATTCCTTGGCAGCCCCCCTCCAGGCACTTGACACCCTGAAAAAATATAGAGAGCTGCTGCTCTTCCCGGCGATCATTGGTCTTTTCGCATTGTCACCGCGCTATCGCAGCTGGGCTGAGCACGCCTTCCTGGCGGGCTGTGCGGTACTTATGCTGGTCTCCTATCTGATGTTTTTCAACATTGTGCCGGAGCAGCGCTACGGCCACTCCCTGGTATATCATATCACCCACAGCTTTTTTATGGCGGTCCTGTCGTTCTGGGCGCTGCATAAAGCGCTGATAAGAGCGCCCGGCCGCTCTATCTGGCTGGTCATATTCCTGGCGGCTGTCATCAACCTTTTCTATATCGCCCCCGGCAGAACCGGCATGTTCGTCTTTTGCGGTCTGATGCTGCTTTTTTTCTATCAGCGTTTTTCTCTAACCAAATGGCTGATCTGCCTATCCCTCTTTTGCATCGCGATCCTGGTGGTCTATCAGACCTCGGATAATTTTTCCGGACGAATTCAGGAGGCGGTCAAGGAGATTCATGAATACCAGCCTGGAAAATCAAGGACTTCAATCGGACAGCGCTTTGACTGGTGGAGCACCAGCATCGCCCTGATCAAGGAAAAACCGCTTCTTGGTCATGGAACAGGCTCGTATCCGCTGGCCCACCGCAACATTACCGAGAACACCGCGATACAGGCCACCGATAATCCCCACAATGAGTATCTGCTTATCGCAGTGCAGTTCGGGCTGGTCGGCTTATTACTTTTTTTCGGTATGGTAATCAGCCAGCTTATCGAGGCCAAGAAACACCCAACGCTGGAAAGACATCTGCTGCAGGGGGTAATCTTGGCAACCCTGACTGGGAGCCTGATGAACTCGCTGCTGTTTGATTCTCAGCAGGGTCACTTTTATCTTTTTATGGTCTGCGCGCTGCTTGCTGGTGGTCCGCATCGGCGCGATCAATAGCGATCTTTATGAAGTTGTGGAGAGGGATTTTTTCGGGTACGGCTCGGGGCTGCGCTTGTCGGCAATGAGCTTGTAGTAAAACTCAGTTGTTTTTTGGCACATGGAGTTCATCGTGAATTTGCCATCGACGGTCTCTTTGCCTGCCATTCCATAGCGTTTCATGGTCTCGGGTGAAGCCAGGGCCTCATTGATGGCCCGGGCCAGATCCTCAGCCACGCCGGGGGTCACCAGCCAGCCTGTCTTACCCGGGGTTACCGTTTCGAGACTGCCGCCGTGGGCAGTGGCGATAACCGGTTTGCCCATGGCCATCGCTTCGATGGTGGTCCGTCCAAAAGCCTCCGGTTCATTGGAGGATGCGGAAACCACCACATCGGCTAGCATCAGAGCAGCCGGCATATCGTCGCAGTGACCGACCATGTGCACCTTGTCTTCCAGTCCGAGTCGGTCAATCAGCTCGGCAAGTTCATTGGTAAAGCTCGGGTTGTCCTGAGTGTCGCCCACCATGACAGCCTGGAAATTTCTGTACTCAACCATGGACAAGGCTTGAATGAACAGGTCGGGCCCCTTGAGCCTGCTCAATCGCCCGGGAAGCATGATAGTCGGCTTATCTGCAGATAGTCCCCAGAGGCTGCGGAAGCGCTCCACCCGCTCCGAAGAAACAACGGCTGGATCAAATTTTTCCTTATCCACGCCGCGGAAGATCAGCTCGATGCCGTGATCGACGCCGTAAGCATTTTTTATGTGCGCTTCTATACTCTTGGAAATAGCAATGATACCCAGGCCTTTTGTCATGATCGCGCTGTAACTGTTGACCGAATAGAAGCCGTGGAAGGTGGTGACCAGCACCGGCCGCTTTTTTTTCGGCAGTGACTTCCAGACCACATAGCCAACCCAGGCAGGCATCCGTGATCGCAAGTGCAAGACATCGATGTTCTCTTTAATCAGCAATCTTCTGAGCGGCAGCAAATATTTCAGGACAACCGGACTCTTGGAGCCAACTTTCCAGGAAATATGCCGGCTGCCTTCCTCTTCGAGCTGTCTCACCAGCCTCCCGCCGGCCGAAATCACGATCGAACGATGTTGATGGTCAGCCAGATATTTACCAATCTCAAGCGTACCGCGCTCGACCCCGCCGCTATCGAGTTCCGGCAGCATCTGCACGACGGAGAGGATTTCACCGGTCCGGAGCCTGCGCTTTTCATCGATGAGCTGCTGATATAGCTCGAGCGTCTTTTCGCACATGCGCTCGGCGGTGAACTGCTTCTCCACCCACTGCTTGCCTTTCTGCCCCATCAGCGGCAGCTGCTCCCGCGCCTCGATCGCCCTGCTTATGGATCGCGCCAGAGCATCGGGGTCTGCAGGATCGACAAGCCAGCCGGTCTCTCCGTCGACCACGGTCTCAAGGCTCCCGCCGTGGCGGGTGGCAATCACCGGCTTTGACATCGCCATCGCTTCTATTGCCACCTTGCCGAAGGCCTCGGGCTGGCTCGACGAGGCGGACACAACCAGATCTGCCAGAGAGAGTGCGGCCGGCATATCATCGCAGTGGCCGACCAGACGAATCTTATCTTGAAGCGCATGTTCGCTGACCCGGTCCCTGAGACCGCGGGTAAATGAAGTGTTCTCCTCGGTGTCACCAACACACAGCGCAAGATAGTTCAGATCCTTGATCTTGATCAGCGCCTCGATGAAAACATCTTGGCCCTTCCAGAACGTCAGGCGTCCGGGCAGCATGATGACGACTCTGTCTGTATGATCTATGCGCCATTGTTCTTTTAAACGCGCAATCCGCTCTTCGGTAACCGCCTGTGGATCGAACACCGTCGAATCATAGCCGCCATGGATCAGGCGAATCCTGGAGCGATCGATAGCGTAATTTTCGAGAATGTGATCCTGTATCACCCCGGAAACGGCGATTACCCGCTCCCCTTTGGTCATAATGGTCGAATAGCTGTTGACCGAATAAAAGCCATGAAAACTGGTAATCAGCGCCGGTCTGGTCGCTTTGTCGATGCTCTTCCAGGCAAGATAGCCGATCCAGGCAGGAAGCCGGGAGCGCAGGTGCAGCACATCAACCTGCTCGTTGAGTAGGAACGTTCTGAGCTTTGGAACGAATTTGAGACAGCGTGGACTTTTTGAGCCGATATGTTTCCACTGCAGATGCTCGACACCGAGCGACTCCAGCTGACTCACCAGCCGGCCACCACCTGATATCACGATGGAGCGAAAGCCTTGCCGCTTCAAAAAAACAGCAAAATCGAGGGTTTCGCCTTCGACGCCACCCTCGTCCATTTCTGGAACGATCTGCACTATGGTAAGTTTTTCGGCCACCATCTCCTCAATATTTCCCTGGCACAGCGATCGGCTTCGTTCAGCGGGGCATGTTCAGCCCAGCGTGCGCGACCTTCCCGGTATTGCGAAAAAGTAACGAGGCGTTGTTCAGCAATCAGATATTCCAGGCTACGGCTGAATTTGTTGTTATGACGCTTCCAGCATACCTCCAGGACGCCTACTCGGCAGCCCGCGGACAGTGCTTCATAAACCATCGAGATTGAATCGCCGGTGATCCAAACCTGGGCGTTTCTGCAATACTGTTCCTCCACCCAGCCCGGACCGGTTTCAGAAAACGGGATAAAGCGCACCCCCGTTCGGCCGAGAACCAGTTCTTTGAGCAACTCCTCGGTGGCTTCCGGCGTGCGCGGAGAACTGGAAATGGTCCAGTCAACCGCCATATTATCTTGCATCAATTGCGAAATATCCGCAACAATTCGCTTATCCTCCCAGATATGTGAGCGCTCATCTTCGCCCCCAACCAGGATCAGCCCCCTGGATCGGTCCGGAGCAGAAAACGGGGTTGCAATATTGGGCGGGCCAATGGTCCTGAAAATATTTTCCGCATCTCTGATTCGATCGTGCAGGGGGACAAAACAGAGATCGAAATCATTGCGCAGCAGAACCATCGGACTCATGCAGGTAACTGCCCGGGCGCTGTTTTTTCGTTTTAGGCTGAGCATTGGCAGATGCGTGCGACTACCGGTCCCGATCAGCAGATCCTGCCGGCCTCCGGGACTGGGGCGCCGGCCGCGCCTGAAAAGATAACCGAGATGGTCAATGATATCGACCAACAACGAACCCGGCGCGATCGCCACCCGTTCGACCTCGACGGCACAATAGTTTTGCAGCGCTTCGAGGATCCCTAGAGACTGCTTCTCATGGCCGGGTCTTCCATCGCTGAACAGCGTAACTCGCAAGGGCTGCATCGTCTTTAAGATTATGTTTGGCGCAGGCCGCACCGATAGAGACTGGTGCATGGGGAAAACGCCTGTAATAACCTTGAGGGTGATTGAATGTCTCGGGGCTAATCGGAAATCCCTTCAGGCCATTGCTGAAATCTGCGCTGTGCAGCGGCCAATCTCAGTATTTACCTCGACGGCGGTTGACCGGGCTTCTTCGCCACGCCGCCGGCCAGTTTCACGGTAATCTGGTTAGTCTTCTGCAGCCGCGACGTCATGGTTGCGAAGAGCTGATGTGCGATGTCGGGGTATTTGTAGATGATCTCTTCCAGTTTGTCTCCGGGAAACCGCTTGACGGTAGAACGTCCCTTGGAAACGATCGAGGCTGATCGAGGCTCCCCCGAAATGGCGGCCATTTCACCGAAATATTCACCTGGTTCGGTCAATTCGGCGATTTTTTTGCCACCCTTCACCACGGTAAGCGCACCTCTGATAAGCCTGAAAAAGTCGATATCCCTGTTGCCTTCCCTGATAATCAGATCACCGTCGTCATAATCCTCCACCTCAGGATTGATCAGGTAGGCGGGCAGGCTCTCTTCATGGGCGACCGTGCGGCGCAGGGCTTCAGCAATACTGGTGACGCCCTCCCGCACCTTTTCCAGAGCCGCTTCCCGGAGCGGCGTCATGCCCTCCTGAATGGCGATTTTGCGGAGTTGGTCTTCGGGCACCTCGGCGCTGATCGCTTTGGCGACCTCCTCGGTCACCTCCATCAACTCAAAAAAGCCGACCCGTCCCCGGTAGCCCAGACCATTGCATTCCGGGCATCCGACCGGTCCATAAATCTCCAGTTCGTCAAGCTCATCCTCGCGAAAACCGGCCTGCAGTAACTCGGCCTCATCATACTTCATCACCTTCCTGCAGCTCCGGCAGAGCCTTCGTCCCAGCCGCTGGGACAAGACCATGGTGACCGAGGAGGCGATCAGATAGGGGGGAACGCCAATATCGACCAGGCGTCCGATGGTGGCCGCACTGTCGTTGGTGTGCAGCGTTGAAAACACCAGGTGGCCGGTCATCGCGGCCTTGATGGCGATTTCAGCCGTCTCATAGTCACGGATCTCACCAACCATGATGATATCGGGATCCTGGCGCAGAAAGGCCTTCAGCGCCGCCGCAAAGGTCATGCCGACTTCCTGGTTGACGTTGACCTGGTTAATCCCCTTGAAGTTGAATTCGACCGGGTCTTCGGCCGTCAGAATCTTGATATCCTCGCTGTTCAGTGAGTTCAGCGCCGAATAAAGGGTTACCGTCTTACCTGAACCGGTGGGGCCGGTAACCAGCAGCATCCCCTGAGGTCTTGCCAGACAGCGTTTGAGCATTTCAAAGGTGTGCGCTTCAAAACCGAGCTTGGTCAAATCTACGTTGAGCGAACTCTTGTCCAGAATACGCAGTACCACAGACTCGCCAAACAGCGTCGGCAGCGACGATACACGAAAATCCACCGAACGGTTCTTGCCCATCCTCATCATGATACGGCCGTCCTGGGGTACGCGTCGTTCGGTGATATCGAGGCCGGCCAGGATTTTCACCCGGGCGATCATCGCATTCTTGATGGTCAGCGGCAGGTTCATTGATTTGAACAATGAGCCGTCTTTGCGGTAGCGCACCTGCATGGCGCGCTCGTACGGTTCGATATGGATATCGGAGACTCCGTCCTGAACGGCTTTAACCAGAATACCGTTAACCAGCTTGATGATTGGTGCATCAGAGGCGGCGAACTGATCGTATCCGTCATCTGCATCGCCGCTATCAATTTCAAAATCATCGGCGGCCTCGGCAACGATCGCGCCGAAGTCATCGACCTCGGTGATCGACATCTCTTCTTCGACCTCATGGCCGCCGGTGAAAAACGACCGGGCCTCCTCGTCGTCGATTTCGTAGTATTTCTTATAGGCCTCGACGATGTCTTTCTCGGTAGACACGCAGACCGACAGCTCTTTTTGCAGCTCATCCTGCAATTCCTCGACGGCGGTCGCATCAGACGGTTCCGCCATGGTAATCTGCAGGGTGTTGCCTGCGATCCGAAGCGGAAAGGCCAGATACTTCTTGGCAAGCTCATAGGTCATGAGCTTGATGGCTTCCGGGTTGGGCGGCTCATTTTTAATGACGGCCGGGGTATAGTTGTGGTGACGGCTGAGGAAGTTGAAAACGGTATCTTCGTCGATGTACTCGAGCTGCCGAAGAACGGCACTCATGCGGGTACCGTTCTTCTGCACTTCTCTTTTGGCGGTCTCGAATTGAGTTGCGGTGATATAACCGGCTTTGCTCAGCAATTCACCGATTTTTATCTTCCCTGCACCGGACTGATCCTTAACCGTTTTTTTGATCGAAGATCGTCTGGCAAAATCTATGTTCGCTATGGCCATACGCGCAATACCCGAGAAAGGTGTAATAATGAGTTTCAGCTAACTCTACTATATTACACCTTTCCATAAAAAAATGCTAATAACGTGCGCTAGAAAACACCTTCAACCTTACCGGTCTCCACATCGACATCAACCCGCTTGAAGGCCGGGTTCGAACCGGTACCCGGCATCAGGCTGATCGTTCCGGCAACCGGAACGATAAAACCTGCGCCCTCATAGGTGAGGATCTCACGGATGGAAAGCGTCCAGCCTTTGGGTACACCTTTCAAGGCCGGATTGTCGGACAGGGACAGGTGGGTTTTGACCATGCAGATACCCATCTTGCAAAGTTCAGGGTCTGCCTGGATTCTGGCATTAGCCTCTGTTGGCATCTGCAGAGTAGTCAACACCGTCAGCACCGTAAACTTCCTTGGCGATGAGTTCGATTCTCTCTTTGATCGGCATATCGAGTTCATAGAGGAATTTGAAATCGGTTTTGTCTTCGCAGGCATCGACAACGGCCTCGGCAAATTCGATAGCGCCGTCGCCGCCATGCTCCCAGTGACGGGACAGAGCAACACGGGCACCGTCGGCTTCGCAGAGCTCGCGAACTCTTGGCGATTTCCGCGTCGGTGTCGGTGTAGAAGGCGTTGATGCAGACAACCGGAGTAGATTCCTGCTTTCTTGACGGTTTCGATGTGATGAATAAGGTTTGCACAACCCTTGGCAACCCAGCCGACATTTTCACCGCTATACTCTTCGGGCATCGGCTTGCCGGGAACGGGAACAGGTGCGCCACCGTGACATTTGAGTGCGCGGATGGTCGCAACGACAACCGCACAATCCGGCTTGAGGCCGGAGAAACGGCATTTGAGGTTCCAGAATTTCTCGAAACCGATATCGGCGCCAAATCCTGATTCGGTGACATGGTAGTCGGCAAGTTTCAGGCCAACCCGGTCGGCGATGATCGAACTCTGGCCAATGGCGATATTGGCGAACGGACCGGCATGAACGATAACCGGCTGACCTTCGAGGGTCTGCATAAGGTTCGGATTGAGAGCATCAACCATCCAGGCGGTCATGGCACCGGCAACTTCGAGATCTTCGGTGGTAACCGGCTTGCCTTTCTTGTCATAGGCAACAACGATTTTACCCATTCTCTCGCGCATATCCTTGAGATCTTTGGCAATGGCAAGGATAGCCATGATCTCGGAAGATACGGCAATACCAAAGTTGGATTTCATCATGAAACCGTCGGATTTGCCGTTGACGCCGTCAATACCGATGATGATGTTTCTCAGCGCCTGGCAGCAGAAATCGATGATCCAGCTGAACTCAACCTTGGTCGGATCGATATCAAGACGCTTCATTCCGGAGAGTCGTTCCAGCTGCTCATCGGTGTAGTTTCGTCTCATGCTGCATGCGGGAGGTCAGGGCAACCATGCCGAGGTTATGGGCGTTCATGATGGCGTTGATATCACCGGTCAGACCGAGCGAAAACGGAGTCAGCGGAATACACTGGGCAAGACCGCCACCGGCAGCCGAGCCCTTGATGTTCATGGTCGGGCCGCCGGAAGGCTGACGGATGGCGCACAACGACGCTCTTGCTCCGTCTTGCCAAGACCCTGAACCAGGCCCATGGCAGCAGGTTGATTTTCCTTCACCGAGCGGCGTCGGTGTGATTGCCGTAACATCAATATATTTACCATCCGGCTTGTCCTTCAGTACGATTCAGAATCTTGCGGAAATCAAGCTTTGCGACGTAATGACCGTAGGGAAGAAGCTCTTCCTTCTCAAGTCCAAGCTCCTCCCCGAGCTGGTAGACGTTTTCATTCGTCGTTTCGGCTTCCTGGGCAATTTCCCAATCTGCGTGTTTGGTCGGATCTAAAGCCATTGTACGACCTCCCTTTGATCAAAGAGTTTGAAGTGCTAGGTTGCTTGAGGGACTGCCTGACAAAGAACCTTATAACGGTTCAGCTTTTCATGTCAAGCAGTTATAATAAAAAAATCGCTGAGAATCCCGCTGCATCGAGGAGAAAGGCCGGTTTATTGCAGGCGGGATCTCGGAAACTTATTACAGCACGCAGCACGGCAAATGCCAGACAGTAAAAGCTCAAGACGCACCGATGGGCAAACAGGCGAAGAAGCCGGCTGCGGCTCTGCAGACAGACTGCCCCGCATCATTCCCCGGGCCAGAACGGCGACATTTCCCTCAGGTTGGCGATAATGGCGGGCATTTTGTCCAGCACGAAGTCAATTTCCTCCTCGGTGTTATAGACACTGAGCGAGAAACGGATCGAGCCATGGGCGGCGGTAAAGGGCACACCCATGGCCCGCAGCACATGCGACGGCTCAAGCGAGCCGGAGGTACAGGCCGATCCGGATGAGGCGCAGATATTGTATCGGTTCATATGCAGCAGGATCGCTTCTCCCTCAACATATTCAAAGCTGATATTGGCGGTGTTGGGCAAGCGCTTTTCCTTGTGCCCGTTCAAGCAGTCGATTTCGGAATCGGTGGTGAGCAGTCCTTCTTCAAGCTTGTCGCGCAGCCTCTTGACCCGGTTGTTCTCTTCGTCATCTCTGTCTGGGCGAGCTCACAGGCCCGCACCAAGCGCGACGATTGACGCCACGTTCTCCGTACCGGCCCGTCGGCCGTGTTCCTGGTGTCCGCCGGTCAGAAACGGGGCAAAAGCGGTTCCGCGCTTCACGTAAAGCACACCGACGCCCTTGGGTGCGTGCAGTTTGTGCCCGGACAGGGACAGGAAATCAATATCGAGACCGCCAGAGGTTGATCGGGATCTTGCCCACCGCCTGCACCGCATCGGTGTGAAACAGGATGCCCCGCTCCCTGGCCGATCCTGCGCCATCTTCTGCAACGGGAAGGATCACCCCGGTTTCGTTGTTGGCCCACATGATGCTGACAATGGCGGTATCGTCGGACAGGGCCGTCAGGTATTCATCCAAGTCGACCATCCCGTCTTCGGATCACCTTCAGCATCGTCACCCGGTACTTGTGTGCCGGTCATGGTAGCTGATATTTTCGCAAAGATTCTTGACGGCCGGATGCTCGACCCTGGTGGTGACAATATGTCGTTTCTCAGGATTGGCGCGCAGGGCCGACAGAATGGCGGTGGAATCGCTTTCCGTGCCGCAACTGGTGAAAATGATCTCCTCCGGGATCACAGCCGAGCAGCGCGGCGACCTGCTGCCGCGCCTTGGTCAGGCCGCACTGCCGACCTGCCCGCCGAAGGTATGCATGCTCGATGGATTGCCGTAATAGCTCGGTCAGGTAAGGCAGCATCGCCTCGAGAACTTCCGGGGCGACCGTGGTGGTGGCGTTGTTATCCATATAGACGACTTGTCTGCCGTGCCCATTACTTGTCTTCCTCCACAATCAGCGTGTCGAGCACCTGTTCACGCAGTTTCTTCTCGACATATTCCTTGATGGTCGTCTGGGACTTGAAACAGCTCGTGCACTGTCCCCGCAGCGAGACGATGACATAATCACCATCCACATCGATGAGTTCGATGTCACCGCCATCCATGCTCAGGCCGGGGCGGATCTCGCGCTCCAGGACGTCCTCTATTTTCTTGATCTTCTGCAGGGTGGTCATGCGCTTGGCTTTCTGTCTGGACAGCAACGATCTTCAAGCCCTCGGACATGGTCTCGCCAGCAGAGCTCTCGAGCGTCCCTCACATTTACCGCAGCCGCCGCCGGCCTTGGTGAAATTGGTGATTTCCTCGACAGAATGCAGATTCGATTCTTTGATCGCCCGGATCACCTCGAGATCGGTCACCCCGAAACACTCACAGACGACCTCCCCTTCGGCCATCGGCAGACTCAGTCCCCGATAATCGGCAATAGCAGCCTCCAGCGCCTCTCGTCCCATCACCGAACAGTGCATCTTCTCCTTGGGCAGACCGCCGAGGAAATCGGCTATATCCTCGTTGGTGATCTTTTCCGCCTCGTCGATCGTCATGCCTTTGATCATCTCAGTCAGCGCGGACGAAGAGGCAATCGCACTGGCACAGCCGAAGGTTTTGAATTTGGCATCGATGATGATGATCGCCGTCGATTTTCAGGCGTCAGCTTGAGGGCATCGCCGCAGGCCAGTGACCCGACATCGCCGACCCCAGAGGCATTCCGGTATTTCTCCGACATTTCTGGGATTTTGAAAGTGTTCTGTAACCGTATCGGTATATAACCACATGGCAAACTCCTGCTCGTATGGATTGGTTTTTGGGGCAGCTCCGTGCTAATCGACAATAATACCAGACCAGCGAATTGCAACCACCGCAGCCACCGTAATCAGCTTTTGCATCACTTTGGCCACCTTTCAATTTTCCAGCAGACCTGCCTCGGCCAGCATCTCTTTTGCCGCCGCAACCAGATCGCCGGTACCGCCTGGATCTCTTGATTCAACATAGAACCGAACCTTAGGCTCAGTTCCCGAGGGCCGTATCATCAGCCACGAATTATCCTCGAAGATCATCTTGCGGCCGTCTATGGAGATGATCTCCTTGATGCGCTTCTCCCTGCCACCGACGCGAAGCGCAGAGCCCGCGCGATATTGTTCCAGACTGCTCAGCGCCTCAGTGAGCTCCTCGCCCTGCAGACTCACTTCCACACCGTCGCGGGCCGGACAATAAACACCGTAGATCTGCTCCATTTCCCGCTGCAGTTCTCCCAGGTTCATATTCCTGCCGGCGACCATGTCGATAGCCAGCAGCAGACCGATATAGGCATCCTTTTCAGGGGTGTGGCCAATGATCGATATGCCGTCCGACTCCTCGAAGCAGACCAGGGCCTTGCCGATCACCGGCTTGAACTCCTTGAAGCCGACCCTGGTCTCGAATACCTCTTCGCCCAGTTTTTCAGCAACCGCGTTGGCCAGATTCGAGGTAGCCACCGTTTTAGCGACCAGGCCGCGAAGCCCTTTGTGTTCGTGCAGGAAATGATAGGCCAGAGCGCCAAACTGATTCATGCTGATCTCGGTGGTGCCGTCGGTGAAACGGATTCGGTCACCGTCCGGGTCGATGATGGCGCCGATTTTCAATCGAACCTTCGACTTTTTCAGATGCCCGGTGACCATCGCCAGGTTGGCCGACGAAGGTTCCGGGGCAATGCCGCCAAAGGTCACATCATCATCGCCGCGCAGCAGTTCCAGCCGGCTGGCCGCCGGTCCCAGCAGTCGTTTGATATGCAGCCTTGATGCTCCGTGCACCGCATCAACCACAATATCGATGTCGGATCTTGCGGCGACGTTTTCAAGTAATTGCCGGTAGTCGATCCGGTGCTTAAGGCCATTGTTTTCAACGTGGCGCACCCAGAGACCGAGCGAATCGATTTCTATCAGCTCTCCTTGGGGCTTACCGGCCGGCATCTCAGACAAGGTATTGCGCTCAACATGGCGCCTCGAACCGGCGGTAATCAGCGAAGTCAATTCCTCAGCCGCCGGACCGCCATCGGCGGCGTTATATTTATAGCCGCCATATTCGAGCGGATTGTGTGAAGGAGTCAGGTTTACCGAAAAAGCGGCGCCAAGCTGCAGCAGGGCGGCTGATAAAACCCCGGTGGTCGATTCACCGCAGAGATATACTTTGAAACCATACTGCACGAGCATCTGGGCAACCTGGCGCCCGATGAGTTCGCCGCCGAAACGATTGTCCCAGCCGACCAGACAGCCGCGGCTGGCTCCGTCTGAGAAAGAGGAAACACCAAGATGCTTGAGCAGTTCCGGCTGAGCTTCGGCCTGCCGGTACAGATCGATGATAGCCAATGTCACACAGCGGGCGGAGTGAACGAACACATCCTTGCCCAAATAACCTCGCCAGCCCGACGTACCAAAAGAAATCGGTTTGCGGGGCCGCCCCTGATTGTGCTCTATTTCGTCGGCCAGCAGCCCGTATATCTCGTCAATAGCTTCCTGAACCCCGGCAGCGCCTTGCTCCTTTAAGACAAGCAGTTCACGGATCGAAGAGAAATAATCGCTGGCCCCGTGATTGCCGGGAACAAGATAACGGCGATAGATGCTGTTCAGGTTTTCCTGCATGTTCATAGCATTGTCTCCTGGGCTGACTAACGTTTGTCAAATAAATTATTTACACGACACTACTGTGGCCAGACTTTACCCCCGCCTGATTGCTCGTTCTGAAACTATGCGCGGAACAGGTCCAGCCGTGGTCAGGCTGGTGTTGCCTATTTCAAGACCCGGGGGAATCGGCATCATCGAGTTTAACGGCTTTGTCGATCAGCATAACCGGGATATCATCTATGATCTCATAAAGCAGCCGACATTTTTCACAGATCAATCCGGTGCCGTCTTCATTGAGCTCAATAGCTCCTTTGCATTGCGGGCAGGCAAGTATTTCCAGTAGTTCTTTGCTGATCATGTAATGCTCCATTGGTTCAGGTGGGTAGTTAAGCGGACATGGCTTGATACAATAAGCTCAATGATAAACTTTTCCATGTCATCTGGACCTCGTATCCGGGACATGGTAGAATAGCAGGATTATATAGAAATGTCCTGAAAATCATCCCCCGGAAAAAGACAATGATTGAATATATCTGCTTTATCGGCGGCGGCCAGATGGGCGAAGCTCTGATCAAAGGTCTGCTTCAGGCAAAAACCTTTGCAGCGGAGCAGATTCTGGTCGCTGAACCGGTCGAGGCAAGAAGGGACTATCTGCGGAAAGTCTATCAGGTCCGGGCGGTCCCCCGGCTAGAAGAAATTTCACAAACCCCGGACGGCATCGTCCTTGCGGTCAAGCCGCAGGTTATGCACCAGGTGCTGGAGGCCCTTCAGCCGGTGTATCGCGGGCAGCTTATCATAACCATTGCCGCCGGCCTGCCGCTGGCCTACTATGAGAAGCATCTTGGTCAGGGTCGTTGTCCGATCGTCAGGGCGATGCCCAATATGGGCGCACTGATCCTCCAGGGCGCCTCGGCACTCTGCCGGAACAGCGCTGTTCCAGACGAAGACCTTGACTTTGCCCGCGGGCTGTTTGCCACCATCGGCAGCGCGGTGGTGGTGGAGGAAACGCTGATGGATGCAGTCACCGGTCTGAGCGGCTCGGGTCCCGCCTATGTCTTTTCATTTATAGAGGCTCTGATAGAAGGCGGCGTCAAAGCCGGTCTCAGCAGAGCAATCTCCCGCGACCTCGCGGTCCAGACGGTGCTGGGAGCCGCGCTCACGCTCAAAGAATCAGACAGTCATCCTGCGGTGCTTCGCGAGGCGGTCACCTCTCCCGGCGGCACCACCGCCAGTGGTCTACACGTCATGGAAACCCGCGGGTTCAAGGGAATTGTCATCGATGCGATTGAAGCCGCCTGCAAACGCTCTAAAGAGCTTGGGGAGCGCTGATGGGGTCTGCCAACGGGCTCATTCGACGAATAAACGATTTCAAGGTCCGGCGGGCCGGCATCATCGTCAAGAAAGATGACGCGGAGGCCAAGCGCTACGGTGAGAAATTGCAGCGCTGGCTCGATGAGCGCAGCATCATAACCAGCTTCGACCGGATAAGCCCGGAACTCGATATCGGCATTATTCTCGGCGGGGACGGGACCCTTTTACATGTGGCCGAAACGGCGGCCCGCTTTTCAGTCCCGGTAATCGGCATCAATCTCGGCAATCTGGGTTTTCTGACCGAGTTGACCGAGAAAGAGACGGAGACGGCCCTTACCCGGATCATCAGCGGCTCGGTCATCATGGAACAGCGGCTGATGCTCAAAACCCGCCTCATGCGGCCGACCAGCAGCGAAAACTACCGCTATGCGCTTAACGACGTGGTGATCAACAAAAACGCAGCAGACCGGCTGCTGCATCTGGCAACCACCGCCGACCAGGAATATATCACCACCTATAAAGCCGACGGTCTGATCATCTCCACCCCGACCGGCTCAACGGCTTATTCCCTGTCCGCCGGCGGCCCGATCGTCCATCCCGGCCTGGAAACCATCCTGCTCACCCCGATCTGCCCCTTCATGCTGAGCAGCAGACCGATCATCCTGCCTCCAGACCGGGTGGTCTCCTCCCGACTCAGCAACGCACAGGGCAAGGGTGGGGCTTCGATCATCATCGACGGACAGCAGTGCTGGCAGATGGAAACTGGTGATATCCTCGAGGTCCAGGCCGCCGAACACCCGCTTCACCTGATCGTCTCCACCAAGAACGACTATTTCACCATCCTCAGAAATAAATTGAAATGGGCCAGCAACGACTAGCAGCCTTGGGCTGGCAACATGGGGCTGGGAGAAAGAGGTTCTCGCTGCCCTGGATTATTTCTGCTTCTTGATCCCGTACTTTTTCATTTTGTACTGCAGCAGGCTCTTGGTAATGCCCAGTTGTTCGGCCGCCCGGGCCTGCACATGGCCGGTTTTTTCCAGGGCACGATTGAGCAGGCGCTCTTCAATCGTATAAAGGACATCGTTTAATTCCACGCTGTCGGGAATGAAATTCAACAAATCGATATCCTGACTCCACTGGGCATCCTTGTCCACCGATACCGATTCCGGCTGCACATCTTCGGCTTCTATCACATTGTTGTTGCATAAAATTGCAGCCCGCTCGATGGTGTTTTCAAGTTCTCTGACATTGCCCTCCCAGGGCAGGGTCATCAGCAGCCGCATGGCCTCGGGTGAAATATCGAGCTGCTCCCTGTTCAGATTGAGCGCGTATTTCTTCAGGAAATGATCGACCAGCAGGACCAGATCATCCATCCGTTCGCGCAGGGGCGGCAGGGCCACATGTATCACGTTGAGCCGGTAGAACAGATCTTCTCTGAAGCGGCCCTGCTGGACCTCTTCCTTCAGATCGCGGTTGGTGGCGCTGATGATCCGCACATCGACACTCAGCGTACGCGTTCCCCCGACCCGTTCCAAACTTTTATCCTGCAGCACCCGAAGCAGCTTGGACTGCAGTGAAAGGGGCACTTCCCCAACTTCATCGAGAAAGATAGTACCCGGGTCGGCGATCTCGAAACGGCCCTTGCGCATTGCCGAAGCACCGGTAAAAGCCCCCTCTTCGTGGCCGAATAACTCGCTTTCCAGAAGATTGTCTGAAAGCGCGGCGCAATTCACCGTGATAAACGGGTGGTCAGCCCGGGGACTATTGACGTGAATCGCCCTGGCCACAAGCTCCTTGCCGGTGCCGCTTTCACCGGTTATCAAAACCGAAGCCGGGGTTGGCGCGACCTTTTCGATCAGCTCGTAAACCTGGATCATGCGCGGGTTCTTACCGACCATCGCACTGAACCCTGCACGTTGCCGCACCTGTTCACGCAAGCGCAGGTTTTCTCTGATCAGCGAATAATGACTGCACCGCCTTGTTGATGGTTACGATGAGTTCATCGTTGGAAAATGGTTTGGCCAGATAGCTGAAGGCGCCAGCCTGCATCGCAGCCACCGCCTTGTCCACCTCCGCATAGGCGGTAATGATCACCACCGGCAGATTCTGATCGTAATCCTTGACCTCCTGCATCAGGGCCGCGCCATCCTTGCCGGGCATCTGCATATCGGTGATCACCAGGTCAAGATCCGTCTGTTTGACGATGCTCAGAGCTTCTTCGCCGCCCGGGGCAGTGAAGACCTCAAAACCCTCGTCCCGCAGCAATTCAGATAAAACGATCAGATAATTGGGCTCGTCGTCGACGACGAGTATGGTATGCATGGTCATCTTCTAAGTATCTGGCTGTAGGTTGGGATAACGATCCATCTGTTCAAGCAGTTCTGCGGGCACGCGATGGCCGTTTGCCCCGGCCAGACCCGTCCCTGCTCTGATAGCGCCGTGATAATCACTGCCGCCCGTTTCATAGAGCTGATGCAATCGCGCCAGACTGCGCAATTTCCGCTGAAACGTTCCGTTCTGCGTCGGATAAAAGGTTTCCAGCCCGTCCAGCCCCAGCTTTTTCAGCCGGACCAGCAACGTATCGAGTTGATCGATGGCCCTGCTGATCTGACAGGGATGGGCCAGAACGGCGGTCCCGCCGCAGTCATGCAGCATCGCAATGGCCTCGTCCACATGATAGACAAACCGGTCCACATAACAGCAGGCCCCTTTTTTCAGATAGCGGCTAAAGGCCTGATCGATGGTTTTAACCACCTTTTTCTGCACCAGTAAGCGGGCGATATGAGGTCGGCCGGTCTGGCCGTCCTTCGAAATCTCCTGCAATTCCTCTACGCTCACCGCTATTCCCAGCTGCTGCAGTTTACTGATGATTCGGCTATTGCGCCTGCCTCTGGCTTCCTGTAAGCGGGACAGTCTGCTGGCCAGCTGTGCATCCTGCCAGTTGAAATTGTAGCCCAGCAGATGAAAATTGATCTCATCGTAAAAGACACTCAACTCCACCCCGGCGATTACCCGGAGACCACACTTACGACCCGCCAGAAGCGCCTCACCGGTGCCGGCCACCGTATCGTGGTCGGTGATCGAGATGGCCAGCAGTCCGCCTGCACTTGCTTTTTCGACCAGCTCCGCGGGGCTGCAGGTGCCGTCTGAATAAGTGGAATGAAGATGAAGATCGATCATTTTTCCCTAAGCTCGCCTCCCGGCCGCCCCCAAAATAAATTCAACCCGGGTAAAAGGCATCGTGGAGCATTAATTTTTTACTTTGGTTTCAAAAAGATAGTTCCACCATACCCGCCGGCTCCAATCTTATCAAGTGATGAACGACGCGCTCATCAGGCAATTTTCCATTTGCTTCAGCCTGATAGATTCATAACCAATCCCAGCAAAAATGTTTGGAACTCTGGACAAAGCCACCCTGCCCCTGATACATTAGACGCGTTTATGTTCCGAATCAACCGGGCCTTGCCTGACGTGCCAAAATTATTCATTTTGCAAATGCAGCAGCTGGGAGCATGCCTCGATTGCCTGACTTGAAAATATTGTTGTGCGCCATAGTCATGTTCTGCGGTCTGTGGCATGCGTATCCGCCTGCTCTGCATGCCTCGCCTGAAGACACGATGCCGATGAGCTATGTCTCTATCGGTGCTTATCACCGGGCCTATGACCGGCTTCTGGAGCGTCTGGAGATGACAGAACTGGAGCTGGGCAGCCCGCTTTTCATCAGGATATTCAAAGACTCCAAGGAGCTCGAAGCCTGGCTTCTGGGAGCAAACGGCCGGTATGAGCTCTTCAAAACCTACAGCATCTGTGATCACTCCGGAGAACTCGGGCCAAAACTGGAAGCCGGCGATAAACAGAGCCCGGAAGGGTTCTATCGCGTCGGCGCTGATCAGATGAATCCGTGGAGCAAGTATCACCTCTCTTTCAATCTGGGCTACCCCAACGAGTTCGATCAGGCCCATGACCGCACCGGCGCGGCCTTGATGGTCCACGGCCGCTGTTCTTCGCAAGGCTGTTTCGCAATGACCGATTACTACATGGATGAAATCTATACCCTGGCCGACGCGGCGCTTTCAGGTGGTCAGGCAGAGTTCCAGGTGCATATCTTCCCATTTCGGCTGACCACAGAAAATATCCAGTCCCGGCGCAGCTCACGCTGGTTTGACTTCTGGCTAAACCTCAAGCAGGGCTTCGATATCTTCGAAAAGAAGCGGATTCCACCCCGGGTTGAGGTAGTCGACGGGACCTACGTGTTCTCAAACGACCACAGCGGTTCTATCGTCCAGCACAGCATCAAACCGGCGCAGCGGTAGCGCTCATCTATGCTGCAATCCCTGCCGGTCAACAATCGTGATGGCGCTTCCTTCCACCCGGATCAGCCCTTCATCGCTCATTTTCGAGAAAATTCTCGACAGCGTTTCAGGTATCGTCCCCAGCAGACTGGCAAGCTGTCCTTTTGAAACCGGCAGGACGACCTTGTCGGTACCGCCCTGCTCTTCAGACGTGTAGAGCAGATAACCGGCCAGGCGGGCAGGAACCTCTTTCAGGGATAGACTTTCAATCTGGGAGGCGAACTGCCTCAAACGCATGGACAATACCGCCAGCATGTTCATCGCGATCGACGCATTATCCTCGATAAGCGCCACGAATTCACGCCGCGGGAAAAACAGCAATTCGCTGGCCGCAAGCGTTTCGGCACTGGCCGGGAAGGGCTGTCCGTGAAAGACCGGCACCTCGCCAATCGGCTCACCGGCGCCAAAGATGTGCAGGATATGTTCCTTACCCAGGGGATTCATTTTGAAAACCTTTACTTTGCCGCGGCAGATGATATAGAAACCATTGGCCTCCTCACCTTCAAAAAATATGGTCTCTCCGCGTTCGAAGCTTCTGGATCTGGCCAGCGAACAAAGTTTGACAATTTGCTCCTCCGGCAATCCCTGAAACAGTGAGGTGGAAGATATGATATCTTTTTTTACGTTCATTTTGGAGTTTTCCCTGGTATCCATTAAGTGTTAAGCGGCGCCTGTTTGGCGAAATGTGTCTGTACGGGTAATGCAATGCTGCGCTGTTCGCAGTGAAAATCCGCTGGGTCTCATCCACAAGCGTGATCACCGGCCGGCACCCGCAAGCCAGGCCAGGTCGGTGCGGTAACCTGATTAATCAACGAGTTACCACCATATCGATACCAATTCTATCCGATGACCACCAGAAAAATCATCCACATCGATATGGACGCCTTTTACGCTTCGGTTGAGCAGCGCGATCATCCTGAACTGGCGGGAAAGCCTGTTATTGTTGGGGGGCGGCCTGATTCCCGCGGCGTGGTGGCTGCCTGTTCCTACGAAGCCCGCGCCTTCGGCATAAGGTCCGCGATGCCCTGCGCCCATGCGTACCGCCTCTGCGCCGAGGCGATTTTCATCAGACCCCGCCTGAACCGCTACCGCGAAATCTCTGAGCAGATTATGGAAATCTTTTCACGTTACACCGATCTCATCGAGCCCCTTTCACTCGATGAGGCCTATCTTGACGTAACGGTCAACCATAAGAATCAAGCTTCCGCCACGCTGCTTGCCAAGGAAATCTGCCGAACCATTTATCGGGAAACCGGCCTGACCGCCTCGGCCGGCGTGTCCTGCAACAAATTTGTCGCTAAAATCGCCTCTGATCTGAACAAGCCAAATGGCATCAGTGTGATCGAGCCAGATCAGGTGGAAGCCTTTATTGCCGCTCTGCCGATCGGCAAGTTCCACGGCATCGGCAAAGTTACCGAAAAAAAGATGCTTGGCCTCGATATCAAAACCGGAGCCGATCTCAGAAATTGCTCCCGCACCTGGCTTGTCGAACATTTTGGAAAACCTGGCCTGTTTTATTATCAGATTGTTCGAGGCAATGATCCCCGTCCAGTGCAGCCGGTGCGCATTCGCAAGTCAGTCGGCGCCGAACGGACCCTGAAAGAAGATACCCGGGATATGGCTGAGATAGCCGAGTTACTGAACTCACTGGCTGAACGAGTCAGCCAGACCCTGGTCAGCAGGGAACTCACCGCGCAGACACTTACCCTCAAAGTCAGATACAGCGATTTCACCACGATTAGCCGGTCGATCTCTTGGCAGAGACCGGTCAGTCAAAAGCGCGAACTGCTGCATCATATTCCTGAACTGCTCGACAAGACCGAGGCCGGCACCCGCCCGATCCGGCTGCTCGGTATCGCCGCCTCGAATCTGCTCTCAGCAGTGCCGTCCGGTCCGTCTCAACTCATGCTGCCGTTTTTAGATCAAGCGGGCTGACCTCACTGCAGCCGCGAGCCAAACAGGCCTTTATCCATTTTCAGCCAGCTTGTTTACAGTACTGTTGATCGTTGCTATTGTCTGAGCCTGACTTCAGCATGCATGTTTAGCTAACCTCCACCAGATACCCGGCCATGCGATTTTTGTTCAACGCCATCAAAACGCTCTTCAAATCAATATTTGCAGCGCTTTCCTTTATTCGATCACTGTTCTTCAATCTGCTCTTTATCGGCCTCATTGTTGTTCTGGCCGTTATGTTTTTCAAGACCGAAGAGCTGGTCATCCCTGACCAGGCGATTCTCGAACTCACTATCTCAGGCACCCTCGTCGAGCAGAAAAGCGAGGCTGATCCATTTGGCAACTATCTCTCCCAGTTTCTTGGCTTGCCAGAGAAACCGCGGGAGACGCTGCTGCAGGACATCCTCGATACGATCCGGCAAGCCCAGGACGACCCGAAGATCAGTGCGCTGCTGCTCGACCTGAAGTACCTGGAACTGATCGGCTTGAACCAGCTCGAGGATATCGGAGCAGCGCTCAGCGATTTCAAACAGAGCGGAAAACCGGTGATCAGCGCTGAAGATTATTACTCCCAGGATCAATACTACCTGGCCGCCCACGGCAGCACTATTTTTTTGAACCCGATGGGCGGAGTCAACCTGCACGGCTACGGGCTCTATCGCTTCTATTTCAAGGAAGCGCTGGAAAAACTCAAAGTAAATTTTCATGTGTTCCAGGTGGGCTCGTACAAATCGGCGCTTGAACCGCTAACCAGGAATTCGATGTCCGCCGAAGACCGCAGTCAATCCAGGGCATGGCTCACCGCTTTGTGGAATAATTATACCAAGCAGGTTGCGGCCCAGCGCTCGCTCAAACCTGATGACCTAAACGCCTACATCAACAAGATTCCGCAGAACCTGAAGGAAGCAGACGGGGACGTCGGCAGGCTCGCACTGGAGGCCGGACTGGTCGACGGGCTGAAGACACGCCAGGAACTACGATCATATCTGGCCGAATTCGCCGGGAGCGCAGAGGATCCTGCTGTCGTTTCCTACCGCAATTACCTCGACACCGTTAAAAGATCCTACCGCTCGTCGGAAAAAGATCAGGATCATGTCGCCCTGATCGTCGCCCAGGGCTCGATCGTCCCCGGCGAGAGCAAGCCGGGCGTGATTGGCGCAGACACCACCGCACGACTGCTGCAGACTGCACGCGAGGCTGACCACGTCAGGGCGGTCGTGCTGCGGATCGACAGCGGCGGGGGTTCCGCCTTTGCCTCTGAAATCATCCGCCAGGAATTGCTGGAACTGAAAAAAAGCGGCAAACCACTGGTCGTTTCCATGGGAACCTATGCCGCCTCGGGAGGTTACTGGATTTCAGCCGACGCCGATGAAATCTGGGCCTCACCCAGTACCTTGACCGGCTCGATCGGCATCTTCATGGCCATTCCCACCTTCGAGCAGCTTCTCAACGACAGTGGTATCCACCGGGACGGCGTCGGTACCACCAACCTGGCTTCCGGCCTGGATATCAGCCAGCCGCTGTCCCGGGAGGTCAGCGAAGCACTCCAGTTGAGCCTGGAACATGGGTATCGTCAATTCGTCACCTTGGTTGCCGAGGGCAGAGATCTTCCCCTGGAACGGGTCGAGCAATTGGCCCAGGGACGCGTTTATGACGGCTCTGCAGCGTTTGAGGCCGGGCTGGTCGACAGGCTCGGTGGGCTCGACGACTCAATTACCAGCGCTGCCGCCCTGGCCGGACTGGATGACTACCGGATAACCACGCTGCTGCCCCCGGCTTCTCTGGGCGAAAAACTGCTCTATCGTCTCGGCGCAGAAACTAAGGCATTGATTGGTGATAACCGGTTTATATCTGCACTTTTCTCGGGGTTTATGCCCGCCGCGGCACAGTTCCAAAGTTTCTTGCTTTACAATGACCCAAACGGTATGTATGCCCACTGCATGATCGATTACCTGTGATAACAAACTCGGGAGTAGCCTATGAAAGCGTATCTCAGCCCCGCACTCGCCGGCATCTTCTGGCTCAGCTTGGCGACTGGTTGTTTAGCCCAGCAGCCCTTTATCATTTCCGGCAATCCCCATGCCCCGCCAATTGTCTGGGAAGAGCAGCGCAAACTCACCGGGGTTGCCACCGAACTGGTCGACACTATTTTCACCGAACTCTCGCTTTCCTACACCATCAGGGTCATAGAGAACTGGCAGAAGGTGCAGAGCGAGGCCAGGGCCGGAAATATCGATCTCATCGTATCTGCCTACCGCAGCGACGAACGGTCCCAGTACCTTAATTTCTCAGAACCCTATTTGGCTCAGCCAACCGTCGTCGTGGTCGAAAAAGGCAGAGAGTTCAGACTGGTCGACTGGAGTTCTCTGAAAGGCAAGAAAGGGGTGTCCAACATCGGTGAAAGCTATGGTCAGGAACTGGACCTTTTCATCAAGGAGCACCTCGATGTCGGCTATTATCAGCTTGAACGCGCGATTCAACTGCTCAACCTCGGAGAAGCCGATTACCTGATCATCGACCTCTACACCGCCCTGGCCTATGCCCGCCTGCTGCAGGGCGAAGACAGTGTCACCATCCTGGAACCGCCGCTTACGGTTCAGGATTTCCACCTTGGCCTGCAGAAGGATTCGTCGCTCAACGCTCATCTGGATGAGATCAATAAACTCCTGCTCGAAAAAGTCGAGTCCGGTGAAGTGGCCCGTCTCTTCCTGAAACACTACGATCGCTGGAAACAGATGGCGGCCCGGCAGTCCAGGTACCTCGAGGCCAATGCAAAAGAACGCTCGGCCCAGCAGGAAGCCTATCTCAAAGAACAGGACGAGCTGGCCCGGCAGCGGATACTCAAAACCATGACCGAGCGTGAAGGCCTGCCGTCAGCCAGTGATTGATGATTTCTCTGTCACCTATCGTTGTGCTGCATCTCTCAGGATAACCGCCTCGCCGCCTGCTGCAGTCAGCCCAGTGCACCGGTGAGCGCGGCCAACTATGGAAAGTTTAGCCAACGATCTCGTTTATCTCTGGCAAAAGCTCATCTGGCCTCTGATCAGGCTGCTGGGCTTTATCTCCGTCGGTCTGATTGCTGCCAATCTGCTGGAATGCCTGAACTGGACCAGGCGAATCAGCGCGATCTCAGAGCCGCTGATCGGCTACGGCCACTTTTCCGAACAGGTGGGCGCCGCTTTCTCGACGGCCATTGTCTCAGGCGTGGCCGCCAACACCATGCTTTCAGAAGCGTATGAAAAAAAGATCGTCAACAAAAAAGAACTGATTCTCGCCAACCTGCTCAACAGTCTGCCCACCTACTTCCTGCATCTGCCCACGGTGATCGTTATCACGCTGCCGCTGATAAAAGGCGCCGCCTTTATTTACGTCGGCATCACCTTTGGTGCTGCGCTGCTGAGAACGTTGAGCATCATCGTATTCAGCCGCGTTTTACTGGACAAACCTAAGACGACCGTCAAACTGCAGACCGATTCCAAGACCAGGCAAAGCTGGTCCCAGATCTGGGGCAAGACCTGGCGCCGCTTTAAAAAGCGGATGAAGAAGATCCTGCTCTTCACCGTCCCGATCTATGTTGTGATCTTCATCATGAACAGGCTCCAGTTCTTTGCCCAACTCGAGGACTGGATGAGCTCATATCTCCACTTTATTCCCTGGCTTTCTCCCCAGGCCATGGGCATTATCGCCCTGCACCTGGCCGCTGAACTGACTGCCGGGCTTGCCGCCGCCGGGGCACTGCTGCAGGACGGCATCCTCAACTACAACGAAATCATCTTCGCGCTGTTGATCGGCAATATCCTGTCCTCCCCGCTGCGTGCGCTCAGGCACCAGCTCCCCTACTATGCCGGTATTTTCAAACCCAAACTGGCCCTGGAGTTAATCCTCTGGAATCAGTCGTTTCGCATTCTCAGCCTGATCATCTGCGCAGCGCTCTATTTTGCCGCGCTTACCCTGCTGCCGCCGCCACACCCCTGATCCCTGCCGGCCCCTTACTGGCCGGCAAGGCCTTCCTGCAATCCACTCAAAGATCAGCACGGCGTCTCTTTGCAGCGCAAGAGGACGGTTGGACCAATCTCCCTTGTTGACAAAGGCACCCGGGGAAGGTAGAAACAGCAGAAGACGGTATCAGGTACCTGCCGCAGTTTTTTGTGGTTTAAAAGGGAACTCCGTGCGATTCGGAGACGGGCCCGCCGCTGTGACCGGGACGAACGCTGCATGAAAGTCACTGGCCTTGTTAACAGTCTCTCTGACCGTTAAGAGCCGGGAAGGCGCAGCAAGTAGGGTGAACCGGAAGTCAGAAGACCTGCCTGATACGTATCATGTCTTTCCGTGGACAAGGAAGGCATCGCAGAGACGAGGAAAACAGGGAATCCCCGGATCAGAAATGATCCGGGGATTTTTTTTAGGCGCAGAAAAACCTTAGCGGACCTATCGATGATGCGCAAAACACTTCGACTCCTTGCTGGTTCATTCAGGTGATCAGCCCAAACGGCAGAGGTGGTCAAGAAGGCAGAGCCATGCCCCCACGGAAAAGCGGCAGCAGCGCGCTTTTCTATCTGGGTGGTCTCGGCCTCCTGCTCGTTGCCTCCATTATTTCAGCGGCCGGGCTTGGATTCATCCCGATTGCCCCGCTGGATATACTTTCCATCATCGCCTCTCAATTCGGCGCACCACTGCCTCCATCCATTGAGCCCAGTCACCCGTTCGTCATTCTTGAAGTACGGCTGCCGCGCATCCTCAGCGCGGTCATGGTTGGCGGCGGTCTCGCCGTAGCCGGCTGCGTCTTTCAATCCCTGCTGCAGAACCCCCTGGCCGATCCCTACACCCTGGGTATCTCTTCAGGCGCCGCCTTCGGCGCCTCCCTGGCCATACTTTTACTGATTATCGGAGTAGCCGCGCCGGCATCGCTGATCATTCCCATTTCTGCATTTTCCGGGGCCCTGGCGACCCTGGCCGCAGTTTTTTCACTCTCACCACCCACCATGCGGCTCTCATCCAACAGCCTGATTTTATCCGGCATCATCATCTCGGCCATTCTCTCGGCAGGCATCAGCCTGATCAAATTTCTGGCGGATGAGCAGGTTAATGCGATCATCTTCTGGCTGATGGGCAGTTTCATCGGCAAAAGCTGGGCTGATGTTTTACTGCTGGTGGTCCTGGTGTTACCGTGTACCGTGATTCTGATCTCTTATTCCCGTGAACTCGACATCATGACCTTTGGCGACCGGACTTCTGATGCGCTGGGAATTGACTCGAGCCGGGTGCGACGCTATGTGCTGATTATCGCTTCGCTGGCAACTTCAGCCTGTGTGACGGTGTCCGGCATCATTGGCTTCGTCGGCTTAATCGTGCCTCATTTTGTCCGCCTGATACTGGGCCCGGCCAACCGTCTGCTGATCCCGTGCAGTTTTCTGTGCGGCTGCATCCTGCTGCTCGCAGCCGACACCATTACCAGGGTGTTCCTGCCGGTTGAATTGCCGATCGGCGTGCTCACCGCGCTCATCGGCGGGCCGCTATTCTGCTATATTTTCCGTAAATCTCAACTGCAGCAATGGCGATGATGGCCAACACCTCAAACGGATTTCAACTCGACAAGGTGTGTTTTTCCTACAGCGCGGCGCCTTGCCTGCAGGACCTATCAATTGCCCTGGAGCCGGGCTATCTTTATGGCCTGATCGGCCCGAACGGCAGCGGTAAATCAACCTTGCTCGACCTGCTTTCTTCTTTCCTGCAGCCAGCCAGCGGCACCATCTCTTTGGCCGGCAAGCCCCTCTGCTCGTATAAACGCACCCTTCTGGCCGCCCTGCTCACCGCGGTTCCCCAGTCCTTTTCCTTCAATTTTGCCTACCGGGTATACGACGCCGTTCTGATGGGCCGCCACCCCTATATCGACCGATTTTCATCGCCAACCGAGCAGGATCACCGCAAGGTCGAGGAAGCTCTTGAGCTGATGGATATAACCCATTTGGCCAGGCGCTCCATAACACGTCTGTCCGGCGGGGAAAAACAGCGGGTCATGATGGCCAGGGCACTGGCCCAGGATACCGCTTTTTTGCTGCTCGACGAGGTCACTGCAAATCTTGATATAAAGCATGGTATTTCGATCATGCGCACCATGGCAGATCTGGTGAATCAGGGAAGAACCGTAATCGCAGCGCTGCATGATCTCAACATGGCGCTGGCCTTCTGCGACCGGATCGTGGTGCTCAACAATGGGCGGCTGCAGCACTATGGAAGCGCCGCCGAGACGATAACCAGGCAGATGATCGCCGACATTTATCAGGTTGACGCGGAGATCATCAGGACTTCTCAAGAGCCGGGACACCTGCATTTCAGCTACCGGTAAAAAAACGACTATGCATGCGTTAGACCAGAAATCCCAGAGGCAACCGGCGCAGGGTACCAAAGCGCTGCTGATCCTCTGCCCACTCATTTTTAGCCTGCTCTGCGTCTCAGGCCACGCCGCGCTGATAACCGACAGCGACGGCGTCCAGCATCACTTCGCGGCACCGTTCAAGCGGATCATCTCGCTCTACCCGGCCCATACCGAAAATCTCGTCGAGATGGGTGCCGCCGATGCTCTGCTCGGCATTTCAACCGCCGATACCCATCCCGAGAGCATACTGGTCAAACCGCGCTTCTCCTATCACGACTCCTTGGAAAAGTTCATCGAGGCACGCCCCGACTGCATCCTGATCAGGCCGATGATCGCCCAGGCCGCCCCTAATCTGATAAAAAAACTCAGGCAATACGGCATCACCGTTATTTCCCTGCAACCAACCTCGGTCCAGGAGTTGTTCTCCTACTGGGCGGATCTTGGGGCAATCAGCGGCGCCGAATCAGGTGCCCGAGACATGGCCCTGGGCTTCCAGGCCGGCCTGGATCGAATAAACGACCAGGTCAAGCTCATTCCTGAAGCAAGTCGGCCCCGGGTTTACTTCGAGGCCATCCATGCCCGGATGAAGACCTTTTCTCCTGACTCGATCGCCATGTTCTGCCTGCTTGCCGCCGGGGGAGTCAATGTGGCAAGCGACGCCGATCCACGACACAACACTAATATTGCCGCCTACAGCAAAGAGCGGATTTTGGCCAGGGCCGAACAGATCGAGGTGTTTCTCGCCCAGTACGGCCGTATGAACCGCGTCACCGTCGAAGAGATCGTCAACGAACCCGGGTTTGGAGCCATCGCAGCCATACGCAGCGGCCGGGTCCACCTGGTGGAGGAGCATCTGGTTTCACGCCCGACCACCCGGCTGCTCGACGGCATAGAGCAGATACACCGCCTGCTTTATCGGGACAACCTTTCACTCAATAAAACACCATGAGCGCAACCCTGTATATCATCGGAACCGGCCCCGGAGATCCCGGGCTTCTGACCCTCAAAGCGGTCAATCTCTTTCGCAGCGCGCCGGTCATCGTCGCCCCGCGGGGTGCCCGAAATGGCGCATCCACCGCGCTGGCGATCATCAGCGAGGTCGTTGCACTGTCAGACAAAACCTTGATAGAGCTGCATTTTCCAATGAAAAAGGTCCGCATCGGCCGCGACCCGGATCCAGAAATCCTTGCGGCCTGGCGTCATGCTGCCCAAACGGTTCTGCACTATATCGACCAGGGTCTCGATGTCTGCTTTCCAACCCTGGGAGATCCTGCAATCTATTCCACCGGCTATTACCTCTATGAAACGATTTGCGGCATACGAGAGGATATCCGGGTGAAATTTGTTCCCGGTGTAGCGGCCATGAGCAGTTGTTCCGCCGCGCTTGCGACACCGATCTGCCTGGGCGACGAAATGGTCGCGGTCATTCCCGCCACTTTTTCAGATGAACGGCTGCAGGAAGTCCTCGAACAGTTCGATACCATCGTCCTGATGAAAGTCCACCGGGTACTCGATCGCCTCGTCAAACTGCTCGACACCACTGATCTGCTCAATCGGGCCATCCTGGTCGAACACGCCGGCACCGCAGAAGAGCGGATTGTGGCGCTGCGCGACTTGCCCGGGCATCAACCGCACTACTTCTCAACCATCATAATCAGAAAGAATCCCTGCAGCGTGCGGACCCTGATCAACTGAGCGCCATCCTCAACAGGTCCCTGTAACAGTCCTGCCGCCAAGCCGTTCTTGATCTGACAAGGCGCCGCCGCAGCCTCAGAGAGCCTTGTCTCCTGCTAATGGGCAGCGTTTGAGCGGATCACTCCAACAGCACGACGCTCATCGCGAAAATATGTCTGTGCCAGCTGATTGATCTCCTCAGCCGACACCGAAGAAAAATCAGCAATCATACTTAGCGGCCATAGCAGTTGCTCTTCATGTCTGGCAGAAAGCGAGAGCACGGTATTAAGCCAATAGGCGTTGGTCCTGAAACTGTCTTTCAGCGAGGTGACCATCGGTTCGCGGGAGCGGACGAGCTCGGTTTCATCAACCGGCTCCTTGACGAGCGACTCGGCAATCTCCTCGATGGCCAGCAGCACCTTGTCAAGCGCTGCAACCTCCACGATCGCCTCGCCGTATAATGCCCCGTAATCAGGATAGATTCTGGAGGAAGCTGCGTAGGCCGACGGCGAATAGCTGGTGCCAAGCTCCTCGCGGATCACCCGGCGCAGCCGCTCCTCGAACACCGCCGCCAGCACATGCAGGCGCCTGGTCCGGTTGATATCCCAATAATCATCGGTCAGCCAGCCGACCCGCACCAGGGCTTTGTCAACCGGTACATCAACTGTGATATCAAGCCGTTCGCCAGCCGGAAACAGCGCTTGACAAGATTCCATGCCGGAATCACCGGTGGTGTTGCGGTCAGAGCTGCTGCCGGCAATGGTGCGCGCCGGGCTGCGCTCAGGCAGCTGCGCAAAGTAGATCGAAGCCAGACGCTGCACCTCTTCCGGGTCGATATCGCCGACCATCGACAACTCGAGCGGCGCCTCTTTGTAATAGGGCAGGAGCCAGTCGACTATCTGCTGCAGCTCAATGGCCTTCACCTGATCCCACGAGCCCATCCCGAGGCCTGGAGCATCACCGCTGAAAAACGAGTTGAGAAAAAGGTGCGCGTTTCCCTCGACACTGTGTTCGAGCCTGCCATACATCGACTCGAGCTCCTTCATCGCACTGCGGTAGGCATCTTCTCGTAACCCCGGATCCTGGATGAGGCTGTGCAGCAGCTGCAGCAGCAGCTCGATTTCGGAGCTGGCAGCACTGCCCTGCAGCACAAACGATTCTTCACCCACCTGGAATCGGTATTGCACGGACGAACCGGAAAGCGCTTCTGAAAGTTGAGATTTGCGCAGCGTGCCGGTGCCGGAACCGTTGATTACCGCAGCCGCCACCATATCGATCCCCCGCACCGGCTGTGTTCTGCGGCCCGAGCCAAAATGCAGGGCCGCAGTCACCTGATTTTTTTTGAAGTCTGTTTTTTTCAGGTTCAAGACAAAACCGTTGCCATACTCAAAGCGCAGCGCAGATATATCTTTAAAATTGCGTTTATTTATCGGAGCAATCGGTTGTTCAGCCACCGCCAGATAGGGAAAATCCGCCTGCGGCGCTTCTGCAGGCCGGACAGGAGTCGACTGAGCCAGCTCCAGATAATAGTTTTTCAGGGCCTGCTGCGGGTCATCGCCGTCGATCACCGCATCGCCGACCACTTGGATCAACCTGGTTGGTGTTGACCAGACCTGGTCGATCACCCGGTTGATATCCTCGACACCAGTTGCCGCAATGATAGGCTGGAACAGTTCAGACTCCTGGAGAGGAGACTGAAACACCCGGTTTTCGTTGAGGTTAGACAGAATCTGGGAGGCCAGGCGCAGGGAGTTTCTCGTTTCAGCGCCAAGCAGTGCCTGTTCAAGTTCGGCAAGCAGTTCCTGTCTGACCCGGGATACCTCCCGCTCACTTACCCCGAAAGCGATGATCTGCTCAAGCGTCTGCTGCAGCGCGGCCAGGGTCTGCCGCCACTGCTCTTTCGTGGTCGTGGCCCGCAGGCCGGAAATGCGATATCGATCGAGCATGGTCGAATCGTAATAGCTGGCCGAGGAAAACACCGTGTCACCATCATCTTCGAGTCTGTTGAGCCGATGATTGACGATCATCGCTGCCATGTATCGGTGCAGCTGTTCTGTCTGCATCTTCAGGCTATCATCTGCCGGCTCTTTGTTGCTGATGGTTTCGAGGAAGATCTCCGTCGTCCCCAAGGCCGGTTGGTGATAAGAAAACCCCTCGATGCCCCGCTGCTCAACCAGGCCGTAATCAGGGCAGACACCACCCTCGGAACTTGTCAACCTGCCGAAGTGCTTGACGATCAGCTCCCTGGCAGCAGCGATATCAAAATCGCCGACCATGCTCAGGATCATATTGTCCGGGCGATACCAGTGCTGATAAAACGATTTCAGTTCATCTCTACCCGCATTCTGCAGAACGTAATCGGTACCGATCGGCTGCCTCTGCGGTAGGGCGGTCCCGGCCATCAGAAAGGAGTTGCGGGCCAGATGACTGCGATAGCTCAACGAATCCCTGGCCGTTTTTTCGGCCAGGATAACGCCCCGCTCCCGCTCGATCTCCTGCTCGAGCAGCAGCGCGCCGCCTGCATAATCGCTCATCACCAGCAGCCCCTGATCCAGCTCATCGACTGAGCCGCCCGGCAGGATCAGCTTGTACACCGTGTCGGTATAGGTGGTGTAGGCATTGGTGTCGCCGCCAAAACTCATGCCGATCGACTGAAAATAGTCGACCAACTCGCCCGGTTTGAAATGGGTTGAGCCGTTAAAAAGCATATGTTCAAGAAAATGTGCCAGGCCGCGCTGAGACTCTTGTTCATGCACTGAACCGGCCTCGACGTTGAGCAGCATGGCAACCCGGCTCTGCGGAACGCTGTTCGTTTTGAGGACAAATCGAAAGCCGTTCGCCAGCCGCCCATAATGCAGGCTGGGATCGGGTTTCAGGTCGCTCGTTTCATGGGGCCATGCGGTCGAAAAACAATCCGCTGTCTGATCGGCGGTCTGGTACGCATGCGCTCCAGAAAGCAAGAGGATACTGAAGAGCAGAAAAGCAAAAGATGATGATACAAATTTCATAGCCTTGGGATAAGCATAGCGAAGCGTGCACGATGCCGCTTTCTGGTACATCTGATATGGTATGACCGCAGTTCAATAAAACAAGCCGCTGATTTGCTTCTGGCCGTTTCTGTTTCCTGCCTATGAATCGAACCATTTTGATCTCCATGCTGCCGATTGTTTTTTCCTGGTGAATCGATGTATAGTGCGGCTTTGACAACGGGCTGGAATTTTTCGGCCGTTGCCGCACGGTGGAAATGCTAGTGCTATCTCCGGGCTGCCTGCCTGGACAAACGGTGCCAAAACCCAATGCATATCGACGAATACCGCTCTACGGCTTCGCTTTACAATCGGTGCATCTCACCGTTTCTAAAACAGATGCGCGAGGATATCCGCACCTTCATTTGCCATCGGCGTTATACACGGATCATAGATATCTGCTGCGGTACCGGCGATCAGCTGCAACTGCTCGAAGGGCCGGACATGGAGCTGGTCGGGGTGGACAATTCCATCTCGATGCTCGAACAAGCCCGGCGCAACTGCTCCGACGCTGTCCAGCTCCACCTGCTCGATGCCGAACAGCTGTGTTTCTCCACGGGTGCGTTCGATTGTGCGATAATCTCGTTCGGGCTGCATGAAAAACATCCAGCCAGCCGCGAGATCATTTTCGACAACACCAGAAAGCTCCTGCGGCAAGGCGGCGCTTATATTCTTGCGGATTACAGCGGCACTGCGGCAGGTTTAAAGGGGTCCTGGGTTGCCGGTTTCCTGGTTCCAATCATCGAGCGCTGCGCTGGAAGAGAGCATTACCGGCACTATCTGAGCTGGAGCAAACAAGGCGGCCTGGAGGGTTTTCTCGAACACAGGAACGAGCGCGCCGACATTATCTCACGCCCCTTCGGCGGCGCGGTCATCTGCTGCAGCATTACCATCGACGATGAAGCACGGACCTACAACAAACAGCTGGCACTGCTGAACAAGGCGTTTGGAGTCGAATCTTTCACGAGTAGGCAAAAACCATGGAATTAGCCAACCAGGTCATCCTGATTCCCGGAGCCAGCCGACCCGTCGGCCGCGCCATCGCTCATTACTTCGGCAGCCGGGGCGCAGCACTGATACTGCCCTGCTTCGATGACTGGCCCGAATCAAATGAAGAGATGGCGGAGGAGTTCGAAAAAGCCGGCTATACATGTTTGATCCGCTCCTGCGATCTGACCAGCCCGGAACAGACGGCGGCTCTGCTTGAGCATGCAGCACGAACATTTGGCGCCCTTAATCACCTGGTCAACAATATCGAACGGGGCGGCATGCCGATCGTCCACGGCTCCTATGCGCAGCAGGTAAACCAGTCCCAGTGGGAGCTCGAGCTCAACACCACCCTTAAAGCAAAATGGAACCTCTTTCAACACTGCCGGGACCTGCTGCGTGAAAGCGGTTCAGGCAGCGTCACCAACATTTCATCCATTGCCTCGCTGATCGGCCGTGCAGGCCCTGCAGCATCCCTGTACAGCGACGGCTACAGCGCAGCAAACGCCGGGGTCGCGCATCTCACCAGGCAATGGGCCAGGGAAGCGGCACCCGATATCCGGGTTAATGAAATTATGCTCGGCCTGATCGAGACCAGGCACGGGGAAGGTACCAGGGGCTGGTCTCTGCTCAACGATGAGCAACGGCAGGCACTGCTCGGCCACACGCTCATCGGCCGCACCGGCACGGTGGAAGAGGTTGCGGAGCTGGTCTATTTCATTGCGGTGCGAGCCAGCTATATGACCGGCTCCAGCATCGTCTTTGACGGCGGCTACCGGCTCGGGGCAGACCGCGTTCCACCCATGAGTCCCGGTGTCCTTGAGTAATTTCTGCTGCAGCCTCGGTCTGAGGTTAGGGCGCTTGCTGTTTAATCAGGGCAAGCGCATGGCGCGCCTCGGCGGCCACCTCACTTTCATTAAAGACGCCCTCGGCATAATATCTGAACGGCGCCTGGTCACCTGAAGCGGCGCTGAGTTGGGCCAGGAACCGGGACAAGCGCAGGCTGCCAGCCAGGCGGCAGACCAGCCCTCTCACCTGGCTGCCGGGTGAATCGAAATAGAGGCCCAGATTATCGCCAATATTTTTTTCCAAAAGCATTTCACGATAGCGGGGGGCAACCCGGCACAATCCCCACAACACCCCCTGCTGCAGTAATTCGAGTTCAAGAAAGTTTCCGTCCTGGAACTGTTCGGGGCCATCAGCAGCAGTGTAGGAAACGAGCATATGAAGATATTCTTCGGCCAGCCGCCGGTGATGATACATCACCTCGCCCATCGCCTCGGGAACGCCCCAGCCGATGCCCCCGGACTCGTCATTGAGCATCCATAAGAAGCGGCGCATCACGATGCGGGCCTTTTCCAGGTCGCCTTCTGCGATCTTCGGAACGATAAATCCGAATCCGCTGACCGCGTGCCAGCGCACCTGTTCGTCCGCATGGCAGAGGCAGGAGAACAACGAATTGAGCAGGCCTGACTCGGGAAATTGGAGCAAGCCCTGCATGATGACGGCAAGGTTTTGGTCCTGGAGCAGTTTTATTATCGCCCGTTTGGTCGCTACCCTGGACATATGCTGCCGTTTTACAGAGCGCTGGATGAACTATTGACCCACCCAAGAGGCTTCGGGAAGAAATCGATTATGCTTACTGCCTCAAGTCGTCGAGCCGCTTCATCGCTTCCATCAGCATGCCCATGAAGCCTCCGATGGGTTTGAGTTTTTTCTCGGAAGCGCTAAGACCCTGGACAAATTTAAATCGACCCTGCTGCAGTGCGATGAAGTCGTAGAACCCTTCGACGCCCTTTTTAAAGCCCAGGTTGACCTTGACCACATCGCCATCGTTGAACAGAATTTTTCCACTCAGATATTCCGACTCAACCTCGAGATAACCGGTTTTTTGATTACTGTTGATCATCTGGGAGATTTCCACCGGAGAAATGTCGGAAAGCTGTCCGACCATGCCGGAGCTGAGTTCTTCCGCCCGCTTCTCATTGAGTTGGGTGATGCGTTCGACAAAGAGCTTGTATAAGAAGGACTGCAATGCCGGATAACGGATCAGAACGTGTCTGAAGTTTTTCTTGTTGAGGGTGGCAATCACGCACGGTTCAGCCGCCTGGATGTTGGTGACCATCCGTTCACCGGACAGCAGACTCAGCTCACCGAAAACATCACCGATACCCATTTCGGCAATGACCGTCCCATCATCGTCGAGCACTTCTACTTTGCCCGAGACGATTACGTAGAGCCGGTTGCCGATCTCTCCACTATGGGTGACGAAATAGCCCCAATCGTAGTGCTGGAATTCGAGCAAGGTGCCGAGGTCGAGCAGGTCGTCGTCCGACAATGAGGAAAAGAGATTGATCTCCCTGAGTACGTCGATGTGTTTGATCACCTCTTTGAGTTTTTCCTTGCGCTCGGCGGCCACCAGCATCTTCATCTGCTGGGTGGTATAATTTTTCGCCTTTTTGTATTCGAATTTGATCACACCGCCGCAGCCGCTGCATTGAAATTCATGTTTTTGACCAAGGCCCAGGGCTTGTTTCTCAAGGATGGCGTCTTCTGAGGTCAAATTGATAATATCCTCGGCAAGAATCAGACAGACCGGCTTGCCGGTAGGGATCTTCAGCGCGTTTTCACTGATTTCCAGCTCTTCCTTGGTGTTGTAGAGCGGACAGTGGTGCTCATCCGTCAAGACGAATATGGAGTTCTTAAAAACCTTTGACATGGATATTTTTTTCTGTGAAGTGGATGTTTCTTGCGAAACCGCATTGGGGGCTTACTCAAACCGGCGCAGGCTCTAACCTATCAGGCAGATCCGCAGCGTACCGAACCTCTGGGGGTTGCCATCGCCGCAGGTCAATCGGAACGCCCGAACAGCAGGTAAATCACCAGGCCGATTACCGCAGCCCCGCCGAACAGAACCGGCAGAACCTTGTTCACCTGCAGCTCCTCGCCGACCACCAGGGTCTGCATGTATTCCGTCCCCGACGCCCACCAGACAGCGATAAATACGGCCACAAAAATCATATCCCGCCATCTCTGCTTATAAAGCAGATAAATGACAAACGGTACGAACGGAACCAGAAACCAGGGGTTGGTGAACAGGCCGATGAAGTCGACCTCGGTTACCTGCTCAGGCACTTTGGTGGATTCGACAAATCCCCAGAATTTTGTCCAGTATTCCATCATGGCTCGATCACTCCTTTACATATTATCGACCGCGATTCTGTGCAACGCCCGGTTCATCTTGAACTGCTGCACCGTACAGCGCCCCCGCTCAGCCGAAGGATTTCCCCGGCAGCAGCTTACTAACTCAATCAACAAACTGAAATTGCACGTTTTCCATCTTCCACTCATATCATCTGAGCCAAAAAATCACAAGTAATCCTGTAAACATCCACCTCATTTACCCCATCAGGGCGCATTCGGAAGCTGTCAATACCGGTTTACTTCCTGCACCGCTGTAGTATTGTTGCGTTTTACAAGAAATGATGCGCAACCTGCAGGCATCACTTCGTGCCGCACTGAGATGATTCGGTTTTGATGGATTTGGCCGGGTCTCAATATTTTGGCAAGCAACAGCAAATCAATGAAACAACCCGGTCCGGCCTACAGTCTAAACCCGATGTATGGCTTCCTCCTGCTTCTGACTATCTGTTCCACCGCCGGGCTGCACGTCTGGCGCACGCTGTTCGACAATTTCGCGGTGCATGTGGTCAACCTCAACGGCTCCCATATCGGGATCCTGCAGTCGGTACGGGAAATCCCCGGTTTTCTGGCACTGCTCGTGGTGTACGCACTGCTGATCATCAAGGAACATCGTCTCTCAGCGCTCTCCGTTCTGCTGCTGGGCATCGGCGTGGTCCTGACCGGCATGCTGCCCAGTTTCTACGGGCTTATCTTTACCACGCTGATCATGAGTTTTGGTTTCCACTATTTCGAGACCACCAACCAGTCGCTGACTCTGCAGTATTTCGATAGGGGCACCGCCCCGCTGGTCTTCGGCAAACTGCGCAGCTTTGCCGCCGGAACCAATGTGGTCTGCGGTCTTACCATTATCGCCCTGGCCCCGCACCTGGACTATCGCCAGCTCTATCTGCTTTTCGGCCTGCTGATCGTCGGGGCTGCTCTCTGGGCCTTCACCAGAAATCCGGTGGACACCACCCTGCCGCCCCAGCACAAGGAAATGATCATCAGAAAACGCTACTGGCTCTATTACAGCCTGACCTTCATGGCCGGGGCCCGTCGACAGATCTTCATCGCCTTCGCGGTGTTTCTGCTGGTGAAGAAATTTGATTTTTCAGTCACGGAAATCGCCGCCCTCTTTTTGCTGAACAATGTTGTCAACTTTTTCCTGAGCCCCTATATCGGCAAATGTATCGTGCGCTACGGTGAACACAAGGTGCTCAGCGTAGAATATTTTTCACTGATCATTATTTTCATCGCCTACGGCCTTGTCGAATCGAAGTATGTGGCGATGTTTCTCTATATCGCCGATCACGTTTTCTTCAATTTTGCGATCGGCATACGAACCTTTTTCCAAAAGATATCCAATCCGCTGGATATCGCGCCGAGCATGGCGGTCGGTTTCACCATCAACCATATTGCCGCAGTCTTTCTGCCCGCACTCGGCGGTCTGCTCTGGCTGGTCGACTATCGGCTGGTGTTTTTTGCCGGAGCGGCGCTCAGTTTTATTTCCTTGGCACTGGTGCAGATCATTCCATCTCAGCTTAGAATAGAGCAGACAGAAGATTAGCTTACCGCCGTTCTTTCAGACTCTAATCTTTCAGGATTTGCTCGCAATTCCGCCCGAGTGTCTTACTGTTTTTGTTGCTGGACATCCTTTCGAGACAAGAAAATACCATGGCAGAAATGAAAAATCTGGTGTTGATCGGCATGCCGGGTTCAGGCAAAAGCACCGTTGGGGTAATCCTGGCCAAGGCCATGACCAGGCCCTATCTGGACAGTGACATCCTGATCCAACTCAGCGAAAAGCGTTCCCTGCAGGATATTGTAGACGCTGATGGTTATATGGTTCTGCGCAGGATCGAAGAACAGATACTGCTTGGCATCCGCTGCGAGAACCATGTGATTGCCACTGGCGGCAGCGCCGCCTACAGCGAGAAAGCAATGCGCCATCTGCGGGAAAACGGTATCATAATTTTTCTCGATGCCAGCCTGGACACGCTCAGGAGGAGGATTCACAACTACGAGACCAGGGGACTGGCCAAACGGCCCGAGCAGAGTTTTGACGACCTGTTCCAAGAGCGCTATGAGCTCTACAGCAGATATGCCGACATCGTCATCGACAGCAACAGCAGGACCCAGGATCAGGTGTGCGAAGACATCCACCTCAAACTGCAGCCTTTTCTGAAGAGCTGAAATGTCAAAAGTGGTTAGCGCGCTAAAGACATCTTCAATGAACGACGGGAAGCCTTCAGGACACACGCCTGTCCATCCCCGCCTGCAGCGCGAGCTCAAAACAGTCACTGCGATGATTGCAATCTACTGCCGCGATCATCACGGAAGAAGCCGGCAGTTATGCCAGGCCTGCCGTGAACTAAATGAGTATGCCGCCAAACGGCTGGCAAACTGCGTCTTTCAGCAAAACAAGCCGACCTGCGGAACCTGCAGTATACACTGCTACAAACCCGCGATGAAAAAACACATTATTGAGGTGATGCGCTACAGCGGCCCGCGCCTGCTAATCAGGCATCCCATTCTGGCCTGCGCCCACCTCCTGGATGAAAGGCGGGCCATAAAGGCACATAAAGGTAAGCAGTAAGCGGCACTATACAGGGGAACCAAACCATGAATGTTTTGTTAACCGGAGCTTCAGGACTGATCGGCAGCAGCCTCGCCGAACACCTCCCGGGTGAAGGCCACGAGCTGATCTACCTGCAGCGGGCCGAGGATCCGGCTCAGGGATTCTGGAAATTTGACCGGCTGCCCGGCGGCACCGCGGGCAAACCGATCGATGCAGTGATTCATCTGGCCGGCGAAAATATCGCTTCCGGCCGCTGGACCGCCTCCAAGAAAAAAAAGATCCTCGACAGCCGGGTGCAGGGAACCGCTCAGCTGGCCAGGTTCTGCGCCGCACTCGATCCGCAGCCTGAGGCCTTTATCTGCGCCTCGGCTATTGGGTATTATGGAAACAGCGGAGAGACGATGGTGGACGAAACGAGCCCGGCCGGCTCCAACTTCGTCGCCGAAGTTTGCCAGGCCTGGGAGCAGGCGGCCCAGCCGGCCGCAGAGGCCGGCATCCGCGTGGCCTACGGGCGCATCGGCATGGTCCTGAGCAGCAAGGGCGGGACCCTGTCCACCATGCTGCCTTCGTTCAGACTGGGGATCGCGGGCGTGGTCGGTTCCGGCAGACAATATCTAAGCTGGGTGCACATCAAAGATCTGAGCGCGATGTTTAGTTTTCTGCTCTCCCATAAATCGATCAGCGGGCCGGTCAACCTGGTCGCACCCGCGCCGCTTACCAACCGGGTCTTCACCAAGACGCTGGGCAAGGTGGTAAAGCGTCCCACCGTGATGAAGATGCCGGCCTTCGTTGCCAGAACCGTTTTTGGCCAGATGGCCGATGAGTTGATCCTGGCCAGCACCGGTGTGATTCCTAATGTACTGAAGAAAAACGGCTACCAATACCACTACCCGAACCTGGAACAGGCCCTGGCCAATTGCATTAACGAGTCACCCGCGGTTCATTCCCCCACATAAAAAGCGGCTGGCGCAGCCCGGAAGTTTTCATCTGCTGCATCAGCCGCCTTTGTTTCGCTTCGGATCAGCGTCTTCAATCAGGCGCTGGTAATCCTGGCTAGCGCTTCTTCGTAGCGTGATCTGGTCCGCTCGATAATCTCCTGAGGCAGCTCCGGCGGAGGCGGCGTCTTGTCCCAGTCCAGTGAGGACAGATAATCGCGCAGGAACTGCTTATCGAAACTCGGCTGTCCTTTGCCCGGGGTGTACTCGTCAAGCGGCCAGAATCTCGAGGAGTCGGGGGTGAGTACCTCGTCGATCAGGATCAGCGAGCCGTCTTTCTCACCAAGCTCGAATTTCGTATCGGCGATGATGATCCCCTTGGCCCGGGCGTAATCGGCAGCCTTTTGATAAAGCTCCACGCTGACCCGGGAAATTTCCTCGGCCCGCTCGGCCCCGACGATCTCCTTGAGCCGATCAATGGAAATATTCTCGTCGTGGTCGCCGATTTCAGCTTTCGTTGAAGGGGTGAACAGTGTCTGGGGAAATCGATCCGATTCCTGCATCCCTTCAGGCAGCTTGAACCCGCAGACCTCTGTGCTCTTCTTATAGGCGCTCCAGAATGAACCGGAGATATAGCCCCGAACGATGCACTCCACCGGCAACGGTGTGGTCTTGTGAACCAGCATCGAACGCCCTTTCAACGCATCGCGGTGGGGGGCGCAGAGTTCCGGGAACTGGTCCACATCGGCGGTGATCAGATGATTTTCGACAATGTCGCCGAGCAGGTCGAACCAGAACAGCGACAAACTGGTCAACACCTTGCCCTTGCCGGGAATGGCGTCGCTCATCACCACATCATAGGCTGAAATCCGGTCGCTGGCCACCATGAGCAGCTTGTCGTCGTGCCCGGGAATCGCATACATGTCACGGACCTTTCCACGGTGCACCAGGTTCAACCCGGAAAAATTCGTTTCAACTACCGCATCGCTCATATCTCTCTCCTTGATTTTGCTTTTATACTGAGCCATTTGCAAAACGATCTTTTCGCCCAAACTCTGCGTTATGCTCAAAATTTTATCCTCGGAATATCAACTATATGCCTGTGGTAAAATTTCTCGCATGCCTTGATTTTGAACGAAAATCTTAGTTTTGCAAAAGGCTCTACTCTCATTAATTTTTCGATACGCTTTCTGCCGACTCAACTTTATTTCGATATTTTTTGTGCACCACCCCATCATAGGATGGACAGGCGGGATTGGTGTAGCTCACCAGTTTTGCAGTGAGCGAACCGATCACCAGCTTCGAGTTGACCCGCACCGGCACCCTGCAGGCGTCGTCACTGTACCAGATCACCGTATCGCCGCGTTTGTCATAGAGCCCGCTGAATTTCATGATCGGCTCGACCACCAGCGTATCCACTTCGCCAAAGATCGTCTTTTTCGAGACGCTCACGGCCACGCACCACCACCACCACCTCATTGCGCTTCTCATCTGCAAAGGTCGGCACCAGAAAAGGCTCGCCGGGTGCAAGCCCCATAATGCGGCTGGCAAAAAAAGAGGAAAACTCGTTCTGAATCGGGGTCTTGACCTCGAAGATTTCGACCGGTTTTTCGTTGTGCTGATAGAAAATTTTTCCCTGCTGCTGCTCGTAGCGGGTCACCCGGTGGGCTTCGTAGCTGTAGCCTTCCTTCTGCCAGACCTCGTAGTGAAACGGCAGCCTGTCCGGACCGCGCACCTGGGTGACGTGTACATCTTCAATCGGGTAAGCCTTTGAAAAAAAACCGTTTTCAGTCGTCACCCGGGCATGGATCGTGAACTCGTCTGCGACCTTGTCCGGCCGTTTGAGCTCGAGATGCAATTCCCCCAGTTTCAGCCCGCCGGTATAGGAGATGTCATAGCGAAACCGTTCCCCGCCACTATAGGCAGTGGGGATCAAAGTCTGGTCGATGACCCCGAATTCAAGGCCGGCGGCCGCCTTTTCAGCTTGCGACTCGTCCGAGCCGGAGACCGGCGGTGCAATCAGGATCAATATCATGAAAAAACCTGCGGTAACAGCCCCTGCATGTCTCATTTTTATCAGCTCCCCGTTGCCAGCGACAGCCAGGTAGCACAGAAAATGGTGATGCTGATCAACCCGTTCATTGAAAAAAACGACGCCTGGATCCGCGACAGATCGGTCGGACTGACGATCATATGCTGGTACAAGAGCGCCGCTGCGGTTATAACCAGCCCGACAAAATAAAAGTAGTTGAGCTGCATGACAAAACCGGTAAGCCCAAAGAGGGCGAAGGCGATTGCATGGAACAATCCCGCCAGCCTGAAGGCGTTTCTTCTGCCCAGCCGCGAAGGCAGCGAGTAGAGCCCTGCCCGGCGGTCGTAATCCACATCAAGACAGCCGTAAATGGTGTCGAAGCCGGCCACCCAGAAGAGAACACCCAGGGACAAAGCCAGCGGATAATCTGTCAGACTGCCGCTGACTGCCACCCAACCGCCCAGCGGGGCAAAGGCCAGCGCCAGGCCAAGCACCAGGTGACAGAGGGAAGTGAAGCGCTTGGTGAGAGAATAAAAAAAGGCGAGCCCCAGAGCGAACGGGGCAAGCAGCAGCGTCAACTCGTTGAGCTGATGACAGCTAAAGAAAAACAGCGCCGCGGCAATGAGCACCATGGCCCAGGCCTCGCCCATCCGGACCTCGCCGCTCGGGATCGCCCGTTTTTCGGTACGGGGATTGGCCGCGTCGAACTTCCAGTCGACGATGCGGTTGAAGCCCATCGCACTCGTCCGGGCACCGATCATGGCCAGCACGATCCACAAGAAGACGAGCAGATCAGGCATTCCGCGAGCCGCCAGAAAGGCGCCGGTAAAGGCAAACGGCAGCGCAAAAATGGTGAGCTTGAATTTGATCATCTCAAGCAGCACCGGGATTTTGGCAAGCATTCCCATCAGTCGCCCCACCGTCTGCGCTCTTCAAGCTCGATGCCAAGCTGGTCCATGACCCGCCAGCCAAAAGACAGCGCGGCTTCATCGAGGTCTGCCGGCTGGAAATAAAAACTGGGCATCGGCGGACAGATCACCGCTCCGGCATCGTGGGCTTTGAGCATATTCTGCAGGTGCGTCCGGTTAAACGGTGTCTCGCGTACCCCGAGAATCAGCGTTCTGCGCTCCTTGAGCGTCACATCGGCGCTGCGGTGAATCAGATTGATCGACAGCCCGCCGGCAATTGCCGCCAGGGTGCCCATCGAACAGGGCAGGATGACCATGGCCTGATAATCGCTCGATCCCGAGGCCGGCGGCGCTGAAAAATTATCGATCCCGAACCAGCGCTCTACCCCGCTCAGGTCTTCGGGTGCAAGGCCCAGCTCCATCTGCAGCACATCCCTGCCCGCCTCGGAGCAGATCCCATGCACCACCAGATCGTCAACTTGTTCGGCCAGCTTCAGGAAGGCGCGCCCATAGAGCATGCCGGTGGCGCCGGTCAGGGCGAGGAGGATCTTCTTTTTGTTTTTCATAGGATTTGCCCATTGGTTTCTGCACACCACTATTCGTCGATTTTTCTGATTTTCAAGGGCAGGGCCTCACTTCTTGCCTCATTGAAATCAAGCAGGTAATGGAAAAAACGCTCCAATGCCTCCTGTTTCCTTGGGCCCAGATTATATTCGATACCCTTCAGGTAAATGAAGCAGGTATCTTCCGCCATCGGTATTTTCGGGGCGGCCAGGCTGCATATTTGCCTGAGCCTTGTTATCCCGGTATTGCGGCAGTCGATCAGCTCGCGGTGAATGGCCCGCACCAACTCCGGATGCTCCTCACAGAACTGCCTGCGCACCGCGCAAATCGCAAAGACAAAGGGCAGATTCGTGTGCATACGCCACGCCTCTCCGAGGTCCAGGCGATACTGATAGCTCCCTTCAAGATCGAGGCGCAGCGCGTCATCACCGATGGCCAGAACCGCCTCAACATTTCTTTTCCGTGCCTCACCCACCTGGCCGACCAGATAATCGGGGACCACCTTGAAAAACTTCTCCAAAATGATCTTCACCAGACAGATCGATGTCCTGGAATGGGCGCTGAGCAGCACCCTCTGGCCGGAAAGCATTTCCGGCTTGATTCTGGAGAACAGAAATACCGAACCCACCGAACCGTGGGCGCTGATGGAGAGATCTTCGAGAATCTCGTAGCGCTCGGGCCGCATGCCGTACTCATGCGAGGAAACGAAGCCAAGATCGATTTCGCCCCGGGCCAGCATTTCATTGAGTCTCGCCGGGTGCTCCTCGACCATCAGCCAGGCCGGGTCGTGCTCCCGCTCTTTCCATATTTCGTGAATCGGCGCGGTGTTGATATAATTGACCATGCCGATCCTGGCCCTGACGCCGCTGCCGCTGCCTTGTCCCATAACCAGACCCGGGTAGTGCTCAGCCGCTGTTTGCGGCTGGGTGGGCCGGCCGGTAATCCATCAGACGCTGACGCGGGGTGAAGCCACCCTCTTCCACCAGGCGTCGAATCTCCTGCTCGGACAGCCTGAAACTGACGCCGGCTGCAGCAACGACATTTTCCTCGATCATGGTCGAGCCGAAATCGTTGGCTCCGAAAAAGAGCGAGAGCTGGGCTATTTTGGCGCCCTGAGTGACCCAGGAGGCCTGTATATTGTCGAAGTTATCGAGATAAATACGCGACAGCGCAAGCAGCCGCAAGTATTGCCAGCCGCTGGTCTTCATATTCCTGCGATGATCGTGCAGTACCGTGTTATCCGGTTGAAAGGGCCACGGAATAAAGGCGGTGAATCCGCCTGTCCTGTCCTGCAGCTCCCGCAGGCGTCGCAGATGCTCGAGTCGTTCCTGAACGGTCTCGACGTGGCCGAACATCATCGTGGCGGTAGTTCGCAGTCCTTGGCGATGGGCCTCTTCCATGATTGCCAGCCACTGGTCGGCGGAACATTTCCTGGGCGCCACCAGGTTACGTACGCGATCGGTCAGGATCTCGGCTCCGCCGCCCGGTATCGAATCCAGGCCGGCCTTGATCAGCCGGCTGACAACCCCGCTGATACTCACCCCTGAGATCTGGCTGAAATGATGGATCTCTGGCGGGGAAAAGCCATGCACGCTCAGGCCGCAGGCTTTTATACAAGAAACCAGATCTTCGTAATACTCGAGCTGCAGATCAGGATGAAGCCCGCCCTGCAGCAGGACCTGGGTTCCCCCGAGGGCCAGCGTTTCATCGATTTTCTGCTGCAGTTCAGCTCGGGAGATCAGGTACCCCTCGGAAGATTCCGGGGTCTTGAAGAACGCACAGAATTTACACGCCGAAATGCAGATATCGGTGTAGTTGATATTGCGATCGACCACATAGGTGACCACCCGCTCCGGGTGTTTCTTTCTTCTGATACTGTCCGCCAGAAAGCCGAGCTGAAGCAGATCAGCGCCAGCTTCCAGAGCCAGAAACCCCTCATCCTCGAGTCGCTCACCGGCCAGCACTTGCCTGCTGATCTTGTCGGTCATCTCGTAACCGGCCTGCTCATCAATTTTTATGCACCGCGATGACATCGTAGAGCGTGGTCCGCTCGACCGGTATGCGCCCCGCCTCGGTGATCAGCCTGATCAGCGTATCGGAACCGATGGCCTGCTCGGTCTCAGCGCCGGCCATATGGGTAATCACTTCTTCCTTAACCGTACCGTCCAGATCGTCCGCCCCGAACGACAGGGCAATCTGGGCCATCTTGGGGCCGATCATCACCCAGTAAGCCTTGATATGGGGGAAATTGTCCAGATAGAGTCTGGCGACTGCGATGTTGCGCAGATCATCGATGCCCGAGGTTGATGAGATCGAGGCCAGTTCGGTATTTTTGGGATGAAATGCCAGCGGAATAAAGGCCAGAAACCCGCCCGTCTCATCCTGGGCCGCGCGCAGCGCCTCAAGGTGTTCGAGCCGCTCCTCGAGGGTTTCGATATGGCCATAGAGCATGGTCGCATTGGTGTTGAACCCGGCGCGATGCGCCGCTTTGGCAACTTCGAGCCAGTCTGCCCCGGACAGCTTGCTGGCACAGGTGCGCTCGCGTACCCGGCTGGAAAACACCTCTGCTCCGCCGCCTGGCATGGAACCCAGCCCGGCTTCGCGCAGCAGCTCAAGGGTCTGCTCGACAGTTTTCCCGCACAGAGAAGCCAGGTGGGCGATCTCCACGCAGGTAAAGGCCTGGATATGGACCTCGGGGCGCACCTCCTTGATCCCCCTGAGCAGCTCGAGGTAGTAGGAAAACGGCAGGTCCGGGTGAATGCCGCCGACCATATGAATCTCGACGATGGGCTCATTGAGCCGCTGGCGCACCTTCTCCTTGACATCCTCCACGCTCATTTCGTAGGCAAGCTCGTCCTCTTTCTTCCTGCCAAAGGCGCAGAATTTGCACAGGTTGCTGCAGATATTGGAATAGTTGATGTGCTGGTTGTAGATGAAATAGGCGTTGTGACCATTCATCCGCTCCCGGACCATATTGGCCAGGGAGCCGACGGCCAGGATGTCCGGACAGCGGTACAAGCTCAGTCCGTCTGCATATGAAAGCCGCTGACCGGCGGCCACCTTGTCGTAGATCTCGCCGAGACCGGCGTCTTCAATGTATTTTTTCACGGCATAAAAAAAACCGGCCAAACAGCACCGGTTTTATCTCTGTGGCTTGGAGGATGGGCGATCAGTCGATAAAATATTTAAGTTTTTCCCTTCTGCTGGAATGGCGCAGTCTGTTCAGCGCCTTTTTCTCTATCTGTCTGATCCGTTCGCGGGAGACGTTGAACCGTTTGCCGATCTCTTCAAGGGTATACTCGGCTTTTTCGCCAATACCGAAACGCAACCGGATAATCTTTTCCTCGCGCTCGGACAACGTGGAAAGTATCTCCTTGACCCGCCCGGCCAGTTCCCTGGTCTGCACCGCTTCATAGGGTGACTGGCTTTCCTGGTTTTCCAGAAAGTCGCCCAGCGTCGAATCATCGTCGCCCACAGGCGTCTCCAGCGAGATCGGCTCGCGTGAGGCCTCGAGGATGGATAAGATCTTGTCCATCGGCAGGTTGGTCGCCTTGGATATCTCCAGCGGTGTCGGTTCCCTGCCCAATTCTTTGTAGAGCGCGTAAAACGCCTTGAAGAACTGGCTGCGCAGCTCCAGAAAATGCACCGGCAGACGGATGGTTCTGGTTTTGTCGAGAATGGCCCGGGTGATCGCCTGGCGAATCCACCAGCTTGCATAGGTGGAAAATTTGTTGCCCTTGGTGTAGTCGAAGCGGAACACCGCCCGCATCAGCCCCAGGTTGCCTTCCTGAATCAGATCGGCCAGCGTCAGTCCCTGGTGCATATAGCGCTTGGCGATCGACACCACCAGGCGCAGGTTTGCCCGGATCATCGTGTCCTTGGCCACCTCGATCGAGCGGCTGTAGGCCTCCATTTTGGCCTGCAGTTCGAACAGTTCCCGGATATGCGTGTAGCGCTTGGCGCTGCTGGCCACGTTGTAGCGCATGAAATTGAGCTGCTGCTTCTTGGGCTTCAGGGTGGGGTCGCGTCTTTCCCAGAGATCGATGCGTTCGCGCAGCAGATCTATTTCCTTGACCCCGGAGGTGTCCTCTCTAATCGCGGTGATAATCGCCTCAAAGCCCTGTCGAATGGTCTTCGAGTACTTGGCTTCCTCTTCCGGGGTCAGCAGATCGAAACGTCCCATCTCCCGAAGATAGGTGGTGGTGGTTTCTTCTGCGTCGTGCTCGTCTTCTTCGGAGAACCCGAGGGCCGGCTCATCGTCGTCGACATCGTCGACGCCACCCTCTTTTTTCTCCCAGACCTCTCCCGACAGAGTTCGTTTTTCACCCGATTTCTCTTCGGTGACAATCTCGATATTGTGGTCGCCCAGAAAATTGAAGATCTTCTCGATGTCACGCGGGTCTTTAATTTCGTCGGGCAGCAGATCGTTCAGATCGTCAAAACTGATGCAGCCTTCAGATTTTCCTGCTTTTAGTAAAGTTTCTTTGAGTTCAGAAAGCACCGGAAATTTCTCCATTACTCGGTTCGAAGAGCATGCCTTAAAGAAATCGTCAAGCCTGAAGGGGGGCTCATGGTGATTTGCTTTGAGAAGGAAAACAGAAAATGCACTCTCTTAGATAATCGGGTAAATAAAAAACATGCATCCGGGAAAGTCCCCGATGCATGCATGATATCATTATTCAAGGCAACATCTTAGAATACAATAATTATACTGATACTGCAAATATTAAAATATACCGCAGGTCTTCATACGGTCAAGTCCAAGCCCCGTCAGGTGCCTGCTGATCAGTTCCGCACACGCCGTTTACAATACAGACTAATTATAGCATCGATATTGTCATAAACAAGTTATGGACTGCATTTTTTTTCGGCGCAGTGCGCAGGTTTTCTGCAGATCAGGCGGATCAGCCGAAGTTCAACCACCAATAATCTGACCTATCCGGTTCAGCACAGAAGAGCGTCCTGTCATGGCTTCCTTTCTAAGCAATGAACGAAGTGCCGGCGTACTCGCCCATATCACCTCTTTGCCCGGCCCTTTCGGCATCGGCGATATCGGCTCAGCCGCCTTTTCCTTTATCGACTTTCTCAGCAACGCCGGCCAGAAATACTGGCAGATTCTCCCCACGGTGCCGACCAGTCTTGTGTTCGATTCATCACCCTACATGAGCAGCTCTGCATTCGCCGGTTCTCCATTGCTGATTTCACCCCAGTCACTTTTCCAAGCAGGCTTGATCAGCGCCGCCGCTCTCGAACCCGGCGCGCGGTTTTCGCCGCATCTCACCGATTATCCCCGGGTACATCAATTTAAAAATAAACTCCTCGAATCCGCCCATGCCGGGTTTGCTGAAAAACCACAAAAACAATTCGACGAGTTCATCCGTCGAACCCCCTGGCTTCAGGATTATGCGCTTTTCATGAGCCTCAAGGAGGTCTATGAGGCTCGGCCCTGGTACGAATGGCCCGAAGAGTTGGCCCGGCGGCAACCCGAAGCCCTGGCAGAGGCGGAAGATCGATACCGCGACCGGGTGAACTACTACCTGTTCGAGCAATACATCTTCTTTTCCCAGTGGCGTGCGCTGAAACACTACGCCGCCGAAAAGAACATCAGGCTCATCGGCGATATCCCGATCTATGTCGGCCTGGACAGCAGCGATGTCTGGACCCATCGTGAACTTTTCGAAATAGACGAAACAACGCTCAAACCCAGCCGAATTTCAGGTGTTCCGCCGGACTATTTCAGCGCCACCGGCCAGCGCTGGGGTAATCCGCTCTATCGCTGGAACAGCGAAAATGAGCACACGGAGGCCGCCCTGGTCGACTGGTGGGTGCAGCGGTTCAGAGCGGTATTTGGTCTGGTCGATGTGGCGCGGGTAGATCACTTTCGTGGCTTTGAGTCCTACTGGGCCATTGACGAGAGAGAAGAAACCGCGATTAACGGTACCTGGGTTCTCGGTCCTGGAATATCATTTTTCACCAGTGTCTACATGCAGCTTGGTGAACTCAATATCATTGCCGAAGACCTGGGTGAAATCACCCCGGAGGTTACAAAGCTCCGCGACGATCTGGGATTTCCCGGCATGAAAGTGCTGCAGTTTGCCTTCGACAACAATCAGCAGAACAGCTTTCTACCCTATAACTACGATAATGCTAATTGCGTGGTCTACACGGGTACTCACGACAACGATACCACCATGGGCTGGTTTCTTTCAGACTATCTCGATGAACAGACCCGCGAGGCGGTGAAACGCACAGCCAACCGAACCATGCACGATACCAGTCCGATCAACCAGGACCTGATCTACCTGGCCTACTCCTCGATAGCGGCCCTGGCGGTTATACCGCTGCAGGATTTGCTGGGTTTCGGCAGTGACTGCCGGATGAACACTCCCGGAGTGGCCGAGGGCAACTGGCGCTGGCGCTGCGCGGAGCACTATCTCAGCGCTGAACTGGCCCGGGACTTGAAAAATTTGTGCACCAGATTCGGGAGATAGCTCGCCAGCGCCATGACCAAAACCCTCCGCCTCATACTCGGCGATCAGCTCAACCAGTGCCACAGCTGGTTTAAAGACGTCAATCCGAGCATTACCTATCTGATGATGGAAATGCGGCAGGAGACCGATTATGTCGTCCACCATGTTCAGAAGGTGGTTGCCTTCTTCGCCGCCATGCGCCGCTTTGCAGCCTGGCTGAGCGACAGCGGTCATGAGGTACGCTACCTCACGCTTGACGACCCGGCCAACACCCAGGATTTGGACGACAATGTCACAACCCTGATCGATAAAGAGGGCTTCGCCCGGTTCGAATATCTGCTGCCCGATGAGTATCGGCTGGATCAGCAGCTGATCGCACTTTGTTCAACCCTGAGGGTACCCGCGCAGAGCTGGGATACGGAGCACTTTCTGACCAAGCGTCATGAACTGGACGAGTATTTCGGTTCTAAACCGTACCTGCTGGAGTACTATTACCGCCGCAACCGGCGTCTCAATAACTGGCTTATGGATGGTGAAAGACCCGAGGGCGGACGCTGGAACTACGATCATGAAAACAGAAAAGCGCTCCCGCAAGACGCACGAGTGCCGCCTCCTCATCTATTTTCCCATGACGTCGGCCCCCTTACCCGGCTGCTCGAATCCTGCCGGGTAAAGACCATGGGCAGTATCGATCCGCAGTGTTTGCCCTGGCCGCTTAACCGCGATGAATCACTGCAGTTACTCGACTCATTTCTGAACAATTGCCTGGACGATTTCGGCCGCTACCAGGACGCAATGCACACCGATTACCATTCGCTGTTTCACTCGCGGCTCTCTTTTTCCCTGAATGCCAAGATGATACACCCGCAGGAAGTGATAGAAAAAGTGCTAGCCGCATATCGGGAGAGTGATCACCTCGATCTGCCGGCCGTCGAGGGCTTCATCCGGCAGATCGCCGGCTGGCGAGAATTCATGCGCGGTGTCTACTGGGCCAGGATGCCCGGCTACAAGACCATGAACGTGCTCGACCATAAGCGACCATTACCGCAATTCTACTGGACCGGCGAAACCGCAATGAACTGCCTCCGGCACGCCATAGGCCAGTCGCTCGCACAAGCCTACGCTCATCACATTCAACGGCTGATGATCACCGGCAATTTCGCCTTATTGGCAGGAATACACCCCGACGACGTGGACAGATGGTATCTCGGCATCTACATCGATGCCCTGGAATGGGTCGAAATCACCAATACCAGAGGCATGAGCCAATATGCTGATGGCGGAATAGTGGCCACCAAGCCCTACGTCTCCTCGGCCAACTATATCAACAAAATGAGCAACTACTGCCGATCCTGCGTATACGATCGCCAAACAAGAACCTCTGAGGACTCCTGTCCATTCAACGCGCTCTACTGGTATTTTCTGATAACCCATGCTGAGCATTTCAAGACCAACCATCGCATGCACATGATCTACAGCCGGCTCAATGCTATGAAGAAAGCTGACAGGGCTGACATCGTCAGACGGGCTGAAAGCTGTCTGGACAGCCTCGATCGACTATGACTTGTTGCACACCGCCTGCTGAACGGCAAAGCATTCTCAATGACCAAGATAAAGCCTCAACACCGAGCCCAAAGCAGTGTCCGAAGCGGGGTGCTGAGCATTATGCACCAGCTGGATCTGCCTGAATCAGCTGCATGAATTCGTCTTCGAAAATGACCTCCTTTTCGAGCAGACGTTCGGCGACCGCCTTGAGTTTATCACGGTTGCTGGTCAGCAGATCTCTGACATGCCGGCTGCGCTCTTCCAGAATATTCTTGGTCTCGGCATCCACCTTGGCGGCGGTATCGTCGCTGTAGTCCTTGCCCCCAACATAGCCCTGCTCGCTGGACAGGAAAACCGGGGTACGCTGGCGCGGATAGGTCGACAGACCGAGGGTCTCGCCCATGCCATACTCGACAATCATGGCCCGGGCAATGTCGGTTGCCCGCATCAGGTCGTTGCCCGCCCCGGTGGTTACCGAGTCGAAAATGATCTGTTCGGCAATCCTGCCCCCGAGCAGCACATCGATTTTGCCGAGCAGTTCGCTGGTGCTCATCAGGTAGCGGTCTTCAGTCGGCCGCTGCTGGGTGTAGCCCAGCGCCGCGAGCCCGCGGGGAATGATCGATATCTTGTGGACCGGCTCGGAGCCGGGCGTCAGGGCAGCCACCAGCGCATGGCCGACCTCGTGATAGGCCACGATCCTCTTTTCTTCGGCATTTATCACCCGGTTTTTCTTTTCCAGCCCGCCGACAATGCGGTCCACCGCCTCATCGAGATCGACTGTGGCCACTTTCTTACGACCTTTGCGCACCGCAAGCAGGGCAGCTTCGTTGACAACGTTGGCAAGATCCGCACCGGAAAATCCTGCCGTTTTCTGGGCTATCACCCGCAGGTCCACATCGGCTTCCAGCTTGACTTTTGCAGCATGTATCTGCAGAATTGCCTGGCGGCCGTTGACATCGGGTTTGTCTATCAGGACCTGGCGATCGAAACGCCCGGAGCGCAGCAGCGCCGGGTCGAGTACTTCCGGCCTGTTGGTCGCCGCCATGATGATGATCCCTTTCTGGGTATCAAACCCGTCCATTTCGACAAGCAACTGGTTCAGTGTCTGCTCCCGTTCGTCATGTCCGCCGATCATGCCGCCTGCCCCCCTGGCCTTGCCGAGTGCATCCAGTTCGTCGATGAAAATGATGCAAGGAGCCCGATCCCGCGCCTGTTCGAAAAGATCACGCACCCGGGCGGCGCCCATGCCGACAAACATCTCGACAAAATCAGAGCCGCTCATTGAAAAAAACGGCACCCCCGCCTCACCTGCCACCGCCCGGGCGATGAGGGTCTTGCCGCACCCGGGCGGGCCAACGAGCAGTACGCCTTTGGGCATCTGCCCCCCGACCTCCAGATATATCTCGGGTTTTTCCAGGTAGTCGACAACCTCCTGCAATTCCTCCTTGGCCTCGTCGGCTCCGGCGACGTCGGTGAAACGGGTGTCGATGTCCTTTTCACCGACTATTTTTGCCTTGTTCTTACCGAAGCTCAACACCCCTGACTGGGCACTCTGCATACGGCGCATCAGGAAATACCAGATGCCGAAGAACAGACCGATCGGCAGGAGCCAGGAGAAAATCGCTTTAAGAAAGGTATTTTCGACCTGACCGGAAAACTCGACGTTGTGTTCGGCAAGTTTCTGAGACAGGTCGTTGTCGACCCGGACTGTGCTAAAGAGGAATTCATCACCGGCTGCCGCCCCCCGCATTTTGCCGCTTATCCTGTCCTGGCCGACGGCGATCTCGATCACCTTGTCGGATTCGACCGCGGCAATGAACTCACTGTAAGGAATGACCTGGGGGCGGAACTGATCGAAAATCATGTTCTGTAAAATGAGAACTCCCCATATCGCCGCCAAAACATACCAGACATTGAATTTGGTTTTCTGTTCCATTTTAGATCTCCTCGTCAGTTGGTAAGAGTCACGATAGTGCTGTGCATCATGTATTTTATCATTTGATTAAATATGTATGCATCAGTTTCCGTAAATCAACCGGGATAAATCGATGCAGCAGCACGGTGTCAGGAGAAAAGAACGATGCATGCTCGCCGCTGCAGAAAATGAAAAGACTGTGCTGCTCCATCACTAAACTCAAAAATCCGCGCACCCCACCCTAACCGCCCCTGTCTGTCGGTGCCCCTCAGGCGAGACTGGCGCCGATGGACCGCCTCCTGGCGCAAGTGCCCTGCGCTGCAGCAGCACTGCTGAAATGCAGGCAACGCCTGCGCGCTGTGGACTCCAACAAAGACTTGACGGCGGTATGCCGTTATTGTATAACGGGCAAACTGCTGTGGCCCCATCGTCTAGTGGCCTAGGACACCGGCCTCTCACGCCGGTAACAGGGGTTCGAGTCCCCTTGGGGTCACCATCCACAATCTAATTCTCGGTATTCATTAATTTTCGAGAATTATTCAATACCTTGGTGTCACTGGTGTCACACAAAGTGATGCACTATGAAACCAAGAAGTGTTCCAAGCTACCTGTTTTTTTCACGTCATGGCCTTTATTGTTTCCGCTGCCGTATGCCACTAGAAATACCTAGGAAGTATAATATCTCTCAGGCAGAAATCCATCGGTCGTTACAGGCTTCATACCGTAAAGAAGCGCTCAGAAAAGCAAGACGGTTATGGGTTGAAGAAATCGATCCCGGTGAAAAGAATGCCTATGTGATACCTGCTGCTCTGCCGCCTGATGAGATGACGAGCGCTGTTTTTACCAGGTTTCCTCGCGGCCGCGAAAAACCGTTTGCATATCGCTGCCTCCGCTCATTGTCATAATCCGTCTTTGCCCAACCTTGTCTTTACCGGCGCCCAATCCGGTGCCGGAAAAAGACAGAGATTCAAGTGTATAATCTACGATCCCAGCGGTGAACACAATGGTTAACCAATCCATAACTATTGGATAGGAAATATACCTAGTCCGCGGGCCGAGGGCCGGCGGAGTTTTTTCAAGTTCCTTTCAGTTCACCACCCAATTCCCCTAGGGCGGACCATCGGGATTTCCTTTGATCGTTCAGCTCCATGAGCAACCTCCGGGCATCAATGGGTCTTACGTATGAGGTGCAAACGGTGAAGAGACGGATTATCTGCTGCGGGAATAGAGACCTTTCGTGATGTGCCCCCGCCGGTGACCGGCGGGAGCATAAGACGTGCAAGGGCTGGATGTCGCAAATTCCATGTTTACAGCAGACCAAAAGTGAATCTCGCTCAAGATATCACCCCTTGTATCCCGGAACGTCCGGCAATGTCCTGTGCACCAGTATTCCTGCCCTGAAACGGATATAAATACTATCATAAAAATATCTGTTTTTACCCGATTGTATTTTTGTACCGTTGCCCCCATAATTGATTTGCAACAGTTCTGCGCAAAAGCGTTCCAGGATGACGCGTCCTAAATAGTCACCCGACAGGGGAGGTAATTAGATGAGAGAAATACATAAAATCATAGTACCGGTCGATTTTCTTCAACACACGGATCCTCTTGTGAACTATGCCTTATACGTCGCGAAAAGATTCGAAAGTGCTCTGCGCTTCATCCATGTCGTTGATAATCCTCACAGCTACGCTGAATATTCCTACCCATCCGTGGGCGTATTCGAGATTGAACTCATGGAATATGCGGAAGCAAATATGAAACAACTGGTTGAAAAGCACAGAACCAGCAGCTCAGATTGCCAAGGCAAGGTTTTTAGAGGCAATGTGGTGGAAAACATTATCAGTTTTGCCCGGGATGAGGAGGGGGATCTGATAATTATTGGGACCCATGGAAGAAAGGGCTTGGAAAAAATGTGGCTGGGCAGCGTGGCTGAACGAGTTGTGCGACGGGCGCCGTGCCCTACACTCACCTGTAACCCTTATAAATAAAAGCATTTGGCACAGCAGCAATTCATTGTCGAGCCTGTGCGGGGAATCTTGAGATGGCAGTTTTTAACAGAATCATGGCCTGTGTCGATCTTTTGTCTAGTCTAGAGTTGTGCGGTGTCACTATTATATATATTTCCAAATTATGGATTTTTTTCTGCTGTCATCTTCTGAACATTCGCCAGAAACGCTGTCGTATGCACTTGCCTTGGCGGGAGGTTTTCAGGCGGAGGTAATTATCCATACGATCATAAACATCCGTGATGTCGAGGTGATCAGGAAAGCAAGCCGGTTTTATCCTGAGCTGATAAACATTGAAAATTACCAGGAGGCAGTCAAAGCCGACCGTCATAAGCAGATCGAAAAACTGTTGCAGGCGGAGTCCGCTTCAGAAAAAGCTGAGGTTTCGATTGTCGTCGGCGTCGGAGTTCCATCTCAGGAAATACTTGACGCGATACAAGGAGAACAGATTGATCTCGTGGTCCTCGGGGCAAAAGGCCGGACCAACGTTGTCGGACCTTTTTTCGGTTCCGTTGCAGAAAAAGTGTTCAGGTATTCTGCGGTACCGGTTGTCAGTGTCAGGAACCGCGAAATATCAGACCGGAACGCGCAACCCAGGGGATCGGTCGTGGTTGGCATAAAGCGTATCACTGCAGCAGTGGATCTCTCGGATTATTCTCTTTCGGTGATCGCATATGCCGCAGAGATAGCAGAAAAATGCGCCGCAGAAATTACGCTGGTGAACGTCATTAACCGCAAGTTCGTTGATGCAGTTGAAAAAGTATACAATGATCAGCATCCTGACCAGTTTTCTCAGAAAAAATTCATAAATGATGAAACGCACCGGCGAACCCAGAATTTACAAGAACTGATAAGCCAATATATCCCGAAAGAGGTACCGGCGAAAGCGCTTGTCAGGAGCGGCATCCCTTTTGAGGAGATTATCGCGACCGCGGTTGACGATAAGGCTGACCTGCTGGTTGTCGCTCCAAAAGGACGATCAAATTTGCCGGATTATCTTTTTGGTACGACCACCGAAAAAATATTCAGGCACGCTCCCATGTCTGTGTTGAGAGTAAGTGTGATGAAGGGTGCGTAATAAATTCGTAAGACGCCGGGGTGCACTTTTCTGGGATACAGAACAGCTTTTGGGCAAAGTCTCTGCTAAATCAGCTTTCTTTCCGCTCGATTTCCCTTCAACGAAAGGAGCGTCAATCATGAATGAAGAGGGCTCAAACCCCGGCGGCACGTTCTCTGCATCCTCGGAACCTGTCGAAGATCATCGCTTGCGGATGGTGAATCGAACCATGCAACTCTACCGAAATGAGTCGCATGCCCTGATCGAGACCCTGCATACCGTTCAGGAATCGTTCGGATACCTCGAAGAAGGTGTATTGAAATACGTTGCAACCACACTGCGCGTGCCGCTGAGCCGGGTCTATGCGGTGGCCACCTTCTATCATTCCTTTACCCTGAAGCCTCCCGGGGAACACACCTGCGTGATCTGCAGGGGGACAGCCTGCTATATCGGTGGCTCGGAGACGATCCTCCACGATATTGGCGAAAAGTTCGGCATTGCCGCCGGAGAGACGACACATGACGGCAAGGTCTCCCTGCTGGTTGCCCGCTGCCTCGGATCCTGCGGGCTTGCGCCCGCAGGGGTCTTTGACGGTGAGGTGACAGGCAAATTGAGTCTGGACTTGGTCCTTGAGAAAATCGGGAGGTGGCAAGCCCATGACCCTGAACATTGAAGACCTGCATCAGATCGCCGCCATCGAAAAATCAAAACAGGAAGGTTTCCAGCATCGCATCCATGTCTGTGTTGCGGCCGGTTGCCTGTCCTGCGGCAGCAGTGTCTTGCTGGATGCCCTGGAAAAAGAGATCAACCGGCGCGGCCTTGATAACCGGTGCAAGGCCAAAGGCGTTGGCTGCCTTGGACTTTGTGCGGAGGGACCTCTTGTTCTTGTGGAGACCAGCGGCACCTACTACCAGGGTGTGCAGGCCTCCGATGTCTCGGATATTCTCGATGCCCTGAGCGGGAGCCCCATCGACCGCCTGCTCTGCCCGAGTGATACAGCTTTTTTTCAGCGACAGGTTCGGATTGTGACGGAAAACTGCGGCAGGATCGATCCGGAGCGAATTGAGGAATATATCGCCGAAGGCGGGTATGAGGGACTCTATCGCGCCTTGACCCAGATGAGCCCGCAGGAGGTGATCGAGCAGGTGACCCTGAGCGGCCTGCGGGGAAGAGGCGGCGCGGGCTATCCGACCGGTCTGAAATGGACGACCATGTCCAAGGCCGCCAGTTCGTCAAAATTCATTATCTGTAACGCGGACGAGGGCGATCCCGGAGCCTTTATGGACCGCAGCGTGCTGGAAAGCGATCCGCACCGGGTTCTTGAGGGCATGGTGATCGCCGGCTACGCCACCGGCGCAAACCAGGGTTATATCTATGTCCGGGCCGAATACCCGTTGGCCGTCAAACGTCTGCGACTCGCCCTGGCGCAGGCCGCGCGCATGGGCGTGCTGGGCAATAACATCTTTAACACGTCTTTTAATTTCACGATCAAGGTCCGACTGGGAGCGGGGGCTTTTGTCTGCGGTGAGGAGACGGCCCTGATCGCTTCCATTGAAGGGCGTATGGGACGCCCCCGGCCCCGGCCGCCCTATCCGGCCGAGTTCGGGTTGTGGGAACATCCCACCCTGATCAACAATGTAGAAACGCTGGCTAATATTCCACCGATCATTCGCAGGGGCGGCCGGTGGTTTGCCGGTATAGGTTGGGAAAAGAGCAAAGGGACCAAGGTCTTTGCCCTGGCCGGAAAAATCATCAACACCGGTCTCATCGAGGTTCCCATGGGCATCCGGCTGCGTGATATCATCTTTGCCATCGGCGGCGGCATCCCTGACGGGAAGAAGTTCAAGGCCGTCCAGACCGGTGGCCCGTCGGGGGGCTGTATACCTGAGCATTTTCTTGATATGCCGGTGGATTATGACTCTTTGATGCAGGTCGGCTCGATCATGGGTTCGGGCGGAATGATCGTCATGGATGAGACGTCCTGCATGGTGGATGTGGCTAAATTTTTCATGGAATTCTGCATGTCTGAATCCTGCGGGAAATGTGTTCCCTGCCGGGTGGGAACCCGGCAGATCTATGACACCCTTGGAAAAATAACAGCCAACCAGTCAACCCGTGACGATCTGGCTATCCTGGAAGATCTTTGCGATCTGATGAAAAATACCAGTCTCTGCGGCCTGGGCCAGAGCGCCCCCAACCCGGTGCTGACAACCCTGAAGTATTTCCGTGCTGAATACCTGTCGCATATCCATGACAGTAAGTGTCTGGCCGGCGCCTGCAAGGGTGTCAAGGAGGTCGTGTGAAAGAGCATCCTAAAAAAGTCCGGACGGATCTGAATCCATCCCGTCTGCTGACCTTCAAAATTGATGAGCGCGACGTCAGCGCCCATGAGGACGAATCCATTCTGAGCGTTGCCCGCCAGAACTCCATCTCCATTCCCACCCTCTGTCATCTGGACGGCCTTTCGGAAAGGGGGGCCTGCCGCTTGTGCATTATCGAGGTCAGGGGCATGGCCAAACTGCTGCCCGCCTGTGTGACCTTTCCCCGGCAGGATATGGAGATTCTCACCAACTCTGAGCGGGTAGTCGCCTATCGCAGGAAAATCATCGAGCTCCTGTTCACCGAACGCAACCATGTCTGTTCCGTCTGTGTTTCCAACGGCCATTGCGAGTTGCAGAATCTGGCCGAGGAGTTGGGGGTCTCCCATGTCCGTTACCCCTATCTCTACCCCCGACATTCAGTCGATGCCTCGCACAGCCGCTTTTCCATCGATCATAATCGGTGTGTTCTCTGTCTGCGCTGTGTCAGGGTTTGCGACGAGATAGAAGGCGCCCATACCTGGGATGTCATGGGGCGCGGGATCACCTCGCGGGTGGTAACCGATCTGAATCAGCCCTGGGGCACATCGGAGACCTGCACCGGCTGCGGTAAATGTGTGCAGGTGTGTCCGACCGGGGCCCTGTCGGAGAAGGGCAGGTCGGTGGCGGAGATGATCAAGCGCCGCCAGTTCCTGCCCTACCTGCAGATGATGAGAGGGAGGCCGGGCGAAGCATGGCAAAAATAGGACTGGCAACGATCTGGCTCGACGGCTGCTCCGGATGCCATATGTCGTTTCTTGATATTGACGAGGTCCTGATCGGCCTTGCAGCGCAGGTGGAGATCCTCTTCGGTCCTCTGGTCGATCGCAAGGTCTTTCCCGACCATGTGGATATCACGCTGGTGGAAGGAGCGGTAAGCAGCGAGGCCGATAAAGAAAATATCCTGCTGATCCGTGAGCGCAGCGGCGTCCTGGTCTCTTTCGGCGACTGTGCGATCACCGCTAATGTGCCGGGGATGCGCAACAGGTATCCGGTGGAGGAGGTGATCAGCAGGGCCTATGTGGAGAATGCCGCAGCATTGCCGGAGAAAAGAGGGGCGGTAACGGAGAACGTCTCTTTCAAGATGGTGCCCCTCCTCTGTCCAACGGTCAGGCCAGTGCACGAATTTGTCCCTGTGGATATCTTTCTGCCCGGTTGTCCGCCACCGCCCGCCGCAATTCTTCATCTCCTTTCGGAACTTCTGGCCGGGCGCAACCCGGATCTGAGCGGCTGGTCGAGATTCGGTGCATGATCATGCAGCTACGTATCTTCCTGGAGGTGCAGTAATGGCAGGAACGATCACCATAGAACCCATTACCAGGATTGAAGGCCATGGCATGATTACCATCATCGTCGATGACGATGGCATGGTCAGTGATGCCCGGTTTCATGTGACCCAGTTCCGGGGGTTTGAAAAATTATGCGAGGGCAGACCCTACTATGAGATGCCTTCAATTACCGAGAGAATCTGCGGGATCTGTCCGGTCAGCCACGCTCTGGCCTCCAGCAAGGCCTGCGATGCCATTCTCGGGGTTCATCCTCCGGAAACTGCCGTCATGCTCCGGCGACTGTTTAATTGCGGCGCCTTTATCCAGTCGCATGCGCTCAGCTTTTTCCACCTCGCCTCACCCGATCTGCTCTTGGGGATGGATGCCGATCCGGCGAGGCGCAACTTTATGGGGGTGATCGAGGCCTATCCTGAGATAGCAAGAGATGGGATCCGGCTGCGGAATATAGGACAACAGATCATTGAGTTGATCAGCGGCAAGCGCATTCATTCCGCCTGGGTAGTCCCCGGAGGAGTGAATGCGCCGCTTAGCTTGAAACATCGTGATGCCATGTTGCAGATGCTTCCTGAGGCCCTGGAGATCATTACTCGCACCTTGACGATGTTCAAGAAATCCCTTGAAAAGTATCGGGAGGAGATCCAGACCTTTGCCAATTTTCCAACCTTGTATATGGGCATGGTCAATGAAGAAGGAAACCTAGAGCATGTGCAGGGCAGGCTCCGGATCATCGATGCCAAGGGGCATATTATTGCTGACAATATTGATCCGGCTGACTATCAGGATTATATCGCCGAGGTGGTGGAAGACTGGTCCTACCTGAAAGCTCCCTATTATAAACCACTGGGCTATCCGGATGGGATATACCGGGTGGGTCCGGCCGCTCGGTTAAATGTCTGCAATGGCTGCGGCACACCCATGGCGGACCAGGAGTGGGCGGAATTCAGAGACCTGGAGCGAGGGCCGGTCATGAGTTCGTTTTTTAATCATTATGCGCGACTGGTCGAGATCCTCTTCTGTATCGAAACCGCGCAGAGACTCCTGGATGATCCAGTCCTGCTGCTGCCGCGGGTACGCGCCTTTGCCCAGCCGAATTTTCTTGAAGGCACTGGTTGTGTGGAGGCCCCCAGAGGGACGCTGGTCCATCATTATCGCGTCGACGAAAACGGGCTGATGACCTGGGCCAACCTGATTGTCGCCACCGGCCACAATTGCTTGGCGATCGGCCGTGGAGTGCTGCAGGTTGCTAAACGCTTTATTACCGGTACCGAGGTCTCGGAAGGGGCGTTGAATCGGGTGGAGGCCGTCGTCCGGGCCTTCGATCCCTGCCTAAGCTGTTCAACCCACGCCCTGGGCAGCAGTAAGTCCTTTTCCATCCGTTTCCAGAAAGCGGACGGCTCTCTTGTGCGCGAGATATAGATGACCTTCCCCAAAGAAGTCGGTCCAGGTTCATGGTAAAAACATAGACCGAAATCAGCCGGAGGAGGTCATAGCGAAGACAGCATTGCTCTTCTCAGAGAAGCAGATATTCCGGTTCAGGATGGGGCAATATTTCCATTGGTAATTCCTGACTGTGAAATGAGCTAATCAGGTTCAGTTCATAGAATAGGGTTATCAATAGCCGCCCTCCGGCGGTACTTCAACCTTTATCAGAACATGTTGCAATTATTGATAATCCTATTCTATAAAGCTTTACTTGCGAGCGGTGCTTTCAAACGGAGGCTTACCATTGGCAGTTTTAACCCCGTGCATAGGCACACATGGTTGGCCTGCAAGATGAGAGGTTTACATCTTGCCATGGCGAAGGATCGACAAGAGGAGCCAGAAACCCATGACTCCGGCGAGCAGAAAACCAACCAAGCCGATAATGGGTATGTCGTTCCATTTGGGCGGAATCGCTGACAGAATTATCAGAGATGAGCCTATTATGAGGGCAGCCAGGACGATGGCAAAGGAAATCCTATTTGACATCTGATCAAGCACAGCTCTGAGCTCTGATAGGCCACGATGCTCAAATTCAAGTTTCATCTTGCCCTGCCGAAGCTGCGATAAAATAGATCGAAGTTCTTCCGGCAGGTCTCTCAACAAATCAAAATACTCTGAAGTTGCCAGTCCAGCCTCTTCCGCTATCCTGTTGAGACGCAGTCTGTCTGACTTGACCTTTTTCATAAATGGCTGCGCCAGTTTTATCAACTCCAGGTCGGGATCGAGAAGACGCCCAACTTCTTCAACTGTGGTTATCGCCTTCATCATCAGATAAAAGTTAGGTTTGAAAAAAATCTGATGATGAGAGACTAATTCCAGCAGGTCCTGCAGGATCTTGCCCGCTTCCAGTTCTCTCAAGGGCAAGTATAGATACCTGTCAAGCATTTCAGAGAGATCACGGCTTAAGGCATCTCTGTCGATATCTTTATAATGGTCTGTCAGTTTGAGAACACTTTCCGTCACCCGGCGCTCGTTTCGTCCGACCATGTATAGGACCAAATCAGTGAAATCTTCACGGTTCTGACGACTCAAGCGGCCCATCATGCCGAAATCCAGGAAACAGATAAGATTGTCAGGCAGAATGAATATGTTTCCAGGATGCGGATCGGCGTGGAAAAAACCATGAACGAAAATTTGCTCCATGATCAGGTTGGTTCCCCTTTCAGCAACAAGAGGCAGATCCGCACCCTGCTTGCGAAGCTGATCGACATCAGAGGCTTTCACCCCTTGAATATTTTCCATGGTCAGAATGCGCTCACAACTCAAGTCCCGATATACCTTGGGCACATAAATTGTGCTGTTTCTTTCAAATTGCTTTGCGAATCGCTCCATATTCGCTATCTCAACCGAATAATCAATTTCTTTTGAGATAGTCCTGGCAAACTCTTCAACAACTGCGGTTGGGCGATGTCCCTGCAACTCTTCAAGAAACTTCTCCATCAGGATTGCAATATGGGCGAGTATTTCAAGGTCTACGGCAATGATTTTTTCAATCTTCGGCCGCTGGACTTTGACAACAATATGCTCCCCGGCCCAGAGCACACCCTCATGCACTTGGCCAATTGAAGCAGCAGCAAGAGGTTCGCGTTTAAATTCCGCAAAAAGCTCTGCTGGCTTTCGTCCCATTTCTGCAAGAAAAATTTCTTCTACATCCTCGTAGGAGAAGGGGGGGACGTCATCCTGCAGTTTGGCAAGCTCGAACAGATATTGAGGGGGAATAAAATCAGACCTGGTTGAAAGAACCTGACCAAGCTTAATGAAAGTTGGGCCAAGCTCTTCAAAGGCCATACGTAAACGTTCCGGTCGGGAAAGCTTGTCTATCTGCTCCCTCGGCTTGCGGTTGATCATTTGCAGTCCGCTTTCGAGGTACTGGTCGATATGGAGCCTCTCAATAACATCATCGAAACCATACTTGAAAAGGACGCGCAATATCCTGTGATACCGGTTCAAGTGCCGGTAGGTTTTGCCGATCGCTCCTATCTTTTTTATGCTGAACATAAAAGGCCCGCAGACTACTTTACTGCACTCATCTTTTCTAGTATTGCCTTTAATTCTTCTATCCGGCTTTTTAATTCTGCGATGTCATCACCTGTTGCCACATTCTTTTTTCTCAACTGATCAGTTACCGCATCCTGTATCTTTTGCTCAAGCTGCTTTTTTGCTTCTTCTGACTTTTTGAACATTTCCTCAATAAGCTGCTTCCCTTCTTCCTTCGTCACTTTGCCCGTTTCAATAAGGTCAGCTTTTAACTCCTCAAGTTTTTCCTTAGTCAAAAAGGCTGCACCTGCCCCAATGTAAAACATGTTTTTCAGCGTTTCTTTCATATCATAATCCTCCGTTTAGTTTTGATGGTATGATGATTCTAAATCAACTCCTTAAAAGATATACCAACTGGGCTGAAAATGAGACCATCCACGAGAAGCTATACTGCGGAAAGCAATTACAAGGTTGAGGCCAATCTCCTAAACACAATGCGCTCAATCAAACGAAGGCAAAGATCTGGACAGAAAAGGCGTATCCCCTTCTGAGGCAATGAAATGTTACTCGATATAATCATATATAACCAGTGGCATGATCAGGAGTGTTCGCTTTCAGGCAGTTTGTGGTGTTTCCGGGACCGGTTGCCAGGCGTAAATGCCAGGCGTAAACGGCTTGCTGAAATAGCACACGGGCGGCCTAGAATCCTTCAAGCACGATCTTGCCGCAGGAGCTGCCGCTCTCCAGCAGTTGGTGAGCCCGTTTGAGGTTTTCTGCGTTGATCGCGCCGAAATGACTGCCGAGCGTCGTGCGGATCGTGCCTTCATCAACCAGGGCTGAGACGCTGTCGAGCAATTGATGCTGTTTGATCATATCAGGGGTCTTGTACAAGGACCGGGTGAACATCAGCTCCCAGTGCAGCGACACGCTCTTCTTCTTGAGCAGGCGCACATCGATCGGTTCGGGATCGTCGATCAGGGCGAATTTACCCTGCGGGGCAATTGACTCGACGATCTGTTCGAAATGGCGGTCGGTGCTGTTCAGGCTGACGACATAGTCTACCGGCGCCCTGCCCTGCTTGTCCAGCTCTTCGCTCAGGGGCCGGCTGTGATCGATCACTGCATGGGCTCCCAGGTCGGTAACCCAAGCCCTGGTCTGCGGCCTCGAGGCGGTGCCGATAACGCTCAGGCCGGTCAGTTTTCGGGCCAACTGCACCATGATCGAGCCGACCCCGCCGGCGGCCCCGATGATCAGCAGACTGCGCTGGTCATCGTTGCCGCCCTGCTCCACCCCGAGGCGGTCGAAGAGCAGTTCCCAGGCGGTGATGCTGGTCAGCGGCAGCGCCGCGGCCTGCGAGAAGCCGAGCGATTGCGGCATATGGCCAACCAGGCGCTCATCGACCAGATGGAGTTCGCTGTTGGTTCCGGGTCTGTCTATCGCCCCTGCATACCAGACCCGGTCCCCAGGCTTGAAGAGCTGCACATCCGGCCCGCTGCCGCGCACTATACCCGCTGCATCCCAGCCGAGAACCTGCCAGGAGCCGGGCGGCGGTTGACTGCGCATACGCATTTTGGCATCCACCGGATTGACGGAGACCGCCTTAATCTCGACCAGCAGATCGCGCCCGGAGGGGTGCGGATCGTCAAGGGTTATATCCTGCAGTGAGTCGGGGTGATCGATGGGCAAGGATTTCTGATAGCCGATTGCTTTCATGATGTGATAGAATCCTCATGGTATGGAATAAAAAAAAGAGTGAGCCTTTTGCAAAACTAAGATTTTCGTTCAAAATCAAGGCATGCGAGAAATTTTACCACAGCCATATAATTGATATTCCGAGGATAAAATTTTGAGCATAACGCAGAGTTTGGGCGAAAAGATCGTTTTGCAAATGGCTCGAGTATTAAAAACGGTCTGTCTCGGATAGACAGATAAGCTTTTCAGATTCATTTGCAATCATCTGGCAGCGATACTCAAAGGAGATAGAGGATGCAGGTAAAAATCATCAGCCGGCGGCTGTTCAAAATCGACCACAAAGAAAACCTGATCCCATTGCTGAAAAAGCTCAGGGAACATGCCGAAAGCCAACAGGGCTTTATCTCGCGGGGCACCTATTCAAGCCTCAATGACCCGGGTGAATATCTGGTAATCAGTGAATGGGAGTCTGCCGATCAGTGGATCGAATGGATGAACCTCAAAGAAACCCGCGACATCCAAGGTGACATCGATTCTCTGATCGGTGAAAAGACCTTCTTCGATGTCTACAAACCAGAGCCGTTTTGAGTCTTTAGATCGACTCCTGCGACAAACACGACAATCTGGTCCCGCACGCCGGGGAGGCCACTCATATTTTGGTTGTAATCTTCTCGCTGTCCTTGTTCACATACTTGTAGAACAGCGGAAAAGCGACCAGGAAAGCAACGCAGATCAGGTATTCCACCCCTTTTATCTGGCTGTAGAAGTCAACCAGGGTATGGGACGGCTCAACGATGCCGGTAGCGACCAGATACTGCCTGAGCAGTTCAGCCGGCTGCCAGCCGGCCTGTTTCAAGCCGACGATAAAGGCCGCCAGCGCCCAGCAGCCGACCGCCACACCGGTAGTAAGAACTCCCGCCAGCAGTACTGCTTTAAATCCCGTTTTCATAGTGATCTCCTGTACAGACAAAGCGTGAAAACCTGCCTCTAGAAGCCGGTCACGGCGGTAATATAGCCGCGCACCATGGCAATGAAACCATGGCTGACGAGCCCACCGATCAAACAGGCTGCTGCCCAGACTCCGATCACCAGGGCCGAAGCTGCGAAAACGTTAAAAAGCACGGTTGAGACATCATGTTCAATTTCCGTTTCAGTCCGTCTGGTGGTTCTGGTGATGCTTTTCATGGCGTCCTCCCTAGTAGAGATTCAACTGCCCGGGTGCGGCTGCACCCGATACGCCCTTTGCTATAAGCATTGCATCTACAGTGCCAGGACCGGGGGCCTGCCAAGAAAAGAACAGAGCTCTATATATAGATTGTTTTTATTGAATAAAATAACAATTTGGCGGAACTGCTCAAAGCGCTTGGGGGAGGCTGGGCAATGGCGCTACAACCCTGTTGCAGATTAGTGTCGCACAGAATCTGTGGTATTCCACACTATTGTCGACTGTTTTACTGGATACAGGATCGAGCGCAGAGCGCGCTCGATCGCCATGCAGGACAACCGGATGACTGGCTACTTAGCGTTCCAGGTGAACAGAACCGGCAGCCGATAGAGGATGAAACGATAGATGATAAAATACAAACAGAGAATGGTCACCGCCACCCAGACTTCGCGCCAGTGGGGAATTTCCTGGTGAATCTGCCAGTTGTAGCAGACCATGACCGTATTCAGGCGGTTCCAGAGAATTCCCAGTACCGCAATCAGTGCTCCCCAGCGCAGCAGCGGCAGCGCACGGTGCCGCACGCCCCGGGCAAACATCACCAGCGGCAGCACCACGGCCAGACCCACTTCGGCAAAATAGTAGAGTCCCCAGCCCGAAAACAAATAGAGCCACTCCTTGTCATGGGCAACCGCCACCAGCTTGATCACCAGATAGGTGATCATCGCCATTGCGGCACCCCGGGCCAACCCTATGGTAATCCTGTCGAGGCTCTCCAGAAAGCGCGCGTCACAGCGCCAGGTCATGAAACGGGCAACCAGCGCGGCAACCACGATCACCATGCATAGCCCGGCAAAAACCGACGAGACGAAGAAATGCAGCCATTGAAATTCAGGGGAGATCCAGAGCGGATGGATCTTCATCGGCGCATAACAGAAGAGTGCACCGAGCGCGCCCTGATGCAGGGTAGACAAAATAATGCCGGCGATGGTCAACCCCAGGGTAATTCTCTTGATGAAATGTTTCAGCCACGGCCAGTCCGCCCATTCGGAAACGGCCGGCAGCATTTCGGCAATCTGCACGGAAAGATAGGTCGCCACATGCCAGGCAACCAGAAACAAGACCGCCGCCGGCCCAAATGAAACCAGCATCGGATAGGTGAGCCGCCACGGCATACCAAGATCCACCAGCAGGTAGACGACTGCAAAAAAATAGCCCAGCAGGCCGTTGAGCAGTGCCAGCCGCTCGATCGGCTTGAAGTCATCGCGCTGAAATATTTCCACGGTCGTGCTGAGCAGAAATCCCGAAGCGGACAGCGGCACCATACCGAAAAGTCCGAATCCGAGAAAAAGCCCCCAGGGATAATCCTGGGAACCGTGGGTTACTGCCTCGAGGCCATACAGATAGCGCAGGCCAAGAAGGGGCACTCCCACCGATAAAATAATAGCCAGCAGCCAGTTGAGCCGGTTTTTGATCAGCAGGCGGACATATTCAGTCCCACTCAGGCCAAGCATGAGTTTATTTAAGAACCCGCCGCTCAGCTCCAAATCCGCTCCAGATCCTCCGAGCACCTGCAGTTGCGCTTTATTGGTCATGGTTTTCATGGTCCAGTTCCTCATGCGGATCAGAAGTAACATTTTTGGAGCCTGTGGATTTGCGGGGCCGGTTCAGCAGATACATCCCGGCAAACAGGCCCGGCCAGATGGTCAGCACCATCGGTACCACCGCCAGAAAATCCTTAACAAAATTGAGAATGGGTTGTTTCGGGACCTCCATGTCAAACCCAGCCTCGGCAAACGGCTGCGGCGACAGATAGAGCCAGGAGGTCCCGCCCGCCTCGGATTCACCATAGATATAGTTCTGATAGCGCTCGGGATGCTCCCTGAGGCGTTTTCGGGCGCTTCTCAGCAGCGTTTTACGATTACCGAAGGTCAGCGCCTCCATCGGACAGGCCTCGACACAGGCCGGGGCCTGGTTTTTGCTGAGCCGCGTATCGTAACAGAAGACGCACTTCATAATGCGCGGATTGAAGGCACTGTCGTATCGAAACGCTGGTATTGAAAAGGGACAGGCGATCATGCAGGTTCTGCAGCCGACACAGACGTCCGGGTTGTATATGACCGCCCCTTCGGGGGTCTTGGTATAAGCGTTGACGAAACAGGCGGTCAGGCAGGCCGGCTCCAGGCAGTGGTTGCATTGCGTCTTTTTGAAAAGCGGATGGTCCCAGTCGGGTGAATCGTAACGGTTGACCACGGTATACCGGGTCTGGTCCGTTCTCCTGCGATGGGAATTTTCTTCAGCATCATAAACGCCCATATCGGTGAACGGTATCTGCGGAGGCGGCAGGCCCTGCTCCTTGTTGCATGCCGCCTCACAGCTCCGGCAGCCGACACAGCGGCTGAGATCGACCAGTACGCCGAGGTTTGACTCATAGCCTGTAAAATCGTGGGCTGAAGCACGTTTTTCCGGATGCAGTGTGAACAGCGACAGGGCGGAGCCGAGCAGTCCCTTGAGCAGCGTGCGCCGATTGACCATGGATTTCATCTTCACCCCTCTCCTTGGTTAGCGGTAAGAACCTGGCTTTGGTATTTTATGGTTCTGCGTCTTTTCATAAATGACACTCCTCGCATCCGACGGGTCCGGTGCCAACCGTCAGGTGGCAATTGATGCACCTGAGGTGATAGGCACCCTTCAGACCGACCGTGTCGAAATGGTAGCGTTTCGTCTGGTTCTGATTTTCCAGGTAGTCATCTGCAAAGCGCTCGATCGCATGGCAATCCTGACAAGCTACCGAATCGAGCAGCACGGCCTTGGGATGGCAGGAGGCGCAGAACGGATTGGACGGCGGTGATCCAGTAACATGGTGATGACATTCAACACAGGCGGCATATCCGTCATGCAGATCGTGATCGAAAGCTACACTGATATCTTCCGCCGGAAGATTATCGATTTCTATCACGCCTGCCGGCGGCACAATGGTCCGTGCAGCCGGCACCGCCAATGCAGAAAGCAGCATCAGGATCACCGCGGCTCCGAGCAAAACTGGCATTTTCTTGTGAGGTTCTCTGCAGTGCATTTCCGACTCCCGTTCAATTTTCGATTGGCGAAGCCTGCTCCGTATGGCGACGGTCTTGATAGCAGCGATGGACGATATCGACTTCCTCACCATCAAGGGTTTCATTGACAAGCAGCGACTCGGCCAGCATATGCAGAAACTCGCTGTGATCGGTGATCAGCTTCTTCGCCTGGCGATTGCAATCCACGATGAGGCCCCTGATTTCCATATCGATTTCGCGAAGCGTCTGCTGACTCTGGAACCAGCCGGTCGACGGCTGCTTGGCGTATTCGCCGGGCGACCCGCCGGCGCAGGCCACCGGACCAAGCCGTTCACTCATGCCAAATTCGCATACCAGCCGGTGGGCGATGCGTGTTGCACTGTGCAGATCATTGCTGGCCCCGGTAGTGAGCCTGCCAAAGACAGCCTCCTCAGCGCATCTGCCGCCGAGCAGGATCATGATTCTGTTGAGCAGATACGACTTGGCATAGGTGTGATGCTCATCAATGGGAAGCTGCTGGGTAAGACCGAGCGACTGGCCCCGGGGAATGATGGTAATCTTGTGCAGTGGATCGGTCTCCGGCAGCAGTTTGGCAACCACCGCATGCCCTGCTTCATGATAGGCGGTCAGTCGTCGGTCCTCCTGACTGATCACTGCATTTCTGCGTTCGAGGCCCATAATGATCTTATCCTGGGCATCCTCGAAATCTGCCTGTTCAATTTTAACCTTTCCTCTGCGGGCTGCCAGCAGGGCCGCCTCATTGACCAGATTGGCGATTTCGGCGCCGCTAAAACCAGGTATGCCGCGGGCAATCAGGGTGAGATCGAGCTGGCGATCAATGGTCGTTTTTGCCGCATGGACCTGGAGAATCTTCACCCGTTCTTTGATATCAGGCAGGGTCAGGGTGATCCGCCGATCAAATCTGCCCGGCCGCAGCAGAGCCGAATCGAGAATATCCGAACGATTTGTCGCGGCGATCACGATAATCGTTTCGCTGGTCTGAAAGCCGTCCATCTCGACCAGCAGTGCATTAAGCGTCTGTTCCCGTTCATCGCTTGAACCGCTGCGATAATCCACCGAGCGCCTGCCGCCTATCGCATCTATTTCGTCAATAAAAATGAGGCAAGGTGCCTGTTTCTTGGCCTCGGTGAACAATTGCCGAACGCGCGAGGCCCCAAGGCCGGCGAACATCTCAACGAAGTCGGAACCGCCAATTGAAAAAAAAGGCACGGAAGCTTCTCCGGCAATCGCCCGGGCCAGCAGGGTTTTGCCTGTGCCGGGCGGGCCTTCGAGCAGCACCCCTTTGGGGATGCGCCCGCCAAGCCGGCTGAAACGGCCGGGCTGCTTGAGGAAATCGATGATCTCCTTGAGTTCATCGCGGGCTTCGGAGATACCGGCCACGTCTGCAAACGTTACCCGTTCACGTTTGTTGGCCGGGGCCAGTATCGATTTGCTGGAAGTAAATTTCCCGGACGAAGCGGTGGTTTTCGAGAAAATAAACCAGCCGCCGAGCAGTAAAAGCACAATCAGCATATCTTTAAACAGGGTCGACAGTTCCGAGGGCGCTCTGGTTTTGATGGTGATGGGAGTGCCCTGCAAGCGCTCCAGCAATGCTCCTTCATCCGGGGCAAAGGTCGCATAGTGACCACCTTTATGGTCGGTGACAGAAATGTCTCCACCCTGGATGGTAACTTCCGAGATGCTGCCGTCGGCAATATCTAACAGAAAGTCGCTGTAGGCGCGCTGGGGCAGCCTGCTGCTTGCCTGGAACAGGCTCACGCCGATGAGTACGGCCAGTCCGAAACAGACCAGATAGATGATATTCAGACGAGTCATCACTGCGCTCCCCGCTGGCCTTCAGATGTTGCAGCCGGCAGATCAGAAATCGCAGGCCCATGCTGCAGCAAGGCCCTGAGCAGCCGGTCAAATACCTGCACCTGGTTGATTGACAGTCGTGCTTCCCGGTAAAAACAGAACTCATCGAGGCATCCTTGCCGATACCTCAGGTCCGTGGAGCGGAATTTTCTTTCTTTATACCAGCTCAGGTATGCGCCAATCAGCTTCTGTATCGATTCATGAAACGGTTGCCCCCTGGCGACCGTATAGAGGTAATCTCTGCTCTTCAGAGCGCGAAAAAAAGATCTATCAGGAGCGATAATGGTGCTGCCCTGCTGGACAAATTGTTTGATAAAACCCCTAACCTGTGCTGCCTCGATCTCCTCTACATAGCGCATGCGCACCCGACCCAGGGCCCGGCCTTCGGCTACCGATTCCGCCGCGGCGACAATAAGGTGATCGGGGCTTGACAGAGTCTGCTCAGCGCCTGCCTGATCGGCCCAGCTGCTGGACTGCGCAGAACAGTCGAGTTTCACCGTATGACGACACCTGTTCTCCAGCACCACCTGCATGGCCAGACGAAGTTTGACCATCCATATCCAGGCGGTCTGGTAACTGTGCAGGCCCAGATAGTGCTGAATCTTTTTGGCGCTGAGCTGTTCCGTGCCGTTGCTCAGCCGCCAGATAAGCTGCAGCCAGTCCGAGACCTTTTTCTTACTGCCATGCAGCAGTGTGCCCGCGGTGAGCGATCCCTGCCGGCCGCAAAGTCTGCAGACCGGCGTCCTGATGGGGGCAATCTGTTTGTGCCGATAGCCGCAGGCTGGGCAGACAAAACCCTCGGGCCAGCGCAGCCTGAAGAGATAGCCGACACACCAGCCTTCGTCTCCGAGTCTGACTGCTTGGTTGTCAAACCAATGGTTGCTTGCAACTGCCGTCATGGGTTCACCTGGATTGCCTGGGACAATATAGAGGTGATGAGTGCGTCGTGTTCCGGTTTACTCCTGCTGTTGCATGTTAAGTGCCTGACGGGTATGCAATCATCGTTTTCCTGACCCGCGTACCGACGGACCCCGACCGCAGGCCGCCCCCGGTTTCAAATCGGCTGAAGAGATAAAAATATTGTGATTTTTCTATTACTTGGGGTTGTTTTTGAGTCTGCCTGGGTGGTCAGTCATGCCGGCCACCGCATGGTTCTGGCAAGAAGAGAGAAAAATAAGCCGGGGAGGTTGCCCAAGGCGACATGGCGGATAGCTTTTTTCTGCCACACAAGTGTGCTCATGCAGCACAAGTGTTGCCACAGAAGTGTTGCAGCGCTGCTCTGACAGCGTCAAAAGGAGGCCGGGTGGATAGGCTAAACAACCCGGGTTCTCCGTGCCGATTTATTCCAGAGCAATGACCGAGAGGTCGATATCGAATTCTCTGATTTTTCGATACAGGGTGGACCGATCGATGCCGAGCAGACGGGCGGCCTTTGCCTTGTTGCCTGCGCAGCGGCGCAGCGTGGCCAGGATAAGGCCGGCTTCCGAGTCGCTCCCCTGCCCGCTGGCAGATCCATCTGCGCCGAATTCTGCAGGTCGCCCAGGCAAGCGCTCGGGCATGTTCCAACGGTCAGGATCGGGTTCAATCTCCCTACTGTCTGCCGCCAAAATCTGCTCAGGCGCTCTATCAGCTTCCTCGGCAAAGCGGAGTAAATCCTGGGGCAATTCTCTTGTGGTGATAATATCACCCTGGCAGAGCACCACGGCCCGCTCGATCAGATGCTCGAGCTCCCGTACATTGCCCGGCCAGTAGTAGCGCTGCAGAGCCGCCAGGGCATTGTCTGAAAGCCCGCTCACCGATTTCTTGATTTTGTCGCCATATTTCCTGATAAAATGGCCGGCCAGCAGCGCAATGTCCTCTCGACGCACTCTCAGCGGCGGCAATATGATGTCAATCACCTTCAGCCGAAAATAAAGGTCCTCCCGAAACGAACCTTCTTTAACCTTTTCCCTTAGATCGACATTGGTTGCGGTGATGACCCGGGTATCAACCACGATCGGTGAATCGCTGCCCACCGGGTAAAAGGTGCGCTCCTGGAGAAAACGCAGCAGCCTCAGCTGGGTGGTCGGAGAGATTTCACCGATTTCATCGAGGAAAAGCGTTCCCCCATCAGCCTGGAGCAGCAGCCCTTTGCGATCCTTGTCCGCCCCGGTAAAGGAGCCCTTTTTATGCCCGAAAAGCTCGCTTTCCAGCAGGTTTTCCGGTATCGCGGTGCAGTCCACTTTGATCAGCGGACGATCGTTTCTCGGCGACTCCTGGTGCAGGGCTTCAGCGGCGAGTTCCTTGCCGGTGCCCGACTCTCCGGTGATCAGCACGGTTGTATCGACCCGCCCCACGTTTTCAATCATCGTATACACCGTCTGCATCGCCTTGCTGGAACCGATGAAACGGTGAAATCCGCTGCGCTGGCTATACTGGTAGCCTTCGGGCAGCGACATATCGCGTATGACCAGCACCGCCCCATGGGCCAGATCACCCTCCCCGAGCAGCGGCGAGGTGCACAGACTCAGCACCCTGATACGATCTTCACCATTGCTCAGCTCGAGCCGGTGTTCGCACACCTCCTCCCCGCTCTTCAAAACACTGCTGAGATCTTCCTGCAGCACACTTATCCTCTCAGCTGCGGCGCCGCTGTCGAGTCTCACCCCGACATCAAGCTCCGGGATGTAGGCAGCCAGCATCGCTCTGGCCGCTTGGTTGAGTTTGAGCACCGTATGCTGCTCATCGACGACGATAATCGCATCGGTGGCGCTTTTAAACACAGTATCGAGCAGAACCCGGTAGCGCTCCCGCTCTTCTTCCGCTTCAAGGCGCTGCCGGACGAGATTTCGCTGGTTCAGCGCCAGGCGAACCGCACGCAATAGCGTCTGCTTCTCCACCGGTTTGACAATATAGTCAAAGGCACCGTAACGCAGCGACTCAGCCGCCGTCTCAACATCGGGATAGCCGGTTATGACAATGAACGGGCAGTCGATACCGTTCTTGCGCGCGTATTTGAGCAGGGTGATGCCCGAGGATTTTTCCAGCACGATATCGCTGATAATCAGATCCACTTCCTGAGATGCCATGATCGACATGGCTTCTTCCAGCGAGGTTGCGGTAAGCACCGGCTCATAACCTTCGCGCGTGAGAAAGAAATGAAAGGTCTGCCTGAGACTCGCTTCGTCATCGACGACGAGGATCGAACTCGATTGCGGCTTATGCGTGTTCATCTCTGCCCTCCCTGTTTTTGCCTGGTCCAGCACAGGGCTGAAGGTGATGTCTGCCTCAGCGGCACTGGATTGTCAGACAAATATGCTCCGGTCCCTGAACACCACGACTGCGCCGTGGATGGTCCCGCTGTCGCTGTTTCCGTTGTTGTCCTTGATCGGCGTACTGACATATTCCACCGGGAAACTGCTCCCCTCCCGGTTCCAGAACACATCGTCCGAATTAAAATGGACGATGCCATCCATATAGGCCTGGCGTATCTGGCAGGCTTCCGGCGGATGCGGTGAACCGTCGCTGTAACTATGATGTACCAGCTCATGGTGCGGCTGTCCGACCAGTTCATCGATCTGCCAGCCCGTCATCACCGAGGCCGCGGTGTTGGCAAAGGTGACGATCCCCCGGGTATCGAGACCGAATATCCCGTCACCCGCCGAGTTCAGAATCAACTCCATGCGTTTCTGGAGCTGCCGGCTCTCGTTTTCGGCCTGCATCCGCTCAGCAATCTCCCGGTGCAAAGAGGCATTGATCACCCCGATCTCGAACAATTTTTTCTCCATATGTGCCCGGTGCTCCTGCTCGGCACTGGATATGTCCTCCTCGGTGTCGGCGAGCCGGTGTTCCAGTTGGGCAATCCGGTTGCTGCTGTCATCAACCCGGCTGTCCAAGCGCAGGATCACATAGAGCACCGCGAAGAACAGCGTGATGACCCCGAGCAGCGGCATCCACAGGCCGGCTGACAGGGCCGGCCGGGCCTCGGTGCCCATAGTGCGGAAGGGAGCATAGGCGGCCAGCACGACCAGCACCGTATAGAGGCCCAGTACTGCTGAAATCAGCAGCGCTCTGCGTGAGATGTCAGTCATTTTCCTCCTCGTGGGCAGCAGGAATATCGATGATCATCGTCGTATAGCTGTTGAACAGGCTCTTGACCCGCATGTAACCGCCATTGTCCCGCACCAGTCCGTAGCTGATGCTCAAACCCAGTCCGGTGCCTTCGCCGTTGGGCTTGGTCGAGAAGAATGGATCGAAGACCCGCTCGAGCAGATGATGTTCTATACCGCAGCCGAAATCGGTGATCGTGAAACGGATATAGCTGCCGGCGCCGTGCTCGACCTGGGAACCGCTGATCAGCAGTTTCTTCTTCGGATGCTTACCCCCATAACGCTTATTCAGCGCATATCGGCTATTGGAAATCACGTTGATCAGCACCTGCTGAATCTGTGACGGATTGCAGAACATCAGCGGCAGGTTTTCCGGAAACGAGATTTCGAGAATGATATGGTCTCTGAGCAACTGGTGTTTGACCAGCTCCAGACAATCCTCGAGCACCCCTGCCCCGACAACCGGCTCAGGCTCTTCTACCCGATGCCTGGAAAAATCGAGCAGACTGCGCACGATGGTCGCAATGCGCTTGCCTTCGGAGATGATCCGCCCCACCACCTCCTCGCCCTGGTTGTCGAGCGTCAGGTCACTGAGCATCTGGGCATAGTTGAGAATACCATTGACTGGATTGTTGATCTCGTGCGCGACACCAGCGGCCAGCTCACCGATGGAGGCGAGTTGGGCGGCACGCATGGCCTCCGCCTTGTGACGCTCCTCCTCGGTCATGTCCCGGGCCACCAGCAGGGTCGCCGCTTCGGCCCCCGCCACGCTCTTGAGCGGGCTGACGGTCAGCAGATAGTCGCCGTGCAGGCCGCTTAATTCGGTGTGCAGGATCCGGCTCTGCCCGGTCCTGATCAGTTTCTCAAGTGGGCAGATCGCACCCGCGTTTCTGCCGCCGTGCAGGATGGTGCAGACGGAATTGCCCAGCACTTCGGCGCGCGATCTGCGCGAGGCGCTGAAAGTGGCATGATTGGCATCGATGATGGTACCGTCCCTTTTGACGATCAAGGCGGGATCCTGGATGGCGGAAAAGATGTTTTCCCATTTCGCCACCGTAGAGTCATATTTCTGGTCGGCGGCCAGCCGTTCGGTAATGTCGAGACCGAACAGCACCATACCGACGGTGCCCTTATCGATGTCTGATTTAATCGAACTATGCCAGTCTATGGTCCGCAAGTTCCCGTCCCGGGTGAGCAATGGCGCCCTGAAACTGAGATTGCTGGCATTTTCCTTGAGCAGCTGGGAGATCACATTCTGATAATGAACGCGGTTGTCAGGAGAAAGCAGGATGTCCACCCAATAACGCTCCAGTACATCCTTCTGCTGATAGCCGGTAACCCGCTCGGCTTCCGGGTTGAATTGAATGATTTTACCACAGGGCGTAATCGAGACCATCAGGGCCTGGATCGTATCGATGATTTCACGATTGAAGTCGTGTTCAAACTGCAGCTGGACCGATACGTCATGGGCATAAAGCGTCAGCGCAAGGTCGGCAACCGTGGTCTCGAGCAGTTCCTGTTCAAGGGTGGAAAAAGGCCCATCGCTGCCTGATTCAAGAGAGAGGAGCGCAATCACCCCGTAGACGAAGTCGTGATGCTGCAGCGGCCAGATCGAACAGCCGTGAATGCGGAGCTCGCCTGGCGGCAGCGGGACATTGAGTGGCGGCTCCAGATCCCGGCAGATATAGGGACTGGGCCGTTCTATCGCTTTTTCGATTAGCGCTGTCAGCGCGGGGTCAGGCAGGATTCGCTGGCGTTCGACCAACCGCTGCTGCTGGCCGTTACGGACCCGCAGGAACGAAAGGGGGGTAACGCTGTCGGTTTCCGGGGCATATCTGCCGACCCAGGCACCATTGAAAGTGCTGAATTGCAGGAGTATTTCACCGCATCTGAGCAACAGCTCGCTTCTGCTCTGGGACGGCAGATCCAGGTTGCTCAGCCGGTTTATCTCCTGCAGAATAGCTGAGCGCCGAAGGAGGATGTCGTTGCCCTGTCGCGGCTCTGATGCCGTTGCACGAACCATGGTACGGCCTCACTGTCGAGGAGTCCGTTGATGCCACACTTCTGTGGCACCGCTTCCACATTTTCGATCCTGTTACCTCAATTATACTCCACAAGTGTTGCACAAATACAGGGTGCCTTTGTGGTAGCCGGGTAATTGGATCATCTTTGATGAAAAACATGCAACTTTCGCACCCAGTGGAGAAACTCAGCCCTCTTCCCGAATTTTTCGACTCTTCAACCAGCCGATCCGGATGTGATAGTGCTGGCCGCAGTCAGCCCAGCGCTGACAGTTGTCTTGATGGGCTTTAAAGGGATAGCTGCGCTGGTCGATGGTGCCCTTGTCCACCCGGCACAACCCGTTTTTATCATCCACCAGACGATAAAATCTGCAGTTCAGACAAGTCGGAATTGGAGGTTTCTTTAGCATTGCAAGACCTTTGTTCGGGCAGTTATGGGTAGACGAAAAAGCCTAGATTCACGAAAAAAGTCCCGAAAAATCAACACAATAGGTTTTGGTGCAGGACACATCGGGAATATCGCAGATCGCAGGCTTACAGCCCATATTTTTTAGTGCCCGGCCAAAGAGCCTGCGCGAATCGTCAACGATCCGCGGGTCTACCAGACGGCTGCCGTCGAGGTTGTAGACCAGTCCCTGCAGGGTGATGCCGCGGCGCTCGAGCGCTTCCAGCGCGGCCAGGGTATGGTTGATCGAACCGGCCCGAGGACCGGTAACCAGCAGCACCGGCCAGTTCTGGGCCTCGATCAGATCGACCACAAACAGCTCTTCGGTCAGTGGCGTAAACAGGCCACCGACAGCCTCGATCAGGACATTCGGGTAGGTCTCGGCAAGTTCTTCGGCCGCATCGGCAATAACCTGCGGGTCGATCGTCCGGCCGTCGAGTTGGGCGGCCAGATGCGGTGCACAGGAAACGGAAAAAACATAAGGGCAGGTGCTGCCCATCGCATCCTCTTCAAACATCTCAACCGAGGCCAGCCTGCGATGGGCAACGATATCTTCACTGAGCCCCGAGCCGCCGACCTGAACCATTTTCATGGTTATTGCCGCATGACCGGCATCCTTCAGCCAGCGTGCCAGCAGGCCGGTCGCCATGGTCTTGCCGATACCGCTGTCAATTCCCGCAACAACACAGATGCCGACCGTGTAGTTGGAGCTGACCGGGTGGCCTGTGCCGCCGGATTCAGGCATACGCTTCTCGTGCACCTCGGAGTTGATTTTGCATCTTATGCGGCGCTTTGCTGCTGCCGCTCCCGCCAAGAGCCGCACCAGACTGTCTCAGTCTGGCCCGCACCCCGGAGCCGGAACCGCGTGCTTGTGGTGACGGTGGACCGATAGCGACTCAGGCAACCCCCATTTTTTCCAGACAGTGCTGCAGTGCATCCGGCGTATCGAACTGCAGCGTACTCACCGGGGTTTCTTTTGGGACGATTTTTCTCATCATCCCCTTGAGTACCGTTTTAGGGCCGACCTCGATAAAGGTGTCCACCCCGTCGCCAAGCATGGCGGTGATAATTTCGTACCAGCGCACCCGCGCCGCGATCTGCCGGGGCATCATCTCTTTTATTATCGCCGGTTCGGTCTGCGTCTGAGCGGTCAGGTTGAAATAGACCGGGCGCTGCGGCGCTTTAAAGTCGATATTTTCCATAAATGCAGCGAAATCATCCACCGCTCCACTGATCAGGGGCGAGTGGTTGGCCACACTGACGTTGAGCGCAATTACCCTGGCTCCCTGGGCTTCAAGGTTTTGCGAAAGCGTATCCAGCGCTTTTACGCTGCCGGAGATGACGATTTGCTGCGGGGTATTGTAGTTGGCAATAGCGGCCACGCCGGGCCCGTTATAGGCCGCCACCGCCTGCTCAACCGCATCGATGTCCAGGCCGAGAATGGCCCGCATGGCGCCCGGATTTTTGGTGCCTTCTCGTTCAATGAAAAAACCGCGCCGCTCTACCAGCCTGATCGTATCTTCGAGCGTCAGGACGCCGGCTGCGCACAGGGCTGAGTATTCACCGAGGCTGTGCCCCGCGTAACAGCTGATGTCTATCTCTTCCGGCAGGACTGACTGCAGTGCCGTCAGGCAGATAAGATTGGTCACGGTGATGGCCGGCTGGAGCACCGCAGCCCGGGTCAGCTCTTCCATCGGGCCTTCGGCAATGATTTTGCCAAGTTCGAAATCACAGACCGAGTCTGCCATTTCCATGACCCTGCGGCACTCCGGCAGAGTTTGAATAAACTCGCTTCCCATACCGATGGCCTGGGAGCCCTGGCCCGGAAAAAGCACGCCAATTTTCATTTGCTTCTCCTCTATTTCTGTTTTTTGATATCGACGATATTGAGCATGAACAGGATGGCGACCCCGACACAGATAGCCGAGTCGGCCACATTGAAGGCCGGCCAGTGATAGCGTCCCAGATAAAAATCGAGGAAATCGATCACCGCCCCGAAACGCAGACGATCGATAAGGTTGCCCAGCGCACCGGCGGCAATGAGTGCAAACGACACCCGGTAAAGCGGATGATAATGCCGCATTTTTAGCGCTGCGATGGTAAGCCCGATTACCGCAATGCTGTTGACCAGCAGAAAAAAATAGTGCCGCACCGGGGAGTCGATCGAAGCGAACATCGAAAAAGCGGCGCCTTTGTTGGTCACGTGCACCAGGTTGAAAAATCCGGGGATGAGCTCGTGCACCTGGTAGAGTTCCAGGCGCGAAACCACCGCGTATTTACTGAGCTGATCAGCCCCCAGGACAGCAAGCAGAATCAGGAAATAACGGACCATGGTCCCGCTCAGCCCTGCAGATCCAGCGTTTGAACCACATCGAGGCAGCGACGGCAGATGCTGGGATGAACCTCGTCCGCGCCAACCGTGGCCGAGCGGGTCCAGCAGCGCTCGCATTTTTCACCGGCAGCCGCCTTAACGCCGAGGTAGAGCCCCTCGATCTCTTCGCTCAGCAGCGGAGTCAGCTCATCGAACTGGTCATTGGCGATCACTTCGAGTTCAGAGACAATCGATATTTCCTTGAGCATCTGCTGGTTGGCCTCGATGAAATCGGCCAGTTCGCCGGTCGGGGCGAGCAGAAGTTTTGCCTCCAATGGATGACCGATGACTTTTTCGGACTGCGGCCATTCTCAAGTGCCCTGGTTATTTCCGAGCGCACGCCCATCAGCCGGTCCCAGCGCGCCTGGGTTTCGTCATCGAGAAGATTGTCGTCGTTTTGCTCGGGAAAATCCTTGAAAAATATCGTACCGGACAGATCTGCCTCCTGGTCCCTGTTGTTCAGCACATCCCAGGCCTCGGAGGCGGTGAAACAGAGAATCGGGGACATGAGGCGCAGCAGGCCGTCTACGATTTCATAGAGCACGCTCTGCGCGGCTCGTCTTGAATTTGAATCAGTTCCCGAGGTGTAGAGACGATCCTTGAGGATGTCGAGATAAAAGGCGCTCATGGTCATTCCGCAGAAATAGTTCAGTCCCTGATAGATGGCATGAAATTCGTAGGCTTCATAGGATTTGAAGATCCTTTTCTTCAGCTCCTCAAACTTGGCCAAAGCCCAGCGATCGAGCTCCTTCGAGTTCTTCAACGGGAACCTGCTGACTCGATGGGTCAAAATCACTGAGATTGCCCAGCATGATAGCGGATGGTGTTGCGGATTTTCCGGTAGGAGTCGGATACCTGTTTGAGAATTTCATCGGAGACCTTGATGTCATCACGGTAATCTTCACTGGCTACCCAGAGTCGCAGGATCTCGGCACCGTATTTCTCGATCACCTCCTGGGGAGCGACGACATTGCCGACCGACTTGGACATCTTCTTGCCCTGGCCGTCGACCACATAGCCGTGGGTCAGCACGCCCTTGTACGGCGCCCTGCCCCCGTGTGCCGACCGAGGCAAGCAGGGCGCTGTGGAACCAGCCGCGGTGCTGGTCGCTGCCCTCAAGATAGAGATCGGCCGGAGAACTCGAGCTCCGTCTCGCTGCTCACAGACGGCTGCATAGCTGACTCCGGAGTCAAACCAGACATCGAGGATATCTGTTCTCCTTGGAAAAATTGTGCCGAACCGCAGGACCGGACAGGTTGTATCCTGGTGCCAGGAAGTCTTCAGCTTCGTGACTGAACCAGGCATCGGCGCCTTCTCTGGCGAACAGGCTCTCAATCTTGTCCAGCAGGACCTCGTCCTTGACAATCTCTCCGCATTCCCTGCAGCTGACAACGGTAAGCGGAACCCCCCAGGACCGCTGCCTGGACAGACACCAGTCCGGCCGGTTCTCGACCATCGAGTAGATCCGCTGCATCCCCCAGCCCGGCGTCCAGGTGACCTGCTTTATATTGCTCCAGGGCTTTGTCCGCAGATCATTTATTCTCCATGGAGATAAACCACTGCGGGGTGGCCCGGTAGATAACCGGTTTCTTGCATCGCCAGCAGTGGGGGTAGCTGTGGTGGATGGCTTTCTCATGCAGTGAGCATGCCCGTGCCTGCCATGTCGTCGTTGATCTGACTGTTAACCCCGGGAATCTTGCTGCCCTGCGTACTGCCCGGCCTCCGCGGTATAGACAGCCTTCATCATCCACCGGTGAAAGAATATCGAGGCCGTAGCGCAGACCGGTCAGGTAGTCGTCTGCGCCATGCCCGGGAGCCGTATGGACACAGCCGGTACCGGCCTCAAGCGTTACATAATCGGCCAGCACCAGGAGCGAATCACGCTCCATGAACGGGTGACGGCAGGTTCTGTTCTCCAGCGCCGCCGAACGGAAAAGGTGCAGTCGACACGTATACTCTTCAATGCCGCAATCCTGCCATGACCGTATCAACCAGTTCCTTGGCCATTATCAGCCGCTCGCCGCCGACCGCCACAGCGGCATAGTCAAAATCGGGATGAAAGGCGACAGCCAGGTTGGCCGGCAGGGTCCAGGGAGTCGTCGTCCAGATGACCACAAAGAGATCCTCGCCGCCAAGCCGGGGGTCGATATCGGAGAGATCACTTGAAACCGCGGAATTTCACATAGATCGAGGGTGAGGTGTGATCGTGGTACTCGACTTCGGCTTCGGCCAGGGCCGTCGTGCAGGTGGAGCACCAGTAGACCGGTTTCTTGCTCCTGACCACGGATCCGGAGTAGCAGGAATTTGTTGAATTCCCGGGCAATGGTCGCCTCATAGGCATAGTTCATGGTCAGGTAGGGGTTGTCCCAGTCCCCGAGTGACGCCAAGTCGCTTGAACTCTGCTTTCTGGGTCTTGATCCACTTCTCCGCGTACTTTCGGCAGGCACTCTCTCTTGGAGAGGGTCGGAATGGTTCTTTTTCTTTTCGCCCAGTTCCTTGTCGACATTATGCTCAATGGGCAGCCCATGGCAGTCCCAGCCCGGGATATAGGGTGCATTGAAACCTGCCATCCGTCTTGACCGCAGGATGATATCCTTGAGAATCTTGTTGAAGGCGGTGCCGAGATGGATATTGCCGTTGGCATACGGAGGACCGTCATGCAGGACGAACAGCGGTTTGTCGGCGCTGTGCTTCTGTATCTGCTGATACAGGTCTTCCTTTTCCCAGCGCTTGAGAGCAGCAGGCTCTCTCTGGGTCAGATTGGCCTTCATCTTAAACGATGTCTGGGGCAGATTCAGCGTTGCCCTGTAATCCATGTTTTTCTCCTTCTATGCTACCACAACCGGTGGAAGTTGTTAATTCGCCTTAGACCTGTATTACCGGGCATTAACAAGACAGAACAGATAAAAATAACACCAACGGGTCAAGTTGCAAGCGGAATCTGGTCACCATAATCAAGAGGTGCCGGGTGCGGCCCAAGAGTCGCTGCGTTGCCCTCACCGAGATCGAGGCGCTGCTGAGATGCCTGGACCCGGATGCTTTAAAATTGACATAAGTTATTAGCTTTATTACATTTGGCACGCGTTGAACAAACACACCTCTAATGACCCGGGTTTGAATCGGGTCATATCGCCATCTATGAACCACCGCGCCACGGGCTATTGAGCAGTCTCCATGAATGAACATACACGCAGTACGATGATTGAAATGATCAAGGTCAGCAAGATCTATCATCCCAAAATCCGAGCCTTAGCTGACGTGTCCATATCGATCGCCAGCGGCGAGATGTTTTTTCTGATCGGCATGAGCGGGGCTGGAAAGACGACCTTTCTCAAATTCTTATGCAACATGGAGTCGCCGTCCAATGGTCTGGTCGAAGTCAACGGCTACGATATCAGCAAGCTCAGAGGAAAAAAGCTGGCCCGCCTGCGCCAGCAGATCGGGGTCGCCTACCAGGACTTCAAACTGCTTACCGACCGGACGGTGGCCGAAAATATCGCGATTTCGATGGAAGTCTCTTACAAAAAACAGCATCTCGTGCGCAAACGGGTCAGGAACCTGCTCGACCAACTGGCGCTGACCGACAAGCATGATACGATTATCGACGAGCTTTCGCGCGGCGAACAGCAGCGGGTCGCGCTGGCCCGCGCGGTGGCCAATTCACCGATACTGATTCTGGTCGATGAGCCGACCGGCAACCTCGATGCAACGACCACCGGCCGGGTAATGGGATTACTGACCAGGTGAACGAGTCGGGCGCCACGGTGATTATCGCCACGCATGACCATTCCATCTACCGGGATATCGACAATCGACTCATGGAACTGCGGCATGGACAGATGCACCGTTGCGCAGCGGGGTATCCCAATGAGATTTTTGTATTGCGGTCTTGCGACAGGTCGTCAGAAATCTCCGACAGACCTGGCCGTCGCAGTTCATGACGCTGCTGACGGTCAGTCTGTCGGTTTTGATTTTCTCGTTCTTTTTCCTGGTCTACAACAACATGCTCACCATCGGCGACAAGCTCGGCTACGATCTGCGGCTGATCGTCTATCTCGAGGATGAGCCTGTGCCGGAAATGCAGGAGCAGCTCAGGCGCAAAATTCTGGCCTTCGATGAAGTTGAGGACATTCGCTTTGTTTCAAGGGCGGAAGCCTACCAGCGCTTCGCTGAGCAGCTCGGCGACGACCGTGATGTCCTTGAGGATATGCCGGAGGACTTTCTTCCGGCCTCGATCGAAGTGGTACCGCTGAAAAACCTCAGAAGCCTGAACCAGGTGAAACTCTTCTCGGACTATTTGAGCAAGCTGCCCGGCACCATAAAGGTCCAGTACGGACAGGACTGGATCGAACGGTTCTATTACTTTACCAGACTGCTGTCTATCATCGTTATTCTGAGCGCCGGCCTGCTGATTTTGACCTCGGTTTTCATGGTTTCCTACAAGATCAGGCTGACCATCATCGGACGCAAGGAAGAACTCGAGCTGCTCAAACTGGTCGGCGGCACCAACAGCTATATCAGGACACCGTTTCTGATCGAAGGAATTCTGCACGGCCTGCTGGGCGCCACCCTGGGACTGCTGGCGCTGTACGGATTGTTTCACTGGATCAAACTTAAATTCTCAGGCCCGGAAATTCTCAAAATCTTCGAATTTTCCTTTTTCGACCCCAAGACTATCGGGCTGGTCGGCGTGATATCCATTATTCTCTGTACGATGGGGTCCCACTCGTCGATGCGCAAATACCTCAGGAGTTGATTGTGCTGCAGCCGGGTCAGCTATTGAAGAGAGCAAGCGCAGTTCACCAGAGCCGGGCGAACGGTTTACGAGAGCCGTTTTATCTAAGCTACGCTCTTGCCGCCCTGCTGGTATGGACAGTCCTGCTGACAGTCTTTCCCGTCAACGCCGCCGCCGCGGCAGACGAAGATCCATATCAGGAGGAAAAACAAGAAGTAACGAAGAACATTAAAAAGTTCCGGATCAATATCGGCCGGCTGCAGCAGGGCATCCAGGAGCAGGAGGAACAGATCAGGCAGACCAGGAAAGTCGAGCTTACCCTGCTTACCGAACTTCAGGACATCGATACCCGAATAGTTGAGCAGAACCATAAAATCGTCACCCTGGCAGCCAGGACCCGAAGGCAGCAGGAACTTGTCGCAGAGAAAACCAGCCAGAAACAGCAGGCCGTCAGCCTGATGCAGAAACTGCAGGTGCACGTCAAAAATAGAATGCAGGCCTTCTACAAACTCGGCAGCCTCGGCCTGATCAACATCACCTTCTCTAACCGGACTTTGCCTGAGCTGCTGCGTTTCCAGGATTCGTTTCTGGACCTGATCAAATATGACCAGATGGTCATCGACACCTATCGCGGAACCATTTCCGAGCTCGACCAGGCGGTTGAATCGCTGAAACTGCAGGAGGCCATTTTCCAGGAGCTTATCGCGGAAAACCAGAAAGAGCAGAAAAAACTCGATGCGATAAAACTGGAAAAAGAACAGCTGCTGGACCGGATCCGTACCCAGACCAAACTGCATGAACAGGCGGCTGCGGAAATGCAGACGGCCAGCGAGGACCTGACCCAATCGCTGCAGGGCCTGGAAGAGAAGGAGCAACAGCTCGAAGAAAGTTTTCTCTATAACAAGGGCAGCCATCCACCCCCCGTTGGCGGCAAGGTGATCGCCCGATTCAACCAGCAGACCACCAACCTTCTGGGCATCTCTTACGTATCCAAAGGGATTGCCATCGATGCTCCGTCCGGCACCCCGGTCAAAGCGATTCACAAGGGTGAAGTCGAATACTCCGGCTATCTTCGCGGCTACGGCAATACGGTTATTGTTAATCACGGGCATCGTTATTATTCTATAACCTCACGGCTCGAACGGCTGCTGGCCAAAAAAGGACAGCGGGTGGACGAACAGACCGACATAGGCATCACCGGAGACACGGCCACCCTGATGACCCCGGGGGTATATTTCGAGTTACGCCAGGATACCGCTACTCTTGATCCGCTCGACTGGCTCGACACTGCCCGGCTGCAGCTCTAGGAACGGGATTTTACTTGTGCTTCGAGCTCAAGGTAAACGGCCCCCCTTCAATGATGAGAGGATCTGACAAGTTATCTTTATGAACAATACACACCGCAAATCGAGATTGACGCCTTTGCAGTATTCGGCAGTGCCCGGCGCTGCACAGCGAGTCGCCGCGGCAGTTCTGTTTGTCGTGCTGCTCTGGGGCTTTGTTATGCAGCCGGCTCGACTCAACGCCGAGATTGATGAGAAGCAGGAAGAACTCACCTACCGCTATCTGGAAACGTTCGCCAATGTGCTGAGCATCCTGCAGGAAAACTACGTTGAGGAAATCGAGTCGAAAGAAGCCATTGAAGGGGCAATCAATGGCCTGCTGCTGTCACTCGACCCTCATTCAATCTACCTCAAACCTGAAAACTACCGCGAGTTTCGCAACGAAACCAACGGCTCGTTCACCGGTATCGGCATCAAAATTACGCTGCGAGACGGCCAGATCACCGTAATTGCTCCGATTGCCGATACGCCTGCCGACCAGGCGGGAATCAGGGCCAATGACCGAATCCTTAAAATCGACGGAGTTTCGACCAAAGGCAAGACCACCTACGACGCGGTCAAGATCCTGCGTGGTCCGCGAGGTTCGGAAGTGACCATCTCTGTTTTTCGCGACGGCTGGGAGACGCCCAGGGATTTCACCCTGATGAGAAGCGAAATTCCGCTAATCTCGGTGAAATCGTATCTGCTCAAACCGGGTTTCGGTTACCTGAAAATTTCGAGTTTTCAGAGAAATACCACCAAAGAATTCAAAGAGCATTTGGATAATCTGCAGCAGGAGCGTGCCCTGCAGGGGGTGATTCTGGATCTGAGGAACAATCCCGGAGGCCTGCTTGACCAGGCGGTCAACATCTCGGATCTGTTTCTGGACAGTGGTCTGATCGTCTATACCAGGGGACGGAAAAAAAGCCAGGATCTGACCTATGAGGCGCACGACAATAATATCCTGGCCAGCTATCCGCTCGTGGTGCTGGTCAATGAGGGCACCGCCAGCGCTTCTGAGATCGTGGCCGGCGCGGTCCAGGACCACCGCAGAGGTGTCATCGTCGGAACCAGAACGTTTGGCAAGGGCTCGGTGCAGACCGTGATACCGCTCAACGACGGAGCCGGTCTGAAAATGACCACGGCCCGCTACTACACGCCGTCCGGCCGCTCGATCCAGGCCACCGGCATTACACCTGATGTCGTGGTCCAGGTCGTGCAAACCGAAGAACTGAGCGGCGGCGAAGCATCTCTGCCCGCTGAGTCCAGCCAGGTCAGGGAGGTCGACCTGAGCAACCATATCTCCTCTCAAGTGGTGGAGAATCAATTGCCTGACGACCGACAGCCGCTCTCGGACGAGATGCAGCAGCTCCTTAACAGCGACAACCAGCTTCAGGCCGCCTTCGACATTCTGAAGAGCCTGGTGCTCTACGCCTCCTACAAAGGCAACGGAGTCCACACGCTCAACAACTGAATCGGTAGACAGCGGGAATAACACGCGGTGATCAACGCACTGAGACAGATCGCGGAACGTCGCATCGCCCAGGCAATTGAAGACGGTACGCTGAAAACCGAGGGCTGGCAAAACCGGCCGCTGCCGCTCGATGATGATTCATTCGTGCCGGATGATCTGAAAATGGCCTATAAGATTTTGAAAAACAGCGGCTATCTGCCGCCGGAGGTCGAGGCCAGAAAGGAAGTGCAGAAACTCGAAGACCTGATCGCCAAAACCGAGGACAGCCACCAGCGCGTCAAGCAGATGAAGAAGCTCAGCGTGCTGATGATGAAGATTGAGGCCCAGCGCAATCGCCCGTCGTCGATCGAGCAGGATGACGCCTACTACCGCAAGCTGGTCGAACGGATCAGGACCGGCGGCTCAAATAACGAAAGTCCCCCCGCACAAAAAGCTTAGAGACCCCTGGTCCGGCTCTTCTTCTGACTGCCGCCCGAGCGTCGCCTAAAACCCCATCTCCTGCAGAAAGGCATCGTCGCGTGACCAGTGTTTTTTTATCTTGACCCAGAGATGCAGCACTACTTTCTGCTCGAGCATCTCTTCAATCTCCTTTCTCGCCGCGGTGCCAATCTGCTTGATTTTGCTGCCGCCCTTGCCGATTATGATCGGCTTCTGTGATTTGCGCTCCAGATAGATGGTCGCATGGATTTCCACCGCGCCGGGGATGGCATCCTCCTTGAACGATTCGATCAGCACCGCCGAGGAATAGGGGATCTCCTGGCCGGTGAGCAGAAAGACTTTTTCCCTGATAATCTCGGCGGCCAGGAACCGCTGACTGGCATCGGTCGGCACATCTTCTGGGAAATAGGCTGCCCCCCTGGGCAGCACCTTGAGCAGCTCATCCACCAGCAGGCCCAGGCCGTCCCCGGTAACAGCTGAGACGGGAATCACCCCGGCAAACGGGTGCAGCGCTGAAAATGATCCGATCATCGGCAGCAGTTTGCTGCGTTTCACCAGATCGATCTTGTTGAGCAGCAGAAAGGTCGGTGCCGAGATCGACTGCAGTAAGCCCTTGAGTTCCTCCTGATAACTGGAGCGCGCATCAGCATTGAGCAGCCGGGATACGTCGACCATGAAGACGACCGCTTCCACATCGTTGAGGCTGTTCAGCGCCACCTGATTCATCTCGCGGTTGAGCGGAATCGAAGATCGATGCAGACCCGGGGTATCAAGGAAGACAATCTGATAACCTTCGCCGTTCAGCACCCCGGCAATCCGGTTTCGGGTCGTCTGTGGTTTGGGGCTGACAATTGAAATCTTCTGCCCCAGCAGCCGGTTCATCAGGGTCGATTTACCCGCATTGGGGGGACCGGCCAGCGCCACCATACCGGAAATGATTATTTCGGGGGACCCACTATCCATCGCTCAACTGAGGTTACCTCCGTTCTGGGTGATTTGGGTGGTTTTCGAGATAAGTGTGGAGAAAAGTAAAAAATACACTATATTTATAAGATTGAGTGTAAAAAACGGCTCTGTTCCCTCAGCACAGCATTCACGGAGGCAATAGAACACCTTTTCGAGAATTTTCACCGGGCCTGCGGGCCGTCGGTCACCTACATGTCTTTTGTCAGCGTTACTTCCGGAAAACTCATCGAGTATCTGGACAACGGGAAATTTATCTGCGGCTACGTGACGGACAGCCAGCCCAAACGGGTACGGCTGCTCAATCAGAATGGCCGCGAGCTCAACCTGCCGATCTCCCGGATCGTGCACTGCTCTTCTTCGCACTACAGCAGTGAAGCGGACCGGGAGAGCCTCGTCAGACTGCTGCGCAGCACCACCGAAAAGCGGCACTCGCTGATGGAGCGGATCGACCTGGAGATGCTCTGGGAGTTGACCTGCGACGAGGCAACCGACACCTTCGATCCCCATTTTCTGGCCGAGTTGACCTTTGGCCGCGATGCAGATGACGATATCGTCTCGGCCTTTCTGCGCTGCGTCTTTCAGGATAAGCTGTTTTTCAAATACCGGGAAGGAAAGATTACCGCCCACTCTCCCGAGAAGGTCGAGCAGCTCAGAATCCGGCTGGAAAAAGAGGCCCAGAAGGAAGAGCTGATCAAGCTGGGTTCCGCACTGCTCAGGCGCATCGCCGACTCGGCCGAAGTCGACAACAGCTTCACCGAGCAGGAAGACGAGCTTATCGTCCTGCTGCAGAACTACTACCTGCATGGCACCGAGGCCCCGGACAGCGACCTGGCCCGGCGGATCATCAAGGAATCAGGGTGCACCAGGCCCCACGATATCTATCATATTTCCATCAAGGCAGGCTACTGGAAAAACAACGAAAACCTGCCGCTGCTGCGCGCCAATCTGCCGGTCATGTTCTCCACCGAGGCGCGGCAGCTGGCCGAGGCTATTCTCCAATGCGGCAATGCCGCGCTGTTCGACGACCCGGCCCGCCAGGATCTGACCCACCTGGCTCCGCTGACCATCGACGGCGCCACGACGCTCGATTTTGACGATGCCCTGTCGGTCGAAGAGCAGGATGGCAACTACCTGGTCGGCATCCATATTTCGGACGTGGCCCACTATGTCCGCCCCGGTGACCCGCTCTTCCAGGAAGCCATGAACCGCGGTACCTCGCTCTATTTTCCCGAGGGCCAGGTGCCGATGCTGCCCCGCCATCTCTCCCAGGGCGCCTGCAGCCTGATCCAGGGCGAGATCCGGGCAACCTACAGCCATATGATCCTGCTCTCCCCGGAGGGTGAGGTGCTCAGGGTCAGGATCATGCCTTCGATCATCAGAGTCGCCCGGCGACTGACCTATGAAGATGCCGACCGGATGCTGAAAGAAGATCCGGAACTGATGATCCTGGACCATTTGCGCAAAAAACTGCGCGACAGGCGTCTCGCCGCCGGTGCTCTGCTGCTGCCTTTCCCTGATGTGAACATCCATGTGGACAGCAGCGGCAAAGTCAACGTCTCGCTCGGCCAGACCGACACGCCGGCGCGCACCATCATCTCGGAGATGATGATTCTGGCCAACACCGAGGCGGCCCGCTTCGTGGCCGACCGCATGGCCCCCGGGCTGTTCCGCAGCCAGGGAAAAATCACCCGGCGGATCGTGCAGGGCGATGACGACGATCTCTATCTGAATACCCTCCAGCGCAAGCATCTGCCGCGCAGCGAACTGTCCACCGAGGCAAAAAGCCACAGCGGCCTCGGCGTCAGTTTCTACACCACGGTCACCTCACCCATCAGGCGGCTGCTCGATCTGGTCATGCAGCACCAGATCAACAACCTGGTCAGGCGCAAGAGCCTCTGCTTCACGCTGGAGATGTGCAAAGACTTTACCTCGGTGATCACCAGAACCCTGGCCACGGCCAACAACGTCAAACAGCAGCGCCACCGCTACTGGCTGCTGAAGTATCTCGAGGAACGCAAAAACAGCTATATGGAGGCGCTCGTCGTCGAGAGCGGCCCCAAGCGGGTGAATCTGCTGCTCACCGACATCCTGATGGACATCGACCTGCCCGCCACCCGGGTACCCCCTCCGGAACCAGGGTCCCTGCTCCGGGTGCGTCCGGTCAAGGTCGAACCGCTGGACAACAGCGTGCGCTTCGACTGGTGAACAGCACTGCCGCTCAGCAGCCCTCCACCTGGCTGCTCTGCCCGGCCGATTTTATTTTAACCCGGTCACCTGTCTGATACGCTTCGCCGCCCCGCTCGCACCGCAGGATCAGCTGATTTTCCTTGACCTCGACAACCGTGCATTTGGCGGTCGCTCCATGGGCTGCGGTCGACATTGGTGCCAGCAGCAGAGCAGGCACCATCACTTTGGCCAGGTTTTTCATGTTTTTCATGAGTTCCATGGTATCCTCCGTTTTTCATGTTTTTACCCAAACCTGCAGGTTCGTCTTCAGCATAGTTCACTGACTGCCCGGAGCACAGGCGACATCGGCCCACATCGGTCAAAAAAATATCGACATCGGTTGAGCCGGACCAGCTCCAGTGAGCGTTTTAAAGCCCCTTCTTAATGGCAGAATGCGCCTCTTCCTGGTAATATCCTGGCCTTATGAGCGAGCAGATTTATCCAGGCGCCCCCGTGATGGTAAAAATCGACGGGTCGAAAGTTCGCGCCATCCGTGAAGCAAAGGGTTTGACCCAACTCTATGTGGCCACCGTGGTGGAAGTGACCACCGACACCGTCTCCCGCTGGGAGAATAGAAAATATCCGGCCATCAAAAAGGAAAATGCACTGAAGCTGGCCCTGGCCCTGGAAGTCGAGCTGGAAGATATCCTGGATAGAGCCGAGGCTTCCCCGCTCGAAGATGGGCGCGAACCCGCGGCTTCGCCCCCGCCCCGGCAGGGCCGCAGCCCGGCTCAGGAAGCTGCGCTGGGGGGAACAGCAAAGCGCAGCAGCCGGGTCAAGGTTGCCATTGCGCTATTGGCCGCAGCCCTGGGCTTTCTGACGGCCCTTATTGTGTTTTTGATCCACCGGCAGGCCGACAAGAGACCGGAGCCCGCGCCAATTGCGCTGCGGCGCATTGTGGCGCCGCATTTTATTGCCGGCCAGTCTCTGCCGGTATTTCTGGTCGCCGAGAATCAGGCAGATCGGGAAGTATCATTGATCATCAGGGAAAAGCTGCCGCCCGGCTGCCGGCTGCTGACCGCCTCGCCGCCGCTGTCCGGCACCGACTCCAGTGACAACACGTTGAAGTGGCTTACCAAGATCTCAGGCGACGGGCTGATTGGTTTTAGCATTGTTACCGAGCCCCACTTCCAGGGCAGCCTGACCTTCAGCGGGATATTGAAAGAAGCCAATTCCGCAAGAACGGCTGCTGAGATCGGCGGCAATACCACCTCGGTTGCGGGGCTGCATCATTGGGCCGACACCGATGGCGACAACCGCATCAGCGATGCAGAGATCCTGGCCGTCTACGATCTGGTGTCCGAAGAAGGCCAGGCGCTGGTAAACCTCGATCTGCTCGAGGAGATCTGGCTCGGTGACGGCTATGTCTGGCAGCCCGAACTTCAGAAATTTACGATAATCCAGTGACTGCCCGCGGAGATTCGATCATGGTCCAGCTAAAACAACCGGTAGCCCCCTTTTTCATGGTCTCCATACTCGCCGTCTGCATCTTCTGCCTGAGCCTGCTCAAACCAGCCGCCTGTCAGGCTGCACCGGTTTCTGCCGTTATATATCTGCAAAGCGGCACCACGGCGGTACTTGAAATCAGCCTGGCTAATCCGCTTCCCACCACGCTGATTGCTCAGATCGCTCTGCCGCCCGCGGCCCAGGTGGTATCCACCTCGCCCGGCGGGGCAAAAATCGAACGCGGCGCTACCCTGGTCAAGTGGCTGCTGAAAAATCCGGCGGCAGGCTCAATCCGGTTTTCCGCCACGAGCGCAGTTGCCCTGGATCAGCAAGCGCTGAGCGGCGTCGTGCTGTTTCGGCGCCAAGCCGACGGCAGTCTGGTGAGAATCAACGCGAAAAACCGCTGAAAAACCGCCCTGATTAGCCGAAATAGACAGCTATATCGCTCGACATGGGGCCGACATCGCCTGATGTCCTCTTCAAAATATCTTCGCCGAGGCTTACAAGGAAGGTAACGAAGCACATCATTAACCCAACTCGACGGAGGACAGCCATGCAGAAATCTATCATTGCAGCAAGCATAAGCCTGATTATCGCAATTAGCGCCGCATCGGCCCAGGCAGACCAGTACCTGAGAATCAACAAGGGCATCGGCGGTCTGCTGCTCGGCGCCGGTGGAGGTGCACTGGCCGGCCAGGTGATCGGCCGCAACACTGAATCGACACTGATCGGCACCGCCTTGGGAACCATGGTCGGCTACATCGTCGGCAACGAAATGGACAAGTACCCGCAGCCAAGCGGTCCGGTCGCTTACCAGTACCAGCAGCAGCCAGGCAGCTATCCGGCTTACCAGGTTCAACCCGGATACCGGCCCGCGCCGCTGAGTTACAGCCCTGAACCGATCGGCTCATGCCGGCAGGTCGAGCTGCTGGGCACCGTGCAGGGCGCTGCGCAGAATCTCTACGCCACCGCTTGTAAAACCGAGCGGGGCTGGGAGCTGATCCGTGACAACGGCACCGGTATCGCCCCCGTATGGCCGCAGAACAGCGGGCAGCGCAGTCAGCATCTCCGCAATCTGCCCGCCCCGGCCTGGCAGCCGCAGGTGGTGCGCTATCAGTACTAATTTTTTCCACTTGCCAGGCTTAAGCATTCTCAGCTGAACAGAAGGCCTGCACCGCGGCTCACCAGGAGTCCCGGTGCAGGCCTTCAGCCATAACATGGTGGCGCATCTATGCTCGAGCGCATCTGCAAGTTCGCTCATCACCGGCCAAATCGTCAGCCAATGTGACCCGCCTGATTCCAACCGCTTAACAGTGACTGCCGAATTTCATCTGCTGGCAGGACAATGCAGCCCTTGCCTCAGCTGACTCGCCAATTTGCCTTGCCCGGCAGGGATGGAAAAACTATACTGTCAGCCATGTCCAGTCTCAAACGCGACAATACCTTTACCAGTCAGGTGGTCAGCGAGATTCTAAGCGGTCTCAGGGAAGGGCTTACCAAGTTTTCGGGACCGACCCGGGTTGCGGCGATATACCGCCTTGGCGTTGAAGATGACTTTTACGTCTGCGACCCCGAAGACCTGCTGCGGGGCCATGAAACAATAATTCGCAGAAAATTTTTCAGCAACGGTGAGCAGCCGGTCAGCACCCCGCATGGACTGTGCGACGAACCCTACAGCCACATCGACCGGGTGGCCAATCTCGAACTTGACGGGATTATCTCCTACGGTGGCCAGTCGGGGCCGGTTCCCTACCAGATGTGGCTCACCGATCATCACCCCGAAATCGTGTCCGTCGGTCCCACCCAGCGCTGGCTCGAGCATGCGGCCCTGCGTTTTTCCCACGACGTGGCCAATGAGCGGGAACTCTATTCTGGTATCTCGGGCAGATTCTTAAGTGAGTATGCAACCCATGCGGTACACGATCATATCGCCTACGAACTTGAAAATAGGGCCAGCAACGCGAACCGGTTCGCGATCTATCCTATTTTGCACGGGATTCTTGGCATCTCCAAGACCAGGGAGGAGCGAAGGTCGCCGCATGGGGAGCTGGTTTTCATCGACCCCGCTGATGTCCATACCATCGATTTCATGGCCCGCTTCGAGGCAACGGAGCTGCCTGAGCTCGACAACCATAAACATGTCAGAAAACTGCTCCAGGCGGTGCAGAAGTTTCGTAACCGGCTGGTTTCCAACGGTACGCAGATCCTTGGCATTGCCCGGGGCCGGATCGATGCGTTTCACCTTACTGCCGATTTTCGCGGGCTTTTCGGTTTTTTCCGGGTCAACGATCAGACCGTCTGCAGTTTTGCCGATGGCGCCTATTCTTCGGCAACCCACCAGGCCAAGTTATTCGAGGTGGAGGAAGCCCTGCTGGACTACGATCTGGACAGCTCTATCAGAAGCAGCCTGTTTCATATCATCTCCTCGATCGTGCATTATGCCGAGACCGAGTATTTCGGCTGTGCCATCGTCCTCGACCTGAACCGGCCCATCTCGCTTATCGCCGGACAGAACCTTGATCAACCGCTCGACCTGGAGCGTTCCAACATCCTCGATCTGGCCTGCGATCTGGCCCGCGTGGACGGGGCTCTGCAGATCGGCATCGACCGCAGGCTGCACCGCTTTGCCTGCCTGCTGGACGGCCCGACCATCCCGACCGAAGACCGGGCCCGCGGGGCGCGCTACAATTCCGCCCTGCGCTTCACCAGCCGCAATCCCCACACGGTCATCGTGGTCATATCCTCAGACCGCCCGGTATCGGTGATTCGAAATGGCCGTGAATACCTGGGCAGCACAAACAGGCGACTCTTCAGCAGGCCTCTGGCGCGCCCCCAGATACTGCAGAACTGGCTTGCAAACAGCTGATTCAAGCCCCTAAAACGGCTCGCTGCCACCGTCTTCAGACCGTTCAGCCTGGCACCGATGCACATGCATGAGCGCTCGTAAGAAGAGAAGGTATCAAGATCTCGGGGAAGACTGCAAGAATGGCGCAGCAGATCAGCCAAGATGCGGCAGGCGGGACAGCCATTTACGGCACTGCCCCATTTACTCTGGTTCGGCAGAGGTGTTGATCAGATATCGAGAACCCAGGTCGGAATCCGGTTCAGGATGTAGTTTTGCACGGCTTCCTTGCGCTCACCTGCCTCGACCTCGCCGACATCCTCCATCACCTCGTCGAAATCAAACCAGCACAGTTCCTTGTCATCGTAACTGTAAACGGTCAGAACGCGCCTGTTTTCGTGGTGAATGTCTTCTTCTTCCTGGATGGCGGCAACGATCTTGAGTGCCTCTGCACGGGAAAGAAATTCAATTTCCTGTTCTTCTTTCTTATCAGACATGGCGTAGCTTACATTACCCTTCTAAAATAACAGTGGCGGGAGGGGGCGCCCCTTCCCGCCAGACAATTAAGAGAGATTTTTGCTGCCTAGGCCGGCTTTACCACTGCCCCAGAGCGGATGCATCTGGTGCAGACCCGGGTCCGGCGCACGCCGCCGGTCGGAGTCACCATTCTGACTCGCTTCAGGTTCGGGAGCCAGCGCCTTCTTGTCTTGTTATGGGCATGGGACACGTTGTTTCCGGTAACCGGTCCTTTGCCGCAGATTTCACATACTTTGGCCATATTCTTTCTCCTGATATCTGACTATCGGACGGTTCGAATCCTCTCAGAATCCTGGCTCGATAGATTGTCAATCTTAGTTACTATATCATTCCAGAACAATGTTTATTACTCTTTTTATGGATGCATTTCAAGAACTATATTGACAGTCGATCGCACATTTCCGCTCGCCCCGGCGCGCATTTGTTCAGCCCCTGGCTACCATTCGTCAACAGGGGCGCCCTCTTCCACCGGCAGCAGCGTCACCAGGATGTCATCGCCCTCGAGTTTTACGCCGTAACGGCGCAGGGGCAGCGAGTCATGATTGAGGCATTGGCCGGTTTCGAGATCATACTGCCACTGATGACGGGGACAGGTGGCAGTCCGTCCACCGCGGTAATCGCTGAGCAGGTCTGCCCCCTGATGTTTGCATGAGGCCTCCACCGCAAAGAAACTGCCGTCTTCACGCTTGATGAGACCGACCAGTCTGCCAACCAGTCTGACAACCTTGTGCTTGGCATCTGAAAATTCATCCCGTGTTGCCACTTTGACATAATCCATGACTTGACCGCTCACGTTTATTAAAACCCTGGCTGTGGCAGGTGCACAACCGCCGGCTGGTCACCAGCCGGCGGTTTTGAAACAGCAAAGATCAACTTTCGGTGATCGATATCGGCAGTCAATATAATGAGTAAGGGCACACTATTTAAGATATTTCTTTCAAATATCGCCAAATCTGGTATATTCCCACATTCGTCCATTCGCCAAATATTAACTACTTCTGAGCTGCCCCGCAGTACAGCTATGGCCAACTTGTTTCAGCCCACTACGCACCCAGCTCTGCCTCTATAATCGTCGTTTTGCTACATGCATCTCATGCAGAAAAATAACAGTATCTGGCAGTTCTTCGCCTCGGTAAAACTGGCGCTCGTCATCCTCTTTCTGATTACGGTAACTTCGATCATCGGCACCGTCATCCCGCAGAAAGAATCCGCCGAATTTTATATCAACAATTTCGGCCCCCAGATGGCCCAGCTTTTCGCCGTCCTGGATATTGGTGACATGTATAATTCCTGGTGGTTTACCGCCCTGCTCTTTCTGCTGGCCTTCAACCTGATCATCTGTTCCCTGGACCGTTTTCCCGGTGTCTGGAAGCAGGTCACCGCCGACGGCCTGCGGGTGCCCCCTGCAAGGCTGCAGAAAATGGCCAAGCAGCGTACCTGGCAGACATCGATAAACGCGTCCCAGACCGTGCATGAGCTCGAGCAACGACTGGCGAAAAAAGGCTTCAACGCTGCCAGTGCTGAAATCGACGGCCAGACCCTATTGTTCAGCCAGAAAGGACACTGGAGCAGAACCGGGGTCTACATCGTGCATGCCTCGATTCTTATTATCTTTCATCGGGGCGATTATCGGTTCGCTGGGCGGCTTCAAGGGCAGCGTGCTGATTCCTGAGACCATGGAGCGCAATAAAGTTTTTCTCTTCGGTAATAAAGGCACCGCCGAGCTTGATTTCAGCATACGCTGCAACTCGTTCGCCATCGACTTCTACCCGAACGGCATGCCCAAGGAGTACACCTCGAGCCTCACCGTGCTCGAAAACGGCCGGGAAGTACTCACCAAAACCATCGAGGTCAACGACCCGCTCACCTACAAAGGTATCACGTTCTACCAGTCCAGCTACGAGGCTTACCAGGACTTCGTATTGTCACAACCAATCACGTCGACCGGCCAGAGCCGCAAGATTTATCGCGGTCCCGTTCCAGAAGCAGGACCGAATGGCCTGAGGAGAATCTCAGCTTCGGAGTGATCAATGCCAAAGCAATCGGCCAGTCCATCGTCACCTCTAAACTCTGGTTCTCCGACAACATACAGGATCGCCCTACTACCCACTGGATCGAAGACGATGAAACCGATACCATCGAGCGCGGCGCGGCATCTTACGGGTCTCGGTCAAGCAGATGTACGCCACCGGCCTCCAGGTCGCAAAAGACCCCGGTGTCTGGTGGGTGTATGTCGGCTGCGGGCTGATGCTGTTCGGCCTCTATGTGGCCTTTTTCATGTCGCACAGGCGCATCTGGCTGCTGGTCACCCCGACACCGGAAAGGTTCGGAAGTGCTGCTTGCCGGCTCCTCCAACAAGAATCGGCCGGTTTTGAAACCAGTTTCGAGGAACTGGCAACGCTGCTGCACACCGGCGCGGACCAAGAAACAGATCAGCGGCCCGCTCTTTGAGCCTTTAATAGACTGGCCGACAGTATGTGCCGATACTGATACAGACAGTCTCTGATAGGGAGCATAAGCATGGATAGTTCACAGCTTCTTGGCATACACCACCTTCACCTACCTGTTCGCCTCTTGCTCTATGTCGGCATGCTGGTATTTCAGCAACCAGAAGGCTAGGAATTGCTGCGACCTGGCGTTCACCATGGTCGCACTGCTGATCCAGACCGCGGTCTTGGCCTGCGCTGGATAGAGTCCTACCAGATGGGCATCGGCCATGCTCCGCTGACCAATATGTACGAATCGGTGGTTTTCTTTGCCTGGACCATCATCATCTTCTATCTGGTCATCGAATGGAAGTTCAAAACCAGGACCATCGGCGCCTTTGCCGTACCGTTTGCCTTTCTGGCCATGGCCTATGCCTCGTTTGCCCCGACTCAACCAGGGCATCAGCCCACTGGTTCCGGCCCTGCAGTCGAACTGGCTGCTGGCCCATGTGATCACCTGTTTCGTCGGCTATGCAGCCTTTGCCATTGCTGCCGCCCTTGGTATCATGTATCTGATCAAGAGTTATATACTCGGCAGCAGCCGCGGGACCGACAACAGCGAACGTACTGCCGTCCCTGAAAGTTCTTGACGACATCATCCACAAGACCATGATATTCGGTTTTATCTGGCTCAGCGCCGGCATCATCACCGGGGCGATCTGGGCCAATTCGGCCTGGGGAACCTACTGGAGCTGGGATCCCAAGGAAACCTGGTCGCTGATCACCTGGTTCGTCTACGCCATCACCCTGCATGCCCGCTATACCAGGGGCATCGGTGGCAGAACCATTGCCTGGCTGGCGCTGATCGGTCTGGTGGCGGTTATCTTCACCTACTACGGTGTAAATTTCCTGCTCTCCGGTCTGCACAGTTATGGATCTTCATAATTTGCACGTTAATACAAACAGTTAAAGTTGTTTTTTCGATTCTTCACCGCCTTGACATATACCCATAAACCCGTTATACATGGGAGAAATGAATTGCAGCTCAGTTGTCTCAACAGGAGATTAATTTAACCAAGGAGTGAATGTCATGACCAAGAACGTGCTGATTTGTCTGTTTGTCGCCGGTTGTCTGTGCCTGGCCGGAGTCACTCTGGCCGACAACGGACCGGCCGAAATGACCCTGCAGGCGGAAAAAGACAAGGCCAAGAAACCCAAACCTGCGGTCTTCCCGCATGCCAAGCACCAGGAAGTTGCCCAGTGCGCTGACTGTCATCATGGCGCAGCGGACGGCAAGCAGGTGGCCTACAGTGAAGGGATGGAGATCCAGAAGTGCGAAAGCTGCCACTACGAGGGCTCCGAGATGCCCAAGGAACTCAGCACCTTCAAAGCAGTAGCCCATAAAAACTGCAAGGACTGCCATGCAAAAGTGGTGGAGGAAAAGCCGGAGCTGGCGGAGAAGTTTTCCAAGTGCATGCCCTGCCACCCCAAGAGCTGACCATCGGCTTAGCTTAGTTTCATAACTGAATTTTCATAAAAAAAGGCTGCTCCAGCGAGCAGCCTTTTTTTTATGCTTTTTCCCCCGACGTTCCTGACGCCCCGGAGGCAAATGCTCAGGCGCTGTGCATCCGCGAGATATCCCCCACCTGCAGGATGAGCTGGTTTATCGAGGTCAGCAAATTCAGCCTGTTCTGCCGTACCGCTTCATCCTCGACCATAACCATCACCTGGTCAAAAAAGTGGTCGACCGGCTCCTTGAGCTGCAGCATCTCTTCGAGAAAACCGAGATAATCCCCCTCCCTCAGCTTGTCTGCTCCGCTTTTTGCAAGCCCCTGGCAGACCGTGTAGAGCTCGTTTTCAGCAGCCTCCTCGAAAAGCTCGGGGTTGACCGTATCATCTATATTGTCCTTGATAATGTTTCGTATCCGTTTGAACGAACCGGCCAGCAGGTCGAAAGACTGCGCCTCTCTGATCTCCGAGAAGGCGGCTATGCGCTTGAGACAGTCGATCACATCAACGAAACGGATCGAGGTGACGGCCTCAACGGCACTGGGATCCATTCCCTCGCGCACACAGTCGTTGACGAAGCGTTTTCTGACAAAGGTAATGATCTGTTCCACGGTCTGCGCCGAACCGTTCACCCGGTCGCCGTATAGAGCCAGGGCCTTGCTGAACACGGAGGGCAGATCCAGCACGTAGCCGCGGTCATCGATAATGTGCAGCACCGCCAGCGACAGACGCCTCAGCCCGAACGGGTCGGCGGTACCGGTCGGAACCTGGCCAATCCCAAAGCAGCCGGCAATCGTGTCGATGCGATCCGCCAGGCCCACCAGCGCGCCGACCGCCGAACCGGGCAGGGCCGCATCAGAGCGCAGCGGCATATAGTGTTCTCTGATGCCATCGGCAACCGCCGCCGCTTCCCCGTCATGCGCTGCGTAGGCGCTGCCCATGATTCCCTGCAGCGAGGGGAATTCGCCAACCATAGCCGTGGTCAGATCTGCCTTGCACAACCGCGCCGCCCGACAGGCCGTTTCGGTGAGTTCAGGCTCCAGGCTCTCGGCCAGCAGCCTGGCAAGCTTGACGGTGCGCTTGCATTTATCGAGCATCGAGCCAAGTCTGGCCTGGAAGATGATGCCTTCGAGATCAGCTACCCGATCCTCGAGTCGTTTCTTTTTATCGGACTCGAAAAAGAAGAAAGCGTCCTCAAGCCGTGCCCGCAGCACGCGCTCATGCCCTTGCCGGGTCAATTCAGGCCTGATCACCCTGGTGTTGTTGACCGCGACAAATCCGGGCAGCAGTGAGCCGTCTTCGGCAACTACCGGAAAATACTTCTGGTGCTCACGCATCGAGGTGATCAGCACTTCATCCGGAACCTGCAGGAATTTATCGTCGAATCGTCCACAGACGCCGAACGGATATTCAACCAGGTTGGTGACCGTATCGAGCAACCCCTCGTCCACCGCGACCCGGGCAGCCGCGCCAAAGTCAGTCTGGCTCACCGCAGCCTGAATTTCGCCCAGGACATGCTGGCGCCGATTGTTGAAATTGGCGATCACCTGGAGCCGTTCAAGGGTCTGTTCATAGGCATTCACCGCCGGAACCTCGACGAAGCCCGGAGCCATGAAACGGTGACCGCAGGTCTTATTGTCCGACACGATCCCCTCCAGCTCGAAGATCACCGGCTGGTCGCCGAAAAGCGCGGTAAGCCACTGTATCGGCCGGGCGAAGGTGTGGGTATTGGCGCCCCACCGCATCGATTTGGCGAAGGTGAGTTCGAGCACGATCTCTTTCAGCAAGGCGGGCAGGATCTCAGCGGTATCTCTGCCCTTGACCGTCCTGGTCAACTGCAGATATTCGCCTTTCTCCGTCTGCACCAGGTCCAGATCCTCAACGCTGGCCCCCTTGGATCTGGCGAAACCAAGCGCCGCCGTGGTCGGCTTCCCAGCGCCATCGTAGGCCGCCTTTTTGGAGGGGCCAAGCAGAACCTCGATGACGTCGTCCTGACGGTCCGCCAGCCCGGTCACCGTTATCCCAAGCCTTCTCGGGGTGCCGAAACGTTTGATGGCATCGCTGGCCAGTCCGAACTTTTCAGATTTTTCCTTGAAAAGCGCCGCCAGCTGATTGGAGGCCGGAAGGATGAATCCGGCCGGCAGTTCCTCGGTACCGATTTCAAATAGTAGATCGCTCATCTGAGTCGTTTCCTGAATAATTTAACCTGACACTGCTCTCTCAACCTTAAACCGACGCCTGGAAAGCAGCGCTGCTGGTCCGGGCAAAAAGCGAATAACCCTGCGATTCGTTTTCCACCGTTATCTCGTACCAGCCCAACTCGGTCAGCCTTGAAAAACGCTCATCGAGATTGGCCAGCAGCGACTCCACCGGTTTGGCGGAGGCTCCGTGGCCGCTGACCAGCGTCTCGGAGCGAATCGCCGATTCGACGATGTCGATCAAATCCTCAAGCCACATGAAGCTGGTGAACCGGACACTGACCAGCACCTTGCCCCACAGCCCGACCGCCGGTGGCGTGGGGCCATGGTTGTTGCTGAAAAACGGGTGGGCCACGGGCACCGTGATATCAAGGCGCAGATCGTTCTCCTCGGCAAGGTAACAGTGCATCGCGCAGTCGTAGCGGTAGACCTGCAGCCGCTCATCCGAGTCGCTGCGATGCAGAAAAAACGGAAAGTGCATTTCCAGATGGGCCGCTTGGGCATCGAGCCGGCGTTTCATTTCTTCCAGGATCAGGTGAAACTGCCGGATGTCGATTTTGCCGTGAAAACGATTGAGAATCTCGATAAAACGGCTCATATGCGTGCCCTTGAACTGATGGGGCAGGTTTACATACATGTTGATCGTCGCAATCGTCTTCTGCCTGGACTGCGCTTTGTCGAGTACCGTCACCGGATAGGTTACCGTCTTGACCCCGACCTTCTTGATATCGATGCGCCGGTAATCGCTCTGATTCTGGATATCTTTCATCGTATCGCTCGCGCTCCTGGAAAATCCGGGGCGCTTGGCTTCTCGGCGAAGCCGATTTCCCTCGCCGGTATCGGTGCGCAGCGCTGGGGTCCTGGCTGGATCTGCTGCTGATTTCTCAGCCCAGCAAGCGGGCGACGGCAGCTTTCAATTCACGGGTATCCGAGGACTTTACCACATATTCATCGGAAGCCCAGGCACCGAGATCCTGCTTATACTCATGGTAGGCGCTGCATAAAATAACCGGTACAGCCGGGTTGAGCATCTTGATCTGGCGCAGCACTTCGATACCGTTGAGGCCCGGCATCTGGATGTCGAGCACCACCAGATCGGGCGACTCCTTTTTGAACGTATCGAGCGCCACATCTCCGTTTAAAGCCGAGACGACCTGGTAGCCCTCGTCTTTAAATTCTTCCTGGTAAAGCAGTTGAATGGATTCGTCGTCATCGACGAGCAGGATTTTCTTCATGGCAACCTCCTTTGCGTATCGAGAGACTCGCGCATATACTGGGTCGCTTCCTCCGGCGGCATCGGGTTGATGTAAAAGCCGGAACCCCATTCAAAACCGGCAATCGAGGTCAGCTTCGGCACGATCTCGAAGTGCCAGTGGAAATGGTCCAGGCCGCCGGAACGCAGCGGCTGAGTATGCAGTACGTAATTGTACGGTACGCCGGGTATGCAGGCATCCAATCTTTTCAGGGTGTTGGAAAAAATGTCGGCCAGGCTGAGCAGCATCTCGTCGCTCTGGGTACAGAAACCGGAGGCATGCTCTCGAGGCAGCACCCACATCTCAAAGGGGGTGCGCGGGGCAAACGGTGAGATGGTCACAAAATGTTCGTTGCTGCAGACCACCCTGATGTCCTGCTGCAGTTCCTGCCTAATTATATCACAGAACAGGCAGCGATCCTTATAACGATAATAGGAGGCAGCGCCTTCAAGCTCGGAGACGATCATGCGCGGCAGCACCGGCAGGGCGATAAGCTGCGAGTGGGAATGTTCGAGGGAGGCGCCGGCGGCCTTGCCGTAGTTTTTAAAGACCATCACGTAGAGGAAGCGCTCGTCTTTCTGCAGGTCCTTGACCCGCTCGCGATAGGCCCGGAAGACCAGCGCGATTTGCTCGATGGGCAGGTTCCAGAAAACCGCTTCGTGACCCGGGCACTCGATCACCACCTCATGGGCGCCTATGCCGTTCATCCGGTCATAGAGCCCCTCGGCCTCCTTGGAGAGATTACCTTCGATGATCAGAGCCGGGTATTTGTTTGGCACCACCCGAACCTGCCAGTCCGGCTGGTTGCTTGAAGATGAGACAAAATTACGATAGGCCAGAACTTCGGGGGGGGTGAAACTTTCATTGCCGGGACAGAGCGGGCAGAAGCCGCCGAGGCTTTGAGAGGTTTCAACGACAAAATCGGTCGGCCGCTTGCGCCGTTCCCGGGCGATAATAATCCATCTGCCCAGAACAGGGTCTTTACGTAATTCGGGCATGAATTATTGACCCTGCGATTTTTCCTTCTGTTCCTGCAGGGTCTTGCAATCGATGCAAAGCGTCGTAACCGGTCGGGCCTCGAGTCGTTTGACGTTGATATCACAGCCGCACTCTTCGCAGATGCCATATTCACCCTCTTCGATGCGGCTGATGGCTTCTTCGATTTTTGACAGCAGCTTGCGTTCCCGGTCTCTGATGCGCAACTCGAAGCTGCGGTCGGACTCGATAGTCGCCCGATCGTTGGGATCGGGGACATTGGAATTCTGATCGGTCATCTCGGCCAGCGTTTTATCCGCTTCACTGAGAATTTCCTGACGCTTTTCAATCAGCTGTATTCTGAATTTTTCCAACAACTCCTTTTCCATCCAAACTGTCTCCTTGGGGTTCTACTCGATCAGGGGCCCGGCTCTTCGTGCTTCATTCCGCACGATTGAAGTCGCCGCTCTTGCCTCCCGTTTTGCGTATCAAACGAATATTATTGATCTGCATGGTTTTATCAACAGCTTTACACATGTCATAAATGGTCAGGGCCGCAATCGACACGGCGGTCAAGGCCTCCATCTCGACCCCGGTCTTGCCGGTGATTGCCACAACCGCCCTGATCTGGATCGCCTGCAACTCATCATCGAAGTCAAAATCGACTTCCGCCTTATTGATCAGCAGCGGATGCGTCAGGGGGATCAGGCTGTCCACCTTTTTGGCTGCCATGATGGCAGCGATGCGGGCGACGCCGAGGACATCGCCCTTGGCCATCGAGCCGCTCTTCACCAGTTCGTAGGCCCTCCGGTTCATGGTGATGGTTCCGGCGGCCTCGGCAACCCGGCTGGTCTGGGATTTAGACCCCACATCTACCATGATCGCCCGGCCCTCACCATCGAAATGGGTGAGGCTGGATTTATCGTCCTGGCTCATAATCTATTGCCATACTCAGCCGGTCTTGCCCATCACTTCATTGACCAGTTTCGAGAAGAATCCTTCATTTTCCTTTTTCTGGCCATGTTTTTCGCACAGGCTATCGAATTCGCGCAGAACCTTTTTCTGTTCTTCGCACAGCTTGGTCGGGGTCTGCACCTGGAGCTCGACAAACATATCGCCCCGACCGCGGCCGCGCAGGCTCTTCACCCCCTCACCGCGCAGGGTAAAGACCTGGCCGGACTGGCTGCCTTCGGGGATGGTCAGTTTCTTGGTGCCGTGGATGGTAACCACCTCGGTTTTTACGCCAAGCGCCGCATCGACCATCGACATGGGCAGACGGCAGAAGATGTTGTCCCCCTCCCGAGCGAAAAAATCATGGGGCTCGACCTCGATGATCACGTAGAGATCGCCAGACGAGCCACCCCGTCTGCCGCCCTCACCCTCTCCCTTGAGCCGCATCCTGGCGCCGCTGTCGACGCCGGCGGGAATCTTGATGGATACCTTTTTGGCCTTGCTCACCAGGCCGCTGCCCCGGCAATCATCGCAGGGCTCGGTAATGATCGATCCCTGGCCGTGACAATGCGGGCAGGTTGAGCTGACCTGAAAAAAGCCCTGGGAGCGGATCACCTGCCCCCGGCCATTGCAGGACGGACAGGTCTGCTGCTGATGTCCGGGCCGGCAGCCGGAGCCCTCGCAGGTCCAGCAGGTTTCGCGCTTGCTCAGCTCGACTTCCTTGGAGGTGCCGTGTACCGCCTCCATAAAGGAAATGCGGATGTCGTAGCGCAGGTCGTTGCCGGCCACGGGACCGTTCCTGCGCGCCTGGGTGCGGGACGAGCCGAAACCGAACAGGTCTCCGAAGATATCACCGAAGCTCGAGAAGACATCCTCGAAATTACCTGGGCCGCGATAGCCGCTGTTTTTCAAGCCCTCATGGCCATAGGTGTCGTAGATCTGGCGTTTCTGGTCGTCGCTGAGCACCTCGTAGGCCTCGGTGCACTCTTTGAACGCGTTTTCAGCTTCGACATCGCCCGGATTGCGGTCCGGGTGATATTTCATAGCCAGTTTCCGGTAGGCTTTCTTTATTGTGTCGCCCCCGGAGTTCCTCTCAACGCCGAGTATTTCGTAATAATCGCGTGGCATAATACAAGGCTTAGGCTTTTGCTCCTTCTTCGAGAGCACCGGGTTCTGCCGGCTCGTCAATCTCGCCTGCTTCCGGCAACTCATTGATATTATTGAAAGTCACCTCGCCTGCGGCGATTTCACGCAGGGTCATGACCACTTCCTTGTTTTTGGCTTCGACCAGATACGGCTCACCCTGGCGATGCTGCTTGATCCGCTGAACTGCCAGGTGAATCAGGTTGAACCGGTTGTCGTCGCCAACTTGCTGAAGACAGTCTTCAACTGTAATTCTTGCCATCGTTACCTCGTTATCTCATGTATGTTAACTGGTACCTTAAACCGACCAGCAGTGCTTCTTGAAACGGCTGATGCAACGTTCTCCGGGGCTGCGTCAATCAAGCCTCGAACGGATTTTTCAGCAGCAGCGTCTCATCCCGGTCGGGACCGACTGAGACGATCACCGCCTCAACGCCGGTAAAATCCTCAATTCGTTTGATATAGTCTTGGGCTTCGCCCGGCAGATCCTCAAAGCTCTTGGCCCCGCTGATATCAGAATGCCAGCCGGCCATTTCCTGGTAGATGGGCTGCACCGCCTGGGCCGCCTCGATATTGGCGGGCATGACCTTGAGCTGAGCTGGGCCGAGGCGGTAGCCGGTAGCCATCTTGATGGTCGACTGGCCGCTGAGCACATCGAGCTTGGTGATGGCCAGGCCCGTCAGACCGTTGAGCCTGACTGCATCGGTGGCAACCACGCCGTCGAGCCAGCCGCAGCGTCGTTTTCTGCCGGTCGTGGCGCCGAATTCCCCGCCTTTTTTCTGCAGGGCCTCACCCGTCGCATCGTGCAGTTCGGTGGGAAAGGGGCCCTCTCCGACCCGGGTCGTATAGGCCTTCAGTATGCCTATGACCGCATCGATGTGAGTCGGCCCGAAGCCCGCTCCATTGCAGGCATTGCCGGCCACCGTGTTGGAAGACGTGACGAACGGGTAGGTGCCGTGATCGATATCGAGCTGGGTGCCCTGGGCACCTTCGAACAGGATATGTTTACCGGCCCGGCGGGCCGTGTCGAGTTCAACCGAGACGTTGGCAATATAAGGAACAAGCTGTTCGGCATAGCCCAGCATCTGGGCCAGCATGTCGTCGAACGCCAGCGGCTCAGCGCCGAATCTTTTGGTCAGCAGAAAGTTCTTCTCCTCGAGCACTGCCGCGAGTTTGTCCCGGAGCAGCCGCTCATCGAGCAGATCGCCTATTTTTATGCCGATCCGGCCCACCTTGTCGACATAGCAGGGGCCGATACCCCGTCCGGTGGTGCCGATCTTTTTGTCCTCGGAAAGCGCTGCTTCCTGGGCAATGTCGAGCTGCTTATGGTACTCCATGATCAGGTGGGCATTTTCGCTCACCTTCAGGCGCTGGGGCGTCATCGCCAGACCCTTGTCGGCCAGGTTCTTGATTTCGCTGAGCAGCACGGCCGGATCGATGATGACCCCGTTGCCGATCATGCAGGTTTTGTCCTCGTAGAGAATGCCGGAAGGAATGATATGAAAAATATACTGCCGCCCACCGACCACCAGGGTATGCCCGGCATTGTTGCCGCCCTGGAATCTGACCACGTAATCGGCAGAGCGGGTGAGCAGGTCGACGATCTTTCCCTTACCCTCATCACCCCACTGGGTCCCGACAATAACCACGCTGGACATCTATATCTCCTGAATGTCTGCTTCTATCTGCTTCAAAAAAAATAGTGGTTTTGCACCGGTGGCGCAAAACCCGCATTGTAAGTCTTAGGTAGAACCGGGTAATTATAGTCAAACTACCCAGTAAAGTCAACCACAAGAAATTTATAGAAAATCATGTGATTCTGGCTTCTTGCCCAAACCGGTAGAACCAGGTTGATCCAGGTGCGGTACGCTTTTGAAATAGCCATGGATTTCTACAGGCCGTTCTGGTAGATTTCGACTCCGCTGGGGATGCGGTTTTACCGCCGCTCTGCCTGAAAAACGGTTATTTGCAATACGAGGTATACATGTTTGGCATCGGCTTGCCCGAAATGATACTTATCCTGGCCCTGGCCCTGATCGTGGTCGGTCCCGACAAACTGCCGGAACTGGCCAGGTCGGTTGCCAAGGGTGTGCTGGAGCTGAAAAAAACCGTGTCCGCTCTGAAAGAGGATCTGGCCGAAGACAATCCCTTCGATTCGATAAAACCCGAACTCGAGGAAGCCGCCGACTCGATAAAAAAACAGCTCGGCGAGGCCGCACCCGACGGGTTCACCGGGGTGGTCAGGGATCTCGAGTCGGGGCTCCAGGAGGTCATCGACGTGGACGGCACGGTAATTCCGGTCGAACAGGACGCCCCCCCCGAACCGGACGCGGACGAAACCGAGCAGGCCACTGCCGAACCCCCGCCTTTCAAGCGGCCGGAGCAGCAGCAGGAAGCCAGCGCAGCAACAAACGGATCCGGGGGGCCTGAGCCGCCCGCTGACCCTGAGACCGATCCCCAAGACTCCCCGTCCCCGCCATCTTCCTGAGCAGTTCCATGTCCACGCTTGAACGCAGTCTGGCTTTTTTCCGTCCCCACCACGACGAACTGCGCAGGCGTCTTATCAGGTCCTTCATCGCCATTGTACTGTGTTCGGTGGGCGCCTATTTCTTTGCCGAACAGATCGCCCAGTTCATCATCAAGCCGCTGTTCGACGCCAGCCCGATGGTCTACCGGATGGTCTACACCAATTTGCCGGAGGCCTTTCTGGCCTACATAAAACTTGCGCTGCTGGTCGGCCTTATGGTCAGTTTCCCCTTCGTGCTCTACCAGGCCTGGCGCTTTGTCTCCCCGGGTCTGCACAAGCATGAGCGCCGGCTGGCCATCACCGTGGTGTTCTGGTCCTCGCTGCTGTTTCTGAGCGGCGGGGCCTTCGCCCTGTTCTCGGTGCTGCCCAAGATGCTGGTCTACTTCATGAGCTATGCCCACCCCGGCCTGGAGCCCTTGCCCAAACTCGGCAAATACCTGACCTTCGTGGCCCGGATGGTGCTGGCCTTCGGCCTGTCATTTCAGATTCCGTTTCTGATGGTCATGGCCGGCAAGTCCGGCCTGGTGCAGGCCGGCTATTTCAGGTCCAAGCGGCTCTATTTCTACGGCGCCATCGTGGTGCTTGCCTTCCTGCTCAGCGCCGGCGATTTCATGGCCACCGGCCTGCTCTGTTTTCCGCTCTTCGGGCTCTATGAAGCGGGTATTTTCCTGACCTCGATTTTCGGCAAAAAGAAGAAATTGGAAGAGACTGAAGATACTTCCGACGCGGGATAGTAGGCGGTATCGACTCGTTAACGTCAGGCTAGATCCCGTCGAAGCGCTGTTTGAGCAGGCAGCAGGACACCCGGTGCAGCGGTCTGCCGCTGCGGTCATAGGCGATGGTATCGGGCTGCAGCAGTTTGTTGATCACGCAGCCTTCGGCGATATCGAGCTTGAAAAGCCGATCCTCGTTCAGGCCGTCCCGGTGCACCAGCCGGTCATCCTCTATCATATAGGAATGGACCGGATAGTCCTCGCAGAGGGGGCACTGGTAGACCCGGCCGTTGGGAAAGATGAAGAAGTTTTCCGCGACATTGCCGGCACAGTAGAACTCCTCGTCCGGCTCCAGGTAGACTTTGGGGAAAATCACATCGATCCCCTTTTCTGCCGCCGCAGCTGCGACCGCGGGAACCACGCTCAGCCACCGCTCTGGCTCGACCTGCAGCCTGTTGGCGCCGCTTTTGCCGTCGCTGCCGGGTGCCGCCGATTTTCCGCGCAGCCCGATCACCTGAATAAAAAAACGATCCACGCCAAGATCGGCGAGCAGCGGCACCATCCGGGGCAGGGCCTCGATATTTCTGCTGCTTACCGTATAGATCAGCGAGGTGTGAAAGCCCCGGGCCACCGCCCGGCGCAGATTTGCGGTGCAGACCCCAAATACCCCGTCGCCCCGGATCGGGTCATTGGTGGCCGGATCCGGCCCGTCGAGGCTGAAGCTCAGATAGTCGAGGACAGCGGGCGTCACCTTGTCGAGAAAATCGTGGAACAGGTAACCGTTGGTATCGACGGTGACCGAGTAGCCAAGCGCTTTGGCCTTCTCTATGCCGAACGGCAACTCCGGGTGCAGGGTCGGCTCACCGCCGAGAAAAACGATGTTGGACTGTTTCGCCGGGTCGTGAAAGAGTTCGATCCAGGCGCCCATCCGGGCTCTGCTCAGCAGCGCGGTGCCGTGCTGGGCGGGGTTGATGTAGCAGTGGCTGCAGGACAGGTTGCAGCCGGTCAGGATATGCAGAAAGACATTGCGCTCGCCGGGCGTAAAACCGACGGTGCGGGGCTTGTTCATGATTAGCCGCCCATATTGAACAGATTTGCCGAGTACTCCCAGCTCAAATTCTTCAGCCCTTACCCTGGTTGGATTGTTCGAGCGTGTACTGGGACAGGAGCGAATCGCGCCAGTAGTCGTTTTTCTCGTCCTTGAAAAAACGCTGAAACAACTCCAGGCAGGCGGACCTGCCGACCCCGGGAATTACCCGCACCTGCATAGAGGAATAGAGCGAGGGCAGCCTGGCCAGTTCGAGTCCGCTGCCGCCGCCCATCACATCTTCAAAGCCGAAGACGATGGTTCTGAAGCCGTTGAGTATCAGGGTGGCATAGCACATCAGGCAGGGCTCGAGCGTCGAATAGACGACCACCTCGCTGAAATCGAGCTCGGGAGCGGTGTCGATCAGCCTGCGCAGCGCCACGATTTCGGCGTGGTCGAACTCATTGCCGCCGATGCCGCTGTTTATGCGGCCCCCGGCAGCGACGATTCGGCCGTCGTGGATCAGCACGCAGCCGACCGGAAATTCTCCTGCCGCCAGGGCTTTTTCCGCCTCCTGAAGCGCATAGCCCATGTATTTTTCATGATTGTCTTGCATGCAGTCCACGCTGAAACCTACGCTCGCCTACCATTCATAGGCAGGAAAACATCCGCGCCCATAATACGCTTTGCCTACGAGAACCACTTATAAGTCCGAAACACCCGTTTGTGAACGGGAAATGCTCATGACAGCCTCAACCTTTACCGATAATCGCCGCTCCGCGGCAGGGCTGCGCTGGGCAGCACAAGGCGTGGCTCACGAAGCTGAAGCGTGTCTTTTGCAACACCCGGTGTACCTGCCCTCGGCTCGGTGACGCTCGCGCCGCGAGCCGGAGCTGCAGATGATGCTGCAGATCAGAGTTTTCGCCCCAGACGCACCGTCGAGGAGGTGACGGACACGCCTGAATGGAGTTGCACATAATCGTGGCCGGTATCCTCAAACGGCAGAAAACACAAGGTTGTCTGCAGCACCGTGAGCTTGAGCCGGGGAAGGCGGGGCAGTATATCTTTTCTGCTGACGACGACAGCACCAAACACCGGTTTGATCGCCTGCACCGCCTCCTTCAGCGGCAGGGTGACGGGCAGCAGCCTGCGGCTCAGTTTCGCCTCGCCCCGGGGATATTTCAACTGGGACAGGGTCGCACCCTTGGCCAGCGTCAAAAAGACCCGCGGCCTGATTTTCAGCGCCGGAATCCAGAACTCCAGGGGCTGGTCCCGGTGGTGCCGGGTGAGAACCACGGGCTGATTGGCGGTGCTCAAAAGATCTGCAAAGCTGTTCATCGCCAGCCCGGTGGAGGTCGCGCGAATCCTCCAGAACGGCAGGTAGGCCGTGTTGCTTCGGCGGGCCTCCAGCAGCCTGAAATCGACGGGGATAAAACGCCCCCGCTGCTCGGACCAGCAGGTATCGCAATTGAAACAGTGCACCACCAGGGAGTCCGGCTGCCCCTGCATGGTATCGCCGCAGTGCGGGCAGATCATGGCCAGGTAGCGGGGCCGCCACTGTTTCTGGAAAGCGAGCAGATTGTCGCGCTCAGTCAGCCAGGCAGGGACATCGCCCAGCGGGCGCTGCAGCACGCCATCGAAAAGTGTGCCTTCTTCGATATAGAGCGGCAGGTAGAGGCAGCTTACCGTCTCGCCGATAAAGGCGCGGTGATAGAGCTTTGCAGCGTCTGTATCGGAAAAGGCCCGGGCCAGTTTTTCAGCGCGCTCCAGCACCGCGGCCGGGCGCTCGGTCTGCCTGATGAAGCGGCCGCCGCTATCATCTGCCAAGCGAAGTTTCATGGCCTGGGGGCGCAGGCCGAGCGACGGCGGCAGCGCGGCCTCCTCGATGCCCTGATGGGTGGTATCGAGCACCTTGCAGCCGACCTTGCTGCCGCCGCAGGTATAGATATTTCCTTTGAAGCGCAGATAGGGAAAGTAGATGATATCGGCGCGGTCTATGTGCTCAGGCAGCCTCTGAGGCAGCATGAAACGCAGCATGGGGCCGGACACCATGTAGTTTTGCACATCGCAGAAAGGACAGTCGGTGAGCCGGTCCGCCTCCTTCATTTCGACCGGCCCGCCGCAGGACGGACAGCGGTGGCTGATCCTGAGCTCCATCGCTTACGTCTATCTCAGCCCAGGCTAGAACTATTCATGGCCGCCCTGCAAGCGGCTGCCGCAGTGGTTGCAGAAGGTCGCCCCGGGCATATTTTCACCGCTGCACTCAGCGCAGATCACCGCCTTGGCTTTCACCTCTGTACCACTGCCGCAGCGGGAGCAGAACCTGGCCTCGGGCGAGAGATTCTTGCCGCACTCCCGGCACTGGCTCAGCACCACGAGCTGATGGCCGCACAGCGGGCAAAAACGCGAGTCCCGGGCAATTTCGTTGTGACAGTCGGGGCAGCTGGTAAGCTCGCCCTGGCGGCCCGCAGCCGGCTGCTGGCCGCCTCCCGCCGACGCCAAGCCGCCGCCCGCACCGCCGAACATGGCCGGCATCATCAGCCCCATGCCCAGGCCCATGCCGGCCCCGGCCTCGCCCTGGTTTTCGGCCGCCTTTTCCATGGCCATGGCCGCTTTCATCCGGACAAACTTGTCCATATCCTTGATCACGTTCATCCTCGATCGATCATCGATTGCCTTCTGCACCTCCTCGGGCGGGGTGATCGAGGTAATGTAGAGATGGCTGAGGCGCAGGCCGAAATAGGCAAAATCAAGGGTCAGCTTTTTCTGCAGTTCGACCGAGAATTCATCGAACTTGCCCGGCAGATCGATAATGGTGTCGAGGCGCTCGCCCAAGAAATCGTTGAGGCGCGAGACGATCACCCGTTTCAGATAGGTCGAGATATCCTCGGTGGTGATCTTGTGCATGGTGCCGACCAGCGAATTGATGAACAGCACCGGCTGCACCACCTGCACATTGAAAATCCCGTGGGCCCGCAGCCTGATCAGGCCTAGTTCGGCGTCCCTGAAGGCCACCGGATTCCTGGTCCCCCACTTGAGATTGGTGAAGTACTTGAGATTCACCATGTACACTTCGGCGCGCAGCGGACTGTCGCCGCGCCAGGGAATGGACAGAATCTTGGTCAGGATCGGCAGGTTGGCCGTCTTCAGGGTGAACCTGCCGGCACCGAAGGCGTCGCGGGCCTTGCCCTGGTAAAAGAGCACCGCCGCCTGGCTTTCGCGAACCGTCAGCTGGGCGCCGAATTTTATCTCACCGGAACCCGATTCGGGCAAGCGGTGCACCAGTTCCTGGCCCGATTCATCGAACCACTCGATGTTTTCAAGAAAAATGCCGCCTTCAAACTTATTCATACCCCTTCCCCTTTGATCTGCAATCGCTTGTGAATCTGAAGCTCCCCAATGATTTAACGCATGCCAGCGTGCACCATTTTACCGATATTGCTAACGCCTGATTATTTATTATAGTGTAGCAGAAATTTTTATAAACCGCGTGGAGTGAAAATTCTGTTATTCCACGATAAAAATAACAGGAAACAGCAATGGACTTTAAAGAACACTGGGACCTTGACACCGCAATGAAGGTCGTGCAGAATAAAACTGTCGATGCGAAACTCTGGGCGGAGGCAGTGGAATGGCTGCTTCTCTATGGCCCCCCGGAAATCGTCTCGATCCTGCTGCAGGCGTCCGGGCACGCCACCGACCACTGTTTTCCCGAATTGCGGCCGTCCAGCTACTCCCCCGACGGCACCCCGGTCTACGACATCGGCGAATTGGCCAAATCGCTTGGTATGAAAGAAAAAGAGGTTCAGAAACTCCTCAGGGACAAAGAAAAGTCATACAAGATGGTGCACTTCTTCAGCAACCGCAGCTCTGAAACGATCCACTAATCGATGCGTATTTTTAAATAGCCAGAGGAGACAATCGTTTATGAAATCAAGATGGCTGTGCTTAGTGCTGCTTTGTCTCGCGCCGTTGCCGGTTTTCGCCGGAGACTACCAGGAAGTCGTTTCTAAGATCGACAATGATTTTTTCAAAATCGACACCAAAAGTATTCTCATTCGCACTGAAAACTGCTATCAGGAAGCCCAGTCGGAACAGGTATTATTGTCCATGAGGGGCCGCTCGGGAAAGATGAAGTTCAGCTCGACCGAAATCGTCTGCCCGGTGGCGGCCGTTTATCGATCGAGCGGTTACCGGGTTGGCAATTACCAGGTGGAAATTACCCGCGATCAAGAAAACTGGTATAAGATTTCCAACCAAGAGATTTACATTCTGACCGATGCCTGCCTGATCTACGCAACGGGTCAGGAAGCGCTGCTTTCGGTGAGCACCGTGGGCAAGGGGGAAGCGGATCGCTGCACCTGGACAAAGAAGCCTGCAGAGTAATCGGACTTTATTCACCCATGCAACTCTAGCTTTCGCGGGACTTCATCCTGACAGGACTTAGAGCTTCTCCTTACCCGTTCTCCGGGTGCAGATCGTAGAGGGTTTCGTCGTGGGCTGGCTTGGGGCGTGAGGAAAGCGCCTTTTTCTTCATCGCCTCGAAGGAAAAATCATCGCCGTCGAGCAGGTCGCCCATCTCCTTCTCGATCTGGTCCGGGTCCTCGCCCTTTTCCATCCGGCTGATGGCCTCCTCCATATTGTCGCCGAGATTGATGCCGGTGCGCTCGGTGAATTTGCGCATCAGGGTGGCCATCTGCTTCGGGTCGTCTTCGTTGATGCCCTCCGACTCGCGCATCAGCGAGTCGAGCGCCTGCTCCATCCTCGATTCGTCGATACCCGCCAGTTGATCGTCCTCTTCGCTGGCCTTGCCGATGGTGGCAAACATCGAGACCTGCCGCTCGAGCCCTGTGCGGCCGCATTTCGGGCAGTCCGGCCGGGTTTCGGTATCTATTTTTCTGGAGAAAAAATTGAAAATGGTGTTGCAGTCGCTGCAGAAAAATTCATAAATTGGCATCTGTCTGTCCCGTTGCGTTCGCTCTGCTCAGTTTTTCGTCAATTCAGCCCTAAGCCGCAGTTTTCACTCAGCCCAGGACCGTGTCGATTTCTGCCTCGCTGATCTCGTCGGTAATGAGCGCACTGCCGATATTTTTCAGCAGAACATAAGAGGTTCTGGTCCCGACCCGCTTTTTATCGGTCAGAAGGTAAGATTTGACCCGCCCGCGGTCAAGATCATCGGGGACCTCGGTGGGCAGGCCGTATTGTCTGAGCAGCGCGGCAATGGTCTCGACCTTGTCCGGGGCCAGCAAGCCTTTCATCTGCGAGAGCCTCGCTGCGGCGACCATGCCGATCGAAACGGCGAAGCCGTGGGGGATTTCAAACCCGGAGGCGGCCTCCACCGCGTGACCGATGGTGTGGCCGAAGTTGAGAACGCGCCTCAGGTCTGTTTCCTTCTCGTCTTCGCCCACCACCTTGGCTTTTATCCGGCAGCTGATATAGATCATTTCCTGCACGGTCAGGGGGTCGAGTTCCATCACCTGGCGGCGTTTATCCGCCAGCAGCCGGAAGTACCCGCCATCCCTGATGATGCCGTGCTTGATCACCTCGGCCATGCCGTTGATGTATTCTTTTTGGGGCAGGGTGTTCAAGACTTGCGGGTCGATAAACACCGCCTGGGGCTGGTAGAAGGCCCCGACCAGATTCTTGCCCTCCGGGATGTCCACCCCGGTTTTGCCGCCGACCGAGGAATCCACCTGGGCCAGCAGGCTGGTCGGTATCTGGATAAAGGGGACGCCGCGCATGTAGGTTGCCGCCACAAAGCCGGCGACATCGCCGGTGACGCCGCCGCCCAGCGCGATGAACATCGATTTGCGATCCACCCCGCTGCGGGCGGCCGCGCTCAGCAGCCGGCCGACCGTGTCGATGTTTTTGTGTTCCTCGCCGTGGGTAAAACTGAGCAGGTCCGCCTTCAGCCCCTCTTTTTCAAGCGAGCCCAGAAGCTCGCCGCCGTAGAGTCCGGCCACCGTATCATCGGCGATGATGCAATAGCGGCTGGCCGGGTAATTTCTGGCCAGCTCGCCGGCAACCCGCTTCAGACAGCCTGCCTCTATGGTTATCGGGTAACTTCTGTCACCGAGTCCGACGTGCAGTTCGTTCATTAATTCACCCTTATACCAGCAAAGATTTACATAAAAACGAGTGGGGAGACCTTGAACCTTTGACTCAATTCCTTGACCTGCCGGAGATTGAGTCTTCTCTTGCCCTGCAAGATCTCTGAAACGACGCCTTGACTGCCGAGTTCCTGAAGGTCCGCCTGCTTTAATCCGTGTTCCTGCATCAGATAGCGCAAGGCCTCCACCGGATTTCCGCTGGGCAGCTCAACGTTTTTGGCCTCATAAGATTCAACAAGACTCCCTATGGTCTCCATCAGCGAGGCTAATGGATGTTTCTCATCTTCGCCGACCTCATCGAGCAGGAAATCCAGCAGTGCAACCAGGTTATCATATTCTTCCTCAGTGTGCGGAACCGAGAAGGTTGATTTAATAGACGGCCATACGCTGGTGATATGATCATAAGAAATATTCATGGTCACCCCTCCTTCCACCTGTTCTTGTCATACTCGGCATGCGTCAGGACTTTACGAATATACACCTTCTGCGTGTTGTAGTGAATTGCCGTGATGAGTCGTGCTTTATTGCCGCCAATATTGAACACCGTGAATTTCCCAACCAGGTCGGCACTGGGAAAAATTCTTCGGAGTTCGGCGAAATTTCCAATATTTGTGTGTTTTACAATTCGATACCATGCCTCCAGCGATACCGCACAAGCGGGATGTTCTTTACTGAAATCCAGGAGCCGCTTTCTGGTAATCACGTGCATGAAATAAAAAATATCTCTTTTTGAGATTATTGTCAAGCATGCACTTTTAAGAGCCCGAAAAATAAAAAAAAAGAGGCAGGGCACCGGGCCCTGCCTCCTGTAGAATGCGCTTGAGAGAGATTAATTACATTTTCGAGCCTTCGGCATGGCTCTGCATCTTGATCTCAACCTTCTCGGTCAGACCTTCGTAGTAATCGCGCAGGTGATCGAGAACTTCGTCGCGGCCGAAGTGGTCAACGATCTCGGCGCCTTCGGAAAGGGCCTTGCGCAGCTTGGTGCCGGACAGGATCACGCGGGAGTCCTTGCCGTGCGGGCAGGTGCGCATCGAGGCCATACCGTCGCACTCGTGGCAGTAGAAAGTCCAGTCGATCTTCATCGGCTTGCAGAGCAGGTCTTTGGCCGGATCGCCTGTCATCGGGATGCGATCGAAGATATCCTGGGCCTCGAACAGGCCGTAGAAGTCGCCGACGCCGGCATGGTCACGGCCGATCAGCATGAAGTTGACCCCGTAGTTCTGGCGGAAGGTGGCGTGCAGCAGGCCTTCGCGCGGACCGGCATAACGCATATCCAGCGGATAACCGGCGGAGTAGACGTTTTCTTTGACGAAATACTTGTCGATCAGAATGTCGATGGCCTTGATGCGGATCTTGGCCGGGATGTCGCCGGCCTTCAGGTTGCCGATCAGGGAGTGGATCAAAACGCCGTCGCACACCTCTACCGCGATCTTGCAGAGGTACTCGTGAGAGCGGTGCATCGGGTTGCGCAGCTGCAGGGCGGCGACGTTGGCCCAGCCGCGCTCGTCGAACAGCGCGCGGGTCTCGGCAGGCTTCAGGTAGACGCCAGGATACTCGGCCGGATACTCGCCTTCGGACAGTACTTTAACCGGACCGGCCAGGTTGAAGTCTTTCTGGGCCATGACCATGATGACGCCCGGATGATCTTCAGGGGCGATCTCCCAGAATTTGCCACCCACAGACTCTTCGCCTTCGCCCATGAAAACTTTTTCACATTCCCATTTCTTGTCGGCTTCGGTCATTTCGAACTTCTCTTCAACCTTCATGGTAGCGAACGTCTCACCGTTCCTGACCAGCGCGATCTCGTCGCCCTCGGAGATGTCGGCGGCGTCGGCTGCGGAAACGTCGAGGGTGATCGGTACCGGCCAGAAGGTGCCGTCGGCCATCTGGAAATTCTCACAGACGCCTTTCCAGTCGGCCTTGGTCATAAAGCCGGTCAGCGGGCTGAACCCACCGATGCCCATCATGATCAGATCGCCTTTGGCGCGGGCGGAGATTTCAATCTGCTTGAGTCCTGCGGCTTTCTTCAGCTCCGCTTCTTTTTCGGCGCCTTCGAGCAGGGCGCAGACCAGGCCTTTTCCACCATGAGGTGCTACAAGTTTCGACATAGGATTCCTCTTTTTTGATGTATTGGAATAAATGCGCCGTTTCAAAATTGAAACGGCAACTAACGTGACAAATGGCTGAAAATGACAGACCAAGGATATGAATCGCTGTTCATTTACGAAGGCTTATATATAGTGAAGCAGCAAGAAAAGTCAAGACAAAAGCGACGAAATCATGCGCAGATCACCCATTAAAAAATCGCAGGCGCAGCGCATTGCTGACCACCGAAACGGAGCTCAGCGCCATGGCTGCACCGGCCAGCATCGGGCTCAGCGTCGGTCCGCCGAAGATGTAGAGCAGCCCGGCCGCCACCGGGATGCCGACCACGTTGTAGCCGAAGGCCCAGAACAGGTTCTGACGGATATTTTTCATCACCGCCCGCGACAGTTTCAGCGCGGTCACCACCCCGTCGAGGTTGCCCTTCATCAGCACGATATCGCCCGACTCCATGGCGATGTCGGTGCCCGAGCCCATGGCGATGCCGACGTCGGCCTGGGCCAGGGCCGGCGCGTCGTTTATGCCGTCGCCCACCATCGCCACGACGGTTCTGCCGTTCTGCAGTTCTTCGATTTTGCTGCGCTTCTGATCGGGAAGCACTTGGGCGATCACTTCGCTTATTCCGGCCTGGCCCGCGATTGCGGCGGCGGTGTCGGGATGATCGCCGGTCAGCATCACCAGCTTGAGCCCCATGGACTTGAGCAGGGCGATCTGCTCCTGCACTTCGTCTTTTAATTGATCGCCAATCACGATCAGCGCGGAAAATGAGCCGTTCACCGCCGCATAGAGCACCGTCATTGCCTTTCTGGGCAAAACGGTGGTCCCCGGTGACGCGTGCCGGCACCTCTATGCCATGCGCCGAGCAGATCCGCTCGTTGCCGATCAGCAGCTCATAGCCGTCGACCAGGCCCCTGATGCCGGCTCCCTCGAGCAGTTCGAAGGACTCGGGCTGCTGCAGTTTGATGCTGCGCTGCCCGGCATAATTGACCAGGGCCGCGGCCAACGGGTGCTCGGACGACTGTTCGAGCGAGGCCGCCAGGCGCAGCACCTGCTCCTCGTTCAAGCTGTCGCTGTGGCAGATAAATGCGCTCACCTCGGGCCTGCCCCGGGTCAGGGTCCCGGTTTTATCGAAGACGACGGTCTGCACCTGCTCGGCGGTCTGCAGCGCGGCCGCGTTCTTGACCAGCACGCCGAGCTGCGCCCCCCGGCCGGTGCCGACCATGATCGAGGTCGGCGTGGCCAAACCCATCGCGCAGGGACAGGCGATCACCAGCACCGCGATGAAGAACCTGAGCGCCATGGAGAACTCGACCCCGCCGATGAAATACCAGCCCAGGCCGGTGAGCAGCGCGATGCCCATCACGATCGGCACGAAGTAGAGACTGATCCGATCGGCCAGCGAGCCGATCGGCGCCTTGCTGCCCTGGGCCTCGCCGACCATGCGGATGATCCGGGCCAGCACCGTGTTATTGCCGGTCTGTCTGGCTTCGACCCTCAATACCCCGGTCTGATTGAGCGTACCGCCGAAGACGCTGTCGCCTTTGTTTTTTTCCACCGGCAGGCTCTCGCCGGTCAGCATCGACTCATCCAGCGTCGAGCCGCCGCTGATAATGGTGCCGTCGACCGGGATGCGCTCGCCGGGCCTGATCAGCAGGATGTCGCCCACCTCGATTTCATCGGTGGCGATGGATCGCTGGGTATCGCCGTCGACCAGGGTGGCGGTGTCCGGGGTGAGCTGCATCAGCTGGGCGATCGCATCGGAGGTGTGGAACTTGGAGCGCGCCTCGAGATATTTGCCCAGATAGACCAGCGCGATCAGCACCCCCGCCGACTCGAAGTAGAGATCCATGACCCGCATCTGCACATCGATGCCCAGGCCGATCTCGATCAGTCCCCAGGTCGAGTAGATAAAGGCCGCGCCGGTGCCCACCGCGATCAATGAATCCATGTTCGGGGATTTTCTCAGCAGGGCCGGAATGCCGACCAGGTAGAAGGAGCGGCCCAGCACGAGGATCGGCACCACCAGGCAGAACTGGGCCAGCGCAAAGGCCAGTGGATGACGGCCTGGATCCAGAAAAGCGGGCAGCGGCAGGCCGAGCATCTCACCCATGGAGATGTAAAACAGCGCACCGGCCAGCGAAAGCAGCACGGCCAGACGGCGCTTCATGGCCTGCAGGGCAGCTTCGGACTCCAGGCGCTTTCTGGTGAAATCATCGAGGCCGTCGCTGGAGCGCTCGGCTGTAAAGCCGAGCTCCTCGATCGCCTCGCGCATCTGCCGGACATTGATCAGGCCCGGGTCATAGGACACGCGCGCCTGCTCACTGGCCAGATTGACCGCGGCCGAGACGATCCCCTCTTTGCTGTTCAGGACTTTTTCTATGCGCGAGGAGCAGGAGGCGCAGTGCATGCCCCCAATCGCCAGCGTCACCGTTTTCTCCGCGCTTCGATCCGGCGACAGGCTGAAGCCAAGCTCGGCGACCCGGTCGATCAACGCCTTTTCCGGCAAGAGCTCCGGGTCGTAGGTACTGACCATTTTCTCGGTGGCCAGGTTGACCGAGGCCGCTTCGACCCCGTCCAGGCCCGAGACCACCCGTTCGATCCTGCTCGAGCAGGCGGCGCAGTGCATGCCGCCTACCGCATATGTCTTTGTAACGAGTGCCATGTTTCACGTTCCCATCCTTGACCGGGCCGGATCGAATCATTACCAGTTTGAGGTGTATATCACGATGTGGCACGATCCAGCCTGGACTTAAAACACTAAGAAATAACGGGGTGAAAACAATGGCAAGCGTGAAAATTAAGGGCATGAGCTGCCAGCATTGCGTGGCCTCGACCACCAAGGCGCTGGAAGCGATTGATGGGATAACCAACGTGCGGGTCGACCTCGACCAGGGACAGGCACACTATGACGGTGAGATCGATAAAAAGGTGATCGAAGAGGCGATCAGCAAAATCGGCTTCGAGGTGATTTCCTAGGTCGGCCCCTCAAGCCTGATCCGCCCCACCGCATTGACCACCACCGCCATCTGCCTGCCCCCTGCCCCGCTGATGGTGAAGCGGCCCGGCCTGATCCGCCCGCTGCTGCGCAGGCGCAGATGATCGCCGGGAAAATTCGACACCAGGCTCAGCGACTGGTCGATCTCCCGCCGCGCCAGCCTGAGCTCATCCCCCTGGAGCAGCCAGTCCCCCGGCGCCGCCTCGCCGGCCCCGTCGTCGACAAAGAGTTCATAATAGCCGTCGCTGATCTGCAGCACCACGTAGCTCTTCTGCCGGGCTGCGATGATTTTGCCCCGGTTCAGGTCCGCCTTGATGGTATTGGCAAATCCGGCAAGCTTCATCCGCTGTTTCATGCCGAGCAGCGAAACGGTGCCGATAGTCGCGATGATCGAGACAATGGCCAGCGCGATCATGAGCTCGCAGAGGGTAACCCCCCGGTTGTTTTTCAGACTGAATTTCAAAACAATTCCCGCCAGAAGTAGAGGCCCAGATTCTTGCCCCGGGTCACCATCTTTTCCACCCCCGGAGCAAACCAGATCGAGCTGATAAGAATATCAGAGGATTGGGCCGCTGCCGGGGCGACATGCCCGGGCAGGTAGACCAGATCCCGCCCCAGCGCTGCGATAATGGTCGGCGAGGCCTGCATGTTGCGCTGCACGATGCCTGAGACCGAAGTCAACCCGCCAAGATCGTACAGCGCCACCGAGTCCCGGCTGCTCAAGGCATTGTCGCGGTTGATGTCAAAAACGATGGCCTCCGCCCGCCCGCCGGAACAGGACTGCTGGGCCATCACCACGGCCTCCCCGGCACTGCAGGATTCAGTAGATGGCAGCTGGGTAGCATAGTAAAGCATGCCGTCGTAAACGGCCGGATCGGTGGCCAGCTGTTCGCCTTCCAGCGGCAGATCGAAGAACCAGCCGACATGCGTGGATTCCTGTAAGACGTCGCTTCGCTCCTCCGGATTAAACCAGTTGATCGGCTGATCAGATATGGTTCTGACCACCCCATCATAGCCATCGATCTGGAGCGGGTCCTCCTCGCTTGCCTTGATATCGCCTGGCCGGACCTGCCCGCCTGCCGCCATCGCCTCCTCCTCGGAGTAATAATCCAGCCCGACCAGGGAGAGCTGCGTCTGTTCCAGCAGCGAGATCGAAGCGGCCTGTTCAGAGGACATGATCTGGGCCAGGTTGCTCAGCGTCCGGGTCGTGCTGCAGCCCAGATAGGAGTCCCAGTAGGAGGCGCACAGCCCGCTGCCGGCCGCATAATCGGTTTCGCACCGGCTCTGCTGTTCGAGGTCCTCGGCAGCAGCGAGGCATTGCTCATATACTGCCGTGGTTTCAGACTGGCAGGTTATCGTGTCAAAGCCGCTTTGGGCTGCCATAAAGCATTGCTCCGTGCAGCCGGACACGCACAGATCGCTGTCGGCCGCGCAGGCTGACATGCAGTCCTGGCGCTCAGGCTCGCCGGCAGCACTCTCAGCACAGATGCTCTCGCAGTCGGCCGACCCGGCAGCACAGCCGATTTCACAGGATCGTTCGCAGTCGCTGCGGGCCGCGCTGGAGCATACGGCAGCCGAAGCGGAACCGCTTTCCGTGGCGGCTATCTCACCATAGTAAGAGGCGGCCGGGTCGATGCCGAAATCGAAATTGTTTTTCCAGAGATCCTGCCAGTCCCAGATACCGTAAATCGACTGGGTGTTGTCCTCATTTGCCTGCTCAGCATCGGTCCAGCCGGTGCCGAACAGCACCATAAGGCCTGTTCCTGCAGTGGTGCAGGGTCTGGTCACCGTGGGTCTGGTCATGATCGGCTGCGGGTTGCCCAGCTTGTCCCGCACCGAGATCAGCGGCCGGGGAGCAGGTGTGCCGTTCAGATCAGCGTCGCTCTGGTCATAAAAAGCCGCCATCCAGCCGTCGAAGCCGAATATTTCCCCGCCCGTGAAATCGAATTTCCAGAGATTGCCCAGCAGGTCGCCCCCGTAGGCGCAATCGATGATGCCGTCCTCGTCCACGTCGACCAGCACCGGCGTTGACAGGCCGTTGCAGCCCAGCTCCGCATTGCAGTTTCCAGCCATATCAGGCTGAGCTGACTCCTCCGGCTTGGTCGTGAAAATCCGTTTGAGCACGCGGCCGTCAAGCGCATCGAGAATATAGAGGACCGGCGTCTGGTTGTAGCTGTCGTAGCCGTTGCCGAACACCACCGCCCACTTGTAGCCGGGCATCTCGGGATACGGCAGCTTGACCACCTGGGGGCTGCCGTACACCTTGCCCAGGTAGGGGTCAAGCGATAGTGCGGTGACCGAGTCGCTGTAGGTGTCCGCCGATTCGTCGAGGCTGTCATCGATCGGCGCCAGGCGTCCATCGACCTCCTGCAGGCCGTCGCGAGCCGGATCGGGGTACTCCCACATGACGATCTGTTCAGCCTCGGCCTCGATATCGGCCATCTCCCTGAGACCGAATACATTCAAGCGCATAGATGCCTCTGCCGCCCCGGCCCAGCGAGCCGACCGCCAGCGTGGTGGCGTTGTCTTCCAGGTAGCGTATCGAAATGTTGCCATCGACAAAGTAGCGGTGCTTGGTCTGGTAATCGTCATCGCTGAAAAGCGCCAGATTCTCCCGCCAGCTGCCGGTGGTTTCGCTGTCTGGCGCCCAGGTTTTGAGAACCAGCTCAGGCAGGTAGGAAAAATACTCGTGGCCGGTCTGCTCGTCGAACACATGCAGCATGCCGTCGTTGGCGCCGGCGAGCAGAATCGAGCTGTAGCTGACCGGGATGGAATTGATAAAATCGCCGTAATAGGAAGAACGCGGTCTGAATCGTTCCGGTTCGAGGCTGCGGTCCCCCCGGATATAGCGAACCAGGTCCGGGTCGTGGCGCAGCCAGGCGCGCTGCCCGTTATCGAGATTTTCGTAGGTAAAGGCAACACCTGAGCGGGCAGCGCTGCTGTAAGTCAGCACGCGGCGCCGGTTCCACCAGCCGTCCGCCGGGTCGCCGCCGATAGTCGCATCCACCGCCGCTGCCAGATGATCCGCCGACCACCTGATCTCAGGGCTTTCCGGGACCAGCGGATCGGAGCAGACAACAGCAGCACCTGAAATATCCTTGCACAGGCAGGTCGTTTTCTCGCCACGGCCGTCTACGCAGGCGGCGACCAGATCCCCCGCCCAATTCTCTTCCCGGTAGACACTCTGGTACATGATCCCGCCCGTCGGGATCTGCTGGCTGTCAAAAACGATCGAGGCCGAGGTCCTGAGCCTGGACGCACAGTCCAGGCCGTCGCCTTCATCAACCAGGGCGAAGGTCTGCTCAACTGTTAAACAGATCAGCAAGGCTGCCACTGGAACAATAGCCATCCTGGAGAGCGTCGCCTGCGCACTCGTCCGCCATAGAAGTCCCCGTTTGCTCGGCCCTGTTCGTCTTGCTTGTATTTTCATATGTCTATTCATCGCCTGCCACCCACTTCCAAATGATTTAGAGAATCTCCATTGGCACCAGTTCCATGCGGTAGCCCAGCTCGACCGCCGATGTGCCCGGATAACCGGTTTTACCGCCGACATGATAGAGTCCGTAAATCTTGTAATTGCGCACCACCGGATCGTCCGAGCCGATCGAATAGGCGCCGACCCGGCCATAGTCCTGCACCGCGAAGCGGATCAGGTCATCACCGCCGTCGTCCATGTCCAGGTATCCAGGCGGCTCCAGGCCGCCCGAGGGCCCGGATCGCAGTGCTTCCGGCAGCCTGGAGACCCGCTGATTGCTGCCGATCCAGTTTTCCGGGAAATCCGCGAATAGGCGGCACTACCGAGTCATTTTCATCTGCCGCTGAATCGAGCACCGTGAGATCGAAGACCGGCCTCGATGTGTCGTCCAAATAGGCGGCGTCGAGCCAGTCAAGGTCCGAGTCCTCCACTTCATAAAGCGCTTTCACAAGGCACTGGGACGGCTCGGAATCGCGGCAATCATCACCGCCGACGTTCTGGTTCTCGAGGCTGCTTACACCTGCGGCAGCGACGCCCTCGAGAACATAAAAAGAGGCGAGAGAGGCTTCCGTGTTTGCCGCTGTCATGATTTCGGTGTTGGCGATCTGCAGCGACAAGGTTCCCAGCAGGGTCAGGATCATCATCACCATCAGGGCCAGCACCAGCACAAAGCCTCCCTCGTCCCGTTTCCTCAGCCTGATACCGCCTCTGCGGCACGTCTTCACATTCAATTTCATTGGCACCCCCTCACAAGCCCAGGTTCCTGCACCTGATTCTGGTGCGGTAGGTTTTTCTGATCATGCCCTTTCGACCCGCCGGCGCAGCCGCGGTAATTGTTACGCCAACGCTTCTGATGTCGGCAAGAGCATCCGTCTCCCGCTCCTGCTCATCGAAATAGGCAAATCTGAGCTCAGCAACCTGCATCCGGTCGCCGGCCCCGCCGAGCAGCGACTGGGACGATTCAGATGCGCTGTCTTCCGCGGTGATGCGCCGAAGACTCTTATCTTCACCATTCAGGGTATAGGTGATGGAATCGCTCTCGAAAAAGATCGACGGGTCATCGCTGTGGCTCGGGGTAACGAAACCGTCGTCGTCCCAATCCACGGTGAACGCGACCAGGTCCTCCTCGGCGCGGCTGATGCCGAACCCTTCGACATTATGGGAACTAAAGCCGGCCATGCGAATCTCCCGGGTCATCAGGTCGAGAACCGCCCTGACTGACTGCTGCAGGTCGGCGTGGCTGGTCTGGGTGGTGTAGCCAAAGGACATGCGGGTAAACATCTGCGTAATAGAGGCCGTTACAATCCCGATAATTGTCAGGGCAACGAGCAGTTCCACCAGGGTGAATCCTTCTCTGTTCTGTGCTCTTTTACAAAACATCTTCACCCCCTCCCATGGGTCAGGCTTGTGAGCCGTACCTGCCCCTTGCCGCCGCGGCCTCCACCCCCGCGCCGCCAACTCACGGTGACCACAGCCATACAGCTGCCGCTGCCGTCCCAGGCGCCGGTTTCGCAATTGGCCTGCACCGGCGCATCCATTTCCTGGCTGAGCGGATCGTGAAATGCATAGGAGATGCGAAACGGACCGTGCGCGGACTTTGCCGAATCGAATGCATCCCCAAGGTCGATCAGGGACCCGTGATTTTTGATTTTTTCAAGCTCAGTCTGAGCGAGCAATACGGCCGAGGTGACGATATTGCCGGAGGTGATATTGCGCTGGGCGAGCAGACCCATCTGCATGGTCGCCAGAACGCCGATGGCGAAAATGCTCATGGCGACCACCACTTCGATCAAGGAGAAGCCGTGCTGGGCACGACAAGGAAATGTTACATCAGAAAGAGTAAAGCGAGCCTTTGTTTTTTGTTCGGCCATGTCGAAATCGTCTCATGATCTCCCCGTCCCCCATGACCGGCAAATCCGCTTTCGATGACTGAACTGTATCAGCAGCTCCTGACCAATTTCTTACAACAGGAGCCTGCCCTGAATCAGCAATATTATAACTACATGATTTAATGCAGAAAACGATCAGATCTTGCAGGCTACCTTGCAAAATTAGGATTTTGGTTCAAAATCAAGGCGCGTGTGAAAATTTTACCGCAGGCATAGTCGATATTCCGAGGATAAAATTTTTGCACGCAACGCAGAGTTGGGGCAAAAAGACAATTTTTCAAGATAGCCTGTAGTTTTTGATCTTCTGCAGCAGGGAGGGATAGCTGATCTCAAGCAGTTCGGACGCCCTGCTCTTGTTGCCGCCGCAGGCATCGAGGGCTTTTCTGATAAGCTCTGCCTCGAGCCGTCGCTGGGCTTTTTTTATGGACAACCCATGGGACTGCTGAACGTCGCCTGACTCGACACTTTGATATGGCTTGCTTCTGGATTTTTTGGGGCAGATGGTTCGCTTCTATAAATCTGCCCCCGCTGACCACCAGGGCCCGCTGGATTGCATTCTCCAGTTCCCTGACATTTCCGGGCCACCGGTAAGACAGCAGCAGATCCATCGCCTCGGGAGATGCCGCGGCAACAGAGGTGCCAAGCAGGTTATTGAACCGGCTGATAAAAAGATTCACCAGTCCCGGCACATCCTCGGGCCGCTCCCGCAATGGCGGAATCCAGACCGGAACCACATTCAGCCGGTAGAAGAGGTCTTCCCTGAACGTCCCCCTCCGAAACGCGCTGAAACAAATCGCTCGCCGTGGCCGCCAGGACGCGGATATCAATCTGCTTAGAGGTCTGCGAGCCGACCGGGCGGATCTCCCGCTCCTGCAGGACGCGCAGCAGCTTGACCTGCATGGCCAGGGACAGTTCACCGATCTCGTCGAGAAAGATGGTGGAGCCGTCGGCAATCTCGAACAGCCCTTTTCGGTTGAGCCTGGGCCCCGGTAAAGGCCCCCCTGACATGGCCGAACAATTCGCTTTCCAGCAGAGTTTCCGGGATCGCGCTGCAGTCCACCGCCACCATCTCGGCGGCGCTGCGCGTCGAGCAGTTGGTGAATGCCGCGGGCGACCATTTCCTTGCCGGTGCCGGAGGCGCCGGTGATCAGCACGGTGGTGTCGTAGACGGCGATCTGCCGGGCCAGCGGAAATACCCGCTGCATCGGCTCACTGCTGCCGATCATCCGGCCAAACGACCGGGCCTGCTCGATCTCCTCGATTTTCTTCCTGAGCGCAGGTTCTCCCGGCGCAGCTGCTCCCGCTCCTCGGCCTTTTTCAGGGTCATCAGCACTTCGTCGGACTTGAACGGCTTGGAGATGAAGTCATAGGCGCCGGCCTTCATCGCCTCAAGCGCCAGGTCCACCGTGCCGAAGGCCGACATCATGATCACCGTGGTGTCGGCCAGCAGTTCGCGGCCCGCCTCCAGAAACTGCAAACCGTCCATCTTCGGCATCTTCACATCGCAGAGGATGAAGTCGAACTGCTGCGTCGGCCACCAGTTCCAGGGCCGCTTCACCATGCTCCGCCGTCACGATCTCGTAGCCCTGGCGCTCCAGCAGCGCGGTGAGCATGTGGCGCATATTGTCTTCGTCGTCGACGATTAATAATTTCAGTTTGTTCATTGGTGTTGTTTTACGCGATTGCCGGCAAGGTTATTCTTACCGTTACCCCTTCAGCCTCGTTGTTCTCAACCGTCATTTTCCCCCCATGGGCCTCGACGATGGAATGCGAGACAAACAGCCCCAGCCCGGTGCCCCGGCCCGGTTCCTTGGTCGTGTAAAACGGGTCGAACAAGGCATCGATATGCTTCCGCTTCAATGCCGATGCCGTTGTCGATTATGGATATTTCAACCGCAGGCTGACCACCGGTGTCAGCATGATCTTTTTTTTCCGCACGCAGTATAATCTTCCCATGAAAATCCTGGCCCCGCTCCTGAACCGCATCCAACGCGTTCATCGCGCAGTTGAGCAGAACCTGCTGCAGCCCTTCCCTGTTGCCCTGCACTGCAAGGTCCGGCTCCAGTTCGTTTCCATAACCACATTATCGCGTTTATTGCGCAGCTTGACCAGGTCGATAATTGTATTGACGAAATCTTCATTGATCTCAATTCGTTCAAAAGCCCCGGAAGAGGTGCCGGCATAATCAAGAAGCTGCCTGATCAAGCCGTTGATCCGCTCCAGTTCTGAAACGGCCCGCCGGCTGAACTGCTGCCGTTCTTCCAGGCTCAGGGAATCCTGGCGCAGCAAATCGATATAGCCCTGGATAATGCCGATCGGGTTGCCGATTTCATGGGCCAGCCCGGCGGACAAGACGCCCGACCGAGGCCAGCTTTTCGGTGCGCACCATTTCCTGGTGGGCCTTTCGCAATGCTTCATTTGCCTGCTCCAACGAATCAATGGTCTCGCGCAGGAGCGATTTATCCTTCTCAATCCGCGTCAGCATATTGTTGAGCGCCATATTCAAACGGCCGAATTCATTAGAATCGCCGTGCGTGGTGAAAAAAAGACTGTCCGTCGCCTGATAGCTGTCGGTCATCTCGACGATCCGGTCAATCGGTCTGACGATCAGCTTGATCATGCGAAAGAGCCCGACAACGCTTAACAGCAGAAGATTGACAAAGAGATAGACCAGGATAATTTTCTGGTCCTCCTTGATCAGCTCGTAAATCGAGTCCAGTTCCAGAACCAGAATAGCGGACCCGACCACACCATCTTCCCTCAGCAGCGGTTCGGCCACAATCAGATGCCTTCTTCTGGCGCTGAACATGACCCGCCATATGGAGCCATCCAGTTCAACGACCCGCTCGCCTGATGCAGCAGCAGTCTTTGCCGTGCTCTCGAGTTTGGCGGTCAGATCCTCGAAACTGTTTCCATGCAATGCCTTGCCATCATAATAGACACTGTCAACACAGCGGTTTCCTGCTGAGCGGCAGATGTTTTCCAGATTCTTGCTCAATACTTCTGCTCTGTCTCCTGGCTCAGGCCTGTCTGAAAAACAGCCGCATTATCCAGAACAGCCGCAACATGCTCTACCTCAGAGCGCACCATTGCCCGCTGCCAGAACATGAAGATAACGAGATTGCCGAGTATCAGGGCAATCGCCATCAAGACAAAAAGCGTGAAGGTGATCTGAATTTTTAATCCGCTTACACGCATAGCTGTTTACTCTGGTTCATATTTCCAGGAATTGTTTCATAAATTACTGAAAAATAAAAGGTAATACTAAAGTTAATCATATTTGATCGCATAGATACAACTTTCGAAACCAATTGAGCAGTCAGACTCAAAATCACCCTAAAAAGGTGACATAATCTGTCACTTTGGGTGCGGTTAATCGTCAATTCGCTAATTTTCAAAATGAAACACCCAGATCTCATAATATAATGTACTCATCTACGCCGCCGGACCCACGGGTGTCGCGACGAACGCCCCGAGTACTGGCGCAAGTACCTCTGAGTTCCTGCCTGCTGCGAATTTACTCAGGCGTGCATTGACAAAGCCTCATGTCTGTCGGCGTGAAGCCGTGAATACCTCCCTGTAGGCTTGACGGCCGCATCCCTGCGGCCGACACCCGCCGACAGACATGAGGCTTTGTCATGAGCAGAGTTTAGTAACCATCAAGGTCACAAAGGAACAACAGGAAATTACCTGCGGATTTCACCACACAGATGTACAACGGCACGCACTCAGCGGTAACTGCCGGAGGTTTTTCTATTTCGATTCCTTCGTGTCCTTAGCGGTGAAAAGAAAGATGAACCCGCGGGGGTTGGTGGCGCAGTGCTGAGCAGAGCGCTATTGTATCGCCATGGACGACCAACAGTTACTCCGTTACAGCCGGCAGATCCTGCTGCCGCAGATCGGCGCCGACGGTCAGCTGAAACTGCTGAACTCTCGCGTCCTGATTATTGGCGCCGGCGGCCTGGGCTCACCGGCCGCCCTGTACCTGGCCAGCCGCCGGAGTCGGACACATCACGATCGCCGATCACGACACAGTGGAACTGTCCAACCTGCAGCGCCAGATCCTGCACCGGCACAGCGATCTGGGACGCGCCAAGGTCGATTCCGCCCGGGATACGCTGACGGCGCTCAACCCCGACGTCACCGTTACTGCACTGCAGGCGCGGCGTCGCTCCGGAACAACTGGCGGCGCTGCTCGGGCAGGTCGACCTGGTATCGATGCCAGCGACAACTTCGCCACCCGTTTCGCTGTCAACGCGGCCTGTGTCACAGCAGGGCACGCCACTGGTTTCCGGCGCGGCGATCCGCATGGAGGGTCAGGTTGGCGGTATTCATTCCCGGGCGCGCGGACAGCCCCTGCTACCGCTGCCTGTACAAGGAAGGCGAGGAACCGGAACAGACGTGTACCGACAACGGTGTGCTGGCACCGGTGGTCGGCGTCATCGGCAGCCTACAGGCAATGGAGGCGATCAAGGTGTTGCTCGAACTGGGCACATCACTATGCGGGCGTCTGCTGCTGTTCGACGGTCTGTACAGCGACTGGCGCAGTGTGAAACTGTCCAGAGATCCTGCCTGCCCGGCGTGCGGCGCCCGGGTGACCGGCGCCCACGGCATCTGAGCCACACAGGGCCCGTAACCGGCATGGAATGCATCGCCCTGCCGAGACACCTGGTACAACAGATGCTGGACCACGCCAGCGCCTCGCCGCACGTTGAGGTCTGCGGACTGCTTACGGCACGCAACGGACACCCCAGCCGCTGCATCGCAGTGCCTAATGTCGCGAACCAACCACAGCGTTTTTTCCGCATGGACCCGAAACAGCAGATCGATGCCATGCGCAGTATGCGCGAACAGGGTGAAGAACTGTACGGCATCTATCACTCCCATCCGCAGGGGCCGGCCGAGCCCTCCGCCACCGATATCGAACAGGCCGCCTACCCGGAGGCGCTCTATTTAGTCATTGCGCTGAACGGTGAGCGGCGCCCGCAGTTGCGCGCTTACCGTATCAGCAACGGCAAGACGCAAGCCGTGCAGCTACTGACAGACCCTGCCCAGTGACACAACTGCTGGCCCGCGCCGGCACCAACGCCCGTGGCAAGCCCCTTATGCAGCCGCGCAAGCGGCCTTACCGGAGAGGTTTTCTCCGTATCCTGGGCGGCCTCGATCTGAGATATCAAACAGCTAGTGCCGGGTGGCGGGAACGTTCGGCTGATCCGCGGCGGCGAACAGGTGTTCCACATCGACAGCATCAAAGACGTGCGTCTGGCTGCAGAACTCACAGGTAACGCTGACCTCGCCCTGTTCCTCGACAATGTCGCGCACCTCGTCGTAACCCAGACCGCGCAGCACGGTTTCTATGCGCTCCCGGGAGCAGCGGCAGCGGAAACTGACCGGCTCCGGCTCGAACAACCGCAGATCTTCCTCGTGAAACAGCCGCCGCAGCAATTCACGGGTAGACAGCGTCAGGAGCTCGGCCGCTGTCAGGGTGTCTCCCAACACCACGTCCCGGTTCCAGGCGTCCGGATCGGGTGTTGATCCAGGCAGGCGTTGCAGCAGCATGCCGGCGGCAAACCGCGCGTCGGCCGCCAGCCACAGACGCGTCGCCAGCTGCTCCGATTGCCTGAAATAGTCCTCCAGGGTCGCAGCCAGGTTGTCCCGCTCGACCGCCACCAGGCCCTGGTAACGATCGCGCCCGGCACCGGGATCGATGGTCAGGGTCAGCCAGGCCTTGCCGACCTGCGCGGCGAGCGGCGCCGCCGGCACGTCACCGGACCAGCGCGCCAGGCCGCGCACCGTGCGCTGCGCCGTCACCTCCACCAGCACCAGGTCCACCGGTCCGTCACCGCGCAACTGCAGGTGCAGGAAACCGTCAAACTTGATGGTCGCCGACAGCAGGGTCGCCGCGGCCAGCGCCTCGCCAAGCAGTTCGCGCACCGGCGCAGGGTATTGCTGGCGTTCCAGCACGGCGCGCCAGCTGGCATCCAGGCGCACCAGCTCGCCGCGCACATCGGTATGCTCGAACATGAAGCGATGCAGACGGTCAGTGTCGGGGGAAGTCATGGAATTACGCGTTCTCGAGAACCGCTGTTGCAGGCAGCACCGTCGTCTGGCCCGGACCGCCGCCCCGTGAGAAATGCGGGCTAGTCGCCCAGTGCCTGTTTGAGGATCTTGTTGACCTCGGCCGGATTGGCTTTGCCCTGGGTGGCCTTCATGACCTGGCCAACGAAGAATCCGAACACTTTCTGCTGCCCGCCCTTGTACTGCTCGATCTGTTTGGGGTTGGCCTCCAGCACCTCGCGCACGATTTTCTCGATCGCACCCGAGTCGGTAATCTGTTTGAGACCCTGTTTCTCGATGACGGTGTCGGCGTCGCCTTCACCCTGCC
>CAVPRJ010000014.1:0-101789 GCA_963707715.1 uncultured delta proteobacterium
AGACCGGTGCATCCACTAGTGTTATCCGGCGTTTATCAAGGATGTGAGCAAGTTTTCGTGTGCGTAGAGGAGCGGATGAACTCATGTCTATGACCATACTGCCCGGTTTCAAAACCGAGACGATCCCCTGGGAATCATCCGGGCCAAGCAACGTCGCATAGACCTCGTCAGAGCTGGGCAGCATGGTAATGACAATACTGGCATCCTCTGAGGCCTCTCTGGCAGATGAATACCTAACGCCAGAATACTCCTTGAGGAATCGCTCTAGAGCAGCGGATTTCAAATCGAAAACGTGCAAAGGACAACCTGAGGATGCCAATCGTCCCGCCATGGGGTATCCCATCATTCCCAGGCCTATGAATGCCGTTCGTTCAAATGGTGTTTTCATGTCCATTGATTGCCTAATTTCTTCCATCCATTGTTGCCCGTGACTCGATTCTGAGTCTTATTTTTTATTATCTTATCAATTACTTAAATTCGACTATGGCCATTACCCGCTGCCTCAGAAGAGGAATACTTCCGCCAGACCGCAGGGCTGAATTGTCTCACCTGGTTTCAAGACGATATAGCCGTCCGCATGCACAATCGAGCTCAGCATATGGGACCCCTGCCGCGCTACCTCCGTTATACGGGCAATCTCATTGGGTTTGTTATCAACGACCACGCGAATGAAATTGGTTCTTGAGCCGGTGTTGCTGATTTTTTCGGTTGCCTTTGCTGTAATAGAGTGGTTGAGCGACTGGGTACCCTGCAGTTCCGCCAGGACCGGTCTGACATAATTTCTAAAGCACATGTAGGCTGAGACCGGATTACCGGGCAGTCCGAAAAGCAATATGTTCCCCTTGCGGCCAACAAACAGTGGTTTGCCGGGTTTCTGGCGTATCTTCCAGAAGAGTTCCTGAAAACCTACTTCCTTGGCTGCATCCTTAACATGATCGTGCCGCCCAACCGAGACGCCCCCGGAACAGAGGATGACAGAAATATCCAGTGCCGCTGCTTCCGTTATCGCCTGGATTGTATGGGACAAGCTGTCCTCAATACGGGTAGACCCTCGCAACAGCGCCCCGGAATCCTTTACGGCGCTCTCCAGCATGATCGCGTTCGAGTCCCTGATCTGATGGGGTTTTATATCTTGGTCATCGAACTGCGCAAGTTCTGTGCCGGTGATTAACAGCGATACCCCGGGAGGCATAAAGACATTGACCCTGTGGAGTCCCACAGAGGCCAGCAGGGCCAACTCCCTGGCCCGCAGGCACGTGCTTTTGGGAAAGAGAAGCTCGCCTTGGTGAAATTCTTCGCCCTGGTATCTCACGTCCTGGCCAAGAGCACGAATCGACAAAATGTCTACCGAGTCGCCGCGCTCTCTGGCGTCTTCCATCCGGACTATGCTGTCAGCGCTGTCGGGCAGCATGGCACCGGTACTTATGCGGATTGCTGTGCCGCTGGCAAGCTGCCCTGAGAATGGTTCACCCGCCCGGCTCTCGCCAATGATTCTGAGGGTAGCTGGCGCCGCCTCTGTGGCATGCTGGCAATCCGCCCACTTTACCGCAAAACCGTCCATAGCGGAGTTGGTATAGCGCGGTGATGCTTCCGGGGCATAGATATTTTCACATACCCTGCAATTATAGGCCTGCTCTAGCGGAATGTGTTTCTGCACAGGCTCCGGGATATTGTCGTGCAGTATGGCCAAGGCCTGCTCTACCGATATCATGTTACCCTCCGATCACGGCCCTTGATAGCTGCTTTCATTCCTGTACGGCATTTTTCTGCCGCAATGGTGTCAGGCTGGTGAGTTCTTAATATAGGTCAAATGGTGTTAATGATCTCGAAATCATTCATGCCCGCTGGGTGATTGTTCCTTCAAGCCCAAAAAATCAACGTCGCAGAGACAAGCTTTTTGATATTCCACCCGCTCTGCATGCACCTTATTAAAGCAGACGGTTGAGACGAGTTGCCCCGTGCTGTCCAGAAAGAGTTCATACATCCAGTTTCTTCGAGGGGGAGAGCACGACCTGATGGTTCACCCGCTAGATGCTGCTGTAATCTTGCTCGATGATCAGTGCGGCCCTGATCAGCCAGGTGACGACGGTGATACCGAGTGCGAAGATACCAAGGGTCACGCTCAGTTCAACCCAGGTCGGCAGATAATCCACCACCTCTCCGAGCGGGCTGGGAATGAGGCCCGGCACGATAAGGCCGATTCCCTTTTCCATCCAGATCGCCACAAACAGAAACAGACAGGCCGGTAGCAGAACCTTCGGGATTGTTTTTACCGGGATTAAAGGCCAGCACCAGGGTGGCCAGCAGATTGACGCAGACCGAGGTCCAGATCCAGGGGACCAGCGAGTTGTGGCCGTCCATGCCGAAAAACAGATAGATCGCGGAACTCGAGTGATGGGTCGGGAAGTAGAATTCCTTGAAAATTTCCGAGAAGAGCATGAGCAGGTTGATGATTGCCGAGATGACGATGATCAGCCGCAGCTTGTTGAACACGTTTCGTCGATCTTATAGGTGGTCGAACTATGGATGACGGCCAGGATAAGCGTTATCAGGGCCGGCCCCGCGGCAAAGGCCGAGGCCAGAAAACGCGGGCCCATCAGCGGGTTGTTCCAGAACGGCCGTGGCCGGCAGTCCCTGGTAGAGAAAGGCGGTAACCATGTGAATGGAAAAGGCCCAGAAAATCGAGAGAAAGACAAAAGGCCGGTATTTCCTCTCGTCTGCCTTGCCGCCCTCGGTAGTGGCTGTAGAGAATATAGGCCGGAACCAGGCCGTTGAGCAGCAGGTAACCGTTGAGCACCAGCACGTCCCAGGCCAGAATCGATGAAGGAAAATTGAAAATACCGATGCCGGGGATCAGGTGCCAGGCCTGCAGCGGACCGCCGAGATCGACCATGATAAAGGTCAGGCACATGACCAGTGCACCGACCGCGACCCCTTCGCCGATGATGACCACCCGGTGAAAATCGGGGTCATGAAAGATGTAGGCTGGCAGGATAAGCATGACCGCCGCCGCCGCGACACCGACCAGGAAGGTGAAGTTGGAGATATAGAATCCCCAGCTGACGATATCGTTCATGCCGGTTACCGACAGACCGTAGCGGGCCTGAAAGGAATAGGCATAGATGCCAAACCCCATACAGCCGAGCAGGATGATCCGGAACAGCTGAAAACCGAGGCTGCCTCGCAGGTTCCAGCGGATGACGTCGGTCAGGAAGGTTGCCAAGATTTCTCTCGTGAAGCGGTGCGCATGAATTACCACCTGTCAATCAATGAAATACCAGAATTTTGGGTCGGTCCCGAGTTCTTCCTTCATCCTGAAGACCTTTTTGTGCTTCAGGACATAACGTATCTCGCTGTCCGGATCGAGCAGGTTGCCGAACACCCGCGCCCCGGTCGGACAGGCCTCGACACAGGCGGGCAGCCTGCCTTTCCGGGTCCGCTGGATACAGAAGGTGCATTTTTCCATTTTTCCCTTGGGTCGGATGCGGTTGCCGAGGTAATGCTGTTTGACGGTAATCTCATCCTTGGGCACCTCCGGCTTGCCCCAGTTGAACCGGCGGCCGTAGTAGGGACAGGCGGCCTGGCAGTAGCGGCAGCCGATACACCAGTCGTAGTCGACCACCACGATGCCGTCCGGTTCCCTCCAGGTTGCCCTGGTCGGGCAGGCCTTGGTGCAGGGCGCTTTTTCGCAGTGAAAGCACTGGGTGCCCATGTAGAACTTGTTGTCCACCGGGACCTCGTGATAATACTGGCCGTCGCCGGTGCTCGGGTCGAGCTGTCCGGGCTCCATCTCAAAAATCCGGATATACTGGGTGTTGGTTTTGCGGTCCAGATTGTTCTCCTTGACGCAGGCGGCTGACGCACTCCATGAACCCTTCGCAGCGGGTGATATTGAAGGCGTATCCATAGAGTACCCCGTCCAGCGGCGGATCGCTGCCCATCTGCAGGTCGATATTGTCGCGCAGCTTGGCCAGCCGTTCGAGCCGGGCCACGGTCTCGTCTTTTTCTTCCTGGGTCATCAAGCGGTAATTCTTCTTGAAGAACTCCTGCCAGCGCAGCTGCAGTTCCTCGGAGCTGGCGGCTTCCACCGAGCCGATGCAGCCCGCCGTCAGAGCGGCGCTTCCTGCGGCTGCGCCAATCGATAGGCCTTTGAGGAACGTCCGGCGGCTGCTCTTCTTGTCCAGCATTGAAGCGGGGCGGATTGATTCCGGTCATCTTTCTTTACACTCATGCTTCCCCCAGTCAGTCCAGTTCTACGGAATAGGTCGCCGGAAATCGTTTTTTAAATCGCGGAGAATGCGGATCGTGGCAGGTGGTGCAGTTATAGACAATCCGCTCTCCCGCCCAGTTTACCACTCGTTTGCCGTGGGCGCCGCCCAGCCAGTCGCGCTTCTGGCGGAAATGACACTGACCGCAGAGCTGATAGCTGTGATCAAAATCGATCTTTCTGCCCTTTTTATCCTCCAGATAATCTCTCTCCTGCGGATGGTGACAATCGATGCAGATCAGCCCCTGTCCCTCAGCACCGTGGTCGAGAACCACATTACCGTGGGTCAGTTCGCGGCCCTGCCGGGCGGTTACAGCTTTATCCGTATGACAGCTGCTGCACTTGTAGCGTTCGATCTGCGACTTTCTGGCCAGCACCCGAAACGAGCCCCCCTGATACTCCTCCCGAGCCAGCACCGTCTCGGCGATGACCTGTTTGTCCAGCGGGAAGGCGCGGTTGTCGAATTTGTCTTCGACGATGCTGATTTCATCGAGAACCGATTTTTCACTGGCCGCTCCCGAAGCGCTGATCAAATCAATACAGAGCAGCAGCAACAGAGCGCTATAAAGTAGTTTCGGCATGATCAGTCCGGTGGTTATTTTCTTTCGAACTCGGTTAGTGGGGCCGATTGTACAATTGTTGCATGACACTGACGGCAGTCACCTCGGGCCGCATGGGTACTCCTGATTTCAGCCACGGCACCCGGCCCGGTATGGCAGGCGATGCAGTTTTCTCTCATCTGCAGGCTGTGGGGCACCGGTGGCGGCGAACTGCTCAGAAACGACAGTCCGAGCCGCGGGGGAGCAATCGATTTCCACTCAGTTTCGACGAACAGCAGCTGAGATTCAATCGTGGCATGACACTGGTAGCAGAGGACGTTTTCCGGATGCGGCGTCACCGGGGCATAGGCGCCGAACTGGGCACTGTAGCCCCCCTTGCCGTGACAGGACAGACAGTCCGTCTCATTGCCGCTGAAGCTCAGGTCCACTTCGTGGGGTATTCGGGGCGGAGATCCGGGGTACTGCCGCAGACTGTAGAAGTTCGCCAGAGTGCGGCCGCCGGATTCAGCCTGAAGATTCAGCTGCGGGGTGGTCAACTGGGCTTCGAAGATCTTCGTGCCTTGGTTGTCAAAATTCTTCGGGGCATTTGATTCGGCGGACCCATTGCATGACAGAAAGAAGAGACCCACGAACCCGAGAACGGCAGCCCGGATCGCCCCTCTGCTCTTGCTGTGTCTATTTTTCATTAGGCTTTCTCCAGTCTGACGGCACATTTCTTATAATCTGGCTGCTTGGAAATAGGGCAGAAGGCATCCAGGGTGACTTCGTTGATCAGGTAACTTTCATCGAAAAAGGGAACGAAGACCATGCCCCGGACCGGCACCCCCCGGCCGTTGATCTGGGCCGGCATGGTGATCTCGCCACGACGGGAGATGATTTTTACCTTGTCGCCGTTGACAACGCCCAGGTCGGCCGCATCTTCAGGATGAATTTCCACATACGAACACGGTACTGCATTGTGCAGGACCGGCACTCTGCGGGTCATAGAGCCGGTATGCCAGTGCTCGATGACCCGGCCGGTATTGAGCCAGAAATTGTACTCTTCATCCGGTGATTCTGCCGCGGGTTCATAGGGCCGCGCCCAGATCCAGGCCCGGTTATCCTTCTTGCCGTAGAAATCAAAATCCTTGCCGTTGGTGCAGGCCGGGTCATGCTCGGGGTTGAAGCGCCAGCGGGTTTCCTTGCCATTGACAAACGGCCATTGGACCCCGGAACGCTGGGTGAGGACCGAATAGGGCGCCATTTCATGCTTCGGGCCGGCATGGAACCGCCGGTATTCCTCCCAGATTTTTTCGATATAGTCGCTCTCGTCCCACGGAAACTGCTTTTCAAAGCCGAGCCTGCTGCGCTACCTCGATGATCTGCCAGGTGTCGGACATGGCCTCGCCCGGAGGATCGACGATCTGGGCAAAATGCTGAGTCCGCCGCTCGGAGTTTCCGAACAGCCCTTCCTGTTCGATCCACATCGCAGCCGGCAGGATGACGTCGGCGATATCCGTGGTCGGCGTCGGGTAGACATCGGAGACCACCACAAAACGATCTTCCTTGAGAGCCCCGTCGCGGTATCGCCGGAGGTTGGGCATGGTGACCATTGGATTGGTAACCTGGATCCACATGAATCTGATGTCGCCCCGGTCCAGTGCGCGGAACATCTCAACGGTATGATAGGATGGTTTCGGGTCGATATTTTCAAGCGGTACTTCCCAGATTTCCGCAGCCATCTTCCGGTCGTGCTCGTTGGCCACCACTCCGTGCGGCAGCTTGTGGGTCAGCGTGCCGACCTCGCGCACGGTACCGCAGGCGCTCGGCTGTCCGGTCAGCGAAAATGGGCTGTTGCCCGGCATGGAAATCTTGCCCATCAGCAAATGGATGTTATAGACCAGGTTGTTGATCCAGGTCCCCCTGGTATGCTGGTTCATCCCCATGCACCAGAATGAGGTTACCTTCGTGGACGGATCGCCATAGATCGAGGCCATGTATTTGATATCCTTGGCAGAAACACCGGAGATCTTTTCGACCTTCTCCGGCGTATAGTCTTCAAGAAAGATTTTGTAGTCCTCAAAGCTGATCGACTCTGCCTTGTCGGTGAAAGCGAAGTGGTCCTCAGTTCCATACCCGATGTTGGTCTTTCCCTTATGAAACGAGACATGCTGGTTGACAAAATTCCAGTTGACCCAGTCATTTTTAATGATCTCGTAGCAGATCGCGTTGGCCACCGCCAGATCCGTCTGGGGCCTGAATATAATCGATTTATCCGCCGCCTGGCTGGTTCGGGTATAACGGGTGGCAAAATCTATGATCTTCACATCTGTTCTGCTTTTTCTCTGGGCGAGCATGCGCGAGAAGAGTACCGGATGCATTTCCGCCATGTTGTTTCCCCAGGTGATAAAGACATTGGCGTGATCGATGTCCTCATAGCAGCCCATCGGCTCATCGAGGCCGAAAGAAGTCATGAAGCCGGTGACAGCACTGGCCATGCATAGTCTGGCGTTGGCCTCCACATTGTTAGTGCCCAGACAACCCTTAAACAGCTTGGAGGCGACATAGCCGTCCGGGATAGTCCATTGCCCTGAGCCGTAAATGGCAACCGAATCCTTGCCGTGTTTATCCCGAATTTCCTGAAGCTTCTGGGCGATGAGATCCAGCGCCTCCTGAATCGGTACCTCGACCAGCGTCCCGTTTTCCCTGACCTGCGCCCTGGTCAGCCGGTCTTTGCCGTATAGAGCCTGGACCGAGTGATAGCCCTTCATGCAGCAAAGCCCCTTGTTGACGCTGCAGTTCGGATCGCCTTTGACCGCCACGGCTCTGCCGCCGCTGACTCCGACCAGCACTCCGCAGCCCGTTCCGCAGAATCGGCAGGGGGATTTCTGCCACGAAATTACCCCGCTGTTCTGGGCCAGCCTGCTCCAGTCGCCAAAACTGATTCCCGGGAAAAGGGCTCCGGCGGTTGCCAACGCACTGCTGATAGCGGCCTGTTTAATGAACTGTCTTCTGTCTAGTTGCATGGTCTGTGGTCCCCCTGGTCAGTCTTGATCATCGTAGCCGAAGGCTAGACTCAAAGATTGTAGTGAGTCGATGCTGCTTAGTTTCTTCTGTAAAGAACGTTCTATGTCTTCGTCAGGCGTATCGGTTACCAGAACAACGATATCCTTGTTGTCGGCCGGAATGATTTGACAGTAATTGAGGCTGGAGAGTTTGGCGCACAGAGCTTCCCTGGCGCCTTCCTTGGGCAGGGCGAGATAACTGAATATCGGCATGTTGGCTCCATGTGGAGGTAAGAAAAAATATGACTTTGTGGTAGTTATTATACCGCGCTGATAAAAAAAATATTTGACTTAGATCAAATATTCTTATTTTTAAGCGTTATTGAGATACAGGCCTGCGCGGACTTGCTGAATCGCACGCTGCGCAAAGCTTTTTGAGCAGCCTATCGGGGGGGCTAGAAATACATCTAACAGACAGCCGTTATTGCTTACGGTCTTGGGCTGCCATTTGGTTGGTTTTGCCTACATTAACTATCGGCTCTCGCTGAGTTGAGGGGGTACCATGGCATAATCTGACTGGTTATGCGCGCTATGCAAAAATGTCGGCAGGAGACTTTCAATTTGTTTCATTGTTAATATTTGGTGAACCTTGCGCAGGAGTTGTGGATACATTGCTGCGAAGCCAGTCCCGAAGTTTTCTAAACCCAATTGTTATAATCCTCTCATCCCGTATAAATTTTATGAATTCTGGATTTTTCAATAAGCGATATTCGTCTGTTCGAAAATGGGCTTTTGCTGGAACAATCGCTTCAATTTCCCCCGGGCAAGTCGGATGTAGCGCTACGAAAGTCAAGCCCTTGGGTAACGATCCCATCATCTCGTAATAAACTGAATGTACCTCTTCACTGGGTACACCAGGAGTCATGCGAAAATAATCGATTATTGGCCAGCCAGCGTTTTCCATTTCCTCTATGGCTTCGTGATACATGGTTAAAGGGGGCTTTCCCAGTTCAAGTACTGAAGTGTAATCAGATATCATTCGAGGAAGCAATATTGGCAGCCGGTATTCCTTGCCTAAACGCAAATAAACAGCAAACAATTGCGGTATAAATGCCACTCCCATATGAGCATCGAGATGAGTAATATCCAGACCGAAACCAAGCGCCTTGTCAATTTGCGCACGCATTTCAGTTTCTGCTGCCTCTGGAAGAACGTGTTCGGCCAGCATAGGGGTTCGGTGCCAGAAATACCCCTGATCGTCTATAAGACCAGAACTTTTATTTGCAGTAGAGATTGGTCCCCAGCGGTATGATTTCCATTCGCTGGTCAGCGTCAGGTGAACCCCAATATCCAGATTGGCATTTTGCTCTGCCAATTCCAAGACATTCAAAAACCAGGGACAGGGCACCATAACAGCCCCTGAGGTAACCGAACCGAGATTGAACAATTCTCTAAAAGCAACATTTGCACCATTACACATGCCAACATCATCCGCATGAATGATTGCCAGACGATCATCAGGCTGAAAGCCGAGATCAGCCAACATGTCATAATGAGTGTTCATGTTTACAGTTCCTCTTCCTTATAACTCCTGCCCGGTTTGCTCCTGTAATGTTTTACCGTTTCTGCCCGAGCTTGTTGCATCCTCACCGGTGGCAGATTGTTGAAAATAAGTTCCAGATCGTCGACAGCCATTTCACCGATTCGATAAAATGATTCTCGTAAGGCAGCAGTGCGGTGGGCTGATAGCAGTATATTGTTCTCTCCGCGAATAGAATCGTCTTTTGGAACCGGTTCGATGGGAAAAACATCTGTTGCAGCCTTGTATTTTCCCTGTGCGGCACCTTCTATAAAAGCCTGCCAGTCAACTACTTCCGCCCGGCTCATAAGTAAAACAATACTCCCGGGTTGAATCAAACTTAGTTCGCGTCTCCCAATAAAACCTTTATTAGCTTCAGTAACAGCGGCCATGATGAAAATCACCCGGCTTCCGGTCAACAATGTATCAAGGCTGCAAGGCTCACAACCAAATTCACGTATAAAACCTGCCGGCAGCCATGGATCATAGACTCTTATAGTGGCTCGAAACGGGCTTAAAAAAGGTAGCAGCGCTTGGCCCAGATTGCCAAACCCGATCAAGCCGATATCTGCGCCAACCAAGGTGAAGGTATTTCTGTTACCCAAGAGTCCATATTGTTCATTGCCGCAGCGAAAATCCCGATCAGACTCGGTAATCCCTCTAGCTAAATCCAAAGCAAAGGCTAACGCACACTCAGCAACAGGTCTTGCAAAGGCCGGCGCAGCAGCAAGAATATGGATGCCATTATGGAAGCAGGTTTCATAATCGATATTAGGCAGAAAATTTCCTTCGATATTGACAATAGCCTTGAGGTTAGTTGCCTTGGTCAGCCGTTCTCTGTGCATAGCGGTTTGACCAATAACCGCTTTTACTTGCGGTAAATGGCGCTCAATGTGCTCGGCCGGCATAGGATTTTCAGCGGAACTGATAATCCTGCCCAGCCCCTGCAGCCTCTGCCACAGGGATTCGGTAAAAACCAGCTCTTTGGTTCGGGGATAGGGATCAAAAAGAATCAGGGGGGGATCGCTGCGTTTCAACTGTTAGGCTCCAGCACCAGAGGCTCTTTAAGCGTTTTGTTCTGTCCCTTGAAATATAAGCGGACCTCCTGAGACGATGAGGAACCCAAGTCATCCCTGCTTGCCTCTAGATAGAGGTGGTAAAGCCTATGTCCCTCGAATCTGAAATAACCGTCTGCATCGGTGATAACTTTGTCTCTGGGGGCCGTGACCAACAGTGTTTTTTCACTGAGGACCACCTGGGCGTTGCCGATGGCTTGATTGTCCTGATCGACTACCCGGCCACTTAAGATACCGCTGTCGTTGAAAATGACAAAAAGATTCCAAAGAAGTGCGCCAGCGAGTGTAATACCTAATGTTATCGTGTAGCGATTTATAAAAATACTTCTAAGCATATCCCTATGTCATCCTTTGGCGGCCCCAGTGGTCAACCCGGCTATAAACTGCCTCTGGGCCAGCAAAAAAATAACCAGGCCCGGTATCAACACCATAATACAGAAGGCATACAGCGCCCCGGTCGTATCTTCAACAACGGTAAGAAATCTCGACAGTCCCAACGGGAGGGTTTGCATGTGCTGGTCTCGAATGATGACCAGAGGCCATAAAAAATTATTCCATGACCAGATGAAAGCCAGAATAATATTTGTGGCAATCGCTGATTGAGACAGGGGAACCATAACCTTGAAAATGATTTTCCAGTCTGGCAGCCCATCAATGCGCGCAGCATCGATGAGAGATTTAGGCACTGCATCGAAGCTGGCCTTGAAAACAAAGATGCAGACTATCGTTGACATGATAGGAAGCGCCATGCCAAGGTAAGTGTTGAGCAGGCCTAATTCTTTGGTGATCAGATAGGCAGGGATAATAGTCACCTGGAAAGGGATCATCATACAGCTTAAAAACAGTATGATAATTGCCCGTTTGCCTATGAATTCACGGGTCAACGCATAGCCGGCCATGGCATTAAAAACGATGTTTGCCGCCACGACGATGATCGATACGAGAAAACTGTTTAACAGGTAGCGAAAAAAAGGAATCGTATACCAGACATCGACATAATAGAACAGGTGCGGATCTTGAGGTATCACAGATGGCGGATAGGTAAAAATATTCTCTCCGGTGAGACTGGTTTTCAATACCCAGATAAATGGCACCAGCATAAGCGCACAAATGATGCTGAGCGTGACGTGGAAGGGCCAATGGGAAGAGCGGTTCATAATTTTCAGTCTCCAGTCTCGACAGCACCGGCTTCACCGCCGGACAATTTATTGGCCAGCAGCGCCAGTCCGAGGAAAAATACGAAATTGACTACAGTCAGTGCAGCGGCGTAGTCAAATTTTGATAAGGTGAAAGCTGCCTCGTAAATATAGGTAATCAAAAGATCAGTCGCATGCCCGGGACCGCCTTGGGTCATCACAAAGACCAGATCGAAATTGGTAAAAGAATTGATGATACCAATAACGATACAGATAAAAATGGATGGCCTGATCAAGGGCAGGGTAATGCGTTTGAAGCGCTGCCAGCTGTTTGCCCCATCGATTGCAGCAGACTCATATAAACTCGGGGGAATGTTCTGGAGCCCGGTCAACAGAACAATCATGTAGAACCCAACTACTTGCCAGATTGAGGCGACAATCACACAAGGCAGAGCCAGGTTGAAACTCTCCAGAAAAGGGATGCCTTCTTCAATTATGCCTAAGCTCATCAGTATATAGTTGATAAGCCCGACCTTTTCATTATAGAGCCATTGCCAGATAATGCCGACTGCAACAGTCATTACCGGATAAGACATAAAAACAATGGTGCGGTATATGTTGCGCCCTTTTATCGGGGCGTTGACAAGCAGGGCTATTCCTAGCGCAAGAACGATGCCCAGCGGGGCGCTGAGCATGAAAAAAATGGTGTTGAGCAGGACTTCCCAAAAGACATCATCGTAAAACAGCATCTCCTGGTAGTGGTAAAGACCTGCAAATTCAGCCGGTTTGTATGGTGACCAGAACTCAAATGACAGTACGCCATTCCAAACCAGCGGGATTATTCTGTAAAGCACAAAAATAATCAATGATGGAGCCAGAAAGAATGCAATAAGAAGCATTTCTCTGGTTTTTTTTCTTTTAAATAAGGCCATCTTGTTTCGATTAAATGGAAGCCCGGACAGTTCCAGGCTTCCATTTAAAAAAGACAAACACTGGTTCTAAACTAACGTTTCTCTAAAACCCGATTAACCTTCCTTTCTGCGTCGGCTAAGGCATCTTTAGCCGATTTTTGACCAAGAAGTGCACTCTGCAGTTCGGGGTAGAAGGCATTTTTGATCTCAGCATCTTTGGCGGCCGGCCAGTTTCCACAGAGCTTGTCCAGGTGTTCGAGCTGGGTTTTAAGAACCGGTATCACAACTGGAATTTCCTTTTCAAAATAGGCAAACAGTTCCTCGTTAACTAACTTGTCACCAGTCAGGTTGTTGGTTCCAGTCCCGAGCGCTTTTGCACCTGCCCCACTGGTGGCGATCTTAACAAAATCCCAGGCTGCATCGGGATACTTGACACTCTTTGAGATCAGCATGGCATGTGAGTTTGGCGTGGAAAAGCCACCGGGCAGATGCGTTGCTCCTACCGTTTCTTCATTTACCCATTCCCCTTTGCTCTTAAACCACAGAAAAGCAGGGGCATGAGCGTGCAGCATTCCTACAGTGCCGCTTGCAAATGCGCCATTTGGTTCGACCCATCTGCCAGTCCAGCTTATTTTATTGATTGCACCAGAGGCAGTAGCTTTTGCCAGGGTCTCCACCAAAGCTATAGCTTCCGGTGTATTAAAAGCAGCTTTCTTTAGGTCCGGTGTCAAGAGTTCGACCCCGTTAGCAGCAAACAGCGGCCAATACAACCAATCGAAATTAAGGGTCATGAAACCGGTCTTTTCACCGCCGGACATTTTTTCGGCAAATGACAGCAACTCGTCAAAAGTGGCCGGAGGACCGCTCAGCCCAGCTTCTTTGAACATCAGCTTGTTGTAGAACAGGAGCGTTTTACTGATGTACAGGGGGACGCCATAATTTTTACCTTCAAACACCCATGAATTGAGGATTTCCGGATAGATGCGGTCAGTGTAATCTTGGTCCCGCTTGAGGTAGTCGGTTATATCAAGTAATCCGCCTTTGGAGGCGTATTCGAGCCACAACCCACCCTGGACATCGATGATATCGGGCGCAGTTCCTGCTACAACCTGGGTTTGATAAAAAGTACTCCACTCGCTGCCTTTCTTATCCAGCCTTTCGATCTTGATGTCCGGGTGAATTTTGTTGAAAGCGCTGACCCACTGATTAAACCCCTCTTCAAAATAAGGGATATTCCAGGTTAGAACCGTTAGCTTTTTCTCCTCTGCCAGCAACGCATTCGCGTTCATGAAAAGCATAATTGCAAAAAAAGTTAAAACCAGACCCAACAGTTTTCCATACCGTTTCATAGCGGCTACCTCCTTGTTTGGTTTTTCTTTTAATGACACCGTAACAATCATAAAAAACCAGCTACCGGTTGATAGGATTGTTAAAAGTGCAGCTCAATTTCTTGGCCTTCTTTCAGCGATCGTTCTGCTTCTAGACAAATCAGCACCCTTTTCCTGGCTTCTTCAGCCGAGACAATGGGATTGCGCGCTTTGAAAGCATCGACAACCCGGCACAACTCTTCTTCCAACTCAAACAATTCACCCGATGGCGGAAGCTCAAGGATTTTACATTGGGCTTGATCTTTCATTTGTACTTTCAGTTCAAAAAGCGGTTCTCGGGTCCGATCCATCGTCCCGCTCCACCAGGTTCGGATTGAGCCCTTCGTTCCGACTATCTCCATCACTTGATGATGCTCAAATCCGCCCAGGGTTTGAGTTACTATCCCATAGAGCTGCCCGGGCCACTTAATGAATGCGGAAAAGTTATCGTACATGCCATGGACCCTGGCTTTTGAACTTCCCAAGGCATAGATATGGGTGGGGTCACCATAGTCTTCAAAATACCACATCAATGAATCGAAAAAGTGCACCGGCTCTTCCAGGGTCCACGATCCGACTTTGTCCGCGGTAAATCGCCAATTCTGTGAACCTGGACGGTAGGGGTGGCGAAAAAGCGTGACAAGCGCATAGAGCGGCTCGCCAATTTGTCTTTCATCGATGATTGTCTTGAGTCTGCCCCACTGGGTGGAAAGGCGGAATTCGTGTCCAATGGTCAATACCCGGTTATTTTGCCTGGCTGCAGCAATCAGTCTGTCGCAATCTTCCAGGTTGAGGGCCATCGGTTTCTCAAGCAGCACATCTTTGCCCGCATTCAGCGCTGCCAGGCCGATTTCGGTATGCAGGTGGTTAGGCACAACGATGTCGACCGCATCTACATCTTGCTGAGAAAGCAGGTTCTTATATCCCAGGTATACAGGGGTATCGGGAAAATCGGCCCTGGCCTTGGCAAAGGTTTCCTGGCTGCTGCACGAAATTCCGCTCAATTCAGCCCCCGGTGCTTTTTCTATAGCTTTTGCGTGGTGGACTCCCCAGAGCCCGTACCCGATAAGTCCGAATTTCACAATGAGCGCCTCCCGTCAGTGCAATTTTTTATCTGTGCAGGCTCCTCTCACTTGGTAATCTGTGGCATCAACTCAACTGCGGCTCCGGTATCTCAGCCACGTAATCGGTAATAGCAAAGAGAACATCCGGATGATTCTGGAGCAGTGAGGCCGGAACATGCGGCGTGACCGGTCCGTGAAGTATCTTTCTGACGATTGCCGACTGCCAGTGCCGATTCATGTAAATCCGCACTTTAAAACTGTCTAGTATCTCTTTCATGCCCACCGTTACTGCCAGTTTGGGGATTCGATCAATATTTCCTCTGCAGGTTGTCACTGAGTTGATCAGCAAGGTCTCCCTTGATAAGCGCACCACCCGTGTCGATAAAGCGGCAAAGCTCTCAAGCGTTGTTTTTTCATCCGGTTCAGGCGGATCATTAAAGGCTACATGACCGGTAATGCCGATGCCTCCAAAACAAACATCGCATCCACCCAGCTCTTCGATCAATTGCGGAACCGCTTTTACATCGGCCGGGGAAGGAAAAATTCTTTGGGCAAGGGGTGGGCACAGTTGTGGATCAAGTTTTCTGTAAAAATGGTCTTCCATGTGGCGGTGAAAGCTCAAGGGGTCGCTGGTAGGGATAAATTCAGAGCCATCCGGAGTCAAATATTCATCCATGTTGATGACAACCAGATCGCTGAGATCTATCCGCTTTTCGTTGCAGGTTTGAGCAACGAGATCGAAATGACCAACTGGTCCAACTGGCAGGATAAAAACAACTTTTTCACGCCCCGTCGACTTGGCAGCCTGGTACTGGCTAATAATATCATCGGCAAACCGACGAATAAGCGCTGAGTCGTCCGGCAAGATTTCCAGCTTAATCGGGGAACCTTTGCCCAGGCTATCTTTAGCAATGGTCAATGGATTCATGGCGCTCCTATTTAGAGTACTCTTCCTGTTTCCGGATCGAACAGGTGAATCTTGGACATATCTAATTTCAGGTTGAGAGTGTCACCTGGTTTAATTCCTGGAATTGGTTCCAGACTGACAACCATTTCAGATGATGCCAGGTCGAAAAAGAAGAGCGTTGTTGAACCGAGCGGCTCGATCACATTGACTTGCAGAGACAGATGTTTGCCATCGGCGATTTCGCTCTGTTCGGCCAAGGAGAAATACTCAGGTCGAATACCCATAAGAACATCCCGATTCAGACTGTTAAGATAATGTTTGGCCTTCTCCTCAGGAATGTGAAAAATTGTTTTATTTTCATCACTGATCTGCAAAACAACTTCGCCATTTTGTCCTGTAAGTCTGCCGGCAATGAAATTCATTGTCGGAGCGCCGATAAAACCAGCAACAAATATCGATTTCGGATTGTTGTAGACTTCCTCTGGTTTGCCGACTTGTTCAATATTGCCGTCTTTTAGGACAACAATACGATCCGCCAGGGTCATGGCTTCGACCTGGTCATGCGTTACATAGACAATAGTTGTTGTCAGCTGTTTGTGGAGTTTTTTGATTTCGGTACGCATCTGCGTACGAAGTTTGGCATCCAGGTTTGAAAGTGGCTCATCGAAAAGAAAAACGCTTGGCCGCCGGACAATTGCCCGTCCCATCGCCACTCGCTGTCTTTGCCCGCCGGACAATTGTTTGGGTTTGCGATTTAAAAGATCACTGATACCTAAAATCTCAGCTGCATGAAGTACTCTCTCGGTAAGCTCAGACTTGCTCATTTTCTGTATTTCCAAGCCAAAAGAAATATTTTTGAAAATTGATAAATGCGGATACAGCGCATAGTCCTGAAAGACCATGGCAATGTTGCGATCCTTGGGGGCTAGTTCGTTGACAATTTTATCACCGATTGAAATATCCCCTGAAGTGGCATCCTCAAGCCCTGCTATTATTCTTAAAATGGTGCTTTTGCCGCAGCCGGACGGGCCAACCAAAACGACAAATTCTTTATCTGATATCTCAAGATCGAGGTTGCTGATGACGGTATTGTCGCCAAACTTTTTCTCAACACGGTGAAGAAGAACTTTGGCCATTACTTATCACGCCTCCTGTCATGGAACAGCAAAACAGCAACAAAAGTTACAAACACGCTTTGAGAAACGGCGGTTTAATTCAGGTTGAGGGGTACAATCTCTGATTCGTTGAAAGTTTTTAGTGAGCAGATTGTTGTCGAATTCCCAGGTAATTAGCCCTGCAACTAATTGGATTTCTATATGAAATTCAGTAAAACATGGTTCGACCTGGTGAATTGCCGATGGCTTTCCGTTCAGAAATAGATGAATTTTAGACGTTCCCATATCCGGATTGAACCAATACTGATATGGTTGTTTAGGCTGCCAATTTGAGGTTGCAATAGTCGGCAACAGATTTGCTTGAGCAACAACAACGTTAATCCCTTCAATAAGACCACTTTTCAAGGTATAAAGCGAGAGAGATCTGCAATAACTCCATCCCAAAAAATGAAGTTAGAAAATACCGGGGCAGATGATTATACTGCGTGAATGGCATCTAAATCTAAAATTTTTTTTTCTACTCAAGCGGTCTATACTGTCTGCTCAACCTAGCTTTGTTTGGGAAAAGAGTCTAATCACCTTGATCTTATCTCTGATGAGCCACCATCTAAATTCTACAGTCTCACAATAGCTTTACTTTACAGACCGAAGAACTGGCGCCGACGAATATTCGTCCGATTCCTGACCCGAGGAATTGTGCTGGTAGCAGGCGCACCCTGTCAATTTGGACTTGGTGAGTTATTCTGTGTAGAATGGAGACTGAGACAAGGCGCTCCTGGTCCCGTTTTCCGTTGCAACCCAGAGGATGTTTTGATGGAACCCACGCTGCACGACGTAGATGCTTACGACGCCTACATCAACCGTGAACTGAGCTGGCTGTCGTTTGCCCGGCGTGTGCTCGAACTCGTTGAGGACCGCTCGCTGCCGCTTCTGGAGCGGGTGAAGTTCGCCGGCATCATGGGCATGATTTATGATGAATTCGTGATGAAACGAATGGGCGGACTGCATCAGAAAATCAAGAACAAGCCGCAACACACAGGATATGATGGTCTTACGCCACGGGAAGAGCTTGGCTTGTGCTGGCAGGAACTGCATGCCCAGACCATAATGCTGAACGATCTTATCCAGGATACCCTGCGCCCGGCGCTGGCTGAAGAGGGTGTCTACCTGGTTGATCACCCCTCGCTGACCGAAGGGGACAGGCAGTATCTGCGAACCTATTTCAAGCAATCCGTGCTGCCGATTCTAACGCCCTTGGCCGTTGACGCTGCCCATCCATTTCCCTTTATCAGCAATCTAAGCTTCAATCTTGCCATCACCATTACTAATGTGGGTGGGCGGACACGATTTGTCCGCCTGAAAGTGCCGGCTAACAGAAGCCGCTGGATTGAGTTGCCGGATGACCGGGGCTTCATTGCACTGGAGCAGGTGATTGCGCACAATCTTGATTTGCTCTTTCCAAAGGCCGCATCGATTGACACCTATTTTTTCCGGGTCACCCGGGGCGCCAAGGACAATCCCTGGGATCGCGCCCGGATTGACGATCATCGAGCCGATGAGCTCGCGCCGGGAAGCATAATCGGCATGGTGACCGCAGAACTGAATTATCGAAAGTTTGCCGGGGTCGTTCGCCTGGAAGTGAGCGATTCGATTCCTGAGAAGCTATGCAACTGGCTGGTGGACCAGATGGAAATCGAAAGGGGCCTGGTAATGCCTATCCGGGGGCTGATCGGCAGCTCGGATCTTTTGAATCTGAAGATTGAGGGCAGGGATCATCTGCGCGATCAGCCGCACATCCCGGTGCCCCACCCCCGGCTCAAGGATTTAGTCGACCAGGATTATAACGGATTCTTTGCAGAGATCAGGAAAAAGGACATCCTCATCCATCTCCCCTACCATGATTTCGATTCTTCGATCCTCCGCATGCTCCAGCATGCGGCGGCCGACCCGCAGGTTCTGGCAATCAAGCTGACCATCTACCGGACATCCAGTCAGTCTCCGATCATCAAGGCGCTGATGGACGCTGCGCGGCGGGGCAAGCAGGTGGCGGTTCTGGTGGAAATCACCGCCAGGTTTGATGAGGCTCCCAATATCGAATGGGGGAAACAACTCGAAAAAGCGGGTGCCCACGTCGTGTATGGAGTTGAGCAGCTGAAAACGCACGTCAAACTGGCCATGGTGGTGCGCGAGGAACACAAGAAAATTCGACGCTATGTCCACGTTGGCACCGGCAATTACCATACCGGAACCGCCCGCCTCTATGAAGATCTCGGCATCATCAGCTGCGACGATGAATTGGGGGAAGACGTGGCGAAGCTTTTCAACGAGCTGACCGGCGCCATACCGACCCAGGAGTATAAAATGCTGCTGGTCGCGCCCCATAACATGAGAGAACGCTTTACCCAGCTGATCAGGCAGGAGGTGGACAACCACCTGGCCGGCAGGCCGGCCGGAATACGGGCAAAGATCAACCAGCTCCAGGATCGAAAAATTATTCGTGAGCTGTATCTGGCCAGTCAGGCCGGCGTCCCCATCTCCATAAACGTCAGAGGGCTGTGCAGCCTGCGTGCCGGGGTGCCCGGTTTGTCGGAGAATATCAGAATATACAGCATCCTCGGGCGTTTTCTGGAGCACAGCCGCATCTACCGGTTTGAAAACGGCGGCGCCCCGATTTTTCTGATCGGTTCAGCCGATTGGATGAAACGCAATCTAAACCGGCGGATGGAGTCGGTGATGCCCGTTCTGGATCCCGACATACAAAATGAGCTGGAAAAGATCCTGTCGATTTATGAGTCGGACAATACCTGCTCATGGGATATGCAGCCGGACTCGACTTACCGGCGCCGGACACCCGACCCGGAATGCGAACCGATAACCGCGCAGCGGCTGTTCATCAGGGATGCTCTCTGAGAATCACGGCTGAACTTAAAAGAAGACGCGCAGGTTCTTGAAAAGGCGTTAAAGAAGACCCCGTACCATGGGTAAAATTATTGCACCCACTAACTCCTCAGACCTGCCGTCTGAGGCTTTAGAAGCTTAAGCACCGGAGGGTTGAATAATTACTCGTTCCAGGTAGATTGAAATTGTCATCATATATTAGCGAGACTACTATGAAGAGCAAAACAAAAACAATGGTTTATCTGGTGATTCTTGCCTTATTGGACATGCTTATCCCCATACCCTTTACTGCGCTTCTACTGATCTATGTTGTTTTGGAAAAACCCCCATGGTTCCAGAATTTAGTTACTGAAATTTATCTCTTGAAATAAATGAGCCATTTGCAAAACGATCTTTTCGCCCAAACTCTGCGTTATGCTCAAAATTTTATCCTCGGAATATCAATTATATGCCTGTGGTAAAATTTCTCGCATGCCTTGATTTTGAACGAAAATCTTAGTTTTGCAAAAGGCTCAAATTTTAGAAAGATTGGATAATTATTCTTCTCCCCGTTCAATGGTAAGGGTTAATCTTTTCAAGCCTTTGAAAATACTCACATCACCATCGATCTTTGCCAAATGATTGCCTGGTGAAATCAACCGGGGTTTAGCGCTGGTACTCGCTGGTGTGGGGCCAAATAATATGCAGAACCCTGAACCCTGCAGCCAGTAGGCAATATCCCCGACTTCAAACTCTTCGCGCGGGTTTTCTGCAGCGATATCCACTTCAATGGTTCCGTATAACTCATCCCCCCATGCAGATAAATTGACTTTCAAGGGCAGAGCCTGCCAGAATTTAGCGCAGGTATTGGGAGCTTTATCAGTTAACAGTTCTGCCGTTATTTCCCCGATTTCTTTGGCTTTTAATACAATAGTCCTCATTTTGTATGCCTCTCGTTTTTAAGCTAAATACCTATAATGTTTAATCATTCATAGGCCTGAGATTTAATAGAAGGCAGTCATTTCTTCTTGTTTAGATCTTGGTGGCCGGTCTCAGCGGCTCATAGGTGTCAACTTGAAGATGATCGCGAGCCTGGGCAGGTATGTGGCTCATCAAATTACTGTAGAGAACATGATCTTCTGTAATATCTGCAATCGACGGGGTGCCCATCAACCGCATAACCATAGTCAATTCGTCCTTGAAAAGAGAGCACATTCTTTCAACTCCAGGCTGGCCGTAAGATGCCAGGCTGTAGAGAACCGGGCGCCCTATGCCAACAGCAGTTGCCCCCAGGGCCAAGGCTTTAAAGATGTCACTGCCGCGTCGAATACCTCCATCCACGTAGACCTCAAAACGCGACTGCCAGTTCGAGTCATGTTTGTTGAGCGCCGCAATTGCTTCCGGCAATATCTCAATTCCAGACCTGGCGGTATCTAATTGCCGGCCTCCATGATTCGAGAGAACCACGCCCCTGCACCCCATTTTATAAGCCAGAACAGTGTCTAGTCCACATCCGACACCTTTTAAAATAATCGGCAATTCCGTGATGCTCTTAAGCCATGTGATATCGTCCCAGCATAAACTCGGGTCAATAAATTCACTGATAGCCCTGGCAACACCCTCGCTGCGGTTGACGTCCTCACCTTTTTGCACATCGGCATTTTTGGTGAATTTATTGCGCATATCCTTTTCACGGCGCCCCAGTTGTGGTGCGTCAACGGTTACAAATAACGCTTTCGCGCCGCCGTCCGTCAGCCGCTGGACATATTCTTTCGTCCGCTCCCTCTGCGCATTCACATACAACTGGGCAAATTGCACCTGACCCGGTTGGCGTACAGCCAGCATTTCATCCAATGTGTAGGAGGATAAGGTGGGCAGCATGTAAATTACGCCGGTCTTGGCTGCCGCGCGAGAAATTGCCAGTTCACCATCGTCATCAGCCAGCTTGGCCAGAGCCGTGGCGGAGAAATAGAGGGGGAGGGAAGATTGCACCCCAAGTATGGCGGTCGTCATATCAATGTCCTTGACATTGACCAGGATGCGCGGCTTCAACCAGATGCGCTGGAAAGCGGTGTGGTTTTCGCGCAGCGTTATTTCATCGTCGGCACCTGAGGAGTAGTAGCCCCAGCCTTCCTCCGTCATTGTATGGGCTGCGACGCTCTCGAAATCAAAAGTGTTCAAGATGATGTCAATTGGCGGTTTTTTCCACGGCTGCGCATCCTTTATTGCGCCAGCTTCAGAGGTTTGTTTGAGGCCCCTGGAGGGGGCTTTCTCCTCAGCAGCGACGACATGTTTTTCCGGGTCAAGCGTTGTTTCATCGAGAACACCGAGGCAGGCTTCGGGGGTAAGGAGTCGTTGGACAATATCCTTCGGGTGGACCGCATTGAACAGGTTGGACACGTCTTTTCCGGCATGGTCCGTGATTATCTTAGACCCTCCGGGATGCTGCTTTTGAAAGCTCGATAAGTCGTAAACCCTGCCGTTCAGGACGACCCAGCAGTCGTCGGGAGTATGGTGACGCTCGACTTCTTGCATGGTAATTTTTCGCATTGTAGAAACCCTCAATTTATTTTTTCACTGCTTGAAGGAAAGGGGAGGTCTCGATCTCCACTATGTAATGCTATAAGGTAAACGGTATGCGATTTCTTTCAAATACCATTTCTTCGATATTGATTCCTCATAATGAGCATCGAAACCAATGAACACAAAATCCGGGCATCAAGCAGGTTGGCTGCCCTCTGTATCAGCCTGGCAGCAAATCAGTGTGCCGGGACCGCGACGCTTGGTCTTTTTCCGTATCGGCCCCCATCATCCTTTTCGCCTGGTGGGCCAATCCTGCCGCGGATCAAACCGATTCTTGTCGACTGGAGGTTGTTGCATCGCGCCCGGTGATTTGACTGGCAAATGAACGGTCGGGCCTTATTGTAGTTTCAGTTGCCAAAGGAAAACACCAGAACGACGATAGGGCAGGGTGAACGCCGGCAATAGATAGAGAGGAGACATGACCATGACCCAGTTGCTTGGAGGACTCGTCATCTTTCTCGGAGTCCACTCGATTTCGATTGTCAATGAGCCGTGGCGGGACCGGATGGTCGAACGACTGGGGGTCTGGACCTGGAAAGGGATTTATTCACTCGCGGCCCTGGTCGGCCTGCTCATGATCATCCGGGGGTACGGCGAGGCCCGGGCCGACGTGATCGAGCTCTACCACAGCCCGACTGTGCTCCGGTATATCTCGCTGGTGCTGCTGATTCCGGTCTTTCCGCTACTGGTGGCTGCTTACCTGCCCGGCCGCATCAAGGCAACCGTCCACCACCCGATGCTGCTGGCTGTTAAACTCTGGGCCGCAGCCCATTTGCTGGTCAATGGAACGGTCGCCGACGTGGTCCTGTTCGGCTCGATTCTACTCTGGGCCTTCGCCGACCTGCTTTCGGTAAGCAAACGGGAGCCCCGTCAAATTCCTGGGGCACCGCCAGCCAGATACAACGACCTGATCGCGGTGGTCGTCGGCCTCAGCCTCTATATCGCCTTCCTCTTCTGGCTCCATGAGCTGCTGTTTGGGATAGTGCCGTTATAATTGTACATTATCCTAAGTAAGATTCGCCTCGGCAACATCAAACCTGGGATGATAGCGGATCAAGTGACGGGGGACATCAAAAGAACGTTAAACAGCGTGGCTAATCAGCTGTATGTTGGAGAAATATCTGATTCTATCGTTATACCGTTTAATCACGAAACCTTAGAATAGTGCGCTCAGCTAACTTGAAACATCCACCATTTGTTGCACCCATTAAAATGATTATTTTAAAATCAGGATAAAAAAGAGACTGACCAGCAAATAATCGTCTGTTCAACTGGCACGACAGATCGGCCACTTTTCTGGTGGAGTGCTATGAAACGAACGATTAAATCAAATATATTGCTTACTCTTATCTTTAGTATTGCACAATTAGTATGCACTATAGATCTCGCGGCACAACCAGCACGATGTCCATCTACCAACGTTCTTGTGTATGCAGAAAAACAAGCGGATATCCCATTCGTATGCAAAGCAACTACAGAGACCCTTACTTTCATGATACGAGCTGGATTGGATATTCAAGATACTTTCGATATCCATCTCACCGATGGGTTTGAAAGATTGCCGCAGCAGGAATTGCTATTGGGGGTCTACGAGCAGCAGACAAACGAAATTCGTGTACTGTCTTATGAATGCTGCAAACGATTATATAAAGGGGAATGTTTTTGTGGCCTCGAGCTTTCAAGAGAAATTCATACAAGTTTTATTGTTCATGAAATAGCCCACGCTCTTACTGTTGATCATTTGGAAAATGAAATAGGCCGCGTTGCTGCTGCAGAATACATTGCCTATACAACCCAGTTTTCGTTGATGCCAGACAATCTTCGCCAAAAAATATTAACAGACATAAACAATGAAGGATTTTGTAACGAAGTTGAAATCACAAGGCTTTTCCATGACCTGAATCCCGCTGTTTTTGCCGTTAAAGCATATCGGCATTTCATTCGCCCCGAAAACGGAAAAAATTTTTACCACAAGCTCATTACCGGGCAATGCCTCCTCGACAGAGAAGATTAAAATTCATGCTTATAATTCAGCTCTTTAAGTTTATCCCACTCCGGATATTATCATTGACTAGGTAACCACCTGTTGCGCTCTAGCTAAAAAGCCTTTTTAATTCGAATTGTTTATGGCAGAATGGTTTGTGGAGACCCATTGATATTGATATTATTATTAATAACAAATAATTAACGGGTCTTTTTAGTTTCATTTTACAATTGTAAATGAATTAGTCTGGGTAATGGTTAGAACTCGATGAACCAATGAAAAAACGCCATGAAAGCATTAGTACTTGAAAAGAAAGGAACGCTCAGCCTGCGAGACTTTCCCGTGCCGACTGAAGTGGGGCCCCATGATGTACGGATAGGGATACATACTGTTGGTGTCTGCGGCTCAGATGTACACTATTTCACCCACGGTAAAATCGGTCCATTTGTAGTGGAAGAACCGATGATACTGGGTCATGAGGCTTCAGGATACATACTTGAGACAGGCTCGGCCGTCACCCACTTGCAGCCGGGAGACCGAGTCTGCATGGAACCGGGTATACCTGATCCTAACTCTCGAGCCTCGAAGCTTGGCATATATAATGTTGATCCTGCAGTCCGTTTCTGGGCCACACCACCTATCCAGGGTTGCCTTATTCCTGAAGTGGTGCATCCGGCAGCTTACAGCTACAAGCTTCCTGATAATGTGAGCTTCGCCGAAGGGGCAATCATCGAGCCTTTCGCCATCGGGATGCAATCAGCAGTCCGCGCCCGAATTCAACCAGGCGATATTGCTGCGGTATCGGGATCTGGCACTATTGGAATTATGGTTGCATTGGCCGCCTTGGCAGGCGGGTGTGCCAAGGTCATCGTCGCGGATATGGCACAGCCCAAGCTCGACATAGTAGCTGCCTACGATGGCATCGAGGTTGTCAATATCGCAGACACTTCTCTCGCAAGTGCCGTTGCAAAGGCAACCAATTATTGGGGCGCAGACGTTGTCTTCGAATGTAGCGGTGCTGCACCGGCGATTCTGGATTTGCCGCAGATTGTCTGCCCCGGCGGTACAATTGTGCTGGTCGGCATGCCCGTTGATCCGGTACCTGTTGATATCGTCGGCCTGCAAGCCCGTGAAGCGAGGATTGAAACCGTTTTCCGATACGCTAATATCTATGACCGCGCAATAAATCTAATCGCTTCCGGCAAAGTAGACCTGAAGCCATTAATCTCTGCAACGTTTGCTTTTGAAGACAGCATTGCCGCATTTGAAAGAGCTGCTGAACAGCGCCCCACCGATGTTAAACTGCAGATACAGGTGGCTCAATAAAACGTTGTTATTTTACCGGGTGGCTTAGTTACAACGAACTCTGCGGGGAGCTGCAACGTATACGCTTTCTGCAGCCGATGTTATTTTTTCAACTGCGTGCTGCTGTCTCCCGAGTCGGTTTCAGACAAAATAATTGACAACATGGTCAAACTCTAAGGTCGGCAGATTCCCTTGCTTCCTGGCGCCCGGGAAACATGTGGCAAGCGCCGCCGACAATTTCATTACCGGACTGGCATCTGGTTCGCCAGGCAGCCTGCTTGACAATGAGGAGCAAATCAAGAAATGGTGACAATGTGTATCCCGAGCAAAATCACACGAAGATGCACTTGAACTTTGCACAGGCATGTTTGCAGAGTAACGATTTTGTTATGAACGCAAAAAAACATCTACAAGCCAAACCGCATCAAGGCGCACAGTAAATAGGAGTGATAGAGATGACAAATATAGCATCCACAATGCAAGCGGCTTTTTTACCCGGCAACAGCAGTGTTGCAATGAAAGAAGTTAAAGTTCCAACTCCTGGTCCAGGGCAGGTACTGGTTCGGACAAAATCGTCTACTATTTGCGGGAGCGATATTCGTGCAATTTACCGTGAGCATCTGGGAAAGGGGCCCGAAGCGTACCAGAACAAAGTGGCCGGCCACGAACCTTGCGGTCAGATTGTTTTATGCGGGATCAACACGAAACGCTTTAAGGAAGGTGATCGTGTTATTATTTATCATATCTCCGGTTGTGGAGTATGTAATGACTGCCGTCGAGGATATATGATTTCCTGTTCCAGTTCCTCACGTGCAGCTTATGGATGGCAGCGTGACGGCGGCATGGCACCCTATATTTTAGCCGATGAAAAGGATTGTGTTCTTCTTCCTGACGAGTTGACATATACCGATGGGGCTCAGGTAGCATGCGGGTTTGGTACGGTTTATGAGGGGCTTGAGAAAATAGGCATCTGCGGCAACGACCAGGTGCTGGTTGTGGGTTTGGGGCCTGTCGGCCTGGCCGCTCTAATGCTAGCAAAAGCTCTCGGAGCAACCAAATCAGTAGGTGTTGACACAGTTCCGGAGCGCTGCCAGATAGCAAAAGATCTGGGTCTGGCAGATCAGGCATTGGTTTCGGGGCCTGACACACAGGAGAAAGGAATCGCCCTTTCCGATGGAGCTAAAGGGTATGAGCGTATCGTTGATTGCTCAGGTCGATACGCTAGGTCGTCAATTATGCATTCGTGCTACTCGCCAATGGGGTAAAATGGTGATGATTGGTGAGGGCGGAACCGTCGAGTTTAACCCCAGCCCTGACATCATTCACGATCAAATAACCATTTACGGATCGTGGGTCACCAATATCTGGCGGATGGAAGAGTTGGTTGAGCGTATTGTTCGCTGGAAAATTCACCCTGAAGATCTGGTTACGCATCGTTTCACGCTCGATGAGTGTGATGAAGCATATGCTCTGATGGACCAGGGAAAATGCGGCAAGGTAGCTGTAGTTTTTGATGAAGAGATTAGATAGTGACGCTTGGGCAACTAAAACTATCTGCTGAATTCGGCTTTTTATTGCTTTACGTGCCTATCTGCTGAATGAAGTTTTCAGTCTGCCGGTAACTGGCTGATAACTGCAATGTATGCCTCACCACAAGAATTGCGAAGAGGAGACAGACATGGACGATCCTGTTCTACTTGAAAAAAACATTCTAAAGCGTTTTTCCCTGCATGGATGTACGGCACTGATTACCGGAGGCGGTCAGGGGATCGGCAGAGCGTTCGCTCATGCCCTGGGCGAAGCAGGGGCCAAGGTTGCGATCGTAGACCTCAATGGGGATCTGGCTATTTCCACAGCTGCAGAGCTCAAAGCAAAAGGAATTGAAAGCCTTGCTGTGGAGGCCGACGTCACCCAGCGGTCTCAGGTGCAAAAAGCAGTGCACGATGTCATGGAGGCTTGGGGGACCCTCACCATCAGGGGTAGATGATTGCCGGCATCGGCATGTGGAAAGACTCAATTGAGCTAACCGACAACGACTGGCGGAAGATCATGGCGCTAAACCTTGATGCGGTGTTTGTCTGCTGCCAGGAAGAGGCAAAGGTTATGGCCCCGAGGGGGTACGGCAAGATTATCAACACGGCATCAATGTCAGGGCATATTGTCAACACACCACAAAGCCAGGCAGCATACAACACTTCAAAGGCAGGGGTGATTCATCTCACCCGGAGCCTGGCAACCGAGTGGGCAGACAGAGGTATCAGGGTTAACAGCATTAGTCCTGGCTATATCTACACAAACCTTATTGATGAACTCGTGTCCACACCCGAGGGCAAGGCGACGATGGATAAATGGCTCGAAATGATTCCAACGGGAAAGCTGGGAAAGGTCACTGACCTGCAAGGGGCGGCCGTTTTTATGGCATCAGAAGCGTCAGACATGATGACTGGCGCTGATTTAGTGATCGACGGCGGCTACTGTTGTTGGTAGGGCAGTCATATTTTGTCCAGATTCCTGCGTTAACCGAGAGGAGAGAGATGATATGAAGATTGGAATTCACGCATATGCCTGGTGTTCCCAGTGGAGCAACGATACCCTTGATCTCATTGACAGAACCAAAAATCTCGGAATGGATTTTATCGAAATCCCTTTGATGGTTCTGGAAACATTTGACGCTGCGGCAGTAAAACAACGCCTCCAAAAGGTCGGCCTTGGTGCGGTGACCTCAACGGTGCTTCTCGGCGATACGGATATTACCAGCGATGATGCTGCTGTCCGGGCCAAGGGTGTTGAGTATTTGAAAGCCTGCGTCAAAGCGACAAGTGACATCGGTGCGGAGAATTTCTCCGGTGTCGTCTATTCACAATTTGTCAAGCCCGCCATACAGCGGCCGACTGAACAGGCCTGGAAATACTCGGCGGACGGTCTTCGCGAAGCGGCGCGTTTTGCCAAGGGACTCGGCGTAAATATTGGTATCGAGCCGGTTAACAGGTATGAAACCTACCTGATAAATACCTGCGATCAGGCGCTGAAGCTAAAAGAGATGATCGGGGAAGACAATATCAAGATTCACCTCGATACCTATCATATGAATATCGAGGAAAAAAGCTACTACGATGCGACCATAAAGGCAGGTAAAGATCTTGTTCATTACCATCTTTGTGAGAACGACCGCGGTATTCCCGGAACCGGCTTGGTCAACTGGGACGATATATTCAGGGCTCTGGCAGAAATTGACTATAAAGGCAATGCTGCTCTTGAGAGCTTTGTTGATGCTACCGATAACATGCATACATGGGTCTGGCGTCAGCTTGCCCCGGACGGAGATACGCTCCTGCGCGAAGGCGCAGACTTTATCCGGCAAATGCAAAAAAAATACGGCATGGCATAAAAGATCCCGGTTATCTCAAGGAGACAGGAAACTCCGTGGGGTTTCTGTTTACTCACTGAGCGCATTGTGTGCGCTAGACGGCAATTGGCCTAACAGCTGCAAGGAACAGGGACAAGGCCTGACGGCTATGGCGACGTCATAATCTAATTATTCTATCGGCATTCGCGCGTGATATCTTGGTGATCAGTTCAGCATTTATGCTGTCGTTGGTTGCAACCCGCAGCTTCGCCTGCTCTTCTGTCAGTCCGGTCTTGACGTGTCGTTTACAGACGCGTCGATTGCACTCCGGTATGGGGACATCCAGGAACCATGTTTCATCGAAAACGCTGTCGCGCAGTTGGCACCATGGTTCTGTATCCAAGAGTACGTAGTTTCCTTCTACCAATACGATTTGCCGACCTTTGTGCAGTTGTATGCTTGCTTCAACAGGGTCACCGGCGGCGTGGTCAAAGCTGGGGAAAACCCCTTCACCTGTGCCGCGTGCCTCGATGAGATCATTGACGAACCTGGTGGAGTTAAAGGTGAACGGTGCCCCACGCCGGGTGTGGGCTTCCTCCGGATCCTCCATGGCATCTAGTTCTCTGCGATAGTAGTGGTAACCATCCAAAGGTATAATCGTCAGCAGTTTTCCCAGCCGTGCCTTCAAGGCTTGAGCAAGCGTGCTTTTCCCGCTTCCCGGCCCACCGGCAAGCCCAATCCAGAATTGCGAATTACCTGTCAGCCGGGCGGCTTTCTGTCTGAGTTCGGCCGCAAGGTCTTCGTATGTGTACATTCTATTTATGTTCTCTTGGAAGACAAAGATTAGGACCACGTAGAGAATTTGAAAATACTGATTATGGTAAAACTAATCAAATAATCTAATACGACTTATAATTATACTTGACAAAGAAATTAATCAAGATACCCTAAAAACTAAACTAGGTTTAGTTAATCCTAAAGCCTAGAAAAAGGGCGTCTTTGGTAAATTTTTATAATTATTACGCTTTTACATAAAGTTAGTTTAATAAAAATCTGGGCTTGTGCACTGATCTTTCTCTGGTCAATCCTGACACGGCTCGGCACCTTGTCAATGGATGTCGGTGTTCTCATGCACGAGTATACGATATCATCAAGATAATTAGGAGGTGCGGCAGCCGTATTAGAGAATCTCATCGTCAAATTGGTTTGCAAGACTGTACACCTGGTATTTACAGTATTAGGTGGTTGCCTGCGGTTTCACCACAAACCGGCATGCATCTGCACAACGTTCTCAGAAGGAGAGAGACCATGAAAAGAACACTAACAGCACTAGTCGCAGGGGCAGGTTTATTGCTATCCCTGATGGGTGGGACGCCGGTCAGCGCTGAAGATGTCACGATAAATATTGCCCTGGCAAATAATCCTATTTCTCAGGCACTGGAAAAGATCGCCAGAGAAAAGTATTCAGCTCCCGGTGTCACGCTAAATATTTCTGTCCTGCCCGAAAATGATTTACGCCAAAAACAGACTACTGAGGCATCAACCGGAGGGACGACCTATGATATGTTCTATATAGGTCCCTATGAGGCAGCTAACTGGGCGAAGTTCGGCTGGCTGGAGAATCTGGAGCCCTATTTTGCTGAGCTGCCGGCGGAAAAAAAGGAGTGGTATGATCGGGATGATCTGATCAAAGGCATGGTGGGATCGCTTTCTCTCGATGGCAATTCGTATGCATTACCCTTCTATGGTGAAGCTTCATTCATCATGTACAACAAAGAATTGTTTGCCCAGAAGGGTTTGACCATGCCGGCTGAGCCTACCTGGGATGAAATCTACGAACTGGCCAAAAAAATTCATGATCCGGCCAATGGTATCGTTGGGATGACCATGCGTGGAGCGCCAGGCTGGGGAATGAGCGGTGCGCCGTTTGTCACCATTGTCAATGCCTTTGGCGGCAGGTTTTACGATATGGACTGGAAGGCGACCATTGACACACCGGAGCAGCGCGGTGCCTGGGAGATGTACAAAAAAATTCTGCGTGAAGCAGGGCAGGCGGATATTCTTTCCTATACCTACAACGAATGTATAGCCCTTATGCAGTCTGGCAAGGCCGGAATTTATTACGATGCGACGTCTATTGCACCGCCTTTGGAAGCCGAGGGCTCTGCCGTCAGAGGAAAAGTCGGCTACGTTATGCCCCCTCATCAAAAAATGAAAGCGAATACCTCCTGGTTGTGGAACTGGGCCATGGGAATCAACCCCAAGACCTCTCCCGAGAAGAAGAAGGCTGTATTCGATTTCATGTTGTGGGCGACCTCAAAAGATTATGTCGAAATGACGGTAGAACTCGACCCCACCGGGGCCAGCACGCCCCCGGCCTCAAGGGCGTCAACCTATAAGCTTCCGGTGTATGCGAAAACGCCGTATGCTGACATGACCTTAAAAACGCTTGAATCTACCGATTTCACCAAACCGACTATGGAACCGGTGCCTTATGTTGGGCTGCAGTATATTGCCATTCCTGAATTTGCTGATGCCGGAACGAGGATGACGGAATATCTGGCAGATTACGTCGTCGATAAAATCACCCTGGATGAAGCAATCAGCAAGACCCAGAAGTTGTTTGACCAGGTTGCCGAGGACGGCGGATATAGATAATCATGCTCTTATCTTATGATGAACAGGCCTGTCAGAGACCATTCCATCGTTCTCTGGCAGGTCGCCTTGGCTGCGGGAGTAAGTTCCACAATCCTTAATTTCCCCCATGCTTCTTCCGGGTGCTTCTCGCAGGTGAACTCATTATAGGCACCGCCACGCCAAAGAGGAAAATGTCATGAAGAAACATAATGATTGGCGATTCTTGTTTCCAGGGATGATTGTGGTGGCTGTTGTCACCCAGGTGCCGTTTCTCTTAACCCTGGTCTATTCAACCCTCAGGTGGAATCTGGCTCGCCCCGACCTGCCGGTGAAATTCTACGGTTTTAAAAACTACTGGTACTTCCTGAGGATCCAGGATTGGTCAGAAATTCCGGAGTTTTACTCTATTGTCTGGCAAACAGTTCTGATTACGATATGTGCTTTGGCGCTCTGTACAATACGTCGGCTTTTTGCTTGCCTTGTTGCTGGATAACGTCATTCCAGGTGTAAATGTAGCCAGGACATTGATTTTAGGACCATTTTTTGTGATGTCTACGGCCAGTGGCGTCATCTGGAAAACGACGATTTTGAATACTACTTTCGGGTGGTATGGCACCATCGCTAAATATCTGGGATTTACCCCGGTTGACTTAATCAGTTATCATCCCATTGCGGTCATTGTGTTACTCTTTTCATGGCGGTGGATGCCGTTCTTCGTGCTCATGATGTTAGCCGGGCTGCAGAGTATCCCAGATGAGATCATGGACAGCACGAAGGTGGATGGCGTGAACTGGTGGCAATCCACCTTCCTGGTGAAACTCCCGATGATTCGAAAACACATCAGCGTAGCGATGATGTTAGGGCTCATTTTTCTTGTTAAAGAGTTTGGGCTCATCCTGGTGACCACCGCCGGCGGTCCCGGAACAAGCTCATATACGCTTCCCTACGCGGTCTATATGCAGGTGTTCAATGCCTCGAATGTAGGCCGGGCCGCAGCCTTGGCGGTCATCACCGTCGCTCTGACGTTGGTAGGCATCAATATTCTCTATCGATCCATAGAAAAACGAAGCGCCATCTATGATTAACAGGAGGTCATGATGAGTGGCACTCGGACGATTCAAGAAATTCAACGCTCAATGCTGCTGAAAAAAGTACTGAGAAAGACGGTTTTGACCATCATTATCTTTACGGTGGCCATCATCTATTTTTCGCCGGTTCTTTACATGCACTTATCGGCCTTTAAAACAGAATATGACGCTGTGAGCCCATCGCTGTTCTTCAGCCCAACACTGGAGACGTTCCAGAAGGTATTAGGCGACGAGAACATGTACGGCTATTTAAAAAATTCGCTCTTCCAGGTGTGCGCTGGAACTGCCATATGTTTGCTTTTGGGCATTCCCGCGGCCTTCGCGCTTGCCTTCGGAAAATTCAAATCCCAAGGTACGAATAAAAAAGTCTATCTCTGGTTCCTGACCACGATTTTACTGCCTCCGGTGGCCGTTATTATTCCCTTGTATACCTGGTTTCAGACATTCAACCTCATTGACAACCCGTTCGGATTACTGATTATCTATGTGGGATTTCACGTGCCGATCGTGGTGTGGATGCTGCACTCGTTCTTTTCTGATGTGCCCCTGGAAATTCTCGAAGCGGCAGAGATAGATGGGTGTACACGCTTTCAGCAGCTTATGCTGGTGGCGCTTCCGCTCGTGAGAACAGGAATTATCGCTGCCGGTCTGCTGGTTGCCGTCTTTATCTGGAATGAGTTTTTCCTGGCCTTTAACCTGACAGGCAACGAGGCAGCAACGCTGCCCGTCTATATGGCCCGGTTTCGGGAACAACAAGGGATGTTTGTCGCCCAATTGTCTGCGGCATCTACGGTGGTCATCTTACCGGCGGTGATATTTGGTTGGATTAGTCAAAAATCACTCGTGAAAGGACTGACTGCTGGCGGGGTTAAAGGATAATGCTTAGGCGGTTTCTATCGACAAGCCAATGATTTCAAGACACGAATGCTTTTCCTAACCAAGGAGAAATAATAAATGGCAGGAGTAAAATTAATTGATTTAGTCAAGCGCTATCCCAATGGGTTTCAGGCGGTCAACTCAATCAACCTGGAAATCCGCGATAAAGAATTTGTTGTCTTGGTCGGCCCCTCAGGTTGTGCCAAATCTACGGTTTTACGAATGATCGCTGGACTTGAGGAAATAACTGACGGCCAGATCCTGATTGGCGACCGGGTGGTCAATGATGTGGCAGCGAAAGATCGGAATATTGCCATGGTCTTCCAGAGTTACGCGCTTTACCCTCACATGGATGTCTATACGAATATGGCCTTCGCACTGAAACTGATGAAGTTCCCCAAAGATGAAGTCGACCGTCGCGTTCGCAAGGCTGCCGATATTCTCCGGGATCGAGCAGCTCTTGGATAGAAAGCCGAAACGCTTGTCTGGCGGACAACGCCAACGTGTGGCAGTCGGCCGGGCCATTGTTCGGGAGCCGGAAGTCTTCCTTTTTGATGAGCCGCTCAGCAATTTGGATGCCAAACTCCGTGTGACGATGCGGGCCGAACTCACAACACTGCAGCATAAACTGGAAACAACCATGGTTTATGTGACCCATGATCAAGTGGAAGCCATGACCATGGGCGATCGAATTGTGATCATGAAGGAGGGGCACATTATGCAGGTCGGCTCTCCCCTGGAGGTTTATAATTTCCCGGACAACAAATTTGTGGCTGGATTTATCGGCAGTCCGGCAATGAACTTTTTTAGCGCCAAACTTGTTCAGGTCGATGGTGAATTGGCCATTGATGCCGGAAGTTTTCAGGTTAAGGTTCCTCAGCAGTATTATGACGCCTACGGCAGCTACAAAGACCAAAAGATAACCTTCGGCATTCGTCCAGAAGACATTACTGATGCATCACCGGTAGACTCTCGGGGCCAATGGGAGAAGCTTGCGGCGGTGGTGAAGCTGGTTGAACCGCTGGGTGCAGAGATCATTCTGGAAATGGAGTCTGGGCAGCAGCGGTTCACCGCCCGCGTTGATCCCCAGTCAAAATCGCGGTCCAACGAGGAGGCGGAAGTGTACTTTGATATGCGGAAAATGCATCTGTTTGATTCGAAAACGCAAAAAGTTATCCGCCGGAACTAGGCATTATTCGTATAGTAATCCCAAATCAGCTGTGGACTCAGGTGCGCACCATATTCAGAAGTGCGGAACTTGAATCATACACGATCCAATGAAACCACCTCAGAGTAAACGGTTATCTGACTCCAGTACTCTTCCCCGCTACAATGAAAGACGTGTGCTTCAGGTGATCCGCCGGATGGGTGAGGCGTCGAAAGCTGACCTCGCCCGTCAGACCAAGCTGACCAATACGGCGGTAGGTACCATCGTTTCCAATCTCCACCGGCAGCAGTTATTAACAGTTTCCCATAAGCGGCTCAGCGGTCAGCGCGGTCAGCCTGCAACCCTTTACCGGCTTGAGGCCACGGGTTCCTTCAGCATCGGTGTTCGAGTGGACCGCAACTGGATCCAGGCTATTCTCATTGATTTTAACGGTAGTGTTCTTTCGCGTCTGTCTCACGAATTAATTCTTCCAAGACCGGAAATGGCCTTGGAGGTTATCCTCAAAGACGTCAATGCGCTGCTGGATATGCTGTCTGAAAATCAGCGCAGCCGTCTGGCGGGTATTGGCTTTGCCTGCCCTTACAATTTAGAAAGTTGGCTTAATGAGTTGTCGTTGCCTCACGAGGAATTCCGTCGTTGGAAAGACTTCGATTTGGCCGGTCATATAGCGAATGCAATTTCGATTCCGGTATGCAGCGAAAACGATGCCACCGCTGCTTCCATAGCTGAGCTTTTTTATGGCCTTGGGCGAGATATGGATGACTTCCTCTATGTTTTTATCGGGCCTGGGATAGGCGGTGGAGTGGTCATAAACGGGGAGTCGGTGAGAGGGCCACTGGGTAATGCCGGAGACCTCGGCTTGATGCCGGTATTACCTTCAAACCTGTCTTCTGCACCACGGCCTAGAGGTGAGTGGGATATTCTTCTTAATCGAGCTTCGGTCAACACGCTTATCCGTCATCTCAGGGCCTGCGGACACGAAATTCATTCGATTTCTGATGTGAATTTTCTGGTTGACCGTCAAGAGAACGCCGTTGCTGAGTGGATTAAGGACTGCGTTGCCGCACTTGCACCAGTCATCTGGTCGGGAGTCGCTCTGCTCAACACCCCCGTCGTGGTGATCGCATCAGATCTAGGGGATGGATTCATCCACCAGTTGATGACAAAGTTGGAGCAGAAATTAGTTTCAAGCGCGCCAGAGGCTCGGACACCGCCCAAATTGTTGCCAGGCTCTTTCGGCAACGACGCTGAAGTGATTGGCGCGGCAAATTTACCGTTTTTCTATCAATTTTCAACTCAGAATCATGCGATCGAAAAAGCAGGCAGTAATGGTGAAAAATACTCCAGAAAGTCTAAAGACAGCCCCAGATGAACGGCCGATGTTAATCTGCTTTAATGCGGTATAAGGGTGAATGTAAGTACTCCCAGAAAAGCGCTAATAAACAAGTGCCTAGCTAAGGATAACTATTATGACAATACGACTTACCGCACAAAGTCTTATGGACATTTCTTCGGTGGTTGCAACTCCTTCCTACAATCGACTGGAACTGTCTGCAGGTATTGTCCATTTTGGTGTTGGCAATTTTCACCGTGCCCATCAGGCTGTTTTTCTGGATGACCTGTTCAATACCGGCCGCGACCATGACTGGGCTATAATCGGTGCAGGAGTTCTGCCATCGGACAGAGAGATGCGCCAGGTGCTTGCTGCTCAGGACTTTCTGACCACAGTTGTAGAACAGTCTGCCAGCCGCAGTGCTGCTCGTATTACAAGCGCAATGATTGATTTTCTATCTCCCGACAACACTGCGGCTATCATCGACACGCTCGCTTCCCCGGCCATCCGCATTGTCTCGCTGACCATCACCGAGGGAGGGTATTTCATCGACCCAGCCACAAACGTTTTCGATACCGACAATCCGCAAATCGTTTCGGACGCGGCTACCCCAGAGAATCCGAAGACTGTTTTCGGCCTGATTGTTGAGGCGCTCAAACGCAGACGCCAGGCAGGGGTTCAACCTTTTACGATAATGTCATGTGATAATATACCTCACAACGGTGTAGTTACCTGCAACGCGGTTGCCGGTCTGGCAAATCTGTCAGATCCTGAATTTGCCCAATGGATCCAGGGCAAAGTAGCCTTTCCTAATGGCATGGTGGATCGTATCACCCCGGCGACCGGTATGCGCGAGCGAGAAATACTGGCAAGAGATTACGGCCTTGAAGATGCCTGGCCGGTTTTCTGCGAAGACTTTATTCAATGGGTACTGGAAGATAATTTTCCCGCGGGCCGTCCGGCTCTGGAAACTGTCGGGGTTACTTTCGTTCCTGATGTAACACCCTATGAGAATATGAAGATTCGTATTCTCAATGGCGGTCACGCGATTATCGCCTATCCCGCCGGCCTAATGGATATCCATTTTGCTCATGAGGCAATGGAACACCCATTAATTCGGTCTTTCCTTGAAAAAGTCGAACAAGATGAAATCATACCCACCGTCCCCCCTGTCCCGGATACAGATTTGGTGGATTATTTCAGAAAGATAGAGAAGCGTTTCGCAAACCCCAAGATTGGGGACACCATTCGCCGACTGTGTCTGGATGGATCAAACCGACAGCCGAAGTTCATTATCCCTGCCATTGCCGATCGAATAAAAGCTGGGGCAGGGATTGACGGGCTGGCACTCGAGTCAGCGTTGTGGTGCCGCTATTGTTACGGTACAACCGAAAGCAATCGAGATATCGAGGCCAACGATCCCAACTGGGACCGTCTTGTTTCCGCTTCTCATGCTGCCAGGGATAACCCAATGATATGGCTGGAAATGCAAGACATTTATGGCTCAGTCGGGCAGGCTGCATTACTTCGTGAACGCTTTGCCTATATACTCCAGAAAGTCTGGTCTGAAGGGGTGGAGAGGGTTCTAGAAGGTTACCTGCGGAACTCTCTTGGGTAAATCGTGTCCTTGGGCCTGAAGCTTAAGGGAACTATGAGAGAAGTTTGATACGTTTTACGGCTATGCGAGACTTACTCCCTAACTTGTTCGATATCTTTCAATCAATTATGAGTCTGTCTGCTCCATTCTTTCTTTCGCCATATACCCATCAAATAATTGCTGCTAACTATCTGTTTTCAAATAGAGAGTAGAGGTATTTAATGAAGCCAGCTAAGATTGCAGGTATAGGTGAGATACTATGGGATGTCTTGCCTGATTCGGAGCAACTGGGCGGAGCGCCAATTAATTTTACTTACCACGTTTCAGCTCTTGGAGCTGAAGCGGTGGCTATATCGACAATTGGCAACGATAGCAGAGGTAAAAGTGCCTTAAAAGAGTTGCGGAAAAGAGGAATAAACACTTCCTACATAAGTATTTTAGAGCAATTCGACACCGGATATGTAACTGCCAGAGTTGATGGAAAAGGAGTTGCAACCTATGAATTCCCTGATGATGTTGCCTGGGATCACCTCGCCATAAACCCTGCTGCACAGCAAGTTGCAGGAGAGCTTAAGGCCATCTGTTTCGGCACGCTTGCCCAAAGATCAGCTTCTGCACGATTTACGATTCAGCGTTATCTGGGAACCACGTCTGAAAAAACCGTAAAAGTCTGCGATCTCAATCTTCGCCAGAACTTTTATAACCGGGCGATCATTGAAACGTCGCTTGAAATATGCACGGTTTTGAAGCTTAATGATGATGAACTGACGCTTATCTCTTCACTTTTTCTTCTAAATGGTGCCGAACATGAACAAATGGAAGCACTCCGTAAATATTTTGATCTCGAGCTTGTAATTCTTACCAAGGGAAATAACGGCAGCATTTTAATTACAAGGGACGAAATATCCAGACATCAGGGGTTCGCTACCGAAGTCGTCGATACAATTGGTGCTGGTGATTCATTCACCGCAGCGGTGGTAACTGGATTACTGCGCAACAAAACACTTGATGAAATAAATGAAAAAGCAAACCGCCTTGCAGCTTACGTTTGCGGTCAGCCGGGGGCAATGCCGCCAGTTCCTCAACACTACAGGTTGGATTAAAAGCGACATTACGATAAGAATTGCTGATCAAAAACAGCAAAAATTAATGGTAACTTTTGATTATATTCTTTTGGTAAATTTCTATGAACGTTCGTCCTTTAAAGCATAACGATATAGAAAAAACTGCAAAAATACATGAAGCTGCATTTGCGAGACAAAAGCTGTCAAGGGAATGGATTGAAAGCAATAGCAAGGCGTTTCCTAGAGTTCAGTACTTCGTTGCAGAAAATCAGGGCAATGAAATAGTTGGCTACATTCAATGGGTTCAAAAAAGCGGCTTTCGTGAAGAGGTGGTTCTTGAACTTGAGCAGTTAGCAGTTCTTCCCAAATATCACGGAAAAGGAATTGGAACCAAACTGATTAAAAAGTCATTACCGCAGATCAATAGTCAACTGGCGAGCAGAGGCGCAAAAATAAAACACATTATTGTTACTACCAGATCAGACAACGATGCTCAAAAAATATACCAGAAGACAATAGGGGCGATGGTGGAAGCAACTATAATAAATCTATACTCGGCAGACGAAGTAATAATGATTGCAAGAAATGTTGAAATACCGACCTGACAAAATACACCATTGTCCCCCAATAGACTTTTCCGGTTTGAACCCTGATTATTGCGCAAGGTGAATTTATTAGAGCCTATCAACCTGTTTATCAATGGTTCTATCTTTTTGAGACAAACATTACTCGAGGAGAAACAACATTATGCCTGATGAATATAAACGTATTGCAATCGTAACGGGCACAACTTCTGGCATTGGTGAAGCCACGATGCGGCGGTTTGTTGCGGAGGGCTTTGGTGTCGTCGGCAACGGGCGAAACGCCGAAAAGCTCACGGCGCTTGAAAATGAAATTGGCCCTGGTTTTTGCAGCATCGCAGGCAATGCTGCCGACAATGCTGTACTGGAGAAGCTTTTTGCGATAGCCAAAGATCGTTTTGGCAGAGAGGCCGACATAGTCGTTGCCAATGCGGGAAGAGGCTTGGGCGGTTCAGTAAAAGATGCCGATCTGACTCAATTTGAGGATGTTTTAAAAATCAACGTGATCGGTGCGCTTGCTCTTATTCAAAAAGCGGCGCAAAAGATGGTGAATGTTCAAAAAAAGGCTTTTCCCCAAGCGGCGGCCGATATCGTCATCATCGGGTCGATTGCCGGACGGCAGGTATCGCCATTCAGCGCTGTATACAGTGCTTCAAAGTTTGCCGTGCACGCCTTGGCTGAAAGCCTGCGGCGGGAAGTAGGACCGACTGGCGTTCGTGTCTCGTTAGTTGAGCCTGGGCTTGTGCTTAGCGGGTTTCAGGCCGTGGCCGGTTACAGTGATGAAATGGTGAATACCCTTGAGGAAAAGTTTGGCCCTTTGCCAACAACTGCTGATATCGCAAATGCGATATGCCAAATTGTCAGCCAGCCACCCCATGTACATATCAGTGACATTGTCGTTCGCCCCACCTGCCAGGATTATCCTTAGTTCCAGGAATGCCTGGTGGAGCATATATCGTCACCATTGGCCTTGTGCTCTTTGCCTACTCGACTATCCTGGGCTGGTGTTACTACGGTGAGAAGTCCATAGAGTATCTTTTTGGCATCAAATCAGTCCTGCCCTACAGGATTGTTTTTGTCATCTTTGTTGGTATCGGTGCGGTAGCAAAGTTGAGCATTGTATGGAATATTTCTGACGCCTTAAATGGGTTAATGGCAATTCCAAATCTGATTGGCTTGATCCTGCTTACTCCCGTTATCGTATCTGAAACAAAGAAGTATTTTTCAACTGACTAATAAGGCTGAAATTTAGACGTATTTTAGTGGGTATGGAGGGAGTGTGATTGTGGACTGAGCTCTTGGGGGAAACTCAGAGCGTTTAACTCCGATTGTTCCTCTAGATCTTCCAGTTGCTCGAACGCAGACAACGGGAGATTGTAAGATTTGGTTGAGACAAGATAACCGACGACCAGGCCGAGTCTGGGTTTTTACAATTGAGTTTGCCTGCAGAGGGTGCGCCGTCTTCAGCTTTATCCTTAGTACTATTAAGCCCTCTGCCGTCCCCCCTTGCCGCCGCCGCCGCGACCGCGACCGCCGCCAGTGCCATCCCGCCGGCCTTTGCCGCCGCCTCGCCCTAACCCCCTGCCGCCTTTTCTACTTCCGCCGGCGTTTTCATCATCTGGCTTATTTACCTGATCGCTTTTTGAGTCGGTCGGATTTGTTTCCCCGTTTATTTTTTTTTGCAAGATATCCCCCCTATTGACTGGGTTTGTTTTGTCTGCCATTTCAATACCTGCTACTTTAACAGCTTTTCGGACAATGCTACAATACATCTAATCTGAAGGATTGGTTGTGGTAAACTGAAATACAGGATCCGCGTGTAAATTTATTAAGGACGGGAAGATGTATAAGTATCTTTTTGGACCGGTTCCATCCAGACGTCTGGGTATCTCGCTTGGCGTAGATCTTGTTCCTCATAAAACCTGCAGCCTGGACTGCATTTATTGCGAATGCGGCGAAACTATCAACTTGACCGTGGAGCGACGGGAATATGTTCCGGTTGAAGAGGTGCTCCAGGAACTTGATACTTATTTTATCAATAACCCGGATCCTGACTATATAACCTTCTCAGGGTCGGGTGAGCCCACGCTTAACTCAGGGATTGGAGACGTCCTGGAGTTTATCCGCCAGAAAAAAACACGGCTGTCTGTAGCGGTATTAACCAATGGGACACTGCTAGGCCAGGAGGAGGTAAGAAAAGCCCTGTTAAGGGCGGATCTTGTTATGCCGTCCCTGGACGGAGCCTCCGCCTCAGTTCTGCAAGCGATCAACAGACCCCACCCGTCCATCGACGTGGAAAGCTATATCAATGGGCTTGTACTATTTCGATCAGAATTCACAGGCATTTTCAATCTCGAGGTTTTCATCGTGCCGGGTTACAACGACAGGTATGAAGAGCTGGAGCTCCTGAAGAAGGCCATCCAAAAAATCAATCCTGATCTGGTCCAGTTCAACACCCTCGATCGACCGGGCGTAGCCGCCGGCATCCATGCCGCCACCCAGGGCGATCTGCAAAAGATTGTAGAATTTTTCAAACCACTAAAAACAGAAATTATTGCTGCTGCTCCCAAACGAAGGACAGTGAGTTCATATCGGCACGACATGGAATCAGCAATATTGGAAACTATTCTGAGACGTCCCTGCACCGTTGAAGACCTGGCAACCATCCTCGGTTCCCACATCAATGAAATCAACAAGTATCTTGGCATGCTCGAAGACTCAGAAAAAATTGAATCTGTAAGGCAGGATAGAGGGCTTTTTTATCAGGCAAGAAATAAGCTTGGCAGATAAGCAGCCCCGGATGTGCAAGATGATTCCGTGCCGGTTGGCTCCCCGTCTACACGGATAGACTTTTTTTATTGATTTTAATGAATTAGGCCGCACGAACGGCAAGGGCCAAACTTCGATCCGCTTCCTGAAACATTAATCGTTTGCCGCACAATTGTTCGACGAATTTGTTTATTGAGTTACGGCTCAAATGGGGGAAAGAGGTGCAGATTTCTTCGATCATCTTGGGTTGATCACAAAAAAGATAGATTTCTCTGGATACCCCGCGAAGTCTGTGCAAGAGATTCTGGCTTTCAGGCAGCTCCTGGTGGATGAAGAGATAATCGCCACCATCGCGATAATAGAGTGCCGGTTTACACGTATTGTTTCTGTTCAGGTGAAAATCCTGCCAGGCCCGTATTTTTTCTTTAACCGGCCGCCATAGTTTCTGCTGAATCTTTTTATCACCCCGGTATCCAGAGACAAGCAGTTCCCTTTGATACTGGCGCGGGAAAAGCATGCGGTTCTTTGGATGAACCATGATTGCCTCTATTCCATAAGCTCGGGGGTTACGATATATGGGTGAACTATAGCCAAGAAAAAACGATGCTGCGTCAAGTGGTGGATACGGTAAAACGAAATCGAGGTTGACCAGGGTTTCTTCTATTTCCTCTCTGGTGGTCAGAGGAAACTCTGTAATTATACCGCCCAGAAGAAGAATCTCATGAGCACAGCAGTTCTTCATCACGGCCAGGTTATCCATGACACTGGTCCCTTTTCTCATTCGAGAGAGCAATGAGGCAGACAAAGACTCGATACCTACCTGGACAGATCGAAGTCCGCCGCGTTGAAAACAGCAAAGCGTTTCAGCACTTGTCTGCGCCCGCATTTCACCGAAGAAGCTGAAATCACGTTTCGAGTCCGCCATGGCCTGGAAAAAAATCCCGGTTTCGCTCTCCGGCAGCATGTTGTCGGTAAAAGCAAAATTAAGTGATTCAGTCTGGACTGACAATTCCTCTACTTCAGCAATCACCCGTCCGGCACTTTTGTGCCGGTAGCCGTGCCACTGCAAATTGAGGTTACAGAATGCGCAACTGTTCCATCTGCACCCCCTGGAGAACTCGACGGGTATAATCGGCATGAAGGGTAGACCGTCGAAAAGTTTACGAATTTCTTCCAGATAAGGTTCGTAATCAGGGGTTGGCAGATCATCAAGCCGGTTGATGCCGATACTTTTCTTGCCAGTGCCGCAAACATGTCGAGTCTTGATTTGGCCTGGTATATCTTTCTGCTGCCCAGTGAGATAGTTGCAGAGTTCGAGTAAAGGCTTCTCACCCTCCCCGTCGATCAGGTAGTCAATTTGAGCAAAATGTCTGATGAGCGACAGCCCCGGCGATCCGGTGCAGGAACTCCCTCCAAAGACCGTGGTAATGTCTGCCTTTGCCTTTAACCGGAAGGCAAGATAAAGAGAGGGGATTAGTTGACTGAAACAGGCCGAGAAGCCAAGCAGTGAGATCTTTTCCAGATCAATATCAGACAGCCACGTATCGCAGCACTCTTCGATATCTGCAACAAGACCGTTAAAATCGGGTACCGATCCCTCGCCATCACCATTAAGCTCGGAGCAAAAGAGGCGGGCTGCGTCTTCTCTTTTTTGGGGAAACAACAGAGGAGCAAATAGCGCCTCTCCTGCCCAACCGGATTTGGCAATGCGAGAATAAAGATCGACGCCGATTTTTCGGGCGATGTTCAAATAGAGATGACGGTTATCTGCCGAATAACCACCTTCCTTTTTCAAATAACTCCTGAGGCTTGCCAACTGAATGGATGGTCGATGGAACAGCGCCCAGGGGGCCGATACGAGAACAATCTGAAATCGGCCAGAACCAGGCCTCTCTTTTTTTGAGTAGGTCGACTTGTCCATACATAAATACCAGTTTATCAAGCTGCTCTATAAGATTTTTAAATATTTGGCATTTATTGGGCAGTGTAAGGTTCCGCCTGCGTTGATGCCAGAGCCCGGTTTACCCTTGGCAGTATAGGAGTTTTTCGTTGATAATTAGTGTATATAGTGAGCATATACCCGAAATTTAATCATAGTGCACCATATAGCCTAAAGAGGTGCCCCTCTACCTGGGTTGACTAAAAAGACGATAGGTCTTTTTTTTGATGATGGCGCACCAATCTCCGGGCGTCCTCTTCCCTGCCTAAGCGCACCAGGGTATGGGCCAGGGCCTTCGCCAGCCTGTCGTCCTTGGGGAAAACCCGCATGCCCTCTTCAAGTACCGCTTCGGCTTTCTGGTGATCGTTCTCGTCCTGGGCCAGCAAGCCCAGCCCCCAATAGGCCTGGGCGTCAGGGGCATATTCGAGGGCCTTGTAATAGAGGTCCCGTGCCAAATCTTGGGCCGCACCCTTGGGCAGGCGGTGAGGATAGTCCCCGCGGTCGATGGTCAGGGCCAGGCGGGATAAAAAACCGGCATGGAAGGGGAAAAGCTCCTCATCATCGACCAGTTCAAGAGAGTGAATAAAATCAGGTATGTTTTCCTGGAGCGCCTGTTTCATTTCTTTGCCGAATCGGGCAACCGTTTCGGCCCGGAGGTTCTTGTCTGCTTCGAAAAAAAGCAGGTCCTCTTCACGATAAAGCCAGATTTCATCCGTTGCGCCTGTCCTGGCTTTGAAAAGATCGTAAAGGTAAGTCCCAGGGTACAGGGCCAGCACGTGGAAAAGAGTAACCAGGGGTCGGATGTTCTGCAGAAGGCGGATGGTGTCCCTTATCGTCTCGCGGCTTTCTCCAGGGCAGCCGTATATAATATAAGCCCGGGCCAGGATGCCGTAGCTGACAGTCAAGGCAAAAGCGCGGCGGATCTGCTCTTCGTTGAACTTCTTATTGAGCACGTTGCGGATTTTCTCCGAGCCACTTTCCACCCCGAAGCTGATCTGGATGCAGCCGGCCATGCGCATGGCCTTCAGCATCTCTTCATCAATACGATCCACCCGCGAGATTGCAGCCCAGGTGATGTCCAGTTTCTTCTCCACGATTAACGCACAGACTTCCAGAACCAGTTTCTTTCTCAGCGTGAATGTATCGTCGCTGAAGTGAAAAAAACGCTGCCCTTTTTGGTAAAGGATCTCCAGCTGACCCACGAAATAGTCAGCCGAATGGAAGCGTACTTTAGGGCCCCAGAACCAAGGCGATCCACAAAAGGTGCATTTGCCCGGGCAGCCGCGGCTCAAAGCAAGGTGGTGAAAGCTATAATGAGCGGCCGGCTTAGGCAGCGAATCGAGGTTATCCAGGCGCTCTGCGTCAGGGTTTCTTTGAATCATATCGCCGGCTCTAAACGTCAGACCGGGTAGGTCGCTGTAGGATTGTTGCGCTTCGATTCGGCGGATGAGTGCGGGAAAGGTTATTTCTCCTTCTCCTCTGACAATGATGTCGATCCAGGGAAAGTGCTGCAGCAAATGATCATCCAGAAAGGTCGCACCAATACCGCCAAAAACAATGGGCACCTCTCTAAAATGCTCCTTGAACTTTTTCGCAAGTTGAATGCCGCCCCAGCGGTTGGCATGGAAGATGGAAAATCCGATGAGCTCCGGTGTGATTGTCGAGAGTGCTTCTTCAATGATATAGGGTTTATCTCTGGCATCATGCCAGTTGAACAGTTCCACATCATGCCCCTGATCCTTGAGTATGGCGCCCAGGTAGTGGAGGCCGATAGGCGGTGCCTCGATGTTTTCGATGTGGACCCGTTCAATGGAGAAAAACGGGTAAATCAAGACAATGTTCATAAAAGTTCTTGGTCTGAAGCGCTGTTGAATTGAGCATTATCTTGCCAGACGCACACGGCACCCTTCATTTTATTTTTGTCGACCCGCCCGGATTCCCGGCATGATTCAAAACCTGTTCTAAAAATATAAAGACTTCCAGCCGGCAACGACACGTTGCCAGCCAACCCAGGATGTTTTGTGCCACCAGGGCCAGCAAGTGCCCTGCCTAGACAGGTGGATACGCTTCCTGTGCGCTTATGATTTGGTTCGGGAAAGCCTTCACCTCGCATCAAACGATTGGCTTTCAGCACCAGTACTGGCTGCCTTGAAAAATTGTCTGTTGGCTCAAGCTTTTTGTTGCACGCCCAAATTGTATCGTCGGGATATTAACGATAAGCCTGCGCTAATATTTTCAATAGCGCTCACCCACAACCTTGAAATTGTGAGAAAAAGTGTCTAACTCTGCTTTTTCTTTCTTACTCAGAATAATTTCCTGAGCCGCCCAATTGAGCTGCAAATATTTCGAGTGGCGTGTCCCCGGTATCGCCGCGACATGATCACCCTGTGCAAGCACCCATGCCAATGCCACTTGTGAAGGCGTAAGGTCTTTTCCAGTTGCGATTTCTTTGATTTTTTCGACAAGTTTCTGGTTATTTGCAATAGCTTCTTCAGCAAAACGAGGGTTGCTCAATCGCCAGTCACCCTCTTCAAGATCATCGCGATGTTTAATGGAGCCGGTTAAGAATCCGCGGCCAAGCGGGCTGTAGGCGACAAAGCCAATTCCAAGTTCACGCGCTTTTGGCAAAATGCTTTCTTCAACGTCCCGCGACCAGAGTGAAAGCTCAGTTTGCAGCGCGGAAATCGGGTGGGTATGGTGTGCTTTTTCCAGGTCTTCGGCACTGGCTTCTGAGAGGCCGATGTAGCGAATTTTACCTGCTTGGACCAGTTCGGCCATCGCGCCGATTGTTTCTTCAATGGGGACTTCCGGGTCGGGTCGATGTTGGTAGTAGAGGTCGATATAATCGGTGTTCAGGCGCTTCAGCGAAGCGTCGCAGCAGGCTTTAACGTATTCTGGCGAGCCGCTGATACCAAGCCAGGCACCATCTTGTCCGCGTTTTACGCCAAACTTTGTGGCCAGAATGACTTTTTCACGGCGCTTCGCCAGCGCTTTACCAAGTAATTCTTCGTTGGTGAATGGGCCGTACATGTCAGCGGTATCCCAGAAATTACAGCCGATTTCTAGGGCTTCATCGAGTAGTTTAAGGCTTTTTGTATCATCGGATTGACCATAAAATTCCGACATGCCCATGCAGCCAAGTCCAACGGCAGGAACGTTCAGACCTTGTTGACCAAGTTTAACAATTTTCATTTTTCCTCCAGAAACTGACGAACGCAACCAAAGAATAGTTCCTTTTCATTCAATATCCCCAGAAAGGTTGAAAAGTAATCAAATGCCAACTCAACCGGTAAGTCCTCTTATAGCCGCCATTGTAAATAAAAAGGTTTCCATTGGCAATCCGTGTAAATCTGTTAAGTACAGGGATTAAAATATAAAGCAGGTTTGTAGCGCAACAACAACGGCTGGATCTAATGACCTAACCGCGACCAGCAATATGGCTTAGAACTCCGGAAGAATAAAACCAGGCGATGAAAAAACAACTGCTCCTTGCTTTTGCCCTCTCAGGCATAATGGCTGGTTTCTATACCTGGTATCATATGCAGGCCAAGGGTTTTATAACCGTGCGCATGCAGCTGAGTGCCGCTACCGAGATAAAAAAACCAATCCTGCAGCTTTTTTTTGATACCGGGCACGGATTTCGGGAACATGATTCCCACAAATTCCGGTTAGCTCCGCAAAAAAACTCCCAGGACCTGTTGTATACCATCCAAAGGAGCGTTATCTACGGACTGCGGCTTGATTATCTCAATGGCCCGGGATCGGTCCTCTTGCAGGATATGCGCTTTTTCTCAACCAGCGGAGATGAGATATTATCAATTTCCATCCCTGAAGATACCGTTGCCAATCAGACATCCATCTCCCACCCGACACCTGGGGTCGTGGCCCTGACCAGCACCCCCGCGGCAAATGACCCATATATAGTCATCTCGTTCTCAGAACCTTTTATTTCACCGGCAGGACATTTTGATCGCTACGAGGCCCAGTTCGGGATGAAAATTTTCTTCGCACTTTTTGTCTTCATCAGCCTGATTCTCATATTCACGGGGAACTGGTTCGGCAGAACACCGTAGAACGTCATCGGTTTTTCCCGGCGTCTGTGCTTGGTTGTTGGTGTATTTACCCCTGATTGCAAAGAGAAAGGCGGTTATGGTGATCGATCGTGAATAGCTGAAAGCAGCGCGCGTCTAACCGCCTACCCAGAGGTTAAGCGATGTGCAACCTGGGCATAACAGCTCTTAACAACAGGCAAAGCACCAATGAAACGGCAGAGATGAGCAGCGCGGTGGCGAAGAAAGGCGGGGTATAGTACAGCTGAACTTCATAGGTTCCGTCAGCCGGCAGGTGAACACCGCTAAACCCGTAATCAACCTGGAGGAGTTGTGCCGGTTTCCCGTTAACATTCAGGTGCCAGCCTCGATCGTAGGGTACCGGAAAAAAAAGAATACCCTCCCGTTTGGCGGTTATCCTTCCAGCGAAAAGCTCCTGATTCCACTTCTCAAGCTGCAGGGTTTCATGATCCTGATCAGCGGCTGCCACCATCTCTTGGTAGGAGACAGAGTCCTCTGGCGGCCTATAAAACGGGATTTTTCCCTGAGGGGACTCAATTACTACAGCATGCAGGAGCGCCAGGTCTTTTGCTTCGACTGAAAGACCGGTGAACAGCTCCTTTTCCATTTGTTGATGAATTAATCTTCCGAATGGCCAGGCGTGGTTGTTAACATAGATACGGACATCTTCAACGTTTTTGATCGGAGTGAAACCAACCAGCCCCGAACATTGCTCGTCATCTCGGCAAAGGAAATACTTAACGGCACACAGTGACTGCAGAGCACTTCGCTTCTCAAACCCGTATCGATAGGAGGCGAGGCGGGGAGACTGCTGCGACAGTCCCATGGACCGGTAAAAATCGACCACTCCTTGTGGCGCAAAGCCAAAATAGGACTGGGTGCCGAAATAGTTCTGGATGAGCGAATCATTAAGGTGGACATCATTATATCCTTTCTCAATCCTGAAGAAATTCGTGTCCCGATCAGCTAGGTACTTAAGCGCCTCCCGTGTTCCTGAATCAAAGTAATTTTCGCCCCGTGCGGCAAAAAAAGGGGTCAGGGCTCCAGGGTTACGATAGACCGTCATTCGAGCGGCAAGCGCCACCTCGACGAGCACCAGGAGAAGAAAGCAGTATTTCAGCACCTGCACACGCCCCGTGGCAAACAACACAAACAGCCCTGTCAGATAGACTACCGTGAAAAGCACAGTCCGCCGGACTACCGCCCCATCCATTTTCATCTCTTGCTGCAGCGCCTCCAGCCCACCACCTGCATACTGCAGCAGCACCAGAACAGCGGCGGCAATAAAAACAGCACCCAGAGTGCGATGTAGAGCAACCGATTTTTTAGCAGCCGAACCCTCAAACAACTGACTGAGAACCAGTATCGCCGGAAAAAGCAGAAAAAAACCGCCATACAGTGAGACATACTTGAAGGTGCCGCTGATAAAGCCATCGAGCGCTAAACGGATGGACGGAAAGAAAATTGCCAGAAAAGCCGTTAACGGAAAAAGCCACACCAGCCTTCTTTCTTTTGGGTAAAAGAGCACCAAAGGCAACAATAGCACTGGCAACAGGCCGACATAGAGGGTCGAATCTTCAAAATAGTTCAATGTTCCCCTGTAGCTGAGCCACGAGCCGAGCATATCAGCGGAGAATATACGGGCAAGCAGGACTTTGACGTTCGTCCACTCTTCAATACTGATAAGGTTCAGTATTTTTTTAAAAAAACTGAGGTCGTGAACAGCGCTCTTGACCCGGGATGTATGGAACATGGCCACAACATTGGGCAGGTAGACATAGGCGCCGAGGCACATTCCTGCCAGGTAGAGCGCGCCAAGGTACAGATAGGTGCGAACGAGCGCCGCTGACCAGCCAAATCGATTATACCCGCGCCAGAATACGTAAACCGAGCCGAAACATCCCATTTGGAAGAGCTGCAGTTCTCCCTTAAGAGCAACCAGACCGACCGCAATGACCAACGGCAGCCAGCGGCCATCCTGAAACCACAGTTCAAAGAAATAGAGAAACAAGGCGCTGAACACCACATAATTGGAGTAGTGATACCAATGACTGTTGATCACCATGTGACCGCTGAAGGTAAACAGCAGCGAACCGATAAGCGCTGCTATGGGCTCTACGGAAAGTTTTCTTAAGAATGCGTGAAAGAAAAGACCGGTCGCCAGGTATTTCAGATAAACCACCACCGGCATGGCATCGATGAACTGATCCGGTCCGAACAACAAGAACACCAGGTCAAACGGATTGGCATTCGCCATCAGCGCATAGACATTGATGCCGAGGTCTAATTGGAAAGACCAGAAAGGGAAATTACCGTTGAGCAGGTTGTTCAGCCTGAAATACTCGATTGGATAAAATTGGCTGAGGGTATCTACAGCTAACTGGTCAAAGACAAAGGACTTATGAAAGAGCAGGTACTCATGGAAGACATAGCACCAGATGGCCGTGATACCGAGAAAAACCACAAGCTGTGCATTGACATGCACTGCAGTCCTTAAGGTCTCGGACAGATCCTCTATTGCTCTTTGAATGGATTTCACCCCGGTTATACTTCCCGCTCTGACGAAGAGCTCAATCAAGGACAAAGACTAACTGCACGCTAACGCGGCGCAAGCATTTTTCCCAACAGAAAACTACCCCTTAATTGCAGAAAATCCCAGGGGAAAGTCTTCTCCGAGCAGATATAGGTCAGGTTGTAGGAGCGGGGAGGCTCTGCCCCTTATCTTATTCTGAATGTTTTTCTGAATCGGCGCAGATCGTTTTATTTATCCGGGTTGTTTGATGCCGTTCCCACAGCATCTTTGCCCCGAGTCTTAATTCTAAACATTGCTCTATCGGCCAGAGCGAGGAGACCTGTCCGATCTTTCGCATCATCTGGATATGTTGCGATGCCAAAACTGGCCGATAGATGTATCTTTATCCCATTATTTTCCAGGTAAACCGTTTCTTTCATGCGTTTGCGAATTGCCTGAACCTGTTCCAACGCCCCCTCTTTGCCAGTCTCGGGCAGGACTATGACAAATTCATCACCACCATAAGCTACCCCGAAGGCCGGTTCATTGACGCAACCCTCAATAGTACTGGCAACCTCTTTTAAAGCCCGGCTACCGTTTAAATGACCGTAGGTGTCGACCACATGTTTGAAATTATCCATATCGAGGAAGACCAGCGAAAAGGGCTTCGAGACTTTTTCACTTTTGTTGACGAGCCGATCGAGAGCCTTGTAGAGATAGCGGGTATTGTAGAGGTTGGTCAAACTATCGTGGTTTGCCAGATAACGGAATCGTTCTCTGCTGAGGCGCAGTTTATCTTCGGCAAATTTTTTCTCGGTATTGTCGATGAGAATACCTTCAATGATAGTTGTGCCCTTGGGCTCTTCAGCCAACCTGGCATTGATGAGTGCCCAGACGGATTTGCCATCGCGTCTTTGCATTTCCACTTCGTAATTTTTTACAATGCGATGTTTTCGTAAAACGGCCAGCATTGCCTGACGATCCTTAAGATTTTTATAGAGACTGTTTGCCCCCCCCGGATGGCGGCGCAACTCTTCAGTGCTGTTGTATCCAAATGTTTTAGCAAGGGCAGGATTGACTCTTAGAAAGCGCCCGTCAAGGGTGCATTGATACATTCCCTGGGCCGCATTTTTATACATGGTTCGATAGCGGGCTTGCGCCCGCTGCAATTCTTCCTGAGCTTGTTTCAGCTCAGTCAGATCGGTTAGAAACACGAGGTATCCGCTTGATTCGCCAGCCTGGTCATGAAGGACGCTGCGTTTTGAGAGCAACGGAATCGTTTTTCCTGTTCTCGTATAAAAGTCTGCTTCAAAACTTAAATGGTCTCTGCTGGCAAAATGTACAAAAACACTGTTCTTATCATACAGGCTATCAACCGGTCGATTTATGATCATTTCCTCTCCACTGCCTAACAAGTCCAGGATTGTAAAATTGCAGGCAACGATTTTCAGACCGGGATCAAGCTCCAGGTAGCCTTCCGAGGTGGAATCTATTATACGCCTGTATTTCGTCAGGTTGTCGATCTGCCTCTGGCTTGTAACTTTTAAATGCTCCAGTGTTTCCTCGAGTTCTCTGATCTTGTTGAGAAGCTTGTCTGAACCATCAATATCCATATCCGTATTCAATCCTTCCAGCATCGCAGGCACCTATTAGTGCTCATATTGAATAGACGCAGCTATCCTGTCCCAACGCCTTATCTACATTAGTTCGAAAAACCGAAGAAACAAGATGAGGACTTTTACGGGATGGAACTCCAGTTCATGTCTGATGGCACCGAGTGTTCTGCAGCGCTCCGGCTGGTTGCCGATGGACGCGGCAGGGCAGGGCGGGCAGCATCATGTCCTGACATGGAAACCGGCTGAGTTAACGTATCATTGGCCTAACGGTCCTGAGGATGGCTTCTCTTCCAGAATTCACGCGCCATGACGGCAACAGATTCAGGCAGCGTGAAGGTAGTCATCTCTCCCGAGGCCAGCTCGAAGCCGGTAAAATCGCTGCGAACCCACGGGGCATAGCTGGACCGGGCGGTGAGGGAGATTTTCAAACATGGAATATTGGTGTTATCTTCGACGGACAGCAGGCTTAAATTATAGGCGTTCCTGTTCAGACTTTTATAAAACTTCTGGGTATTGAGAACCCCCGCTGCGAGATCGTTCCAGATATTTTTTTTCTCGGGGATAAGAAGTGATGACTCCGCAACCGCAATGCCCCATATCTCATAAAAACCCGATGGGGCATAAGCTGCCAGCCATTCCCACGACCCAGTAGTGCCGATATACCTTTCCCCTCTCTCTTTCTCAGCCAGGAGCAGATCCGACAAGATACATTGGCCGTATTGAGCTGCATGGTCACTGGCACGCTTTTTTAACAGGGCATGGTTAGTCGATATCTGTTTGGCAGCATGCACCTGAAGATGAGGGTGGACAAGAGAACCGCCGGCACCGGGCAGATGGTTCTGGGTGATAGACATGAAAATAGCCCCAGGGTCGGCTTTTTTTACGCGCCTTAAATAATCAGCGCAATTGATGAAGCTGTCGCGATAAGAGCCTGCGCTTGCAGTGCCGATCTCGACATGGTGGGTATCGTCGAAAAGTGATACAGCAGACCATTCTGTGTAGGGGAACAGGTTGGGGAAAAGTATGGATTTTTTATTTTTGAGTCTTTTCTTTTTACTGATCTGCTCGTTCAGACAGGGGGTCTTGGACTCAAGATTTAGTGGACAGAAAGGGCATGTGGATTCGTTCAAATCCAGGTCAGGGGGCTGATGCAGTTTTTCCGTCCCGCGTTCATTTTCGAGCGCTCTACTGGGTGTGATCCTGCACTGTTTCATGGTTACCGGGTCAGTGCGCACCTGCTGTACTCTTACTAACGGTTTGCCTGCAGCATCAGAAAAATTGGCTATAAATTCTTCTTTGAGGAATTCAATCATAGGTGTGTGCCATCCAAACTGCCAGCGCAGACCACCCCATCTGTCTTTTTTGTGGCAAACGATTCTTGCCGGATCCGTTTATCTTTCTAATCGATCAGGAACGGTTGATAATTTTGACTTCACAGATTCCTTCCAGCCCTTTGGCGAAAGCTTTTGCGTCTATCTCGCTGCCCACCAATGAATCATAATGCATGGGGATGGCAATTTGGGGTTTGATCCGTTTTGCGGCAGCAACGGCCTCTTCGGCAGTCATCACATAGGTCCCGGAAACAGGAAGAAGGGCGATGTCCACGTCAAGATCGGCCATTTCCTCGATCAGGTCCGTATCCCCGGCATGATAAATTCGGCAACCGCCCAGAGTTACGATAAATCCCAGCCAGTTCTTGTCTTTGGGATGAAATTTTTTGTCGGTGTTATAAGCCGCTACCGCTTCAATTGCAATGCCGTCGACCTCAATGGCATCACCTGGCTTCATGATCCTGACGTCGCCTGAAAGTTGTGCGGCTGATTCGGGTTCAGTGATGATCACCGTTGCGTCTGTCTGAAATTTATCCACGTCCTTCGGCGAGCAATGATCATGGTGGACGTGAGTTATCAATAAGATGTCGGCTGGCTCAACTATGGCCGCCTGATACGGGTCGATGACGACGATTTTTTCATCAGCTTTGATCATAAAACCATCATGCCCGAGCCAGAAAATATTGTTCAGGATTTCAGTCAGCATTGGTGATCCTCCAACAAAGTTTTAACTGTGTATCAATCGTACCCTAACTATTTCTATGCTAGTGAGAGGAGGTGGTTTGGTCAAGGAGTTGATAAAACAATTTCTAACAACAAGATCGTGTAAAATAATTGCTAGGGCCCGATAAACTGATTAAAGTTATTGCGTATAAGCCGCAGTATTCATATTCATCACTTTCAAAGGAGACTGATATGATTAAACGCGCCTCAATTGCAACCCTCGTCGCCGGTGCCCTTCTGATTTCGGCACCCTCCATGGCAGCTACCCAAATCGATTTCTGGCATGCTTTTTCCGGTCGATTGGGCGAGCTGCTCCAAGAGCAGGTTAACACCTTTAACGGATCTCAATCTGAATATGAGGTCGTCGCAACCACCAAAGGCAATTACTCGGAAACACTTAACGCGGGAATTGCCGCCTTTCGGGCCAAAGAGCAGCCGGACATTCTCATGGTTTTCGAGGTGGGCACCGCTACCATGATGGCTGCCACCGGGGCAATCAAGCCCGTTTATGAGGTCATGGCCGAAGCCGGATCAAAATTTGACCAATCAACCTACATTTCAGCGGTAAAAGGTTACTACACCACAACGGATGGCCGGATGCTCTCCCTGCCGTATAACTCATCCACGCCTATTATCTATGTAAATCGAGATGCTTTTACAAAGGCCGGTGTAGATCCGGATATGGATCTGTCGACCTGGGAAAAGGTGGGGGAGGCGCTGGACAAATTAAAAGCCGGCGGCAGCGAGTGTCCGCTGACCACTGCCTGGCAGAGCTGGGTGCATCTTGAGAACTTGTCCGCTTACCACAATGTTGCCTTCGCCACCAAGGAAAATGGCTTTGGCGGGCTGGACACTGAACTGAGCTTCAACGGGCCGGTTCAGATCAAGCATATCCAGACCATGGGCAACTGGGCCAAAGAGGGAAAATTCATTTACGGCGGTCGGCGCAACGAGTCCGGTGCCAGATTTCGAGCCGGTGAATGCGCCTTATACACAGAGTCTTCGGCGGGTTATGCCGGCGTGAAAAATGAGGCGCAATTCGAGTTTAACCTCAGGCCGCTGCCTTACTGGGATGCCGTCGAAGGAGCGCCGCAGAACACCATCATCGGCGGTGCTTCACTGTGGGTCATGGCCGGCCAGACCCCGGAGGAGTACATGGGTGTTGCCAGGTTCTTGGAATTCCTCTCGTCTCCTGACATCCAGGCCAAATGGCATCAGGATACCGGCTACATGCCCATCACCATAACCGCTTATGAAAAGACCAGGGCCGAAGGGTTTTACGAGAAAAATCCTGGAACCGATGTGGCCATTATTCAGATGACCCAAAAGGAACCCACCGGCAACTCAAAGGGTATACGCCTTGGTTATTTTGACCAGATTCGCGGACTCATTGATGAGGAACTCGAGGCGGTCTGGGCTGGTGATAAAACTGCGGAGGCGGCCTTGAACAGTGCCGTAGAGCGGGGCAACAAGCTTTTAAGGCGCTTTGAACAGGCCAACCGCTGACCCCAGTACATTGGCGCCGGAAGCGGCTGCTTGAAATGCCGCTTCCGGCGCCATCGGGATAGTTTCTCTATCCGCTCTTTTTCCTTTTCGATTCCCTTGCGGAGCCAAAGGTGTATCATAAGCCAGAATGGAAAAACGCGTAACCTTCAATAACCGTTGGCTGCCTTACCTACTGATTGCACCGCAGATCTTCATTACCGTTGTGTTCTTTTTCTGGCCTGCTGGCCAGGCTATCTACCAGTCGGTCTTCATTCCCGATCCCTTTGGGCTGAAGAACCAATTTGTAGGCTTTGATAATTTCATTTTCTTGTTTTCCGATCAATACTATCGCTCCTCGTTCATCACCACCGCAGTGTTCAGCACTTTAGTCACCGCAATTTCAATGAGTTTGTCACTGTGGCTTGCGGTCTTGGCAGACCGGGTCATCAAAGGTGCCGATGCTTACCGAACGCTCCTGATCTGGCCGTATGCTGTGGCTCCGGCCATTGCCGGCGTGTTATGGCTGTTTCTTTTTAATCCATCGATCGGTATTCTGCCCTGGTACCTGGCCCACATGGGATATCACTGGAACCATACCCTTAACGGCGGTGAAGCCATGAGCCTGGTGGTAATCGCCTCGGCCTGGAAACAGATCAGCTACAATTTCCTCTTTTTTCTGGCAGGGCTGCAGTCGATTCCGCCAAGCATAATTGAAGCAGCGGCTCTGGATGGAGCTTCCTTCTGGAAGCGATTCTGGACAATAGTCTTTCCTCTGCTGTCACCAACTACCTTCTTTTTATTAGTAATGAATTTAGTCTATGCTTTTTTTGAAACGTTCGGGGTCATCCATACCATCACCGCAGGAGGTCCGCAGCAATCGACCACTATTCTGGTCTACAAAGTCTTTGCTGATGGATTTGTTGGACAGGATCTGGGTTCATCAGCAGCCCAATCGGTCATTTTGCTTATACTCGTTGGCGTGCTGACTGTTATTCAGTTCAGGTTCATCGAACGAAGGGTGCATTACTGATGGCGGCAATGGTTGAAAAAAAGGGGGTAGGCAGGTGGCTTACCCATGGTGCACTCATCATTGGTATCTGCATAATCTGTTTTCCCATTTACGTAGCCTTCATAGCCTCTACGGTGACTCAGGCTGACCTCATCTCACCACCCATGCCCCTTGTTCCCGGGGGACATTTTATCGACAATTATCGTGAAGCATTGCTGTCGGGCATGAGTGCGCCGGTCTGGAGAATGCTGCTCAACTCCCTGATCATGGCACTTGGCATAACCATCGGCAAAATTGCGATCTCGATTATTTCTGCCTATGCCATTGTCTATTTTCGTTTTCCTCTCAAGAATCTTGTTTTTTGGCTGATCTTCCTGACCTTGATGTTGCCGGTGGAGGTGCGCATCGTCCCGACCTACGAGGTCGTTGCCGGCCTGGGTCTGCTCAACAGCTATTCTGGCCTTATTCTTCCTTTGATTGCTTCGGCCACCGCAACCTTTCTTTTCCGTCAGCTTTTTCTGACCATCCCTGATGAACTTGTTGAGGCAGCCCGCATTGACGGTGCGGGTCCGATGCGATTTTTCCTCGATGTTCTGCTTCCCATGTCGCGCACAAATATCGCAGCACTTTTTGTGATTCTTTTTATTTACGGCTGGAACCAGTACCTCTGGCCCCTGCTGATCACCACAGATCCCGGCATGAATACGATTGTCATGGGTCTCAAACAGATGCTGCCGTCCGGAGATCAGACGGTGGAGTGGCCGGTGATCATGGCCACCGCCTTACTGGCGATGGTGCCGCCGGTTGCGGTGGTCCTTTTCATGCAAAAACTTTTTGTCAAAGGGCTCGTTGAAAGCGAGAAATAGATACGCATGGCAAAGATAAAATTCAACAATCTTAAGAAAAGCTATGGCAAAGTTGATGTGATTCATGGCATTTCCATGGATATCGACGACGGTGAACTTATCGTCGTGGTCGGGCCTTCCGGGTGCGGCAAGTCGACGCTGCTGCGGATGGTGGCGGGCCTGGAGCAAATCACCGAGGGTACGGTCACCATTGGTGAGCGGGTGGTCAACGACCTGGAACCCAGAGAACGCGACATCGCCATGGTATTCCAGAACTATGCGCTTTATCCGCACATGTCGGTCTTCAACAATATGGCCTATGGCCTGAAAATAGCCGGGGTAGACAAGCAGGAGATCAAACAGCGGGTGGGTGAAGCAGCAAGTTTGCTGGAGCTTGAGCCCTTTCTCAAACGCAAACCCCGCCAATTATCCGGCGGCCAGAGACAGCGGGTGGCGATGGGCCGGGCCATTGTCCGTAAGCCTGCCGTTTTCCTGTTTGATGAACCGCTGTCCAATCTGGATGCAAAACTTCGGGTTCAGATGCGCATGGAGATCAAGACACTCCAGCGAAACCTCGCGGTCACCTCCCTCTATGTGACCCATGATCAGGTAGAGGCAATGACGCTGGCTGACAGGATGATTGTCATGCACAATGGGATTGCTGAACAGATTGGCACGCCTCTGGAGGTGTATCATGATCCGGCAACCATTTTCGTCGGCGGATTCATCGGGTCGCCAGCCATGAACTTCCTGGCTGCAGAGATCAAGCAGGGCAAAATTTATCTGAAAAATACTGAGCCAATTGCCCATTGTTCCACAGCCGATCAGCTTGTCACAGTTGGGCTGCGTCCAGAACACCTGCGCCTGTGCGGAGCGGGGGAGGGAATGTTCGATTCGACCGTCAAGTTTAAAGAGGCCCTGGGGGCTGAGACACTTGTCCATCTGCAAAACCGCAACGATGAAGACCTCATTGTCCGCATGGATAGTACTGAACAGCTTCCTGATCATGGATCAATGGTGGGAGTAGACAGCGATTCCGAATATATTTTCCTGTTCGATAATGAAGGCATTAGGCTGCGCACAAATGTGGAAATATAAATCTGCTCGGGGGAAAAACACATCCCGCAGGTTCCCTTTTTTCTGAAAGCTTTTTTTTGATAAGGCACCTTCTGGTTAAAAGGGAGCTCGTCAGCTTGAGTTATCGCAGTTTTGGGAGGCAAGCGTGCACTATAGACTGAAAATAATCGCTGGTCTCATTTTGTCTTGATAGAAGGCTGTAAAATGAAAACGATTAAAGATGTAAGAAAATGGTTGACCTATAGACTGAAAATAATCGCTGGTCTCATTTTGTCTTGATAGAAGGCTGTAAAATGAAAACGATTAAAGATGTAAGAAAATGGTTGACCCAGCTGGAGCAAAGCATTGAGGATCGCCAATTTTTAGATCAATTGATACAAATGCAAATTGTAACAAGAAACATCGAGCGGGATCTGAAAAACCTGCGTGAACAGAGAAATAGACTTTTATCTGAAAATGACGAGTTGCGACAGGAAATAGCCACATTGAAAAAGCAATTATCTCATTAATATTTCCAACCAGCAGACAGAACAAGCCTGCCCCGCAGTCATCGGCGAGCGGCTGCCGCACAATTATTGACGATAAGTGATTCTGTAGGCGAACTGTTCTGGTTTGTACCAGTCAATCGTTGTCTCTCCGATCTGTGCAAACGGATAGCCGAAGTTGTTCAGCAAGGGACCGGTCTGGGCCGGATTGAGCTGTACGTCGCGGCCGACAGAGAGTTTGACGCGATACGGGTCCCAGGCTCCCCAGAAGTATTCACGCGCTTCTATAATTTTCGGATCGGCAAGCGTTAGATCTTCCACCAGCATCTTTTTCAATACGTCGGCTGGATCGACGGGGACCCAGCCGTAACCCGGCAGGTAGAACTCTGCCCAGCAGTGCTGCCAGGAGGTGATATCGACTACCGCTTCTTTGCCCTGGCGAATGCCAAAGATCTCGCGGGCCGGCACCCCGGCGGCTCGACAGAGGGCGACAAACACCGAATGGATATCGGTGCATTTTCCGCCTGGAGCGGTCAACAAAAGGCATACGTCGCCTTCTCCGCAACCGACGGTAGCCGGGTCACGGTTCATATTTTCAATGACCCAGTCGTAAACAGCCCGGGCCTTGGCCACAGCGGTAGTCTTGCCGGCGGTGATCGAATCCGCCAGTTCCTTCACCGGGCCGTCAATCGGGCCCAGGCTGGTTGGCTTCAGATACTTACTGAAATCGGCGGGGTTCCAGGCGGCCTCCTGCGCGGGCAGGTCGCGACGGATGACCTCCTGGCGCTCGACGTGGAAGGAAAAGTCGAGTTTGCGCGACGGGGCACCTTTGTTCCAGCGCGCATAGAGGATCATCGTCCCGTTCAGGGGATCGGAATACACGGCTGATTCGGCATAGTCGCCGGTGACCCTGATCTCCGAGATCTGCTGGTCTTCATCGGAACCGGGATAAGGGATCCATAGCCGGGTATCCTGTTCGTTGGGCTGACCGGAGAGGTCAAATTCCATTGTAATAGTGCCTGAGTGCGCTTGAGCGAGAACCGTTCCCGGGACGAGGCTGAACATCAAGAAAATGATAAAACGGGTAAAAGTGCGCATATGGATCTCTTTGTGGGCTCATGTTGAGTGTTTTCCTGCAACGTTCGCCCATTGTAAAACGCTGAACGATAAGGTCAAATATTAAATATCGATAATTATTATGTTGAACATCGGAAAATTAGATATTTCCAGTGAGATATTTTAGCTGAACTTGAGATCGACTAATTGGTTGCAACGAAGAGCTTATCTTCAGCACTGAAATTTGAATGGGTGATTTTAAAGGAACCAGCGATCAGGACGGATGAGAGATGCTGAATTGTCCCAGCGATATTCAAGGTAATTCAGTCTTTCTAATGCACAGATTTTTTGGTGATATGTGATTTCTGCATTGGGGCTTGGCTTGGTCAGATTATCTCCAGTAGCTGACTTTCTAACTTCAGGCCAGGCAACTATTTCGTCTCTTTCTTCCGCAACATGATATAGCGCTGCCTGGCAAACTCATACTCTATCCAGTTGTCAAGGTAGGAGCCGAGCGCCTCTCTATAATATTTGATAGCAATGTCCGTATTCCCCTCGGCCTCAGCCCGAAATCCCAAGGCAGTATAGGCAGTGAGAATTTTCTCCGGAATCTTCCCGGCTTTTTCGATTAGGTCCTCTTCTGATCTTTTATTTAGCAAGGTCTCGCATACCTGCCGATACCAGGTTGTTTCGGTCTCGCTGCAATACTCACCCAGCCGCGCCAGGCCTTCGCTTTCTTCTCCCATCTGGTATAAAATGGTTGGGGCCAGCAGGCCTGCGCCAAGTCGAAGCGGTTCTTCGCGCCCCTGGAGCTGCAGGTATTCATCGGCGTCAGTCAAGGCCTGGGCCCAGTTCGAGGCCATCGCACTGTAAAATGCTGCGTATGCCCTGAGCGTCTTATTGTCGGGTTCCAACTCGTGAATCTGCAGGAGAATGCCCCGCCGTGCGGCAGGGTCTGCCTGGGCATCCTTGAATTTTGAAATCAGCGGCATGATCCAAGTTGAACGTTCAGCTCGAACTGCAGCCAGATTTTGGAGCTCGTCCTTAAATCTGGTCAATTCATCCTGGTCACGGCCAGGTTCCCAGGTCAATTCGGCAAGTGCCAGGTAAAGGGGCCAATCATCTGTACCGGCTGCACGGGCGGCGCTTTTAAACAAATCATGAGATCGATTCTCGCCATCATTGGCACGCTGGAGCAGGCCAGCGATATAGTAAATCCAGCTCTTTTCGGTTGTTTCGTTCCAACTGTTGAGCAGCGTTTCGCTTTCCTCGGTCATGCGCAGAACCCGGGCAAGATAACCATAAAACTCTCCGGGCGAGCGCCAATCCAGGCTTAACAGGTAATTCAGATGAACAGTATCCTTGCCTTTAAGACTGGAATTTTCAATCAGGGCGCTTATCAGACGAGCCTGGTAATTCTCTGGATCTATTGAAAGTGCACGCTCCAGCAGAGTCTCTGCAGCGCTCATGTCTTTGTTGCAGAAGTGCATCATTGCCGCCGCTACGACCAGAGAGGGAGCGTCGCTATCCTCAAGGCTCCGGTCTGCCTTTTGCTGCGCCTCCGTCCACTTTCCGGCTAGAGCCGTTTCGGTTATTTCTTTTATTTTTTCAGCAGTTGACAGATCGAGAACGCCGTTCCATTTCGGCCTGCCTGCTTTCAGTTCATCAATGAACTGAGCCGCCTTCGTAACGGGCAGCACCAGCCCGATGTCGGACAGCGGCGTTATCACTGGCATGGGGGCAACCGCGACATCTGTGGCAACAGCTGAGGCAATGCCGATCACCTTTCCCTTGCCGTCGATGATAGGTCCGCCGCTATTGCCTCTATAGATCGAGGTATCGACCTGGAAGAAGTCCTCAAAGGTGCGACGAATGTGACCTCTGGTAACGCTTACATTGATGGCATCCGCCTGGGTTCGGCTGCCCAGAGGAAAGCCCAGGGTAATCACCGGGGATAGACGTTTGAGCTTGGTTATCTCAAAGCCTTTGTCGAGCGGCAACGGCAGCAGTCCCTGCGGCACGCGATTGATCTGAAGCACAGCAAAATCGTCCCGCAGAGGTGACCTGATGTTCGGCCCTGTGCTGGTCGGAGATTTTGCGACGCCTGATATCTTGACCCTCTTGTTGCCGGCCCGGCTGAATGCCGTTGTCAGGTCGTAAATATCTTCAGCCTCGCCACCTCCGCCAATACCAACGAGCCTGTTAAACGCTCTCTCGCCTTCAAACCACAGATAGATCTGATAGTTGAAGCGCGGCGTTTTGTCGCTTCTTCGAATCCTTGCGACTAGGTTGAATAAAGTTTCATCCTCAAGCCATGGGCAGGCTACATGGCGATTGGTCAGCAGATAACCGGCAGAGTCCACCAGGAAGGCCGTTCCCTCACTTCTCTGACGGTATAGAACCGTTTCATCAACCTGGATCTGGTATTGCACCATGACAAATGCAACAGAGCCAGCATAGCTGTTTGCGTATTCACTCAGGGTGGACTCGATATCATTGGGGTCTCCATCATACCAGTAGAAAAAGGCCCCGCCGAGCGCTGCAATAAGGGTAAATAAGATGCCCAAAACGGTGACTGTCGTTCTTAATCTCTTCACCTCCCGAACGGTTTCCGGGGGCGCGGGTGCTTCATTTTTGAGTACCTCGTCCTGCAGACGTTTGAGAGTATCGGCCACCTCGTTCATCGAGCCTGGCCGGAGATCCGGATCGTCGGCCAGCATTGAACGGAGCAAGACCGTTATGTTCTTTGGAAAATCATTTTCTCTGAGCAACGGACGAGGGTCGCCGATCTCCAGATCGGCGCTCAGAATCTGGGCGTAGATCCGCCCAAGAGACCAGATATCGCTCTTGAAATCCAGAGGACGCGCTCCAGTGATGTCTGGATGACAGTCAATGAGGCGCCGGAGCATGGGGCCCGGTTGCGCCATTTTCGGGTCCAGAAACCTTGACAGCTTGTAATCTATTTTTACATCAACCCGGCCCGGTCCCCCCTTCATTACGAGAATATCATTTAGGATCAGGTGAGGGATGAAATGGCCGCTCTGATGCAGGCCTTCCAGGATCGCAGCTATTCGATGGAACAGATCATAGGCGACAGCGGTATCCTGCAGCCTGCCGGAACTGAGCAGGCTGCCCCAGCTTTCAGCCTCGATCCACTCGCTAATCCGGTACCACTTTCCGTCAGAGGAGCACCGGATCGTGTGATGCTGGACGAACCACTCAGCAGGCAACTTCAGCAGCTCTTCGAGTTCATCCGTGAGCCGCTGGGCTACCGCTTCATTTACTCCTGAGTTGCTGGTAAACAGGCGGAGGGCTACCGGTGTCTCATCATCTTCTTTAATGGCCCGGCAGAGGATGGAGGCTTGTCCTTCATGGACAACCTCAAGGATGCGGTATTCGTCAACGCGCGTCAGACCTTCTGCCACTTCACTGCCACAGTTCGGGCAGATCCTGACTGATTCGGCCAGCGCCTGACTGCAGGTATAACACAGCTTCATTGCTGCCCCCCGCTGTCTTGATCATGACATTGGCAGACTGCCGTATGCTCCGGCACTCATCCATCAAGCCTTCCAGGAGGGGTCAGATGCAGGAATGCCGCCTCGTGCCTGTACCCCTCGTCTATATATTAACACGTATCATTGTGAGTCAGAGGATAAAAATCATAAGGTTTTTGACTACTGTTATTAAAAGGAGCTCTGTCAATGCTTATGAGCACCTGCTTTTATCAGGATTGCCAATAAAAACAATGCTGCATTATCATTTGGGCAACAGCTCAAACGGCCCGTCCATCTTGCCCAGTGTTCTTTGACTTTAAATCGGATACAATATCTCCGTTCACTATCGTCTAGTCCAGTAGCTAACCCTGATTGATCGGAGAGGAGTTATAATATGGTCATGCACGTGGAAAGAAGGTCTTTTGGCAATACTGGCCACCTGAGTTCTCGAGCGATATTTGGCTCCTTCAGCGTGGGTCGGGCAAGTCAAGATGAGGCGGAGCGTGTACTGGAGACCATTCTGGAATACGGCGTCAACCACATAGATACCGCTCCTTCTTATGGTGACGCGGAGATTCGCGTTGGTAATTGGATGAAGAACTATCGTGATCGCTTCTTTCTGGCCACCAAGATAGATCAACGATCTTACAAACAGTGCAAGGAGCAATTATATCGTTCGCTCGACCGGCTTCAGACTGATCACGTCGACCTGCTGCAACTGCACAATTTTACCGATGTTGTTTATAGAGAAATCGCAATGGGACCTGGTGGTGCCGTGGAATTATTAGCCGAAGCTCAAGAAGAGGGCTTAACACGATTCATTGGCATTACCGGTCACGGCGCTCAAGCTCCTCTCATGCATTACCAGAGTCTTCAGAGATTCAGATTCGACTCGGTTCTTCTACCCTGCAATTACCCCATGATGCGAATCCCACACTACCGTGAGAATTTCGATAGGCTGGTCAGAAGCTGCAGAAAAAAGGATATTGCAGTGCAAACAATTAAAGCGGCAGCAAGAGGGCTGTGGGGTGACAAATCAAGGAATCATGCCACCTGGTATGAGCCATTAAGCGATCAGGATGCCGTTAATAGCGCGGTTCATTGGGTAATGGGGCAGACTGACTCTTTTCTTGTTACGACGGGAGATTTGGAGGTTTTACCAAAATTTCTTGCAGCAGTCTCCAGTTTCGTTGAGGCACCATCAGAGGATGAGATGAACACCCTTGTTAATGCACAGAAGATGATGCCTCTTTTTGATCAATGAGGGATGCATCGGTTCTCTTAGAAAGCGGGCCAACCTGTAATAAAACAAGTACCGTTCGCTCAGGCGACCTGATGCTCGGGTCTCTCGTGTAAAGATAAAATATAATCAAAACAATCTATCTCCCTTAACACAGGCATCTTGCTGACAGGTCCGTGCAATTTCCATCTCTTAAGAGATATACAGGCGCCTTCTATTGGTTGCAGATATGCATGATCACCGTGCTGACAGCCTGTTCCCCGAATTTCGCTGCGCCGCTGGCACCGAAAGCTGCCTCGCCTGGCATTTCAGGGCGAATTTTCACCACTTATGATAGCTCCGAATTGCCATTGAGAGTATGGTTGCCGTCCCATGACATAACGGGCGTGATGGTCGCCTTGCATGGGTTCAATGACTATTCAAATTTCATCAAAGATTCCGCCTTGTTTTTCACCAATAACCAGCTGGCTGTCTACGCCTATGACCAGAGAGGCTTTGGAGAGACCCAAACAAGAGGCAAGTGGAGCGGCAGTCAGGCGTTGATCGAGGATTTGACCACGTTCATAGCCCTCATCAAAGCAATTTACCCTGATACCCCGCTTTACATCCTTGGGGACAGTATGGGTGGGGCTGTCACCATCGTCAGCATGGCCAGGGAAGACCCTCCCGACGTAGACGGGCTTATACTTGTTGCACCTGCCGTCTGGGCGCGATCCGAAATGCCTTTCTATCAGAGATTTTTTCTATCACTTGCAGCACATGCCATACCCTGGAAAAAAGTTACTGGTGAATCTCTTCAGATTACAGCTTCAGATAACGTTGAAATGCTCAGGGAATTGGGCAAGGATCCGCTGGTTATCAAAAAAACAAGAGTTGATGTGCTTTACGGCTTGTCAAACCTGATGGATCAGGCCTTTGACAGTGCAGAACTATTAAGAAGCAAGTTACTCCTTCTCTATGGTGAAAAAGACGAAATAATTCCTCAGGAGCCTGTTTTCTCCTTTTACCAGCGCTTGCCTTTGCGGTCTCAGGGGCAACAGCGGATGATCCTCTATGAGCAAGGCTATCATATGCTTTTGAGAGACCTGCAAGCTGAAATTGTGCGGCAGGATATTGTCGATTGGATCAAGGCCCCGGCTGAATTTGGTTTGTCTCAGTAAAAACAACTTAAAATCACAATCCAGGTTGCTGACAGAATCCGGGACTCAGCGGGGCGCTGAGACAGCGGCAGAGACTTCCGCTTCAGTAGATAGGATGGAATAGTTCGTAAAATGTCCGCTCGCCGATCAAGCTGTCAATTCTGTCCTGGATATTTTTTCTGTCGGGGTTGTAGAACCATTTATTCCAGTCATCATCGGATTCCCAAATACTGATGACCAGATAGTCATCGGGATTTTCTGCACTCTGCAGGGTGTTTGTTGAGATATACCCAGGCTGCGCTTGTGCTTTTTCGTTAAGCTCCTTGAGCAGCGGAATCAGTTCCTCCGGCTTATTCATCCTGAATTTTCTTTTAATCACCACGTGAACAGTCATAGTGTTCTCCCTTGATCTATTGTTAAACGAGGACCCTGCGCCAGCATCATACGATGTCCGAACATTATTGCATAATCGGTATCACTTCTGAGCATTTTCATATCTGGCCGTGCCAAATCCAGCCCTTGCCAACCTCCCGGTAAGCATTTTCCATGACGGAAACCGCTGCAGATTAGACCCTATGATGAGTAACCGCGCTGCCAGCAAAGAGATTGACATAAGAGCCATTTGCAAAACGATCTTTTCGCCCAAACTCTGCGTTATGCTCAAAATTTTATCCTCGGAATATCAATTATATGCCTGTGGTAAAATTTCTCGCATGCCTTGATTTTGAACGAAAATCTTAGTTTTGCAAAAGGCTCATAAGAAAAACACCAGCAGGCAGGGCTGCAAATGAAAAGGTTGCTGTACAGATTCTATACATGTTTTTCGTAAAGCGTCCATGCGGTTGACACATGGTGGTCCAGCAGTTCTTCAATAATACCACCGCGATCTCGAAAATTCCAGATTAACCTAAAAATAACATAAAGATAACCACCATACCAAACAAATTACAGTAGTCTCCTGATCTGGCATTATTCTGGCAAATTGGATTCCAGTATGCGGGAAATCTGAGGGGACCCGGTAACGCGTATTGGGTGGTTAGCGGTTCCGGGTCGGTATTGAAGACAGTTGTTTAAGGTCGGAAAAAGGGGGGGTGACATGAACGGATTAGATCAAGTTGTAGTCGTCTTGTGGTTTCTGCCAGCAGTTCTCCTGATCATTCTGCCATTGTGTATGACCTGTCTGTGGGGCATTGTTTCTTTTTTCGGTGTGTTGCTGAGGCCGGTAACCGGGCAGCAGAAATATCATGTACCGCTCAGAAATTCGCAGACGTAAGACGTCTTTTCCCCGCCTGTCAGGCGTGCTCTTTCCTTTCGCACCGGGCATCCAGCTCATTGAACTGAGCGGCTGGACCGATACAGGTGTCTACCGGCTAGAAAAGATCTGGGGGATTGCCATATCAACCGTTTTCTAGCTCTCAGGGAAGGCTGACTCCCTTCAGCCTTCCCTGCTTTTGGAACGGTATTTTAGTTATATGAAAGGTGGCAGGTACTGCACTATATTGGTTCACCAGACCTGCATAAGGTGCAGAATTTGAGCAAGCACCAGGGTGAAGAGGTAGGACACCGTGCCGATGCCTACGCAGGTCGCAAGCAGGGCGGCAGCCCCAAAACCAAAAGCCACGGCAGGATGTTCAAATTGATCCGGCAGGTTTGCCAGGTTATTTCCGTACGTTGTCGCAAGAAAACCGCCTAGGCTCAGAAGTGCGATAGCGAGATATATGTATGCCTCAGAAACCACCATGCATCTCCTCGTAGTTCTTTATTTTCTTTTAATACAAATTTAATGCTTTTGGTAAAAAATGTTTTGCCGAATATGTCTTTTATTTGACTTTTGATACCAGTTAGTTTGCCTTGGTTTCTTTGCCTCTGGGGCTCTGTTCAGAGATATCTAGGAAGAATTCAAGTGCTTTATATAAATTGTAAAAGTAGGACAAATTAAGACCAAATGACCCGCAGATTGAACTCAGGAGCGTGAAAAGGATAAACGAAAAACAGGAGCTGGTTTACTGGATAAGAGGTAAGCGCTGCCTACCACTGTCTGACCCTGCCGGTATCCAGATGAACAAAGTCAGATTGGGGATAAAAGCCGACCCCGCCTTTTTGCATGGAAGAGGCGATATCTCGCAGAGATCTGGTTCTCAGATCACTCAGGCGTACATCGATCGCCTGACCGGACATATGCAGACTCTTTTTAGCAACGCCGCTGCTCTTTTTTCTCAGTGCCTTGTTAGTTTCCGGGGAGCGATAACCGGAAATAACCTCAAAGGTTCCCTGGCTGCGGCTGGCCTTTTTGATGCGGAATAACAATTTCAGAAGCTTGTTATCTATGGGGTGGACATCTCCTGTCCTGAAATCGCGCAAAAAGACATGAATCTGCCTCAGTGCCTCAGGATCCCCCAGTTCATTGAAATTGACCGCCAGGGATTCATGGGTGTGGGTATGGTAGAAGGATAACGATTCCGTCTTCTGATACAGTGCATAGCTGTTGATTGGCCGGTAAAGAGCCAAGCCTGCGGCCAGTTTAAGGGAACTGCGGACAAATGCTCGCCGCGAGATAATGCTTCGATGTTGTTTGCTATCCGGGCACATTACTCATAGCTTGGCTATCAACTCACTTGTATTACACCGCATTTTGACCGATGATACTACATCCATTACGACTACAAATCAAGGAAACAACACCAGGGTAATTCGAAAAATGATTCTATGAGGATTTACTGAGCAGCGCAGAAAACAGTTTAAATTGTATTATCACATATTTTTCGTTCATACCTGCTTTCGAAAATTACTTGCACGTGACTAACCAAGTAAGTAATTATTAGGTGTTGCTTCATAAAAAAGATAGGCTACAGGGCTGATCCGGTGCTTATTGCCGGTAAAGTGCCGAGTTATTGAGGCAATACGATTTTTCTGGCTGTAAAAATGTGGCCAGCAGTGCACAGCATCAGTCCGTTCAGGCTTTAAACGGTGAGGAACGATAACGGTATTGGATAACCAACTTTAGGCGCAAAACCGGAGGGGATATGTCGCATCGCACAATCGTGCTGCTTATTCAGGGGCTGGTATTTTGGGGCTGTGTTCAATCTGGTTGCACCGCGCTATTTGCCGAAGAACATTGCGGTAATCCTGTGGGGACGCTGGTCTCGGTCCAGGGAGAGGCGCAGATTCGCCGGGCAGAGCAGAAAATCTGGCTGCCAGCCACCCTCGATGCCAGTTTCTGTGCCGGCGATGTGCTGAGAGTCGGCAGCGGTGGCCGGGCTGCAGTCGTCCTGGTCAACGAATCCATCCTGCGGGTCGACCAGAATACCACGCTCAATTTCGGGGAGCCGGAGCAGGGCGTCTCGCTGCTTGAACTGCTCAAGGGCATGCTGCATATCTTCAGCCACCGCCCGCGCTCGCTGCAGGTTGCGACTCCGTATGTCAACGGCTATGTCGAAGGGACTGAATTTCTGGTCCAGGTGGATGAGCAGCAGTCGGTGATCACTGTATTCGAGGGGCTGGTAAGCGCCTCCAACCCGTACGGCAGGGTTGAGCTGGCCAGCGGGCAATCGGCAGCGGCGCTAGCAGGCGCTGCACCGGTTTACACCGTTGTGGTTACTCCGCGCGATGCGGTGCAGTGGACCCTTTATTATCCTGTTATCCTTGATGCGAATCAAGCCCCGGGTGAGGATCAGCAGGCCATACTGCTCAGCCAGGCTTCTGAGCATCTGACTGTGGGCGGGATAAAAGAAGCCAGAGAAGCGCTGGCTAAGGTAATGGAGCTGAACCCGAATAACGGAGAGGCCCTGGCCCTGCTGTCAATTATTGAAGTGGTGCAGAACCACAACGAGCAAGCCCTTACGCTGGCTGAGAAGGCCCTGGAATATGCACCCGATTCTGCTGCTGCCGGCCTGGCGCTCTCGTATGCCCGGCAGGCAATGTTCGACCTCGCAGGGGCCCTGAATATCCTCGAACACACGGCTGAGGCAAACCCCGGCAATGGTCTGGTCAAGGCACGGCTCGCCGAACTGCAGCTTGCTGCCGGCCGGCTCGACAAGGCCCTTGGGGCGATCCAGGAGGCTACCGGGATCGATCCCGGAATCGCCCGAACCCAGGCGGTGCTGGGTTTCGTGCATCTCACCAGAGTGGAACTCGAAGCTGCTGAAAACGCGTTCAACCATGCTATCAGGCTCGATCAGGCCCTGCCTCTGGCCCGTCTTGGTCTGGGCCTGACCCATATCCGAAAAGGAGAGCTGGGCCGCGGCCGGGGCGAGATCGAAGTCGCCGCGGCCCTGGATCCCGGTAATGCGCTGATCCGCAGCTACCTGGGAAAGGCCTATTTCGAAGAAAAACGCGACAGCCAGGCCAGTCGGCAATTCAAGATAGCCAAAGAGCTGGACGCGGCCGACCCGACCCCCTGGTTTTATGATGCGATCCGCAAGCAGACAATCAATCAGCCGGTCGCGGCCCTGCACGATCTGCAGAAATCCATTGCACTCAACAACAACCGGGCGGTGTACCGCTCGAGTTTTCTGCTCGATGATGACCTCGCTGCGCGCAGTGCAAGCCTGGGCAGAATTTATGCTGACCTTGGTTTCCAGCAGCTGGCGCTGGCCGAGGGCTGGAAATCGGTCTCAGTTCAACCGGGCAACTTTTCGGCCCATCGTTTTCTGGCGGACAGCTACCGGGTGCTGCCGCGTCACGAGATAGCCCGGGTCAGCGAATTGCTGAAGTCCCAACTGCTGCAACCTTTAAACATTAATCCCGTACAGCCGCAGCTTGGCCGGAGCGATCTGGGTGCAATGGACGGCGCCGGGCCGGGACGGGCCTCGCTCAACGAGTACAATTCGCTGTTCCTGCGCAACCGTTTTGCGCTGCAGGCCGGCGGCGTGGCGGGGAGCAATGAAACCCTCGGTGACGAGCTTATCCACTCCGCGGTCCACAACAGACTCTCTTACAGTATCGGTCAGTATTACTACCAGACCGACGGCATCAGGGAAAACAACGACCAGCGCTATGAGATCTATAACGGTTATGCACAGGGGATGGTCTCGCCAAAAACAAGCTGGATGTTCGAGCTGCGCTACGATGAAGATGAGATCGGGGACTTGACCATGGTTATCGATCCCGCGGTTTACGATTACGACCCGACCATACGCCAGACATCTAAGAGCAATAGTGCCCGCGCCGGCTTCCGCCATGACTTTCTGCCCCACTCCACCATGGTTGGAACTGTGGCTCTCGTATCTGCCGATGATGATGTCACGGGATGGGAAGGTCTCGATATCTTCCTCGAGGGAGAGGGAATCATCGGTGAGCTTCAGCATCTTTACAGTTCGGATAGGTTCAGTCTTCAGAGCGGTGCCGGGTATTTCTACTCCGAGGAAAATGAAAGACTGGTTTTTGCCGAACCTTTTCCTATGGAAAGCGCAGACGAGTTCGAAGACAAACATGCCAACCTATATAGTTACGCGCAAATAGAGCTGCCTCATAGGGTTATTGCCACTGTGGGCTTGAGCGGAGATCTGGTCGAAACGTCAGTTAAGGACCGGGAAGAGCTCAACCCGAAGCTGGGCATCACCTGGCAGCCTGCTGACGCTACGCTGATTCGCGGTGCGGTATTCAAAACTATACGAAGAGGGCTCGTTAACTCACAGACTATAGAACCGACTCAGGTGGCCGGCTTTAACCAGTTTTTTAATGATGACCAGGCGGCATTAGCCTGGACTTATGGAATCGGTCTGGACCAAAAATTTTCAGAAACTCTCTTTGGCGGAGCGCAATATTTTTTCCGCGACATTGATAGTCCATGGCTCAACATAGATATCGATAGCGGCATGCCGATTCCAGCAGAGGATGAGTGGCAGGAAAATATTGGTTCTGCCTATCTCTATTGGGCACCGGTGAAATGGATGTCGCTGGGGCTTGAGTATTTTTATGAAGATTTCGATCATGATGAGCTGGATGTTGGCGCGATTTTTGGAGTTAAGGGGGTGACCAGCCACCGATTGTCACCGCAAATTAACTTTTTCCATTACTCGGGATTTAGCGCCCGGATTCTGGCAAATTATATCGACCAGAAGAGAGAGTTTCGGGAGTATGTGCCAGAAGACGCGGTAAATAGCGATCAATTTTGGCAGGTAGACCTGGCAATCAGTTACCGTCTGCCCCAGCGGTATGGCATTGTGAGTTTTGGAGTCACGAATCTATTTAATGAGGAGTTCAATTATATAGACACTGACCCTGCAAATCCACGTTTTCTATCTGAGCAGCAGTTAATGCTGAGCCTTACGATAATCTTGTGAAAGCTATGATTTGCGCCTTATCAAAATGCTTTATTGATGAATTTATGGAGCGGCGGTGTCTTTCTTATATGGCATATTCAGGCGCCGCCTGAGAACAAAAAAACGTTTTCTTAAAGGGGGGAAAATGAAGAAGAAATTACAGAAAAAATTTAATTTTGAAGGGTACGACAAGAACGGCGACCCTATTATCAGGGATGAAAATGGTAAAAAGGTCAAAGAATCCAAGAAACCGCCGCCTCTGAGCATAGACGATCTTGTTATGGAGGTTTACAGCATAAATCCTACGTGAATACGGTTACGAAACGGTAGGGTCTACTGTTTTTAATTGATCGTTTGTTTTTAGGGGATTATTTCTCCAGGGCGATAATCCCCTGCCAGTTCTCATCCGGCGGGTTCTCCCGGTATTTTGCGCAGAGTTCAAGATAGAATCGGGATGGCCCGTCCTCTTTGACCAGCCTGAGGCATTCGCGCAGAGCCGCTTCGGTCTCCTGCCAGTTGCGTTTCTGGAAGAGATAGAGCGCCTCCGGAAACAATTCCTGGTAGAGCCGCTGTTTTTCAGGGATATCCTCATCGCCCTGAAGCAGTTGGTAGAGGGTGACCGGTTTGGTCTTGCCGCCCATCAGAAAGGAACCCATCAGCCTGGTCCCCACATCGGCGCATCCCTGCAGCGCCTCATCGGAGGCCAGCACCCAGGTGCCGAGCCGCTTGTTTAAGCCTTCTATCCGTGAAGCGGTATTGACGATGTCGCCCACCGGGGCATATTCATAATGCCCCTCTGCGCCGATATTGCCCATCAGCAGATAGCCCGAATGCAGGCCGATTCTGGTCGGCAGTTTCGTATCAGGGTTTTGCCGGTTGAACAATTCTATTTCCTCGAGTATGTCGAGCGCCGCCTGGGCAGCTTTTTTGTTCATAGCCGGATGTGGCTCCGTAGAAGGCCACAGCGCGAACATCGCATCACCGATAACGTTGCAGATCAGCCCGTCATGTCTTTTCACCTGCTTGAACAGGTGATCGAAATAGGTCCGCATTAAAACGCTGAGTTCAACCGGCGCGAGATTTTCAGACAGGGTTGTATAATCCTGGGCATCGCTGAACAGGCAGACGCCGTAGACCATGCGGTCGCCAGTTTTAATAAAACTGAGGTCGCGGGAAATCTCATCAACCACATTGCCGGGCAGATAGAGCTTCAAGGCTTTTTCGATATGCTTCTGCTCCCGCCTGGTTTTGACGAATTTATACAGAATGGCGCTTAGAAGTGAAACTGCGGGGAGCAGCACCAGCGCAATGATAACAGGAAACCAGGTGCCGTTGAGCCGAAAGACAAACTGAGCGACAAACAACAAACAGGCTGAGAGCATTGCCAGCAGTACAGTCGCCGGCACCGGGTTGAGAAGAAAACCGACCAGACAGAAACCAAGCGACAGGGTCAGCAGCAGGCCGATCGTGCTGAACAGCGGCAGCGGTTTTATCGGGCGATTTTCGAGCAGGTTGGCAAATACGGTTGCCGCCAGTTCGACCCCGCTCAGATCGAGTCCGTCGGCCTGGGAAAAGACCGTGTAAAAGCCGTCTTTCTGCTCCGACCAGGAGGTTCGGGCCGCCCCGATGAAGACAACCGCACCGTTCAATGCCGCTGACACCGTTTCATCAGATGTCTCGTGCGCCGACAGAACCTGGTAAATAGGGTAGGTGGGCAGGGTGGCGGGGGGCCCGTAGTAATTGATATAGATGTTGTTTTCACCGCGGTAGGTATTGCTCAAGGCCTCGAACAGCTGACGCTCTGCCTGGTCGTCGGGCAGGCCTGCATCGATGGCGGTCTCGGCGGACAAGCTGCCGTGATGGTACAACTCTCTCAGCCGCTGCATGGTGGTGATCAGGCCGTACTGGTCGCGCAGCTCTTCTACCGAGGCCGGCAGACTGCCGGAGGCATCCGGTATTTGCTGCGTGACGTAGGTATGATAGCGCTCGTAGTTTTCCAGCGCGAGTGTTTGCAGGGCGGCCACCGGCAGGGTCGGTACATCTCCAGCCGAGGTCTTGAAGGTCCAGGCCTGGTTGATTCTGACCGGGGTCTTGGGGATCGGAAACGGCGCCAGAGCAAGGGCTGCATCAGCCAGCAGCGGAATCGGTTCAATGAGCGTTTCGATTTCGACAGGAGCCTTTTTAGACTGCTGATCCGAGCTGCTGGCAGTGCGTCGGACCAGTTTTTCAAACAAAATCACATTTCCTGATCGTTTCAGGCTCTGGGCGAAGCGCAGATCGTCCTCGGCCACCTTGGGCTCGGAGAAGTGAATATCGAAGGCGATGACCGCGACGCCATAGGAAGTCAGCGTGTCGGTCAGCTCGGCATAGATGCTGCGCGGCCAGTCTTCTGGGTCTCGCGGCAGCCCGAGTCGGGCGGAAGACTCCTGGTCGATATTGACCAGGACCACTTTGGAAGAACATTGCACCGGGCCGCGCAGTTTAAAAAGCAGCGCCAGCCCGAAATTTTCCTCGAGCTCCCTGCCCAGCGGAGATACGAGCAGCAGTATGGAGCCAATGGCGAAGGCTAACCCGAATGCCAGACCATACAGCAGACTCTTCATCGCCTCTGCACCGTGTTATTTTTGAGCCGAACCAATGATCAGTTAGTTGGCTGTTAGCTGATAGGCCGCGATTTTGTTCAGCAGCCCCTGTCTGGAGAGCCCGAGCAACTTTGCTGCCTGGGTCCGGTTTCCCCGAGCATCTTCGAGTGCCTGCTTTATCATCTGGCGCTCCAGGTTGATGACCGCCTGCTTCAGCGAGCCGGATTTGTTTTCCGGCAGGTGGAGCAGGTACTCGGGCTGTGCCCGCCTGATCTTGTCTGAAAGCAGGTCCACCGAGATCTGAGCTTTACCGGCGGCCATGGTCAGAGCACGCTCCATCTCGTTTTCCAACTCGCGCACATTACCGGGCCAGTCGAAACTGCTGAGCAGATCCATCGATTTCGGGGTGATATGCGGGACGGTCCGGTTGTTCTTTCTGGCGTACTTCTCAAGGAAATGGCTGGCCAGCAGCACGATATCATCCTTTCTCTCTCGAAGCGGCGGCGGTGAGATCTGAAAGACGTTGATCCGATAGAAGAGGTCCTGTCGAAAATTACCCCTGGCAACTTCTTCTTCGAGATCCCGGTTGGTCGAGGCGATGAGCCGCACATTAACCTGCTGGGTCCTGTTGCTGCCCACCGGCCGGAATTCCCCCTCCTGGATGACCCGGAGCAGCTTGACCTGCATGGTCAGCGGCAGTTCTCCGATTTCATCAAGGAAGATCGTGCCTCCGTCGGCGATTTCGAAAAGCCCTTTTTTGTCGTTCACCGCGCCGGTAAAGGCTCCCCGGACATGGCCGAAGAGTTCACTTTCCAGAAGCGGTTCGGGCAGGGCACCACAGTTTTCCACAACGAATGGTTTGTCTTTGCGCTGCCCGTTGTAGTGAATAACCCTGGCTATCAGTTCCTTGCCGGTACCAGTCTCTCCCTGGATGAGTACGGTGGTCGATGTGTCGAGGACCTTTTCGATCAGCTCGAACAAGCGGCGCATCGCCCGGCTGGAGCCGATGATCTCGTCGAAGCCCGATTGGGCCCTGGCCTGGGAGAGCAGATGGCGTTTTTCTTCTTCCAGGGTGCGCAGATGGCCTTTCAGCTCACCATAGAGCCGGGCATTTTCCAGGGACACCGCGATGATTCCGGAGAGGACTTCGAGCAGATTTTTATCCTGTTCGCTGAACTCTCCGGAAATCTTATTGAGCGTGTAAAGTACCCCTAAAAAGCGTTTGCGGGTGCGCAGCGGTACACAGATCATGGATCTGGTAACGAAGCCGTCCCCGGTAACGAGATCGTTGTAAACGCGCGGGTCGGTCGAGACATCGTTTACCAGCACTGCCTCGTTGCGCATGACCCAGCCGGCGATTCCCTTGTCGTCGGGAAATGTCGGCAGGTGGCTTCTCTGGCTTATCGCTGCCGCCTCGTTTTCGACGGTTCTGAAAAAATAGAATTCCTGTTTGGCCGGATTGTGCAGCGCAATCGACACTCCTTCGATATGGAAGGCTGATTTGATCTTCTGGAAAATCGCCTCGAGCATCTGGTCGAGGTCCTGGATTGCGTGAAAGGATTCGACCATTTCACAGAGGAGCGAGAGACCGCTGTCCGATGGTTTCGATATGCTTTGCATGGCTGCCGGTCGTTTTACGGGAAGGGGCTCAGTCGTCTGTTTGCGCATTTCGATTAGCTCAAGTCGGTCAGCTAAGAAGTGGCAGCATGTCCACTAGCGAAACTGTACAGATAGTGTACACAAACCACGCCGGCACGTCTACACACTTGACATATCCCGGCAAAAAAAATCAGCGCTGATCTGCCTCAAGCCTTAGAAGGCGGGTTAACTTACCGGAGTCTGTTCTGAGCAGTGGACGGATTCCGTCATTTTTTATCCGCTTACCATGCCAATTCAAGATCATAATCGCGGCGCGGCCAGCTTTTTCCTCGATTGCTGCATAGCATGACACTGAATTGTTAAGCGGTCATGCATTTCTGCTCCTGTTCGGGTAGAATCATCTTATGGTGAAACAACTGAGCGTCATTTTGCTTGTTCTGGTGGCCGGTTATGGCTTCTGTTTTGCTGGAGAGGCGGACGTCGTCGAGGTGCAGGTGGTCGAGACAGGTGATGGTGTATACCAGTTTCAGGTAGGCGTTCTGCACGAGGACACCGGCTGGGACCACTATGCGGATAGATGGGAAGTGGTCGATCAGAACGCCAACGTTCTGGCAACACGCATCCTGCACCATCCCCATGTGGAAGAGCAACCCTTTACCCGCGGCCTGTCGGGTGTCAATATTCCCAAAACGGTAACAACGGTCACGGTGCGTGCCCACGACTCGATCCATGGCTACGGTGGCAAGACAAGAGCCGTCGATCTTCCCTGACCGGCGACAGTATCGTATCGCCCCCCCCCCCGACTATTTCCGGCGGGTGCAGGTGCAAATGATACGGGACCCCACTTTTTAAAATCATCGCAGACAGGAAAAGACAATGAGTAATCTCGTGCAGTTGCAGAAGAAGCAGAATCAGACCTTGCTGCTGGTGTGCATCAACTTCGTGCTGTTCGTGGTGCTTTTTTCAGCGCTGGGCTATGTTGCCTGGCAATCGGCAGCACTGGTTAATCGCCTGAACGAAGACCTCGAAAAAGCAGAGCAGACCATCGCCCAATTGCAGGGCAGGTTCGAAAATATGAATCTCGAGGACCTCGTTGATCGGCTCGTGAGTGCGGCCACCGCACAGCTTGGCACCTCGATAGCAGCGGTCGTCCAGCAATCCGATCTGAGTGCTCCGATGACCAAGGTATCAGAAAAAATAACGGCCACCCAGAAGATACTTGAACAAACCGGCGAAGCGGTTGCCGGTATCCAGCAGACACTCGCCGGGCTGGATAATGAAGAGATTGCCCAGCAGGTTTCATATCATATTCTCAAGGGCCTTGGTGACGGTTTCCAGCAGGCTGCCGTGTCCAGAAAACCTGTGGTGTCCGGCAGCGAATAGATAAAAACAGCGGCTGCTGAAAAGCGGCTCGGCCAGACCGAAGAGCCTTGATATCTTTTGGGACACCATCTGGTATCACTTAAAAAATCAGCTGGCATTTGGAAATGCAGGAATTATAACTATTAGATTGTTGTATTATCGCCCTGAGATTATTATTTCCGGAAATCGTTTGAAATCAGGCCTGTTTTCAGGCAGAGTCGTACAGGCCAGTCTATGGCGTTTAAATTGGTCGGTGCGGTTCCCCTAAGCCGGCAGATTAAATCGATCAATAAGAACGGCCGATGGTCTGGATTGTGACCCGGCAAGGTTTGTATAGATACAGATAAAGGTGTACCTTGAACTACAGAATTCCATATATTTTCGTTGTTTTCGTTGTCGTGCTCCACATTTCGGTGCCCTTGGGATTTGCCAAAGAGATCAAAGAGGTGCCTGCGGAAATCTATGCAGTGCTCGACTATGTGTTGTCGCTGGCCGAATCCCAGGACTCGGTCGATCCCGCAAAATTCAATGAACTGGTGGATTTCGTGCGTGCCACACCGGTGGGCTCCCAGGCTGAGCTGGAGCCTCGGGATGCTGCGGCTGGCGCTTTGTTCGTCTTCGACATCGAAGGAGGTCTCGCGGACGTCCTGGAGTATGGTTACAGCCCTGACGTCCCGGCCTATATGACGATGCCGTCATCACTGCAGAATCATCAGTGGATCACGCCGGAAGTTCATGACGAACTGCGCAGGCTCCTGCGTGACCATCTGGATAACCGCAACAATAACCCGGTTGACAGGGTGCGGCTGCTGCGCGGCAAGGAGCATGAGATTATTACCCCTGATCTCAATACCGGCGGGTATTATGCCTATACCCAGGACCGCCTGGTGGCGCTCATGCCGGGTAGCGCCGGACCGGTACTCATTTCGACCACTATTCAGTCCGAGCCTTCAATGGTTGGCAAGAAGGGCTGCGTTGTCGGCGACGACAAAGATTGGAACTATCTTTACTCCGATGAGAAGGGCATCAACAAGACAGGCCTGGGCTGGGTGGAGTCATACATGTATCGTGCCTACTCGGTGATGGTCTATGCCACAGATTTGTCTGCCGGTACGGTCCGCGCAGCCTCCTTCAAATGGCTCAATGCCGGCTGGGCTAAAATCAATATGGTCAAATCGCATCACATCTTGAACGGCATCAAACGCTTTGCCTCAGACTTCAAAACTATTCTGGAATCGCCCCACTTGCCGGCGGCATCCACTCTGGCGGATAAATACCAGGAACTGGTGCAGATGAGCGAGCAGGAGCTGCGTCGGCGAGTCGCCCCTTACCTGGAGAAATTCCGCAACTCCGGCAATCTGGAGACCTGTTCAGAGCTGTTCACCAGCCTGGTCTCTTCAGGAGACTACCTGAAACAGATGAGCATTCAGGAAATGATCAGGATCTTGATGATTGACTATCTCAGAACCTTTGTGGCCGAATCACCCCAGGGCAACACGGAAACCCTGTCATTGAAAAATCAAACGCTAGAATCCCGTTCATAACTTTTCAAGAGCGGATCTGAAAAAGAAAAACCCGGACAAAAAGGTTAGCCTCCGGTTTTTTACCTGGCTCAGTAGGTGAGCAATTCGGATCTGCTGATCCTTTGCCATGTCGCTGCAGCATGCTGCTGCAACATGCACCCGCAACACCGACAAGCAACAATCCAAAGATCAGTATAAATAAAGATACAGCCCTGTCATCAGGGCCGCCAGCAGGTAGCAGTAGGGTACCACGAGGCTGCCGAACACGGAGGCCCAGAACAGCGTGATTCGCTGGCCGAACGAGGCCCCGCCTTCCATAATCAGTTTTTCGACATAGCTCAGTTCGGCCTTAGGCTTGTTCCGGTAGAACAGGCGCGTGAACGATGCCAGAAATCCATAGCCAAAGGCCACCAAGACAAAGCAGAAAAGGAAAATGACGATAAAGTCCATTCTGTACCAGTTGGAAATATTCATTGCACCTTCAATATTATTTCAGTTCATGCCTGGCTGATATTTTTACTCCATTTTCTGCAAAGGCTATCTTTATCGTTTTTCTGTAAAAATATCTATTTGTTTCTCTATCTGCTTCTGTTTCTGTGGATGGCCAAGTATAACAGATGAGGCGACTCGGGGACCGAGTAAACAGCAAATGCCACAATTGCTTCGTGCGCGCGTTTCACGGTGCAGCAGAAGACCGTCACTTGCAGTCTGTTTGAACAGAAGAACATGGATAGACAAATTCTGATAACCCTGCTGCTCTCGGTCTTTATCGCGCTGCTGGGCATTGGCATCATCATCCCGGTGATGCCGGTCTTTGCCGCGCAACTTGGCGCCGGTGGTTTCGCGCTGGGCATGATCATCGCCGCCTTTTCGATCAGCAGGGGGTTGCTGCAGCCGGTGGTCGGCAGCCTTTCCGATCGCTGGGGCCGGAAAGGGTTTCTGGTGACCGGACTCTTTGTCTATGGTATCGTCGGCCTGCTGATTCCCGAGGCAACCAGTGTGTCGCACCTGATTGTCATCCGCGGCTTTCACGGGGTCGGCTCGGCGATGATCGTACCCATCGGCATGGCCTATATGAGTTCACTGGCTCCGGCAGGTCAAGAGGGGCGCTATCAGAGCTATCTCAATATCGCGGTATTCTGCGGGATCGGCTGTGGTCCGATCATCGGCGGACTGGTCTCGGATCTGCTCAACTTCAAGGCCGTCTTTTATGTTATGGCCGGCCTGAGCTTCATTGCCTTCCTGCTGGTTCTGAAGACGATGCCTGCACAGACAGGCGGAGCGTCACCCCGTTCGCAGGGACTGCTGAAGAGCGTCGCTCTGATGCTGCAAAGCCGGCTGACCGGGGGTATTCTGCTGGCTCGCTATGCCACGATGATCGTGATGGTGCCGACCATGGCCTTTCTGCCGCTCTTGATGACCGGAAAAATGGCGGCCAGCGGTATGCAGATCGGCCTGGTTATCGCCTGCCGGACCCTGGTTAATGCGGTTCTGCAGGTGCCGGCGGGCAGGCTGGCAGATCGTTATAACAAACTGGCACTGCTGATTGCCGGCAGCATTTGCCTGAGTGGGGCGATCATGTTGATTCCGTTGATGGCAGACTTTTACTCGATCCTGATACTGTATTGCCTGCTCGGTCTTGGTGAAGCGATCATCTGGCCCGTGTTGGGGGCCTATGCTTCACAGGAGGGCAGAAAGCGATACGGCCATGGTACCATGATGGGGGTGTTCAGCCTGGCAATGAGCGGAGGTGTATTCACCGGCGCCATGCTCGGCGGGCTCAGCATGGATGCCTGGGGAATATCCTCGGCCTATTACGTTACCGCTGCGGCAGTGCTTGCCGGGACGGCGACAGCCGGTTTTCTGATCGGCGGAGCTAAGGAGAAATAGGGAGTTGGCTGCTCAATCGGAGAGGACTGAGCAGCCGCAGGGTCTTCCGCTCAGGCGGCCATCTGCTCGTCGTAGCGCTTGAGCAATGGTTGCATCAGCATTTTCAGGCGCGATCGGACGGTGCGAATCTGGTAGCTGTCAGCCGGTGACGGCGGCAGCAGCGGCGGTCCCATCTTGAAGCCGCGCAGTTCCAGGGCCAGCTTGAAGCCGATCGGAAACGGGGCGGCGAACATGGTCCTGATGATCACCAGTATCTCTTTCTGCAGGGCCAGCGCCGTTTCCATGTCGCCATCCTTGAAAGCCCGGTAGATGCCCACCATCACTTCGGGGAAAATACCGGCGGTGGCGGTCATGCAGCCCTGGGCGCCCATGCACAGCGCGGCCAGCAGGGTCTCTTCCCGGCCGGTAAGCATGCTGATGTCTTCGCCGGCGATGGCGATCTTGTCCATGAAATGCATGAAGTCGACCATACTGCCGCTGGAATCTTTCATGCCCACCACGTTTTCATAGCGGCTCAAGCGCTTTACCATGTCGTAATCCAGCGGTGAAGTGAACAGCGGGATGTTGTAGAGGACCACCGGAATTTCACACTGTTCGATAATCGTTTCGAAAAAACGTTCCACCATCGCCCCGGCCGGTTTGTAGAAATAGGGCGGAGTGATCAGTACCGCGTCGCAGCCGATAGTGGCCGCATATTTGGCCAGCAGGGTGCACTCGTGGGGCGAGGTGGCGACCACGCCGGGAACTACCGGAACCCGGCCGCGCACCTGATCGACCACGATTTTCATGCAGCGGCACTTCTCATCGAAGCTCATGTGGACGCCCTCGCCCACCGAGCTTACCGGAAAGATGCCGTCGAGGCCTCGCTCCAGGCCGAATTCCACCAGGCGCTGCAATTCCGGCTCATTGATTAAAAAATCCTCACCAAAGGGGGTCATCAGGGCGGGGTAAATACCTTTCGGGCGAAACATATGGTCTCTTCTCCTTGATAGATTGCGCTTATAATCTAGGCGTAGGCGTTAACATCGATTTCGAGTTTTTCCAGCAGTTCGGGAGTGGGCCAGCCGTCGCTGGACCAGCCGCGCACCCGGTAATAGGTTTGCACCATTGCATCTACATCGACAACTTCGCCCCGGCACGGGCCGTCGGGCAGCGGTTCGGTTTTGAACTTTGCGGGCAGACTGTCGTGTTCTCTGGTCAGACCTTCCCGCAGGTTGAAAAGGCGCACCAGGTTATTGATCCGCTCTCCTGCCTGCAGCAGGTTGTCGGCATCTGCAAAAGACTGGATTCCGGTCAGCGAGGCTAGCAGAGGGGCGATCTGCTCCAGGGTAAGGGTAAAGGCTGCAAACAGACAGAGGCCGCTGCAGTTGACCAGGCAGAACAAGTCCTGCTGGCTTTTGACGATTTCTGGCTTGAACTCGGTGGTATGCAGGCCCAGCGGATTGGCGGAGTTCATGATTTCCTCGCCGATGGGCCAGGAGCGCAGGTGGCAGCCGCCCCGGTCACTGGTTGCATAGGCCAGCGCCATGCCTTTGCTGGCCCGGGGATCATAAGCCGGCAGCTCCAGTCCCTTGACGTGGGCGCCAAGCCCCTGGGCCCCGTCAATAAGTCCTTCAAGGCGTTTCACGCCAAGCGACCACTGCTCACCCGGTCCTGCCCGGCGTCCGATCAGGTGGACCGCCGCGATAATGGCCTCCGCATTACCCCAGCTCAGCTCGAGTCCGTCGGTTTCATCTTTGCCGATCAGTCCTCGTTCATAACAGTCCATCAGGAAGCCGATCACATTACCGACCGAGATCGCATCCATGCCGTAGGCATCGCACAGGTGCTCCGCTTCGATAATGGCGGCTACATCGGTGTTGGCGCAGTGGGCGCCGAAGCTCCAGACGGTTTCATACTCCGGACCTTCGGTAAACGAGCCCTTGAGCGGGCCGTCTTTCACCCGGGCGATCTTGCTGCACCTGATCGTACACGAGAAGCAGGCCCGGTTGCGCTCGAAGTATTTCTTCACCTGGTGTTCGTCCACCGGCTCTTCGTCAAGGGTTGAGCGAGAGAAGTTTTTAGTTGGATGAATCCCGGTATAGTCCATCAGCGAAAGGATGACATTGGTGCCGAATTCGGGTTTGGCGGCTCCGGTGTCGGGAGAGTTGGCCAGTTCGTTGACCGATTCGCGAATCATCCGCTTGAACTCCGCCGGCTGGGCAGTCAGCAGATGGCCGGAACCGTGCACAACCACAGCTTTGAGGTTCTTCGATCCCATCACCGCCCCGGCGCCGCCCCGGCCAAACGAGCGATGTTCGGTGAGGATGTTGGCCAGCGGGGAGAGCAGCTCGCCGCTCTGGCCGATGCAGGCAACCCGATGCTCAGCACTGAACTGCTCCTTGAGCCGTGTATGGGTCTCTATTGCATCACAGCCCCAGTGGTTTTGCGCGGGTACCAGCGCAACCTCGTCATCTTCGATCAGCAGCAGCACCGGTGTCCTGGCCGCGCCGCTGATCACGATCGCGTCGTAGCCGGCGTATTTCAGCTCAGGTCCGAGGCTGCCGCCTGCATTGGAGTCGAGCCACAGTCCGGTGGCGGGGCTCTTGGTACAGACCTCCATCCGGCCGGAAGCAGGCGCCGCAGTGCCGGTCAATGGACCGGCGGCAAAAACCATGATGTTGTCCGGCGAGAGGGGGTCACAGCCGGTCGGTAAGCGCTGATACAGGGTGTGAATGCCGAATCCCTTGCCGCCGATAAAGTGCTCGGCGACTTCCCGGTCGAGCTCCGCCGTCTCGATGCGCCCTGAACTTAGATCAACCTCGAGCACACGGCCCGCAAATCCTTTCCACGCCATAGCCTATCTCCTTGCCAGAGCCCCGGTGGGGCAGGTTTGCACGCAGGTATACTGACCGGCGCAGGTATCGCAGATCAGCGGATGACTATTCACCGGATGGACTCGCACCCCATTGACCGGGCAGGCCGATACGCATTCGCCGCAGCCTGTGCAGCGGGCTTCATCGAGCACGACATGGTCATCCCAGCGCAGTGCGTCCTCCGGACAGGAGGCAATGCAGGGCTTGTCTTTGCAGGCGATGCACACTTCGATAGTGGTTTTGTCGGGCCAGGAATCGGCGATATGCAGCCGGGCCATCTTGATACCCTGCACGTCCGGCTGGTGTGCCGAGGTGCATGACAGCATGCATAACCGGCAGGCGGTGCAGAGGCGGTTGGTTAGTCTGAACATGATGATCTCTCGTACCTGGTTTTAAGGGTGGTGGCTGCCCATATTCTTTGAATTGCTTAAGCAGCTTGGCTGTTGCCGTTGGTCAGCATGGCCCGGACATTTTGTTCGACTCGGCCCAGGTGCAGGCACATGGCTTTCTCAGCTTCGTTTGCGGAGCGCTTCTCGAGGGCCGACAGAATAGCCCGATGATCGGCGAACGTATCGTCGATCAGGGACATGTAACGGTCCTTATCCATATATAGGTTGCGCAGGAGTTCTATAATCGGCCTGGTGACCAGGCTGAAGATTGGGTTATGCGTGGCCGCCGCCAGCAGTTCGTGGAAGGCGGTGTCAAGCTCGATGGTCCTGGCCCGGTTATCGCCTGCCGATTGCATCTGTTCGAGATTGCGCTGCAGCACCTCTATATCTTCAGCGGTTGCCTGCACTGCGGCCAGCCGGACGATGGCGGTTTCCAGAACCAGCCGAACCTGCAGCAGCTGGGTTGGTGAAACATTGCTCATCTGTAGATGGGCATGCAGCGATTCCGCCACCCCGGACCCGTCCGGTGCTCGCACGGTCATGCCCCGGCGTGGCCGCACCTCGACCACACCCCTGCTCGCCAGAAGGGCGGCGGCCTCGCGCACCACGGTTCGGCTGACGCCGAACTCCTCCATCAGGGCTGGTTCAGTCGGCAGTTTCGCCCCTTCACTCAACCCCTGCCGAAGGATCTGTTCCATCAAACGATCGGCTACTTTTTTGGATAATTTTTCACTCTGAATTTTGGGCATGCTGGCTCCTGCCTTATAGTATGATCATATTATACTATCATCGTATTAATAGAGAAATAAAAAAAAGTCACCGCAGCGCCAGAAGCAAGATGGGATCGAGGGACGATAAACGCGATTATTTGACGATAACGCCGCCCCAGGTGCGGTAGGATTTATTTTCTTTGTTTTTACGATCTATCTCGGCCTGGCGAAGATCGAATTCCTGTTTTTTCTCTTCCAGCGCAGTGGCGCATTTAACTGCGGCCCGGTAGTCTTTCGAATAACTCTGGATATACTGCTTTCTGCAGGAATCCTTGAATTCTTGCGTCCAGTTCTGTTTATCCCAGAGGTCGCGGGCGATGGCCTGTTCTTTGGCGCAGGCAGCGTCCTGATTGCAAACGGGCAGATGCACCCGCCAGTCGCTGGCAGAGGCGAGTGTGGGCAGGGCGAGCAGCAGTATCAGCAAGGTGTGCGTTTTCATGCTCTGATGATAAGCATTCAGAACGCCGGATTCAACCGGCCGCAAGTTGGCTGGGGTGTATCTGCCTGGCGTTCGTTCGGGCTCGCTTCGATATCAACGAGTTTCATAGCATTATCATGATGGTAAAGAGATATTTCTGCTTTTTGCCGTCTGTCAGATTCAGCGGGTCCGGGTGCTGATCGGGGCAGGAAATAATTGCGCAAATACACTGAAACAGATAGGATCAGCAGAAACCACAAGGGTTCGCTTTGACGGCGGCCGCAGTTCTGTGCGCCTGGCCAGTCGAGTCTTTTCTCACCAAAGGAGGGTAGCCATGTCGTTCGGTTTTGCAGGAAACATATTGCGGGTGGATTTGAGCAGCGGGCAGATCAGCATCGATACACCGGCTGAATCGTTCTATCGCACCTATATGGGCGGCAGCGCGCTCAATCTCTATTATCTGCTCAAAGAGATGCCGCCCAATGTCGATCCGCTGGGCCCTGAAAATATGCTTGCCCTGAGCGTCAGTGTGCTGACGGGTGTCAGGGTCTCCGGAGCAAGCCGTCTGACGGTCACTGCCAAATCACCGTTGACCGGAGCCATTGGAGACTCGCAGAGCGGGGGCTTTTTTCCGGCCAAACTGAAACATGCCGGCTTCGATGCGATTATCCTTACCGGCAAAGCTGCCTCGCCGGTATATCTCTGGATCGATGAAGGAAGGGTGGAGTTGCGCGATGCCCGGCATCTGTGGGGCAAGACTACCGAGGTGGTGCAGGCGGCTATCGAGGATGAACTTGACGATCATAAGCACCTCGAGATCCTGCAGATCGGCCCGGCGGGTGAAATCGGCGTCAAATTCGCCTGCATCCTGTCCATGTGCTGCCGGGCCAATGGCCGCACCGGCATGGGAGCCGTGATGGGGAGCAAAAACCTGAAAGCCATTGCGGTGCGGGGCTCGGCAGAACCCGAGGTGGCCGATAAAGCGGCGCTCAAAGAGGTGGTCAGCACCGGGGCGGAACTGTTTAAGAAACCAGCCAATAGAGGTTTTGGCAAGTATGGCACGGCTGGCGTGCTTGCGTTCAACAACTCGATGGGGGGATTGCCGACCAATAACTGGCAGAGCGGCGTATTTGACGGTTGGCAGGATATAGACGGCGAGACCCTGTATAACTCCATTCTGCTCGGTGCCGGGGAAGGTAAACAGGACTCCCGGGGGCGGGATACTTGCTACAGTTGTATAGTGCGCTGTAAGCGGGTGGTCGAGATAGAGCAAGGCACCTACCCGGTAGATCCGGTTTTCGGCGGACCGGAATATGAGACGCTCAGCACCCTGGGCAGTTATTGCGGGGTGCGGGATCTCGCTGCGGTCAGCAGAGCCAGTGCTTTGTGCAACCAGTACGGGGTTGATACGATTTCCTGCGGCGCTTCTATTTCCTGGGCGATGGAGTGCTTCGAGGCGGGCCAGTTGAGCAAAGAGCAGACCGGCGGTCTGGAAATCCGCTTCGGCGACGCCGATATGATGCTGCGCTTGGTCGAGTTAATCGTCGCCCGAGAGGGCTTTGGCGATGTGCTTGCCGATGGTTCTGAGCGGGCAGCCGAGAAACTCGGGATTGGCAGGGAATTTTTAACCACCAGCAAGAAAATGGAGGCACCCGCCCATATGCCGCAGGTTAAGCGAGGCTTGGGCCTGCTTTACGCGATGAACCCATTCGGTGCCGATCACATGAGCTCTGACCACGACCTGGCCTATTCAGAGCAGGGCTATTCAGCATTTAAAGAACGTCTGGGTTATCTCGGGCTTACCAGCCCGCTGCCGTCCGACAGCCTGCAGCCTGCCAAGGTGGAGTTTGTCCGGATCACCCAGAAGCTTTTCAGTTTCATGGACAGCGCCAACCTCTGCCAGCTCTGCTGGGGAGCCTCATGGACGTTGTACGGCCCGCAGGATATGGTAAAACTGGTTCAGGCGGTGACCGGTTGGGATGCAGACATTGAAGAACTGCAGGAAATCGGGGAACGCCGGCTGGTCATGATGAAAATGTTCAACGACCGGGAAGGCTTCGAAGCCAGAGATGACGCATTACCCGAAAAGTTTTTCAACCAGCCGCTCAAGGGCGGTCCGTCTGATGGTGTCGTGGTTGATGAGAAGGAATTCCACGCGGCCCTCAGTGAGTATTACCGGCAGTGCGGCTGGGATGAGATCAGCGGCAGACCGACGCAGGCGACGCTCAGCCGGCTCGGACTCGAGCAAATCTAGGCGGTTCCTGTCCGCCAGGCGAACCGGCGTGACTCGGCCGCCTGGCGGATAGGGCTGCAGCCGTCTGCTATGGAAATCACTGCCCTGAAACCGTTTTTTTTCTGGACGCTGGTGATCAACTCACTGATCTACAGCGTCATCGTGCTGGCGGTATAGTTCTTTCGGGGATTTGTGCAGCGCCTGCATGCTGTCATACTCAGACTCGATGAGCAGACCGTAAATACCTCGATTCACCGCTATCTGGCTACGTATAAGTTGTTGATAACATTTTTCAATTTAACTTCCTGGCTGGTGTTGGTTGTGTGGGACTGAAGGCCGGGCACTACTTTTTGCATACTACTGCGAAGCAAGCACATGAGTTTATCTGCCATTATCTCAGGCTTTAGCGATGAGGTTTCAGATGATCTGGACATCCAGATCAAGGCACTCCATGCACTGGGCTGGTCCCATATCGATCTGAGAACCGTGGGCGGCAAGAATGTCAGCAGCCTCAGTGAGGCTGAATTCGATCGCGCCCATGAGCTTCTCTGCCTGCATGGCATCGAGATTGCCTGTTTCGGCAGCACGGTGGCCAACTGGGGAAGGGACGCAGCCCGGGACTTTGAGCAGGATATGGTCGACATGAGAAATTCGGTTCGCCATATGACCAAAGCCGGGGTACGCTTCATCAGGATCATGAGCTACCGGGTGGACGAGCCGCTGCCGCTGGGCAGCAGCCTCGAAGTTGCGATCATCGAAAATATCAGGCAGCTCGTCGAACTGGCCGAAGACCACGGATTAGTCTGCCTGCATGAGAATTGCGAGACCTGGGGCGGCCAGAGTTATCTGCACTCGCTCAGACTGCTTGAGCAGATCGACTCAGACGCGCTGAAGCTGGTTTTCGATACCGGCAATCCGGTCGCAATGTATGATGTCAGAGGACAGGAGCCATACTCGTATCAGGACCCGCTCTATTTCTTCGATCAGGTGCGCGACCATATCGCCTATCTGCATGTCAAGGACGGCCGCATGGTGGACGGGGTGATGCATTACTGCTTTCCCGGCCAGGGCGACGGCAGGGTTGTGGAAATCCTGCGGCGGCTTAAAGAACACCAGATGTCAATTCCGATATCCATAGAACCCCACCTTGCGGCGGTGTTCCACGATCCATCGGTCAAGGCCCCGTTTGCAACGCGCTGGAACAATTTCATAGACTACGGCAACCAACTTGTTACAATGGCAGAAGATGCTGGAATCCGTTTCAGCCCATCTTAGTTATTCAATTCATCTGCGGAGGTCATCATGAAAAACCTGAGTAAACTGTGTGTTGCGCTTGGTGTTGCATCCGGATTGGTGCTTGGCATGCTCGGCGTGCAGACGCTGTGCGCCGAAACCATGTGGAAACCCGACAAGCCGGTTAACCTGATCGTCCCCTGGGGGGCTGGCGGAGCCACAGACGGGGTATCCAGGCAGACGGCGATGGTCCTAGAACAAATACTGGGCCAGAAGATCGTGGTGGTTAATCAGCCGGGTGCCTCGGGTTCGGTCGGCACCAAAGGCGTGCTGGACAAGCCCAGAAGCGGACTCTACTGGACCGCCGGTGCGGTCAAGGACCTCGGCGTCTACAAGGTCCAGGGCCTGCTCGATACCACGCTGGACGACTGGCACCTCTTTCTGAATTTCGCGATCCCCAATGTGGTGGCGGTCAACGCAGACTCGCCTTACAAAGATTTCGGTGAGCTGCTCGAAGGTTTCAAGGCCAATCCGGGCAAGATCAAGGTTGCCACCGCCGGGGTCAACTCGGCCGGTCATACCGCCATCGAGATGATCAAATCCTACACCGATATCGACTATAAACACGTTTCCTACGAAGGCGGCAATCCAGCCGTAATCGCCACCGTGGCTGGTGAATGCGACGTGGTTCCGCAGCTTTCCAAGGAAGAGGTCGACATGCTCAAGGCCGGTAAATTGCGCGCCCTGGCGGTACTTGCTGATGCGCCGCTGAGTATAGAAGGCTACGATCAGGAGATCCCGTCGGTGAAGCAGTGGATTCCAGAATTTGTCACTGCCCCGATCTATTTTGGCATCTTTGTTCCCAAAGGTGTTCCTGATGATGTGGTTGCGACCCTGACCGAGATCTGGAAAACCAAACTGGCAGAAGACCAGGGCCTGAAGACCTTTGCCGCCCAGAATGCGATGATTTTTGATCCCGCAGCGGGTGATCTGGCGATGAAAAAGGCCTTTCCAATGGTCCAGCTCGACGCCTGGCTGAAGTTCGACAGCGGCGATGCTACGGTCGATCCGTCCACCATTGGAATTCCAAGACCTTAGCCGTTTAAGCTCGACGATCAACCGCGGTGCCCGGGTCTGCTCCAGACCGGGCGCCGCGTCTGTTTTCGCCTTGCCCAAATACAAGAGAGGTTTGTGCAGTAATGGTTAAAAAGGACTTTATCACTTCCATAGTCCTGATTGCCTTCAGCATCTCTGTTGTCGTTTCATCATACACGATGCCCCGCCTGGAGCGGCGCGGTATCGATCCGTTTTCCGCCCCCGGCGTGGTGCCGGGAATGATTGGGGTAATCCTGCTCTGCCTCTCGCTGATCCTCTTTGTCCGCTCACTTCGCAAGGGCGGCTATCGCCTGTTTTCACGCGCTGAGGCAGCTGAGCAAACGAAGCGTCATCCCGGCGCCGCCGGGCGGGTGCTGCTGACCCTGGCTATCTCATTGATCTATTCGGTTGGGTGTCTGGGACGATTTGACTACAGCATCATCACGATCCTCTATGTTTTCAGTTTTATCTGCCTGTTCGAATATCGCCCGGAGCAACCGATCTCAGGCCAGAAAAAGATGTTTTCTCTGGCCCTGCTGCAGGCGGTGATTGCCTCGCTGTTGATCACCGTGGTCTTTCGCCATCTCTTTCTCGTCGACCTGCCCTGAGGCCGTGATGCTTGAAGGGTTGAATTATTTCATCGACGGGCTGCTGGGCTTCCTGAGCCTGCGCACTATTTTCGATATCCTCTGGAGCACCCAACTGGGCATTATCGTCGGCATGCTGCCGGGGCTGACCGCCACCATGGGCGTGGCTCTAATGACCACGCTGACCTTTTCAATGCCGCCGGAAAACGCAATCCTGATCCTGGTCTGCATGTACATCGGAGCGATTTACGGCGGCGGCCGCAGCGCCATCCTGCTCAACATTCCCGGCACCCCGGCCAACGCGGCAACGGCCATGGACGGCCATCCACTGGCCCTGAAAGGTGAGGCGGGCCGGGCGATCGGCATCAGCACCACCGGCAGTTTTCTCGGGCTCGATCATCGGCATGGTGCTGCTTGCCTTTTGTACCCCGCTGCTTGGCAACTTTGCGCTCAACTTCCAGTCCTTCGAGTTCTTCTGGCTGGCCGTGTTCGGGGTCGTCATTTCCGGCAACCTGACTGCCCCGAAAGACCCGGTTAAGGGATGGATTTCCGGCTTTCTCGGGCTTTTTATCGCTTTGATCGGCATGGAATCGATTCACGGCTTTGTGCGCTTTTCCTTCGGCAGCACCAATCTGTCCGGCGGCATCAATCTGATTCCTGCCATGGTCGGCGCTTTCGGCTTTGCCGAAATCCTGTCGATGATGAAGTACCAGCAGGTAAATGTGATCAAGACCAGGATCGAGCGCATTATCCCGCGTTTTGCGCAGATTTTCAGGTACCGCAAAACCATCATTCGCTCCGGGCTGATCGGTACCCTGATCGGTGCCATTCCCGGTGTCGGTGAAGACATTGCGGCCTGGGTCAGCTACGATTTTGCCAAGCGGGGCAGCAAAGCGCCCGAGGAGTTCGGCAAGGGCAGCATCGAGGGGCTGATTGCCTCTGAAACGGGCAACAACGCGGCGGTGGCAGGAGCGGTGATCCCGGTGCTGTCGCTTGGCATTCCAGGGTCGGCCCCGGCTGCGGTGCTGCTGGCGGCGATGTTCATCCACGGGGTCCGGCCCGGTCCGCTGATCATGATCGAATCACCGGATTTCGTCTACAAAGTGGTGGCCATGGTCTTTCTGGCCACCTGCGCGATGCTGATCCTGGGACTGTCCATGGTCAGGTATGTGGTCAAGGTGCTGCAGGTACCCCGGACCAAGCTGATGCCGATTATCTTCACCCTCTGCGTGATCGGTTCGTTTGCGATCCAGTCCCGCATATTCGATGTCCGGGTGATGGTCTTTTTCGGCATCCTGGGCTTTCTGATGAATGAGATGGAGTACCCGGTGGCGCCGATGATTCTCGGCCTGATTCTCGGCACCATGCTGGATACCAACTTCAGGCGCGCCCTGGTGATTGCCGAAGGAGAAATCCTGCCCTTTATCTCGCGGCCCATCTGCATGGTATTGATAGCCTTTATTGTTTTGACGCTGGTCAGCAAGACAGCCTGGTTTCAGGCCATTGTTGAAACCGGCAGAAATTATTTTCTAGCAAGGCTCAGGAGAAAAAACGATGAGTAATACGATCAAGACCATTCGAGCCGGCATCGTCGGCTCCGGATTTGCCGCCCGATTTCATCTCGAAGCTCTGAGAAAGGTATATGGAGTGCAGGCGGAAATTGGCGGTGTCTATTCGCCGACGCCGGCTCATTGTCAGGCATTCGCGGTCGATAACGGCATCGCGGTGTTCGATGATCTGGGCAAGCTGATCCAGGCCTGCGATGTGATCCATGTCTGTACACCGCCTTCGACCCATGAAGCGATCGGCTGCGAAGCTCTGCAGAACAACAGATACGTGATCATCGAAAAGCCGTTCACCGGCTATTTCGGCGGCGGCGCTACCGGTTTTTCAGGGGATACCTTCGAGCGCCGGACCGGCCTGGAGGAGGCCCGGAGGAGCGTGCAGAGGCTGCTGGACGCAGAGGCGGCAAGCGCCGGGCGGATCTGTTACGCGGAAAACTGGGTGTATGCCCCGGGCATCCAGAAAGAGCGGGAAATCCTCGAGAAGACTGGAGCCCAGATCATCTGGATGCATGGCGAAGAGTCCCATTCCGGCTCCCATTCCCCCTACTACGGAATATGGTCCTGCTCCGGCGGCGGCTCGATCATGGGCAAGGCGGTACACCCGCTCGGGGCAATGCTCTATCTCAAGCAGGTCGAGGGCATGGTTTCCCAGGGGAGGCCGATCCGGCCGGCCACGGTTTCCGCAAGGGTGCATGCGGCGACCCGCTCGGATACCTTCAAAGATCTTGGTTTCATCAAAACCGGCTATACCGATATCGAGGATTTCGGGGCACTGCACATCGTCTTCGAGGACGGTATGTTTGCCGACGTCTTTGCCTGTGAACTGGTGCTCGGGGGAGTGCACAACTGGCTGGAGATCACTGCCAACAATCATCGAAGCGTGGTGAACATCAATCCGAATGACTCGATGAAGTCGTTCAACCCGAAAAAGGAGCAGTTCGACGAAGTCTACGTGGTGGAAAAGATAGAAACCAAAGAGGGGTGGGCCAATATTTCCCCGGATGAAGACTGGTATACGGGCTACCAGAGTGAGATACAGGACTTCTACCAGTGCGTGGTTTCAGGTGCGCCGCCCCAATGCGGCAGTGCGATCGCCGCAGATACGATCCTCACCGTCTATGCGGCCTATTGCTCGGCCGCCGAGCAGGGCAGAGAAGTAAAGATTCCCGATCTCCCGGTCAGTAGTACGGGGTAGTTGCCCAGCCGGCACTGTGATCACATAGTCGCCAGTTTGGCGGGCCCCTGTCTCTGGAAAAATAACCAGCCAATAATTCGCGCTGATATGGTATCGTATGGTTTCCTGATTAACGATGCCATTCAGAACGGAAATGCGTCAATGCCGGGCGCTAATCGATGGGAGTGCGGATGAAATTTGACACCTATGAAATCGGTGGTTTTTTCGATGAGATGTTCGCCGCCGACGGACAGCCGAGACCTGGCTATCTGGCCCTGAAAAAACGGCTGGAGTCGCTGCCGGACGGCGAGATAAACGCCCGCCAGGCCGCGGCCGAACAATTGTTCTACGACCTGGGGATCACCTTTACCGTGTATGGTCACAGCGAGGGTACGGAAAAAATCTTTCCGTTTGACATCGTTCCCCGAATTATCGAGCGCACCGAGTGGGAATTTCTCGAGCGGGGTCTAAAACAGCGTATTTACGCACTGAATCTTTTTATCGACGATATCTACCATGGCCAGAAAATCGTCAAGGACGGGGTGGTTCCCGAAGCGTTGATCGAGTCGGCCGACGGCTATTTTCCGGAGTGCGCCGGTATCGATCCGCCGCTTGGCGTCTGGTGCCACATCACTGGCACCGACCTGGTGCGCGATGAAAAGGGCGATGTCTATGTGCTCGAAGACAACCTGCGTTCGCCGTCCGGGGTGTCCTATGTGTTGGCCAATCGGCGTATCCTCAAGCGCACGCTGCCGCTGGTTTTTCAGGAATCCAATATCCGGCCGGTGGACAACTATCCGGCCATGCTGCTCGATATGCTCCAGGAGGTTGCCCCGGTGCCGGGTGACCAGGCCAGTGCGGCAATACTGACGCCAGGCATGTTCAACTCGGCCTACTACGAGCACTCCTACCTGGCCATGCAGACCGGGGTAGACCTGCTCGAAGGGCGGGACATGATTGTCCAGGACGGCTATGTGATGATGCGCACTACCCAGGGCTTGAAGCGCGTTGACGTTATCTATCGACGCGTCGGCGAGGATTTTCTCGATCCGCTGGCCTTTCGTCCCGATTCGCTGCTCGGGGTGCCGGGTATCATGGAAGTATACAAGGCCGGCCGGGTTACCTTGGCCAACGCACCCGGCACAGGGGTAGCCGACGACAAGGTGATTTATGCCTATGTGCCGCGCATTATCAAATACTACCTCGATGAGGATCCGATTCTACCGAATGTGCCAACCTATCTCTGCTCTGAAACAAAGGACCTCAAGCATGTCCTGCAGAACCTCGACAAGCTCGTGGTAAAAGCGGCCAATGAGAGCGGCGGCTACGGCATGCTGGTTGGTCCGGCCTCCACGAAGAAGGAGCGCGATGAATTTGGAGAGAAGATCAAAGCCAAGCCGCGCAACTATATTGCCCAACCGACCCTGAAACTTTCCCGGGCTCCAGTAATCGTCGGCGATCATTTCGAGGGCAGGCATATCGATTTTCGCCCCTATATTCTCTATGGCAAAGAGATTAAGGTTGTCCCCGGAGGGTTGACCCGTGTGGCGCTGGTCAAGGATTCCCTGGTGGTGAATTCCTCGCAGGGCGGCGGCAGCAAGGATACCTGGGTGCTCAATTGATGCTCGATTCAATATTTCTGAGGAATAGCTATGCTCAGTCGCGTCGCTGATTCGCTTTACTGGATGGGAAGGTATCTGGAGCGGGCGGAAAATATCGCCCGTTTTCTCGATGTCAACTGGCATCTGACCCTCGACCTTGCCTTGATGCAGCAGAGCCACTGGTCAGCCCTGGTCCAGGTCACCGGCGATGATGAATTATACAATTCGGCATATCCGGACTATGCCAAAGACAATGTGATCAGGTTTCTGACGATCGATCCGAATTATTCAAACTCAATCTATTCCTGCCTGTACAATGCCCGGGAGAACGCGCGCGCGGTCAGGGACCTGATTCCCATCGAGATGTGGGAGTTGATCAATGTATTTTTCCATATCATAGAAAAAGAGGCGAAGGATCCGGTTGAGGTATTTATAAACCCATATACCTTCTGTGATGAAGTCAAGAAGCGCAACCTGATGATCAGTGGTCTGGCCAACGACTCGATGGATCATGACGAGGCCTGGCTGTTTTTCAATCTCGGGCGCATGCTGGAACGGGCTGACAAGACCACCCGCATCCTCGATGTCAAATATTTCGTGCTGCTGCCCCACCTCCAGGATGTCGGTACTATTGTCGATGTGGTGCAGTGGTCGGCCTTGCTGAAAGCGATTTCGAGCTTCCAGGCATTTCGGCATCGTCACGGCAAGATTTCACCGGGGATGGTTACCCGTTTCATGCTGCTGAGCCATGGCTTCCCGCGTTCCGTGCTCTATTGCCTGACCCAGGCTCAGAGATATCTGCATGAAATAACCGGCACCAGAATCGGCTATTTTTCCAACGATGCGGAAAAACTGCTCGGTCAGCTCTGTGCGGAATTATCATTTGTCGACGTCGAGGATATCTTCGATCAGGGACTGCATGAGTTCACCGATAATCTGCAGCTAAAGATCAATATGGTGGATCAGGCAGTTTATAAAACATTTTTTGCGGTACTGGATCCGGTTGAGTCCGCTGCCGTCGAACAATAGAGGCTTTTAAATCATGACATTTTGTCTGGGTATGTCCGTGCAGGAGGGGCTGGTCGGCATTGCCGACACCCGTATTACCTCGGGCGAGGAAGTTACCACCGCCAGAAAGGTCCGTACGCTGTCGGTCCCCAACGGCCAGTTTTTTATTATGACCTCAGGGCTGCGCTCGGTTCGGGATAAGATGCTCACCTATTTTGAAGATGAGATCGAGGCGGAACTGCTTGATGAATGCGACCGGCTCTACAAGGTGGTCAACGCCCTGTCCAGCAATATCAGGCGCGTCGCCGAGGAAGATCGGACTGCGCTGGAACGCAGCGGGCTTGGTTTTGATATCCATGCCCTGGTCGGCGGCAGATTGGTCGGGGATAAAGGACACAAGCTGTATCTGGTCTATCCCGAGGGCAACTGGGTGGAGATCGGTCAGAACAGCCCCTACTACATTATCGGTGCACGCGGCTACGGCAAACCGATCCTGGACAGGACGCTGGTCCATACCGATTCGCTGCTGTTTGCCCTCAAGGTCGGCTGCCTGGCTTTTGACTCCACCAGAATCAGTGCCTCCGGGGTGGATTTTCCGATCGATGTGGTGATCTACTTCAACCAGACCGGGGAGCTGGTCGAGCATCGCTACGCATATGAGGATTTTCAAGAGATTTCGACCTGGTGGCAGGAACATCTGCGGGCCTCGGTTCACGAACTGCCGTCCAAGTGGATCGAAAATGTCGCTGCCAAACTGCAGAAAGTCAACGGTATGAAATAGCGGATGCATGCGATATAAAATCAGACACAGCACCTGGTATGAATATTCCCGCCCCGTCTTTATCGAACCGCATCAGATCCGCCTCTGTCCCAGAAACGATCCGGCCCAGAAACTGCTGTCTTTTGATATTCAAATTGTGCCCGACCCGGCGGGCCTGGGCACCGGTCTGGATGCCGAAAACAACCCGTTTCACCTGGTCTGGTTCAATGATCTGACTGATCGGCTGCAGATCATCGCAACGTTTACCGTTGAAACCACGAAAACCAACCCGTTCGATTCCTTTCTCACCGCAGGAGATGCTTTGCCGATAAGTCTTTCGGCCGGCGAGCAGGCGGTTCTTGGGCCATATCTTGATTATTTTGCCCTGCTTGGCTCTGCCGAGCAGGGATTGCTCGATGAATTGTGCGACAGGGTGATGAAGCGCAGCGGGGGAAAGGTGCTGGCCTTTCTCAATCAACTCAACCGGGACCTATTCATAAGCATAGCTAAGACCCTGCGCCTGGAAGCGGGCATTCAAACGGCGGATGAAACGCTTAAAACCGGCCGGGGCGCCTGCCGCGACACCGCTGTGGTCTTTCTGACCGCCTGTCGAAAAATGGGTATACCTTGTCGCTATGTCAGCGGCTGCCAGGAAGGCGACCCCGACATACCCGAAGCCGAGCTGCACGCCTGGGCCGAAGTCTACCTGCCGGGGTTCGGCTGGAAAGGCTACGATCCGACCCACGGTCTGGCGGTGGCGGACCGCCATATTGCCTATGCCGCCTCGGCCCTGCCGGAAAATACGGCACCGCTGTCGGGCTCGTTTCGCGGCACCGGCGCCTCCTCCAATCTCTCTCACCGCATAGAGATGGAGCCTGACGATTGATCACCTCAAAACCAAATAGCGTGTTGTGGCGTTGATCGGTATCGACTGGGGTTCGTCATCGTTTCGCGTCAAATGGTATGGCCAGTATTGTCAGGCTTCACGCCAGTAGTCCAGCACCAGCACATCCTCCACATGCGGTTTTGCCAGGGTGCTGAATGCCTGGTGGGCCGGATGCGGGAGGTAAATGTCACGGTCTTCAACGGATGCGAAGCTGACCAGAAAGCAATGGCTCATGCCCTGACTTTTCCCTTCCACACTGACATCGGTTCCCCATTCAAACGAATGGATTTGCGCTATTTTCGAAGGCAGTTCGCAAAACGCACGCACGATCTCGCCGACTTTTTCTTCAGGGGTCTCGTCTTTCCAACGAAAGAGCACCACATGCCTCAGTAAACGTTGCCGCTCTTTCTCCAATTTTGCTGAACCTGACGGGCTCATCACAATCCCCCGAACGGTGGTAAGCTGATTCAGACTACCTGCTAGCCGATGGTCTCTTCCAGGCGGTCGGTGGCCGGCGCTGGTGCTGGGGAGAGCGCGGCGATTTCCGCCCGCCACTCGGGCGTCATGTCGATCTCCACCGAGGCCAGCGACAACTCCAACTGCTCGAGGTTGCGGGCTCCGATAATGGGTGCTGTCACCGCCGGATGCGCCATAACCCAGGCCACCGCCAGGCTGGCCGGGGCGACGCCGCGTTCCCGGGCATGGGTGGTGAAGCGCTGGGCGGTCTGATGATATTGATCGAGGCTGTAGCGCTTGGCGTACATATCCCTTTCCAGCAGCCTGCCCGAGTCGGGTTTCTGCTCGCCGCTATACTTGCCCGACAGCAGGCCGCCGCCCATCGGGCTGTAGGGAATGACCCCGATGTTTTCAGCTTCGGCCAGCGGCAGCAGTTCGCTTTCAGCCTGACGCTTGGCAAGATTGTACATGGGCTGCATGCATTCAAACCGGGCCACTTTCTCGGATTTCGAGATGCCCAGCGCGGTGGCAATCTGCCAGGCGGCCCAGTTGCTGACCGCAGGGTAGAGAATCTTGCCGTCCCGCACCAGGTCATCGAAGGCGCGCAAGGTATGCTCAAGATCCGTCGTGCCGTCAAATTTATGAGCGAAATAGATGTCGAGACGGTCGGTCTTCAGACGTTTGAGGCTTGCTTCGACCGCTGAGGTGATGTGGCGACGGGACAATCCACGGGCGTTGGGATCAGCACCCATCGGGTCGCAGACTTTGGATGTCAGTACCAATTCGTCACGGCAGGTAGCGATGCACCTGCCCAGAATCTCTTCGGCCCTGCCGTCGCTGTAGACATCTGCACAATCGAAGAAGTTGACCCCCGCCTCCCGACAGCGCAGAAACATCTTGATTGACATCTCCTCATCCGCCTCGGCGCCGAATGACATGGTGCCGAAACAGAGTCGAGAGACCGTGACGCCGGTGCGTCCCAGAATTTTATATCGCATCACCAATCCTCCTTGAACAGGATCTTGTCTTCCTGCATGACCAGGCGGCCCCCAAGCATCATAGTGCACTGCTTGTCAGATCAGCCTGAGAAAAAATTAAGTATAAGCGTCTTCAGCAACACCTGGCAATCAGACAATGCTCGTTATATCGACGCAGCGTTTATTTTTCGGTCCGTGCTGGTTTTGGCTCCTTGCGGACAAAATTTCCAACCAGCCAGGCGACCACCACGGCTGTATAAAACTGGCCGGTGATAGCCTCCATCTGGCAGAGCGCCCCGGCGCCTGCCGTCTGCGGGGTGATGTCCCCGTAGCCCAGGGTGGTGAGGGTCACCAGGCTGAAATAATTGAAGGTGATAATCCGATTGTAGGGATTGCTGTCCAGCAGCACCCCGGCATAGGAACCAGGATCGAGTTCGTAAAGCAGGGCATAGAGCGAACCCCATAGCAGGCCGAGGATGAGATAGAGGCAGAGGGTGGCGAACAGCAGATCCAAGTTGATGCCTTTTGAGCGCAAGATCTGCATGATGAAGGATTTCACCAGCAACAGAAAAAATAGGACAAGCATTATATAGGAGCCAACCCGGCCGAACGGGATGATCTCGTATATGCCGAACCAGTAGAGGATCAGCACCGGCAGCATGAGCGCCATGGCCAAAAAGCGATTGTTGTTGTTTTTTTCTACCGCATAGACGCTGATAAACAAAACGATCGACAGCGAGGCATGGACCATAATTGCGGTGGAAGGATAGGGTGAGAGAAACGGACTGACAAAATAATAGATGAGCAGGAAAAAAAACAGGAATCGAAAACCTGCCCTGTTCTGAGTGGTTTCGGCGGTCTGTTTTGTCATCGCTTTTTTCCTCCGGGACCAATGGATTTTTTCCGCTTCAGGGGTACGCTATTGGCAAGATATACGCCAGTGAGCAAGATGGCGCCGCCTGCCAGCACGGAAACTTTGATCAGCTCGTCTAGAATAGCCCAGGCAAGCAGGATTGAAAACAGCGGAACAAGGTTGATAAAAACACTGGAACGGGCTGCACCGATAGTTTTTATCGCCTGATAATACATGGTAAAACCGGCTGCTGTCCCGAAAAACCCTAAAAAGATCAAACTGAGCCAGTCATAGAGCGAGTAGGCGGTCGGAGCGGGCAGCGCGCCGCCGGCCAAAACATAGGCAAGCAGCATCACGGTGCCCGACAGTACTGAATAAAAAACCGCTGCCAGCGGCGAGACAGAGGATAGCACGGTGCGGCCGATGAGCGAATAGGCAGCCCAACTGAGCACGCAGCCAAGAATCGCCGCTTCTCCACGGCCAAAGCCACCTGAAAAAATCTCGGAGGGGTGCCCGTTGCTGATCACCACGAAAGCACCGAGCAGCGAGATCACCAGTCCGAAGATCTGGATAAAACTGAGGCGCTCACCCAGAAAGGCCACTGCAAAGACGGTGATTGTCAGCGGGTTCAAGGCGATGATCAGTGAGGCGCGCCCGGCCTCGATATATTTCAGCCCGTTGAAAAAACAGATATTGTAGCTGAACACGCCGGTAAGGCCGAGCAACAGCAGGGGCAGAATTTTATCCCGCTTCACTGTGGGTATTCTGCCTTCGATCAGATAGACCAGAACCGCCAGTGACAATGAGGCAATGGCAAAGCGGAAAAAGGCGGCCTCAGGCGGGGGCACCGATTCGGCGAGTATCCGTCCGGCGATAAAGGTCCCTCCCCAGAACAGCATAGTGATCGTCAGCAGCAGATATATTTTCACAGTTGAATCGCCCCTCTCTCTGATACTGTCGGGTAAGCTGTACACCAAATTTGAATAGAGTACCAGCAGTTGAGAGATATTTATTCGATCAGCTCAAAGACCCTGCAGCCTGCCACTGGTTTCTTGGTTAAATAATTGTTAGCATTTGAATCTTTGCTATATTTGCTGTTAAGTCATTTGATCATCCAAAAGCAGAGCAGAGATGACCGGTCCGCATTCGCAATCAAGGCTAAACCGGGCCCGGCAATATTTATCAAAAAACGCGGCAAACGCGATACAAATCAGGTACAGGCATGAAAACATTTTTACAGATCGAGGAGCAGGACAATCTCATTGTCGCACTGCAGACTTTGGAAAGCGGCACGAAGGTTGCCGTTGGTGGACAATCCATAACGCTTAAAGAGCGAATACCGGCTAAGCATAAATTTGCGCTAACCGATCTTGCTCTCGGCGACACCGCGGTAATGTATGGGGTGATCGTCGGTACCGTGAGACAGCCGATCGGCCAGGGTGAGTTGGTCAGCACCGAGAACCTCGAGCAGGACCACTGATCCAGCATATGAACGAACCAGTAAATGTACATAAC
>CAVPRJ010000015.1:0-4475 GCA_963707715.1 uncultured delta proteobacterium
ATGACCTGCCGCCTGGTCGTACCCTTTATACAGTTGTTCGCGCTCTATGTGATTGCCCACGGTCACCACAGTCCCGGGGGTGGTTTTCAGGGGGGGGTTATTTTCGGCGCAGCAATTATCTTGTTTGCCATTTCCAACAACCTGAGAAGGACACTTAAACAAATGAGTGAGCAGACCAGCGCCCTTCTCGGTTCACTGGGGGTTATCATCTATGCCGGAACCGGGATGCTCTGCGTCCTTCTGGGAGCCGGTTTTCTGAACTACGGTGCTCTGAAATCTTTTTTCGGTGTAGATCCTGTAGCCGCAAGGTCCCACTCCATCCTGATGGTCGAAATTGGCGTGGGAATTGCTGTAACGGCAGTAATGGTCTGGATTTATTACAATCTTTCTTCAACCGGAAAACAGGACGAAGGGTTATAGGATGGAAACAATTGGCGACCTGATCATAGCAAAATATAACTACTGGGCGGTCATTGCTCTGCTAATCATTGGGCTCTACGCGATGATTGCCAAAAATAATCTGGTTAAGAAGATCATCGGCATGAACATTTTCCAGACAGCGATCATCTTATTTTATATCTCCATTGGCTCTAAGAAAGGAGCAACAATTCCCATCATTGTGCATGGTCATGGCGAATCATCCCATGTAGTTCATGCTGCCGATTATATAAACCCTCTTCCTCATGTGCTGATGCTCACGGCCATTGTCGTTTCCGTCGCAACACTTGGGGTTGCCCTAGCTCTGGCCATGAAAATTTATTCTCAATACGGAACTTTGGAGGAAGACGAAATAAGTGAAAAGATAATGGAATCAGAGACTGCATAAGTACAGGTTATAAACCGCCCGGCCTTTATCGCGCGCTTGGCCGATATAACATGAAGCTGAGAACAGCAGCCCATTGAGGATATGGAAAACCAGCTTCCGATAATCATTGTCGTCGCCCCGCTTTTGGCGGCCCTCTTTATAACTGCACTATGGTGGTTTGAGAGAAGGCTCTGTTTTCCTATCTCCATCATTGCCGGGGTAGTCTCTCTGCTGGCTTCCATTGGTCTGCTGCTGCAGGTTTTATCGGGGGGGGGCGTTGAATACCGGTTGGGAGGTTGGGCACCTCCTTTTGGCATCGTTTACCGGGTGGATCAGCTTAATGGTCTTATACTTGTTGCTGTGTCTCTGGTCTCCCTGCTCAATCTGGCAGGCAGCAGAACCCTCGCCGAAAATGAGTTTCAGGATAAGGTGGGCGCCTTCTATGCCCTCTATCTTCTGTTTACCGCCGGACTTCTCGGCATTCTCATTACCGGGGACGCCTTCAATCTTTATGTTCTACTGGAAATCGCTTCTCTGACAGGGTACGCCCTGATCGGTCTGGGCCGGAGACGGGCGCCACTGTCCGCCCTCGAATATTTGTTCATGGGCACCATCGGGGCCAGTCTTTATCTGCTTGGGGTCGGCTGCCTCTATCTGATGACCGGATCGCTGAACATGGAGGATATCGCCAGGATTCTGCCCACTATCCTGCCTTCAAACGTCGTTGTTTTGGCATTCGTGCTTTGCCTGAGCGGGCTTTTTATCAAAATGGCGCTTTTCCCTCTACACGCCTGGCTGCCCAATGCCTATACCTATTCTCCTTCTGTGGTGAGCAGCCTGGTCGCTCCCCTGACGACTAAAGTCATGATTTACGCAATGTTCCGGTTGACACTAACGATATTTACCATCGACTTCGCCTTCAATAGTATGGCAGTCCGTCTGCCGATCCTGTGGCTTGCCATCGCGGCGATCGTCATGGGATCGCTCATGGCACTTGCCCAAAAACGCCTCAAGAAGATGCTGGCCTTTATCGTTGTGGCGGAGGTCGGTTATATGGTCGGCGGCTTCTGGCTAGGCAACCGGGACGGCATGAACGGCGCCGTGTTACACATAATAAACGATGCCGCAATGACCTTGTGCGTTTTTATGGCAGCCGGGGCAATCGTCTATAAAACAGAGGATGATCGGCTCTCAAGTCTCAAAGGTGTGTTTCGCACAATGCCGGTATCCATGGCGGCTATGGTTGTGGGGGGACTGTCGCTTATCGGCGTCCCGCCCACCTGCGGATTTTTCAGCAAATGGTATCTGATTTCAGGCGGGATGGCTGCCGGGCAATACGGGTTTGTTGCTGCCTTGATTTTCAGCAGCCTGGTCAACACCGTTTTGTTTTTTCGTCTTTTCGAGATCGGCTATTTTGAGCCGTTCGCGTCGGGCAGGGCCCATCAACAGCATAACCATACTGACCACATCAAGCATTCAGATTCAATAGCAGAAGCACCGCTGGATCTGCTTGTTCCTCTGGTGGCAACAGCAGTGCTTCTCATTGTACTGGGAATCTATTCAGGAGAAATTGTGGCACGGGTTATCCAGTTTGCAATTCCGGCAGTGATTAGTTAGGAGCTCGCGAATCTTCTATGTAAAACTCCATGATAGTCGTTTTGAGGTGGTTATGACCGTATTCCCAGGATTAAGAGCACAGATTTCATGGCCCAGGCAATGGATACGATTGTTTCCATAAAACCATTGATGGCCATTCTGGCTTCGCTTCTCGCCGTCCCGTTCATCATCCTGTCAGGCCGGTCGCCAAACGTGCGTGAAGCCTGGACCTTCGCAGCGGCCGGCCTGAAGTTTGCTATAGTTGCCTCGATGTTGCCGCTGGTGCTTTCGGGCATGCAGGTGGAATACACCATTGCTGAGGTATTGCCCGACTTTGCCATCCGCCTGCGCGTTGATGCGATGGGCATGCTGTTTGCGCTGGTATCTTCGTTTCTCTGGATAATTACCTCGGCTTATTCCATCGGCTATATGCGCGGGCTGCAGGAACATTCCCAGACGCGTTACTTCTGCTTTTTTGCCCTGTCCCTGTCCGCCACCATCGGCGTGGCGTTTTCAGCCAACCTGCTGACGCTGTACCTCTTCTATGAAATGCTTTCGCTCTCCACATACCCGCTGGTTACCCATCATCAGGACAGAGAAGCCCGCAGTTCCGGCCGCAAGTATCTCATTTATATTCTGGGCACATCCATTGGTCTGGTACTGCCGGCCATGATTTTTATTGCACTCAAATCCGGTACGCTGGAGTTCGCATCCCAGGGGATACTGGCAGGCAGGCTCGATTCACCCACGATATTGATACTTATGCTTCTGCTTGTTTTCGGCTTTGCCAAGGCAGCGATCATGCCCTTTCATGCCTGGCTGCCGGCGGCTATGGTGGCGCCGACTCCGGTAAGCGCCCTGCTGCACGCGGTAGCCGTGGTAAAAGTGGGAGTTTTCTGCGTTGCCAGAATGATAACCGGCGTTTTCGGGACCAACCTTTTGGCTGCATCGGGACTTTCAACGCTGGTCTGCATCATTGCTGCAGTAACCATCCTGGTGTCTTCACTCATCGCCCTCTCCCAGGACGACTTGAAACGAAGGCTGGCCTTTTCCACCATCGGCCAGCTCTCATATATTGTCCTGGGCATTGCCCTGCTTTCGAAAAGCGGCATGACAGGTGGGCTGCTGCATATCGCCATGCACGCCTTCGGTAAAATCACCCTGTTTTTTTGTGCCGGTGCCATCTTCGTGACCACGGGCGTAAAAAATATCAGCCAGATGGTAGGAATCGGCCGGCGGATGCCGCTTACCATGTCCGCATTTTTCATAGGCTCCCTGAGTGTAATCGGCTTGCCTCCCTGCGGAGGTTTTATCAGTAAATGGCACCTGGTTATAGGAACGGTTCAGGCAGATAAGTACACCATGCTGGCCGTCCTGCTGGGCAGTTCACTGCTCAATGCGGCCTATTTTCTTCCTGTTGTATACCGCGCTTTTTTCTGCAGCCCGGAAGAAGCCTTGTTTGTCGGTCCAATGGCTGAAGCACCCAGATGGTGTCTGCTTCCACCATTAGTGACTGCCGCCCTTTCTATCGTGCTCTTTTTTTATCCCCAGCCGTTTCTGAATCTGGCCCGGCTGGCGGTTCAGGGAATTAGTGGAGGATAAGGCAAAATGGAGGAAAAAAAGGAGAAAATGATTTTGGCCCACGAGCCGGTTCCCGGATACCGCATGGCTTTTTATATCGCTTTGGCCGTCGGCGTGATGTATCTGATCATGGTTTTTGCACGAACTCTTTTCTGAGCTTATTCGGCTTGCCCTATCGGAGGGAATATCATGAAAAATGAATTGACCCTGTTTGACAATCCAAAGAATGTGAAACGGTTTTTACTCCTGTTTTACAGCTGTCTGCTGGCTCTGCTGATCATTGATCCATTCATCCACAAACATGGTGAATTCGCCTGGGAAGATGTACCCGAATTCTATGCTGCCTATGGCTTTGTTTCTTGTGTGCTGTTGATATTTATTGCCAGAATTCTCCGTTGGTGGGTCAAGCGTGATGAAAATTATTATGGTTAACAACTCTCCTGGAGCGGGCCGCGGGTGCGTTTTTAAAATGATACAGCGGATGGAATAAAAA
>CAVPRJ010000016.1:0-249271 GCA_963707715.1 uncultured delta proteobacterium
TGGCCTTGCCTTTGATGACTACGGCATCGAACCCGGTACACTTGAGCTCAGGCCCCCACCAGCCGCCGGCCTGGCCTTCCCCATATCCTTCCGTCAAAGGAGATTTGGCCGACACGTTGAATCGAGAAAGACCCGGTACAGGCGCCCCGGTTATTACACTGGGGGCAAATGTCAAGACATTGTCCGGACCCAGCGGGTCTGCATCCGCGGGTATTTCTTTCAGAGAATAATAAAGCGATATGTTGCGCCCACCCAGATAGGTTCGATACCATGTCACGGAAGGCTCCTCGATATGGAACTCCTCTTTGCTCAGGTCAACGTGAACTATTTTTCCATTGTAGCCATTCGGCATATCGGTACCTCCTCGCTCTTTTTCTATAATTCTGTAGACAAAAACGACAGGACATCTTTTTACTTTCTGGAGCGGTTTTCTATTGTGTTCAGTGCATTATTTCTGATCTACCTTTTGGGTGTTTTCGCTTGCAGCACGTGTCAGTCAATGAAAAAGTCCGGCTGCCAAACCATACTCGGGTCGACCAGAAGACCCGGTTTCAGCGACGAATAATCCACCGGCGGCAGGCTGCTCTTGAAGCTGCCGGCTGTCGAGGTGCACCCGCGCCGTGGTGATGAACAACTTGTTGAAATGAGTTCCGCCGAAACAGGCACAGGTGACGTTGCTCGCAGGCACACTCACGTAGTCACCCGGACTGCCGTCGGGCCGGTACTGCTGCACCCTGCCGCCGCTGAACCGGGCATTCCACAGAGCATCGTCGCGATCGACCGCGGAACCGTCCGGAACTCCTTTCGTCGGTCAGCCGTGCGAAAAGAGTCTTGCCTGAGATAGTGCCGGCTTCCAAGTCGTAATCGTAGCGAAATATCTCTTTGGTGGCAGTTTCGGCGAAATACATTCGTGAACAGTCGGCTGAGAAACAGATGCTGTTCGCGCAGGCTACATTGCGTATCAATGTCTTCGCAGCCGCTCCATCAAAACTGATTACAGAACTGCGCGGAAGCATGCCGCCCGGGCCCTCGTAAAATCCCCCAACGATAAAACGCCCATGACTGTCGCAGGCGCCATCGTTGAGGCGGGTATCCGGCAACTCTTCTTCAAAAGGTGTCAGCAGGTCCCTTACAAGGCTCTTCAGATGCAAGCGATAAATACCGGAGCGAAAGCCGCTAAGAGGTTGCCATCGGGGTCGAAGGCAAAGGCGCAGAGACGTTCGGGCAGTTCCAGACATTCGAGGCTGCCCCCCTGCTCATCACAGCTCCACAGCTGCTTTTGCTCTATATCCACCCAGAAGACACGCTGAAGCTCGACGTTCCATCGAACCCCCTCACCAAGCACGTTCTGACAGTCCACCAGCAGGTGCGCGTTAAATTCATTCATCACTGTCCCTTTTTAAAGATCCGTTTCTGGGGCCTTAACATTTGGTACTGCTCAGGGTAGAAAATCGGGTGATCAACCTTTCTGAGCAATCACCCGATTATTCCGGGAATAGCTGGCAAGCATCGAAACCTCGCTTTTACCACCTTCCGTTTGTCTCCTTGTCGATCTTTGCATATTTAGCGATGTTCGTTTCATCAACGATGAACAATTCGGTGTAGAGTGGGTCTTCCGGATCCTTACCATCCCTGATCTTATCGACCAGTACATTGACTGCAGTAGTTCCAAAGCCATACCAGGAGTAGCCGACCAAGGCGTTGCAATAGCCCTGCTCCACAGCTGCGATCGCTCCGCTCAAGGCATCGAGAGAGACGCATACGCCGCCGTTTGTAACGAAGTTCTTCAACTGCGGCATGGTCTGGAGGTCGGCAAAAAACGGCCACATTCCAACAAAGAAGTACGCGGCCAGATCAGGTGTTGCATTGATGCGCTGTTCGACGATCTCCACCGCACGCTGGACGTCGTCGTAATTGGGGTCCGTGGCGATAACCTTGAGATCCGGCTGCCCTGATATGGCCCGCAAAAAACCGTCACGCCGCTGCTCCAGGTTCAAAGCGCCGGGTGTTCCGGTTAGAATAGCGACCTCACCTGACTGCACCCTTTTTAGTACCTCCTGTCCGGCCCTGAAGCCCGCTTCTTCCTGATCAATGGCGACGTTAGTCAGGCGTTTGCTCTTAGGAGAATCTGCGTCCCAGGTAATCACTGTGACGCCGTCATTCACCGCACGATTTATTGCCGGCATGAGAGCCGCTGGATCGTTGCAGGAAAGGCATATGCCATCAACGCCTTGGATTACAAGATCATCGATAATCTGCGACTGGGCGGCGGCATCTGTCGTTGAGCCTCGGCCCAACCCAGCGGAAGGTCACGTCGCTCAGTTCCGCCACGCGGTCTTCGGCCCCGGCACGCGTGATTTCAAATACTGGGTTGTTTAGAGCTTTGGGTACAAAAGCGAGTGACACCTTTTTTTTTGCATGGAGATTGAGCGGAGCGAAGTATGATACGGTCAGCGCCCCCAAGGTGTAAGTTGCTGTCTTTTTGATGAACGATCTCCGATCCATTCCATTTGAACTTTTCATACCGACCTCCCAAAGATGTAAGTTTAGAATTTACCAACCTGAACGAGCTCTTGAGGATCCTTACTTCCTTAATTGATCAAGAAGAGCAGCAGCGACAATTACTGCACCAATAAAAGTTTGCTGCCAGTACGTGGGCACGGTGAGAAGTACCAGCGCGTTGTTGACGAGGGCAATAAGCAGCGCCCCCAGCACGACCCCTAGCGCCGAACCCTTTCCTCCTGCCAGACTGGCCCCCCCGATCACAACCGAGGCGATGATCGTCAACTCATAGCCAACCGCAGCGTTGCTCACAGCGGCCCCAAGCCGGGCGGTGAGCAGAACGCCTGCTAGCCCAGCCAGAGTTCCACTGATAATAAAAACTCCATATTGAAGACGGGAAACTGGAACACCGGCAAGACGGGCCGCAGACTCGTTACCGCCAATGGCATAAATTTCACGACCAGCACTCGTGTAGCGCAGAAAACCGGCAATAACAATCGCAATGGCGGCAAGTATGATCATCGGCATAGGGACGCCGAAAAAGACGGCCCGAGCCGATAAACAGAAACAAATCGGGAAAACCGGTGACGGTGTCTCCTTCTGTCAGGCCAACGGTGATTCCTCGAGCAATCTGAAGGGTTCCGAGGGTAACGATAAATGACGTGATGCGAAAACGTATACTGAAAAGCCCGTTAAACAAGCCGCAGGCGGCACCGGTCCCAACACCGGCCAGCATGGCCAACCACATACTGTGACCAGCAGCCATTACCAGAGCGGTGACCATACCTGAAAGCCCATCTCACTGACCCGGAAGAAAGATCTATCCGGGCAGTGACAATGACAAACAGTTGACCGAGTGCGGCTATACCGACGAAAGAGAAGCCAAGCAGGACACTCCTCATATTCCGGGCAGTCAAGAACGCATCAGACTGGTAGGAAAGCAACGTTACACCAATCAGGATTGCGATCAGTAACCTCAGTTCTGGGACCGCCCAAAAAACACTGAGACGGCTTGAGATACCTGTTGATGAATGCGCTTTTTGTAATATGTCTGTTTTCTCCATCGTCGCCTGCATTTTATTCCATGTTTGTTGAGGTATCATGCCGCCATCAACCGGCCTGACTCAGATTTTGCTTTGGGAGTGGCGATGTGCATGACCTGTTGAGGAGTTGCGTCATCCTTTTCCAATAACCCGGCCATTCGACCTTCTGAGAACACGGCGACGCGGTGGGATAATGCGAGAACTTCGTCCAACTCCGATGAAACAACTATGATTGCCTTGCCTTCAGAAGCGAGCCTGATAATTCGACGATGGATTTCGTCCTTGGCACCGATGTCGACGCCTCGAGTCGGCTCGCAAACGACAAGAAGGTTGGGATCAGCCTGAACACAGCGCGCCACAACCACTTTCTGCTGATTACCCCCGGATAGGGTACATACGGCCTGCGACCTCGAGGCAATGCGAATATTAAAATCATTCACGAGCTCATCCGTTCGCCTGCGCAGTCTGGCAAGATTGAGCACGCCTTTTTGAGCGAATAATCCGTATCTTCCGACATGCAGGTTGTCATGCACGCTCATCTCGGGGATAATCGCCTGCTCTTTTCGTTCCTCAGGTACAAGCGAGATTCCGCACCGTGCGGCTTGGTAAGGAGATCGGTAAAAAACTTTCTCACCCCCAATCCGAAAAAAACCGCTAATCAGCCTATCTCCGCCAGCGACCGCCAGAGCCGCTTCATGCATGCCAGACCCGATCAGACCCGCGAATCCGAGAATCTCACCACTACGAATCTTAAAGGTGAGCCCCGAAACTTTTGGGGTGGCAGCGTCTTCCGCTTCAAAAACAATACGTTCGCCCGGTGCTGAAAGATCATTGGCGTACAGCGAGACAGGACGATCAACCATGAGATGAATGATGCGATCGATGTCTGCATCTGCCCGGCTTAGATTTCCAACCAGATTACCATCACGCAATACGCTTATTTGGTCGGCAATACGGGTGATTTCCGAGAGATGGTGCGAGATGTACAATATGCCATGGCCTTCGTCCCGCAGCCCTTCTACCAGCGTCAGGAGACTCTCAGCCTCAGCTGGGGGAAGCGCCGAAGTAGGTTCATCGAAAATGATAAAGCTGGCCTCCAGCGCCAGGGCTTTGGCAACTTCGAGAAGCTGGGCCTCCGCCGCGGAAAGCTGAGCCGTCTTGACACCTGGATTTCGTTTGATCCCGACACGTGCCAGTAATTTTGAGACAAACTCATATTCTCTTTTCGAACCACGCAACGCTCCTGCTGCTGCCGGCGGCCGAACCAGCATGATATTGTCTGCTATACTGAGTGACTGAACCACCTGCAGTTCCTGGTGAACGATCGCAATTCCCGCTTCTGCCGCAGATCTGGGCGTGGGCATGTCCTTGCGCTGCCCATCGATGGATATCGTGCCTTCTGTCGGGGGCGTCACACCAGCCATCATATTCATCAGAGTCGATTTTCCTGCACCGTTCTCTCCGACGACGGCGTGTATCTCTCCTGCGTTCAGTTGAAGATCAACGGCTTTTACCACGGTGATCTTGCCATAGGTCTTAGTCAATCCGTGACAGCTCAGTGTGCGGGACATCGTGCTCCCCTTTAACGCCTGTTTAGAAAAAATCCCTTAGGGGCGGTCTAAAGTGTTAATGCCCCGATTGATTGCAAATGCTGCTCACTCAAAGACTGAGATAGATACCCGGGCACAAATAGAGGCAAGCCACGTGGTACACACTGGAGCAGTACCAACCGCATACCGACGAGAAAGTATAAATGTACAATCGGCGACATATTTTCCAATTTAATACACTTTTGATGACCTATTGTATACATATTAACCACAGAGACAATCTTTTTGTCAACTTTTTTCACTAATGACAAATTGGGGTGGGGAAGAAAGGGCTTGGAGCGGTCTAGAAGATGCTTCGCAGGTAACTTCTGAGGGATTGAATAACTAAGCTATTGGTTATCTCTCTGGGGTGGAGGTAGTGCAAGAACCGATATCTGAAAGACAATCTATAAAATAAATATATGCCAATAAGGGGCTAATTACCATTTAATATGGCCGAGATTGCATTATTCTTGCTTTCTTCGATATGTTCTTCCAGGATATGTTCTGCCTTAGCGATATCTCGAATACTCAGCGCATCAATTAAATCAATGTGCGCCCTCAAAGCTGAGTGGCGAACCTCAGCATCAGTAAAGCCAAACTCTCGAAAACTCCTGATTAATCTAAATAGTTGGCTCAATAGGTTGATCAATCGTTTCTTACCGCTTGACTCAATGAAATAATTATGGAGTTTTGTATCTATTTCTTCATGCTTGCGAGGATCGGTAGTGTGCTCTAGAGACGCCAGTTCATCCCGTATTATTTTTAGTCCCTGGATGCTTAAAAAGGGTCCAGAACTACGCAGAGCCTGCACTTCGAGGGATTTGCGTATATCATAGATTTCCTCGACATCATCAACGGTAAAACCCAGTACCAGTGCCCCTTTTCGGGGTTGAATTTCAACAAGACCATCCTGAGACAACTGACGCAGTGCCTCACGAACAGGAGTTCGGCTGATCTCAAACTCATCTGCCAGTGTTTCTTCCTTCAGACGCATACCGGCCTTATAGCGTCCCTCCAGGATTCTTTCGAAGAGGGTTGTATAGATGTCTGCCATCCTGCAGTACCTTCCACTTAAGATTCAGCTTTTACACTCATCATCTACATGAGAAGCAATTATGTCAACAGAATTCACTAGTGACCCTTTTGGAAGAACAATAAAGCAAAAAAAATTAGCAATTGCAAAACATGTCGTCTGTATTGTATACAATAATAAAATAAGCTCGTGCTTAGGGCGTTCTGTGTTCAGAGTTCCAGCACAATTAAATAGCAATGGGGAATCGACATGGCACAACTTTTCGGTGAATACTTCTCGCGAGAACAGCTGCTGCCTTACCTTGGGTCAATGCTTCAGGTTGCCGGCGCAAAGAGCTACACCTTCCGGAATGGCCGGGGCCACGGGGTCAAGGCAATAGACGTTAAAACCGGGTCCGGCTTGAACTATTCCGTATTGATAGACCGGGGCATGGACATTGCCTTTGCAGAATACTGCGATAAACCACTGGGCTGGATCGCCAAAACCGGCATCACAGGACCAGAATACTTCGAAAACGGTGGCATAGACTTCCTTCGCAGTTTTACTGGAGGGCTTTTTACGACCTGCGGTCTTACCCAGGTTGGCGCCCCCGGGCAAGATGGAGATGAAGTACTCGGAATCCATGGCAGAATATCACATCTACCAGCGGAAACCTTCAACACTGAGGAGCGCTGGGAGGAGGAGGAGTTTATTATCAGTATCAACGGCCAGCTTAGGGAAAGCTGCCTTTATGCTGAAAATCTGGTTTTGCAGCGACAGATCTCCAGTCATCTCGGAGATACCAAAATCAGGGTTAGTGATCGAGTGGAGAATCAGGGTTACGTTGATACCCCTTTTATGCTGCTTTACCACGTAAATCTCGGATTTCCCATAGTCAGCGAGCACTCAAGGTTGTACTCGTCGGCTGTCAAAGTCGAACCCTGGAACGATACGGCTATACAAGGAAATGGGGCCTATGATCGTTTCGAAAAACCTGTTCCAGGTTATCTCTACCAGAATTTTCTTCATCACATGCCGAAAAATAAGGACTTGGTTTCGGTTGCCGTTGTTAACGAAAAATTAGAATTTGGGGTCTATCTTTCTTACTCACCTGATCAAATGCCGTGCTTTACCGAGTGGAAAATGATGGGATCTCAGGATTATGTGGTCGGCCTTGAGCCAGGGAATTGTATTCCCGAAGGTAGAATTGAAGCGCGCAATAACGGTCGCCTGGAAATGCTTAAACCGAGTGAGGTCCGACATTTCAACTTTGAGATAGGTGTTCTGCCCAACAGGGTAGAGATAGACAGCTTTATATCGAAGCTTTAATGGCTAAATCTTCCAGTTTTTTTGCAATGTATAATTCACAAGATCAATCAGGAGAACCGGCATGAAAGCGATCCGTGCGTATGGCCCCCAGGATTTAAGATTTGAAGAAGTTCCAGATCCGCAAATAGCTTCCGATGAAGTCTTGATAAAAGTTAAAGCGGCAGCAATTTGCGGTACAGATGTGGAAGTCTATGACGGAACCATGTTCTACATAACCAGCGGGCTCAGCACACTGCCCTTTACCCCGGGCCACGAGTGGTCGGGGGAAGTGGTGGAAGTGGGAAGCAACGTATCCGAATTCACCATCGGTGATCGGGTTACAGGGGAATGCTCAGTCGGTTGCCGCACGTGCACTTACTGTTTACGAGGCTGGTATAACCAATGTCCTAACCGTCGCGAGACTGGACTGTTAGGTCTTGATGGAGGTTTTGCGGAATACATCGCCTTCCCGAAGTATTTCCTGCACAAGTGCAATGGGATGGCATTTGACGAAGCTGCTTTCATTGAACCAACAGGGATTGCCCTCTACCCGACTAAACTGGCGCAGGTCTGTGCCGAGGATTATGTTGCCGTTTTTGGCCCCGGCCCCATTGGCCTATTTGCCGTGCAGACCGCCAAGGCGTATGGTGCGAGAAAAGTCATTCTCATCGGTACCAGGGATGACCGCCTGGAAATCGGCACTCGGTTCGGCGCCGATCACACTGTCAATATTCGAAATGAGAATATCGTAGAAAAGATCCAAGCCATCACCAACAATCACATGATTGATGTGGTAATCGAAGCTGCCGGTAAAGCTGCTGTCTGGAAATCGATAGCCTCCGTACTCGCTCCTCGAGCAAGGGTGGCGATCACCGGTCTTTTTGCCGGTGCCACCTGCGATGTGGACTTCGATCCCTTGGTTATCGGCAATATCACCATCATGGGCACACTGGGCGGACCGAATATCTGGCCCGAGGCAATAAACCTGCACGAACGCGGACTGGTGAAAGCTGGACCTATGATCACCCACCGACTACCGCTATCCGAGTTCGGTGAGGCTATGCAGATCCTGAAGGAACGCAGGGATAATGCGATTAAAGTTGTTCTGGAGCCGTGAAGTAGATTAGACAAAGAATCCTACCTGGGCTTCCTGGACAGAGCCGCCCATCCACATCGAATAATCAGGCCCTTTTCATTGATACTCTATCAACCTGAGTATATCCGAATGGGAAATTACCATTTCCTCATGCACTGCAAAGACAAATCTTCATTAGGAAAGATTCAGATAAGTGTTTTGAATCTCCTCAAGCTATATGCAGAAGTAATCAAACGTCTGTTTTTGACTGGTATGGATGACATACATTTTCATAGCTTGAGACACTACAAGCCAGAACGAAAAAAGGCGCATCAGGGATTGTACCACCCTGATGCGCCGGCATAGAACCTAAAACAACTACTTGTAATAATTACAAGCGGTTGGGGTATTTCTGGTGGCGATGCAGGGAATAGATGACCTGATTTCCTGCCTTTCTAACTATTTGAAATCATTACATCTGAAAATTTATTCCTGGCTTCGAGTGTACCAGTTATTGGCCATTCGTTGTACCAGTATAGTTTATAATTCCAGCAATTTACAGTTTATAATTGCGTGCTAATTCTTATAACATTGTATTTTGCATAGCCACCAGAACTCAATTCAAGTCCCGAATCAGGAATCACATTGTCAGCTTAATTTGAAGAGATCCAGGAGTAAGGTTAATCGATTGGATTGACGGTAATCTAGTAGACCTAGGAACGCGATTAATTTTAAATAGTTAACCTTGCCACTACATGTCTTTTTAATATGAGTTACAGCGTATTTCGTAACATATCAGGAATAGTGTAAAATTTATAGTTTTCTTAAATACTTGACATTGCCAGTGCTAGCCTCAAGCATTGCAATAACGCTTGTCCCTGAAGAGAATCAGGAAGCACTAAGTTGCAGGTTTGCTAAAATGTTTAACATTGCCAATACAAGCTTTTTCAAATGCGTGATGTGGGACTTCACAACATAACAAAAAGAAAGTTTGATCGAAAATAGATTGCAATCTATTAAAGTTTCGTTTTTGCATTGTCAACTTCCTATAGAGCTAAAAAAAGCCTGAGTATTTCCAGGAAGCAGCGTATAATGAAGCAGGAAAAATCAGTTTTCTAATTATCGAACTGCTCTTGAAACTTGGCACGCATGTGGGCGACTCCTGCTGTTGTCATACCGCCGTCAGCAACAACCTCACTACCAGTCATATAAGAGGATTTAGGCGAACAGAGGAAATAGACAATATTGGCAATCTCCTCAGGTGTTGCTTCACGACCCAGGGGAATTGCATGACGGTTGGCCTCAATATGCCCCGGCGGGCCGGTTAGAGTCAGAGGAGTCGCAATCATCGAAGGATGGACAGAATTAACCCTGATTCCGTCACTGATCAATTCCAGGGCCGCAGACTTAGTCAGGCCACGGACGGCCCATTTACTGGCAGTATAAGAGGGATCAAGGTGGGCAATGATCCCCGCCGTAGATGAGACGTTGATAATGGTTGCGGCCTCAGAGCGCGCAAGCAGCGGCCGACAGAATTTCATGCCCAGAAAAACGCCACTCACGTTAACCGAAATAGCCCGCTGCCATTCGTCAAGCGATAAATCCGACAACCGCTTTCGGATAATAACTGCAGCATTATTGACCAAGATATCAAGGTGACCCTGTTCGCTACCGATCTCTTCGACAAGGGTTTTCCACTGATCTTCCCGGGTGACATCCAGGTCTTTGTAAATTGCGGAGAACCCTTCATTGCCTAATTGGACTGCCAGTTCCTCACCTTCCTGGCGCAATACATCGGCGATGATTACGCTGCTTCCATTCTGAACCAACTGCCTTACGATAGCGGCACCGAGACCTCTCGCCCCACCAGTCACACAGGCAATATAGCCATTGAGTTCTTGTGCCATAAAATTCTCCTGACTCACACCACGGTTTACATTTAAAAGCGCAGTGATATGTGGCAAAATTCACTTTTAAAACTAAAGTTAACTGTTCCTTAATTCCCATATTTCCCAACGGTTATCTGACATAAACGTATCTCAAACAAATTATCAGCGTGTGGATCAAGGTCCGGCCGATCCATTCATGATATATCTCACAACCCAATTTTTCAGAGTACTGGCTAAAAGCTGATAATCACATGCTTGATGCCTTCTCGCAGGTAGGTATAGCTGAGGTGCACATTGCCATCATCCGTCTCGATTATAGAGGGATACGAATAGTCTCCTGTAAATGAGCCGTTTTCATCATGCTCAGACCGCAGGGCAGGATCCGACTCGACGACCAGTTCTTTTACCCAGGTTCGCCCCGAGTCCTCAGAGCTAGAGATGACCAGAGGATTGCGGGGGACTCCCCAGACCGCGCTCTTTTCGGTGATTCGGCACTGTTCCAAAAAGCTCTTTTTATCTTGAATCCACGGAGGAATCGAGGTCTCGCAGGCTCTCCCGGATGCCCTGTTTTCGTTATAAATGATTGCAATCCTTCCATCTTTCAACAGTCGCGCCTGGATGGATGAGTTGTTGTTGGGTAACGGAGTCGGTTCCGGCTCGGACCAGGTGAGGCCATCGTCTGCAGACAGACTTTTGTAGATATAATCGGCTCTTCTGCTGCGGAAAAAGGCAATGCTGCAGTTTTCCAGAATATTCATGTGCACACAGCCGCCACTATTGGGCACGGGGGTTGTGCTCCAGGTATTGCCGTCGTCTATGGAGACTTTCACAAGACTACTGTCATCGCCGAAGGCATTTTTTATACTGGTTTGGAAAACCGGAAGAATGATGGATCCGGCACCGTTGATAACCGGAGGATGCCGGATGAACGTTCCCGCTTCTGTGAACAGGTCTTCACTTTTCGTCCAGGTGTGACCGCCGTCGGTGGATCTTCTGCGTCTGACAAGCGATGTTCCCTGATCGGTTTTTATCTGGGCCGTATACAAGAGCCATAACTCTCCTGAAGGCATTCTGAAAAGAGCGGGATTCTGTTCGGACCTGCTGTCGTCAGCCGACATCTTTTCGGCAGGAGACCAGGCACCGGTATCAAGGCTGAACCTCGAGAGGTATATCGAGATATCCGATGCTCCCTCCATGCTGCCGGCGAACCACGCGCAGAGGAGATCTCCTTTCTCCAGTTGTAGCAGGTTGGAGGCGTGGTTGCTGGTTGAACGAGTCGGGATTGTTTTCGAATCGATAATTTTCATACACTTCTCCATGACATCCGCTCAATCCATAAATGAGCCGCCGTTAATATTGATCGCTTCGCCGGTGATGAAATCGGATTGCCCGCTGGCCAGGAAAAGCGCGACATTGGCGACCTCTTCGGGTTTTCCAAGCCTTCCCAGGGGGACTTTCTGCAATACGCTCTTTCGGTAAGATTCATCCCAGGTCTTCACCAAATCGGTCTCGATAGGGCCGGGACACACCGCATTGACATAAATGTTGTGCCGGGCGTATTCCAGGGCGAGGTGGCGAGTCAGATACAATCCGCCTGCTTTTGAAGCGCCATATTCCACCGAGGCATTGAGATGCGGCTTTTTCGAAGCGCTGGACAGGATATTCACAATCTTGCCACTGCCCTGTTTTGCCATTATTTCAATGACATTCCTGCAGGTATACACAAGTCCTTCCAGATTGACGGATAAGGTGTTATCCCACTCTTCTTTGCAAAAATCGGCGAAGCGTCGCCGATAAATAATACCGGAATTATTAACGAGGCAGTCAATTCTTCCGAAGTGCGAAAGCGCCTGGCTCACCAGCGTTTTACTGGTCTGTTCCTGGGAAATGTCGCCGATCACGGCGATGCATTCGACCCCGTCTTGTTGCAGCAGCTTGACGTTCTCCTTAATCAAGCGCTCGTTCGTGCCGTTGATGAGCAGGATTGCGCCATGTTTTGCAAACAATTGGGCGATTGCCAAACCGATACCTCTGGTCGCTCCGGTGATCAGAGCGACCTTATCCGTGAGTAACTGGTGATTTTTCATCGTCATGTCTCTAGCTTCCAAGAAAGATTTTGGGAAGGATAAGAATCAGGTCTTGAAAATAGATCAAGGCAAACAGTACCAGGACATATACCGCGACAAAGAGGCCGATATGCTTCAACATCTTAATAACCGAAGTTTCGGCGATTTTTGCCGCCATCAGCGTTGATAGTCCGTATGGCGGGGTAACGGTCCCGACCCTAATTGCCATGACGGTGATGATTCCTGCCACCGTCGGGTTGATCTCAAGCAGATTCATGACCGGCAACAGCAACGGTACGAAAATCAGCATTGCCGAGGCAGGCTCCATAAACGTCCCTATGACGAGGTACAACAGAGTGATAATAATGAGAAAAACCGGAGCGGAGGTATTCGAGGCCTGAATATACTCGATGATCGGAATCATGACCTTGTAATAGGTCAGAACCCAGGAGAAGAAAGAAGCAACCGCAATGAGAATAAAGATCGTTGCCGATTCAATGACGGCCTTCTTCGATACCCGGTAATAATCCTTAATGTTTCTCTTCTTTTTGAAAAATATATTTACAAACAGAATATACATAACGGCAAAGCCGGCAGCCTCGGTTGGCGTGAAAACGCCGCTTAGAATCCCACCGATTATGACGATGAAGATGGACACGGGGAAAAAGCCCTTTTTCAGGGCAATCCATGCCGACAATTCCAGCTCGGGTGGATCATCGGCGGTGATACCGGAACTTTGACCGATATTGCGTTTGACGGCGTAATAATACGAGTAGGCCATTTGGGAAACCCCGATGAGAACGCCCGGTATAATGCCTCCTAAAAAGAGCGCGGCAATGGAGGTTTGAGCAATGGCGCCGTAGACAATCATGAGAATACTTGGAGGTATGATTGATCCGATTGTGGCCGAAGCGGATGTCAGGGTGGCGCTGAATTCGGCGCTATAGCCTTTCTTCTTCATGGCAGGGATCAATATAGTGCCCAGCGAGGCCACATCGGCAACGGACGACCCCGAGATTCCAGCGAAGAAGATACTCGTCATGACGTTGATATGAGCGAGATCTCCACGCAATTTTCCGATAAGGGCCCGAGAAATGTAAATGAGATCGTCGGCCACGTCACTGAGTTGCAGCAACTTGCCGCAGAATATGAAAAGAGGAATTGCCAGAAGGGTAAAACTTCTGAATTGCTGCAATACAATCGAGGCCATCTGGTTAAGGTGAACGTGAGAATCGAAAAGTATTGGAATACCGGAGGCAAGAACCAGGCTGAATACCACCGGCACGCCGAATACGAGCAGTCCGAGAAAAATGGTTAATATGCCAGCGAGTATCATTTGGCACCTCGATTGGCATATGTTTTCATTACTTGAATGTATGTTTTTGCCACATTCACGACTTGATAAATCAACATAGTGAGGGCACCAAATAGAAATGCTGAGTTGAAATAGACGAGTGTTATCCTGTGATCCAGGAATCGTATGGGGGTCAGTTCACTGCGCGTGAAACCGGCTAAAAAGGCTTTGTAACCGACGACGACCAGGAGAAGTACCGCCAGCAATACGATGATATCGATGAGAAAATATCGGACAGCTGCCGCTTTTTCGGACAAGTACGGACCTATAATATCGATATCCAGGTGCTCTTTGTGTTTCAGGGCGATGCCGGCCCCAAGCATGATGAGCCATACCAAGGAGAAATTCTGCACAATATTCACTTCGGGAATTGGGAACTTGAATACGTATCGTGCCACCACCGCAACAAAAATTGTGAGAGACAACAAGAATTGGAAGATGCACAGGGCGATGTACAAAATGTTCTCAAGTCTTTCTATGATAGTCATGTGAATTCTCCCTGGCGATTCCAGTACCAAAATAGCTCGTTATTTTGGTACTGGAATGTATCTCAACTAGTTAAAAATTTCGTTGACGACATCAAGAACGTTGTACTTGTTCGCCAAGTCAATGATCTGTTTTCTCGAAACCTCGATGAACGGGGCCTTGTCCGGATTGGTAATTTCAATGCCAAACTCGGATTGCAGCGTTTTCAGTTTCTCATCGCTCAGGGCAAACGCTTTTTCCAGATAGACCGGCTGGATTTTGGTTGCAGCCTCGGCCAGGACCGTTTTCAACTCAGGGCTCAATTTCTCATACTTATCTTTATTGATCACGATAAAGCCGATGGAAATATTGTGCTGAGTCCTAGCAACGTACTTGTTTACCTCGGCAAACCGCATCGAGATCATCGCATCAAGACTGTTTTGTGAGCCATTGACCACGCCTGTCTGGACGGCGGTATACACTTCCGAAAAGGCGATCGGTACCGGGTTCGCTCCCAGGGAAGACCACCAGTCCATGACCGTGGATGTCGCCTTGCTCCTCATGTTCTTGCCTTTCAAGTCGTCGATCGAGTTGATTGGAAAGGTGCTGATTATATCCCGTTCCAGACCTCCGGCAATCATGAGGACGACAACTCCCGGATCCTCGATAAGCTTGTTCTTGAAGTAATCGAGCTTGTGAGGATCGTTGGCGATTGCCAGAAAATCCTCTTTGTCCTTGAAAAGGTAATTTCCTTCCAGTATGTCGAACTCCGGATGTCGTTCGGAAAACCAGCCGGGATCCGTATAGATCATATCGACGCTGCCATCGGTCACAGACTGGTAAAGCGATGATGCGTCACCCAACTGACCGCCGGGGAACACATCGATTTTAATAGCGCCATTGCTGAGCGATTCGATCTCACCGGCATATGCCTTTAAGGTATCGGCAAGGTGCGAACCCTCGGGGTTGATGGTGGCGGCCACCAGCTTCAAATCTTCGCCATGAACTGGAAGTGTCATGGAAAGAACAAGTAAGCCAAGAATCATTGTCATAAGCTTTTTCATAATAATCTCCTTTTGGTTGATGTGAACATGTTGCTGTTGATGATCTAAAACCTTAATCAATTACTTGTTCTGCTTCGTTGTGGACGTAATGTTGTTGTAAACATCGGGCAAGCACCTCCTGAAATTTTCGTTTCTCTTTCTTGATCGATCACTCATGAGACCTCCAAAAACTAATCTTAGTTCCTAAATTCCAAGATACATGCCACCCGCATCTTGCCAGGAGAAATAAATATTTCCATTACAATTATAGATACTTAAAAACGAGAATGATCATTTACAGCTGACTGGCCGACTCTTTGCTGTTGCATTTCTCATCAGATCGTGGTGCATTCTGCACAGCTTTGTTTAAGTTGCTATCGATTCCCATGTTCATAAGTCCTTTGCAGGTGAACAGCCGCAGAGCCGAACGTGATTTGGCTCCTTTCGAGATATGCAATCGTCGAAGCTCTCCCCCTCGGCGCCTGCGGAGCTTATCTGCAATGTATATCTCGAGTCGTTCCGGGTGATTTGCGGCCGGGAGACGGATACCGGCCGATACGCAACTCGGTCGGTGAACGGGAAAACCCGGTTTGGCTCCCCGAGTCGCCGAGCTGCTAGGGTATCTTCGGATACGTCTCCGAAGCGGTTGGCCGGTAAGGGAGGACCGCGTGGTAATCGACGTCGCCGGACCAAACAAACAGGCCTTGGCATGTCCCTGCAGGCTATAAGCGCTCATCACCTTGTCTATTAGGCACAAAGCGAGAATTTTTCTATGATGCCGGAAATTTTCACGTCGATTTCCGGAGTGGGGATCAATGCGGGCTGGCGACTGGCGCCAACGCTTTTGTCCATGAGGTAGAGCGTTCGTTTTACCATGGCCGGTGCATAGCCCAGGGCATATAAATCGATCCTGAGCTGAGTAAACAGATCCTGCTGGCGCTCTGCCTCTTGCAAATCCTCTTGCGAGAAGGCGCGACAAATCCTGTTGAGAGTGTCGGGCATGATATTGCCCAGGCCCGACACACATCCCTTGGCGCCTTTGGTGAGGGCGTAATAGATGAGAGAATCCGGACCCGAATACACGTCGAAATCCTCCGAGCCTTTGGCAATGTCGAGGTAGGCATCCAGGGATTCCTTGCCTCCGCCGCTATCCTTGATGCCAACGATATTACGGTGCTCGGCCAGGCGCGCTGCCGTTTCCGGTTCGATATGATTGCGTGTCCGGGCGGGGATGTCGTAGAGGTATATCGGTTTTTCCACACTGTCGGCGATGCGGCTGTAATGGGTGAACAGGCCGTCTTGCGTACATTCGATAAAATAGGGCGTGATGACGGCAAGTCCGTTTATCCCGAGTCCGGTAATATCACGTCCGAGCAAGATCGTCTCATAGGTTGAAGGTGTTCCCACGTTGGCGATAACCGTCACCTTGCCATCCACTTCTTCCAGCACTTCGGCGCATATCCGCACCTTTTCCGGGTGGGTCAAGCTCGTAAAATCACCATTCGTGCCGCATACCAGGAGATTGTTGCCTGCTGCAACCTGGCGGCGAACCTGTTTCCGGATAGCAGGGTAATCAATGGTTTCATCATCATTGAAGCACGTCACGATAGCCACAAAGGGAAGAATCGTTTTCATGTCAGAGTCCATGGTTTAGAGGATCGAAAGATAGACCGAACGGATATCGTCTTTCGTTAATGACTTCGGGTTATTGGTAAGGAGCCGCTTTACCTCGAATGCCGCATCGACGTTTGATTCCAGATCTTCGGCGGGAACGCCGAGCTCGCTCAGTTTCTGCGGTATGCCAAGGTCGCGGCAAAGGTCCCGGAGCGCCTCGATGAATAGATCGGCCCGCTGTTCCTCGCTGAGCCCCTCGGTCTTTTTGCCCGTCAAAGCTGCTATGCCTGCCAGCTTTTCGCTACAGCAGGCTTTATTCGCTGCGATCGCCGGGGCAAGCAGTATCGCATTGGAAACACCGTGAGGAATACGATAGCGCCCTCCCAGCGGATAAGAAAGGGCATGAACGATATTGGTACCCGCCGAACCAATACACACCCCCGCGTAGAAAGAAGCGAGCAGCATGTCCGCCCGGGCCTGAAGGTCCGATCCATCGGTATAACAGCGGACCAAGCTCTTGAAAATCAACCGGATAGCCTCAACGGCCAGCAAATTGCTAAAAACGCTTGCCCTTTTGGAGATGTAGCATTCAACGGCATGGCAGAGCGCATCAAGACCTGTTGAGGCGGTGATGGTGGCGGGCAGTTTGAGCAGCAGTTCGGGGTCGAGGATGACCCGGTCGGGGAGAAACAAGTCGCAGACAATACCGACTTTAAGATTATAAGCCGGCCTGAATACAATGGCATTGGGTGTCGCCTCCGACCCGGTACCTGCGGTGGTGGGAACCATGATCAGGGAATTGTTCCTGGCGGCGGGCAAGGCGCCCTCGAACATCTCGGACAGGCTGGGACCGTCGTTGATCATGACGGCGAGCAGCTTGGCCACGTCCATAACACTGCCGCCGCCTACGGCAACGATCACGTCGAAAGGGTCGCCCGACAGAGAAGCGACAATGTCGGTGACTTCATCCTCGCGAGGCTCGGCCGGAACATCGAAAAATTCCTTGAGCCGAGATGCCGATGTCCGGCACATGTCTCTGATCCTATCGGCGATACCGCTGTTGACGACACCGCGGTCGCTTAAGAGCAGTGCCGATTTGTTTGCTATTTTTTCACCAAGGTTCTCTACTTGCCCTGCTCCGAAGATGACGCCACCGGGTAGCAAACATTTAAAATTATTCATTGTATCTCCTGTGTGTTACCATTTTATGAAATTGGATCCGACGTTTGGTTTCGTTGCCGACTCGCCGCTTGCATACGAGTCGAAGCACGTACCGCTTTCGATACCCGTCCTGACATCAAGCTTGGTGGGCACCATCGCCACTGCCGGCGGCAAGTTTTGCCGCGTATTCGATGGCATTGGTCATGCTCAGGTGGCTGGCAACGTTCTTGCCGGCATTTTCAAAAGCCGTTCCATGATCGACCGAGGCGCGAATTATCGGCAGGCCGAGGGTGACATTCACGCCCGTCATACCCGACCATGAACCGGTTTTGTCATCATAAATAAAACTTTTCAATTTAATCGGTATATGGCCCTGGTCATGATACATTGCCACCGCCAGGTCGAATCCTCCTCCTAGGGCCTTGCAAAATACGGTATCGGGAGGAAGCGGCCCGGTGATGTCAATACCTTCGTCCTGTGCCCTCCGGACCGCCGGCATGATAACCCGTTGTTCTTCCTGGCCGAACAAACCGTTTTCTCCGGCGTGGGGGTTGAAACCGGCAACGCCTATCCGGGGTTTGGCAATGCCAAGACTTTTACAGGCTTCATGGCCGAGCCGGATGACTGCTCCGATCCGTTCCGGGTTAAGTGCCCGACTCACTTCTGCGAGAGGCAGGTGCGTTGTGACGTGTGCAACCCGAAATGGTCCGTCGGCAAGCATCATGCAGTAATGTTTTGTAGCGGTGAGCGTGGCATAGATTTCCGTATGGCCTGCGTAGTGATGCCCAGCAAGATTCATCGCCTCCTTGTTGAGCGGGGCTGTCACCGTGCCGTCGACTTTCTTTTCCAGCGCCAACTCGATGGCTTTTTCCACCGAACGAAAGGCGGCGTTTCCGCAGCGAGCCTCGAGCTTTCCCGGGGTGAATCCTTCAAGGTCCACCTGCTCCAACGGGTAGACTGCGATCGTGCCGGGTGTGGCCTCGACTTTGCCAATCTCGTCAACGATTGTAAGGTTCTGGGACGAGCCGACTATTTCCGAGATAGCGTGCTGCATCACCAGGGGATCGGCAATTACGACAGGAGCGCAGATCTCGTAAAGCCGCTGCTGCTCCAAGGCCTTGACAATGATTTCGGGCCCGATGCCCGCCGGATCACCCATGGTTATTGCCAGGATAGGTTTAGATGACATGGTGTTTGTTTCCGTTCGTTTCGTCCGACAAGCTGTATGCCAGATCTGTGAGCATTTGTTTGTTTCCGAAGCCACCGGCTTTGGAAACAAACCATTCCGCCTCCGTATGCGGAGCGTGGAAATGGCCGAGCACGATACCGGATGCCAGTTCATCCACCAGGGTGACCGAGGGGATTTCCAATGCCTTCGCAACTGCCATGGAGGTGCTGCCGCCCGTCGAGTAGACCGTTTTGCATCGATAGCTCCGACATATCAGTGCGGCTGCAAAACCGAGGGAGCGGGCGACTCGTTCGGCCTCATCCTTTGAGGCCCGATCTTTTCCTTGCGCTGGCGACAAGCGCAGCAGAATATTACGACTGCTATCGTGTTTTACCTCATCGATAAAATTCGAACAGGACTGCTCGATTTCCAAGGCGGAGTCGTCCGGCGTTATCTCAAAAAGGAGAAACCTCCCGTTGTTGCAGGCAATATCGGCTTGGAGACGGGAAATGTCGGTCAGACTGCCCACAACAGCAAGCACAGGTCCGCACAGGGTGCCGTAGATGGAATCGCTCGTTTCTCCCGAGCCCAGAAGAGTTGCCACTGCTTTGGCCAGTCCCCCGGCACCGACAGGAAGCAGGTGAGCCGATACAACCTGGTGCGCCAGCGCGAGTAAATGCACTTCACTGGCGGCGTCGGCAACGAGCAGGCGATTACCTTCTTCCAGAAGGGTTCTAACCCTGTCGGACAGGGCGTCTCCACCCGCCTCGATATGCTTTAATGTGATGAGACCGATGGGGAGAGCAGTTTGCTGTCTCAGCAAGTCGATAATTGATGAGCTTGCAACAGGGTTGAAAGGATCGTTGCCTATGTTCGATTTGTGAAGAATCGTATCGTTCACATAAATGTTGGTATCCCGGCATATTCTCTGTAACTGCGGTATGGCCGGACAGATGAGAGCAGCGGGCAGAGATGTTGCCATGAGGACCGCCTCGATTTCACTTCCCGGATTCCCTCTCATTGTCGAATCAACTTTCTTGAAAATACTCTTGAATCCAGCTTCTTTGACTAGCTTCGTTATTCGGGCGACCCGGTGACGGGCATCTGCGGGTTCCAGAAAGCGTGATTCGGTGGTTATCGCAATACCGTTTCTGCGCTTCAGCAGTTCGGACAGATTGTCTCCATCGACAAGGAAGTCGATATGCTTGCCGTTTTTGGAAAAATGAACCCCGGCATCACAGGCACCGGTGTAGTCATCGGCGATGACGGCTATGTTGTCTTCGATATTCATGTAACACGTGCCTCGTTATGCATCCGTGAACCCGTTTGCTTTTAAGATGTCTCTATGCTTATGCCTGGGTTTCGCTTGAGCCGGCGGAGGAGCATCGGTTTTTTGTCCTCACTCTCGGCAATCTGTGTTTGTTTTTTGCTGGGTACTCATAATCCAGCAAACCCCATGCCAGACTTATAATTAATAGGATTTATTGAAATATTCTTATTTGGATGGAGTTCGATGGGCTCGTGCCTAAGTGTTTTGCATCGCTGAGCTGGTGCAATTAGCATCACTGTACGGTACAATTCGACAAGAAACGGTTTCGCCTCGACAAAGAATTCCTTTTAAGAGGGAGGAGTTATGGACATTGCCTTTATTGCCCCTTTCGAGCGTATACGTATGAAGGCACAGAGTATTATCGATACGTCGAACTACCCTGCCCGCACCTACCTCGGAGACCTGGAAGAGGGAGTTTCTGCAGCCGAAAAGGCTTTGGCGGAAGGTGCCAAGGTAATCATCAGTCGAGGCGGAACTGCCCGATTGATAAGCCAGCAGCTCGATGTCGAGGTAATCGAGGTGGAAGGATCGATGTATCGAACACTCGCCTTTCTCTACGAAGATACCCAGCCGGAGACTAAGATTGCCGTTGTCGGGTTCAGGCAGCTTCTCGGTTTGGTCCAACCCATTTGCGCCACTCTCGGTCGCAACTATCAATCCTTCGAGGTCAGAGGAGGGGCAACGTTTACCGAAATCATAGACGAGGTCAGCAAATGGCAACCGGACATCGTTATCGGCGATGCGGTATCCTTCCAGTGGGCGAAGGATCGCGGTTTGAACGCCTATTTGATTGAATCGAGCATGGAGACCATAGAGGCGGCCTTCGAGCGGGCCATGCAGGTGTTGAGTTACATCAACCGACACCTCGCCAACGAAAAAAAACTGGCAGTGGTGCTCGACTGCACGAAGGAAGGCGCGCTTTTGGTCAACAAAGACGGGGAAATCGAGGAAGTCAATCGACAGGGCTGCAAAATCCTCTCAGCAGATCGCACCACCTTGCAAGGCGCACCGTTGAGGCACTATTTGCCCGGCGAAGAGCTGCAAACCGCATTTAAGCAAAAACAGCTCCTTCGCAATATTATCCTGGGGCACGGGAAGAACAGACTGGTATTGGATCATATTCCTATCCTTTCAGGCGACGCAAAGGATTTCTCATCGGTAGTGTTGCTCCAGAATGTCGAAAGGATCCAGGAGGCAGTGAACACTGTTAGCAAGAAGCTGCTGGATACCGGATTCTATGCCAAATACTTTTTTGAGGACATCAAATACGCCAGTCCACAAATGGGCCAATTAATTGAGATGGCGAGGCAATACAGTAATTCGGAAACAAACATTATGATTCAGGGTGAAACGGGAACGGGCAAAGAGTTATTGGCTCAATCGATCCATAATGGTGGGCCACTGTCGCAAGGCCCATTTGTTGCGGTGAATTGTGCAGCCCTTTCCAGCTCCCTGCTAGAGAGCGAGTTGTTCGGCTACGCCCCCGGAGCCTTCACCGGGGCGCTTCGATCCGGGAAAGCCGGTCTTTTCGAGTTGGCTCAGAACGGCACGCTGTTTCTCGATGAATTGGCGGAAATGGATGTATTCCTCCAGTCAAAGTTGCTGAGGGCTCTACAAACGAGACAGATCATGCGTATCGGTGATCACAAGGTGATTTCGATCAAGGTTCGCATCATCGCCGCCACAAACAAGGAGCCACTTGCCGAGGTACTAGGAGGGAGATTGCGGGCAGACCTGTATTACCGCCTCAATGTCCTCGATCTCAGAGTGCCCCCGCTACGGGACCGACCTGGTGATCCTGAATTTTTATTTCTTCATTTTCTCGATGAACATGCCTCTAGGTCGGGGAAAACCATTAAAAAACCTTCGAGTAAACTCATGAGCACAATCGCTAAATATCCGTGGCCGGGAAACGTGCGCGAACTCGAAAATTTCGCCGAAAAATATGTTACCCTTGAGGAAATAGGGCAACATGAACCATTACGCCTATCGCTCGGTATTTCAGGCACAAAAGTGGCTATCGGTGAGGAGTTGACCCTTAATGAATTAATCCATGCTCATGTCACGAACATGTATCAAAAGGAAAACGGAAACATAACGAAAACAGCGAAAAGGCTCTCGGTTGACAGAAATACGATTAAGAGATGGTTGAACAAAAAACCGAGCAACTCACAATAGTAACCCGAAATCGACTATCAATGTGAGTTGTCGTTTTCAAATTTTGATGGGATACTGAGCCTGGGTTATCTCCTCCCCTGTCATAGCGGTAATATGCAGTTTGGCATTGAACGATTTATTGTAACCGTTTTCCGCTTTCCAATATTGAACTAAACATTACCGTGACGAAGATAATTGGAGAAGTCTTCAGCTCTGCCCAAGGTGTTTCCTGATATTGCTTCAATACGTATCTTGTTGAAATAAGATAGGTTATCAATGGCAGTCCTGTCCCCAAATACTACAACTCATCCTGTATACGTGTTCTCAGCCCAAATCATTTGGACGCCAGTAAACCTTGAACCAGTTTCGTGATATTCTATTAGAGGGCGCTATTGAACAAGTGAAGAATACAGGAGGAGCATCATGAAAGTATCGCAAGCTGTTGAATATCACATGCAGTACCATCGCACTAACTCCAAAAAAAAATACAATCAAAACGTGTCAGTTTGTTCTAGCCGGATTCAATGCCAGTTTTGGAAGCCGTGAGTTAGATAGTATCAAGCCTGAGGAAGTTCTTTCGTTTTTGGTTTCTCTGACAAGAGGCAACAAACAGTCAACCAAAAGAAACCGCTACTCTGTTCTGACATCCTTTTTCAATTTCACAATCAACACCTCGCAGCCCGATCTGCCTAATCCATGCAGTTCAGCTGTTATCAAAAAGGTGTTCAAACGACCTCAACCGATTCAATGGCAGATTCTCGATAAGGAGGTTGTCGATGAAATCATTTTCAGGAATCTGAATGTTCGTGACAGGCTTATACTTGAACTCATGGCAAGAGGCGGCATGAGGGTTGGGGAAGTTATCAGGTTAAAACCGGGAGATATCCAGGATAGAAAATTGGCGATTCAGAATCCAAAAAGCGGCAAGCCTGTTGAAACCGTTTATATCCCAAGGAAATTGCTTGAGAGGCTGAATCACTACGTGAAAGAGAACAACATCAGATCTTTCGAGCTAATTTTTCCGATTTCATATGTTTCAGCTTGGTCTATGGTAAAAAAGGCCGGCCGGTTGATCGGTGTTGAATTGCGCCCACATGATTTGAGGCGACATGCTGCCACTTATGCATCAAGATCTGGAACACCTATCGAAATTGTGAGCAAAGTGATTTTACGTCACGCCGATTTATCTACCACCCAGAGGTATCTTGGAAAGGTAAACGATACCGAAGCCATCAGGTGGATAGAGGCGCTCTACGGGTGAGCCAACTTGAGATGAGAGAATAGCGCCCTGCTTAATATTGGCATTTATAAGGTTCTCAAATACAACTTCTCAACATTCCGCATGTTCACAGGAACTCCTAAAGCTGAAAAGAAAAGCAGGAATGTAGACCTTCGATTTGGCAATGCTAAGGTCAATGCTCAGTCGCTACGAATTAGCTATCAGGAACAGTATTCATTTATTTTGGGAGCATATTTTTAGAGATTACCCCAACAGACATCCGGTTAATATTATATCCTGAAATTCCTAAATCCGATTTTTTCTTCATGCCGCAGCCAAGCTAATGGAGACTGATCGAGTAATTCCAAATCTTCGCTATATTTTTGAAACGATCTCCCTCAAACTCCGCGTTGTAGAAGTAATCAGCAACTATGGTTTTACCAGTTTGATCCAACTGGGCCTCATGGGCCGGTTTGGGTACCATGTATTCCACTGAGCATATCCGATTCTATGATACAGGGTGAATCTGTATTAACCGTTATACCATCTATTAGAGGTGGAGGGGGATACCTGCTCGAATCGGTCGGAAATATCGAGATACAAACTACTTCAATTATTCAGGCATTTTTCGGCAAACGCCACGGCCCGCTCAGTTGCTATTGCAAACTGATCTGCAGTTCTCACAAGCGATGGGTGTGTATCGAACTCTTCCAGTTTGTACCCGTTTTCATCGTACGCCTTCTCGAAATACGGGATTTTCATCAATTTGTTGAACACATCTTCCGGGATATCCTGTTCGATCGTGTTGGGTTCAAATTCGATGGCAGTCTGGTTCTCGAAGTTGATGATCTGATCGATATATCCCGGAGGACAAGTCATGACAATATCCGCCCCAACTTTTTCCTCTAGATGCCAGACCCGTGTCTTACCGTTTACTTCCGGGCCGACCCTCAGGGAACAGGACAGCATCTTCGAGTGGTAACGGTTCTGCTTGAGATACTTACAAGCCTTTTTGAAGATCGCCAGCTCGGCCCAGCGTACATCCTGCTCGCTCAACTCAATTCCCGCCTCTTTGCCGAAATCCCGAAGACCGCCGAGATCTCCGTATCTCGACTCCATCGCAGTGATAACTGAGCGCCATTTGCTCAGATCCACGCCGTTGGACCGCGCCCGCAGCAGCCCTTTCTCAACACGCTGCGCGCAGTGGGCGAACTGAGGCATATGGAACGACAACGTGTTGTTCGTCGGAATGCCCAAGGCGGTCAATTCCTCGATCACCTCATAGCCTTCCTTTGTGCCGGGAACCTTCACCATTACGTTGGGATTGATTGCGGCAATCTCCTTGGCCTGCTTTAGCATCGCCTCTCCGTTGAACGCGTCGCGTGGGTCGGTCTGGCCTGAAAGAAATCCTTCCTTGTATCGGCTCTTCTTGAACAGCGGTAGATACATATCGGTTCCGAGTTTGACTATCTCTTTATAGATCATCCAGAATAAATCTTCGACTCTGATGCCGGGGTTGTCCTTGATGAAGCCAGCGGCAATCTTTTCCCAGCGTGGTTCATCGTCTTCAATGGCCTGCAGGGACAACGGAGGATTGGTCGTTACGCCTCTGAGCAGCTGTCCTTCAACGTTTTCAGGGTCGTACATCCGTTTGAACTGAGCTTTAAGTTTCTCTTGATCTTCAGGAGCTGCCTTGTCCAGCATCTTTGAGCACCAGTTATCAAAAATGATCGGCGAGGAATCCCACCAGATTTCCATGCCGGGGCTTAAATCAACAAGCTTTTCAAACAGATTTCTTTCTTCCATGGGATCTCCTAATCAGAACCTTTTATGGTCTGATTAACACTGAATAAATCAGAGTCCGGTAATAGAGGAGGAGGAAAAAGCCACCGGACTCTGCTTTTTACTCATTTTAAACTTCAACGCTTTTAGGCATTAATTGAGCGAGACACCCACCGTCCATGTTAATCGTTTGGCCAGTGATGTAAGCAGCGTCGGAACTCGCCAGGAAGAGAGCCAATTGAGCAATTTCAGTTTCTGACACACCTCGTCCGAGCGGAATATTCGATTTTCTCTGCTCGATTTGTTCGTCTGCAATGTTGTCCCAGCGTTCAGTAACTATATACCCAGGAGCTAGCGTATTTACTGTTATGTTAAACGGGGCCAATTCGATAGAGAGTGAACGGGTGAAAGCATCGATTCCGCCTTTACTGGTTATATAGGCGATACGGCCACGAATGGCCCGAGATGCCGTTAACGACCCCAGATTGATTATTGATCCACTTCCTTCATCGATCATCTGTTTGGAGGCTTCAAGACAACATAAGAACAACCCCCTCAGATTGACGGCCATTACATTGTCCCACTCATCGATCGGCGTATAGCTAAAGGCATATCCCAAACCCTGATTGCATGAATTGTTTACCAAAACATTGATATTTCCATCTGTAGAATAAATAGCTTCAAACATCCTTCGAACTACATCCGGATTTGAAATGTCACCTGGCAGCGGATGGGCTTTTCCAGGCCCAATGTCTGTCAACGCTTTTGCGGCACCCTTCACTTCATCGGCCGACCTGCCGTTTACATAGACAAAAGCACCTTCACGAACAAATTCCCTGGCAATTGCATATCCGGTGCGTTTCGTTGAGCCGGTAACAAGTACCGATTTATCTGCAAACCTCATAATGTAAAGATTCCTTGTTCTTGTTAAGTAAAATGGAGTTTCCAGCCACAGCTGGAATCAGAGCAAAATCATGATCATCACTCTTGTTATAGATCTCCTGAATTTCTTCAATCGGGATATAAAGAGCCTTCCAAATGTCCCAATGTATCGGGACAAGTGCCTTGCAGCCCAAATCATCTGCTGCTTGGAATATCTCTTCTGGTGACATGTACAGTTTTAAGCCGCTGCTCAACAGCGCTATGTCGATGTCCATTTGTTCAGCCAGCTTTTTAAAGTCGTCGCTGTAGTGGCTGTCTCCAGCATGCAGAATAGAAAGATTGTCGTGAATAAGTACGACGCCGAGCGCATGCGGTTCATAAGGATCGTGAAGATAAACTGCCTTCAGGGCAAATGTATCGATGTCAGCTCTATCTCCAATAGTGAGACGGGTGATTCTTTCTTGAGGTGCACCTGCTTCGATCATGGACTTTAACGAGGATTCTGGACCGAAAAAACGGCACGACGAATGCTTGGCCAGATAGTTGATAAGTGCAGGTTCGCAATGATCCATATGGCCGTGGGTCGAGATCAGATAATCAATACCCACCAGATCATCATACCCTACAGGAGATGGTGTAAGCCGTTCAAAGCCTGGTTTAGCATCACCGCCAAGGTAAGGATCTATTGCAACCGTGATGCCGTCTGCTTCAACCAAAAATCCTGCACCGCCAAGAAAAGTCAGCTTGACATGGTTTTTAGAAGTAGGGTTCTTCATCCGGCGGCCTGATGTCCGTTAATTTGCCTGAGTAGTGGCGCAAATCAACAGGTTGATAGGGGAACCTGTTGAGATTTTCGATTTTGATGTCGATTCCCAGCCCTGGCTTTTCAGGGATTTTCAGCAGGCCATTGCAGAAATGCAGTTCCTCATCGACAACCTCTTTTCTCCAGGGTACATCGGTGGCCATAATCTCATGAATCACATAGTTGGGAGTGCAGGCCGCCAGTTGGAGTGTTGCCGCATTGGCAATTGGTCCGCTCGGATTGTGAGCGGCAAATCCCACGTAACGGGCCTGCGCCATTGCGGCGATTTTTTTGCACTGAAGAAGTCCGCCCGCATGACTGATATCCGGCTGGACATAATCCACACATTGATTGCTTAAGAGCTGGTCGAAACCAAAAACCGTATACATGCGTTCGCCCGCAGCTATCGGGACAGGTGAATTTCTTCGTAGCTCTGACATCATAGACGGGTTGTCCGGTGGTATCGGTTCTTCGAAGAAATATGGGTCAAATTCTTCTAGTTTCCTTGCAATGCGCAATGCTGTCGGTAGGTTGAATCTGCCGTGTCCTTCAATGAGCAGATCGATTTCATCCCCAACCGCATCTTTTACAGCTTTCACACATTCGAGGGCAAACCTCAACTCACCCTTGGAAATCTCCATATAGGATTTGCCAAACGGGTCCCACTTGATGGCTTTGAATCCTCTATCTTTTGCTCGTTTTGCCGCCTCTGCAAAATGTTCAGGATGGGTCGATCCTTTAAACCAACCGTTGGCGTACAGCTTTACCTTGTCGTTTATTTTCCCGCCAAGCAATTGATAGACAGGAACTCCGAGGTCTTTGCCAAGGATATCCCACAAAGCCATTTCAATACCGGATATGGCGCTCATCAGTACTGGTCCGACCCGCCAATAACTGTCACGAAACATATTTTCGTAGTGCGCTTCTATGGCACGGGGGTCTTTACCTATCAGATATCGATCCAGTTCATGAATCGAAGCAACAACCGCATGTGCCTTATACTCCAGGGAAGATTCACCCCAGCCGGTAATTCCATGGTCGGTATGTACGGCGACAAAAACCCAGTTCAATCGATAGGCGTTAACGATAAACGTCTCAATTTTGGTTATCTTCAAAGCAGCTCTCTTTTTATCTGGGATTCCTAAATTTTCATCAGCGCATCAGCATGCCGCCGTTAACATCCAGTGTGGCCCCGGTAATGTATCCTGCCTCATTACTGATTAGAAAATGAACAGCATGGGCGATATCTTCTATCTTACCGAGTCCGAGGGGTACTTTACTCTCAAGCTCCGCCAGTTTTTGAGGACCATGAACTTCTTTGAGCATGTCTGTCTCGATGATGCCCGGAGCAACCGCGTTCACGGTAATACCGTATTTCGCTCCGGTTCTTGCCAAAGTCTTAGTGAAACCAAGTTGCGCACTCTTTGTAGCGGCATAATGGACATGGCCGAACAGGGCACCCTGATGGCCAACCATAGAACTGATCTGGACAATCCTGCCCCACTTCCGGAGCTTCATCAATTCGAGCGCTTTTTTACTGCACAAGTAATTACTCGTCAAATTTACATCGATTACCCTCTGCCAATCTTCGAGGGTAATTTCCTCGATGTCTTTATCCTCGGTTATGCCAGCGTTATTTACCAGGACGTCTAAGCGCCCGAAATCACTGGTTATGGTTGCAAACATTTGATCAACGTCTTCAGGAACCGAGACGTCCGCGATTATCAGTTTTGACTCATCCGAAAAGGAGTGCAGCTTGGTTCTCAGGGAAACCGCTTCAGCCGATTCAGTGCGGACATTAGCCAAAATGACTGCCCCAGACTGAGCCAAGCTGAGGGCAATACCCCTGCCGAGGCCTCGGGCAGCACCGGTCACCAATACAATTTTGCCAGACACATCAAAATGCGGACACATGGTTATTGGACTCCAAGAGCGCTCTTTTATAGGTTAATGCTACCCCCGGTTCAGCCCAGAATCAGTTTGGGAAGCCAGAGCGTCAGCCAGGGCAGAAATGCGCAAGCCAATATGACCGTTATCATAAGGGCAACAAATATCCAGATAATCCTGGTCACTTCATGATAGGGAACGTTGCCGACCTGGCAGCTCACCAAGAGCAAGATTCCTACCGGGGGCGTAATGGCGCCAACCATGATGCAGAGTATTACCAGCATTGCGAAGTGAATCGGATCAATACCTATTGCATTGGTTATAGGCACGAAAACCGGTACGAGAATTACCATCGCCGCCAGGCCGTCGAGAAACAGGCCGATCAGGACGAGGATAAGTACAACAGCCAGCATAACCGTTATTTGATTGTCGCCGAATCCCCTTATCAGGGCTGCAAGGTCGTTGGGTATCCTGCCAACTGCCAACACCCAGCCAATTACAGAGGCTGTTGAAATGGTGAACAGAATCACACCGACGTTGGTTGCCGTCTGGCTGCATGCCTGGAGAAATTTTCGCCAGTTCAGTTCGCCATATATGACTCCGAGGACTGAGGAATAGGCGACTACTATAGCTCCCGCTTCCGTGGCACCGAAATAACCGCCTACAACACCGAGGAAGATTATTGCCGGAGCACCGAGGGGACCAATTGATCTAATGAATACCTTGAAAAGATTTTTCAATCCCTCCCAGTTACTTCTCGGATAGCCCTTTGCCACGGAATAGAAAAGAACTAGCAGCATCATCAAAAAGGCAATGACGAGCCCCGGTACGACTCCGGCCAGGAAGAGCTTGCCGATGGAGATGTTGGTCATCGCTGCATAGATAATCATGACGATGCTGGGCGGCAGGATCGGGCCGAGCGTTGATGATGCCGCTGTCAGGGCTACGGCAAAATTGGGATCGTAGCCTTCCTTTTTCATGGCCGGAATGATGATCCGTCCGATTCCCGCCGCATCTGCCGTCGCAGAACCGGAAATTCCTGAAAAGAAAACACTTGCCATAACGTTAACCAGGCCAAGTCCGCCCCGTATCCAGCCGACCAGCGCCTTGGAAAGATCGATCAGACGATCCGTAATGCCACCCGTGTTCATCAACTCCCCGGCCAGAATGAACAGGGGAACGGCGACCAGCGGGAATTTATCCACAGAATTTACAATCCGCTGGGACACGATTTCCAAAGGGATATGCGGCAGGAACAGCGACATAGTGACAAGAGCGCTGAGCCCCAGCGATACTGCAATAGGAACACCGATTACCGCCAGCACACCGGCAACGAGTAGAACAGTAAAAAGCATCATGGTGTTAGAACCTCATCGGCAATGGGTCGAGATTCACCGTTACAACCATAGGCAACATATTTCAGCATCAGCGTAATCAGAACCAGAAGGCTAAACAGCGGCAAGGCCATATACATAAATCCGTATGGTATCTTCAGCGCGGCGATAAGCTGGCCCATTTGCGACATACCCAGTTTGAAGCCGAAAAATCCTACTAAGGTAGTAAACGCCACAATGATTAAATCGACAATGACAGTGAGGCCAATGTAAAGTTTTCTGGATACCTTCGATTGAAAGTCGAAAAGGGTGAAATGCAATCGCTTAGGTATAGCGTAAGCGGCTGAAATGAAACTTGCGTATACAAGTAGAAAGATTGATATCTCCGATGCTGAAATTATAGATACATCGAAAATGTTTCGTGAAACAACGTCTCCAAAAACGACAATGAAGATGCCCAGGATCATTACCCCAGCGCATTTATTCATCCATTCAGTAATACTTTTATACAGGTTTTCCGCTGTCATTTTCCAACCCAATCAGGGTGACCGAAGTAAATTTTTCCGGTCACCCGTCTGCCTGAAGATGCTGGTAGATTACCGGCTGGCTTCGATCGCTTTAAGTAGTGGATCTGTATTATCAACGTCTTTGAGGATTTCCGGCCACGCACCAGAAAGAGCTTCTGTTAATGGGGCTTTTTCAATCTCAAGGATGGTAAGACCTTTTTCTTCTAACTCTTTGTAAGCGTTCTCATTCAACTCGATCTGGCGGGGAGCCCCATCGGTACGAAACGATTGTGCACAGGTTTCTACAACTTCCTTTTCTGCATCTGACAAAGCCGCGTAACTCTTCTCTCCGATTACCATCATCATCAGGTTGTACATGTGCCCTGAACGAGTGATATATTTGGCAACCTCATATGATTTGCTGCTGAGGAAACCCTCCGGTGATGATTCCATACCTTCAACAAGACCTGATTGCATGGCGGTGTAGACCTCACTCCAGGGCACTGATACCGGGACAGCTCCCAGGGTTTTAAACATGGTTACCCAGATCGGGATTGGCGGTGAGCGAAACTTCATGCCTTTAAAATCACCAATCTCCTTTACTGGTTTCTCAATGGTCATAAAATCCCGAAAACCGTTATGCATGAAAGCCAGCACTCTGATGTCCTGTCCTTTCTGGATCAGTTCTTTTGTAATTTTACCTGCTTCTCCGTCCATGGCACGTTCTGCATGAACCCAATCCTTGAAAAGGAAAGGAAGCTGCCAAACCGTCAACTCTGGCTGAACATTTGACATATAGGCCGTGTCCGTAATGGTCATGGCTATCGCACCGAGACTGATTTGTTCGATAATCTCCCGGGCAGTGCCAATCTGACCTGCAGGGTAATGATCGACCGTCATCTCCACCGCCTTTGAACCTTCTACACAGGCCTTGAATTCTTCGGCTAGTTTAGAGTTGAGCGAATCCACAGCACTGTGCTGGGCCAGGGTAATTGCTGTTTTTGCATCGACCTGCACTGGCCAGATCATTCCAAAAGTGGCCGCGATAACACCTGCGGCGAGCATGATTTTCCAATTCATTGTACAACCTCCTTGTTTAAGTGTTATCTGGAGATGATGGCGATGCTGCCATAGTCTCTACCAGCGTTCTGCAATTTCATAAAATCGCAGAATATCTCTCTAGAAAATTTCATGTTTTTTTCATACGAGCAATGAGGTCGACTTTCGCCCCTTGAGCATGTTTTTTTGCCAACTTCTCCGCCAAATCAGGTTTGTTGCCGGTTATTGCTTCTATGATTCTCTGATGCTCATCGATCAATTTGAGGGGCCGTTGAGTGCCGTATCCATAGACTCTTCGTAATGAGATGAGCAGCCCAACATATCGTTCGTATATTTCAAGAGCATCAGGGTTATCCGCCAATCTATACAATGTTGTATGGAATTCATTGTCCAGTCTGACAATCTTGAGATATTGGTTTTTGTGAATTGCGTCCTGTAGTTTCAGGTGAATCTTCTCAAGGGAGTTGAAATTTTGTTCCTCATATTTTTCGGCACTGAGTCGTGCAAGTAGACCTTCGATAACAGTCCGAATATCATAGATATTGATGATGAGTTTGCGGTCTAGTACACGAGTAACTGCACCTTTGTGGGGGAGAATATCAATAAGTCCTTCACCCTTCAGCCATTGAAAAGCTTCTCTTACAGGCTGATGGCTGACATTGAAGCGAGTAGCGATCTCTTGAATAGTTATCCGTGATCCACCGTTTATTTCACCTGATATAATCTCTTCTCTGAGCCTATCTCTCAGAAGTTCATAGGCTGGGGCATTGATTTGGGGCATTTGGCAACTCCCGGTTATCGTGCAGTGTTTGATATTTGATCAAATATATAATTTAGATACATTGATAGGACCCTTCTGTCAAGAATAATTTTAAGGCCTAGATTACACTTTCAAATCCTAACAGATTTGGATTACAAGGAGGGGAGATGTTTTTCCTGATATGTTCATATCATTGAGTTTTTTCCAAATTTATCATTGGCATGACGAAGGTAATCCAGGCCCTTACGCTCCCCATCAAAAGGTGCTTCATGTATTTTCAAACGAATGATTGTTGCGACCGCGTAAACTGCCGGCACTAACCTTTAATAAGAAAGCTTCATGTACGCGTCTTTTATCTCCTCCGGCTGAATGCAGAGGTAATCAAGCGTCTGCCTCTGGCTTGAATGGTTGAACATCACCATTAATTCCGGAATCGAAGTCCCAACCCGTGTTCGCTGATGAACACCCCACGTCTTTCTCATTGTATGGGAGCCAAAGTTACCTTTCAGATTAATGTCACCACACCACTTTTTCACAAGCTGGGTCACCGTCTTTACAGTCAATGGGCCGCGCTGGCCCTGAAATAAACTGTCTTCGTCTTTATATCTATCACCAAGTTCTAGTAGCAACCTCTGTATCGCTGTTACCACTTCATCATTAAACGTAATCCGCCGTCGTTTTTGCGTCTTTTTCTCAATTATTTCAATTTCAGACCCTGCCTTCACCCCCCTCACCTGGCCTATAGTTAGACCGAGAATGTCCGATGCTCTCAAGTTGGTATTTATTCCGATAGCAAAAATAGCCGCGTCACGTGGTGAATCAGAAATCAACTTTTTTATTGCTCGCACATCCTTTAGTCGGTGGATCGGTTGAACCTTCATAGTGCCTCCATTTTGTGATTATCTGAGATCTTTATATGGTCTCTGATATCAAAAAGACACGAGTTTTTTGATAGGCAACTATGGCACGGTTCGCAAATGTAAGCAGGGATTGGGAGAAGAAAAACTGGGACCATTTTGGTCAAAAAAAGACCAGTCTCATTTGAGCCATCTTAATAGTGAAATATTCGATTAAATTTTCACCGAAAACTAAATTAGTTCATTTTTTTTAACATAGCTTTTGTCTGCTATAAAATTTGCTGTTTAGATTTATATTCTTTTGTTTATCCCATAATATTAGAATATTTAAGACATGAGGTATTATATGAATAGTGTGTTTATTGAAGCTATGAAGGGAAACAAAATTCCAATATTAGAATATCTTATTAGTGGTGGAAACCCTTATGAAACAATCGACGGTGTATGGGCTGAAACTATAGCATATGTAGCATACTCACATGGACATTCACAAATAGTGAAATGTATTACAAATCACCTAAATAGTATAGGTCAAGATCCAACTCGTGCAATGACTGACGTTCTATTGTCATCATATTTATCCGATGACTTTTCAATGTTGAAGTTTCTGCATGAGAATGGTGTAAGTTTCGAGTTTCTCTACAATCATTCATATTTCTCTGACTGGCAAAAAAGAACTACCAAAGTTACAGAGTATATTCGAATTATTTCTTCAAACCAAACCTAGTTGGTTATGGTTTTATATCTGTAATACACAAATCAAAACCCAATCCAATTAACTATCAATCGTAATTGATTTTTTTAATTATAGATCTCCCATTGGCATAGGTTTTTCGATCAACTCTGTGCGTTTCTTTGGATCATTTTTAATTACAGGACAATATGTATTCTTAACAATGTCATATGATCTTGAGTTCATTGGTGGATAACCATGCTTTGCAAGCTCAGCATCTACATCACTAAGCTCCAAACCTTTATCACAAATCATTTCGACCATAATCCTTCTCTCATCTACAGATCTATTTGGTCCCCTCATTCGTTCTTCTCCTTATTGATATTCGCTCCGCAACCTAACCAAAAATACCCATAAATCAGGGTAAAACATTAATCTTACATATTATTTTTTAAAAAATACGTACTTTATCTGACAAAAAAAATCAAGAACTTAGCCCTGTATGCCCTCAAACAACCCTATCTTCAACCAGCCGACTAACCGCGATCGTCTCACGGAAGCTGATGCTACCCGCCAGGGATACGGCTCGGCTTTCGACGTCCTCGCCGTCTGGAACACTATCGCCGACTACGCACGTAAGGAAAGGCTTCTCAAAGAGCCTATCCGATTAAACCAGCTTCCGGCCGAAGTCATGTGGTTCGGGGTCAAGTCGGGTACGATCGGAATGATGGTTGGTATCGGGCTGATATTATTTCGATTGGGTGTGTTCGGACTTTTCTATTACCTCTTCAGCCTGGACCGCGATATCGTTAATCTGGTGTATTTAACGATTCTTGTTGTTTTTTCGCTCCAGTACTTCATCACGCTTGCTGATTACCTTCGCTACCCCGGCGGAATTACAGACTCACTGATTAAAATCAATATCAGCTGTGTCATAGGTTCGGTGATAACTGTCGAGATAATGAAGCTGATCGGTTTCGCCACTGTATTTCTCTGTTATGGACAGATTGTGATGTTGATTCCGGACACTCTCGTATACATAAAGATGCTCAAATGGTTTTACGGTTATTTTCTTAATCAGCCATGGAAGCTGATTCTCGAATCATGCCTACATCTGCAGATCATCATATGTGGTGTTAGGTTGGTAAATCAGCGGAGGCGAACCATCGAAGCAAAAGCTGAATGTGGTTAAAGACACTTGGTATTCATACAGCGTTGGAACAAATGAAAAAATTCCGAACAAACACAAACCAAGCTAATCATATTAATATCAAACACTTATCCGTGTTATTCTATTTGTTCCACTTATTCCACTTATTCAATACCAAATACCTACCATTAATGTTGTTCATGTTAATAAGACACCATACTCATCTAGATGATCATCCCCCACAGATTAATAAAGGGAATAAGTGGAACAAACCCCGCACACCTAGTTTTATCTAATAAATATCAAACCGTTACGTTGTGTTGTTTTATTCCAATCAATTCATGATAGTTAGAATAAGTGTGTTTCTTGACCTGGAACAACGATTCCTCCCTTTCACCTTCACTATCAAGGTAGCCACTCACATATCGGCATGATGTCACATTGATGATATTATTCCTGCCCTGTCTCTCTGTTCCCCCCTCTCAAATTAATTTTAAAAAAAAAATTTGAGCTCTATTTCTGCTCAAATCTCTGTATTCAACCGGTTTCTTAAACACAAAAGAATCCTTACTGTAGAACAACATGAAGATTTTTGATGCATATTGGTGCATTTTAGGTGCTTATTAATGACACTTATGTACTTGTTATATTGCTGTTTATTTAGCTAATACACATTGACATATCAGACATCGTTGCTACATTCTCTCTCAGGCCAGAGTTAATAATTCCTTTTAACCCTAATTGTAGAAGGTGCTCCCAATGGTTGACTCAACTAAGAAAAACCCCAATCCCTATAATCGAAAACCTGACGAAGATATCCAAGTCAGGATCCAAAGACACCAGATGGCTAAAATTGTAAACCACTACAGAAACCCCTCTACACAGGGCAGATGGTTGCAAGATGCTCCAGTCCCACCAGCAAGTAAAATTCTCTCTAGATTCATAAACGATTTTTTCACTTTGCAGCAGCAATACCGCCTGCTCAAGAAGCAAAATCCTCAACCTGGCAATGACACAGCCGCAATTGATCCACTGATCTACGATCTTCAACAGCGGATCGAAGAACTGGAAACACAGATGAAGGAGGTAAGAGCGATGAAAGAACCCTGATCGAAAGGTAGGAACGTAATAAGAATACGTAATCTAAAACTTTTTTTAGGAGACAAGCCTATGGCAAATAAACACCATACATCTGATTTATCAGACCTTCTGGCAATCCAGTTGATGCGTATCCTGGACCAAATGCCAGAAGTTCAGAAAAACCCGGAAATAACCTTTGACGAGCTGATGGAAAACCCTGACGTATACGAGAATCTGTACGAGGCGACCGAGCGGTAACCGGCAAGTTCCATAACTCAGTCGCCCCTAACCCTCAGAGAGGACATGAAAGAGAATAAACATTTTTTTACGCAATGTAAAATTCTCTGTCCTCTCTGGTAATTATATAGAGGACAAACAATATGAAAAACTCTGTATCTACACTTCTCAGCAATGCAAACCCCGAGCAGATCAAAGCGCTCAAAGACGATCTTTCATCAAATCGCTCTTTACAGACACCACGTCTTTCAGTGCCCACTCTATCTGGTAGTTCATCCGGCAAAATCAGAGTCAATCTCCCTGGCAAAGTTTTTGCGGATTACAAGGATGAGATTTATGCCGAAATCCTTGGTGGTTATCCGACGGACGGGGTGGCCCGAAGCCTATTCTTAAAAAGCTATGAAGCAAGTACAACATCAACTCCAGACTGTTTTAGCAGAGATGGCGTGATCCCCAGCGGCATGAATCCCGTTGCAGATTCGTGTCAATCTTGCCCCAAATCTGCATGGGGCTCTGGGCCTAATGGCAAGGGTAAGGCCTGCCGAGAGTCTAAAATACTTATTGTAAACGTTGAGGATACATCGTTTGACCAAACGATTTTCGAACTCCGTGTTTCAGGCCAGTCCTTGAAGAACCTCGATCACTACGTTAGACAGTGTGGTGGGCATCAGCTCCCCATATGGGCGTTAAAAACAAAAATCTCTCTTCTCAAAGACAGTACATATCCTATCTTCCAATTCTCCCCTGAAGGGCTGCTATCTGACGAGGAAGCACGATCCATTAAGAAGCTGCTGGAAACAGAAGACATAAAAAGACGGCTCGCTAAGTAAGCGATCTTTTATGTCACGTGCTTTGGTGTGATTAAGCACGCTGTTTTCTCATTCACCAATAAGGCCTTGGTGCTCCCAAGGCCTTATATCTATGGAGGATTGCTTCAAATGGAGAGGAAGAACTACGATGCGTTTCAGCGTATCGCCGAGCATTTTGCGGTTACGCCATATGATAATGGGGATGATGACCTCTCAATCCAGGTCAGATGTCCATGCCATGATGACCAGACGCCGTCTCTGTCCATCAGTCTTAAGACGGGTAAGCTACTCGTTAATTGTTTCGGTCCATGTGACAATAAAGACGTCATCATGTACCTCAAAAAACACAACCTATGGCCAACAGAACCGAAGCTCCCTGCTTTTCAGCAAATCTACAAAGAAGTACTCGATCATGACGAGAGTACATTTATTATTGATAGTTATCTGGAGACCAGAGGACTACCAACGCCTGAGAGTATTCCTGCAATCATGCGTGTTCGAAGGTCATTCTCAGTTGAGAATCAGGCATTTCAGGCAATCCTGGTAAAAATCCAAGCAATAGACGGTAGCTGGCAAGGTACACATGCAATTTTATTAGATGATGATTTCAAAAAAGCATCCATTGACTCTCCCAAAAGGACATATGGAGCCCTTAAGGGAGGCTATGTTCGCCTCCGGGAAGATCAAAATAGTTCCATTTTATTTGTCTGCGAAGGAATAGAGACTGGATTTGGTATTATGGATTCTCAATCGAATGGCAGCATTTACTGCGCATTATCGTGCACAAACCTGGCAAAAGCTTATATCCCTGAACAGTTTCAGACAATTTACATCTGTGCAGACAATGATGAAAAATAATATATCTCAGAGCAATTCAGGTCTTAATGCGGCTAAATATTACGCGACTCGAGCCCATAGAAAGGGCAAGCGCGTTTATATTCTCCATCCCCAAACACCAGGACATGACTGGCTTGATGAAAAGGAGGCATTATCGGAAACCATAGAAACGGCAAAACCTTTTGCTGCCCAGGAAAAAGCCATCCCTTTGGCCAATCATACGGCACCCGATTCCATACAAGTGTTTAAAACATTCAAACCATATTTACCGCCTGATTGGACGATTACAAACCGCCAGACAATTCTTGAAATTGAGAAAGACGGAGAGATCCATGAACTCGTTCTCTCTGACAGTCCGCTGGCTTTTGTGAAAAGGCAGGAAAATCTGGATACCGATCACAGCACACTGGTGCTTGGTTACAAAGACCGCGATGGAAATGAACGAACGATTGCAGTGAGCAGGGACGAGATTGTCACTCCTCAGCAGTTACTCAGGTATTTTGCTAGATTCCCTCGGTTTCCAGTGTCTAGAACGCGGGCAAAACTGTTAAGTGATTTTATCTACGAATCAGACTTACATTGTCCATATGCCGAAATGACTACGAGTTTCCTGGGATTTAAAAACCTTAGCAACGGATCAAAGGCGTTTGCACCCTATAGTAACAAAGTCACTGTAGAGCCTGACAGTGATGGGTATCGCACCATTTTATCTTCAATCACTTCGAAAGGCTCAGAGAGTGCATGGGATGAAATCTTCTTTGCTTGCATTGAGAAAAATCCAATTTCGGCTGTTGTATTTGCTGCTGCACTAGCTGCCCCATTACTTCACCTGCTTGATGTGCAAACTTTTTTTGTCCATGTGTATGGACCCTCGTCTATCGGTAAAACCATTTCATTTCGATTCGCAATGTCCATTTATGGATGGTTTAACGGCCTCGTCCATTCATGGAGCTCAACACTTGTCGGTGTGGAACAGCTTGCGGCTTTTTTAAACAATTTTGTTGTTTGTCTGGATGAAGGCTCTGTTGCCAAATACAGGAAAGCAATGTCCGACGCGATTTATTTGCTCTCAAACGAGGTGGGAAAAACCCGGGGAGCAAAAACTGGCGGTACCCAGGAAACTAAACGCTGGCGCGACATTGTTTTATCGAATGCCGAGGCAGACATTGTCGATTTACTTGCCAGTAAATTCGCAGGCCAGGGGGCCAGAATCATCTCGGTTAAAGGTTCGCCTTTAGCTAACTACGACCGAGAGGATGCGGAAAAAATCAAGAAAACCATTTCACTTCATTACGGGCACCTTGGCCCCCGCTTTATTAATGAGTTGATCAATTGCGATCATGACAAGCTCCGGAAACGCTATACAGAATTTACCGAATCATTGGCAGCCCAGGTAAACGGGTTAGACCCTGTTCAGGGCCGTAAAGCGGAGTTCTATGCTGTTTTAATAATCGCCCTGGAAGTTTTAAAACGAATCAAACCCGACTTCAGTAAAGAGATAGAGGCAGGTTTGCAACATTTATACGATCATTGGACAATACTCTGTGATCAACATGAAGAGCGGTCAGTGCCAATTGATGCTCTCAGGTCACTATACGATTATTTTGCTTCAAACCGAGGTAAGTTTGTTTCAAGTCTGTTTTCTGACAGGGCTGGTACAATTTATAAAAAGCAGCCAGCATTTCTTGAGAGCCACTGGAATAAAATTCTAGACGATTCAAAATTCTCGCCATCAAACATTCAAGCAGAATTTGAGGTCAGAGGGTGGCTTCAGGTAACTAAAAATGGCAAAATCAAGGTCAAGACGAGCCTTGGCAAGGATGCAAAGGACAGACATGTTCAAGAATATGTGATTGCTTTATCAGAAAAAGCCCGCAAGGACTACGACGCAGTATATGAAAATCAAGACTCAGGGGTTGTATCTGACCAGGCTGAAACTGAATCAGGCACCTCTGCTCCTCAAATCAACACGGATGAGAATGAGAACAAACATGAAAACCCTGATGATTTGGCCAACTCTCATACTCCAGCCTTAGAATCTGATTCAACTTCAGAAACGCTTATAGGGACGTTAGTACGGATCGATCACCACAATCGTGAGCTTGTGCTTCGCGTTAATGGGCAAAATGATATCCGCAAATATTCCAATAGTCTGGATTTCGATGATATTTCGGTGGGTTTTATTGTTGAAGTGTCAATTACTTCCAACGGAGACGTCGTTGGGCTAAGGCACCCTCTCAACTGATGTCCAGTTGACCCGGTAAGTTATATTTTTTTGCAAAAGGTCCCTTAATCAAAAACAAATGGACAAAATGGAATTGCTTTGAGATAGGCGACGATAACCAGCTTCTCACTACCCCTGAGTAGGTCACGTTTGAATTACTGGTCCCGCAATTCGCAAAAAATCTAAGAACACATTTGCAAGGAAATCCACTATGAATTCTTCAGAAACAATGCCCTACGAGAGTATGAAAATGTTGAAGAACACCGTTGACATACATGTTCATTGGAACGTGTCGCGTGTTATTGAAAACGAAATCGAGAATCAATCAGATCTGGGGGCTCAATTTTTAGATCTCACCCCAGATGTTGGTGACGATGGAGATGAAGTCATCATCTACGAATATTGGACCGTCTCAGAGCAATTTGCCAATATTGCCAGATCATGTGGTGAGATGATATATGAAACCCCATTTGGCATAGTCTGGGGATGTCAAACTATGGGTGCCCCACTCGAGGCTGACCATGCCCTACAAGCAATCTTGAAAAGACTGTAAGCCTTTAACATACTCTATGCCACCCCCACTATCAGCTAGGCAAACCTTCGGTCAAGCAACGAAGGCGTTCATTGGAAGAGAAGCCCGAGTTTAATTTAGTGGGAGTGGCTTAGGTTCGTTATGGTAACGTTAAGTATCTGGGATTCGGGCAGCTCGGAGAGATTCAGGAATCCTATTCCCAATCCACCACGTTAATACCAGAGATTTTCACCACAGCTGACTCGGTTGCTTCATCGACCCGGTTCTTGAGATTGGGCTTGCGTCGATTCTTGTCGACCAGAGCCTCCAAGCCGCCGTTGTCAACGGCGGCTTTATAGCGGTAGAAGGTGTCGCGGGAAAGCCCCATGATCTTGCAGGCCTTTGAAACGTTTGAAAGTTCCTCTGCCAGATTGAGCAATCCGATCTTGTGTTTTACAATGCATTCGTTACTGTGAAGCATGAGGGTTATCTCCTTTTGTTTTGATTATCGGTTGGCACCTTAATCAAAACTGGTAACCCTCATTTTTACAAGGATGTGTCAGATCAAATCTGAACTAAAAGAGGTAACGCCTCGCACCAGCGACTGTTATGCGATAAACTCTTTGTAAATCTAACTAATTATCATTTCTGATCTTTATCGCTTCTTCGACAGCATTTGCAAGATGCTTACTAATCCAGTCATACTTTTCTTGGCTGGTTGAGCCCGCGGGATTATAACACTTAACAATAGATGATAGTTTTTTTCCTGTGTTGCCATAACCTATAGAATCAAAGGGGTTGCTACCTTTACTGGATACTTTGCCATCACTATCTTTTAGTCCGTGAATGTAAATTCCTACAACACCTTTTCCATCATCCCATCCTTTGATAATTTCATGGCTTATCCATTTGCGCCCCGCGGTATTACTACCTACCAGAACCACGACACATGACTTCCCTGACATTTGATCTGAAATCCACTTTTTTATTGCAGTATCGCCGCCTTTTTTGACGGTTTCCCAGTTATTGTCTGATGTAGGCTTGTTCCCATCAATCGCTCCAATACTGCGTACGGTTGCAGCCCGCCAGTTATCGGGAATATAGTGAAAGCTATAGAAGCAGTTACGTTTTGCCACAGTATTCTCCTTAATTTAATTCTTTTAATAAACCAATTATCGTTTTCGTGATTGTTGACAAGTCTGCATCGTCATCACCAAGTTTATTTATGTGTTCTCTCGCACTACTAGGAAAATTTTGGTCATCAAAATATCCTTCTTGAGTAAGATTGGTATATATCTCGCGACTCGCGTATTCAGTTGCACCAACAGGGAACAGCAAAAGACCGTTAGACTTAGCTATTTTAAACTCTTTAATAAGACCGTCAGAGATGACTACCTCACCATCTTTTATTTTGTTTCCAAAAAGAAAGATCGCAATTCCAGCATAAGAAATCATATCTGTACGATATTCGTGCCATATCTCGGAAATAGGGCGTGAACTAACCTCGGATTGGGGAAAAGGGCGGAGAATCAATTGATCCGAGTCGAGGCGCTTTCCATTCATATACACATGTTCCAATACACCAGTAATTACGGAGCTCCCAACGCCCAATCCAAATCCTGAGACTATCCGAAAGCCTAAAGCTGCAATTTCTTTCGATAAAGAGTAAATGAATTCCTCAGCTTCTTCGGATTTCCAGCGACCATACTCATGTGCTGCGCCAGATATAAATATGGTTCTACGTCTGTAAGCCCACTCTAACTGCCGAAGAATATCCGTTACCTCCGAATAGTCGGAAACAAGTATCGTTTTAATGCCAAACCGAAGTAGGTCTTGTATGAACAGCTCTTGTTTGCGCATTCGATAATCCGTATCTGCCGGTGACTCATCCTCTTCTGCAACAATTTTTCTTTGAATGCAATAATGCTGCCTTTGGTCATTTGAGTATGCTACACGTACCCTACTGAGAATGTAATCTAAATTGGGGTCTGTAAAGCTAAACCCTAAAAATAAAAATGTTTTGGATACAAGGTCACCGCTAAGAGCATTGATGAATGGCAGCATCTTTACATGGTAGGCTTCATAGTCATCCTTGGTTAATACTGCTTCATCAGGGTGATCGATGTCTCCATGCATTTTATAAACTACGGCATCTCGCCCGCGCTTGGTGAAGCTAAGTTGCTTGATACGATGTTTGGTGTCAGGAATCTTGCCCGCTTCGGTTAGCGCTTTTTCGATGAGTTTGTCGTAATTGGTGGTCCAATATGTTGAAACTGGCAGCCTAGCCAGAATCTTATGATTGGTTGTGATTTTTGCTTCATCCGATAACTCATTGATCAATAGTTGATTAAGCCTTCCCCTATTTGCCAAGTTCGAGTTGCAGTGATATTGCGCCAATGCCACCAGATCGTTTTCTTTCTCAACCTCAAGTTCAAGTTCTTCTGCTATTGGGCGAAGTAGCTCAGTCCAACTGACAAATCCGGCAGGGGCAGATAAACCAGCACCCGCAAAAATTGCCAGATTGTCTTCTGCAAGATCCTTCAGCAGTTCAGCCACTAAGCGTTGCCGTTGTTGTTCAGAAATAGGTTTCAAATCTTAACTCCATAGTTGCTCGCCGTATAACGCACAGATGATAATTATGCAGAAGGCCGGCGTCATATCCCGATACATTGCTAAAAACCTCACAGATCAATGTATCACCAAATGGTCAAAGCCGAAATAACAAATACCAGATAGCAGATAATACTAGAATGTCAAAGGACTTAGGTTGCCATGTCTAATTCGGTAAGTTTAGATGTCCTCATTTAACCTTGAATTCAATTTCGACAATCTTTTAGATTCAATCAACACCTTCCTCACGAGATCTTCACTCAATTCAACCTCATCAAGCGGTTGGATCCTAGCAAATGAACGCGAAGAGTCCTGTTCTGGTTCATAAGGATCGAGATAAATCCGATTTAAATCGTAAGGCAGACTTTTAGTAATCGAACTAACTATTCGACAATATACGCGAAGCACAAACCAGAGCAGCAAAACACCGAAGAAATAAATCATATTTTGTTCTCTTATCGAAGATACCATTCGGTGATCTCAGGACGTCGATGTCCGAGGGTTCGACTTACAACATGCCTCGAATCTTTAAACGACAAGCCCTGTTCTATCTCGAGACGAAACATTTCGTTCCTCGCATAATTCCAACGGAGCGAATGCGTTCCACTCCATCGTTCTCCGAGCTGTTTTGCGACATGTTTAAGTTTTAGAGCATACGATTTTTGATCTATGCGAAAGACACCATGCTCGTTTATCACGCTGTTTAATTGATCATATAATTGAGCAGGCACTGTTACTGTTCGAACAAGTCCTCCTTTCGTATTGGTGAGAACAAGCTGATTGTTGCCAACGATATTTCTGCCCATTTTCAGTTCGGTAATCTCTCCAATCCGACAACCACAGCGGAGCTGAAGGTCGGCGGCGATGCGAGACATACCCGTGAGTTGCTCGACGATACGAAATGGTTGTTTGAACGCACGAGATTTACGATCGTTGGATAGCGCTTGCTTACCAACATCACGACATTCCTGGATGACACGACTCCAATTCGAGTCATGATCTATGCCCATGGTCTTGAATGCAACCGGCAATTTTTCCATGGCGGATGCGTAACTTTGGAGAGTATCGTACGATAGATTTCGTTCGATGTTCATTGTTAGCCATTCTCGTGCATGTTCAGATGTGAGCTGAATCGCATCAGTGATTCCATACGATTCGCGAGCCCATGTAAAAAATCGAGCATATGTTGCCTGGTAATTTTTAGCAGTACTGTGACTAAAAATTCCGAGACGATGGCTAACTTTCGATCCTGATTCGTTCACTGCTCTCGCGGTTGCTTTCGCACGGTGTTTGCTCTGTCCGATCTTTTTCAGCATTGCAACGATTGATTTCGCTTGTCGTTTTGGGCTTCCTCTCATGTACTCTCCTCTGATTCGATCTATGTACTTAACTTCATTTCAGTAGCTCATAGTAGAACATCAAGAGAACTTGGCGATGACTGAGCCACATTGTTCTCGGTTCGTTGCTATGAATAGCTACGAGAGCATGATTTTTCTTCTCGATATCTACGCTGTTTCGCGTCTTTGTTTCTTCGTTTTCCCGGTAATCCCTTGGCCACGGTTTATATCGCCTGTCATATAAACCGTGGCCGGGGTGATTCCCTCGGCCTGTGTGCTCGACCATCTTCTTTCTATCTGCGACTAGAGTAGATAACAGGAAGAACATGAGCGAAGACCATCCTCGACATACGAGAGCACACACTAGCTACCAGCTTCTCCAGGCCAACACACGATATAATTCCGCCGGCTACTTCGCGGCACTGGAAGGATCACAATGATCCAATGACAATACGAAGTGTGTATGACCGTTTCGTTCGAAATAACGAATGATCGTGGACTCCCAGCGACGAATGTCAACTATTCGACCGGTAGAAATGGGAAAGAGGCTGAGATTAACTATCTCAGCTTTGTTCAGCAACAAGAACAGTACGGCCTGGAGAAGCTGTTTTCCTGCCAAGATTTTATTGATCTTGGCACAAACCAAAACCGTACCGATAGAGGACGGAGGAGTTTAACATGCGAAAGGTGAGCGGACCGACAACCAAAGAACTGGTCGACTATTTTGCATCGATAGAAGATGACGACCGCGAAAAGATTCTCACAAACATGGGGCTGGATTCGTTTCTTTTCTACGGAGTGCTGGAAGATTATCTGACAGACAAAGCGAGCTCAGAACATATCGACCCTGAGCTAGAGTTATTAAAAATATCCGCTGGAAGGAGAACAAAAACAGCTCACAAAAAGAATACGATCTATTCAACCTGGCTCGCTACTGCACTTGAAGGCGAGAGCCGCTGGATATTCATATGACATGTTGGTCCAGTTCATTAATTCGAAACAGACTCGATACAAAATTAGCAAGAGCTACCTCTATCATTTGCTAACTCCTTTTCAGCGATATCATCGATCGAATGAGAGATGGATATATTCCCTCACCAGAAGAGATCGAACAAGTTATCGCTGGAGATCGGGTTGATGAAAACTGAGAAAGTTAAACGTGGGTTCATCGATGAACTGCGCTCATCAGGGCTATATATCGCAGCAGTCGGTTTTTTTGCTTCTGGATATCTTTGCTGTATGTATGGTTCGTCGGACGGAAGATATCTCGCTCAGCTAGTCGCATGGTATCGAACGCCAATCACTCTCGCTGTTGTCGGACTGCCGATGCTGTTAATCGCCAACTCGGTTCTTAGTCAAATAATCAAGCTGCGAGAATTACGAATTGAGAAGATTGAGAATGCTGAAAAAGATACCTCACATCAGATGAGTTGGGTCGAACTTGAGAAAGAAAAGATTAATCAAACCAAAATGAACTTCAATGAGTTACGACTCAATTACGAACAGAGACAACATCAAATCATCGAAAAGCAACGGCAGTTGAAGGTGGCCGAGAATCATCTTCGCAAATCCATCACTGATTACCACCACTGGGCCCACCGGTTGTCAAAAAAGATTAGCAAGACATCAACGACTCTCGTTGGTAACGCAGGTTCGCAGGCACCAGAGCAGATCGCACTACTGCAACGGAGTTCCCAGGAAATTTTAAAACTGCTTGATAAAGAACCTGAGATTCTAGGAGAGAATAATGGAGAAGAAAATGAGAACGCTTGAGGAGGTAAATGCGTGGTTGGCGACACAGCCACCGCAGGATCATCCTTGGGCTCTATTTTGGGGAGTATTATTCTTGATACTGGCTCTAAATATTTGGGGTTATCTCATATTTGAACTATGGAAAAATAGTGTAGCGAAATGGATTAGAAAGAACTGATTTTATAAACCAAGAAAGACATTGCTGGTTCGATAGCTACATCGCCACAACCCGACATACCCGCACCATTAAATCATCTCTAAGAACCTAATATTATTAAATATATTTTACAATGATCGTTGTTTTTTTATTGCTTCCCCTGCCCCGCTAAGTACAATCAATATATCAGTTAATTGACTGATATAACACACTATTTAAATGCGGAGGCAACAATGAAAACTTACAACAGAAATATTGAGAACTTTGAGACTTTGAATTTCAACCAGATCGAGAAAATCGAGCAGAGGTGCAGGCAGCGAAGATCTGATTTTATATTCGATTCAATTAAGATTTTTCTCGGATTACCGATCAACATCGTTCAGCGGATAGTCGGAAAGAATACGAAAAAATAGCTCAGTTCATTCATAAAATATGAGAGGGGTATCGATCATCGTTGATCAATACCCCTCATTCATTTCGTTCTCAGTTAAATCGAATTTATTATTAAGACTGTCTGTCTACAGAAACAACTCATTATCATGGAATAGCTTCACCATAATTGATTATTTCAATAACAGCTTTTAGTTGCTTGGCGGTATATCCTTTACCATATCTTCCATACGATTGGCCAGAAACTGTATGACCAAGGATGGCCGCAGCTTTTGTAACATCAACATCGGCGTGTTTGAGTTGTGTCGCAACATTGTGTCGAAAGCTATGAAATGTTTTACCTTTCTCATTGATGCCAATCTTCTTTTTATAACGACCGAACCACTTTGAAAAATAATGACCTAATTTACCGTTACCTTCCTTTAATTCAGGAAACAATTTTCCGACAGACTTACCATCGACATATTCAATAAACCCTTTCTGGATTAGGCTTGAATGGATCGGCACAATTCTATTTGCAGATAAATTTTTTAGTTTTTTGCCACCCGCATTGTTAATGTCGAAGCAAGGAACGCCATCTATCGATTGTATATCAGAAGAATCAAGCTGTGCGATTTCTTCTAATCGCATGCCGGAGTAGACCGAAATCAATGGAATCCATAGCCTCGAAGGATACCCAGGTTTAGTTCTTTTATTTTCAGGGAAGAATAGGGCTCTTAAATCAGCATCATTAAATATTTTACGTTCTTCATCGGGTCTGCGTTGCTTCTTAGGTTTCAGGGACTCGAATGGGTTAAACGAGCACATCTGCTCTTTTTTACCAAATTCGAACAGTGCGCTAACGCGTTCGATATGAAGTTTGACTGTGGTATTTGATAGTGTTTTCGAAGGTTGTAGCTCAATTATTGATGCGATAGATAGATCTCTATACGCGGGTAATTTGTTTCTATTAGGTGGCAACTGCTTGAGAATAGCGACAGCTTCTCTGGCACGTTTACGAGTAATTTGGTGGACGGGAACATCACCTAAGATTTCAAGAAATGTATCTAAATGCGATTTATATCCACGTAGCGTTTTGTCTTCTTCGATATCATCTGAAACAGCTGAAAGATATTCATCAGTGAGTTGCTGCAACGAAATAGGTGGTAGTTGCTTTTCTGTTGCGCGGACGTCTGGATGTGCCTGGACTGGGTCACTTTTTATCAGACTGAGTTTTTCAATCGCATGGTCAAACAGTTCTTTCTCAGCCTCGGCATTGTCTGGGTCCATCTCAAGGCCTTTGATCGAGAGTGTACCGTCTGCTCTCTTATCGATTGACATTTTTATATGCGCAGAAAGCGGATTGTTGAGCAATTTTTCAACTTCATCATCGTATTTACCCATATAGTCGAATGCCTCCTGATATTTACCAGCAAGAATACGAGCTTTTCGCATCGCCTCTTGACGATTTCCTGTCTGTAATGACCTCTTTATTTCACGCTGTTTTATAACAGATCGAAGGTGCTTTGGCACGGGCAAGCGAAGGTGATAAATATTAAAGCCGTTTAGGAGTAGATAGGAAGGGGCTCTTCGGGACATGACTCGTACCTCCATTTTCAATTGGTTGAGGTACAACGAGCCAGAGAAAAAAGGCGCATCAAGGATTGTACCACCCTGATGCGCCAGCATAGAACCTAAAGCAACTAATTGATAGTGATTACAATTAGTTGGGGTATTTTTGGTGGCGATGCAGGGAATTGAACCCCGGACACTGCGGATATGAGCCGCATGCTCTAACCATCTGAGCTACATCGCCATGGAAATAAAGGACACAATAGATACCTTATTCACCTGTCGGTGTCAACATAAAAAGTCACGAAACGGCCAGCAGATAAAGGTCTTGCGCAACCCCGGTTAGCCCGCGGGCACAAAAAAAGGGGCTCTTTGCAGAGCCCCTTACACAGGTAATGCTACCGGCTGGGCCGGTGACGACAGATCAGCTTACATCATGCCGCCCATGCCGCCCATGCCGCCCATGCCGCCCGGAGGCATACCGCCCATGCCGCCGGCATCTTTATCTTCCGGCAGATCGGCGATGATACACTCGGTGGTCAGCAGCATGCCGGCAACGGATGCAGCATTCTGCAGTGCGGTGCGGGTCACCTTGGCAGGATCGATGACACCAGCCTCGATCAGGTCGCCGTACTTTTCGGTAGCGGCGTTGAAGCCGTTGGCACCTTTGAGTTTCTTCACGTGGTCGACCACAACAGAGCCTTCGTGTCCGGCGTTTTCGGCAATCTGGCGAATCGGCTCTTCGAGCGCGCGCAGCAGGATGTTCTTACCAAGCGACTGCTCGGCATCCAGTTTCAGGCCTGCAAGCGCTTCAAGACAGCGAAGGTAGGCAACGCCACCGCCGGGAACCACGCCCTCTTCTACCGCGGCACGGGTTGCATTGAGGGCATCCTCAACACGCGCCTTTTTCTCTTTCATCTCGATCTCGGTGGCTGCACCGACGTTGATCACGGCAACACCGCCGATCAGCTTGGCCAGGCGTTCCTGCAGTTTCTCGCGATCGTAATCGGAGGTGGTGTCTTCGATCTGGGTACGGATCTGCTTGACGCGGGCGGCGATCTTCTCTTTCTCGCCGGCAGCCATCGATGATGGTGGTGTTGTCTTTATCGACCACGATGCGCTTGGCGGTGCCAAGATCGTTGACGGTGATGTTCTCGAGCTTGATACCGAGATCTTCGGTAACGACCTGGCCGCCGGTAAGAATGGCGATATCCTCAAGCATCGCCTTTCTGCGGTCACCGAATCCAGGAGCTTTGACCGCGGCCACATTGAGGGTGCCGCGCAGCTTGTTGACCACCAGGGTAGCCAGGGCTTCACCGTCGACATCTTCGGCGATGATGAACAGGCCCTTGCCCATTTTGGCAACTGACTCGAGAACCGGCAGCAGGTCCTTCATGTTGGAAACCTTCTTCTCCACGAGCAGCAGGTAGGGATCGTCCATGGCGACTTCCATGCGCTCCGGATCGGTCACGAAGTAGGGAGACAGGTAACCGCGGTCAAACTGCATACCCTCGACCACGTCCAGGGTGGTCTCCATTGATTTTGCTTCCTCAACGGTGATGACGCCTTCCTTGCCGACCTTGTCCATGGCCTCGGCAATGATGTTGCCGATGGTTTCATCGCTGTTGGCGGAGATGGTTCCGACCTGGGCGATTTCTTTCTGCTCCTTGGTTGGGGTGGAAATTTTCTTCAGTTGCTCGACGACCACGTCAACGGACCGGTCAAGGCCGCGCTTAAGCTCCATCGGATCGTTACCGGCAGCGACCAGTTTGACGCCTTCGGCAGTAGATGGACTGGGCCAGTACCGTCGCGGTGGTGGTGCCGTCACCGGCTACATCGGAGGTCTTGGAAGCAACTTCCTTGACCATCTGAGCGCCCATGTTCTCGAATTTATCCTTGAGTTCGATCTCTTTGGCCACGGTAACGCCATCTTTGGTGATGGTCGGTGCGCCAAAGGATTTCTCGATCAGGACATTGCGACCCTTGGGTCCGAGGGTCACCTTTACTGCATTTGCCAGGGTGTTTACACCGGCGAGAATTTTCTCACGCCCCTTAACACTGAATTTAATGTCTTTTCCAGCCATTGGAATTTCTCCTCTATTTCAAATGAATGCGGTTGAAACAATAGATTATGGACGCGCGTCCTTATTCGACGATTCCCAAAACATCATCTTCGCGCATGATCAGATAGTCTTCTCCGTCGAGCTTCACATCGGTGCCGCCATATTTGGAGAACAAGATAACATCACCTGTTTTTACCTGCAGGGCAACGCGCTCTCCAGCGTCATTGAGTTTGCCGGGACCGACAGCAACGACTTTTCCCTGGGCCGGTTTTTCCTTGGCACTGTCGGGGATGATGATGCCACCAGCAGTTGTTTCTTCCTCCTCAAGTCTCTGAACAAGAAGACGATCATTTAACGGACGAATGTTCATTGTTTCCTCCCATACTTCTTTTAATCTTTGAATTAATAGTGCCTTTAGGCTGCGCCACTCTGGGCGCAGTCCCGTATTATCTGCCCGCAGACGGGGCGTAGCCAAGACTGGGCAAGAATATAGGTGTGCTTGTTTAAAAATCAAGGGGTGCTTGCACTTTTTTTACAAGCGCTCCGCCACCAGGGATAATATTATGATTTCACTATCTTTTGAGCCGCTTTTTTCGAGCCTTTTCTAGCCGGTCAGCCGACCCGGACACACCAGTTGAACGGGTCCTCTTTCCGGCCGGCCTGGATGGCCTGCAAGTCCTCGAAAAGCCGCTTGGAAAGCGCTCCTGTCTCACCGTTGTTGATCGAATATGAAACCTCGTTGAAAAACAGCTCTCCGACCGGCGAGATTACCGCCGCCGTACCGGTCGCAAAACTCTCCTTGAGGCTGCCATTCCGTGATGCCTCGATCACTTCATCAATCGATATCTGCCGCTCCTCCACCTCGATGTCCCAGCTGCGCGCCAGCCGGATCACCGAATCCCTGGTAATGCCGCCCAGGATGGAACCGGAAAGCGGCGGCGTGACCAGGGTGTCGCCTAGGTAAAAGAAAATGTTCGAGGTACCGACCTCTTCAATATAGGTGCGCTCACAGGCGTCGAGCCAGAGCACCTGGGTATAGCCGCCCTCTTTTGCCTTCTCCGAGGCCAGCATCGAGGCGGCGTAGTTGCCCGCCGTCTTGACATCGCCGACACCGCCTTTGACCGCCCGGACGTAGTCCTTGCAGACATAGATCTTGGTCGGGCTGAAGCCCTCAGCATAATAGGCCCCCACCGGACTCATGATGATATAGAAGAGGTAGGTCTCGGACGGCCTGAGCCCGAGAAAGGGATCGACCCCGATCATGGTCGGACGCAGGTAGAGCGAGGCCCCGTCACTAGCGGGAATCCAGTCGCGGTCAAGATAGACCAGCGATTTGAGGGCCTTCAGCACCTCGCCGACCGGGAACCGCGGCATGCTCATCCGGGCAGCCCCCCGGTTCATCCGTTCGAAATTATCGGTGGGCCGAAACAGGTAGATCTGGCCGTCTGTGCCCTTATAGGCCTTTAGGCCTTCGAAGATTGCCTGGCCATAGTGCAAAACGGTTGAAGCAGGGTCCATCGTGAAGGGCTGGTAGGGCCGGATCGCCGCCTTGTGCCAGCCAGCCTGCCGATTCCACTCCATGGTGAACATATGGTCGGTAAAATGCCTGCCGAAGCCCAGATTTTCAAGCGAAGGCTTGTCTTTCAAACTGGTGGCCTTCTCAAGTGAAATATCCAGCTCTTTCCACATGATACAATCTCCACGCTCAACGTATTTTGCTTTTCAATCTCACCAGATCATTATATAGTGAATGATGCTGGCCCACCCTTTTTTGAAGGGTTCCACCATAACTCAGCCCGCTTGCTAAATGCAAACATAATTATAACTAATCACCTCTACCCCTCTGACGCCTCTTTGAACGATGCCCAGCAATCACCAGGAAATCGATTACCCACCCGGCGGCCCCAGTCCGATGCGGGTGCGCTATTTCCTGATCGTCTTTCTGATTTCAATGTTCTTTCTGGGCCGGGTGCTCTATCCGTTCTGGTCGATCCTGGTGCTGTCCTTTCTGCTGTCGAGTTTTTTCAGGCCGGTATTTCTGTTCTTCAACCGTAAACTGCCCGACACACCCGCCTCGATCCTGACCTGCCTGATCATCACCACAATCGTCTTCGTGCCGCTGGTCTTTTTTATCACCGCGCTCTCCAACGAGGCGCTCACCGTCTACCAGTGGGGGCGAGACAGCCGCGTCTGGCTGAAGCTGCAGCTCTTTACCCAGGAAAGCGTCATCGTTGCCCAGGTCCTGGACTATCTGCGCGAGGTCGGCTTCGACCTGAAACCGTCCCAGATTTCCGACAGCCTGTCCTATGTGGTCAAGATGGGTGGGCTGATGCTCTACAACCAAGCCAGCGCCTGGGCGGCCAATATCGCCCAGTTCCTTTTCTTGTTTCTGATGATGATCCTGGTGATTTTCTTCCTGCTCATCGATCTGCCCAAACTGGTCGACTACCTGATCCACCTGTCGCCGCTGCCCGACGACGAGGACCGGCTGCTGATCAAGAAATTCGAAGAAATCGCCACGGCGGTGCTCAAAGGCAACGGAATCTGCGGAATCATCCAGGGGGTCCTGGGCGGGGTGGTGTTTTCAGTTATGGGACTGAATTCGCCAATCCTGTGGGGCTGCATCATGGCCATCCTGGCCTTCCTGCCGATTCTGGGCATCGGACTGGTGATGATACCCGCCGCACTGCTGCTGGCTATCAACGACCGGCTGGGCGCAGGCATTTTCCTGTTCTGCTTCTATATGTTGCTGTCTTTTTCGGTGGAATATCTGGTTAAGCCGAAACTGGTGGGTGACCAGGTGAAAATGCACACCCTGCTGGTCTTCCTGTCGATCATCGGCGGCTTGAGCGTCTATGGGATTCTGGGGATTATCTATGGGCCGCTGATCGTCACCGCCTTTATTACTTTGTCTGAGATCTACCTGAAAAAATACGACTCTTACGTGCAGCGCTTCTAGCCACCGCAGGGCGTTGAGCGCGTTCAGGTCCGAAGCTGTTCCAAGACCTCATGTGGTCCGCGAATCGCTGTGTTCAGGACCTCTATTGTTCCAGGTACTGCTTGAACTTGCCGAGCCCTTCCTCGATCATCTCCAGGCCGATGCCAGAGTAGGCCAGCCGCAGGTACTTGCTGGTCTCTGTGGGCAGCGGGGTGCCGAAATGCGATCTGGCGCACATCGAAACCCCGCTGTTTTTCAGCACATCCCCGATGAACGCCTGATAATCGGAAAAACCCTTGTTCTGCATCGCCTGGGTTACATCAGGCCAGAGATAAAACGTTGCATCCGGCCGAACACAGGAGACTCCTTCGATATCGTTGAGCAGATCAACACAGCGGTCGCGCCGTTTTTTGAGCACCTCGAGAATATGTTTTACCTGCTGCTGATCTCCGGTCAAGGCTTCAAGTGCCGCCCACTGGACGAAGTGGTTCGAACACGACTCGTCATTGACATTGAGCTTGCCGATCACCGAGATGATCTCCTCGGGGCCGAGTGCGGCTCCGAGCCGCCAGCCGGTCATCGCAAAGCGTTTGGAGAAGGTGTAGAGGATCACGCTGCGCTCAGCCATGCCCGGCTCGGAGACCAGCGAAGCCGACTCGGTGTCGTAGTGAATATCGAAATAGGCCTCGTCGAGCAGAACCATCAAATCATGCCTGACCGCCAGTTCGGCGATACGGCGCCGCTCTTCGGGGCTGCATTCGGCACTGGTCGGATTATGCAGGTCGTTGACGATCAGGATCTTGGTGCGTTCGCTGATCGATCTCTCCAGGCCGTCGATATCAAAGGTAAAATTGCGCTCGCCGGGAACTATACCATAGGGCACCGCAACACCGCCGTGAAACTGGATCTGGGACTCATAGATCGGAAAACCGGGATTGGGATAAAGCACTTCATCGCCCGGATTCATCACCGTCAACAGAAATTTCGAGATAACCGGCTTGCCGCCCGGCTGAATTGCGACATTGGCGGCACCATAGGAGGTGTTTCTGGTCCGGTTGAACTCATCCGCCAGCGCTTCCCTTAATTCAATAATGCCGACATTGGCGGTGTAGCCGGTTTTTCCTTCTTTAAGCGCCCGACAGGCGGCCTCGCTGATATTTTCCGGCGTTGCCAGGTTAAGATCGCCCAGATGAAATGGGTATACCTTGTTGCCTGCGGCCGCATGGGCCGCGGCCTGTCCCGCAACGACAAAGGCGGTTTCGACACCGAGGCTGGCAACCCGCCCGGCGAATTTGAATGCATGGTTCATAGTGCAACGCTCCTGTGCTGCTTAGCCGATTATTGAACAACCTTGCTGATAGATTCACCTGATGGTTAATACCTGACTTGGGCCACCAAAGCAATACCGGCGTCCGGCGCAGGCCATAAATCAGCAGAAATTCGACCTGCCACCGTCCAGCGACGCAAACGCTGCCTGCGCATTTGTCAGTGGAGCTTTTCAGCCCGGCTCGATTGAGCCGGGCTTAGCCTTTATAGGGTTTTCTGAGCTCCGTATATTCAGGGTCGCGACGGTACAGCTGACTGGGCCGGCCATGCAGGTAGATTGCCTCGAGATAGGCAAGCTTTCGCGGCAGCTGAGCGGGCATGCCCCGGGCCACCAGAAAATGGGCCGGTTTGCCGACCTCGATCTGGCCCAGCTCAGTATCGAGGCCAAGCAGGCGGGCCGCGCGGTCTGTCGCACAGGCGATAGTTTCGGCAAGAGAAAGCCCGGCCCGGATAAACAACTTCATCTCCTCTACCAGTGCTTCCCCATGCAGCACGCCGATACTGCCGCTGTCGGTGCCCAGGACGATGTTCACCCCCAGCTCATGCGCCTGCCCGAGCTGTTCGAGCTGGTGGGCCAGATTTTTCTCCACCACGTTCTTATCGATCGCACCTCGATAAAATTCAGCGTACTGAGCGCAAGCCTTCATGGTAAACAAGGTCGGCACCCAGCTGATGCCGTGCTCGACCATTCGCTCAAGATTGTCCCTGCCCATAAAATAGCCGTGCTCGATGGAGTCGCAGCCGGCTTGGATGGCGGACTTAACCGCCTTCTCGCCGTTGGCGTGCACCATCACCCGGCAACCATCACGCCTGGCCCTGGACACCAGTTCGCGCAATTCTTCATCAGCGAATTGCGGGGCCGTCTGAAGACCGAATTTTTTCAAGCTGTTGAGGCCCGACTGCACAACTTTTACCAGGCCGGTTTGCTGGTTCATGCGCTGATGGAGATCCTGCAAAGATTCGCCTGCGGCGGGTGAAACGCCGATCAGAGAGCCGTATCTCCCGGCCTGGTGATAGGCGGTTCCGGGTGTCTGGACGCAGACCGGCTGACTTCCAGGTTCATTGCGCTCCTGGAGGTAGCGCAGCAGGCTGCCTGACCGGTCGCCGCCGTCCCGGACCGCCAGCACCCCGTGGGAAAAATGATGCCTGAGGTGTTCCGCGATCAGCGGCCGAAGTTCCTCGTAGCCATAGGCAAGCTGCTGCTCCCGCAGTTTCTGATCGATACTGCCGGACATGCAAAGGTGTACGTGAGTATCAATTAATACCGGCAGGACCACAAAACGGGATAGATCTTCCACCAGGCCAAAATCCTGGTCAGCTATACCGGCCTCTCTGATATCGCTGATACGTCCGGCTTTGATGGAAATCAGCTGATTGTGTCGCAGCGGCCCGCCGCTTCCGTCGATGAGCCGGCCGGCACGTATATAGGTGGCTTCGTCTTTCATAGCTGGTTTTCGCTCCGTGATTTATCAGAACTGAGCATAGCATGTTAAGCCGATTGCAGCGATTTTAAAGCAGAGAACTGTTGATTGAGCCGTCTAATTCTTATTTAAATTCATATATATAGACTGAATTTGTGAATTTTCTTGATAGTCGAGCTGATCTTACCAAAACACATCAATTTTTTTGAAATTAGTAATAAGATTAATTGCATTATTTAACGTTTTATGTTAGCAAATTCTGAGTACCACGCATCGTGGGTATTGCTGCCATGTTGCTGAAATATTCATCTGACATGGCAACCCCGCAAGTTTATTTCTATTTTTAAAACAAAATGGAGGCTAAGAGAGAGGTTCGTCCAAGAGAGGGCAAAATTCCAAATTAACAGAACAAGGAGGCTGATTTATGAGTGACGACAAGAAGGTTATTGAAACTTCTGAGGCTGAAATTGCGGTTCACTGGCAGGAAGAAGAATATTTCCACCCCTCACCAACATTTGTAGGTCAGGCCAACCTTACCGATGAATCGATTTTCGAACGTTTCAGTCTCGACAATTTTCCCGACTACTATACGGAGTTCGCAGAACTCCTGACCTGGTACAAATACTGGGACGAAGTGCTCGATACCAGCGATGCACCATGCTATAAGTGGTTTAAAGGCGGAAAGCTGAATGCAAGTTACAACTGTATTGACCGTCACCTGAAGAAAAACAAGAACAAGACGGCAATTCACTTCGTGCCGGAACTCGAAGACCGAACGAATCGATCACATCACCTACCAGGAACTCTATGTTCGGGTAAATGAGTTCGCCGCGCTGCTCAGAGATACCGCCGGTTTGAAACGGGGCGACCGGGTCACGATCCACATGCCGATGTCCGCCGAACTGCCGATAACCATGCTGGCCTGTGCCCGCCTCGGGGTTATCCATTCTGTCGTTTTTGGCGGTTTCTCCGCCAGTGCCTGTGCCGACCGGGTTATCGACTCGAACAGCCGGGTGCTGATCACCATGGATGCCTACTACCGGGCCGGCAAGTTGCTCAACCACAAGCAGGTTGACGATGAAGCCTGCCAACTTGCCGAGAAAGGCGGCCAGAAAGTGGATATGCTGCTGATCTGGCAGCGCTATCCCGGTAAATACTCTTCAACAGCGCCGCTCGTCGAAGGCCGTGATGTGGTGGTCAATGATGAATTGAAAAAATACTACGGCGCCCGGGTAGAACCGGAAAAGATGCTGGCCGAAGAACCTCTGTTTCTGATGTACACCAGCGGTACCACCGGCAAGCCCAAAGGCTGTCAGCACGGTACCGGCGGTTACCTCGCCTATGTAACGGCCATGTCGAAGTACATCCAGGACATCCATCCCGAAGATGTTTACTGGTGTATGGCCGATATCGGCTGGATCACCGGGCATTCATTCATCGTCTATGGCCCGCTTGCCCTGTGCGCCTCTTCCGTTATTTACGAAGGCGTTCCAACCTATCCCGACGCAGGAAGATCCTGGAGAATTGCCCAGGAACTCGATGTCAACATCTTCCATACGGCACCGACCGCTATTCGTGCGCTCAGGAAAGTTGGCCCGGATGAGCCGGCTAAGTACACCTATCATTTCAAACACATGACCACGGTTGGAGAGCCAATTGAGCCGGAAGTCTGGCGCTGGTATCAGAAAGCAGTCGGCAAAGGTGAAGCGGCTATCGTCGATACCTACTGGCAGACAGAAACCGGAGGTTTTCTCTGCAGCACCGTACCGGGAATCGCACCGATGAAACCCGGCAGCGCCGGACCCGGCGTTCCAGGCATTCATCCAATCATTTACGATGAAGATGGGAAGGTCCTGCCGGCAGGGGCCGGCAAGGCTGGCAATATCTGTATCCAGAACCCATGGCCAGGCTGTTTTCAGACGATCTGGGGAGATCGAGACAGGTTTGTCAAAACCTATTTCTCCATGTACAACACAAAACCAGACAGTACCGACTGGAGAGACTGGCCATATCTGACCGGTGATGCAGCCGTGGAGGCGGCGGATGGATATTTCCGCATCCTCGGCAGGATTGATGATGTTATTAACGTTTCCGGCCACCGTCTCGGTACCAAGGAGATCGAATCGGCAGCCCTCACCGTTCCTGAGGTTGCCGAAGCGGCCGTTGTGCCGGTTTCACATGAGATCAAGGGCAAAGAGCCGGAGCTTTATGTTTCACTGAAGCCGGGCATCGAACCGACGCCGGAAATACAGCAGAAAATTGCCGATGCCATTGTTTTTCAAATCGGCAAGATCGCCAAATGCAAAAACGTCTGGCTGGTGCCCGACATGCCGAAGACCCGCTCAGGCAAGATCATGCGACGGGTGCTCGGCGCAATTTCGAACAAGGGCGACGTCGGCAACGTGATGACCCTGGCCAATCCCGAGATTGTCGAGGAAATTCAGCGGATGGTTGCTAAGTAAATCAACAGATACCCACTACAGATCAGGCGGAATACCGGTTCATCCGGTATTCCGCCTTCGTTTCTGGACAAGCCTTCTGTCTGGAACTGCTGCTTGAGCGAGACCGTCAGGCCAGGTTGGGCATTCGCGCGCTGTTAGAAACAGAAACCCTGCATCGGCACGCCGGCCACCGCAAAGGCCTGCTTTACACCTTTGGGAAACAGGCTGTAGAAGTGCTTCAGGGTGCCGTGCTCTTCTCCGTATTGCGAGGCCAGGCTGGCGGCAATAACCCGGGGATTAGGGTGCTGTTGCCTGCGGGCGTAAGTGTTTCTGATAAACTCGATGGCGGCAATATGCTCCTCGCTCAGCGACACCTCGACCCGATCGGCAATCCAGTCCCTGATATCCTCGTCATAACTGTCCATCTTGACCAGGTGATAATTCTCATTCACCAGATATTTCTTGTCATTAACCTCGACATGATAGGTCCTCGCCATAATGCACCTTCTGCTGAAGAGATTCTGCACTGCATCGGCCTGTGTGTCGACTGGACCGTCCGAGCAAAGCGTCACTTGCACATGTTGCAGTACTACATTTCGGTTACCATGATTGGACTGGATTTTCAAGCGTAATCCGCTCCGGGGACATCCGTAACTGACTATTATAGTGTGTTAAACTGTCACAGAGCAGGAATTTCAATAGCTGATATCAACGCAGCAGGTCGATGAGCCGGGCCAGATCATCTGACGGATCGATTGAGCCGAGGTCGCGGAAGGGTACCAGGCTCCGGCGATCTTCAAGTCCCAGGATTTGATCAGTGATAATCATCAGCCGCCGCAGTTCACCGAGCACGTTCTCCCTGCTCTGGGGCGGCACCCGGTAACGCTGCATCAGCAGATATTCCATCGAGTACCGATCGCGCTTCTGCTCGAATTCGGCAATTTCTTTCAGCAGCTTGATCAAGACCTGCTTTCTGGCCAGGAAGAATTCTGCGCAATCCTGGCTCGTGCCAGCGTTTTTAATCTCGTTAAGCAGCTTCAGCGTGGTCTCAAAAAGCTCCGGAAAATCGTCCCCAGTGGTGCCGCCCTTCTCGATAAAGAGACCGAGAAAATCGACCTTGGCTGAACTCAACCGGTCCGGACAATGACGCACCATGATCCGGGCCGCCAACCTGGTGCGCCCAGCGAGATTTTTCTCTATAGCCGTGGAAAGCCTCTGATCAATGGATCTATCCAGGTGGAGTTTATCTACCAGATCGACAAAATCGCGTGCAGCAGGGCGCAGGGAGAAGGTAATTGCCTTATCACTGGTGTACAAGCAGATGGACGGCAACCTCCTGGCAAGCTCCATTACCACCGCGTCTTTTTCCTGCCTGCAGCAGCAACGCCTGAGCAGAATCGGCTCCACGGCGAGCTGCACGGGTTCGTCAGGTGAAAAAATCAGCGACCGGAGCGTATCAGCCTCATCGGACAAATCATCGTTAATTACCGCCTCGAGGTCCTCGGGCAGCATTCCGTAGGTTGATTCGGCAAAGAATAGCAGCGTCTCCGACAAAAGAATGCCTTTCTCAAGCTGCTTGGCAATGGCCCCGACAATCGAATCGATGATATTCAACCACTTATGCTCCTGTAGTTACTCGCTAATAATATAAGTCAGCACACCCCTTCAGGGCGCTCCAATCTGCCTTACCGTGCCGCAGACAAACGAACCTGACAACACTATCTTGACGACATGGTCATGACAACACTATTCTGACACCATGACCGTGACAAGCCAACCTCAGCAACCAGCGGCCATCGCGCGGCTCCCCCGATAACAGGAGCCAGGCAGTCTGCGCTCGCCAAAGCGATAATCGCCAACTCCTTCGAGGACAAGATAACATGTTCATCCCCCGATGCCTGCCCATCCTGATCGGCAGCCTGCCCCTGAGCGATCACCGCGAAGCGGCCGAACTTATCGTTTCCTGCACACCGGAGATCCCGCTCTGGCCCCAATTACCCAAACATAAACGTGAGGGCATGATCAGGCAGTTTCTCGACGGCTTCCCCGGCCTGGTTGACAGGAATGAGGCGGGCGCTGCACAGGCGCGCTTCTGGGTCGATACCGGCGGGCAGAATTTTACCCTGCAGATGGCCACATTCTACGAGCACTATCTCCAGGCCCTGGAACTGCCCGTTCTGCCCGACGAATCACCTTTTGCGCTCAATCCGCAGAGCGCCCCCGGGTTTTTTGCACTGAGACAATTGCTTGAAAGCGGCACTATTCAACCCCGCGCCCTGAAGGGCCAGATCACCGGTCCGATCACCACCGGTATCGGTTTGAAGGATCAGTCGGGCGCCTCCGTGCTCTATGATGACACCCTGCGGGACATCATCGTTAAACTGTTGAGCCTGCGGGCCCGCTGGCAGGTCGAACAGCTCGGCAAGCTGTGCAGCCATGGCGCGCCGATCATCTTCATTGATGAACCGGGCATCGTCAGCTTCGGCTCAACCGCCTACGCAGGCGTTACCCGGGAGCTGGTGACCACCACCGTTTCCGAAATTATCGCTTCGATCCAGCTGGCGGGCGGGATGGCGGGCATCCATATCTGCGCCAACGGCGACTGGGAGCCGGCGCTGGTTTCGGCTGCGGAAATCATCAGCTTCGACGCCTACAGTTTTTTTGACAACCTGGTGCTCTACCAGGACCAGCTCACTGCCTTCCTGGAACGGGGCGGCATACTCGCCTGGGGTATTATCCCGACCGGCGACCCTGAGATTATCGCCCGGGAACGGGTCGAAGCCCTTTACCTGAAATGGCAGCAACAGCTTGAAATACTCTGTTCACTGGGCTTTGGCCACCTACAGATTCTGGAGCAGACCTTGATTGCCCCAGCCTGCGGCACTGGCTCGCTCTCCCCGGAACTGGCCGGCAAGGTGCTTTCGATGACCAGACACCTGGCCGATATTATCAGACGCGACTATGGCCTCGAACAGCTCGAGCCCTAGCTGCGACCGGAACAGCCTGCCTGCCCGGCAATGGCCGCTTTGAGACCTCTACAGTCCGGCAGAACCAGGGCATCAGCGGGCAGAGTTATATCACCCTGAATCCCAATAAAGTGGAGGCCGGTTTCCCGGGCGGCATCGTAGTCGGTCAGCGCGTCGCCGATAAAGACGCAGGAATCAGCAGGCAATTTGTACTTGCTCAGCAGATTTCGCACATGTTCAGGTTTTCTGGTCGGAGAGCCAAGAATCTCGGTAAAATAGTGCTCGATTCCCCGCGCCCGGATCACGCTGACCAGTTCGTCTTCGGGGGTGCCGGAAATAACAAAAACCAGCGAATCCCTATGCACTTCCTCGAGAAACTCTTTGGCCCCAGCGACCCAGTCAGCCTCGATCACCTTTTCAAGAACCAGATTGGCATAACCGTCTGCCCAGTCTGCCAGATCCTGCGCTGAAAGGGGTTCACCAACAAAGTGGGTGTGGCAGTACTGGATTTTGTCCACCCGGCTGATTCCACCATGACGGCGGTGATGCTCGAGCACCCGGTGCAGCACTTCCGGGCCAAAGTGCTTGAACATTTCTTCGAAGGCCTCGGTCTTAATCCCAACGGAATCAACCAGAACCCCGTCGAAATCAAAAAAATAAGAACATCTGCCAAGATCAGATTTTTCCATTGTTGTTGCTCGTTCAGCCATAGTCTATTTCATTGTAATGCGCGAACAGCCGTCAGAAGACCAGGCGATGCCTGAGGTCTTTCGGCAGATGTGCAGCAAGCGCAGCGACCAGAAAAGCCGCAGTCACCGTAGCTGGAGCAGGCAAATAGTGATGATAGGCTGCACCCAGCAGGGCCAGCTTGACAAAGGTCCCGCAGCCGGCAACTTCCCGGTACAACTGAGTATGCCTGGCACCTTCGGTAACCAGCAGACCGACGCCGGTTAGCGCTGCAAGCAGCAGATAGAACGCTGGAGGCCCCTGAACACCTGCGAGCAGAAATGAGCTGAGATACACGGCTGCCCCCACCTGATGCAACGCCCGGATTATCACCGAAAGCAGTACCAGCCAATACGGTCGCTGGTTGACCCGTCCCTGCGGGGCCTTCGAAGCTGCATTATTGGATTGCAATCGACCCATGGTAAAAATTGTGTTTTTTTCTGCTCTTCTGTCAGTCCTCATTTTCAAGAATGTACGATAAATCGACCGGGAAGCTGTTGTCGATACTTATTTTGAGGGCCACCTTAATAACCTCGATAAAGCCGAATCAACCGCACCCGCCGCCCATTCCAGATGGTCGGAGCGCTCCAAGCACAGAAAATACCATTTGATTGTCAGGCTGTGATCTGTTTTAATGCATCGCTGATTGATAATGGTTATTGTCGCTTTAGTAACACTTCTCTGCAGTGTAGAATCCTTTGGTGCGTGGGTGATTGCCCGGGTTTTAAGCGCAGCCTTTGGCGCCTAGATCTGACCAGATCCGGCCGATGGGGGAACGACATGGCACAATATGCACGGACAAGCGATGTGGCCGGCGGCAGGATCAAGGCCACCTGCCCGCGCTGCGCTAGAACGGCTTACCTGGAAGTAGCGGCGGGGTCAAGGCTTAGAATTTTCCGCTGCCCCTGCGGCAAATCCTCGCGCTACAACATCAATTACCGAAAAGAAAGAAGAGAAACCACCTATGGACCAGCCCGGGTGATTATGGCCAATGCCCAGGAAAAAAAAATTCGCCTTTGTGACGTGTCCGTTAGCGGCATCAGTTTTTTTATCAGCCAGGAATTCGCGCTGGCCATGCGCCGCGGTCAGGAGATAAGCATCAAGGTTCAAGCAGGCGGCAGCTCGATGGGGCAGCGCAAAATCCGGATCAAAAACATCAATAAAACCAGGATCGGTGCTCAATACGTCCGCCTGGGCACTTCGTTCTAGCCTGCCGTCACCCCCAAAACCGAAGTCTGGCAATTTTGCAGACTCAGCCTACCGCATCTTCAGTTCATCTACTGCCGGATCGAAATGCGCCCCTCGCAGCGACGGGAATCGCTGCAGCTCCAATACCGTTTGCCTATATCCGCTCCTGCAGAGCCGGTCTTCAGAACCATTGCCCTGCCGCACAACGGGCAGTCCGGTGCCTTCCTGCTGTCGCCTACCGGATAGTCGCTGACCAAGAGCTGTGGTTTTTTCAACAGCCTCCTCAGCTTCAATCCATCTATCAGGGTGATGGATCTTTCTTCAGCAAATTCAATCGCTTTATAACTGAATTCACCTGAAGTCACCACATATATACCGTGTGCTTTTGCCGCCTGCAAAATGGTGAACTGCTGCCTGAGCAGCGACAGATCGACCCGGTGCTCCCTCCAGTACCTGCACTGGACAAGATACATTTTATCGTTCTTGCGCAGGCAGAAATCGACCGCATCGCCCAGTACCGGAGGTCCCGGTTCGATGGTAAATCCGTTCCGGGTAAAAAATTCCCTGATAAGCTCATCGAAGGCCTCCCTGGTCATCTTCCGAAACGGATCGATCTTTACCACCGGTTCCTGTCCCGCACTGCGCGCTGATCTCCGTGCACGCTGCGGCTGCGGAGACCTTGCCGGCGCGGGCGGCTTGGTCATTTCGGGCTCGAGCCGGTCACCAGCTTGCTTTCTGCTACCCGCGAGCAAAGCAGCAATCAGAAAACAGATCGGCAGAATAAACTGAGCCCAATAGGTAATTTCCACATAATGTTTGGCCGGATCTCCAAGCGCAGCGAGCCGCAGATGCAGTTGATGAACAATAAAATAGGAAGCGATTGCCAGAGCGACGTAAAACAACTTTGGAAGATGCATTAACAAATCAATACCTCATTCCTCTGTTTGCCTCGATTCCAGCCAGATAGTGCCCCGTACCCGAGCTCAATCTCCTGACTCTATCCAGACGCCGCAGGCTGGAGAAAACCTTTGATAGGCGATTTTTTGAGCCTAGCCAGCATGATAAACGATTATTATTGTCTTTCAAGTAAGTACCTCAGATTATATAGTCGCACCACGTCATTTGTTGCTCTTTGCAGACCTCGAACAGGGACCGCTCAAACCATATATGCACAGGGGCTTTATTTCAGAGCAGCTATACAATATGCGGCTCATAACCATGAATTACGGAGTCATCTGATGGCTGATACCACGTTTGAAGAGAAAATAGCAGCGTTAAAAAGTGAAGTTGAAACGCTTGAAGCCGATGTCTCGGCTGAGGTGATTGAGCAGACCGCTAAACGCCTCGAGGGGCTCAATTATGCGCCGCCGGTTACGGTGGCAACGGGGACGTTTTTAAGACTTACCAAACAGACGCTGCTTGAAGAGATCGACAAGATCCTGGCGCTGCCGGACCAGGAAGCCTGTGCCCTGGCACCGGACGAGCCGCTGAAATGCCAGGATCTGCGTGTACAGTTTATCTCGGTGTTAATTTTCTACTACAGGAAACTCGTGCTGCTGCGCCAGGAAGACCTGGAAACCTGGGATGAAATAGACGAGTTGTACGTTCATGATTGAGCTGACCGGCCCGCTGGCCCGCCTGAGTCGAACAACGCGCCCCTGGCAGCGCCAGGTGTATTTCACAACGTGGTTTATTGCACTGCGTTCGGTACTCTCTTGAGCTGACTGTTAGAATAGATGGCACCGCGCAGTTCCGGTTTGGGCTGGACCACCGGCGGCGGGATCGGAAGCGGCGCCACCACCAGCGGCGGCCGGTAAAAATAATAACCGCCTCGACGCCAGGAGCGCTGTTCGTTTCTGGCAACTTCGATTTCAGCCTGAGCACGGATTCGTTCGATCTCCACTTCATGGGCCCGGTCTTCCGACCTGAGACGATCCACGTACTGCCGGTCCCGCCAATACTGCGAAGCGGCGCTTGACTGGCTTTTTCTGGCCTTGAACTGCTGCTGCTGAATAGCCCGCAACTCGGTCGCACTGCAACCGGCATAGGTTGTCTGGTCGCAGGCCCAGGCAGAGCCGGCGGCAACCAGCAACCCCAAACCTATCAGTAGTGTCTTCATGATATCACCTCACGATGGTTGCCCGTTCTGAAAATTATAAGACATTTTTCCGAGAAGCAAAACAATCATCCCAACTACTTCTGGTTCCCGTTATCAACCTTCAGGCGGTATTCTGCTCATTACCTTCGTACTGCGCTCGACCCCAAAAACCAAGCCACCGCAATTAACAGTGGCCATTAGCTTAAATCGAATGCATGCTTATTGTGTCGGCAAATACATAGTGCATAGAGGTACAAAACAACGAGAAGGAATGCGCGATCATGAAAATACTGGGCACCTTGCTGAACCTTACCCTGCTTGCCTGGCTGCTCGCCCTGCCACCCCTGACGTCCGTGGCGGCCGAAGAGATGTTTGAAGAAGTTTCAACCGAGGACATGCAGTACGTCAGAGGGCTGGTCAGCAGCGTGAAACTTGATGAGATGCAGATCTCGATCCGCCCGCCCAAAGGCAAGACGCTGCGGATAAACATTACGCCTGATACGGTCCTGGAAGGTGTTTCTCAGATCGACGAATTCGAAAAAGAACAGCAGGTCAAAGTCTGGTACAGGATCGATGAAGGCGAAAATAATGCGCTAAAAGTCATCAAATTAATGGAACTTGGCTGCTGAGCCAGGGAGCCCGCCATATGAGTAACGGATATATAAAAACCGTCACACTGATCATACTCTGTTGTGCATCTGCTGCAGCCGTATCTGCCCAAACCGTCTACGACAATAGTGTTTCTCTTGCGGGTCTCAAAAAGGCCCAGGTCTATTTCGACGTCAATCTCAAAGACGATGATCTGCTCGTTTTAAGAATGGACTTGCTGGACCGCACGACCCGGCATTTGCAGGAGGCAGACGTCGACACGTCGGTCGTTATCGGATTCAGAGGCGCTGCGAGCCGATTCATCACCAGGGACGATCACTATGTACTGGATGAGCAGGTTGCCAATAAAATCAAGATACAAAACTGGATCAAACACTTTACCAAGCAGGGATTCAGGGTCGAACAATGTGCCCTTGCCGCAGAAATCCTCGATATACCGCCTGATGACTTCCTGCCGGAAGTCAAAATCGTCGGCAATGGATACGTATCACTGATTGGCTATCAGGCCCAGGGATATGCGGTGGTGCCGATGGATTGACGGCCATGTATGCCGGCCTGCCAATCTAATAAATACCTGGCACTCCAGAATGCGGTACTAGCAAGACCCGGCGCAACTTTACACCAGCAGACCCCCGAGCAGGCAGTCAATGGCATCGGTGCCCAGATGCCACAGGCAGCCCACTGCAACAGCGCGCCACTTCCAGGCGGGGAGAGCCAGCATCCCCGTGTAGAAAACCGCAGCCCACAGCGTGTGCAATGGGTGAAACCCCAGACTGCAGCGACCGGGATCGTAGATGGGGTCCGCCGCCAGGTGGTCCAGGTCGATAACCATCGTGGCCACTATGATGAGTCCCGCCTTCCACCAGTTATCCTGCCAGAATAGCCTCCCGAGCAGAAAAGGAACCAGCAGGTGAAGCCCATAATGGGCGGTGTGCCGACCAAGGTCTGTGACAATATCCATTATCTCACCGGCTCTTTATCTGCGGTCTGATGTTTGCAGCACGAATTTCAGTCTGACCATGGCCTTGACTCCGTTGAAAAACTATCGCCCTGGCCGGCAACATGAAACCATTTGCCGGCCTGTGATCCCAGGTCAAAATGAGCCATGCTATTTACCGCCCGCCTGGATATTTATCAGAAACCTTGATTCATCGGTATTGCTCGTTAATTTATATGCATCATGATCAGCTTATCATCCATCAGAATCGGGCATGTCCAGAGAAAAATACTCCAAGAACTCCAGGCCCAGGCTGAGCAGAGTAAGCAGGGCTGGCTGGGGCGGCGTTCCCTGCTGTATGTTCTCGATGTGCGGACCACCGCAGACAGCTGTTCCTTCAGCCGTGCCGTCAATCTTCTGATGAAGGAAAAGCTGATAGAGGACGGTACCTTTTACGAGTACTATTTGGACTGCCTGGACCGGGAACCGACCGACGAGGAGCGTGACTATGCCCTCGAGGTAGCCTATGAAAATCGCTCCAAGCAATGTTATTACAGAATTACCCGCAGGGGCAAGGACAAGTATGAAGCCCTGCCGCCTGTGAAGTCTCAGTCCCCGTCAGCAAAAAATAGCTCCCGGCTCGGCAGTCCGGCGAAGAAGATCCTCGAATTTCCCCCCCGGTAGTCGCCTCAATCATCAGCACTCTTGGGTTCGCGCGCCATAATCGCGCTGGCCAGTTGTTTTTTCAAACCATCAGGATGCCCCTCAAAGACAAGCACTATAAATATGCCCCAAGACGCAGAAATCCGACCCCAACCACGGTGCACATAATTGCGATTGCCTTGCGCGGACTCAGCCGTTCCTTCAGGATAAACACCCCAAACAACAGTGCAAAGATAATGCTCGTCTCTCTGAGGGAAGCGACCAGCGCGATCGGCGCCTTGGTAAAGGACCAGATGACCAGGGTATAGGCGAGAAAGGAAAACCCGCCGCCCATTAGAGAAACGGGCAGCTGGTGACGCACAACATGGGTCACCAGCCCGGGCTTCATCCGGCTCATGATGAATGCGTAGATAATGGCATTGATGATGGTCAGCAGGCTGTAGTAGCCAAGTGCCGTGCCTGCCACGCGGGCGCCCAGGCCGTCGACCAGTGAATATCCTGCAATGCAGGCTCCGGTGGTAACGGCAAGTATGGCCGAGGTGTGGTTTTTCCCTGATTTCAACCCGTTGCCGGCGAAGGCAAGGCTGATGATGCCGCACCCTATCAACAGAAGGGCTGCAATCTCGTAGCTTTCATAACGAACACCGAGAAAGAGAACCGATATAACGGCTACAATGAACGGAGCGCCTCCGCGCGCTATCGGGTAGACCTGGCTGAGATCTCCCAGTTTGTAGGAGTTGAGCAGAAACAACTGGTATCCTATATGCAGGACAACCCCAATCGCCACATAGACCAGAGCCGAAGATGAGATGGAGGGGGCAAACAGCAGGGTCACCATTGCAAATGGAACACGGCCAAAAACCACGGAGCTCATGCCCTGGTATTTGTCTGCCGAACGTTTGACCAGGAAGTTCCAGGTGGCATGCAGCAATGCGGCAAATAAAACCACAAGTATGATATTGATGGGCATGTTCTTCTCCATTCAGTCGACCGCATGGTCCACCTGGACCACACGTACGTATAACCCAAGTGCTTCAGCGGCGTGTGCAGGCGGCCAGCGGTTCGACGCTTTCCCTGGCAACGAGTAAGCCGGCTGCGACAATAAAGATCGTGCCGATAAGCATCCACTGATCCGGTGCCTCCCGCCAGACCAGAAAGCCGATCAGGCCCGCAAAAACCAGGCCGGAGTAGCCCAGCGGCGAAACCTGCGAGGCAGGTGCCAGGCTATAGGCACGGGCCATGGTGAGTTGGCCGAAATTGCCCAGGCAGCCGATGACCAGCAGCAGCAGCCACATTTTACCATCCGGAAGGCTGAATTCGAAGAGCATCGGTAGCAGGGAAAAAACGCTGCCAAAGAACGCACACATCATCACGATGAGTAAGCCGGGTTCAGTCGATGAGAGCTTCTTCACTGATATCTGGGCCAGTCCGGCCAACATTCCCGAAACAAGACCCAGCAGCCCGGCGATCGAGGCAATCGCCGAACTCGGGTGAAACAGAAAAACAACTCCGATCAGACCGACAAGGCCGGCCGCTTTCCGATTCCAGCTCAAGCGCTCCCTGAGCAGGGCAAAGGCAAAAAGCGAGACAAACAGCGGCGAGGTATAATTGAGCAGGACGGCATCGGCAAGGGGCAGATAGGTAATCGCATAAAAATAGAGATACATCGCGACAAACCCGGCACTTGCCCGGAGCATATGCAGCCCGAGCCGTCCGGTGCGCACTGGCAGCCTGCGCCGCAGGGCGATGGGGGTCAGTAAGAGCAGAGCGATGAAGTTGCGGAAAAAGACGATTTCACTGCGGGGCAGCTCAAGTGCGGCGATTTTCACGCAGGCGGCAAGCGCAGCGATGCTCGCCGCCGAGAGAAGCGCAAAAAAAACCCAGCGGTATCTTTCCCACATTGTTTTTTGGGGCTTTGAAATAATCGGTGTTCCCGGTTGACTCACCAACGCCTTGCGTCAGCCGCCGCCGATTACAGGTAGAAGCGAAATCCGGTCTCCAGTCCTGAGTTCCTGGGCGAAGGTTCCCTCTCTGCTGTTAATGTAGACAGATTCAACCTCCTGCTTCCTGATGCCAAGATGCTGCAGCAGTTCAACTACCGTGGTCCCGGGCTCCAGGCTGAGCATGGCCCGGCTGAATCTGCCTTCCCGAAGTGGAGCGAACAGGCTTACCTCAACTTCTATCACTTAGGCAACCGTTTTTGCATTTATCTGTGAGGCGGATTAGAAAAAGGCAGCGGCCCGACCAGTGCGTCTGCGGCACGATGTCCCCCTCACCGGACACCGCCAATGGAAATATGTTTGGTCTCCAGATAGGCGTCGAGGCCTTCGCTGCCCAGTTCCCGCCCCCAGCCGCTCTGCTTGAAGCCGCCGAACGGACAGTTGCTGGTCGAGGGAATTGCATCGTTGATACCCACCGTTCCTGCTTCCAGGGATTCCGCCACCCGCAAGGCACGATTGAGATTGGTGGTGAAGGCGTAGGCGGCCAGGCCAAACTCGGTATCATTGGCCCTGGTGATCACCTCGCTCTCGTCGTCAAAAGCGTAAATCGCGGCAACAGGCGCAAATATCTCTTCCTGCAGACAGCTGCCATTTTCCGGCATATCCACGAGTATCGTGGGCTCGAGGAAGTTACCCCGCTCGCCACAGCGCTTCCCGCCGGCCAGGACTCTGGCACCGTCAGCAACGCTGTTACCAATAAAGGTGAGCACTGCCTGCAAGGCCTTGTCATCGATCAAGGGACCGATATCGACGCCCGGCTCCAGGCCATTGCCGACCTTCAAAGCCGCCACCCGACTGAGCAGAGCGTCAATAAACCGATCGTAAATGGAACGCTGCACATAAATACGGTTCGAAGCGATGCAGGATTGACCGTTATTGCGGAATTTCGTTACCAGTACCCCATCCAGGGCCTGCTCGAAATCTGCATCTTCAAAGACAATCAGGGGGGCGTTGCCGCCAAGCTCCAAGGAGAGTTGGGTGCATGTTTGAGCCGCCCCGCCAATCAGAGCTCGTCCCACTTCGGTCGAACCGGTGAAGCTTATTTTTCGGCAGATTGGATTTTCCAGCATTTCAGCCGCGATGTCGGAAGCAGCCCCCACCACTACCTGCAAAACACCTTTGGGCAGACCGGCAGCTTCTGCACAGCGGGCCATTTCGATTGCTGAAAGCGGGGTTGCACTTGCCGGCTTGAGCACAACCGTGCAGCCGGCAGCCAGCGCCGGGGCGACCTTGCGCAGGGCCAGGACCAGCGGAAAATTCCAGGGTGCGATCGCGCCGACCACCCCAACCGGCTGCCTGACAACCAGATGGCGCTTGCCATCGGCCTGCTGCGGCACTACCCGGCCATAGGCGCGCCGGGCTTCTTCGGCAAACCATTGCAGATGATCTACGGACATAGCCACCTCGCCTTTGGCCTGAGCCAGAGGCTTGCCGTTTTCCCGGGTGATAAGTTCCGCTATTAAATCCCCGCGCCTGGACAGTTCATCGGCCAGCGCATTGAGATACGCACCCCGTTCTTTTGCACTCAGGTTCTTCCAGGTGAGAAAGGCGGTCTGAGCATCAGCAAGCGCCTGGCGGACCCCTTCACGATCGATGGTTGCCACTTCAGCAAATGGTTCTTCTGAAGCCGGATCGGCAACCGTCAGGCGGTTATCGCTGTCCTGCCAGGCACCGTTGAGCAACAACTTATATCTGTCCATCACGACTCCTTTGCAATTGAGTGGGACCAGAAACACTTTTGAGATCCATTAACCATAATTCCCCGCCCGCTATCGATCATAAGCACTATACCTGCAGCCCTGTTAGACTTGGGTACGCCGTCAGAGCAGCCACAGCGACAGGGCTGGGACAAAGGCCAGGAGCAAGACAATAATAAGCATGGTCGCCACGAAGACCACGGCATGCCTGGAAATTGCCAACACTGAAGTCCCCGTTACCCCCGACACCACGAACAAATTGAGCCCCAGAGGCGGGGTGATGAAGCCGATGCCCAAAGCGGTAATCATAAAGATGCAGAAATGGATCTCGTTCATGCCGATCTCGAGCGCCAGCGGCAGCAGCAGCGGCGCAAGAATAACGATGTTGGGCGTGGTCTCCATGACGCAGCCGGCAACCATCAGGATGAGCAGCATCAGTAATATGATGAAATAGGGATTGGTGGTCACCTCGGTTATCGACTGGACGAAATACTGCGGCACCTGCAGAGAGGCGAGAGTCTGGGCCAGGGGCAGCGACATGGCGATAATCGGCACTATCACACCATTCACCTTGGCTGAGGTCTCCAGCATCTCCGGAAAATCCTTCAGGGTCAGGGTGCCCTGGAAAAAACCGATGATGATAGTGGTCATGACCGCCACCGCGGCCGATTCAGTGGGTGTAAAGATGCCTGAATAGATGCCACCCAGAATAATAAAGGGGATCAGCAGGGCCCAGCGGGCCGAATAGACGGTTCTGGCCCAGTGCTTGAAGTTGAAACCGATCTCTGAGGCCTCGTATCCTCTGAATCGATTGACCATTGTATTGGTAATCATCACCGAGGCGAGGATCAAAACGCCCGGAATCGCCGCAGCCTTGAACAGGGTGGAGGCGGAGATACCCAGAACGAGGCCGATAATGATGTAGGCAATTGATGGCGGAATGAGGATGCCCGTGCAGGCTCCAGCAGCCACCATGGCGCAGGCGTACCCTTTCGGGTAGCCTTTCTCCACCAGACGGTCGATGGTAATACGGCTGATCGCCGCCGCGTCAGCAGCGTCCGAACCCGAAATACAGGCAAAGAAACCGCAGCCCAGCACGGTGGAGGTCCCCAGCCCGGCCTTCTGCCAGCCCATGGTCGCTTCAGCCACCTCGAGCAGCTTTATAGATAGCCCGGTTCTGACCAGTACGTCGCCGGTCAGAATGAACAGCGGCACTGCGATCAAGGCGAAATGGTCGACCCCGTCGAAAAGCGCTTCACCGAGCAGAGTCGGGGGCAGGACACCGGTGGTGTAGAGCATCACCAGCGAGCCCAGACCGATGACCGTCCAGATCCGAACGGCCAGCAGGATCAGGATGACCATACCTATTAGCGGAAGGTAGAACTCCCAGCCAAGCGACAATTCCTGCTGCTGCATATAAATCTGATACATGATGTTCTCTGCCCCCGTTAATCAAAAAGTTTATTGCCTTCAAATACCGGACGGCCTGCTCTCAGATCGCTCCAGTCGCGCTTGATCGACTGCAGTATTCGGAAGACCATCATCGCAAAGCCGATAGGCACAGCAGCAAGAAACCAGGCCTGACTGATCCGCAAGCCATGGGTGACCGAACCGAATTTCAGGGACGTCAGGACCGATTCCATGGACATATAGATGGCCAGCACGGCCAGGATCAGGGTGACGATATCGCCAAAAATGAAAACCAGCGCTTTCATCCGGGGTGAGAACAGATGCAGAATAAGGTCGATTCGAATATGAGCCCGCTCCTTGATGGCCGCCGAAGCACCGATATAGGCCACATAGATAAAGGCATAGCGGGCAATCTCCTCGGCCCAGATTGAAGAGTAGGCGAACACGCTTCTGCGCACCACCTCGAGGAAGATGGTGCTGACGATCATCGCATAAAGCGGCAGCAGCAGATAGCGCTCGCCATTTTTATCGATAGCCTGGAGAATTCTTTTCAGTCGCATGGGTTCAACCTCAGGTTATGATTTGCCGGGGGCGGCCAGAGCCTGGCCGCCCCAAACCATATCAGGCTTTTACATCATGAACATAATAGCCGTTGAAGGTATTTGCGGCTTCCTGCAGTGCGTCGAACTTATCTGCTGAACCGAGAAGCTCCTTCTTGATGTCGTCCCAGGCCGGCAGTTGGGCCCCGGCCTTGGCGACCCATTGCTCCTTCTCCTCTGGCGTCGGCGCGTAGAACTGCACGCCGGCCTTGACCATCTCGGCCATCGCAAAGGCCCGGGCGGCCGGAACCTTGGCGAGGTTCTGGCGGAAGGTCACGTCGCTGGCGAACTCGACCCCTTCCTGAACATCCTTGGGCAGGCCATTGAACCACTCCAGGTTGCAGGAGTAGACCTGGGCATCTGGAACCGCGGCGTTGAAGGTGATCCAGGAGAGGATCTCCTTGAAGCCGAAAACGTACAGGGCCCCGACTGCAGGATCCAGGGCATCGGCCACACCCTGCTTGATAGCCGATGAGGTCTCGCCCCAGGCGACCGGGGTCGGGTTGGCGCCGAGCAACTGGTAGAACTGCTGCAGGATCTTCGATCCCGGCACGCGGAACTTGATGCCCTGGAGCTGTTCCGGGGTCTTGATCGGGCCGTCGACTCCCTTGCGGATAGCACAGGTGCGGGGGTCGATGTTGACGTACCAGAGGGCCTTGAAGCCCTTGTCCTCGATTTTCGGATTGATCTCCTGCTTCCAGGCGTCAGAGGTGACCAGGTTGATGAATTGCTGGTTCTCGCCGCACATGTAGGGAATGTTGATGACGTCCGCCGCGGGGGCGAACGGGGCAAAGTTGGAAATCGAGTGCTGGGCCGCCTGGATCGTTCCCGACTGCACTTTCTGGACCAGGGCACTGCCGGCGCCGAGCTGGCCGCCCGGGGCGAGCTTCACATAGATCTGGCCGTTGGTGGCGTTCTGGACGTTTTCCTTGAAATCGAGCTGCATGATCGGATATGACCTGGATGCCCCGAGGATGTAGGCCGTCGCCACATTCATCGTGAACTTGGCGGCCTGCTGACGTTCTTTCTCCTCATTGGCCGTCTGGGCCACGGCCTCGGTGTTCCAGAGAAACCCGTTGCCGAGTGCAACTACCGCAGCGGTAAAGCCGAATTTGGCACTGAGCTCCATGAAACGACGACGATCTTTGGATTGGACTTCTTGTTTTTGGGGATGCTCTTGCATGATTGTTCTCCTATTTGGTGTGTGGTTCAAGGGTGGACTTCCAAGCTGCCTCCTGCAGCAGCGCAGCTATGATAAAAGTCGTTGAAGAAAAAAGAAGCATAAGAAATTCAGCTACGGGGCCGATCTGAAAAAGGTTCAGCTCATAGATGATGTTGGCTTTGCCAGCTATCATGTTGATCAGGTAGATAACAAAAGAGAGCGCCGACAAAGCAACCGCGATTTTCGATCCTTTCGTTGAGTAGCTCTTTTTTTGAGAGTCTGTCATGGTCTTATCCGCCTCGCCCGGCATCCCGACTGGGTCTGGAGCCATGGCACATAACTATTAGATAGCTTTGTAGACGGCATTGCAGTCTTCCTTGCCGAAACCTGCCGCCGAAGCCTTCCTGTAGAGCTCGAGCGCCGCTTCCATGGCTTTGAGATCAAGGCCCCAGGTACGGGCCATCTCGCAGCCGAGACGCACGTCCTTCAAAGCCAGATCAAGACCAAAACGGTTATTGAAATCACCGGCCGCGATCCACGGGCCACGCACGTCCATCTGGAAACTGCGCGCCCCGGTATCCTGCAGCAGTTCGACGAGTCTCTGCTTTTCGATTCCTGCTTTTTCACCGGCCCGCATGCCTTCGGCCAGCACCGCCAGGTTAGCCATGCCGACCATATTGCTGATCAGTTTGACCGCACAAGAGGCTTCCACCCCACCCATGTAATATTCGGGTGAACCGATAATCGGCCAGATCTCGGCCAACTGCTCATAGAGGGCCTTATCCCCGCCGATGAACAGGGGCTCCTCAGCTTTTTCCGCATGGGCCGGTGTCTTGCCCAGAGTGCATTGCAAAAAGCCAATGTTGACGGCCCTGGCAGCAGCTTCCAGCTTTAGCGAGGTCTGTGGATCGATGGTGCTGAGCTCCACATGAATTGCCCCCGCTTTCATTTTGGCCAGCAGCCCGTCACCCCCCAGCATCACGCCTTCAACATGCTGCGGCATCGGCAGGCTGGTGAAGACGATATCGCAATCGCCAAGATCATCAATCGAAGCGGCAGCCCTGCCGCTTGTACCCGCCTCCAGGGTCTTCTGCACCGCCTCTTCACTAAGATCGAAGACGAGCACCTCTTTTCCGGCCCTGATCAGGTTCCGCGCCAGCGGTCCCCCCATAAGGCCGACTCCGATAAATCCAATTGCCATCTCATCCTCCCTGTACAATTTATTTTAGGTTCTTACAGACACGGTACTAAGCCCTGCCCTCTTCATTATTGATAAGCCAGTCCAGACCAAGTTCAACCAGCTTGCCCCGGGTCGGCCTCCCTTCTTTATCCCAGCCCGACATCTCGTAATAGAGCTCGATCCAGCCTCTGAAAGCATCGGGATCAAAGCGCATGCCCTTGAGCGGGCCGGCAGGCATTTTCTCGAACCAGCGCCGGATCAGGGTGTCGTCATCCGGGGTGAAACCGCAGCGATTGTTGAAAATCCGGGACATGACGTTGGCCCGCTCAACACCCAGAACGATCTCGTACAGGCTGGTATCCCAGCCGGTTATGGCCTGCACCGCTTCCACCAGGCGGGAAAAAGTCAGGGCATGTATGGGCACTGAACAGAAGTTGCACAACCCCAGTAAATTGTTTATGCCCCAGGCTTTCTGGCCAATAAAGAAGAAGCGGACCTTGGCAGCGTCGGTCTTCACCGGATCCACCGGATCAAACAGCCCCATGGGGTAGAGCTTGCTGATCCCTTCTCCCTGAAAGGCCACATCATGGGGAGTCTCGATATGATCACCTCCCGTGGCACCCAAGGCAAAACCCAGGCCCATGCCGGTTTTGCCGCGGCCGTCATGCAGACCCAGTTCCTGACCCTTGATGTGAAAGGCATAGCGCTCAGCGCCGCGGCCGATCTTTTCAGCAGCACGTTTGACCCCCTGGCTGAGCACATCGCCGATACCTTCACGGGCGGCAATCTGCCGAATCAGCCAGATTGCCGCTTCCGCATCACCAAACCCGATTTTCCTGCCGCCGGTGTCCGCCTCGGTGAGAATGCCTTTTTCAAAACACTCCATGGCAAAGGCTATGCTGCAGCCGGTCGAGATCGTGTCCAGCCCCAGCAGGTTGCAGAGTTGGTTGGCATAGGCAACAGCCGGCAGATTATCTATCGCGAGCATGGATCCAAAGGCGGCCAGCGACTCATACTCCGGGCCACCAAAGCGCTTATCCAGGGGATAATCGGCATCTTCGAGTTCAACCTTGCGTTTACAGGCCACGGTGCAGTGCCAGCAGGTGCCGCGTGAATGGAAAATAGTCGCGTGGTAATTATCCGCCGCCAGCTTTTCAGCCCCTTCGAATTGCCCTTCTCTGAAATTTCGGGTAGGCAGGAAACCTGAGGCGTTAACACCCTGGACCAGCCCCGGGGTACCGACTTTTCCCAGGCCGACATTGGGTGGATGGGTCTTGATTCGCTCCCTGTGCCAGGCGCCGATCTCCTTGACCTTATCCGGGTCGGCCATCGTCAGTTTGGCGGTCCCGCGAACGGCAATGGCCTTGAGTTTTTTTGACCCCATGACCGCTCCCATTCCTGTGCGGGCATTAAAGTGTTCCAGGTCGTTCTGAAGGCAGGCGTAGGAGACTAACTTCTCTCCCGCAGGACCAATGCTTACCACCCGCACTCTTGCCTCCCCAGTCGACTCACGCAGACGTTCAAGGGTCTCCCAATTGTCCAGCCCCCAGAGACTGGACGCATCGCGGATTTCAACCGCGCCGTCTTTGATCCACAGATATACCGGTTTTTCCGCAGCACCTTTGATGATGATCGCATCGAAGCCGGCGAATTTGAGCTCCGGCCCAAAAAATCCGGCGGCCTCGGTTCGAGCAAAGCCTCCTGTCAGTGGAGATTTCGCTCCCACTGAATACCGATTGAAGCCTGAGATCGGGGCACCCGTGACCACGCTGCAGGCAAAAACAAGTACATTGTCCGGGCCGAGCGGGTCTATATCCGGGTCAATCTCTTTGAGCAGCGTCTCTGCTACGATGCCGGTTCCTCCCCAATAGGTCCGATACCAGAGCTCATCCGGTTCATTGACTTGGTGGGTGCCGTTTGTCAAATCAACAACGAGAATTTTCCCGTTATAGCCATGTGCCATTACATTCCTCCTTCTAATTTCAGCATCAAAATGTAGCTTCTAATTATTCAAACAATGTTCCAAGGGGCAGCGGTACTTGCAGAAGATTGGCGAAAAGTCCATAGAAGCCAAGCACGACCGCCACGGCAATCAATGGGTAGATAATTCTCTTGGCAGGGGTCCAGGCATCGTACATCGCAACCAGCATCAACAGAAAAAAGGTGGCAAAACCTGAAATCAGAAATCCCAGCCAGGGCATCAGCAAACAACTCAGAAGCATCACGCCGACCAGAGCGAGGCGGCGAAAATTGGAAGCACCAACACCGTCTGCATCTTTTTTTGGGACAGGTTTTGCCAGCTTCCAGACAATCAGGGCCAGGCTGAACAGAATCATCGCGATGGCAATGGCGCGCGGAAAAACATAAGAATCAGAGTCCACCATGTTGGTGGTATCCCACAGGGCCACCAGTCCCATTATGATGAACAGGCAGGCCATCACCACGCTTGCCATATCTCTATTGTGCACGCTCTTTTTATTCATCATCATTGGTTACTCCCAATCTATGCTTTATCCAGCGTTTACGGATCAGGGGATAGAACAATGAAATCAGGATAAAGGCGATGATCACTAGGCTGATGGGCCGGCCGAAAAACATCTTCGGCAAGGCGCCCGTTGCCGCCCCGATCGTCCAGGCCTGCACAAATCCCTGCTCAGCGATGCTGCCCAGGATAAGACCAAGAACGATGGGGGAAGGGCTGAATCCATAGCGATTCAATATCCAACCGACAACGCCGAGCAGGATCATGATGACGATATCGGAGATGGAATTGCGGATCGCATAGGTTCCGATCACCGTCATGAAGGCCACCGTCGGCACCAGCATTGCCTTTGGTATGGTAATAATAGCCTTGTAGGCATAGCGCCCGATAACGAGCCCCACCGGCAGCATCAGAAAAGTGGCCAGGAACAACCCGTAAATGAAGGTGTAGACGATCGACGCACCTTCCACAAAGAGACTGGGTCCAGTCCGGATACCCTGGATCAGCAGGGCCCCGAGGATAACCGCATCCGGCGGGGTACCGGGTATACCCAGGACCAGGGTCGGGATGAAGCCGCCGCCGACGGTGGCATTATTGGCCGATTCCGTGGCCATAACCCCTTCGGGCTCGCCATGGCCGAAGTGTTCACTTCGAGACGAGGAGCGCCGTGCCTCCGAATAGGCGACCAGGCCGGCAATCGAACCCCCTGCTCCGGGCAGGATACCGACCAGGGTGCCGATGACAGAACTGCGCAGCAGGCTGAATTTGTGCTTCCACGAAATTGCCAGGGCTTCGAGAAAGCGGAAACCGCGCGGCACATGGGTCACCTTCAGATGCCTGTCAGGCGTTGCCACCAGATCGATAAGTACCGGTATGCAGTATAGGCCGATGAGCGCAGATACCGTCTCAATGCCGCCAATCAGAACCTGATTGCCAAAGGTGAACCGTATATCGGCGCTGATTTCCGCTACCCCGACACAAGCGAGCAGCAGGCCAAAACAGGCTCCGATAAGGCCCTTGAGCAGGTTGCCCTCTGAGAGTGCTGATATCAGCGTCAGACCGAAAATGGCCAGCCAGAAATACTCGACCGGACCAAAGGCGAGGGCAACTTCTGCAAGAGGCGGGGCCAGCAATAATAAGAAGGTGGCTCCCACCAGGCCGCCGGTGACCGAGGCGATACAGGCCAGGGTAATGGCCAGGTCGCCTTTGCCCTGCTTGGCCATCGGATACCCATCGAAGGTTGTGGCAATTGCCGAAGGGGTCCCCGGAGTATTGAGTAAGATGGCGGAGTAGGCGCCCCCGTAGATGGCCCCGGTGTAGATGGCCCCCATCATGATCAAGGCGGAACTGGGTTCCATCGTAAAGGTAATGGGTACCAGGACAGCCACCGCCATGGTTGCGGTGAGACCCGGCAATGATCCGATTACCGTGCCGGCCACAACCCCAAGAAAGGCCAGCATGATATTAACAGGCGTCAGGGCCGCGAGCAGATTCTCAAATCCCGGCATAATGCATAACCTTGTCTTGCTTTCAAACCAGTGTGGGCCGGTGCTGGATAGATGAAAAAAACCAATTCTCCGGCAACCGCACCAGAATTTCAGGCCATGTACTGTACCCGAAAGCACCACCTGCAATGTAGCAGCACGCTCCGGTACAATTAATTCAAAAAGCAGCCAGGGAATGGACCAATCCCCGGCTGCTCAGATGCCATTTAATTGAGGATATTTGCCTCGCGGGCAGCCTCAAGATAAATGGTTTCCATCTTTTCCATAAACGCCGGATAGGCCTTATAGTCGACATCGAGCATTGCCATGCCGTCATTTTCCATGCGCTGAATAAATTCCGGGTCGGCATTGATCTTGCCAATCATATCCGACAACTTCTGACGAATGTCCTCAGGCGTTGATGCCGGAACCCCAATGCCGCGGTAGGCGCCGGAAACCAGATCGTAGCCAAGCTCCTTGAAGGTCGGGACATCCGGGAATTTCGGATGACGCTTCTCCATGGCCACGGCCAGCATATTCACCTGCTCAGCATGTGCCGCTCCGACTGAAGTGTAGCCCCATTGGGCCCGGACCTGTTTGCCCATAAGGGCGGTTACTGAAGCGCCGGTTCCCTTGAACGGGACATAGGTGGTCTTGATGCCGGCCATCTTGTCGAAACGGAGTTGGGCCAGATGATTTGCCGAAGCCTTGCCGGACCCTGAAAAGGTCACCTGTCCGGGATTGGCTGCGGCGTATTCAACCAGGTCTTTCAAGGTTTTGAATTCACTATCCTTGGGCACCACAATTGCGTCAGGCGTGTAATGGAACATATAGACACCGACCAGGTCCTCGGTCTTGAAACCCACATCCTTCTGCTGCGGCTGAATGATGATGTGCGGCAGATTGATGCCCATGATATTGTAGCCGTCGCCCTTCATCTTGTTCAACTGGGCCCAGCCCACAGCACCGCCGCCGCCGGGCTTATAGGAGATGATCAGGTCCTGTCCGAACAGCTTCTTGAAAAAAGGCTGCTGGTGGCGGGCGGTGATATCTGACTCACCGCCTGGTCCGAATGGGATGACATAGTTCACGCCCTTGCTTGGATACTCATCAGCCAGCACTACCGAGCCTGTTAACGCAAAGATCGATGCCAGCACCATAATGGTAAAACCTTTGAGTTTTACTCTCATTATTCCCTCCCGTTTATGTTTATTCTGTTGGTGAGCATGCATGCGAAGACCTACGCTGCAGGTCTTCGCATGGTATTTTCCGTAGATACGTTTAGGCACTCTCGTAAAGCTTGGTCAGCACGAATTCACGATGGCCGAGTACCTCGGCTGCGGTCATTCTGCCATTGGCCGTCCGCACCATCATTTCAAGCAGCATGTCGCCCGCCTGATCCAGGTTCAGATCACGGCGCAGCAGCCCGGAGACGTCGACATCGAAATGCTCGGACATGGTCCGCAGAGTCCGCGGGTTGGAACAGAGCTTGATGACCGGCAGAATCGGGTTGCCGATAATATTGCCCTGACCGGTCGGAAAAAAGTGAACCACAAAGCCGGAAGCGGCGCACAGGGTAACCTGCTCTGCCGCGGCAGAGGAGGAATCCTGGAACCAGAGACCGGGACCGGTCGGCTCGACGGCCTTTTCCAGGGCGCCGACGATTGGCGCCTTGGTGCCGATCTTCTGGATGTTGCCCAGTGCTTTTTCCTCGATCGTAGTCAGCCCGCCTTCGATGTTTCCCTTGGTCGGCTGGGAGTCGGACAGATCGTTGGTCTTGTGATCGTCAACGAGTTTGGCGTAGCGATCGAAATAGAACTGGAAGTCCTTGCGCACCTGATCATTGGCGCAGCGTTCCAGAACCAGATGCTCGCCGCCGGTCAGCTCGGTGGTCTCACCGAACAGTATGGTGTTGCCGTTCTCGTAGAGTTTGTCATAGGCATTGCCCACCGTGGGGTTGGTGGCGATACCGGAGGTGGTGTCAGACTCGCCGCATTTGGTGGAAACCCAAAGTTCACTGACATCGCACTCGACCCGCTGATACTCGCTGACCTGATGCATGTATTCCTTGGCTTGTTTGGATGCCGCACAGATGGTGTTGAAATCGCCATTTTTCTCAATGGCAAAACCGGCAACCGGTTTGCCGGTTTTGGCGATTCCCTGAACGATCCGGTCGGTCCACAGCGGCTCGATGCCGATGACGATTACCGCGGCGACGTTGGGGTTGCAGCCGGTGCCGATCAGGGTGCGGAAATGAAGCTCGAGGTCTTCACCGAACTGCAGACGCCCATACGGATGCGGAATGGCCATCGTGCCCTTGACATTATTCGCCACCGCTTCGCAGGCCGAGTTCGACAGATCATCCAGGGGCAGGATGATGACATGGTTGCGAACACCGACCCGGCCGTTTTCACGGCGATATCCCATAAATTTACTTTGCATGATTTACCACCTCTTTGTTTTAACGTTATGTACGTGAAGATGTTCGCCTTTCTTTATCGGTGCCACGACCTTGCCAATATCGGTGTTGTATTTGATCACCGTATCGCCCTCGGCATAGTCCTGAAGGGCCACCTTGTGGCCGATCGGAATATCGCTGATCAGCTTCATCGTGATCGTTTGATCCTCTTTCATCACCCAGCCGGTGATCTCCTGACCCGCCTGCAGGCCCTCAACGACCGCTACGCCAACGCCATCCGCAGCTTCGTGCACCAAAAAATCGATAGCCATGTATGCCTCCTACATGTGTGAAATTTTGAATCGAGTATAAGACAGGAGACGATGCCGACCCCTCGTCCTGGTTCCTAATAACCGACCTCGGTTCACTTGTTTGCAGCTTTCCTGCTGAAAGCTCTCCTCTTATCATCCGGGGACGTGGTCCGCCCCGCAGCAACATTCATCTACAAACTACAGCCGATAGAAATAGGTGGTGTTTGCATTGGGTATGATGCCGATCCTGGGTATGCCGGCAAAATTTTCCACCCACTCGCCGATCACCCTGGACGGATCAGCCGATCGCAGATGGCACTTCTGCAGTACCGCAGGGTCCAGTTCAGAGCTGACCGCCACATCGAACTGATCCAGGGTTCGGCCGAACAGATAGGCCTTGTGAGCGCCCATCCTGAAGCCCTGCTTCTTGAAATCCGCCAGCACCTCTTCAGGGCTGGTAAACTGAGAAACGTAGTCAAAATAGACATCGTCCCCGACACCCTGCGTGGAAGCGGCAAGCAACAGAATATGCCCCCCCTTCCGGACAGCCTGCGAGGCCAGGTTGAGCCCTTTCTGGGCCTGATACAGGCAGATATCTTTGGGATAACCGCCACAGCTGGCAACCATGATGTCGAACTCTTCCTCAATCGCCACACCGTAGAGCGCCGCGCAGGTTTTTGCCCCCTCGATAAGCATTTTCAGGGGATCGCCCACCAGTACCTGCACAACCTCCTTGGACGGGGCCATAATGAAATTTACCGCCAGATCGACGCCGACCATCTGCCCTGCTTCATTGAGGTCTTCACGGACCGGGTTGCCGTGCAGCAGACCGACGCGGGCCTCGTCGTGAAACATCAGCGAATGATTGTGCTCGATGGTTGCAGCGCTGCCGCAGCCGATAACGATAGCTTTGGAGCCGCCGGTAAAACCGACAAACTGGTGGGGATCGATCTGGCCGACGGCTATTTTGAAATCAGCCTCGGCAACATGTGTATTGATTCTGACCGGGGTGCCTCTGCTGGTAAGGCCGTAATCCACCATCGGACTGCTATTGGCGTCGTGGGCGACAACCGTGCAGCCCCTGGCAATATCGGCAGGCACCAGGCGTTGTTGAGTCTGCTCATCGAGCGGCGGGTGCAGACCGCCGCCGATAAGAATAGTCACCCTGGCAGGGTCCAGTTCAGGAAGGTGCCCGAAGAGCCAGTCCAGCAGAATCGGCAGCACCTTCTTGACCGGCAGCGGGCGGGTCTCATCGGGTATCGCAATGGCAACGCTCGTTGCCTGCGCTGCAGCATCGAGCAGGACGGGTTCAGCCTTGGCCAGGCCCGCCAGTTCATCCAGCAGCGCCTGCCGTATCGAGGCGACCGGCTCGATATGATTGGGCTCAAGAATAACGGCCTGAGCCGAATCGGGTATATGAACCCCAATGGTCCCCGTTCCGTATTTTAAATCCAGAATCATCGCCTCACCTGTGGTCATGCTATCATATCAAGCAAACACCGGGCCAGTCGTATCGGTTTTCACAAGATACTGGAATCAATATAGGTATCCAAAGACAACGAATATTTTAGCCTGATTTTGGGGCCCAATATTTGGCACCAAGCCCAATATTGGGCTTGATTTGGCCATCGGCTTCGGTTACTGATACATCATGTACACTCAGACAGAGACGGCTCCAAGGCTGGCGGCCCGCTGGAATACGGAGACGCGCTACAAGATGCTACTTGAGCTCAACAACGCGATTGTTACCTGCAAAAGCAGGGAGGACCTGTTTATGGCCCTATCCCGCGAACTGCAGCAGCACATTGCTTACGATCGGTTGTGCATCATGCTCTATGATTCGCAGAACGGGACCATCACCTATTTTGCCGCAGCCGACGGCGTCCAGCCCAGTGGCGTGGTTGCGCAAAAATCCAGACCGCTGGCGGACGGGGCCGTAGCCCGGATGGCCATTCAGTCCCGCCAGCCGGTAATTTTCGACGATCTCACCCGCTACACCGACCTCAGTTCGGTCGGCGACCTGGTCAAGGCCGGATTAAAATCGACCATGGCCTTCCCGATGATTGTCCGCGACAAACTGTTCGGCACCATTCACTTCAGTTTCCGCAGCGTCCCGCACGGCATATCCGAGTTAACCAAACTCCTGCTGGCCCTCTCCCAGCAGATTGCCATTGCTGTTGAAAACATGCTCGCCTACACCACCCTGAAAAGCTCAAATCTCCACCTCCAGGAGGAAAAGCAATACCTCCTCTCCCACAGCCGGGAATACCAGAGCGGTGATTTCTTCTTCGCCTCCGCCCAGATGAATCAGGTCATGGAGATGGTGGACCAGGTGGCCGGCACCGACGAGACCATCCTCATAACCGGGGAAACCGGAACCGGCAAAGACTTTCTCAGCCGCCTTATTCATGACAAAAGCCCCCGCCAGGGCAACCTGTTCGTCAAAACCAACTGCCCGGGTCTGACTTCTTCTCTGTTTGAAAGCGAGCTTTTCGGCCACGCCAAGGGGGCCTTCACCGGGGCCGACAAACACCGCCTGGGGCGCTTCGAGCTGGCCGAAGAAGGCACCATTTTCCTGGACGAGGTCGGCGACCTGCCCATCGGTCTGCAGGCTAAACTGCTGCAGGTGCTCCAGGAACGAAAAATCGAACGGGTGGGTGAAAGCACATCAATCAGGATCGATGCCCGCATTATTGCTGCAACCAACAAAGATCTGCTGCAGAGCGTGAAGTCGGGGCAGTTTCGCCAGGACCTGTTTTACCGTCTGGAAACGGTAACGATCAACATTCCGCCGCTGCGTGAACGGTTGGAGGATATCCCCCTGCTGGTAAAGAACATCAATGCCAGTGAAGCCGAGCGCATGAATCGGCCGCCACCGGTCTACACCGCTGACGCAATCAACGCACTCTGTCAATACAACTGGCCGGGCAACGTCCGGGAACTCAAGAACATGGTCAAACGGTTGATCATTCTGCAGCCCGGAGCGCGGATCGATGAAAACAACATCAAGCGGACCTTCCCGGTGACGATGACGAATGCCAGCCGGCCTAATCGTTTCACGACTCTGGAACAGGCTGAACGGGCCCACATTATCCAGGCGCTGACCGCCACTGGCGGCATGGTCGGCGGCAAAAATGGCGCGGCCCGCCTGCTCGATATCCCCCGTTCCACCCTGCAGTACCGCATGAAAAAATTAAACATCAATCCGCTCGGCTACGGTCCGGGCAACCGCTCGGCTTCGCCCGTGTAGTCGCGCTCGGACAATCCTGGCGCGCTGTTCATTTGCCCAGTCCTGCGCAGCGCGCCAGGTCTAAGATTTCTTTGAGCAGAGCAGCAGGTACTGCAGCACCCCGTACTGCACCAATCTTCCGGTTCTGCAATCGTTTCAGGCCTGTAAACCAGGCCCCTTGAATTCGATCATAGGCCGCGGCCAGGTCCTTGAGGGGGGAACTGAAGCTATGGGCTGAGAGCGCCTGCGCATCAATCGCCAGAAATACCAGTCCCAGATTAGGCGGATCTCCGGCTCCTTCAAACAGTGACCCTGCTTCTATGCTCAGTGCTGCTCCAGCCAGGCAGGCTGACATCACTTCGACCAGTAAGGCGAGCGCAGCTCCTTTGGCGCCGCCGATCGGAACCATCGTGCCCGGAAACGCTGTTTGCGGATCGGTGGTCGGCTCGCCATCCGGACCGCTTGCCCACCCGCAGGGAATGTTCTGCCCTGCCCGGTCGGCGGTCCTAATCTTGCCCCGGGCCACCGCCGATACCGCAAAGTCTATGACCAGCGGATCTTCTTCACCCGGGGCTGCAAAGGCGACCGGGTTGGTGCCCAGAACCTTCTCCTTTGCGCCGAACGGTGCGATAGCCTTGGGCGTATTACCTGGATAAAGGCAATGCAGCCTTGCCAAGCCCGGCCGAATTTGTTAAAAAAGTTACAAAATCATATCTTTTTTTGTCCACAAAACGACAATACATTGTCCTGCTCATCAGCTTAGGTGACCCATGGCAAAAATCATCTGCGTCGGCCTTGCCTGTCTCGATTATTTATTCAAGGTTCCCACCTTACCCGAAGGAGGCGGTAAATTCTTTGCCGAGCATTACGCGGCCGCCCCCGGAGGACCGGCCGCAGCGGCGGCCATAGCGGTAGCCGCGCTGGGCCATGAAGCTGTCCTGGTCGCCCGCCTGGGAGACGACCAGGTCGGCCGCGACGTGGTTCACCATCTCTTGGGGCGACGGGTTGATGTCAGCCAGGTTCGCCGCATTGCCGGACAAACATCCCAGGTTTCATCAGTGGTGATCGACAAGAGCGGTGAGAGGCAGATTATCAACTACTCCAGCAGCAGGCTGGACCCCGACCCAGCCTGGATCAGCGAAGAACTCATCGCCGCTTCCGATTTTCTGCTTACCGATGTGCGCTGGCCCGAGGGCGCCCAGCGCGCGCTGCAGATAGCGCAAAAACACAATGTAGAAAGTCTTCTTGACGCCGACATCGCTCCCATTGATATCAGCAGCCTGGTCGCGCAGGCGGCATATGCTATTTTCAGTGAACGCGGCCTTGAAATGGTAAGCCAGGAACCAGACCTTGAAAAGGCACTCAGATCGGTCAGCCGCAGCAGCGGCGCCTGGGTTGCCGTAACGGCAGGCGAAAAGGGCAGTTACTGGCTGGACAACGATACGCTCACCTCAAGCCCGGCGGAGAAAATAGTGCCGCTGGATACCTGCGGGGCCGGAGATGTATTCCACGGCGCTTTTGCGGTCGCCATGGTCGAGAACATGGCGATCAACGAGGCCATGCGCTTTGCCGGAGTTGCCGCAGCGCTTAAATGTTTGAGCTTTGGAGGCAGCCTCGGAGTCCCCGATCGGGCAGCGGTCGAGGGTTATCTGACAAAGGCTTGAGGCGGATCACCTAGGCCCTGTTGCTCGACCCGAACAGTCTCATTCGTTGAGCAATCGAAGCGCTGACCGCCTCCAGCCCCAGCTGCAGATCCGCAAGGAGGTCTGTGTCGGGACTTTCAGCCAGACGGGTGGAGAGAAAATCTTTCAACACCACTTTCAGTCCGGTATTGACATTGATCTTTCTGATACCGTTATTGACTGCCGCCTTGAGATGCTCATCGACCACGCCCGAGGCACCGTGCAGGACCAGAGGCACCGGGATCTGACTATGCAGCTGCTGGAGAAGATCCTGGTTAAGCGAGGCGCCCGCAGTCTTCATGCCATGGATGCTGCCCAGAGACACAGCCAGGAAGTCGACCCCGGTGCGTTCGGCAAACTCGACCGCCCTGGCCGGGTCCGTCATATCGGCAGCACTCACTGAAGCCGTCCCGTGGGGGACGATGCCGATTTCTCCCTCTGCGGTTGCCCCGCAGTCATGGGCCATTTTCACCACTTCTGTTGTTTTTTGGACATTATCCTCGTAGTCGAGTGCAGAACCGTCAAACATGACCGAATTGATACCGCAGTCGAGCGCCTGGCGCACAATACCCAATTCCCGGGCGTGATCTAAATGAACGGCGATCGGCGCACCGGTCTCCTGGCTCATTACCCGGCAAGCACTGACCAGCGGCTCGAGCCCCATGTACTTTATCGACATCATGCCCACCGCGAGAATCGCGGGGGAACACTCCTGTTCCGCGGCCCGCACGACCGCCCTGATGAACTCCTGATTATGAATATTGAAATGACCGACCGCCCATGCATCTTCACGCGTTATTCCGAGCTCATTCAGGTTACATGGATTCATATGGTCTCACCTCTCGCTTCTGGTTTAAATCGACAAAATCATCTTATAATTGTTGATAAAAGGTCATGCCTGGTAAAAAATCAAGCAAAAAATGAAATATTATTGACACAATCTCTTTTTCTTGTAATCTAATTTACAATCATTGCCATAGGCCGTTGAGTCCATGCCTGAATCAGTAGCACCCAGGAACAAAGTGAGATGATGCCCGTAAAACCCCGGATCGGTGTACTCGCTGTTGGTCGCAATACCTTCGATGTGCCCTATGCCGAAGAAGTCCTGAGCGCGGCCTGGAACAGTCTGCAAAGGCTGGACGCCGAGCTTGTTGGAGAACCGACCCTGCTGTTCGATGCCGGCGAGATCCGGCCGGTTCTCGAATCCTTCAGGCAAGCTCATTTGGATGTCGTCGTGCAGCTTCAGGTTACCTTTACCGATGCCGCGATGACCCTCGAGGCTGCCAGGCAGCTGGAAGCCCCCCTGCTGTTATGGTCCTTTCCTGAACCCCGAACCGGCGGCAGACTCCGGCTCAATTCGCTGTGCGGCATCAACCTGGCCGCCCATGCCCTCTCCCGGGCCGGACTCGGCTATGATTATGCACACGGCGCAGCAGGCAGCCCCGACGTTCTCAAAAAAATTGAGGCGCTGGGCAAAGCCGCAGCGATCAAGCGCGGCCTGACCAACACCACGATCGGGGTTATCGGCCACCATCCGGACGGTTTTGATGCCTGCATGTTCAGTCACCAGGAACTGGCTGATCTCTTCGGCATCGAGGTCGAAGAACATGATTTGCTCGCCTTTCTGGACGGCCTCAAGGAACTCGACGATGCCGCCGCCGTGGCGCACTATGAGCAGAGAAAAAAAGTCCTGACCAACCTGGCCGACATGGACTATTCGGCCACTATCAAGACACTCAAGGCGTACGAAGCAATGCGCCGCCTGATAAGCGATCGGGGCTATGCGGGACTGGCCGTTCGCTGCTGGCCTGAATTTTTTACCCACTTCGGCGCCGCCGCCTGCGGTGCCCTTGCCCTGCTCAACGAGAATTTCATACCCGGCGGCTGTGAAGCCGACGTACACGGGGTGATCACCGCGCTTATTCTGCAGCAGCTTGCCGGAGAGCCGGCCTTTAATACCGACCTGGTGGATCTGGACCTAGAATCGGATACCTGCGTGTTCTGGCATTGCGGTCAGGCACCTGTGCAGATGGCCGATCCCGAGGTAGCGCTGAAAGCCACGATTCACTCCAACCGCAAGCTTCCGCTGCTCAACGAATTCCCGCTCAAACCCGGGCGCTTTACCATGGCCCGGTTCAGCAAGGGGCACGGTGATACCACCCTGGTCGTCGGCGGCGGCGAAATGCTGCGGGCTCCGCTGGCCTTCTCCGGCACCGCCGGAGTCGCCCGCCTGGACGGTCCGCTGGCCGAAGTTCTGGACAACCTGATGCAGGCCGGACTTGAACATCACACCGCCATCGTTTATGGCGAACATCGCCCGGCACTGCGCAAACTGGCAGCTTTACTTGCACTCGAGGTGATTGAAATAACAAAGTAATACTGAATTAACAACTCGTCTGAGGAGAAAGCGGTATGGAATCACTTGAAAAGATGGGGATCATACTTGACAGGATCAACGGCCTGGTGGAGAAACTCGCCGTCAACCTTGCCTGGGTCATGCTGCTGGCGATCACCCTGCTCAATATCGTCCAGGTTTTTTACCGCTACGTCCTCAACAACGCCCTCTCCTGGTCGGAGGAAGCCTCTCTGTGGATGATGGTCTGGATTACCTTTGTCATCATGCCGGTGGCCTATCACAAGGGTCTCAATATCTCGATGATGTTTTTCCGGGACATGCTCAAGAAAAACAGGCTTGAGTTCATTGTCCGCTGTCTCTTCCATGTGATCGTCATTGTTATTGCCGTAGTCTGTTTCGACCAGGCCTGGCAGATGTATAAAGGAGGGAGCCGCATCGAGCTGCCGGCCCTGGAAATCAGCAAGGCCTGGGTCTATGCGATAATGCCCCCGGCCTGGCTCCTGCTGATTCTGGCAGCTCTCGGGGGAATGCTCAGAGATGTGCTCGGCATAATCGACCCGGAAGGGGCCCGAGCCAGAGAGGATGCGGCTGAGTCTGCAATCGCGGGAGGGAGTCAGCCATGATGTACTTCATGATTTTCCTGATCACGATGTTCGGCGGCATGTCAGTGGTTTTTGCGCTGCTCTTCGGGCCCGGTCTGGCCTTTGTCATTGACGGCAAGATGATGTTTATCAAGCTATTGTATTCCCGTCTGTTCAACGGCATCTTCAGTCCCCCGCTTCTGGCCCTGCCCTTTTTCATCGTTGCCGGTGAGATCATGAACCAGGGGGGCATCACCAAAAACCTGGTAAAACTGGCCCAGGCCTTTCTGGGCCACCGCCGGGGCGGCCTGGCCCAGGTCAATATTGCCTCGTCGATGCTGTTTGCCGGACTCTCAGGATCGGCCGTTGCCGACACTTCCGCACTGGGCTCGATGCTGATCCCGGCCATGGAAAGAAACGGCTACACCAGGCGGTTTGCCGCTGCGGTCACCGCCGCCAGCTCAGTCATTGGGCCGATCATCCCGCCTTCCGGGCTGATGATCTTGTACGCCTTTGTGATGAATGTTTCCGTGGCCGGGCTCTTTGCCGCGGGCATTTTCCCCGGTATCGCCATTGGCGTGGGCCTCATGCTGCTGACGGCCTACCTGGCCAAGGTGCGCAATTTCCCGGTGGCCAACGAACCGATGCCGTGGCGTGAACGGTTAAAAGCGTTGTGGGACGGTGCCATTCCCCTGCTGACCCCAGTCATAATGCTCGGCGGGATCCTGGCCGGCATTTTCACGCCCACCGAAGCTGCTGCGGTTGGCGCCGGATATGCGTTGATTGTCGCCCTGGGCACCCGTCAGATGAGATTCACCGACATCCCCAGAGTCTTTACCTCTGCCGCCATTTCTTCCGGCGTCATTTTATTGCTGGTGGGAGCGGCGGTAAGTTTCGCCTCTATCGTCAGCTTTTATCAGACCCCGGAAAAGATGGCCAAACTGGTGCTTTCCGTGAGTGAAAACCCCTATGCGGTCTTCTTCATGGTCAACATCTTATTGTTTGTCGTCGGTATGTTTCTTGATGCTGGCCCGGCTATTCTGATTCTGGGCCCAATTCTCGGGCCGGCCATGGTTCAGGTCGGTATCCACCCGCTGCACTTTGCGGTCTGCATGTGCGTCAACGTTACCGTCGGACTGGCAACCCCGCCGATGGGCCTGGTGCTCTTTGTAGCCGCCGGTCTCAGTCGCGAGTCGCTAGAGAAAATCGCCATAGAAATGATCCCCTTTCTGATCGTCGAAGTTCTGGTGATTTTCCTTATATCCTATTTTCCGATTCTTACCCTAGCTATTCCCAACTGGCTGGGTTACCTCGACATTCCTGCTGCTGCCAGCTGGATTCTTGGTGGTGTCGGGGGATAATTAATTAAGGTAGCAAGGCAAACAATCAACAGAGGAGGAAAAACACATGAAGAAGGTACTGGTAATCCTAGCAGCATGCATGTTCGTTTTCAGCGTGACAGCCGTCTACGCAGCGGACCACACCCTGCGCATTGTGCATCTGTCCAACACCAACGATGAAGACTATGACGGCGCCCTGGTTTTCAAGGATTATGTGGAAGCCCGCTCCAACGGTAAAATCGCCGTCGAGGTCTACCCGGGCGCCCAGCTCTGCGGCAATGCCGCTGAATGTTATGAGGCTACCCAAAGCAACATCATTCAGATTCATCAGATGACCATTGGCGGCATTTCCGTCGCCTTCCCGGAACTGCAGGTTCTGGATCTGCCTTACATGATGGACAACGATGCGGTGGCCGAAGAAGTTCTGACTGGACCGTTTCTCAACGTTCTGCGGCAGCACGTGCTGGCCAAAGGCGGCCCCCGCATCATGACCATGACCAACACCGGTGGCTGGAGAAACATCGCCAACACCAAGAAGGAGATCAAGTCGCCGGCCGATATGAGTGGCTTGCGTATCCGTACCATCAATTCACCGCTGCAGCAGGAACTGGTTAAGTTACTTGGCGCCTCGCCAACCCCCGTAGCCTGGCCGGATGTGTATACCTCGCTGGCAACAGGCGTTATTGACGGTTCCAAGAACGGTATCACCGACATCGTCGGCATGAAATTCCATGAGCATATCAAGTATATCACCCTGGATGGGCATGCTTACATGGCGAGCCTCTGGATCATGAATGAAGATACCTACCAGGCCTTGGATCCGGAGCAGAAGCGTTTGGTCAATGACGGGTTCAGAAGTCTCGGCCAGATCTGCTTTGCCTTCCCGAAGCGGCGCTCCATTGAAGCATACGAAGAATTCAAAAAAGCAGGCGGCAAGATTTATGTGCCGACTGCTGAGGAAAAAAACGAGTTCCGCGCAGCGGCTGCACCGCTGAAGCAATGGTACACCGACAAATACGGTGCCGAAGGCGCTGAGCTGCTCAAAGCCTACGAAGCCGCAATCATCGAAGCGGAAGCAAAGCTCGAAGCAGAACTTAAGCTCAACATGTAAATTTCAGATACATTTCTCTTAATTGACGGGCGGTCTGGCAATTGATGCCGCCGCCCGTTTTTGCGTTGATTAACGGCAAAGAAAATGGATCCGCAAAAATTCCCCCCGCTCTATGAGCTGACCCTGCAGGAAGTCAAGGACCAAAGCGTCTGTTTCACAACCAGCGGCGGTACGCTTGAGATCAGTTTCTGGGATGAAGACATCCTCAGGCTGCGGCTTGGCGACAAACAGGTCAACACCTATCCGATTATCGTCGGACAGCCGTCCGGCAAATCGCTTGCGCACAGCGTTGACAACGGTATCCATACTGTTCGCTGCGGCAAAGGAGAAGTTCAGCTAGAGACCGGCAAGCCCGAGGATGCCGCGGCCGCCGTACCGATCAGCTTTACCTTTTCCTATAATGGTAAAACAACGGTACAGCCCTCACCTGACGGCCATTTTGTCAGGCGTTTTCGCATCCCGCCACTGGCCAGGACGCAGCGGGGCTGGTTTTTTTCCATCGCTCTTCAAGCCGGCGCCCCGATCTATGGTTTCGGCGAAAAATATGCCTCCCTGAACAAGCGCGGGCAGAAGCTGGTCAGCTGGGCTGAAGATGCGCTGGGGGTCAATGCAGAAGTGTGCTACAAAAACGTCCCCTTCTGCTGGACGCCGAACGGCACGCACTCAGAAGACGGCAGCGGCGGTTACGGCGTTTTCATTCATACCACCGCCCGAGTCACTCACGGGGCCGGATACCCCCAATGGTCAAACTGGAGCTATGCTGCGCTGGTTGAGGATGACATCCTCGACGTATTTTTCATTGCCGGAGACGGTCCGGCAGAATTTATCAGGCGCTACACGGACATAACCGGGCGCACCAAGGAGGTGCCGCTCTGGAGTCTGGGAAACTGGATATCGCGGGCCTACTACAAGGATTCTGCAGAGGCTGAAGAAGTGGCCCGAACCATCCGGGAACGCCGGATCCCCTGTGATGTATTCACCCTCGACGGCCGGGCCTGGCTCGATACCGCCACCCGCTTCTATTTTGAGTGGGACCCGGCGCGCTACCCGGAGCCCGAAAAATTCATCGCCGTGATGCGTGCTCTGGATCTGAAACTCTGCGTCTGGGAATATCCGATATGTTCCACTGCCCATCCCAAGTTCCAGGAGTTTGATGAGCAAGGATGGTTCTTGAAGGACGCTGCAGGAAAAACCTATCGCTACGAGTTCGACCTGTCTCCTTTTGGCAAGGTCCTCACCCCGCTCCCCACCTCGGGCCTTTTCGATTTCACGGTTCCCGAAGCAGCCCGCTGGTGGTACGCTCAGCACCGCAACCTGCACGAACTCGGGGTGGACGTGTTCAAGGTCGACTTTGGAGAACAGACGCCCGAAGACGCCTACGCCTCAAACGGCGACTCCGGCGCCACCTACCACAACGCCCTGCCCTTGCTGTACAACATGACCTGTTTCCAGGCCTCCGATGACCATTTCGGCCGGGGACTGGTCTGGTCCAGAAGCGGCTGGGCCGGGTCGCAGCGCTTCCCGGTTCAGTGGGGCGGCGATCCCCAGGCTTCCTGGAATGGACTGGCCGGTTCGATCCTCGGCGGACAGAGTTGGGGCCTCAGCGGCGCCCCGTTTTACGCCCATGATATCGGCGGATTCTATGGCGGACCGCCCGAGCCGGAGCTCTATCTCCGCTGGCTCCAGGCGGGGGTTCTCACACCGTTTTGCCGCATCCACGGGATCGGTCCCCGGGAGCCCTGGTATTTTGGCGAAGAAGCCGAGAACATCGTTAAAGACTGGCTCGCGCTCAGATACCGGCTGCTGCCCTACCTGCAGCGCCAGGTAAGCGAAGCGGCAGTCTCGGGAATGCCGGTCATGCGGCCGATGGTCCTGGCGTTTCCGGAGCAGAGGCAGACCTGGGGCTTTGAATTACAGTACATGCTGGGAGACCATATCCTGGTTGCCCCGGTTCTTCAGCCCGGCGGCCGGGTCAGCGTCTGCCTGCCCCAGGGCGACTGGTATGACTATTTCACCGGACAGAAGGTAGACGGTGGCCAGGTACTCGAGTTGCAGATGGAGCTTGCTCAAATACCGCTTTTCATCCGCAGTGGAGCGGTAATCGCCGAAGGACCTGCGGTGCAGCACACGGGTGAATTGACCCGGGCGAACCGGATCGAAAAACTGCGGGTGTTCGGCATACCAGAGGCCAATGCCCTCGACCATGAAAACGACGTAGACATCACTTGCGGAAATGATACCGTCACGCTCAGGTTTTCCCCGAAAATCATATGCGAGACCTTTGACGTCCAGGGCCGGCTGGCTGACGGGCTCCTGGAAATACCGACCCATAAGCGACGGACACCTCCATGATTAAACAGACCAATGCAAAAGTTGCCGAGCGGCGAGAGCAGATAGCCAACCAGGTCAACGGGCTGGGTTATGCCACTATCGAGGTTCTGGCTGAAAAATTCCAGGTTTCCGCTCAAACCATCCGCCGGGATATCCAGGCTCTGAGCGAGGATAATCTGGTAATCCGATTACACGGCGGGGCCGGCTCTGTCTCCACCCTGGTAAATGTCAGCTATGACGCCAGGCGTATTTCCATGCTCGAGGAGAAACAGCGTATCGCTACGGCCGTTGCCGCTCTGATCCGGCCAAGCCAGTCCATATTCATGACCGGCGGCTCAACCATGGAAATAGTTGCCAAAGAGCTTTGCTCCCTCTCGACCCTGTGCATCATCACCAACAACATCCATGCAGCCATGCATCTCTACAGTAAAAAAGAAATCGACCTGCTCATGCCCTGCGGGCGCGTGCGCCACCATAACGGCTGCATCATCGGTCCGGCGACCATGGAGTTTATTGCCAATTTCCAGACCGATTTTCTGATCATGGGAATCGGCGCCATTTCGCCCGAAGGCCTGCTCCTGGATTACGACTACGAGGAGGCCATGCTGATGGATAAAATGATGAAGAACTCTCGCGAGATCATCCTCGCCACCGACCATACAAAGTTCAATAAAAGCGCCACGGCCCAGGTCGGTCTGCTTAGAGACGTCTCCTACCTGGTAACCGATCGGGAGCCGCCCCCTCATTTCCGCGATCTGATGGCCGAGCACAACGTGACCTTGATTATCCCGCGCTGATGGCCCTCAGCCCGATCGAGTCAGGTAGTTGAGACCCATAATCACCGCCGGAGCCAGGACCAGCCAGGGGACAAGCATGACCGGGCCCCACCGGTAGGCAAAGGTTGTGACCCTGGTCTGAATCGTGCTGCTGGCGATTACCGTAAACGGCACCAGCGGCGAAATAATCATTCCCGCCACCCAGGAGGACATCAGCAGGGCGACAAACGCTGCCGGGCTCAAGTTGATGCTTGCCGGGTTTACGGTCAGGGCCAGGGTGGTCACTGGAATCATCATGTGCACCCCGCACAGGCTGAGCAATGCGACCAGGGCCATGAAACTCAGGGGCACGAAGTATGGGGGCAGGTTGCTCAGATAGCTGAGAATCAGGTCCATGTGTTCACGGACAGGGGTCAGGGACACCGCGGACCCGAAAAAAGACAGGGCAATCAGAAACGGCAGAAACCGCTCATAGCTCTCAAAATTTTCACCGTATCTGCGCAGCTCCGCGGTCAATGCAGCAAAAGCTCCCACCAGGGCGGTCCAGGCCAGGGAGTAGAACACGATAATCCCGGCCACGATAAAGATGGTCGGGGTCTTGGGCAGCATGAGCGAACCGAGAAAGGCCAGCAGAATGAGCATCAGGACATGAGCCATAAGTTCGACCATTTTCCGGATCGAGTGCCTACCCGAGCCTGCAGGCAAGCGTCTGTCCAATTCCAGGAGCAGGGGCCGATCCAGGAGCACAAGCCCCAGCCCGATGGTCATAAGCGTGGCGACCAGAGCCAGGCCGGGCAGAAAATACTGAGAATAGGTAACACCCTGGTAGAGAAGGATCATATTCAAGGCCGGGTCATAGGGTGAGAAAACCATATACGAGCCATAGACCGTCATGTAAAGCCTGGCCAGAAACTTGCGCGGCATGTTCAAGGGATCGAGAAGCCGCTGGAAGATGATAATAGAGGCGATGTTGAGCGCCACGGCCAGGGCCAGATTGAGCAACGCAAGGGTCAGGTAAACCAGGCCAATGCGTTTTCGATGATCGATCACAAAATGCTCCATCGACTCGAGATAGCCGCCATTGTTGATGGGCACCGCGATGAGCGGAATTACCACGAATAACAGGGGCAGGAAGATCCCCTTGGTCAGCGAGGCATGCCAATCTTGAAGGCTCAAGCCGTATCCCAAAAGCAGTCCGTGCCCGAGGACCAGAGCCACCAGGGAGGCAATCTGCATGAATCCGCGGATGCGCCACAAGGTAGACAGGAGGAAGAGAATCACTCCGATGGACGAGGCGGCAGCATAGACGGGTTCCGGCACAGGCAGAATCTGGTTCGCCAAGACCGCGAAAAAGAGAAAATACATGCTGAAAACATACAATGATTTCAAATCTGGTCTCGTTTAGTTCCCCGGACCGCTGCGCCGGCCATCGTGCCCTGCAAGGCCCCCCTTCAGTTATTGAAGAGGGATCTCTTTTGCTGGCAGGATATTGTATAATAGGACATGAAATGGACTGAAAACAACAGCAAATAAATGCGTTTTCCGCAATTGCAGAAAGACAAACTGCATTGCCCAAAACCCGGAAGAAAACAAATCAGACCCGGTATGAGACGATGAACATCAGCAAGAAACATTTTGGCAGATTCTGGAACGCAGAGGTAAGCCGTTATACCCTGGAAAACCCCGGTGGCGTGGCGCTAAGCATTCTCGACTACGGCGCTATCATTCAAGCGCTGAACGTGCCTGGGCGTAAAGGTCAGGCCGATATTGTCCTGGGCTTTGACGCCCTCTACGGCTACCTGAAGGGGCATCCCTTTTTCGGCGCCATCGCCGGACGGGTGGCCAACCGCATCCCGGACGGACGCTTTGCCATCGACGGCAGGGACTATCAAGTAAGTGTCAACGCCCCTTTCAACAACCACCTTCACGGCGGTTTCAGGGGATTTGACAAGTACATCTGGCAGAGTGAACCCTTCGAGGCTGGCGACCGGGTCGGCCTGCGCCTGCACAGAATCAGCCCCAACGGCGAAGAGGGCTATCCCGGCACCCTGGACGCGACGATTACCTACTGGCTTGATGTACATAATGTCCTGGGCTTCGAGGTAAAGGCAACCACAGACCAGCCCACCATCGTTAATATTGTCCAGCATTCCTACCTGAACATGGCCGGACACGACTCGGGCGATGTCAGCGGGCAGGAGCTGAGCATTGCCGCCGATCAGGTGACCCCCACCGACGAGCGGCTCTGCCCCACTGGAGCGATCGCCAGCGTCGCCGGTACCGTTTTTGATCTGCGCCCGCCGACGCGGCTGGAGACCGCCTTTGAAAAGGCCGGCGGCGTATTTGACATAAACTATGTGCTGGACCAGGAAACTGCAGGCCTGAAGCCATGTGCCCGCCTGCACGATCCGAAATCCGGCCGGACCCTGACGATTGCCACCACCCAGCCCGGCGTGCAGTTCTACAACGCGCACAAATTATTCGACCAGGAGCAGACCGGTAAAGGCGGCCACCGCTACCCCAAGTGGGCAGGGATCTGCCTGGAGACCCAGGCCTTTCCCAATGCGGTCAACCACGACAACTTCCCCTCCATGGTTGTGCGACCGGGAGAAACCTACCACCATATAACCACCTATGCGTTTTCGATTGAATAGGCCCGGAAACCGGCTCAGCCAGAAACTCCTGGAGACCAGCTGCTAGCGCAGCAGTTGAGCACCATTGCCAGATTCCAGAAGTCCTGACAGTTGCCAAATCCCTCATCAGTAATAATGTGATGTGAGATGCACGGTTATGGTGCGCTGAGGCTAAACATCGATTTTGAAAATTGATAATTTATATAAATATCGTTAACATACGGGCTGCGAGCAAGACTGTGGCCCGGAGATAGAAGGACTGGCTGAGTGAAATGACAAGAACATGCTGCCCCCACGCTGCTGCGCTGGCGCAGACCGCCGAGGGCAGGCGCCTGCAGCAGCAGGAATCCGGGGAGCAAGACTGGTATCGCTGGGGGCCCTATCTCAGCGAGCGGCAGTGGGGCACCGTCCGCGAAGACTATTCCGCCAACGGGGAACCGTGGGAATATCTGGTGCATGATCAGGCCCGCACAAAAGCGTATCGCTGGGGTGAGGATGGCCTGGCCGGCTTCAGCGATCACCAGCAGCGAATCTGTATCGGCCTGGCCCTGTGGAACGGCCGGGACCCGATCCTCAAAGAGCGGTTGTTTGGCCTCACTAACGCGCAGGGCAATCACGGCGAGGACGTCAAAGAGGTCTACTATTACCTCGATGCTCTGCCCTCGCATGCCTACTGCAAGATGCTCTACAAATACCCGCAGACAGCCTTTCCCTATGCCGAGCTTGAGCAGGAAAACGGCAGGCGCGGAACCGACCAGCCCGAATATGAACTGACCGACACCAACATCTTTGCCGACGGCCGCTATTTCGATGTTCTGGTGGAGTACGCCAAGGCCGGGGTTGATGATATCCTCTTAAACGTCTCCGTTACCAACCAGGCGGGGGAAAAGCAGCCGTTCACGCTGGTCATTCAGCTCTGGTTTCGCAACACCTGGAGCTTCGCACCTGAAACGTTGCCCCCCTCGCTTTCTGCGGAAGGGGAAACAATCCGCGTTGACCACCCAGCATTCGAGGGCTTCAGGCTGGCCGGCGACCCCGCTGAATTGATATTTTGCGACAACGAGACGGCCCGCGGGGGATTCAGCCATCCGAAAGACTCCTTTCACCGCTTCATTGTCGACGGTCAAACTGAGGCAGTAAACCCGGAGCAGCGCGGCACCAAGGCAGGACTGAAATTCCAGGCAGATATCCCGGCCCAAGCCACGGTCGTCTTCCGGGCCCGGCTCGGTGCCGCCGCTTCCCTGGCCGATTTCGATGACATCCTGAACCAGCGAAGGAGCGAGGCTGACGAGTTCTACCATCAGCTGCAGCAGCACATTGCCAGCCAAGACGGCCGGCTGATCCAGCGCCAGGCCCTGGCCGGCATGATCTGGAGCAAACAGTGGTATTACTATGATGTCGATCGCTGGCTCGACGGTGATTCACCGCAATCCGCCCCGGCCCGGCAGCGGGAAAGAAACAACGACTGGCGGCATCTGCACAGCGCCGATGTGATATCGATGCCGGACACCTGGGAATACCCCTGGTACGCCACCTGGGACCTGGCCTTTCATTGCCTGCCCCTTGCCCTGATCGACCCCTATTTCGCCAAACGGCAACTGCTGCTCTTCACCCGGGAACGCTACCTGCACCCGAATGGGCAGCTGCCGGCCTACGAGTGGAATTTCTGTGATGTCAACCCGCCGGTCCACGCCTGGGCCAGCTGGCGGGTCTTCGAGATGGAGCGCGCCCAGCGCGGAGGCGACGGCGATCTCACCTTCCTGGAGCAGGTTTTCCATAAGATGATGCTCAACTTCACCTGGTGGGTGAACCGCAAAGATGTCGAGGAACGCAACGTTTTTCAAGGCGGCTTCCTGGGGCTCGACAATATCGGCGTCTTCGATCGCAGCAAACCATTGCCGACCGGGGGGCACATCAACCAGGCCGACGGTACGGCCTGGATGGCGATGTATTGCTTGAACATGATGCGCATCGCGCTGGAACTGAGCCTCCACAATCCGGTATATGAAGAGATGGCCATCAAGTTCTTCCGCCATTTTCTGAACATCGCCAAGGCGATGACCAACATGGCCGGCTGCGGCATCGGCCTGTGGGACGAGCAGGACAAGTTCTACTACGACGAGCTGTCCCTGCCCGACGCCTACGGAAAGATGCTGCGGGTTGCTCTGCGGGTCCGTTCGCTGGTGGGTATCATCCCCCTGTTTGCGGTGGAGACCATTGAGCCGGAAACCCTGGTTAGACTGCCCCGCTTTGCCGAGGCCCTCAACCGGACGCTGCTGTACGAACCTGAACTCGCCGGGCTGGTTTCCCGCTGGTGTGAACCGGGCCGGGGAGAACGGCGGCTGCTGTCTCTGCTGCGCGGTCACCGCATGAAGCGGCTGCTGAAACGCATGCTTGACCCAGATGAGTTCCTGTCCGATTTCGGTGTTCGCAGCCTGTCCAAGGCGCATGAGCGCGAGCCCTATGTGTTCGAGCACTCCGGTCATTTCCATGAGGTAAGGTATGCCCCGGCCGAGTCGGACAACCGGATGTTCGGCGGCAACTCCAACTGGCGCGGGCCGATCTGGTTTCCGATCAATTTTCTGGTCATTGAGTCCCTGCAGAAGTTCCATCATTACTACGGTGATGATTTCAAGATTGAATACCCCACCGGATCAGGAACCTACTGCACCATCCTCGAGGTGTCTGAGCATCTGGCAGACAGGCTGATCCGGCTCTTCCTCCTGGACGAACAGGGCCAGCGGCCAATCTACCGCCATGCACCCCAGATGCAGAATGACCCGAACTTTCGCGATTATCTGCAGTTTTACGAATACTTTCACGGCGACAGCGGGCGCGGCATTGGAGCCTCGCACCAGACCGGCTGGACAGGGCTGGTAGCCAAACTGCTCTATCCGCGCCGCCCGCTGATCTAATAGGTCTGAACAACGCAGCCAGAGGAGGATCATCATGGAGCAGCCATTGCCAGAAGTTGTGCTGCCGGACTGCCCGGTCAACAAACTGCTCAAGGGCCAGAAAGCTTTGGTTACCGGGGCCAATTCAGGCATCGGTCGAGCGGTGGCCGCAGCCCTGGGTCATGCCGGTGCGGATGTGGTCGTCAATTATGTGGTCAAGCCCGAGGAGGCGGATGAGGTCTGCAGGGAGATCGAACGCTGCGGCAGCAGAAGCCTGGCGATCAAGGCGGATGTCTCCAGTGAAGCGCAGGTGCGCGCCATGTTCTCAGAGGCAATTGCAACCTTCGGCACTATCGACATCCTGGTCAATAACGCAGGCATCCAGCGGGATGCGCCATTTGAAGAGATGACGCTTAAGCAATGGCACCAGGTCATCGAGGTGAATCTGACCGGACAGTTTCTCTGCGCCCGTGAGGCGATTCGTGAGTTTAAGCGGCGCGGCGTAAACAAAGAGGTATCCTGCTCAGCAGGCAAGATCATCTGCATGAGTTCGGTTCACGAAATCGTGCCCTGGGCAGGCCATGTTAATTATGCGGCCAGCAAGGGCGGCGTGATGCTGATGATGAAAAGCATCGCCCAGGAGGTTGCCCCCTATCGGATCCGCGTGAACAGCATCGGCCCGGGGGCCATACGGACACCGATCAACCGCCCCGCCTGGGAAAGCCAGGAAGCTTACGAGAAGCTGATGAAACTGGTGCCCTACAAGCGCATAGGCGAGCCGGAGGATATTGCCCGGGCGGCTGTCTGGCTGGCCTCGGACGAAGCTGACTATATCAACGGGACGACGCTTTTTATCGACGGCGGCATGACCCTCTACCCCGGTTTTACTGAAAATGGGTGACAACCATGAAAAACAAGCAGATCCCCCCGGCCGGCCCTGAGCACTTTATAGACATTTCAGTGCCGTTGACATCCGGTATGCTCAACTGGCCCGGTGATCCTCCGGTGACCATTTCCCGGATGCGGGACCAGAACGCCGGCGATGATGCTACCGTATCCCGGCTCGACATGGGCGCCCATACCGGTACCCACATGGATGCGCCGCTGCATTTTATCAACGGTGCGCCCGGCCTGGACACCATGCCGATTGCGGCCGGTATCGGTCCCTGCCGGGTGATCGAGCTGGAGGACGAACGATCGGTCAGCCGCGCCTCACTCGAGAGCCATGAGCCGCTCACCGGCGAACGCATCCTGCTCAAGACCCGAAACTCTAATCGGCGCTGGTGGGAACATCGTTTTGACGAGCATTTTGTCTACATCTCGGCCGAGGCAGCCTGCTATCTCGCCGCTCAGCGTGTGCTGACAGTCGGCGTCGATTATCTGTCGGTAGGTGGCTTTCATCACGACGGGACAGCGACCCATCAGGCCCTGCTCGAAGCAACCATATGGATCATTGAAGGTCTTGACCTGACGCGGGTTCCAGCGGGCCGCTATATGCTGTACTGTCTGCCGCTGAAAATTCATCAGGGTGACGGAGCCCCCGCCCGAGCCGTGCTGGCGCCGTTTCAACCGGCCTAGGCGGGCTTTCGTCCAAGCGGAAAACTGGCCCAATGGCTGATCTTTAAGAGATAATCCCGGCTGAATTAAGAGGAGAAATATGATGAAAATGACTGTGGTATTCTTTGCAGTTGCACAGCTGCTGTTTTTTGCCTCCATTGGAGCGGCAGACAAAACTATTTTAGCCGGTGGCTGTTTCTGGTGTATGGAGTCGGACTTCGAAAGGCTGGAGGGGGTAACCGATGTTATTTCCGGTTTTACCGGCGGCACCTTACAGGATCCGACGTACAACGGAAACCATGAGGGACATTTGGAGGCGGTTGAAATCACTTATGATCCGGATACAATCAGTTATCAGGATTTATTGAATTATTACTGGGTGAATATCGATCCATTCGACGATCGAGGACAGTTTTGCGACAAAGGGCCAAGCTATTTAAGCGCAATTTTCGTAAGTAACGAAACGGAGCGGAAAATAGCTGAGCAGTCTAAAAAAGCAGTTGCAGAGCAATTTCCCGATCAAAAAGTTGTAACGCCCATTCGTCAGGCATCGACCTTTTACCCGATTAAAGGCAGTGAAAGCTACCATCAGGATTACTATAAAAAAAACCCGATTCGCTACAAGGCCTATCGCTGGAATTGCGGCCGTGACAAGCGCTTGAGGGAGATTTGGGGAGATAAGGCAGCACACCCATAAATAAGATGATTTGCAGCGAGTAATTTACGGGCAGGATGGAGACTGAGCATTACGGTGACACAAGGCTGCCGCGCACAGGAAGAGGATTTTTGAGGATATGTCGATTCTGTTTACCACGGTAAATGGTGGGCTGCTGGTGCTGATCTGGATTGTGCAGATTATCATCTATCCGGGAATGCACGGCTGGGACAGAGACAGGTTTCAGGCGTTGCACCGGGACTATGTACCGCGCATTTCCCTCATCGTCGTACCGCTGATAATCGCCCAGGCGGCCCTTGCCCTGCACCAGCTAATGCTTGCGCCGAACCTTATAGCGGCAGCCCAGGTCGTGCTGATCGGCGCCGTCCTGGCCGTAACCTTCCTCCTCTCGGTGCCCCTGCATAAGCGTTTAAGCGCAGGCTATGATGCTCAGACGGTAACCCGGCTGACTGGCACCAACTGGCTGCGAACGATCGGCTGGAGCCTGATCAGCATGCTCGACTGGTCAAGTAATAAGAGAAAACAGCGGCAGCGGCAATACTGCTCCTCAGATTTAAATTTGATGAGCCGGCGGCCCTTACGTTCTTTCCTGAATGAAGTTTTCGATGCGTGGCAGAAGCTCAGGCGCAAGATGGGCAAACGGGTCAGAAAGCGCCAGTAGGATTCCGAAATGATCTACACCCTCCAGCTCCAGTCTTTCTGGCCCGGCCATCTTTTGCGTTCACCCGCTCCTGCAGCACCTGCGAATGAAGAGGCAGAACGACACGATCATCAGCTCCATGCAGCAGTAACAGGGGTGGCGCATCACCCCGGACATGACTTATCGGTTGGGATATATCAGCAGGCACTGCGCTGGCGAAGATCGGTTTGAAGCGACGATATCGTTCAGGCTCAAAGGCATACGGCCCCGCCAGACCGATCATGCCGATGACGCTGTCCGGCCCTATCCCTTTGTCACGCAGGTAGCTTTCATCGAGTGCCAGCAGGGCTGCCAGATGCGCGCCTGCGGAATGGCCGATCAGGACGATCCCATTCTCCGACTGGGCAATGTTTTTCTTTATCCAGGCGACAGAGGCCGCGCCATCTTCAACGAATGCAGGAAACTGCACCTCGGGGTAAAGCCGATAATCGGGAATGACGGTAATATATCCCCTTGAACTCAAGGCCTGACCGACAAAACGATAGCGCTGCCGGTCCCCCCGCCGCCAGCTGCCTCCATAAAAAAAGACGATTACGGGTGCCTCAAGGTGGGTAACTTCAGGATAATAGATATCGAGTGCTTGACGCTTTTCCTGCCCGTACACTATTCCCTGTGCGACCTCAAAGCCATGATCAGGCGCGATGCTATTTACCAGCCTGAGCGGTGAACATCCTGCAAGTGCTGCAAGCAGAATGGAGAAAAGAACAAGTCTGGCCGGACGAGATATCGTAGTCGTTGTTCTAGAAATGAAACGTTTCACTGTTGTGCCCTATCAATAGAGTTGATCTCCCATGCCGATAACAATAAGCAGTCTTCATCCTATGAGAAGCGCCCTGCTGCCAGGTGAGTTCCCCAGCCGGACTATTGAGGCCCCCGGATTAGAAAACACAGCTTCGCTGTCATCTCTGATTTATATAGCAGGTGACGGCAGGCAGGCGGCAGACAGGTTTTTACCCATTTTCCATTGCACCATAGCGGACGAGAACATCAATGTGCCGGGCTCTCAGGGACAATTCACCGGACTCTGCCTGAAGGCGGCGGCGAGCGATCCAGGCGGACAATCCTGGTAAGCGGGGCTGGGCCGTGCTGAGTTCTCTTTCCACCATGTCCAGCATGGCCTGCAGGAAGAAAACCTCATCCTCTGTATAACCCCGGTCCCGCGGCTTGATGATCCAATCCGAATTGCCGGCTGCCAGGATGTCAAGCCCGGCGCTGTGCAGGAAGGCGAGCAGCCGTGCACCGGTTCGGCTGGCTCCGGCAAGCCGTTTTTCCATGGAGGCGTGATAGTGATCGATGATAACTTCATCGTCATCGGATTGAGGAAGAAAGGTTGTTTCACCGTCAAAGTTGCAGCTCAGATAGGCCAGGCCGTTGTCCAACAGCTGCCTGAAAAGCCCCGGCAATAACAATCTAAAATCAATGAGATCGAGCACGGCATGGGCAATCAGCAAAGAAAGATTCCTTTGACAAAGGCTCTGAGCGGCCAGTTCTTCAATACTGGCATGTTGGATAAACAGGGACACTTGGGCCGCGGTTGTCTGCAGATACCCCTGATATTTCGTGGACCACGAAAGGCTGTGGTTCTGCCTCTGAGCCCAGCGTGAAATATACCCCTGGGCTGCCTCAACCTGGGCCGGGTCATTATCGCTGGCCACATAGATCACGGGGCCCCTCAATAGTCCCCGCTCTATAATCCTTTCGAACATGGTGCCAATACCAGCCCCGATCTCGAGGATATGCAGAGGGCGCCTTGCCGCCAGCCTGGAGAGTTCCGCAGCCAGGGTCTGCCAGACATGGCTGTTCAGCGCCCGGTCGTCTATGGTCTTTTTTGCGGCGAGGTAACGGGGATCAAAACCAGGATGAGGTTCCGCCACAGGCTTGCTCGCAGGTCTTTCAGGGCGATCCTTGTCCTGCACGTCATGCACCCCGTTGCGGTATCTGTTCAGTTTGGACCACCGGCTGTCTCTCGATCTTTTCGCCCAGCTGCCATAAGCAGAAAATTTTCAATGGCTGCTGTCGTTTCGTTCCAGCTCGACCTGCCGATAGAGGTTTTTTGTGCCGCAATCGACATATTTTTCAATTTCTCCCGGTCCTCGTGGAGCTGCTTAAGCAGGGGCTTCAATCCTGCAATGTCGCCCGAAGGCAATAGAAACCCGTTCTTGCCGTGACTGACGGTCTCGCCGGCCGCCCCATCCAGGCAGCAGATAGCCGGCATGCCAAAGGCCATGGCTTCCAGGATCGCGATTCCGAACCCCTCATAGGCGTAGGGCATACAGAAGACCTGGGCAGTGCTCAGCAATTGCACCAGTTCTCTATCCTGGACCTGCCCCAGGAAATGTATTCTTTCAGATAGCCCAAGCTGCGAGGAAAGCTGCCGGACCTTGGCCGCATGGCCGGGGTCAGAATCAAGTCCACCGACGACCGTAAGGCGCCAGATATGAGGCTCAATGCGGGCCAGGGCCTTGAGAAGCGCAAGCAGACCCTTCCTGGGGATCACATTGCCCAGGAAAAGCAGCTGGAGAGGGCCGGGCAGATAGCACCGGCCGGCAATCTCCTCTGGAGACAGAGGAAAACCAAAGCGATCCCCTGAGGGATAAGCGACGATATGGGGGGCGTTGTGGTGCCCCAGCAGAACTCCCACGCTCTGCCTGGTAGATTGAGAGTTGAAAATAAACCCGTCGACCGTAGCCAGATAACGTTTTTCCACCGCCTCCAGAAGCCTATTCTGCCAGCTTTTGCGCGGTTCGGCGCAGAGCATATGATGTACGACAGCTACCACGGGCGCTCCGGGTCGGTGTCGCAGCCTCCGGTTCACCCCGATCAGCGAGGGATGGCACAATTCGTCCTGGAGAAGAATATCGAATGATTCCTTGTACAGAGGGATGCTTGGCCTGGAAATCCAGCCGTCCAGCAGGCGCCTCGGGTAGGGGCCCGACTGCAGGCTGAGCACCTCAACAGCATGGCCTCGCTGCATTAGACCCTCGACGACGATTCGGTCATAAAGATAGCCGCCGCTCAGAGATTCGAGATTGCCATAGATGAACAGGCCGATGCGCATCAAACAGCTGTCCGGTAGGAAGTCCAGGCGATGTCATCTTCCCAGATGGTCACGGTGAGCGCTTCCAGACGGAAATTAGCCAGCCGTTTCCTGAAAATACCATGAATAACAGTGGCCAGCTGTTCGATACTTGGATTGAGGCCGGCAAGTGAGTCGAGTTCATTCAAGGCCTTTCCCTGGAGTTCGGCAGCGACTTCGACCATATGTTTTTCAACTTCGACAATATCGACCAGGAAACCGTGCTGATCCAACTCTTGCGCTTCCAGCGTCAGTTCCATCCGGTAATGATGAGCGTGCTCGATATTTTCAGGTCCCCAGTCGCCGCCAACCAGATAATGACGGGCATCGAAACTTCTGCGCATCCCGAGACTGTACATGGCTACCTCCCCATTCCTTGTCAGCTCAAGGCCTTGGACCGATGATCGAAGATGACCTGGATCGTTTGCTGTGGACTGCGGTCAAGCAAGGCATAGGCCCGGGCCGCCTCAGCCAGTGAAAATCGATGCGTGATAAAACCGGACGGTCGAATCTGTCGCAGCATTTCCCAGGCCAGTTGCAAGCGCCGGTGTTTGTGCCAGCGCCCGCTCAGCTCGGGCGCCAGGCTGCTCACCTGCGAACTGATCAGCGAGACCCGGCCTCGATGAAAGAATGACCCCAGATCAAGATCGACTTTTTTAGTGCCGTACCAGGAGCCGATTACAACCCGGCCGCTGAAACGGATAAGTGATAGCGCCGCAGACAGGGCTGCCGGGTTGCCCCGAGAGCTCAAAAATCAGGTCCGCTTCGCCACCCTGACCATCGACGCCCATCAGTGCACGGCTGACATCGGGATCATTCGGGTCATAGCTCTCAGCGGCGCCAAGTCCTCGTGAGGCATCCCGCCGTTTGGGATAGGCGTCAATGGTTACCAGCCTCGCCAGCGGAAAACGGGTGAGCAGGGCTGTGCTGAGCAGACCTACTATTCCCTGCCCAAAAACGAGTACCCGTTCCCCGATCAGGGGGCGGCCATCAAGCAACAGATTGACCGCAGTTTCCATGCTTGGCAGGAACAGGGCCGTTTCTTCATCGACATCATCGGGAATCGGCTCAAGGGTCCCGAGCTCGGCGCAGAACAGATTCTGATGAGGCTGGAAGGCAAAAACCCGACGCCCAAGCCAGTCGTCCGAGATGGCCTCACCCAGGGCAATCACCCGGCCGACTGCAGAGTAACCGTAGGACAGCGGGTAGGTAAAATCCTTTGCCAGGGCCTTAATGGTGCTGTCCAGTCGAACCCCCGGCGGCCACTGGCCACGATAAACAAGCATCTCGGTTCCCGGACTGATCGCCGAATAGTCAGTCTGCACCAGGACCTGGCCGACGCTGGGCAGCGGGGCCGGGCTATCCGTGATGCGAACCTGGCCCGGCTCGATGAACTCCAGGCGATTCTGCCTCATGCCGCTGGCCATTGAGGTTGGGCCCAGAGGATTAGATCCGGACCGCAGGACTGGTAGGAAATCGAGTTGAGCTGCAATAGGGAACTATCTTCGAGGTGCCTATCCAGGACCGGGAGCCCTCCCACCAGACGAGGAGCAATGGTGATGATCAGCTTGTCCACCAGCCGGTTTTCAATGAAACTCGTGATGACCCTGCTGCCGCCCTCAACCATGATGCTCCTGATGCCTCTTTCGCCCAGCAGGCGCAGCAGGCTCGGAAGGTCGACCCTGCCGTTCTGGTCTTGGCGGCAACAAATGATCTCCGCCCCCTTAACTTCGACTTCGCGGCAGCGCGCTGGCTTGTTCGCATCAGTGCAGGCCAGCCAGCACCGGCGGTCAGTGCGCTCCAGCAGTCGAGCCTGGTGCGGAATGCGAAGATTGCTGTCCAGAACGATAGGCTGAGGGTCGCTCCCTTCGATAAAGCGGACTGTCAACAGCGGATCATCGGCCAGCAGCGTATTGATGCCAATGATGACGGCGTCTGAGTGAGCGCGAATCCGGTGAGTGAGGATCATCGATTGGCGGCTGCTCAATTTGAGGGGGTTCCGATTCCGGGTAGCGATGCTGCCATCAACGCTCTGGGCGTATGAGACGGTAACCAGCGGTCGCTGGTTGCAGCGGAAAAATTCTTCCGACAGCAGAGGCAGGCTTCCAAACCACTCTTCCTGGTTAAGCCTGAGTGTGTCCTGGTGTTTGGCCATAGTCTTCATATTACAGCAAGGCCCGGAGCCCCGCCCGCTGGAGCTGTTTCATGGCGCTGGGCTTTGGACACTGAGGTGCTGGTCTTTCGCGCTATCAGCAGTGCACAGCAATGAGCGCTGCACGGGATGCCCATCACTTTAGGCCAGAGAAAATGACCTAAGCATAGACTGGCGGCCCTGATGGAAAAGACCGCTTACCGCTCAATATCGTCATATGTGTTTGATGATACTTACTTTTTTATCACAAGTCAAATACTTCAAAAGCAGTCCTGAGCCAAACAGGCTGAAAATTGCGTCCCGCAACCGGATGACGAGGCAGAGACTGACACCAGGCGCCCCTCCAAGCCCGAAGGAGGCGGTGGCCCATGGCAAGGCCAGCCCCAACAAGCATATTCCGACAGGCATGGGCGAAAAAAACGCCAGACGGGCTGCGCTTGTCACTCCCACCAGCTGCCCCAGTCGCCGGCCTACCGGGTAAACGGCCTGTGAATCAGGCCAAATGCACAGAGCACTATTTTCCAGCTCTTTGTATCTGCTCGTCGAATCAATAAGGATGCGTCCGTCTTCAGCATGGTTTTCGCACAGACTTTTTATCGCGCTGAGGCAGCGGGGCCTGGTTCATTTTTTTTTGCGGCGATACAAATAATTTTCCTCGGGTGCCCAGAATGAACGGGCACCGGTGCCGGTCAGCAGCAAGGCGGTGGCGCTGATGAAAAGGACCACCGAAGCTGTCGCAAATACAAACGGCGAATGGCTGCTGGCCAGCAGCAGGACCAGGCCAAGACTTGCGCTGCGACCAAGAAAACCGGTAACCGCCAGCAGGCAGAGGAGGCTGATGGCCAGGTGCCAGCCGAAGGTTGGCTGAAGCCCCTCATGGGTGCCAAGCAGGCCGAGCCAGGCCGCCAGCAGCAGCAAACGCATAAGAGGCGCCAGCTGTTTAGTGCAAAACTCCGCGGCCCATCGATCCAGATCGGCTCGCTGGTTTTTCCCGGTTGGCAGCCACCCCGAAACCACGATCCAGTCCCGTGCAAAGCCAAGCAGCAGCGGAAGCATGAACAATATGGCGGCAATATTGGTGAAAAGCCCATTGAAAAGCGGCAAGAGTCCCAGCGCCACCAGGCCCATCTGAAAACCAGCCGTTATTCTTGCATAAGGCCGGGGACGCAGTTCGATAACCGGCAGGTTCCATGCGCGGCGCAGGCGGATTCCAATCATGAACAGGTAATAGGCGCAACCGGCGGATACATAGAGGACGGGCAAACGCCCCAGTGCAACAGCCACCAATGAGGCGATCAAAAGTCCCGCAGCATCTGTTTCGATGTCCAGCTTTTTGCCAAGTTCGGTCTCCCGGTTTGATAATCTTGCCACCATTCCATCAACAATATCCGCCAGGGAAATGCCAAGGTAAATCAGTGCCGGTGTCCAAGCGAGCACTGCTGCTTGCATGTCCTGCCGATTAACAGCAGCCGGCAGAAAACCGGCCAGCGCTACGACAGCGCCGCCGCGCATCAGGGTAAGCCAGTTGGCGGCCCCCAGGGTGGCGTGCGGGCCGGCTTCGCAAGCCGGCCGATGATTGGCCGCCAGGTGGAGATAAAGCACTCTCTGCAGGTGGAACGCAACAACGAGTCCAGGCATAAGCGCCAGCGCACTGAGCGGTTGGTGGCGGATTGCGGGCAGGCAGACGAAGCAGCTTATCAGCCACGGTCCAAAAAGCAGCAGGGCCGCAGGTCGGGCATGCTGGCGCAAACGTAAAAGCGGCTCAGGATCCTGAGCGGTGAGAGAACTCTTCCGCCCGCTGTTCCCGCTGGAGGGCGCTGCCGGCAGCTTCATTGCAGGAGCAGCTCCCGCAGGGCGGTAAAGGTCTTTTGTTCAAGTCCTCCTTTTATCAGCAGATAGTCCTCGACCGTGCCGTAGGTGTTCTTCAGGTGCTCGAGCACGGCAGCAAGCGGCTCAACCGGCGCGTTCAGATAGGGGTTGGCCTGTTCGGCTTCGATGCCGAGGGTTTTCAGCCTGGCAAACATCGGCTGCACACGTTCTGCGTTGCAGGCAGTTGACAACTGGTGGTCCATGAGGATGCTTTCTTCCTCCACCCCAAGGATCATGAGCAGCAAGGCGGCACAAATTCCAGTTCGATCCTTGCCCCCGGTGCAGTGAAAGACGAGCGGCAGGTTGGGTCGGCACGAAGCCATGGTCAGGACTTTGCCCCAGACATGCCCGAAATTGTCAAGATAGCGCCGGTACAACTCAATGACAAAATCCATAGACATCCAGGTATGGTCTCCGGCCTTGATCCGCTCCATGGCGGTGGCCGGATCAAAATCCCTATCCTCGACCGGCAAGAAGTGGTAGCGGATTGAACCGTCAGCAGGCAGAAGATCAGGGGCCCGCAGCTGCTCGCCTATGCTTCTGAAATCGCAAACGACCTGGAAATTCAAACTGAGCAGAACTTGCTGATCCTCCTCCGCTAAACACGAGAGATGATCTGAACGATATACCAGACCGCGCCGCACCCGCTGATGCGCAGCGGTCACATGACCGCCCAGGTCTCGAAAATTTACTGCCCCTGTAAGAAAGAGTTGCCTCTCCGAGACAGAGGAGATACTCGTCTGGTCCATATCCGCACTATCCTGTTTATCGGCCCATGCTGTTTATTCCAGCTGAAATGGCTGCAGCGTTTTTAAAGCTTATCCGAAACCCCCAAAAGCGGCCGGCAAGGTCCTTAACAGCGTCTTAAGGCTACCGCCCATTGCTAAAATCATTTATAAGAATGTTAATTCATTTTGTCCTTGGCGGGCCTGCACTATTTTTTTGAGGATTTTTTTTTGAGACAGCAAAAAAATGAAATTACAGTTTTTATATTGCCTTTCATTATGCTGGCAGATAGTGGTTATGGGGCGCAAGCTTTTCAGGCAGATGGCTGCGCCTAGCCTTGCTTTCCCAACAGATATCTTTATCATTTTAGTCTGACCCGAAAATTTTCCCGATGGTGACGCATCGTGAAAATACTTCAACTGATCCCATACCAGAGGCACTTATGCATACGAAACTGCTGGTTCTGCTTTTTGCCGCTTTGATAATCGGATTTTACCCATCATTTCTGCGGGCAGAATTACATTCCTGGGAGATTGACAAGGAACACACCAACTTTTATTTCAGCGTCAAACATATCTATGCTGAAGTTCATGGCCGTTTCACTGATTTCAAAGGGTCCTTTGTTTTTAATCCCGACAATGTGGAAGAAAGCAAATTTTCTTTTGAGATCAAAGTGAAAAGTATCGACACCGGTTTAAGAAAACGTGACAGACACCTTTTGTCGGAGGATTTCCTGGATGCGGCCCAATATCCATTGATCACTTTCAACAGCAGCAGTATCAGCAAGGCTGACCAAAATGTATATAACGTGAAGGGCCTACTGACGATAAAAGGAGTTTCTACAAATGTTTTTCTGCCCCTTTCCTATGCGGGAACGAAGGCGCATCCTTTGCTGAAAGATACTGAAGTGACAGGCTTTAATGGGCGCCTGGTCATTGACCGACTGGACTACAAGGTGGGTGACGGGAGCTATTATGAGATGGGTGCGGTCGGCAAGGATGTTTCAATCCTGCTGACAACCGAGTTGATGCGCAAAAAATAGTGCTGGAGCTGATTTACCGCGTTTGTCTGCAATAAATGGCGAAGCCTTTATGGAGTATAGGGCTCTCGCATCGTGACAAATTCTTCGGCGCTGCTGGGGTGAACGCCCACGGTGCGGTCAAAATCGGTCTTGGTGGCGCCTGCCTTCAGGGCAACCGCAAATCCCTGCATGATTTCTCCCGCATCCTGCCCCACCATATGAACGCCCAAAACCCGGTCGCTGCTGCCGTCTACCACGAGTTTCATCAGTGTCTGTTCATCAATCCTGCCAAGGGCATATTTCATCGGTCGGAAAACCGACTTGAAAACAACCACCTTTGCATAGTGCTCCCGGGCCTGGGCCTCGGTCAGGCCGACGGTGCCGAGAGGCGGTTGACTGAAGATCGTTGTGGGGATATTGGCGTAATCCATCGTCCGGTTCGCTCCGCCGAAATGATTGGCGGAAAAGATACGCCCTTCGTTGATCGCCACCGGCGTCAGATTCATTCTGTCGGTTACATCGCCAATGGCATAAATGTTTTCAATTGAGGTCTGCATCCGTTGGTCAACTTCGATGGCCCCGGTGCTGTTTAGCAACACCCCAATCTCACCGAGCCCCAGGCCGGCTGAATTGGGCCTGCGGCCGGTGGCGAAGAGCACCTGATCAAATGTTTTGCTGTCGCAGTCCTTGCAGATGACGCGCAGGCCAGCAGGTGTTTTCTCAATACGTTCAACATTGGTTGCGCACTTGACGGTGATCCCCTTTTTTACCTGTTCGGCCCGCAGATGTTCAGCGAGATCCGCGTCGAATCCCTGGAGAAGACGGGCCCGGCGAACGATCTGGGTAATTTCTACGCCTAGTCCCTGGAAAATGCCGGCAAACTCCAGGGCGATATAGCCGCCCCCAATAATTGCCATCGTGCGGGGCAGCTCATCGAGCAGAAAAACATCATCGGAGACGATAACATGATCTCGACCGGGAAATTCTGGTACGAAAGGAGAACCGCCGGTGGCGATCATAAACCGGTCGGCGGTGATATCCTTGTTTCCAACCCGCACTGTTTTTGCGTCTATGAAGCGCGCCGCATCCTGGTAGAGATGCACGTTGAGTTTTTCCAAAAGGCCATCATAGATGCCGTTAAGCCGGCGAAGCTCTGACTGGACCCCATCGCGCAGTTCAGACCAGTCAAAGGTCGCCTCCTTGCAGGTCCAGCCCAGGCTTGCGCAGTTGCACAGATCTGCCGCAGCAAGCGAGGCGTACATGAACAGCTTTTTCGGCACACAGCCGCGATTTACGCAGGTGCCCCCCAGTCGATCCGCCTCAGCGAGGCCGACCTTAGCCCCGAGTGCGGCCGAACTCCTGGCGCAGGCAACCCCACCTGAGCCTCCTCCGATAACAAAAAGATCATAATGTGCCATAATGATGCTCACCGTTTTTTATAAGGCTAACTTGCAAAATCAGGATTCTGGGTCAAAGTCAAGGCGCGCGTGAGAATGTTACCACAGGCATATAGCTGCATCCGAGGATAAAATTTTTGCGCGCAACGCAGAATTTGAGCAAAAAGACACTTTTTCAAGGTAGCCTTCATGTCGTCGATTCTTATACAGCCCTCTGGTTTGCGAACCTGGTTCCATATGCTGCTGCTGCGATGAGAGCAGGGGTATGTAAATCTGCCGCCCTGACCCTGATAAGTTACTTTGTGTAAAAATCTGCAACAAGTAAAGGCCAGGCACAATTAATGCTTATCTTTTAACCGTATGCGATCACAACTTTACCAAGGTGAAAAAACATCATGAATTCAACTCCCGATCACCGCCAACTTTACAAAGCCTTCAGGGATATTATCTCTGTCGTCCACTCTTCCATCCACCTTGAAGATGTGATGGATCTGGTTGCCTGGAAGGCCACTGAAATTCTGGATGCAAAAGGTGCAATTCTACGTCTGCTCAACATTGATACGGATGAACTCGAAATCAGTGCTTCCTACGGCATTAGCGAAGCGTATCTGGCCAAAGGCCCCGTTTCACATCATCGGACGATTACCGATGTCTGCCGCCGGAAAAAAGTGATCATCATCGAAGACATCCGCAATGATCCCCGGGTCCAGTATCCCCAGGAGGCCTGGACCGAGGGATACCGGTTTATTATAGACGTGCCGCTTTCCGTCGCTGACGATGTGGTCGGCATCCTGAGATTGTATTTTAGCGAGGTACGTCATTTTTCCGAAGTTGAACTCGACTGGATCATCGCCATTGCCGAGCAGTGCTCCTGTGCACTGGGCAAAGCACGACTGCTTGACACCTATGAATTTAAATACCTCGAGCTGGCAACCCAGACGGAAAAACTCTCTGCCCTTGGCCGGATGGCGGCCGGTATTGCCCATGAGATAAACAATCCGCTGGCGGGGGTGCTCTTATACAGCTCGAACATGATTAAAAAGGTCCCCAAGGGAGATGCTATCGAAGAGGGGCTGCAGGTCATCATAGATGAAACAATCCGCTGCCGAAAGATTATTCAGGAGCTACTCGAGTTCTCCAAGGGGCGGGAACCGGCGAAAGTGCCGACAAATATCAACGATGTTATCGACAAAGTACTGAGTATACTTGAAAATGAATTTCTTCTTCATCGTATTGAAGTAGTCAGAAATCTGGCAACTGACCTGCCGGATATCATGGCCGACGGCAGCCAGATGGAGCAGGTCTTCGTCAATCTGCTCATTAACGCGGTGCAGGCCGTCCCCGAAGGGGGAACCGTACAGGTCAAGAGCAGCCTGAACGAGCCGGAATCTCGCGTAAGTATCGAGGTGGAAGATAACGGACCAGGAATCGGCAGGAATGAGCAGAACAAAATATTCGAGCCGTTCTTCTCGACCAAGCCCAACGGAACCGGGCTGGGGCTCTCTGTGAGCTATGGTATTATCCGCAATCATCAGGGAAACATCAGCGTGCAGAGCCGACCGGGGGCGGGGACCCGGTTTCTTATCGAAATCCCGTTTGCCCAGCAAGAAAGTAAAAAAACACATCTCACCCCTAAAAGAACGGCGACGATAAAATGATGTCAAGCGATCAGGCAAATATCCTTGTTATTGATGATGAGGTTACCATCTGTAAGGGATGCAGCCTTATACTCAGCGAACAGAACTATTCCGTTGCAAGCCGGACATCCGGCAAGGCCGGCCTCCAGGATGCCCTGAGCGGCCGTTACGATATCGTGCTTCTGGATATGCGGCTGCCCGATATCGACGGGATGGAAATTCTTGCCAGCCTTCGCGAGAAAAAACCGGAAATCCAGGTAATTGTGATGACCGGCTACTCAACGGTTCAAAACGCTGTAGAGGCTATGAAGGGCGGGGCCTTCGATTACCTTGCCAAACCTTTCACCGAGGATGAAATCATCCTGGCTGTAGAAAAGGCGATCGAGGACAAACGCCTCAGGGATGAGAATACGCTCCTGCGTAAACAGCTTTTTGAGCGCTTTGATTTTAATAATATCGTCGGAGAAGATCCGGCAATTTTAGATATCTTCGAGCGCATCAAAAGGGTTGCCTCAACGGACACTACAGTACTTATCACCGGGGAAAGCGGAACCGGCAAGGAGCTGTTTGCGGGCGCCATTCATGTGCAGAGTTCGCGGGCGGCCAACAGATACCTGACGCTGGATTGCAGCACGTTATCCTCGAGTCTTCTCGAGAGCGAGTTGTTCGGCCACACAAAGGGGGCGTTCACCGACGCCACGCACGATAAACAGGGAATTTTCAGTGTCGCCGATCACGGCACCCTGTTTCTGGACGAGTTGTCCAACCTGAGCCTGGAAATTCAGAGCAAGCTGCTTCGGGTTATGGAGTCAGGAGAATACAAGCCAGTCGGCGGCAGTCGCACCATGAAAACAGACATAAGGATTATTGCCGCGACAAACAGAGACCTTTCAGCACTGGTTGCCGAAGGATCTTTCCGGGAAGATCTTTTCTACCGTTTAAACGTCTTCCCGATTCGGATACCCCCGCTCAGGGAAAGAAAGGAAGATATCCCCCGGCTGGCCTATCATTTCCTGCGCCTTTTCTGCAAAGAAACCGGCAAACGAATCGAAGGCTTTTCAGATGACGCCCTGGCCCTGCTGATCGAGCATTCCTGGCCGGGAAATGTTCGCCAATTGAAAAACACCGTCGAACGGCTGGTAATAATGGCGGACCATGGATACCTGGACAGAGAAACCCTCACGCCCCACATCCAGGTGGATGCTGGTTCCGGCCTCGCCAAACCGGACCATATACCGCAGACCTGGGAAGAGCTTAAGGAGATCAAGAAGCAACTGGTGGATACTATTTTCGGCCAAGTGGAAAAAAGATTTCTCTTAACGGCTCTTACTGAATGTCGGGGCAACATCACCCATGCTGCTCAAAAGGTCGGCATGCAAAGATCCAACTTCTCCGCCCTGGTGAAAAAGCATGGGCTGTTACCTGACAATCTCTGAAATAACCCAATTCTGCTTCATCCATTTTCTTTATTTCAACTATCGTATTCAGCACCCGGCAGGCCCGGCAGACATAATTCAGCCGCACTATTTCCTATACGCCGCCGTATATTTATTCATACTCCCATAACCTGCTGAAACACTGCTGTTTTCTCTGACAAATGCCGTTTGAGCCGTATAAATTCCTATACGCACATTCGAGCCGCCTTCTCTTCCTGCCCGCCATAAAGTTTTTTAAAAGCCTGTAATAAATACGTTTATTGTTGGGCAGATTGATTCTTTCCGGAGCTGATCAAAACGGCATGATAGTTGCTGCATAAAGGGCAAGAAAAAGCGCAATTGATCGACTGGGCTTGGAGGCTGATAATCGGCCGCGACAATGCCCAACCGACAGAAACCGGCGAAATGCAGGAGGTGCAAAAATGACATCACTCCAAGTAAATCATGCGACTGGCCACGCTCCCCCCCCTCATATTCTTGTCATGGAAGACGAAGAGATTGTAGCCAGAGGCCTTGAAATGGTGCTCGAGGAAGAAGGCTATGATGTCGACCTGGCATTTACCGGGGCTGGAGCGCTGGAAACCTTTGCAAACAGCAAATTTGACCTGGTTGTCGCCGATCTCCGTCTGCCGGACAGCGACGGCCTGGAGATTATCAAGATCGTCAAGGAGCGCAGGCCTGAAACCGAGGTTGTGGTCATTACCGGGTACTCCTCGGTTTCTTCAGCAGTCGATGCAATGAAGATCGGGGTGGCTGACTATCTTCCCAAACCGTTTACGGAAAGCGAAATAAAAGTCGCCATCGGCAAGGCCCTGAACAGGGATAGGCCGGCAACTCAGCACAAGGCTGAAATCACGGCTGAGACAGCGACGGACAACCTGATCCAGAAGCGGGAAGTAAAGCGGGTCCTGGAGCGCACCAACCACGATGTGAAGTTCGCCGAAAATCTGCTGGAAGGTGATTCCAGTGCTCTCAAAGCCTACGATCTCTCCTGGGAGGCCAAAGCTGCCATCACTTCAGGCGACTTGAACTGGCTCAGAAAGAATGTTGGCGAGCTGACAGATGAGCAGATGATCTTCGTCAACAAACGTCTGCAGAGAGAGGTCTGGTAAGACTGCCGGCAACGGTCGACTGCCGCAGTTCAGCCAGACCTGCGGCAGTCCTACCGATGCATTGAACAGGGCATCTATATAAAATTGGAGGCCGCTTATGCAGGTTCAAGAAGCGCTGGATCTCAAAGATCCGTCCTGGCCGCAGGTTCTCATAATGGAAGATGAAGTGAGCGTTGCCAAGGGTCTGGGAATGGTTTTGAGCGAAGAGGGTTACTATGTAGATCTGGCAATGACCGGCAGCAGTGCCTTGGACAGCTTTAACCAAAAGATGTTTGATCTGCTGGTGGCCGATTTGCGGCTGCCCGACATTGATGGCATGGAAGTGATCAAGCAGGTGAAAAGGCGTCGGCCTGACACAGAAGTGCTTGTCATAACCGGCTATTCAACCGTCAATACGGCCGTGGAAGCAATGAAACTCGGGGCCTCTGACTATTTAGCCAAACCGTTCACCGATGATGAGTTTCTATCGGCGGTCAAGGGCGCGCTCGTTACCAAAAAGTTCCCGGCAACCGATCCAGCAGCGGCCGCGCTCGAACCGCTGCCCGAGGATTATCTCAGATTGACGGAGGTGATGAGACAGATCCGGCAACGTTTCGGAGGTCGACAACAGGAGGTCATTACCATTCTGCAGATGGTGCAGAACGAACTTGGCTATATCCCCACCGAGGCACTTGCCCAGGTGGCTGAGTTCACCGGTATGTCGGCGGCAGCTGTTTATGGGATAGCCACCTTCTATGAGCGGTTCCGGCTGTCGCCGGTCGGCCGCCATGTGGTGAGAGTCTGTCGAGGCACCGCCTGCCATGTAAAAGGAGCCGACAAAATCCTTCATGAAATAGAAAATCGCTACAAGCTGTCGCCCGGGCAGACCAGCAAGGATCGTTTGTTCACCCTTGAGACGGTTGCCTGCTTCGGTTCATGCGCCATCGGCCCTGTAGTGGTTATCGACGATGAGGTCCGCTCAGACATGGATCCCGGCAGAGTTGGAAAGGTTCTGGAAGACCTTGCCCAAAGCGAATCAAAAGCGAATCTGCATTGATTGCAAGAGGGGAAAGAAGATGGATTACGCCGCCATCAAAGCACCTGCTGAAAGAGAGTGGAAGTGGCTGGAAAACCTTGCCCAGCCGCTGATTCAGATCGGCACCGGAACCTGCGGCAGAGCCTCGGGGGCAGACAAGGTCGTGGATAGTGTCCGCAAAACGCTGAAACAGATCCAGGTGCTGGCCAGAACCATGGAGGTGGGCTGTATCGGCATGTGCTATCTGGAGCCCCTGATGAGCATTCGTAAACAGGGGCGTCCGCCAATTCTCTACGGCAACTTAACCGCAGAAAAAACAGTCGCTATCATCAGACGATACCTGCTCGATGATGATCCCTGCCTGGAATGGAGCATCTGTACCCTGGGAGATGAGCAAATACTGGATATTCCCCGGTTCAAAGAGCACCCGATGATTCGTAATCAATGCCGAATTGCTCTGCGCAACTGCGGCTTGATCGATCCAACCAATATTCACCATTACATCGCCAGAGGGGGCTACCGAGGCCTCGCGCGTGCGCTGAACATGAGTGGCGCAGAGGTAACCGAGGTGATCAGCAAGGCCGGTCTCAGGGGAAGGGGCGGGGCCGGATTTCCGACCGCGGTGAAATGGGAGTTAACCCGAAAAGAAAAAGCGGACAGAAAGTATATCGTCTGTAATGCCGACGAAGGAGACCCGGGTGCCTTCATGGATCGGGCGTTGCTTGAGGGCGACCCGCATTCGGTTCTCGAAGGCATGCTCATTGCGGCTCATGCTATCGGTGCCGCTGAGGGGTTTGTCTATGTGAGGGCCGAATACCCGTTGGCGATTGACCGACTGGAAAAGGCGCTGGAGCAGATGCGCCGCTGCAATCTGCTCGGAAACAACATACTGGGCAGCAGTTTCGCCTTTAACATCTCGATCCAGGCAGGAGCCGGTGCCTTCGTCTGTGGAGAGGAAACGGCCCTGATGGCTTCGGTGCAGGGGCGTCGGGGCCTGCCGGTCCCCAAACCTCCCTACCCGGCTCAGTCCGGACTTTGGGGCAAACCGACCTGCATCAATAATGTGGAAACCTGCAGCAATGTCTCGGCCATTCTTGAAAACGGGGCCGCGTGGTACGCAAATATCGGCACGGAGAAAAGTAAGGGCACCAAGACGTTCTCTCTGGCCGGCAAAATTAAGCGTACCGGGCTCATCGAAGTTCCGATGGGAACCCCCCTTAAAGAAATAATCTACGACATTGGCGGAGGGGCTCCCGACGGCAAAGAAATCAAAGGGGTTCAGACTGGAGGTCCCTCCGGAGGCTGTATTCCCGCAAACCTGTTTGACTTGAGCGTCGATTACGAATCACTGGCAGCGGCCGGGTCCATCATGGGGTCAGGCGGAATGGTGATAATGGATCAGACTACCTGCATGGTAGATGTGACCCGCTATTTCCTCGGTTTTACCCAGGCCGAATCATGCGGCAAATGTCTGCCCTGCCGTTTGGGAACGCACCAGATGCTCGGCATCCTCGAAGAGATATGTCAAGGCAGAGGCAAAACTGAACACCTCGAGCTATTGAGGGATTTGAGCGAAACGGTGCAGAAAGGTTCTCTGTGCGGATTAGGGCAGACGGCTCCAAACCCGGTACTGACCGCGCTGAGATATTTTACCGATGAATTTGATCGCCACATACTGGAAGGAAAATGTGTCGCCGGCGTGTGCACGGCTCTGTACCACTACGAAATCAATCCACAGCTCTGCAACGGCTGCGGCCTCTGTGTACGAAAATGCAGTGCCGGAGCCATCGTCGGTGAGAAAAAAGGGCCCCATATCATTAATCAAGCAAAATGCATTAAATGCGGTATCTGTTTTGAGTTATGCAAACAGCAGGCCATTGGAATTCACTGAAAAGTCGGACTGGGCCTGCAGCCGATGAATGATTGAGGAGGTTGCCGTGATAAAGCTCCACCTAACCATCGATGGACAGGAGATACAGGTTGCGCGCGGGACAACCGTGCTGGAAGCCGCCAGCAAAGCAGGAATTTATATTCCAACCCTGTGCCATGATCCGCACCTGGAACCCTACGGGGCCTGCCGTCTCTGTATAGTGAAAATTGGCGGAATGCGGGGACTTCCCACATCCTGCACGACTCCCGTGGAGGAGGGTATGGTGGTAAGCACGGAAGACGAGGAGATTAACAGAATCCGCAGGGCCATAGTCGAACTGGCGCTTGCCGATCACCCGGCCGAATGCCTCAGCTGTCTGAAAAGCGATGAGTGTGAACTGCTGCATGTGGCGAACTATCTGGGAGTAGAAAAGAGTTCGTTGGGCCGCCTGCATCGACGGACGACGATGCTGCCGGTGGACACCTCCAACCCGGCTTTCGATTTTGATCCCAACAAGTGCATTTTATGCGGCAAATGCGTCCGTGTTTGCAACGAATTAGTAGGCATCGCCGCCATCGATTTTGCCGAACGGGGGTATCAATCCCGGGTCAGTACTTTTGCCGGCCTGCCCTGGGCGGAAACCATCTGCCAGTCCTGCGGGGAGTGCGTCGATCGGTGTCCGACCGGGGCACTCATGCCTAAACAGGTGATCATACCCCAGCGCCAGGTAAAAACCTTGTGCCCGTTCTGCGGGGTCGGCTGTCCCATCGTCGTCGGTGTGCGAGGCAACCAAATCGTCAGGGTAAAAGGAGACCGGCAAAGCCCTGTCAGCCAGGGCGGTTTATGTGTCAAGGGCCGCTTCGGCTACGATTTCGTCAACCACCCGGACAGGCTTACCCGGCCGCTGGTTCGTAGAGAAGGCGTACCACGTTCTGCAGGTTTGCCGAGAAACGGCGCCATTTCAGACATCTTTCGCCCGGCCGATTGGGATGAGGTTCTGGAAATAACTGCCGCCGGGTTCGAGGAGATAATTAAAGCGAACGGTTCAGATGCCTTGGCTGTACTCAGCTCAGCCAAGTGCACCAATGAAGAAAACTACCTGACCCAGAAGTTCGCCCGTGCCGTGCTCGGCACAAACAACATAGACCATTGCGCCCGGCTCTGTCATGCCTCGACGGTTGCAGCAGCCCTTGAAGCCTTCGGCGATGGCGCGATGAGCAATTCCATTTCCGATATCGCCGAAGCAGCAGTGATTTTCCTGATCGGCTCCAACACCACGGAATGTCATCCGATCATCGCCCGGCGCATCAAACAGAATATCCGTAAAAACGGCGCCCGCCTGATCGTGGCCGACCCGCGCAAGACCGAGCTGGCACATCTGGCAGAAATGCACATGAGTCATCACCCCGGCTCCGACGTCGCCCTTCTCAACGGCATGATGAACTGGATTTTGAAAGCCGGCCTGCAGGATGGTGACTTTATCGAACAGCGCTGCGAAGACTTCGATCTTTTCAGAAAGAATGTTGATTATTACAGCCTGGAGCAGTCAGCACTGATAACTGGAGTTCCGGCAGACGATATCCGGCAGGCGGCCGAGATATTCGCAGCGGCGAAGAGCGGCGTCATTGTCTATGGGATGGGCATCACCCAGCACACCACCGGGGTTGACAATGTCAAGTCGATTGCCAATCTGCTCATGTTGACCGGCAACATGGGCCGCAGAGGCACCGGTTTCTCGCCCCTGCGCGGCCAGAACAATGTTCAGGGTGCCTGTGATATGGGAGCGCTGCCCAACGTCTATCCCGGGTATCAGAAAATTGACGAGCCAGCGGTCCAGATTAAATTTGCCGAGGCCTGGAAAGTGGAGCTGAACAACCGGGCAGGCCTTGCTTTAACCGACATGATAACGGCTGCTGATCGTCAGCAGCTGCAGGGCATGTATGTAGTGGGGGAAAACCCGCTGATGAGTGAGCCAAATCTTAAACATACCCGCCAGGCTATGGCAAAGCTTCGTTTTCTGGCTGTACAGGATATCTTCTTAACAGAAACGGCTCTGCTAGCGGATGTGGTGCTGCCGGCTGCCTGCTTCGCGGAGAAAAGCGGCACCTTCACCAACACCGAGCGCCGGGTCCAACTGGTGCGTCAGGTCCTTGCCCCGCTTGGCGCCGCCAGGGCGGATTGGCAGATTATTGCTGAGCTATCCTCTCGGATGGGTTATGCAATGTCCTATGCAGACAGCTCAGCAATTATGCGGGAGATCGCCGAACTGACGCCAATCTACGGCGGCATTTCTCACCGTCGACTGGAACGTGTGGACGGATTGCAGTGGCCCTGCTGGGACAAAAGACACGGCGGCACCCCCAGGCTGCATGAAAAAAGCTTCACCCGGGGCAAAGGAAAATTTCATGCGGTCACCTATAAAGCCCCGGCAGAGACGACGTCCATGGCCTTTCCAATGGTGCTGACCACCGGACGGGTGCTTGAACATTTCCATACCGGCACCATGAGCCGCCGCTCACGGGTGCTTGAAACGCTGGAACCGCGCGGTCACCTCGACATGAACCAGGCAGATGCCGAGCTTGTCGGCGTTTGTGCAGATGATTTTCTGCAGGTTACATCACCCCGGGGGGAGATTGTCGTGCAGGTGCGCATCGACAACAATGTTCCGCGAGGCACGGCTTTCATGGCGTTTCACTGGTGGGAAGCACCGGCCAACATTCTTACCAGTGAGGCTGTCGATCCAACCGCCAGAATCCCGGAGTATAAGGTGAGCTCCATCCGCATTGAAAAAGCTCGGATGGCAGTTCCCACTGCCGGGCACTAATCTCGATTATTCAAACGCGCTGCCAGGTTCCTGATCAGAGATTTCCGGCAAATTTCAGTTATCTTAAAATGCAATAGCAGAAGGCTAAACGGGAATCTGAGGCGCGGTGGAGGCCAGGACAATTTAAAAATAGCAGGTGATGTGTTAATTTCAGCAGACTGTTGATCACGTTTTTTCAGATTTCTCTTTAATTCCTCTGTTCAATAAGATTGTTGGTAAAACCCGAAACAGGTATAATTGAAATATACCTAACACGCTTTTTTAGCATCGCTCAGAAGCTAATCTAGAGCGCTGTTGAGAAGGTTTTGAGGCATTTGACTCTTGTGTTGAAGGATAAATATGAGAGAGGAAGATAATCTTGTCGGAAGAAAATTATCCCCAAATTTTATTGAAATTCGCCTTGCTCTCATTGATTATGCCTCAAATCACACACTTGATGAGCTTTTAACACTTTCCTTAGACAGGGTTGGAGAGCTGGTCAAGAGTCCCATCGGGTTTTATCACTTTGTCGGGTCTGACCAAAAAACGCTTTTTTTACAGCAGTGGTCTACCCGCACACTAAAAGATTTTTGCCGAGCTGAAGGAAAGGGAAGTCATTACAGCATTGACCAAGCAGGTGTTTGGGTAGACTGTCTGCATCAGAAAAAAGCTGTAATTCACAACGACTACTCCTTGCTGCCGCACAAGAAGGGAATGCCTGAAGGCCATGCCAAGGTGGTTCGAGAGCTGGTTGTACCAGTATTTCGAGAGGGCAAAGCCGTGGCGATTCTGGGGGTGGGAAATAAACCCACTGATTACACCCAACGGGACGTTAGAATGGTTTCTTATTTCGCCGACGTTACCTGGGAGATTGTCAATCAAAAGCGAATTGAAGAGTCCCTGCAAAAGACAACTCATGATCTTAACGAAAGGGTTAAAGAACTGAGTTGTCTCTATAATATCTCAAAACTTGTCGAGAACGATGATCTCTCTATTGATGAAATACTCCAGGGAATAGTAAATTTAATTTCCCATTCTTGGCAGTACCCAGAGAATACCTGTGCCCGGATAAAGTTGACCGATCGATCCATTAGGACAACTAACTTCCAAGAAACAAAATGGGTTCAGTCCCAAAAAATCATAGTTAATAAAGAACATGTTGGATTTATCCAAGTGTTTTTAATCGAGGCTGAGCCAAATAAAGATAAAGAGCCATTCTTGGCAGAAGAACAACACTTACTCGACGCTATTGCCGAGCGAATCGGGCGTATCATCGAACGAACATTGTTCCATGAGCAACTTCAGAAATCCCACGAAGAGCTCCAAATCCGGGTTGAAGAGAAAACAAGGGAACTCGCTAGTCAAAATCTTAGTCTCCTTGAAGAAATTAAGAAAAGAAAAGAGGCGGAAGAAAAAATAAAAAGTTTTTCTGAAAAAATAAAACTTTTTGCCTATTCTGTTGCTCACGATCTCAAGAATCCAGCTGTTTCAGTATCTGGGCTGGCAAAATTCCTTAATGAAAAATATGGCAATAATCTTGATGACAGAGGGAAAAAAATCTGCGGGCAAATCCAAAAATCGTCTGAGGATATTGTTTCTCTTGTTCACCAGATAAACATGTTTATCTCAACCAAAGAAACTCCTTTACACATCCAGAATGTTTCTCTCAAAGAAATATTCAAAGAGATCAGTGATGAATTTGTCAGTGAATTTAATAACCGATCAATACAATTATCAGTCTCAGAAAAAGTTCCCGACAGTATAATAGCTGATAGAATGTCAATTATAAGGATTTTCAGGAATATAATCGAAAATTCATTAAAATACGGCGGAGCTGATTTAGGCAGGATTGCAATTGACTATCGAGGCACAAATGACCTCCATATAATTGCGGTTACAGATGATGGAAAAGGTATCAAGGAAAAAGATTCTGATTATATTTTTAATTGGTTCAAACGAAGAACGAATGCTAAAGAAACTCAGGGGTCCGGGATGGGTCTGGCTATCATCAGGGAAATAATCTCTTTGCACGGCGGAGAAATCTGGTATGAGCCAGCCAAACCAAAAGGCGTTACATTCTGTTTTTCCCTCTATCGTCACTTATTACCTGGAGAAGGGTATCCAAAGGCATAACAACTTGCCTGCAGATGATTTAAAAATTCTGTGCAATATACTTATTTGGAGTTGAGTCTATCACTTTTATTCGATCCACTATCCTGCAGGGTATGGGAAAATATCAGCGCCAATTTTAATCTGTCTGCCGTTTCTTGAAACCTAAGCTTCTTGACGTTTCCCTCATATCAATCATTTCCATGTTCCGAAAGAGCAGGGTTTTGGCTATGTCCTCGGAAGTGTCCGCCAGACGATCCTGATCACTGATCAGTCTCAGCAAATCTTCGCGGTCTACCGGAAGTAACAGCGTATTCGGCATATTGAGACGGAAGGTTTGCTTAATTGCGTCAGCCTCTGTTTCCAGCTGGATAATGTTATGGCCAAATTCATCAATTTGATCCTTATCTTGACGATATAGCGCATCCATGATCGGCGGCAGAAAACAGATGCAAGAAAATACGGTTCTCATATGCTCCTGTACCGGCTTGAATGGCGAGCTCCTGAAGAGGCCTGAGAGTGGTGATGTTGATTTAATATGCATGGCCACACCCTCCTTCTGGGTGAATTACGGGTACAAAAAGCAGATAGAAGTTTGCCCAACAACGCTCAATCAATGCGCGAATTGTTAGGAAATGGTTAGGATTTAATTAGCCGATCAGGAAGAGAAAACACAAGAAGAATGTGCTTTCCCAAAAGCACCCGGAATATGTCTGCCTGGAAAGGGCGATGTCTCTTGCCAGGCGCTGTGCTTTGACGCCAGCCATTAGCCGACTGCGACAACGTCAAGTGAAGATCTTATTTATTACGCTAAATCCAAATACCAGAGGCTACTGATGAAAAGTCTAATCTTATTTGGCACAGGTGAAATGTAGATTCTGCACCTCGTTGCCCAGTCTTAATTCAAGCAGATGCGGTCTGCCTTGGAAAATTTTCTTTTTGTCCCAACGCTGCGTTGTAGGTGAAAATTGTCTCCTCGGATTTTGAGCTATATGCCTGCGGCAAAAATTCCACGCGCGGCTTGATGTTGAACCAAAACCCTCATTTTGCAAAATCCCCTCTGGTATTAACAACCACAGCGTGCCATTTTATTGTTAGGTATAGTGCTTATATTTGGGTGATGGATCAAATAACCTCGACTGACAGTCTGCGCTCCTGTTTTCTTTATACTTTGATGTGCGAACTCCGGAGGCAGCTATGAGAATTTTCAGCACTCACAATGGAGGACAAAGCTATGGCTATTATTACGATCTCCAGGCAGATAGGAAGTTTCGGCGATGAAATAGCAAAGGCAACGGCTGACACGCTCGGATATCAATACATCGAAAAAGTTCAGATAAGCGAGATCCTCTCAAAGTGCGGTTTTTCAATATCCGATATTGATAAATACGATGAAAAAAAGCCATCTGTATGGCAAACCCTCTCCATGCAGAAAGAGTTATTTGCCCATTACATTCAAGCAGCTGTGTATGAACTTGCAGCCCGGATAAACGTCGTGATTGTCGGTCGAGGGGGGCAGGTTATCCTGAAAGATATTCCCGGGGCCCTGCATGTAAGAGTCATTGCACCTTTTGCAACAAGAGTAAGTCGCTTAATGGAACAAAGAGGATACGACGAAAAAAGCGCACAGCGGATCATTCGACAAAGCGATCGTGACTCATCCGGATATTTAAGTACCTACTTTGACACCAGTTTAAACGATAGCGATTTATACGATCTGGTCATAAATACTCGGACAATGACAGTGGATGAGAGCGTTGAAATGATCACCTGCGCAGTTGAGGCTGACAGAATCAAGGAAAGTCCCCGCATGTCTGAAGCATTATATGATCTTTCATTGAAGCATAAAGCACAAGCAGCTCTGGTGGAAGTCATAGATAAAGTGGAATGGGTGGAAGTCGAGCTTGACAAAGGGGTTGCTTCTTTAACAGGGTTAGTCAGTTCGCCCGCAGTAAAAAAGGAATGTGCAAAAGCCATATCAAACATCCAAGGTGTCAAATCGGTACATAACGGCTTAAACGTTCGGGATGACAAGAGAAGCGTTTTTTAATGCAGTAGCTTCCAACCCTCATACCCATTCATATTAGCAAGCCATACCCAATGAACCATACATTTCAACAGCAGAGGTATGTTCAGCTCTTGCTTGATCTTCATTCCCCAAGCCAGAGTGACAGATTCCGAGCCCTTTGTGGCAATGTGCAACAAGTGGAAGCATGGTTAAATCAGAGGCTTGTCGTAGTGCGTGTTGATACCAATGAAGGGCTACTTCGGGCATCCCTGAGTCCACATTAATTTGAGCGTTGACAAACTTTGCCCATGCCTCAAATCCTCTCTCTTCTCTTTCATCTGCAAGCGCTAAGGCACGCGCAATGATCTCTTTCGCTGATTCCATTTCTCCAGCAATTCGATAGGCATCCGCCAGTATAGTCAGGGGATGGACGATCCAGACGGTTCCTTCTGAACTGCTGGATTTCGTCCCTTGCTTCAAGATGTCCAAGGCCCGAATCGGTTCGTTGTTAAGGAGATAAGCAGAGCCGAGACTGCCTGAGACAAATGGATACATAAATGGTATCCTGGCACGGCGACACAGTTCGTGTCCCTTTTCCAGCAGCGGGAGGGCCAAGTCCACCTTGCCCTGAATTAGATAAGCCGTGCCAATAAATGAGTAGGTAATCACTAAAGTGAAATTATTTTTAACTGCCTCGGCTATTGCTAACGCTTCTTGTCCAAGCTTGTCAATTTCATCAAAATTTCCCAATTCGGCCATCCCGAGGAGCGAATGACTGCGCGACCAAGCACTCGGAAAACTCGCCAGTCCATAGGCCTGAAACGCATCAGTTCCGGTGAGTCTTTTGCTAACCTGCTGATGGAATTCTATTTGCTTATGATAATTTCCAATCGAAAAGAAAAAGATTCCCATATGCAGCATGGTGGAAATCTGATAAGCGAAATCTTTGGCTCGTTTTGCAAGAGTTAATGCCTTTTCCCCTAATAGTATCGCCTTTTGGTTTCTCCCTAGCGCCCAATGCAGAGACGAGAGCAGGTTTAAGGCATTAGAAAGCCGAGCGTCATCTCCGATTTCTCGCGCCAATATTTCAGCACCGCCCACCCACTCGCCCCATTCTTGATGTCGCCCCAGGGGAACAAGCGCAGATCGCATAAGAAAACGCAGATCAATTTCCTGTTCAATGCGAAACCTTTCTTTAGGCAGATTTTTTAGTGCTTTAAGCGCATCCTCAAAGTATCGTTGTGCTTGCTCATATACTGAATGGTAAAAAACTTTTAAACCTGCTTTTAGATTATAATTATAAGCACGCAGCCAATCTTCTCCCTCCAGAAAGTGGTACGCCAACAATTCTGCAAATTCCTCCACTTTACCTTCGTAAATTTGTTCTATGGATTCCCCCATTTGTCGGTGAATTTCTCTTCTCTTGTGAAGGAGAAGACTGTTGTAGGCCACCTGCTGGGTAAGTGCATGTTTAAAAACATAGGTGGACTGAGGATAAATTCCTCTTTCATAAATAAGCTCGGAATCTTTCAAAAAAGAAAGGTGAGACAACAGTTTGTCTTCTGAAAAATCGGTGATTTTTTGCAGTAAACGATGCCCAAACTCTCTCCCGGCAACTGCGCTTTTCTGAAGCAATACTTTCGCTTCTTCGGGAAGCAAGTCGACCCGAGCCATTATCACGTCTTGAATTGTTGAAGGAACAGTTGCTTTTTTAATATCTGTTGCAAGAAAAATTTTGCTGCCTTCTTTCTTGATAATTTTCTGGTCTCTCAGCGATCTAACCAGTTGTTCAACAAAAAACGGAACTCCTTCTGTTTTCTCAAGGACTAGTTGATTGATTTGTTCATCGATTTCTTCTGCCTTTAGCAGATGTGCTACCATGACAAGCGTTTCACGATTGGACAATCGATTTAAATTCAAATGGTTGTGATATGATCTTCCAGCCCAGGAGTGGACGAACTCAGGACGGTACGTGAGAATGAGAAGAACCCGGGCACCTGAAATATGGTCCACCAGGTCTTTCAAATGTTCTTCTGATGATTTATCGACCCAGTGAAGATTCTCATAAACTATGACGAGAGGCCGGATCGCCGAACTCAATAGCACGATTTGTCTGAGTGCTGCAAGAACATGATATTTTCTGGCCTCAGGGCTTAAAACAGTCTTGTCCGGATTACTGTCCTCGACTGAGAGCAGTTCCAGGATAAAGGGGATAGACTTTGTTTCATCGGGGCTTAATAACTCTAGACCGCTAATGATTTTTTCTTTGATCTCATATTCCTTATCTTCTTCTATAATATCAAAATGTTCCTTCAAAATATCTATGACTGGGTGGTAGACGACACCTCTGCTGTAAGAAAGACACCTCCCCTCCCAAAAATCAAAATCTTCATTAGCCACTGCTTTTCTAAACTCATAGATAAGTCGAGATTTTCCTACTCCAGCCTCGGATATTATTGAAAATACTTGTCCCCGGCCGGCTTTAGCACGTTCAAATGCATCAAGCAGCAATTCAAGTTCCCGTTCTCTGCCTATAAATGGGGTTAATCCCAGTTCTGAACTGACTTCAAACTGTGACCTGGTGGTACTGGGTGTAATCGGTCGATATACTTTGATAAACTCCTTTCTCCCTTTGACCTCTCTCTGGCCAATTGCCTCGTAATGAAATAATCCCTCAGTCAGTTTAAATGTCTCCTCAGTAACATACGTCGTTCCTGGTTCTGCCAGTCCCTCCATCCTGGATGCTAGATTGACCGTGTCCCCGACAGCAGTAAACTCAACCCTGAGATCGTTGCCTATCGTTCCCACGACTACCGGTCCGGTGTGTATGCCAATCCTCATTTGCAGAGGTGGCAGGGGCCCCTGCTGCTCTTTGAGCGAATCGCTAAATTTAGATATTTCCCTGTGAATCGAGAAAGCAGATCTAATCGCTCTTTGGGGAGCATCTTCTAATGCTATTGGTGCTCCAAAGAGGGCCATGATACCATCACCAATCATTTTATTGACGATACCTTCGTAATCATGCACTTTGTGAATGAGTATTTCCTGAACTCTATCCATGATGGGATAGATGACTTCGGGGTCTAAGTTTGCAGACATTGTAGAAAAGCCTACAAGGTCACAGAACATCACGGTCACTTGTCTACGCTCACCTTCTATTCTGCCTTTTTGAGCAAGTATTTTCTCTGCAATACCTTTGGGTAGATACCTCTGTAGCTTTGCTATTTGGTCATCAACGGAAAGTTTCTCTGAAATTGGTTTTGGGGATTGTTGATCATCTGATAATTTTGTTCCGCACTCATCACAGAATTTATAATTTGCTGGGTTCGTTGTTTTGCACGCACGGCATAGTATTTCGATTTTATGGCCGCATTCTCCGCAGAATTTAGCTCCGGGGGAATTTTCAAAATCACATTTTGAGCATTGCATGGCAACACCTCGCCTGAATGAGTAGTCAGGAAGATCTGCTGAATCTGGCAGCAATAGCACATGCTGGGATAACGATTTGGTTAATCTTCAACTTTATTTTACTACACAGGGCCCTGATCAACCAAGAATTTCAAAATACGACTAAACGGCATTGGTTGCTTGGCTAGAGATCTCAATTTGATAGACTTAATGGTGATTTATGAAACGAGAATAGGGCTCCTTTTTTGACATTTTTTTTTTATTGCGAGATAATGGGGTCTAGCCTGAACGTTGCCCTAAAAACCAAATGGGGAGTAAGGTTGTGATATTTTGGTTACCTGTCTCACCGTGTCGTTCAAAGCCTCTTCTCTTGATCCTTTCCGCTGCTCTGCTCGTGTGGATGTCAGACATTTTTTTTGTGGAGTCATTTTCCTTTGGTCTGGTCTGTTGTGCGCTGTGGATCATATGCGGACGGCTCATGTGGTCGGGTGCCGAAATAGTTAAATAATAGTTTCTACGGTGCTGCATTGGCATCTGAACTAGCCATTTAAAATTGTTCTCTCCCAGGTGACGCTTGTTGTTCTGTAGTGTTTACCTTTTTTGTCGGGCCGCGACCTGGAGCAAAGATGAAGAAGATAGCCCTATTGGCACTGCTTGTAATCATAGGACCAACCCTAGCAGGTACTGGAGAAGCTGCCTCCTATGGCGACACAGAGCAAGCGTTTAAAGATTGTTTACTCTTTCTTGAAAACAGCCGCAGACTAACTGAGGAAGAGTCAATTAGAGCGAACTCTTGCTCCAATTTTGTGATAGGAGCTTGGGATATGGGCGCGTATTTATCCTGGAGGGATATATTTCTTGGGAAGAATCCACCTTTTTGTCCTCCACAAGAACCAGTGGCCGTCACCCAGCCAATACTTGTTTTCGTCAATTACATAGAAGAACATCCCGAAAAAGTCGAGCACCGATTAGCAATGGTGCTGGAGTGGAGTTTCAACAGGGCCTATCCATGTAGTGACGCTTTTTATATGGCCCTGGGAAAATAGACTATATGGTTGATATTGATCAAACTCTGTCACGGAAGTCTTTTCCTTGGGAACAGAAATGCAGGGGCTTGCGGACAACCGTTTACTCTTCATATGGCCCGCCTGCTGTAAAATAAGAATCTAAGCTATTCAATTACCACGAGGTCAGCTGATCCGCCTGTCCCCCCTCCGGTGCGGATGGTCTTTAACCGACTAAGCTGTTGTTAATACGTTTGCTTTTTTCACACCTCTTGTATATGCCACATTGTGACATATTGTTTGTTGTAATCCACTCTCGTTCTGATTAATGCGCTCGCCAAGACTGCCTATCCAAAGAGGAGAATAAGCATGGCGGTATACCTGATTGCCAATGTCAAAGTTACAGATGAGAAGTAGCTGCCGGATTACGCGGCAAAAGTCCACGATATCGTTCACAAACATGGGGGCAAGTACCTTTCTCGCAGCGGCAACATTACAACCATCGAGGGAGATCGACCGGACGCAACGGTGAGTGACTTGCTGGAGTTTCCGTCTGTCGAGGCGGTGCAGGCCTTTGCCAATGATCCTGCCTACGCACCGCACAGCCAAGCCCGCCAGGCTGGGAGCATCAGCAGATTTTATGTAATCGACGATACCGATGTCGCAGGGACGGTTCCCTACCTTCCTATGGGCTAGTGGTAGACACGAATGTGCCGGCTGACATTTCCTTGATGGCGACGAACCAATCGACCATAAGGTTCACGCCAGCATTGCTCTCAATTAAGGCAGCACTAACTTGGGGTTTTATCATGTTCAAAGATGTTGAACACATTCACAGCTATTACTCACCAAATGATCTGTACAACAGAATCATTGAAGGGCTTAATAAGCTCGGCAAGGATTTGTCGAGCGTGACACTCGACGATCTTCAGCCCGTGGACGAGTTTCATATCCGTGGCGATGCGGCAACCAAGGAGCTGATAGCACTTGCGGATTTTACCCCGGACATGCATATTCTGGATGTTGGTTGTGGCATCGGTAGGCTCGACACGCCGTCTGTCGCATGAAACCGGCTGTTGTGTAACCGGTATCGATTTGAGCGATGAATATATTGATACCGCACAACGATTGACGCAATTGCTCAACCTGCAGGAACGGGTGACGTTCCATGCCGCCAGCGCGCTGGAATTGCCCTTTGACGACAGCACGCTTTGACGGTGCCTGGTCGCTCCAGATGAACATGAATGTCGAGGATAAACTGTCGTGGCTGAAGGAAATCTTTCGTGTCCTCAAACCGGGCGGGCGTGCGGTTTTGTATGAGGTGTGCGGCAATAGAAACACGCCGCCGTATTTTCCGGTGCCGTGGGCGCAGGACAGTTCCATGAGTTTTCTGGTACCGCCGGATTCCTTTCGCGAGATCATCATATCCGCCGGTTTTGCTATAGAGGTCTGGAATGACAAGACTGATTTAGCGCAGAAGGCTTTTGCCGATGTTACAGAGCCCGCAGGTGAACTGGAGCTGCCGGTACTGGGGGTGTATCTGCTGGTCGGTAATGATATCCGAACCAAGGCTTATAATCTGCATCGCAATCTGGATGAGGAGCGCGTCAGTCTGTTCGAGATTGTTGCAGTAAAACCAAAATGCTAATTGTTGTTAGCTGCACCGCTCAACACCGCAGGGCTGGCCACATTGCTTGCGCTGGTCAGGTGTTATCGTCTTTTTTTATTTTTCAGGACTGATTTAACCATCTTTCCAAATTCCTTATCCTTCTTTCTTTTTTCGAAATAAGACATTTCATGAAATGCTGATTCATTTTTCATTTTCACATAGTTTCTGTAACGTTGTTCATCCAGTTCGTCCTTCTTTTATAGCTGCCAATATTGCACAGCCTTTTTCACTGGTATGGGAGCAATCACGCAAATCTGACAGTGCTGGGCCAGTTCTAATATTTCCGAAAATGTTTCGTCAATACCAGCATCAACAGACATATTTCCGAGTTCCCTCATTCCCGGGGTGTCTATCAGCAATGCACCATTATCTAGCTGTATCAAGTTCCCGGCTTGTTGTGGTGTGCCTTCCTTTACTGTGTTTTTTGCTGCACAGCTTGGGTTTCAAATTGTTCGCTGCCGAGAATGCTGTTGAGAAGGGTCGTTTTACCTACACCTGATGAACCGAGCAGACAATACGTCTTCCCAGGCAATAAAGAGCTTTTTATCGCATCGATATTTTCCCCGGTCAAATTACTAAAAGCCAATACTGACAGTATGAGGGGCAATAGTTAGTAATTTTCTTCTTGATTTCTTCGACTTCATCCTGTGAGATAAGATCGCATTTGCTCAGCAGTATTATCGGGGTAATCTTGCTTTCGTTTACCATGACCAGATATCGTTCCAATCTTCTGAGATTGAGATTGTAGTCTACGGATTGAATAATGAAGGCGACGTCGATATTTGCTGCAATGAGCTGAAAATCTACCAGTTTTCCGGCTGTTTTTCGTTTTAATAAGGTTTTTCGAGGCACCACTCCATGGATTATTGCATGAGAGTCATCATCATAAAAATCTGCATATATCCAGTCTCCGGTTGTTGGCAGATCAGAAGGAGAGCTGCCGTATAGAGCAGATTTCCGGAATACTCGGCAAATACCTCACCCTCACCCTTTGTTACCACGATAGCTGTCTTTGTGCACTGCAACGACACGGGCAATTTCATGAGCAGCTATCTTGCTCAACATCAACTTGACTGCGAAACCAGTCGCCATACCCTATATTTTCCAGCTTATCCATAACGCTCACTTGATATCCCAAAAAATCAAACAGAATAAGACGATTACGAGCAGAGAATCCAGCCCGGCTGGTGATGTTAATGAGTCTAACATAAACGGACGCTACTCTACACGGAAACATTGGCATCGGCAACCATAGCTGCGGCAGTTTGATAGGTTGGCGTACCTTGCCATAGGGCGTCTTCACCACTATCTGTATGCCAAGGATCGCTGGCTGTTGAGATATGCTTTCGCGGACCATTTTTCCTACCGCCAACACCGTTATTTACCAATAAAAAAGGAGCCTTACCGATGAGTGCATATCTTCTCGTAGATACAAAAATACATAATGAAACCGCCTATGAAGAATACAAGAAGCTGGCCCAACCCATTGTCGAAAAACATGGTGGTGTCTATCGAGCAAGAGGGGGAAAGCTGGACCTTATTGAAACTGATCTTTGGATACCCTCGAGGATAGTAATAATTGAATTCCCGGACGTCAAAAGTGCGCGAGCATTTATAGACTCGGAGGAATATGCTCCGGTAAAATTGATTCGTCAGGAAAATGCCGCGTCTACGCTGTTTATCGTTGATGCTGGATAGGGCGTCAGCAAAAGGCAACCGGGCAGCCGATACGTGCAGGTTTTCTTTATTACGCCCCCTCATTGTCCCGGTGCTGCTTCGATGTTCACCAAGAAAGGCATCCAGCAAACCCTTGCCTGTCCTGAAAGTGTCACGTCAACTCATCAAATTGGGTAAAACCCACTTGAACAGATAGGTGCAGAAATGAAAAAATTAATTGTTTTTACAGCACTTGCGCTGATGCATAACCTTACCTCGCAAGCAGCAGATGGGGTTATAAGCGTCAAGAGCGACTTCGAGGTAACCGAGACAACAGATCGACTGGAGCGTATTCTCAAGGAAAAAAAGATGACCGTCTTTAATCGGATACATCATTCAGAGGGCGCCCGCAGCGTCGGGATAGAATTGCGGGATACGGAGCTACTGATTTTCGGCAACCCCAAGGTAGGAAGCCCCCTGATGAAGTGTCAGCAAATTACAGCCCTTGATTTGCCCCAGAAAGCCCTGATCTGGAAAGATGAAAAGAATGATGTCTATATATCGTATAATGATCCGAATTATATCCAGTCTCGACATGATGTTTCCGGGTGCGAAGAGGTCGTCAAAAAGATCGAAAATGCCTTGTCCAACTTCACTAAAGCAGCGGCGTCCAAATAAACAGAGGCGGACGGGTCAGCACAGCGCTTTCGGGCAGCACTCCCATACGCTCCTCCAGTCAAGACATTATCTATCTGAAACAGAAGGATTCCAGGAAACACCATCGGCATAGACCGATACAGGGAGTCTAATAATCAAGAATTTTCCCTTCATACCGAATCATTTGACAAATCCAGCGGCACCTATATGCTGATGGATGAAGGAATATCACAGATGGCCCAGTTCCATATATCGATTATGCAAAAGACGCACAAAACTCACCCATGGAAATCACCTCGCTGCATATAAAATCAGGGATTATCCTGACCATAGCCCTCATCTTTATCGTGCTGAAGAAAAACAGCTACGTCAAGGGATGGTTTGGTGAGCTTGCTGTCAACCTTCTGGCTCGGCTGTTTCTTGATAAAAAGAAATATCATCTGATCAAAAACGTTACCCTGCCAACCGAGGACAGCACCACCCAGATCGATCATATCATCGTTTCCCGATTCGGGATCTTCCTTGTTGAAACCAAGAATATGAAGGGTTTGATCTATGGCAGTGAGGATAGCGGGGAATGGACCCAGCAGATTTACAGCCGCAAAATCCAATTCCAGAACCCCCTGCGACAAAACTATCAACACACGAAGGTACTGGAAGAGATTCTTGGGCTGAGGCCTAATCGAATATTCTCGATCATCGTTTTTGTCGGTGAAAGCACTTTCAAGACGGAGATGCCAGATAATGTGACCGTGGCGAGGGGCTATATCGATTATATCAAGACAAAGCAAGAGCCGCTTTTCGGAGAGTATGAAGTTCAGGAAATTATCGAAAAAATCAAAGCATATCGGTTGGATCCTGGACTGGAGACGCGCAGGGCTCAGGTAAGGAACCTCGAAAAGAAATATCCAAGAAAGATCAGGCAGAAATTAAGCAGGGCAAAACCAACTTCGGCTGTATACAAGATTGCAGTTATTGCTGCAGCCCTGCTGATTTTAGTGGGGGTGGCAAAGAAGACCTTCATCGATCAACCTGGCGATGGCAGCGAGGCTGAGGTCACGGTTCCATTTGACCAGCGGGAAAAGACACCAGAGCAGAGGGAACTGAATAAAATTTATCAATATAAGGACACTCAGGGGAGAACACGGTACACCAATGTCGCAACGACCCCCGGTGCCAAACTCGTTGATGAGAACGCAAAATCGATGTCTAAATCCCTGCCAATCGAAATCAGCGGTAGCAACATCCTGATACCAGTCACCTTCGGTAATAAAGGGACAGAAATGCAAACTAAACTGGTGTTTGATCAGGGAAGTCCAATAACCATATTAGCTATACCGACAGCAGATTTGATTGGCGCTGAAAATCTGGGGGCAGCCGCTGTAACCACCAGCAAGGGCAAAACGGTAAGAGGGGAAAAGAGGAAAGTGGACTATTTCTTGATCGGAGATGTGGTTGAACCAGATTTTTTGTTCTTAGCGGTTGCCAAAACCGCCGGCTCTGATAACAAGGGTATTTTGGGCATGGACTTCATGAGCAAGCATCCGTTTGACATCGACGCACAGAATAAGATATTAATTTTCAAATAATTCAAGTATATTGACCTGCACTGCAAAAGCTGTAAAAATCGCTTCTGGGCCACTATTTGGCATCCGGCAGCTTTGCTTTTGCAACCGGCAGCTTCGCTTTTGTTTGATATTGTTTCCTGACAAGTATATAAGCAAAAAGGGTTTGGGCTGCAGGGTTACGGTGTGTCCTGACTTGTGATAGGCTCATCTGGACGAAACTGCTGTTCGTAGCTATACATTGAGAAATAAGGTTGAGATCAGCTTATTGCTTTAACCCAAGATCCGGGTAAATGAATAAATCGCTGATAAGCGGTTATTCTCTGCAAATCTTAATAAAAAACATTGGAGGTGGCCCTATGGCAACACGTGAGGAACTGGAAGAAAAATATGACGATTGCCAAGAAACTCCTGACTATGTAGCAGTGGCGCTAGAAGCTTTTAAAGATCTTGGAGACAAGGACTGGGCCGTCGAACTCTACGAGGAAGGTGCGGATTGGGCGGCAACGGCCCTGGACTTTATGGCGCTTTCCAACGGCGCCCGCGTTATCCTCGGAGACGAAGACAAGGCAGCCGAATACTTCGAGCAGGCGAAAAGTGCAAGCAGCAATGCCGATGAGTTGATTGCGCTGGCTGTCTCGGCAGCGGCGAGCGACAACCAGGAAGGCGCCAAAGAGCTGTTTATGGCAGCCGCCGAAAAGGCTACCAAAGCAGCAGAATTTCTCGGCTTGGCAAAAAAGATTACCGAGGCGCTCGGCGACAAGGAACTGGCCAGAGAATTAAGCGCCAAAGGCAAAGAGCAATGCTCGACCCCTGCCGATTTTACTGAACTGGCCCGGGGTCTGATCAACGATTTTGATGATCCGGCCCAGGCCAGAGAGGTCTTGACCCAGGCTGCCGGGTCCTGCAAAAGCGGGGCAGATTTTGCCGCTCTTGCAGCGAGTGCCGGTGAATTATTCCCGGACAGTGATCTGGGCAGCACGCTTTATCAATCTGCTGAGGAGCAGATCGACTCCGGTCTTGAAATGGGCAGCCTGGCTAAAGAGGCGATAGCCGCGCTTGGCGACAAAGATTATGGCACCAGGCTCTTCAACAAGGCCAAAGATATGCTCAGCAGCGGAGAAGATCTGGTCAAGTTGGCCGGTATGGTTCAGGAGGCCCTCGGGGACAAGGATCTGCTGCTGGAAGTCTATAAAAAAGCCGGCGATTCCTTTACCACCTACAAGGAAATAATGGGACTTGGTGATTCCGTTTTTAACAATACCGGCGACAAAGAGTATGCCGGCCAGATTTATCTCAAAGCCGCGGGGACCGACCCGAATACCCCAAAACTTGTGGGCGTAGCCGAAAAACTCGCTGATCAGATCGGCGACAGCGAGAGTGCCGTCAAGATACTGCACCAAGCCGAAAATTCAGTCAAGACCAACGCCGACTTCCAGAAAATGGCCGAAGCGGTCCTCAAATATGCAACCGATCAAAAGTGGCTCGACGATATCGGCCTGCAGAAAGAGAAGCGCGCTGCCAACCCGGCCCTCTACGACCAGTACATCATGCGCGAGCAGGAGGCCGAGAGCGCAGCCTCCCTGTGGAATCTAGGTCATGAGGTGATGGAGACGACCGGAGATTACCCCTATGTTCGCAAAATTTTCGCCAATGCTGAAAAACGAGCCATATTTTTTGACGACTACTTGAAGCTTGCTCATCTGATTGCCGGAGACCTCAGCGACAAGGAATGGGCCGACCGCATTTATACGGAGCAATTCGAATCGGCAGATAACTTTGCCAAGAGGAGAAATATCGCCGCAGCGACGATGAAAAATCTGCAGGATGAGGCCAAGACCCGAACCTATTTTGCTAAAATGGAGGAGCAGTGTGACCAGGCCTCCGATTATATAAAGCTTGCGATGACCGTACATGAGGTTCTTGATGACGCCGGCTGGACAAAGAAACTATTCCAGGAGGCGCAGAGTAAATGCGCAGACCGTTTCTGCCTGCTGACCGTGGCCGGCAGCGTCTCTGCAAGTCTCGGCGATGAAGGGTGGGCTAAAGAGCTGTATGAAAAAGTCGCCAGTGAATGCACCGACAGGTACCAGTATGATCAGCTGTTCCATATTGCAGAGCAGCAGCGGGCCGGCAAGGAAACATTGAAAGACCTGCATACCGAGGCGGAACGAAGCCTTTCCGACCCCAGGGATCTTAGTTTCCTGGCGGAAAGCGTCATGCGCAGATTCAATTCTTCGGACTGGGCCCGGGCGCTATACAAAAAAGCAGTGGAGGCGCCAAATATAAAGCAGGTAAAATTCGATGTCGCGGCAAGCGTGCAGAAAGCACTTGGAGACAACAGTCTAGCAGGTGCCATACGCAACAACTGACGGCCTGACTTTCTGTCATCAAGTGACGAGGAGCGATCGAGGCCCGCCCCCGGCAGCGATCGCTCTTGCCCTCCTGATCTGCCAACACCAGTAATTCAGTAAAGACCTTTGACGGCTGCGGCCACCAGTTGTCTCCAGCGATCTCTGGCACCCATAACGGCTTGTATTGTCTCTTCCCTGAAAATTTCACCGTTAACGGACGCCTTTATCCACTCGCAGCGAGAACCCTTTTCATCTCGCAAAGCTGTATTAGAATCTCTGGTATGCCCAGAGAAGCCCTTAACCCGAGGTGATAACCATTTTACGAGGTAGGCAATGAAACCAATGGCACTACCGCTGCTTCTGGTCGGACTCAGTCTTGCGCTGACAGGCTGTGTTGTTTGCCAGGAATGCGGGTCACTCAAGCGGGATCATCAAATATCCAGTCTCTTCCTGAACAATGAAACCGTCCCCGGCTACAACTACTACTACAGTGGCAGATCACAATGGCCGTCCGCCGTCATGGCGATTGATTCGAACTATACCGTCAAGGCTGAATTCTGGAAACCGGTCGACCTCGATGGCCAGGAGCTGTCAGAATGGCTGCGGGACGCCATCAATTGGAAAGGATCCCGGCAGACCCAGAAAAACGGCGCCGAGATTCTCAATCCAGAGGGAGAGCGGGTAGGCATCTTTTTCTCGAAATATGACAACTTGATAACTAAATTCCAGAGCGGCAACGTCATCCAGGTCTATCCGCCAAGCTACCAAAGCGGACAGGGAATGGACACCAGCAGCAATGACAGGCACTAGCGTCTCACTGCCTGGCGTCTCAACCCGAATAAGGCGATCTGCCGGGTGTGGCTGACTGCCCGTTTGCCATTGTTTCTCCGTCGATGAGCAGGCGAGTGGCCTGAAGACCTGATTTTGAAGCGGCACTGAACAGGCCGAGATCGGTCGACAGCGCTACCAGATCGAATCCCAGGTTTGCCATACGTGCAGCATACTCCGGCGTACCGCAATGGATTCCCGCCTTTTTCCCTGCTGCGTGGGCAGTTTTGAGGATGCGCTCGATCGCCTCGAGCATCTCCGGTTCTTGACGATCGATGCCGATTGGCAGATCATTGCCGTAAAGGCCCAGGGTAAGATCGATGGGCCCGATATAGACCCCGTCTATTCCGTCAACTGCGACGATTTCCTCCAGGTTCCGATACCCTTCCGCGGTTTCTATCATGGCCAGACACTGGATCAGTTCATTCGCCTTGCCGCCATAGTCGGGATCGACAATAAAACCTGCTCGGGCAGGCCCGAAACTTCTTTCACCAAGCGGAGGGTAACGTACGTAGGAGGCAAGCCTGCTTGCCTCGTCCCCATTGTTTATCATCGGACAGATGATGCCCAGAATACCGGCATCCAGCAGTTTCATGATTATGGCCGGGTCGAGCCATGGAACCCGGGCAAAAGGGATGGCCGAACTGCCGTTCATTGCCTGCAGCATCGACAGCGCCTTTTGGTAGTCAATGAGGCCGTGCTGCAGATCAATGGTTACGCTATCGTACCCCTGGCCGGCCATGATTTCGGCCGTCAGCGCGTCGGGCAGCAGCAGCCAGCCGCAGATGGCTGTCTGGCCCGAGTCCCAGAGACGTCTGATTCTCTTATCCATTTCTTATCCTTGGGATGTTTGCTCTAATTTGTTCGCTAGATTTATTTACCTCGAGATGCAATCGGTAATATTGCAATCAAGACCATTTCCCTTTGCCCGCGCCCAAAGCATGCGAGGTTCTGCTGGCTGCTCCTCAACAAAAGGAAAGCCTTAAAGCTTTCCGGGAGAGACTCTGGTAAAGGGCCTGGGCAATTAATCGCAGATTTCAGAAACACCCGGTCAATAAACTGGTACTTTTCAGCCTTGTTTTAACACAGATTTATGTTAGAGGATCAAACAAAATACCGGGTATACCAAAAAGATCTTATCGATGTTGAGCAAGGGCATGCCAACCGGGAATGTCCCCACCTACTCAAATTGTAAATTCACCGCAAGGCTGAGCTGTTATAGATTCAGTACATGTAAGATTACCAATGGTTATTTTTTGGGGTCGGCGTTTTATATAAGCAGGCCCTGCAAGATGATGATTCTGGTTCAAAATCAAGGTGAGTGTGGAAATGTTGCCACGGGGACCTAGCGTGTATTGCCAGAATAAAATCTTCGCGGGCAACGCAGCATCGGGGCGAAAAGACACTTGTTCATGGTAACCTTCAATGACGAAAAATTACCATGCCTGTTTACATGACAGCCAATCGGTATGAATGTAGATAGGCAATGAAGGGGGAAAAATGAAAATCGCCTTTCATGGATCCAACGCGGCGACATTTCGAGCCGAAATTGAACCATATCTGCCAGCTGCTCATGAGATCAGCGTGTTGTCTGACGAGTTGTCAGACGCAGGCGAGACACGTGTCTTCATGGGTGCTCAGGTTATAATCGGCACTGGTATGTCTACCCCAAGGATCAAAACGATTCCGCTCGTCCCGGCAACCTGCCGTTTCACGAATTGGACAATGCTGTCCTCACTCCCCATATGTCCGGCTGGACCTGGGGAACCATCCGGCGTCGCCAGCAGGTACTAGCTGAACATAGCCGCCGTGTAGAAGCAGGAAACATCTTGTTTAACGTTGTCCTGGCAAATGACAGGTAAGGTTGTCTTGCCCCAAACCCGCTTGACAGAGCAGCATAAAAATTGATTAACGACAAAAAAAGAGGCTGAAATGAAAATTGACCACTGGCAGGATGTAGAAGATGTGAAGATTGAAAAGTTCCCCTACAAGGGGAAGATGCATGAGGTGATCGGCACCAGTGTGCGCTGGTTGTCAAAGCATGGCGATGACGGAAACGGCTACCCTGAATACGGGCTGCGCTTTTTCACCATTCAGCCTGGCGGCCAAATCCCGATTCATAATCATTTTTATCATCAAACAATGTTTATCCAGAGTGGCGAGTTTGAATGTTATTCGTATGATGCCGAGACAGGTGAAGTGACTGATGCAAAAATCTGTGGCCCCGGAACTTCGGTCTATATCGCCAGTATGGAGCCCCACGGCATGAAAAATATCGGCAGCGTAGCCGCCACCTTTTTATGCTGTATCTGCAATGTTTATGATGATGAGAAAACGCTCTAGAGGACGGCAGTTGTCCCTGCTTCTTATCGAGCCGCAGGTAAGAATGCGCGATGACCCATCTGCAGACGGTCAAGATGTGCTCACTTCTATTACGGACCGCGGATTATGGATAGCAAAGCACTAGGCAGTGGCATGGTCGGGGCGCACGCAGAGAGCCAATGCTCAGCAGTGGGCCGGTTCGGCTCCCGTCGATTTGGAAGACTGGGCGAACGTGTCCATCAGAGTCGAGGATGGTTCGCGCGCCACCACCCTCACCAGTGATGTGGAACCCGGCGGCTTGAGCTCGCGCGTGACTGCCTTTATGAGTGAGGGCGTCATCAAGGCCAGCATGGCGGCCAATGATGCCATCGAAACACACGCCGTGGATCCGGCGACGTTCCAGGAGGAATACTTTACCGAAAAACTCGAAACCAAAGCCGGGTGGAACCGTCCGGGCTCTGATGAGGGCTGGTTCCGCGGATTCGCACAGGAGATCGAAGACTTCGTACACCCAATCCGAGACAGCCGCGACCCCCAAGCAGGCATCGATCCTGCGGAGGATTGCGTCAATCTGATCTATTCCGCCCAGGTGTCCGCCGAGCAAGGCAGGAGTGCGAGCCTTAAATGACGCTCCCCGAGAAACGTCTAAGCAGTTGAGATTTCATCCATCAGACGAAATCTCAACTACAAGACATCATAACAGACTGTCGGCTGGGGTGTAGTCCAGGCCAAAGGCCTCTGCTACGGCTTTGTAGGTAAGGTCCCCGTTTATTACATTGGCGCCTTTTTTAATTTCATCACTGTTTCGCATCGCTTGTGCCCATCCATTATTGGCAATCTCTAGGGCATAGGAGAGGGTTGCATTGGTGAGTGCCTTTGTTGAGGTCATTGGAACAGCACCCGGCATGTTAGCAACACAATAATGAATGACACCGTCTACCTCGTAAACCGGATCATCATGGGTCGTAGCCCTGGAAGTTTCAAAACAGCCTCCCTGATCAATTGCCACGTCAACGACGACTGAACCAGGTTTCATCTGTTTTATCATTTCATGCGTCAAAAGTTTCGGCGCCTTGGCGCCAGGAATCAAAACAGCACCGATTATAAGATCCGCCTGGGGAACCAATCTGTTGAAGACCTCGTCGTTGGACATGAGCGGAATACAGTTGGCCGGCATCACATCATCGAGATAGGCCAGCCTGTCGAGACTTCTGTCGAGGATATACACCTGCGCCCCCAGGCCTGCAGCCATCTTTGCCGCGTTCACACCGACAACCCCTCCGCCAATAACCACAACCGTCGCAGGCTCGACACCTTTCACACCACCGAGCAGTTTCCCCATTCCGCCGCTTGGAACCTCGAGATATTTTGCCCCCTGCTGAGCAGCCATCCTGCCTGCCACCTCGCTCATGGGCGTGAGCAGCGGCAAGGCACCCCTGCTGTTTTCAATCGTCTCGTAGGCTATCCCGATACAACGCGTATCGATAAGCGCCCTCGTTAACTGCTCATCTGCTGCAAGATGCAGATAGGTGAAGATAATCTGCCCGGGCCTGATCAGCTTATATTCCGATGGTTGAGGCTCTTTGACATGCATCACCATATCCGATATGCCAAAGATTTCTTCTGGTGAGCCTGCCAGCGTGGCTCCAGCACTGCTGTATTCAGCATCTGTATAGCCGCTGCCAACCCCGGCCTTCATTTCGACAGCGACACTATGGCCCGCTCTGCACATTGCCTGAACCCCTGCAGGCGTCATGCTGACCCGCCGTTCCTTTATTTTTATTTCTTTGAGTATCCCAACTTTCATGGCATGTCTCCCGTCAATTTTCATCGGTTTAATAGAAAGGTGAATATTGCTTTACCATAGCTTTCACGTGCATCCTTCCATACTCAGCAAATGACGTGCCACCCTGATTGGTTACTTAAGCATTTGATATTTATAGTTTTATACTAACCAAAACAAGTCCTTTTCAAAACAGCCTACATTTATGTTTAAATATGATACACTTTTCTTTTGGCCTGAAAGATTGAAGCTGGGTATAATCGTTGATACAGGAAGCTTTGTCTCATTTTCTTACATGTTCTCAAACGCGACACTTTGCTAATGGGGGTCAGATGAGCGTCGGCATCAGCAAGGGAGGAATTCCCACCGCAGAGCAGTTAAGAGCGGAAATCGAAAAATCCAAAGAACGATCGAAGTCCTATGGAATATCCACCGAAGAGAGGAATATTGCCCAGCTCAAGCTCTCACCTTCTGAGCTGGAAGAAAGAAGGCTGCGCGCAAAACCCCTCCTCGACGTCGTCGTTGCGCATATTGAAGAATTCTATGAACTGCTGTCACTTGAAGATTTCATGGTGGCCTTTGCAGACGAGGATGGCTACATCCTGCACCTGGACGGCAGTGAAGATATCAAAGTGAAATTTTCCGAGCGCAACTGCGCACCCGGCTATCGCTGGACCGAGCGCGATGTCGGAACCACTGCAATCAGTCTCTGCCGCAAGCTGCAGTATTCAATTCAGCTCAACGACAAGGATCATTATTGCAAACGGGCGCATGGCTTTACCAGTTCAGCTGCACCTATTCTGGGACGGCAGGGAATATTAGAAGGTGTCCTGGTTGTTTCAGGCAGCAGTATCAAGACACACCCGCACACCCTTCTCATGGTAACTACGGCGGCTCGTTCAATTGAAAAACATATGCGTCTGCTGCGCCGCAACAATGAGATGTCGCTCTATATCGGTTTTCTCAACAGTGTTATTGAAGCGGCGGGCACGGGATTGATGACGATGGACAAGGAAATGCGCATTTGGAAAATAAACCGGAAAGGAAAAGCCATCCTCAGGGAAGAACAGCTGGACGGCAAGCCTATCTCGGTCCTGCAGGGATTGAACCTGGATCTTGAAGATATCAGCAAGCATCCGAACAACTGGAAGGGCAAGGAAGCTTCCCTCCGGGACGATGTACATTTCTATTACACCGCACAGCCCGTTATTTCGGAAAAAAGTGAACTGCTTGGCGCGGTGATGGTCTTCGAGGAGTTTGATAATATCAAGAAACTCGCGGATAAGATTTCCGGTGCGGAACCTTTCTTCACTTTTGATCACCTGGTTGGTTCTTCAAACGAATTTTTAGAAGCGGTGAAGCTCGCCGCAACCGCAGCCAAAACCTCATCTACTGTCCTGCTGCTTGGAGAAACAGGCACAGGCAAGGAACTGTTTGCCCAGGCAATCCACAATGGCGGCGATCGGCAAAAGCAGGCATTTGTGCCAATCAACTGTGGAGCGATCCCCGGCGAGCTGCTTGAAAGTGAGCTTTTCGGCTATGTTGACGGCGCCTTTACCGGCGCATCCAGGCAGGGCCGACCCGGGAAATTTGAGCTTGCAGACGCGGGTACCATCCTCCTCGATGAAATCGGCGACATGCCCCATGACATGCAGGTCAAGCTGCTCAGAGTTCTGCAGACCGGTGAGGTGCAGCGTATTGGGGCGCGCAGGGTCATGAGGACCGATACCCGGATCATCGCGGCAACCCACGTGGATCTAAACAAAATGATAAAACTAAATAGGTTCCGCAGTGATCTCTACTACCGGCTCAATATCATTCAGATCACCATCCCTCCTCTACGTCAGCGGGGGGCGGAGGACATCGAATCCCTGGCCAAGCATTTCATAAGTCGCTATGGCAATGCTATCACGCTGAGTGACGCCGCCTTGGACGCATTGGTACAGTATGCCTGGCCGGGCAACGTGAGAGAACTTGAAAACACCATACAACGTGCGCTGCACCTCTGTAACGGTCGGAGCATCAAGCCTGAGCACCTTGGCCTTACAACTGCTGCAGGGTCTGCGACCGATGTAGCCCCTGGAACCTTGCGTGAGATGGAACAGAAAATGATCGCCGGTACCTTGTCACGCACCGGCGGCCATATGGCCAAGACGGCTAAATGTCTCGGTATATCAAGGGCGACCCTGTACCGGAAGGTAAAGGAATATAAGCTGGTCGAATTAGCCGACTGACTCCTGAATTATCAGCTTCTCGTTGCTGGGCTCATTCGCCCTGCTCAACGAACTGAATCACCTCGTCAAACGATTGGCCAATATCTTTTCGCAGTTGAGGCCATACACTTTGCCTGATTTTGGAGCGCATCCTCTGATATTCCGAGTCACTGATTTCCTGGACGTCGACGCCGAGTTCCTTGAGAGCAGCAAGATTCTGCCGTTCGTCCTGCTCGGCTATGCTGTACCGTCTGCTCTCCATCTGCTGCGCCTGATCAGTGATGATTTTCTGCTGCTCATCTGAAAGGCTGTTCCAGGTTTCCAGATTCATGTAGACAAACCAGTATTCAAAATGATCTTTCAGCGGCAGATAAAAACTGATCAGATTGCTGAGCCCCTTATAACCTTCTGCGCCACCACCAATCATTCCCTTTACCATGCCTGTCTTCAGGCCCATCTTGGCATACATCCAAGTGATGGGATACGGTGTGTAACCCAGCGCTTTAGCAGTCAGTTCAAAACTTCTGATAGGCGGAACCCTGATGATCATATCCTTGGAAACGTCAGGGTTGCCAGGCTCGACCGGTTTTTCTGTGAGTGCAATACCGCCGAAGTAGACGGGCCATCCCCCAATAAGTTTTATGTTCTGCGGTTCAAGAAAACTCTGCAGATACTTAAACAGGGGGCTTGAAGCGGAATACAATCGCTGAGCGCCGCTCCATGTATCAACAAGGAACGGGGTGAACGCCAGCATCAGCCTCTTGTCGACCGCAGTGCCGAAGGGCCCCACATACATCTCTACCTCACCGAACGAGACCCGTTCCTGAACTACCGAGTAATCCCCCAGTTTGTTGGCTGGATAGATGGTAAAGTCGATTGCACCGCCAGTCTTATCTGTAATTGCTTCTGTAAATCTGCTGATGTCAATATCTATTGCAGATCCCGCCGGTCGGACATGCCCTATTTTCCAGGCCTGCTGTTTCGCATAGCCCCAGGAAACACTGCAGACCATTGCGGTGAGACACAATCCAATGGTGAACAGTAGCTTTTTCATATCATCATCCTCTCGACAGGAGTTTTAAATTCCCCGGCAGCTATGGCTGCCGGGGTATAGAAAAGAGGAGGGTTACTCCACGATGGCGTCGAGAACTCCTTTGCCCCAGTCCTCACCCACGTCTTTGAGGACTTCCGGCCATACTGTCTCGTGAATTTTTTTGGCGATCGAAGCGATCTCCGCTTCAGATAGCGGAACAATAGTTGCGCCAAAGTCAGCGAGTTTCTTTTCGTTGGCCGCCTGGTCAGCTTCAGCTGATTCCCAGCGCCGCTGCTCAAACTGGTTGGCGACGTCCTGCAACTGCTGCTTCTGATCATCTGGCATCTTGTCGAAATATTCTTTATTGATGATCAGATACCAGACCTCAAAATGCGTATTTTGGGGGATGTAATATTTAGTCACATCACGAAATGACGCGTAATAGCCCTCGGCACCAGAGCCGACCACCCCGTCAACCACACCGGTCTGGACGGCGGTGAAAGCATCGGAAAAGGGAATAGGCGTTCCCAGGTACCCGGTGTTGTCGGCTAATAACTGGAAGGTCTTCATGGGTGGTACGCGCAGCTTAATACCTTTGGCCGCTGACGGGTCTCCTGGAGAGACCGGTTCACGGTTCAGCGCAACACCGCCAAAATAGACCGGCCATGCGGCGAGCAACTGAATCCCCTGCTCAGCATAGAGGTCTTCGACAACCTTACGCAGGGGTGCACCAGGTGAGTAGTTCTTCTTGGCCTGCGCCCAGCTTTTCACCATGTAGGGGAAATACACCACCTGGAATCTCTTGTCCGCGGCAGAAGCTGGAGGCTGGCACGCCATGTCAACCGCACCCAGGCCAACCCGCTCCTGAACCACGGTGTAATCGCCAAGTGCACTGGCGGGGTAAATTTTAGTCTTGATCTTGCCACCCGAAACTTCATCAAGGGTCTCGGAAAACCAGCGGAGATCCTTGTCGATCGCCGTATCCTGAGGGCGCACATGGGAAATTTTCAGTGTCTTTGCCTGCACGGTTCCGGCCAGGAAGATGGCACACAAAATCATTACTAAAATACTGAGTCTGCTTAGTTTCTTCATAGGACAACTCCTCTTCGTTGTGATGGGCTTAATAGCCAAATAATCCGGGGAAGAATAACGACAGGCTCGGCCAGAGCGACGTTAAGAAAACCACCGGAACATACCCGCAGAGTATCAGGATCATGGCGGGCTTAATAACTTCAGAAAATTCCACTTTACCGATTCTCATGCCCAGATAGAGGATACTGGCATAGGGCGGGGTGACGCCGCCCATGGCGGTGTTTACACCCATGATTGCGGCAAACTGGACAGGGCTGACTCCAATAGCCTCCATCAATGGGAGCAGAAGTGGGGCGATGAGAATAATTGCCGTTACATCATTGACGATCATTCCCACGAAAAAGAGCAAAAAGTTAATCAATATCAGCAGGAGCACCTTGTTCTTGGTGATGGTGAACACCCCTTCAACCAGAGCCTGCGGTACATCCTCCATGACAAATATCTGACTGAGCATCAGGCTGAAAACAATCATGACCATGATGGCGCCGACTGCTGTGGCCGAGCTTGTTGCTGCCTTAAAAAAAGTCTCAATGGTCAATCCTCGATAGATCAGGAAACCAACCGGTATAGCATAAATCACCGCTACTGCTGCAGCCTCGGTCGGGGTCATGATGCCCCCGTAAATACCGCCGAGAATAATGAGCGGCATTATCAGGGCCGGAATAGCTCGGGATGTGCAGGAAACTCCTTCTTTGAGCGTTTCCGGCAGGGTTTTCGGAGGATCGAGCACGAGCGGAAATTTTCGCGCCATGACCAGGTTGACGGCTGAAAACAGGAAGGTTATCAACAGGCCGGGCCCGAGTGTGGCCAGAAAGCAAGCCAGGATTGATGTATCGGTAACCCAGCCGTATATAATCATCGTTACACTCGGCGGAATCAGCAGGCCAAGAATAGAAGAATTGGCTACTAGCGCCGTGGCATAGCCCCGGGGATAGCCTTTCTCGGCCATTTCCGGGATCAACAGCGGCCCAGTGGCTGCTACACCCGTCAATCCGCTGCCCGAGATTGCCCCGATTATGGCGCAGCTCACCGAGGCCACAACGCCGAGGCCTCCGCGAATCCTGCCGACAAACAGGTTCACGAATTTCAGCAGGCTCGCGGCAATACCGCTCTCGCTCATTACAGTCCCGGCGAAGACGAATAAAGGTATGCAAAGCAGGACAGGATTAGCAAGCTGTGTGAAACCCCAGACCATAGTGCCTTTCATCGTTGCACCTCCAAAGAGACACATGGTCATCAGGCTGCCTCCGAAACAATACGGCAGTGGTACGCCAAAACTGAGCAGCGTTACCAGGACGGCAAGAGCAATCAGTGAAATGGTTACAATTTCCATGGTTATGCTCCTTGTCGGGTGCGGGGTTGGGCAACCAGCCGGCGAACATTTTTAACGAGGTACCAGGCCGCATAAAAAGTCATCAACACAAGACCTATGAACATTGCGCACTCCGCATAAAACGTGGGGATGTAGAGCGTAGGACTCTCTTTCCAGACACGCAGCGCATAGCGGAAATAGTCATAGGCCCAAAAAGTCAGCCAGCCGGCTACGAGCACTGAAAGAAGGTCGGCGATAACTCGGACTATCAATTTTGCCCGATCGGATTTCAGAAAGACATCAAGCACGTTTGCTTTTATCTGGGTGTCTTCCCGGGAGGCGTTCACACTGCCCAGGAAGTAGAGCCAGAGCGTTGGATAGACCAGTAATTCCTCCAGCCCCATGACAGGTAATTCCAGAATGTAGCGCATTACCACCTGGTAAAATTCCATTGCAGCTACCGTGGTGATCAGCACGGTGAGGGTGTATTTGAAAAATCGTTCCATAGCCTGTCCTTGCTCCTTTCAAGTAAGTTCGCTTCGGCGACGTGCTATGCAAATATCTCTTGTAGTGCCTGATTGACCATCTAGTCAGCGCTCGCCTGTTTCCAGATATTTTTGGAATTGTTGGACCGACATGCCTTCCAAACCGAGGTTCTTCAAGGTTCTTCCGGTGGTGAAAAAGTCTTCTTCAAGAAGATATTCACCAAGTTTTGCCACCAATTCCATCCTGGGTGTCGGAACCCCGATCAACCTGCCCAGTTCGATCATAGGCACCAGACCCGTCGGAATATCTTCCGTAATATATCTGGTTTTCAAATTTTTCTGACCGGCAATTCCATCGTATGCCGGGTTGCTCCGCACCGCTTCGGTCAGGGTCGGCTTGTCAACACCGTAAGCAATCCGGTACCAATCCAAAATCGATAACATATCGATCCCGTAAGCCTGGGCCAGAGCCAGGCGCTCGAGATCAAGTTTTTCAACAAAGGCGCCTATGCTCGGTGTAATTCCGTCGTAATAATATGACCATTCATGTTTCGACTCGATAAGTGAGGTATTAAGAAGAGACGGGCCCGGGTGAACAATAGCATTCGCATTGCCAAGGCTTGGCTGAAGGACGTTCTTGCCGGCAATGACCTGCGGAAAGGCCTGCTGAAATAACCCCACCACTTTGGCGTTTTCCTTTGCCGGTATCGAGGCCAGAACCAGATCCTGCTTTATTCCCAAAATGTTAGCATGCCCGGGTTTCGGGCTCCGGCAGGCATAGATGAGGGTATTGGTCTCAGCAAGCGTTACCTCCGCAGTACATCCGTTTTCGTCCAGCACCTGTCTGAACTCAAGTGATCCACAGGTAGCTCCTGGATGCAGAATGACAATCTGGCCATCAGTCAATAGAGGCGCACAATTCCCCGCAATGGCCTTATGCGCTGTCGCCGGGGCAACAACCATAACCACCTCCGCGCCATCTAAGGCCTTTGCCAGATCTGTGGTGGCCAGCTCGAGTTTTCCGAACCCCTCGACGGCACCTTTAACGTAGATACCTCCCTGATCAGAAATTGCGGCTACCGTCTCTGGAAATATGTCATAGAGGCGGACGGGAAATCCCATAAGTGAAAGGTGCCCTGCCAGAGATTGGCCCCCATTGCCCCCGCCGATGATCGTCCATCTTGTCTTATGCTTAGTCATATGCCCCTCGCGTGGTAAGTGTTTCTTACTGAGAGGAATTAGCAACGAATGTGCCAATACAAGCAGGAAAAAAATAAATTATGATATCAGACAGATAAGAGACTACAGCCTGACCAAAAGCTAACAACCCATATCCGAGGTGTATTGTTTTGATACAGAAAAGAGAAAAAACCTAACTGAATACGCTCTGGCAGCGGCAAAAAGAGATCATGTATCGTTTTGAGACATGATCAATTGTGAGACAAGATGACGATTTCTGGGCCAATGAACTAGGTCCTCGATACTGTGCTCGGTCATATTAATGTGTTTTAGGTTGCTCAAGAAGGCGGGCAGTCGGTGCCGCCTCAGGTCTGATCTCTGCGGGGCCACAGTTGAGCGGAGCGGTATCTTCAAGGGCAATGTCTGCAGCCGTCTCCCGGGCCTGCAGAATTTCCTGTTCGTTCAGTTGCCAGCCATAGGTGCGCGACCGCATAAGGTTGTCATCTGAATCCTGTCTATGGCGAAGGTCCAGAGCATGGCCAAGCTCGTGAGCGGCAGTGCGTGCCGCTGATGATTTGGCCGGATTTGGGGCGTGCGCCAGGACCGGAGCATCGCTCATGTGGATGTGTTCACCATCATAGTAGCCGTTGTATCCGCCGATATCAGGGGCAAACCACATGTCAAGCCCGTCTATGAGGGTGTTATCATGATCAACGGTGTGGATTTCAAAACAGATTCCGGCCTGGGTCTGCCAGATGTTGTTTATCTCGGCAAAGATCGGTTCGAATTCCTCGGGAGTTCTGCTGCTGTCAGCCAGATGGACGCGCAGTTTTATCCGATAGAGCGGCAGCAGGTTTGGGGCTTGCCCGCTCACCCCGGCCTGATCCGAGTTAAGCAGGGCATCGCTCAGCACTGCTTTTGCAGGGGCGGTTTCAGCCTGGGCAAAGACATGAAGGGCTGTGAGCAGAGCGAGGACGGATCGGTAAACCAGACCCTTCCCAAAAGTCTGTCCGATCATGTTCCTGGGGCTGTCGAGGGATTCGGGGTAAATATCACCAGGAATTATTCTCATTAAATCATGATAAGCAGCTCGCATTGACTTTTCATGTGGTGAACAGAAACACAGGGTTTCGTCTGCAGGATGAGCTGGCCGCGAGCTTCTGGCGGGACGATCCGGTGCTCCTCCTGGCCCCAGGCAATAACGTCACAGACTGGGGCCAGTCCCCTCCTCTTCCGGTTCCCTCAGAAGTGGTGCACCCAGCGCAGGTTGTAGCGCTGGCCCTCGGGCCTGTTCTCCACCGACGTCTCCCAATAGGCATTGAAAAACAGGTGGTTGTTCGGGTTGACTGACCACAATAAACCTGGCCCGACGCCGAGGACCTGCTCTTTGCCGTTTTCGACATCCACACTATCGACCTCGCTATCCGTCAACTGTTTGAGATAGTAGCCGTTGATGCCAAGGCGAAGGGCGGGGGTTATCGCGTAAGCGGTGGCGAAATTCAAGTGGATGGCCTGGCCGGCGGTGCTCGTCTCCGCAGGACCGAAGGCATCGCTGTTCTCGGCGTTCCAGAGGTAGTGAATACGGGTAGTGGCGGTCCAGTTGGGAGTGATGAACAGGGTTCCTGCCCAGTATGGGTTAAAGGAGAAGAAATTGCTGCCGGGGTTGAGCGACTTATCCTCATCGTATTTGCCGGTGGGAAAAATCATCTGCAGCTCAATCCGGTGCATGAATAGAGGCCTGCCATCCTTCATCACCGGGTCCCACTGGAGGAAGGGACCGATTAATATATCTCCGAGACCACTGCCGTTGTCCTGAGGAAACGGGCCTGATTGGCTATATGATATATCGAGTCCGACAATCGGGATGATGACATCGATCCCCCATTTGCCACCCCACAGGATTTCCTGATCGGACTGATAGATCCCCTGGGAGAGGCTGATCCAGGCATCCAGCTCGGGATCCGGAAACGGTATCGCGTCACCATTGCCGTCATTGAGCTGGTCGGCCGTATAGTACTGGATATACTGGCTGAAATAGAAGCCGGGACCAGCCGGTGGACCACCGTCAAGAAAACTGGTGAAACCGAGGTTCACGGCCGGCAGTTCATAGGCCGTGGCAGATGTTGGCAGAAGACTCAGCAAGAACAAAGCCAGGATCACCATTACGTTTCGACGCTTCATATCATCTCCATGGGTTGAGGTGAGTGCAGAAGATCTGCCTCCAGGACCTGCGCAACAGCTAATACCGCGTTTAAAATACCCTTATTGGCGCAGAAATCAATAGTTAGCCCGGAAGAAGTGTCGAGGAACCAGGCTAGCGGGCAGTCTTAGCCGACCCAGTGGGATTTGGAGAAAAATACCACCCAACCCTGCGGCCTCCGATGGCTCACTTCAGCCCGTATAACGATGGCGGCGGTGATGAACTGTGCCTGCCATGAGCAGGCTTCAGCAGATATTAAAAAAAGAAAATAGACGGCACTCGAAGGGCTGAAAAAATGACAAAAAAAAAGGTGGTGCAGCCTGCAAACCGCACCACCTAGGAGAGACGAAGCAACTTTATGTTGCTTCGATGAAAAACCAATGCTTATCTGTCAGGAAAATTCACCTAATACGTCTTTTGTTCCCCGGCATTAACTGAGCCTATTTTCGTCCTTATCATATGTGTGGTCGACCACAGGAGTCGGATGACAATAATCCAGACCGCATACCCAAGGCTAAGAAAAGCCAAACCTGTGGTGAACCAATCCTTGGAAACATACCAGAGGAGTACCCCTGCAAGTCCCAGAAACAGGGGTTTTAGACGATACAGCGGAGCTGGTAGCCAAATCTGAATCATAACCTTACCTCCCTATTGGCTGTTAGGGTAACGTTCAGGTTCCTAACTATTATCTCTTTACCAGATAGTAAAGTAAAGGAAAAAGACCACAACCTGAGGCGGGATACTTCTCAAGAGAACGCCTGGCTCGGCGCTCTTCAACGCAGTTCATACTCGACCAGCACCCCCTCTCGCTGCATTTCATTCGCTAATGTGAAGGTGGCAAAGGTGATGATGTCTGCTTTTTCACTCGGGTCATCTGTCAAAACATTCTTCCAATCCAATCTCAAAGAGATCAGCCGCATATTCAAAATGTCATCAGGTTTTGAAAGAACATTCTCTACCATCGTCAGCCAGTCATCCGGAGTTTCGCTCCTGCTTCTGGCGGAGGCAAGTTCATCTTGCGTTTCCACCAAGAGCTGCTCGATCTCTTTTTGCTTTTTAAATTTCTCAGGATCATATGGGACAAAAACACACCCCATACTCGCTCCGGTCCCTGTTCCAAACATCTTTTCCATGGCTCGCAGCCATTCCTGCCGCTGGTTGAGGTCCACAAGTCTGGTCCTTGCCTCTGAGAGTTCACGGGCTGCCGCTCCTGCGAGGATATCAAGAGTATACTTTTCCAACGCCTTTCTTGAACTCTCCACTGTCGAGGACAATCCCACGATGGTGTGATCGGTGAAAGTAACAGCCCGCATCGCAGCATCAGCGACCAGCATGTCGCCAATCTGCTTCCTCCCGAAGATTGTTCTTTCTTTGCTTGTCATGGTCAAAAGTGCGACACGTTCTGTTCCGGATAATGAAGCCGACGCTCGTCCCCGGTCTGCCTTATTTAAGAGATCTTCGAGAAGCTCAGATTTTGTGAATGCAGCTCTGATTAACGGGTCGCCACCAAGCCCATTTCGCCTCAGCTTGATCGGACCCGGGATTTCTGCCACCATGGTGCGACAATACTCACAGCAGATCTCAAGCGGCTCCCGCAGTCTTTTCCGGTAGTCTTTTGCCAGCTTTAGTTTTGGTTCAATGATGCTAACGACATAATCGATAAGCTCATATCCCGGGTCGCTGGTATTTAACCACCCTTCTATGCGGCTCCGCATAAAATGAAAAACACCCGTTTTTTCAGAGGTCTTTATCTGTTTCTGTTGAATGCGAGGGTTTTTCATTTCCAACAATCTGGAACACGACCGCTGAACACAGCCTGAATCTTCTCAGATGGCATTTCAAAACGTATTAGCTCAACTAGACAGTACTTTTGTCCAGATTTTGCAGAACTCAACATTTCAGAGCATAAACGGTGTCTTTTCCTCATATTCAGTAAAGTCTTTGTCGATGGTACTGAAAATTTTCAGAATTCGTTCCTTCATCTCCATGGTGTTTTGAGCGGTTTCTTGCTCATTGAGATTATAAAGTTGCAGCGTAGCAGCATCAATCGCCGACCTGAGTTCTTCTACCTTGGCGCTGAGCAGGTTCTTTTTCTCGGCGGGAGCCTTCGCCATCTGCTTTTTTAACTTTTCCAGGCCTTGCTGCCACTCGACAATCTTGTCATCAATGATATCTCTATAGGTCTGCGATTGCATAGAAATCCTCCTCTCGTAATCAAAACCAAAAACATCTGAAAAGGGCCATCGTTGCTGGCCTGCTCTTACCCTATATTATAAATCATGATACAGATTCGGCCAAAAATGTTCCGCGTCGGATAATTGAGGCGGAAGGAGAGGGCAAAAACAGATTTTTCTGTGGATCTTTCTCCCACCTGCCTCGCCACCCCAGCCTCACTAAATAAATACCACTTTGTGGTATTTTTCTCTTGACTCACCGGATTCGCGGCGGGACAATTAAATCAAGCCATGGCTTTCGCCCAAGAACCGGGAGGTGCGCTGATAAATTCGGGTTTTGTTTCCCGACTCGCAGTCGCTATTTTCGTTTGCAGCCTGTGGATTATGCCTGCGGTTAATCTGGAGAGACACGGGAACAACAAAAATTTAACCGGGATTGCTTTGTGAAACCACAGACTAAATTGAGACTGCATCTCCGGGTATTCAGATAATTTTATCCAAGTAACAGGTGGTTTAACATGTATAAAGATACCAATGTTTTGAATCTCTGGTCTAAGATCTCCAAAGAAGAGCAACGGAGATTGAGGAGGGAGTTTCTCAAAGATTATGATAAACAGCGGTTCAGAAATGATTTTATTGGATTTCTTTCCAATGAGTTCAATTTGTTCGGCAAGAGGCCCCCAGCAAGAAAGGTTAGAAGGATCAAATAGTTTACAGCCTTACGTTGAGATAAAATTACCTGTGCTGAGAAAACCTCTGCTCATGGCGCCTATGCCGGGCGCCGCATCAGAAGATCGGGCGGAAGGAATCGATCCGTGGGCAAGTCGACATATCAGGCTATAAATGTCTGTTTTGGCAATATTATTGCTTGATATATGGGTAAATATACGTAATGATGTACGACAATGCAATATCGACGCCTCCATATTAGGGTCCCCGCTTCAGGCAATGCAATCCTATCTGTTGGAGAAGAGATCAGGGTTGAAGCCACGGTGATCAATGTCAGCGCAGGCGGATTTTCTATAAAAGCACCATCCCACCTTCTTGATCAAATCGATTACCACATCGAAATCGTCACGCCATCTCGCGGCAGGATACAATTTTACGGATTACCGGTTTATCAGACAGAGGAGAGTGTCGGGATCAAAATCACCTCCATCGACAAGGATAACCTGACAAAGATTTATCATCTGGTTCAGGACTTCGAGCTTACCGAAGAATTCATCAAACAGATTGAGGAGCGCGACCTGCTTAAAGACTGGTTGGTTGATGAGACAGGGAACGATCTTGCCATAACCTTCGAATCAGTAGCCGGCCGAAAAGATCGGGGAGGTGCAGCCAAAGACTAACAGGTTCTGAGTTCATTGAAGGGCAGCAATTACAGTTCGTTCTCCCCTTTGACGTAACCAAAATTGGCCGAAATCCCGCCATCAACGTAAATCACCTGACCGTTGATAAATTGACCTGCATCCGAGGCCAAAAGAACCGCTGCGCCGACAAGATCCTCCGGCTCCCCCCAGCGATTCGCTGGAGTACGAGTCATAACCAGGTCATTGAAGGGATGCCCGTCTACACGAATCGGGGCAGTCTGAGCTGTGGCGATATAGCCAGGTCCAATACCGTTAATGTTAAGATTATACTTCGCCCACTCACAGCACATGTTTTGGGTCAACAATTTCAGCCCACCCTTTGCAGAAGCATATGCCGAAACGTTCTGGCGACCATAGATGCTCATCATTGAACACATGTTGATGATCTTTCCCGCCCGGCGCTCGATCATCAATGGAACAACACGCTTTGAGACGATGAGCGGCGAAATCAGATCAACCTCGATGACTTGTTTGAAGTCTTCGAGGGGCATTTCGAGGATAGGAACGCGTTTGATAATACCCGCATTGTTCACCAGGATGTCGATCGGCCCAACCTCCCTTTCTATCTGGGAGATCCCACGATCGACATCTTCTTCATCGGTGACATCGAATTTAAGCCGGTAAACCTCGACACCGTCTTTTTTGTATTCTTCCTCGCATCCATTCAGTTTTGCCTCGTCGATGTCATTCACGCAGATCTTTGCGCCCTGGTGAGCAAGCCCTTTGGCCACGGCCATTCCAATACCGTGGGTTGCCCCGGTAACGAGGGCTACTTTTCCCGTTAAATCAAATGATGCTCGGCTCATAGTATCCTTTTCCAAATTGGCGTTATTGAGATGAGGTATGAGAGTCTGAAGTGGTCAAGGGTCATCATCTTGTCCTAGCGTATTTCCGACATGGGTATATGGTCCATATCGGTAAAAGCCTGGTTTTCCCCGGCCATTCCCCAGATAAACGTGTAGCTGCCGGTGCCTGCGCCGGCATGAATAGACCAGCTCGGGGAAAGCGCAGCCTGTCCGTCGCGCACTACCAGGTGCCTTGTCTGATGGGCTTCGCCCATGAAGTGAAAGACGATATCGTCTTCTTTCATATCAAAGTACAGGTATGCTTCCATGCGGCGCTGGTGCGAGTGGGGAGGCATGGTATTCCATATACTGCCGGTTGCAAGTGTGGTCATGCCCATAACCAGCTGGCAGCTTTTTACCCCGTCTGGATGAATATACTTGCGGATGGTGCGCTTGTTGGAGTTCTCCATCGCACCCATCTCTACAGACTCGGCCTCGTCGAAGGTGATCTTTTCAGTCGGATATTGGGTGTGAGCCGGGGCACTCAGGATATAATAACGTGCTGGGTTCGCAGCGTCGTCGCTGTGAAAGACGATGTCTCGGTTTCCCTTGCCGACGTAGAGGCCGTCACGGGGAGTCAGATGATTTTTCTTTCCTGCAACTATTATATTGCCTGGTCCACCGATATTGATTACTCCCATCTCCCGGCGTTCAAGCAGGTACTCAGCTCCGATAATGGCAGGATCGATGTTAAGTTCAACTGGACCAGCTGGTTTGACGCCGCCCACTACGAGTCGATCATAAAAGGTGTAGACCAGTTTCGGCGCATCACCGGTAAACAGGTCCTCAATCAGAAAATGCTCTCTCAGGTCGTCTGTATCGAGTATGGCGGCATGATCTGGGTGTATCGCGTTACGTACTTCCATGGTTTCTATCCCCCGATATGTATTGAAATCAGTCTTTGTTCTGCAAGCACACCTGCAGACCAACAGACAGGCTACCACCGCACTAGGGTAATGGCCTGAACCTGAGAATCAATCACCGGTGACCCTCTGTTTCAACAGGGCAAGGCCACCGATGATCGTTTACAAGACCGGGTCTATGGAGTGTTCTGAATCATCTCGACCAGCGGTTTCAGGTTGGGGTTGTCGGCCAGGAATTTGTCGTAAACCGGCTTCATGGCTGCCTGGAACCCGCTCTTGTCAGGTATCTCATTGACCATGGAGCCGCCTGCCTCAACCTTTTCCTTACTGGCAATCTCCCGCTCCTTCCAGAGCTTGCGCTGCAGCATGGCCGACTCCTGAGCCGCTTCCTTCAGGATTTTCTGATCTTCCGGGGACAGCGCGTTGTACACCTCGGTATTGATGCACAGGGTCTCCGGAATGATCAGATGCTGGGAATTGGAATAATATTTGGCCACCTCGTAATGACCGGTTGACTCATAGGACGGGTAGTTGTTCTCCGCGCCGTCGACCACCCCGGTTTTCAGGGACTGGTACACTTCAGCAAAGGCCATCGGCGAGGGATTGCCGCCCAGCGCTGCAATCATGCCGGAATACAGGTCGTTGTTCATGACCCTGACTTTCAGGCCGGTCACATCCTCGGGCTTGGTGATGGGCTTTTTGGAGTTGTAGAACGAACGTGCTCCGGCATCATACCAGGCCAGCGGCACGATGCCGTACTTGCTCATGCCTTCGTTGATCATATCGCCGGCTTTGCCGTCCAGCACACGCCACATGTGATCGACGTCCTTGAAGATGAAGGGCAGAGACACAACATTTGCCTCGGGCACGATCGGACCCAGCGGCCCCAGGTTGAAGTTGCCGATCTCAAGCGCCCCGGTACGCACCTGCTCGATGGCATCGGGCTGGCTGCCCAGGGTGCCGGCGTGATACATCTTGACGGTCATTCTGCCGCCGGATTTTTCTTTGAGGAGCTCGGCGAACTTATCCATGGCGACGGTATTCGGGTAGCCCGCCACATGGATATTCCACCCGCGCCACTCCTTGGCCTGGGCTGAAACGGAAAAACCGATGGCGACTGCCACCGCTGCTACGGCGAGTGTGACTTTCTTTACAAGCTTCATAACAATCCTCCATTTGGTGGTTGGCAACACATGCCTTTTGCTTGCGTTGCTTCTCGGGTAGATCATGTCCTGAACCGTGCCCGGACGTGCTTGCCAAACAGATCTACCGGTTGATCACTGCGGCTCGAATAACTCCCTCCAATTAAAGTGAAGATCATCTGGTTTGACGCTCAATGGCCATGCTGTTGAGTGATTCAGATATCAACGCAGCGTATTTTCGGATCGCTGATAATTCCTTGTCGATCGTTCGCTCACTCTCAATAGCAGCCAGAAAGGCAATACTTATCGCACCCAGCAGCTCCTGATTGAAACCGAACACTGGTGCCGCAACGCACATGATTCCCTTGGTGATCTCCTCATTGTCGATTGCGTACCCCTTCTCCCGTATCAAATTGAGCTCCTCCTGCAGAAGGCGGGGCGTTGTGATGGTCCGCTCGGTGAACCTTTCAAGCGGTTGACTGAGCAGGGTCGAGACAATCTTTTCTGAAGAGAAGGCCAAAAGTATTTTGCCAAGCCCGGTGCAATGGAGCGGAAATGTTTTGCCAATTTCAGAAAACAATTTAATGCCGTAGTCTTTCGCCTGGATTTTATCAGCGAAAACACCTACCGTGCCGTTGCGAATCCCAAGATTCGTCGTGTGCTCCGTTTCCCGGTGCAGTTCCATGAGGTATGGGTGCACGTGGCTGCGCAGACGGAAATGCGCCATGACTTCAGCACCGAGCGCAGCGAGCTTGAGACTGCCAAAGTACTTTTTAGTCTCAGCATTGTAATTAACATAACCAAGTTGGTTGAGGTCTTTAAGGATACGATAAACTGATGATTTTGGCAGATTTCCCCGCACGACTATGTCGGAATAGGTAGCACCGCTGCTTTGGCTGGCTACCACCGTTTCAAGGATTACGAAAACTTTGCTCAGAGGGTTCAAGACCACTTCCAGTCCAGAATGGTTAACGAATCGATTGATTTCTCTGGGTGAACCTTATTCTCCATATATGAAAAGTATCTTCAAATACGGAGTAATCAGTTTGCCTCTATTTGTCAACTGAAAGGGCCACTTTGCAGCTTAATAGTAGGGCTCAGCCTGACCTCGTGTTTGCCCAACACAAAGGAGGTTTGGCTGATTCGTTACTTTATATTTGCTTACAAATATTTCTGCTTTTACTTTACCACTTCAACCTGCTATTAATGCTCAGTCTGGCGGACAGCAACCATCATCGGTTGTGTGCACTTTGACTTCAAAACCAAAAAGCTCTAACAATTTAGGTGATAAAGATGAAAAAAAACGCTCTCATAACAGCTGCTGCCGCAGCATTCCTACTCTCGTCATTATCGGCAGCCGCCGAGGATAATGCTGCCGATCTGGCAAAACAGCTCGCCAATCCTGTCGCAGCATTGATCAGTGTCCCCTTTCAATTGAATTACGACACGGATATTGGGCCTGCTGACGACGGTGCTCGCTGGATACTCAATATTCAACCGGTTATTCCGATTTCCATCAGTCAGGATTGGAATCTGATTTCCAGAACCATCCTGCCGCTTGTCTCCCAGGATGATATTTTTCCGGGTGCCGGGAGCCAGACGGGGATTGGCGACATTGTCCAAAGTTTGTTCTTTTCTCCGAAAGCACCGACAGCCGGGGGCTGGATATGGGGGGCTGGACCGGTGTTTCTCTTGCCCTCCGGCACCGACGATCTGCTGACCACCGACAAATGGGGTGCAGGTCCCACGGCCGTAGTGCTCAAGCAGCAAGGGGCCTGGACTTACGGCATGCTCGCCAATCACCTCTGGTCGTATGCCGGCGATGACGACCGTAATGACGTCAACTCAACCTTCCTCCAGCCATTTCTTTCGTATACCACTCCTGACGCCTGGACGTTTACGCTACAGACCGAAAGTACATACGATTGGGAGGCGGAAGAGTGGACAGTTCCTATCAATGGCGTGGTCTCCAAAGTCATCAAGATCGGTGATCAGTTGATAAGCGTCGGAGGGGGGGTGCGTTATTGGGCCGACGGACCTGACAGTGCCGCCGAAGGTTGGGGAGCCCGCTTGCTAGTCACCTTCCTGTTCCCGAAATAGTTTGACAGATAAGGCGGAACCTGGCCGCCTGATGGCGGCAGATCAGCTTTGAGGGTGATATTGCCACCTCGAATACACGATCCTTTTGGCAACCGCCAAACTAAATAGAGTTCCTCCGCACCCACGGCTTGGCAGCGACTCCGCAGATTGACATTGGCCACATGAGCCGTCCGAACCGCGGCTGACTGTATAATGGCCGAATTGGTAAATCAGATATTAATCGATGATTTGACGTTTCCCTTGAAATAAGACCATAGAAAATGAGCGTTCTCCGTGTTAAGAAAAAATACGGAGGACATCATGAGAAAGAGTCGATTCAGCGAAAACAGATTGTCAACGGTATGGAGGTATCCGAAGTCGAGCGGCTCAAGCAACACTGGAAGCTGAGAATCGAAAACTCAAGCAATTGATAGGTGAGAAAAAGAGTACGCGGCGTTATCAAAAAAGTGTTAATGCCCTCACAGAAGCGCAGTGCTTTGATGAGCTGGTTGGAGGCGCTTTTAATCATGGCTATCTCTTGATTTTGGAATTCCTTTGTTTCCTTTGTTTTGGTGATGTAACGACGAAACGCTTCTATGATCACGCTAAAAGGGAGAGATAAAATGAATGAATTAAAAGGGGTATGTGTCCCGATTTGCACCCCGTTTACTGAAGGTGGTGCAGCTCTGGATGAGAACGCTCTGCGCAATCATATTGACTCCATGATCGAAGCTGGTGTTCATATCATCTGTGTTAACGGCGGAACTGGTGAATTTCCGTTTCTTTCAACAACAGAAAAACGAAATATCATTGAAATCTCTTCGAAACATATAGCCGGTCGTTGCAAGATGATTTCTCATGTCTCTTGCGTGCGCACGGAGGACACAATTGAAGCCGGCAAACATGCCAAGGACTGCGGCTCGGATGCCATAATGGTCTTGCCGCCATATTTCGAAGGTCCGGATGTTGAGGGGGTCATATGGCACTATGATAAGGTTTCACAAGCCGTAGGATTGCCCATCATGGCATACAACATTCCCCAATTTTCAGATTTTGATATTACTCCCGCTATTTTTCAAAGATTGCAGCAAATCGAAAATGTCAAATATATCAAGGAAAGCACTTCGCTTATGCTGCGTATTGAAGATCTTGTTGCACAAGGCGCCAAAGTTTTTTGCGGGTGTGATTTTCTCATGCTGTATGCACTTATGGCCGGTGCTTCCGGTTGTTTCTGGGGGGGGGCTAATGCAATTCCCGTTCAAGCCGTAAGGCTATATAATTTATTTTTAGAAGGAAAACTTTCAGAGTCTCTAGATCTATGGCATAAAATTCAGCCTTTGAATCGTCTTTTCTGGACAATTCCGTTTAACCCTGCTGTGAAAGAAGCAACCAATCTTTCAGGGCGTCCTGTGTCCGAATGCAGATTGCCGGTGCAGCCGTTATCGACAAGTCAAAAGGAGACGGTTAAAGACATATTTTCAAAGGTTACGGATTAGTTCCTCGCTGCAGATTATAACTGAAAAACTGAAAAAAATGATTGTTCCCGTCATGCCGAGATAAATCCACAACCTCGGGAGTCCCGTTCGGGGCAGAAATTAGTTTTTCCATGTCTGGCATCGTCTTTGATAGTGCATCAAAATTTCAGGATGGGAAATTGATATTTCGAGTTCTAATCTCTACAAATAGAATCTGCCCAACTTTGACCTTGTTTCTGAGTACCCTCGCACGCCAAACTTTCAAAAAATCTTACCTTGCCGGAGGAACCCTCTCTATAGGCGCAATTGCCCCGATTCGCATATCCTCTGGAATGATCTCAAGTTCTGAAATATCTTTATCTGCTAGATGTTTCCATTGGCAATTAAACCTTTTAATAGTTAGAATTTTTAATTAGTTAATCGTCTTTAATGTTACCACTTTTATTGTTTGTGGCTGACCACCAAGAGTTAACCCTACTATCCTGTTAGGATTGTTGCAGAACAACACAAACCGCATCAGTTACTTGGGCTGTGGTTGCCTGCCCCCCAAGATCAATGGGAAGAGAAGCGCCGGCTCTGGTAACCGTTTCAATTGTCTGCATCAGTTTTACCGCCGCCCGCTTTTCGCCGAGGTGTTCCAGCATCATAACTGCGGTCCAAAAGGTGCCGATGGGGTTGGCGATCCCCTTACCCATGATATCGAAGGCAGAACCATGGATGGGTTCGAACATGGAGGGGAATTTTCTTTCCGGATTGAGATTGGCTGTCGGCCCAATGCCCAGACTGCCTGAAAGTGCTGCGGCCAGATCCGAAAGTATATCGGCATGAAGGTTGGTGGCTACGATTACATCAAGGGTTTCAGGATGTAAAACCATCCGGGTGGTAATCGCGTCAACCAACATTCTGTCGGTTGTTATATCGGAATATTCAAGGGCCAGTTCGGCAAAGATCTCATCCCACATTACCATGCCATGGCGCTGGGCGTTTGATTTGGTGACCATTGTCAAAAACTTGCGGGGGCGTTGTCGGGAAAGCTCGAAGGCATACCTCATTATTTGCTGCACCCCGGAACGAGTGAACACAGAAACTTCCATGCCGACTTCATGCGAATGACCACGGTGCGCTCTCCCGCCGACCCCCGCATATTCTCCCTCCGAGTTCTCTCGAATGATAATCCAGTCCAGGTCTTTTTCTCCCCGGCCTCGCAGAGGGCTGGTGATGCCGGGAAGAATTCGTGCAGGACGGACGTTGGCGTATTGGTCGAAGCCCTGGCATATCGCCAGGCGCAATCCCCAGAGCGAGATATGGTCCGGAACGGTGGGATACCCGACAGCACCGAAGAAAATGGCATCGAAATCCTTGAGAGTATCAAGGCCATCTTTGGGCATCATCTCACCGTACTGGTGATAATAGTCGGACCCCCAGGGAAATGTCTCAAAATTAAAAACAAAGGTGCCATCTGTTTGTGCCAGAGTTTCCAACACCTGGACTCCTGCGGGAATAACTTCTTTACCGATGCCATCTGCCGGGATGACCGCAATTTTGTATTGCTGCATGGTTATAAACTCCTGAGGTTTAGTCATATGGTCGAAATGCCCCTCATGCCGGCCTCATTTTTTGTTATTAATCGAGCCTTTTGCAAAACTAAGATTTTCGCTCAAAATCAAGGCATGCGAGAAACCAATTTTGAGCATAACGCAGAGTTTGGGCGAAAAGATCGTTTTGCAAATGGCTCCAATTAAAACTGTTTATTTTGTCTGTTTAATTGGTTTTCTTTAACAGCCTGCGCTAGCCGAAGATTGTCCCCTTAGGCAAAGGTACCTTCAACAGGTATTCAAAGACAAGAATCAGCACTCCGACCATGAATGCTCCGACCGCGAAACTTGCGATTATTGTTCTGAGGGAATTGCGCTGTTCGCTGAGGAACCACGCAATACTGCCAAAACCGAACAGGCCTGCTGCAATAAAGCCCAGTGAGCGCAGCATCAACGTCCAGGTGAGCAGTATCACCCCCACCACGGCCATATCGAACCAGTGAAAAGACTCCCCTCCTTCCGCTTTTTCTTCATTGTTCTTGATGGCCCGCCAGGGGGTCATCAGCAGCAGTAGCGTCGTTACGACCAGAACCACCTGGCTGATCATCACGATATCCGGAAAAATTCCGCCAAAAGGGGTGATGTAGTCACGCTGTACCCACAGTGAGGCGACAAAAGCAAGCATCAGTAATGAGCCTAAAAGATCACGTGCCCAGGCATTCATGGTTTTTTCTCCTGGTCTTTTGCTTCGGTCTTCATGTTACCGGTACCTACAGGTCTTTTTACCATGCCCTTTATATACCCGAAATAGGGCCAGAGAAATGAAAAGAGACACATGGCGATCAGGATCCAGGAAAGAGGATTGATAAACAAGGTCTTATAGGGCCAGGCATAGCCTTGTCCCATCAGGAACGCTTGTACCAGCCCCTCTTCCATGATGGGTCCGAGTATCAGTCCCAGGACAATGGGGGCGCCTTGGAAACCGAGGTAGCGCAGTCCGAATCCGACAAGACCGAAGACCAACATAAAGATGACATCGGTGTAGTTGCCGCGGATGGCATAGGATCCGATAACAGTCAGGATGGCTATGCCGGGGACAAGATACTTCGGTGACAACGTGCCGACAAAACGGCTGAGAAGGCGGCCGCCAAAGATTCCCACGGGAACCATAACAAGGGCCGACAATCCGAGAGCCAGCATGAAAGTATAGGTGATATCAGCCCGTTCGGCGAATAGCTCAGGCCCCGGTCGCAGACCTTGCATCATCAACACTCCATAGATGATTGCGTCGGGGGGAGTGCCGGGAATGCCGAGGGTGACAAGGGGAATCATGCCTCCACCGACCGTTGCATTGTTGGCACTTTCCGTGGCCACCACGCCATCAATATTTCCTTTACCATAGGATTCGGGCTCTTTGGAACCTCTTCGGGCTTCGTTGTATGCCACCAGATTGGCGATGTTTCCACCTGCTCCCGGCAGGATGCCGATTATGGTGCCGATAATCGACGAACGGATCAAGTTTAGGGGCCCGGAGAGGACCTTGCGTGTTGTTGTCCACAGAACGCCCTTTGACTTTCGGTATTCAATGACCTGGTGATTCTTGACTCCCTTGAAGACCATGCTCAACAGCTCAGGAACGCAGAACAGACCGATCAGGATGACAATCAGGTTAAAACCGCCCTGCATACTTGTGCTGCCAAAAGTGAAACGGACATCGCCGCCGATGGGAGCGATCCCGACTGTGGAGATCAGCACCCCGAAAGCCGCCCCGGTTATCCCTTTTAAAAACGATCCCTTCGCCAGGCTGGAGATGATGGTCAAGCCGAAAATTCCAACCCAGAAGTATTCCGCAGGACCAAATTTCAGGGCAATTTGTGCCAGAGGCGGGCTCAGAAAGACTAAGGCGAGTACGCCGACAATGCCGCCGAATGCCGACGCGACAGTCGCGCCGATAATGGCCTCCTCGCCCCGCCCTTGTTTGGCCATGGGATAGCCATCGAAGGTGGTTCCTATCGAACTTGGCGTGCCGGGGGTATTGATCAGAATGGCACTGAAACAACCACCATAGATGCATCCCATATAGATAGCCCCCAATAAAACCAGGCCTGCCACCGCACTCATGTTGTAGGTGAACGGAACCAGCAGGGCGACCGCCATAGTTGCTGTCAGTCCGGGAAGAGAACCAACCATCATACCAGCTACTGTCCCTGCTATAACAAGAAACAGGCTCTCCAGTGTCAGTAAATTGTTGATTCCTATGAGAATATGTTCAAGCAAGGCCTTTTCTCCCTATAAAACGGGTCTGATGTCGGGCGAAGCCTCGAGAGACTTCGCCCCCTGATCATCGGCTTTAAAGTACAACAGTTACTTTTTGAGCAGCCCTAATTCGCCAAGCAGAACTTTGTACTCCTCCATTTTCTTATTGATGAGCGCAGCTGAGGCTTCAGGTCCCAGAAATTCCGATTTGAAAGCGCTGTCTTTCATCTTCTTAAGTACTTCCGGTTCTTTCATCACCTTTTCAAAAGATTCTGCCAGGTATTTTATAACATCATCCGGCGTTTCAGGAGGAGCAGCGACCCCGCGATAAGCCCCTTCGACAATGTCGTAGCCGAGTTCCTTGAATGTCGGAACATCAGGCAGAACTTCCATCCTTTCATCGGACATAATCGCAAGGGGGCGAAACTTGTCCTTGTATTGAATGGCCATCGGAGAATAGGACATGAGTGAGCCCACATGACCGCCTAACAGAGCCGGTACTGCTGCTCCTGTGCCGGTAAAGGGGATATACGTTATCTTGATGCCGGCGGCTTTGTTCAACAGCAACGCCCCCATCTCATTTGCAGAACTGCTGCCGCTGCCTCCTGCCGTAACCACGCCTGGATGTTCTTTTGCATAGTCGATGAAGTCCTTGAGCGTTTTGAAGGGACTGTCATTGCGGACCAACAGGATGTTCGGTGTGCTCTGAAAGTAATAGATCGGTTTAAGATCCAATGTCTCATAGCCGGCGTTTCCGCGCGTAAGGGGCTGCAGGACTATATGAGGAAGGTTGAAGCCGGCGATTGTGTAACCGTCCGGTTTGCTGCGGATAAGTTCGGACCAGCCGATAGATCCACCCCCACCCGTTTTATAGGAGATGACAATCCCTTCAGGAAAATACTTTTTCAATGGCGCTTCCTGTATTCTTGCCGTGATATCCGTTTCACCGCCAGGATTAAAGCAGAGAATGTAGTTCAGGGTTTCACTCGGGTACTTTTCCGCCAGAGCCGAGAGTGGGAGAAATCCTAAGGCAAGCAATAGTGTCAAGACTGCAGCAAGTTTAAATCCTTTCATAGCTGTTCCTCCTAGCCAGGGTTGGTTTTTTGAAAAGTTTCAAAAAACGTTCATGTATTTTGGTCATCAGCCGACACACCAGGGTGCCGGCTGATGACCATCGTTCGGGAGCATAAAAAACGCTTTCTGACTGAGTCACTGTAATCAATGCCACAATCGTGCCAAAAATATATTCCAATAGAAATCAGGGTGTTAAAGAAATAAGGAATTGAATAAAACAACATTTTGTTGCATATCTGTTTCAAATAGTCTCAATAAGTTGCAAAAGGAGCTTTATATGTCGATAATTGCCTGTATTTTACCTGATATATCTCTCAAGGAACAAACATGCCTTGCGTTTCAGGACAAGTATCAAGATATCCGGATCGAAATCGGTCTCATGGAAGAAGGTGTCAAGCAGGCAGCAAAGTTGGTAAAGGAGGGGTATGAGATATTTATCAGCCGGGGCAGAACCGCGTTCCTTATCAAACAGGCCAGCCCCGAATATTCTGTGGTAGATATTCCCTTTACGGTTCTCGATATATTCCAGACTATCGAAAGAGCGAAGCTGCACGGTAAGAGCATCGGGGTCGTTGCTTTTTCCTCGATGATATCGGGCCTTAACTACTATGGCACAATGCCGCCCACCTCCCTCCACTTTTACCCTCTGGAGGATGAAAGTGAGGTTGAACCAAAGGTTCGTGCGGCTCTTGAAGATAAGGTTGATATCATTGTCGGAGGGGCGATCACAGGAAAAGTTGCAAATAAATACGGGATTCCATTTACCGTCATAGAGAACAGTCCTGAAAGTATGCAGCAGGCCGCCCAGGAAGCGCTGAATATAGCCCAGGCCAAACAGCGGGAAAAGACTAAGGGAAATCTCTTCAAAGTGGTTCTGGACTACGCATACGACGGGATTATTTCAGTGAACGCCGAAGGACTGATTACCATCTTCAATCCTGTTGCGGAAAGAGTCACCCAGATAAATGCTTCGCTGGCCACAGGCCGTCAAATTCAGGAAATCTGGCCAGATCTTGAGCTTCATAATGTACTCAATTCCGGCAAGGAGGATTTGGCCCAGTTGCTGAATATTAATAACGAGCAGGTGGTCTGTAACAAAATTCCGATTCGTGTCAACAATGTGGTTGTTGGAGCGGTTATTAATTTTCAGGATGTGACCAAACTTCAACAGATGGAAGCTAAGGTGAGAAGACACCTTTTTGCTTCCGGTCATGTAGCCAACTTCTGCTTTGATGATGTTATCGGCACCAGCCCCCAATTGCAGAGATCCGTAGCCCTTGCCAGGGACTTCGCCATCACGGATTCCGCAATCCTGATCATGGGAGAAACAGGAACTGGCAAGGAAGTCTTTGCTCAAAGCATCCATAACGGCAGCAGCCGCCACAACGGCCCCTTCGTGGCCTTGAATTGTGCAGCCTTGCCGGAACATATCCTTGAAAGCGAACTGTTCGGTTATGTCGGGGGAGCATTCACCGGAGCCCGCCAGAAAGGAAAGGCTGGACTATTTGAGATTGCTCATGGTGGAACTCTCTTTCTCGATGAAATTGCCGAGATGAAATACACGACCCAGGGAAAATTGTTACGGGTCTTGCAGGAAAAGCAGGTAATGCGACTGGGTGACGATCGGGTTACGCCGGTTGATGTAAGGATCCTTGCCGCCACCAACAAACCTCTCAAAAGTCTTGTCATCGAGAATGAATTTAGAGCCGATCTCTACTATAGACTGAATGTTCTGCAGCTAAAGCTTTTTCCCTTGAGAGACCGTATTCAAGATGTGACAACCCTGGCCCGTTATTTCCTTAATAAACATGCAATCAGAATGAACTACAAACTGGGATTTTCCAATGATGCCTTGAAAGAACTGACAATGTATAACTGGCCTGGAAATATTAGAGAACTCCAGAACATCATCGAGCGTATAGTTGCGACAATGAAAGGGGGAAAAATCAGTACCGAGATGCTCAGACAACACCTTGAAGATCAGCATGAAAGCGAAATCTACGTGAAACTGCGCAATGATGAAATGGAAGATATCAGGCAGGCCCTGATTCTAAGCCGTGGTAAGCATAGTGAAGCTGCCAGAATCCTCGGTATCAGCCGATCAACCCTGTGGCGAAAGCTTAAACGGATGACAATTTAAGCCAGGTTGCTTATGTTTTCAAACCAGGATGGATCAATTTGACTAAATTTAACTTATGTGTTCAGGGGGTAGCACTTTAGAATACCTTGCAAAATGAGGATTCTGATTCAAAATTAAGGCGCGTGTGAAAATTTCACCGCAGGCATAAAGTTTGATCTGGCAATATAACTGCTCATGAAGATCTGTTGAATTGACATATATGAGTACCCTCGCGATCCAAGATTTCAAAAAATCTTACCTTGCCGGAGGAACCCTCTCGTTAGGCGCAATTGCCCCGATTCGCATACGCTCAGGAAAAATGTAAATTTTCTAATATTCTTAAATTGTTATAATTGCCAATACTAGCCTTTACCCCCGGAAGGTTTCTCGCAAGCGAATAGGGACAAGATTTATTTTTATAAACTGCCACATTGTTCCATTTATTAGTTAGAGGCAATGAATATAATTTCCTGACCAACTCATTACTCATACCGCTTCATCATGCTCTAGTAGGTGCGTTTTTTCACCGCAACGAAGAGGAGGAAATAATAAAAATTCAATTGTTAACTTCTGATGATACAAAAACAAACAACGGGGAGGGGCGACAATGATACAAATAAGAAAATACCGCACTTTCATGTTTTTGATCGTAACCATTGGGTTGGTTTTTTGTCTGTCCTCATGCAGTAAAACTGCCAAAACAAATGCAGATGGTGATTATCAAGGAAAAAATTATCTAGAAAATAAGGGCGATGGAGTTTGTCAACAACATCCTTCAGAGCTGATGTGGCAAGCTGGGAAAAGTCCAAATTTTTCAAGTTGGGAAGATGCTAATCAGTATGTGGAGTCACTCAAATTAGGGGGATTTGAAGATTGGCGGTTACCAACTGCGCAAGAGTGCCTTCGCCTTTCACAACTTATTCAAATGAAAAAAAGTGATTGTCCCATGGAAACCAGTAGATACCATTGGGTCATGAAAAGCAAAAATATTGAGTCTGGAACATGGGAGAGCAGTGTCTATTGTGATGGTCCAGAATTTCGATGGACTCAAGCAAAAAAGGGAACAGTGAAAGCCGTTCGACCTTAATCTGTTCCTCTTAACATTTCAGCGCTTTATTTCAATGCAACTGAGATAAAGCCAAACCTTTCAAAGACCGGGATGGACATTCACGGATTTCAACAGATAGCCAATTTACCCTTGTGTTTAGAGTAGGTCGGCTATCTGTTTTGATCTGACTGCTATTACAAGGCAGGATGGGGTAGTGCCGCACATTAGGGATAGTATTAGGTCCGATGGTTTTATTGACATTGTCAATACGAATCTCCCTAACTTGTCGGAGACACAGGACTTTATATGTTTCCTGTATCTCTTCAGAATCACCTGTCCCTCTGGAAAACCTGCTCTTCGGGTAGGTGAAACCGGACCTTCAGGAAACATCCTAAGCTAACAGTGATCTTAAATTGTCAATATTGCCAGTTGACATCTGGATTATTATCAGTAGACCTCCAATTGGAGCGTGAGGGGAATGAGGAAGAATCATAAATGTATGCCCAAGAGATAGAGTGGTCCCCAGGTTCCAGACCTCCTCAGCCAACCATATAGGCATAGCCATAACGCAGGCGCCGGCCACAAGCTGAGCCAGGTCCTGTATTCGGAATTCTACTTTGAGTGGGCCGGTTACGGCGGCAATCTTATGTCCTTGTTCATCGGTGACATAATGCACCATATGCAGGCGGCCATCACTGGCACATCTAATTTCCTCCGCTTTGCTCGTCGGTTGCTCCATGGTCTGGCTCCTGGTAGTCTGTTAGTACCACAATTGAAGGTAGAATTCGGGAGAGAGTGTATGCCTTTTTCTCAGGAGGCCATAAACGGGTTCTTGTCATCATTTGGTTTGCCAAGCCGGGCTGTCGAGAGGCTGAGCCTTATCGATTCGGAGTTCACTTGGCAGTTTTTAATGAGTATGCTGCCCGTTAGAGAAGCCATTCAACCGGCAAGAGGCGGATGAACCAGAGGGTAAGCTTGTTCCAGAAACTGACATAAGGCTCTTTCTGATAGAGGACTTCCTCTCCATCTCGCTCCACCTTCCATCGCAGAGATCCGTTCGGTCCCAGTTCAACCTTGAAGGCCACCTTGTTGAGGTTCTTGGAAAATTCCCGTGCACTGAGTTCCGCAACCCTCTGGTTGTAAAAAAGAATGCCGATTTCGTTATTGATCTGGAGGGAGCGTGGATCAAGATTCATCGAACCGACGAACATCGCCTTTTTATCAAGCACCATCGTCTTGGCATGGAGGCTCGATTTGCTGAGGACGGGCAGCCAGGTAAATCGTTTCAAGACTTCCTTATTGATCTCCTCGTCGAGTTCGTAGAGTTCCACGCCGGCTTCAAGCAGTTGTTTGCGGTAACGGGAATAACCCGCATGAACCGCGGAAACGTCGTTGGAGGCCAGCGAGTTGGTCAAGATGCGAATGCGCACGCCATTATTGCTGAGCTCACACAGGGCCGCCGCACCTTTTTTGCCTGGAATGAAGTAGGGAGATATGATCAGCAGCTCTTCTTCCGTCACTTTCATAAAAGGCCAGAGCTGGGAAATGAGCAGCTCTTCCTGCCACTGTTCGCCGCGATCCTTCTTCTCCCAGGAATCATGGATCACATGTGCATCAGCCCAGTCAAAAGATGCTGTTCCGGCTCGCAGACGTGAGGCCAGATTGGAGTCATTCACCGCAGCCAGGTAGCGTTGAGCCGCCTCCGTGCTCTGAAAGCCTGCCAGCTGTCTCTTCACGGCCGGCAGCGCATCCGGCGGGGCATGCCCGGCGAGCAGTGAGGCCGGGTAGGCATACGTGCTGTTCCAGTACTGGTCGAAGGCCTCGGATACCCCATCGACAACCGGACCGGTTGCCAGGACATCTATATCGGCAAAGGCCAGATCCTGATCGGCATCGAAATATTCATCACCGATATTACGGCCACCGACAATGGCGGCCTGATTGTCGACGGTGAATGACTTACTGTGCATACGGTGGTTTACGTCGGAAAAACGGGTAATGAACTGCAGGTTTTTCGAGTTGCCGCGAACAAAGGGATTGAAAAGACGGACCTCCATCTGCGGATGCGAGTCCAGCGCTGTCCAGATATCGTCGGCCTCATCTCCGTACATGTCGTCGATGAGCATGCGCACCCTGACGCCGCGATCAGCAGCTTTGACAAAGCTGCTGATAAGCATCTGGCCAACGGTATCCTGATGAAACATGTAATACTGCACGTCTATGCTGCGTTCGGCCTTCTCTGCCAACAGGGATCGGGCCACGAACGCATCAAGACCGTTGTTCAGGAGCAGGATTCCTGATTTCCCCGGATGGTTTTCGGCCTCCCTCTTGTAGAGCTGGCCGAGAAACGTGGTGTCTGTATCCTGCAGGACATAAGATGTCTGCCGATTATCATTCTCGGGCAAAGCTGCGCAGCCGGTCAGCGTCAAGAGCACCAGTATGATTATTGATTGAACCTGTTTCTTATTGAGCATGCCTCACCTGTAGATCTTGTGGAGATGTCTTTATCTTACTTCGTTGAGGAGGGCCCGCTAAAAACTTGCCCTGAACCGCAAACCAGCAACGAAAATCATGTTTTCCTCAGGATTCTGAGCCGGGTTGAGCAGAAATTGTATATGCGGCGTTAACGCCAGTATCCTAAACAACTGAAAACGGTAAAACAGTTCCGCCGTGTACTGGTCGTCGAGGCCAGGGCCGAAGGTGGATTCGGAGGGCCGGCTCCAGTTCAGCCCCACGCCCAGCGTGTCGCTCTTTTGCGGGGGTGGTAACCGATGCCGGCGCTGACCATGCGTTCCCACAGCGCACCGCCGTCTTCAGCATATCCGATGCGCACAAACGGCTCCCAGGTGTCTGCAAACAAGCGGCTGAAAGAGAAGGCCAGCCCCCAGCCATCGGCGACCCCGGCCTGCTTGCGCTCGTCCGCGTGCCAGGCGGTGAGGTGGATATTGTCGGAAAACCGCCTGTCCCAGGAGGATATCCAGCCGACCTCGATGTGGGTGAAGAATTCGGCGTCGTTGAAAAACGAATTGAACGCTGTTCACCGGTATCGGTGGGGTCGCCGTTGGCATCGGCAATGCCGCCAAGGATATAGATATTTTCGGTGGGCATCACCCACACTGCCGCGCCCAGCCCCTGGTTGGGCGCCGGGATGGTCGGGTCGGTAGTGAAGGCATAGTTGCTGAAATCGGTCCATATATTTACCAACCCGTAAACATCGACGTAGTCGGTGGTGTCCACGATACCGGTCACAAAGGCCAGGCGGTTTTTCAGGAGACGCTGGCTCCAGTACAGATTCGTTAAGGCCCAGCCAATGTCGGAAAACGTCACGGCCGTCAGCCCGGCATACCCGACTTCGGCCCCTAAATCTTTGGGAGCGATGTCGGTGCCCAGGCGGTGGCGGTTTTCCACTTTGTAAACCAAGGTGCCGGTATCGCCGCTGTCTTTGCCCACCAGAGTCCAGCTGCCGTAGGCCCGGAACACGCCGCCGGCGGCCGTATCCTCTCCCAGGCTATCGCTGGCTGCCTGAAACAGGGCATTGTAGTCAAAGCCGAAGCTGAAGCCGTAGTCCTCTCCCACTTGCTGCTTGAAATCAAAATACCGATCGAGCAGATTAACCCTGGCATGGGCGGCCTCGCCTTCCCGGTCGCTGTTGAGCGTGCCGCCGACGCTGCTGGGGCCGCCAAATTGGGAGGAGCCGCGTTTGAGCCGTGGACTCGGCCGGCGGCGGCGTGTCCGAATCGGAAGTTTGGGCAGATGGCGGCAGAGCCCACACGGCCCCGGAAAGCATCAGACAACAGATCCAGGCAAAACCTCTCTTTTTCATCAGTATCTTAATTTTTGATCAAAGGCCCGCGGCTTCGCTGCCCTGCAGAGAAGCTGACCGGCTTTCACCTTCTTCTCGATCGCCTTGCTGCATTCGAAAAAGGCTCCGTAAAACTTCTCCGCCTCAATCAAAGGCAGGTGCCGTTTGCCGGACCTGGCTGCGCAGACCGGCAAACGGCAGTAACATTTTCATGACAGGTTTTAAACCAAGAAATTAATGCATGTGAGGCTGTGAGCCGGGCACGCCGCCGCCGAAATCAATCGGTGATGCATAGAAGGTTTTGGCCCACCCTTCTTCGGTCATGGGCTCAAAGCGGCCTTTTTCCTGGACTTCGAAACGAATCGGCTGACCGGCATCAAAACGCTTGATCGGTTCCGAGTCTTTCATCACGACAATGCCGTTGACGATCACATGGGGAATGCCGGTAGATGGCACGTTTCCCTTGGCAAAAGTGGAATTGTCGGTAACGGTCTCTGGATCGAACATGGTGATGTCAGCCACCATGCCTTCCTGCATGCGGCCACGCACCTGCATGGCCTGCAGACCCATGTCACCCAGCGGCTTGGCGTAGTTGTAACTGGTCATGGAGACCGCCTGCATCAAGGGGATGTCGTTCTCCCGGGCCAGACGGAGCACCTTGGCGAAACTTCCGGCGAAACGGGGATGGGTATTGGGAAGCTTGTCGTAGGGCGTGTCCCAGGTCAATCCTTCATCGGGTACGAGCGGCATGCCGTCACTGCCGATGGCAACCCCTTTCATTTTGATCCAGTTGACAACCCATTCTTCCGGGCACTTATACACAATCACCGTCCGCGTTGGTTCTTTTTTGAGCATTTCCTCTCTGGTCTCTTGGGTGTAGAACTCGCCTGTGGCCACATCCTGAATGGTGTCTTCGTATTTGTTGCCAAGGGTCTTTACCCACACCTCTGGTTCGAGAAATACAGCGTTCAAAGCTGTTGAACCGGCGTGGTATGGATAGATCTCGCCCCACACGTTGTAACCCTGATCGCGCATCCTCATGAGAAGCTCATGAACCATGTTGTATCCCGGATTGTTAAAGTGGGCGGCAATTGCCGGAGAGTCAAGGGCAGCAGCATTAGCCAGCATCTCCTGGATACCCATGACTTCCTGCACATCGTCACCGGGAGTCAGGCGGAAATGTATATTAATATAGCGGCCATACTTACCTGCGATCCTTTGCATTTCGAATAACTCTCGGGAAGACACCCCAGCTCGCATGTAGCCGAGGGTGGAGCCTATGCCCAAGCCTCCCTGACGGAGGCCTTCATCCATGTCGGCAAGGATCCGGTTGCCTTGCTCCAGCGTGGGGCGTGTGGCTGACCAGCCCTGCTTGACACGGGATTTAGCAGCATCGGGCGTGTTCAAATATTTCCAATCGGAGAATCCGTCCAACACGGCGGCCCGGGCAAATTCATGGGAAACAGAGGCCCCGAAGTTAATCGGCGAATTGCCTTCAAGTTTCTTGTAGAACCTGTCTATGTTTGGGCCGTATGCCCCCACCTCCAGATCCATTATCGTCGTCCGACCGTCACGCACCATCAGCCGGTAGGCATAGGGTTCCAGGCAGTGCTGATGGCCGTCGATAAATCCAGGGGCCACGACCAGCCCCGTCGCGTCAATCGTCTCCTTGCCCTCGATCTTGTCTTTGGTGATGACGGCGATCTTGCCGTCCTTGATGCCAACGTTGGCCACGGCATCATACATGGTTTCAGGGTCCATGACCCGGCCGTTGTTGATGACCAGGTCATAATCGGCGGCTATGGCCGACATAGCCACCATCAGAAACAGTGCCAATAAGCCAAAAATCTTTCCGGATTTCTTCATTTCATCCCTCCTTGTTCCTTTTGGTTTGTTATTACACATGCTCATCTCAAATATCGGTTGATCCTTGATTCGACAAGGTTGCGCCAAGAAGGCATGTTACCTGAAGCCCCATCTATCCTCTGTCGAAAATCCATGACCAGCACTTTGCCATCCACCGGGTGCGCAGTCGTCAGAAAAGATTCACGCCACTTCCGCGATCGCCCGGTCCCTTTGAGGCGACGCTGCCTGACAATAGCGTCCTGACGATGTCCCGCATTCGAAGGCATTTCATGGTCATGGCCTTCAGCTCGTATTGTGATAACGGTCCTGTCCCCTCTAAATGGAGCAGGACCATGGCTTCCATCAAAGCTTGTTCTTGTAGATCTTGCCGTCCTTCATGATCAGGGTGAGATTATCGGAATTCATCAACACCTTTATGTCTTTCGTGGGATCCTTCTCAACAAGCAGAATATCAGCATAAGCGCCTTCCTTGATCACGCCCAGCGGGCCATGCGGATAGGGGTTCTTCCAGGTCGAGAGCCCCAGGATCTCGCCGTTGTTGCCGGTGACCTGGATCATCTGTTCGATGGGCGTGAAGAATCGATCCCGGTAGGCGAATTCCTGGCGGAAGTTCACCCAGGCGTCATCACCGAAGAAGAGGTCACTGCCCCAGAGTATCTTGACGCCGTACTTCTTGGCCCATTCGATCGCCTGCGGCGCGCCTTTGGCGACCTGCCGGTTCTTCTCCTGCTGGATCGGATCCTGGAACATCGGGTTCTTCGACACGTCCTGCAGGGCAAGGAACGCCTGCGGACAGTAGTAGGCGCCGACCTTGGCCATACGCTTGACCGTATCCTCCTCGAGGATCAGGCCGTGCTCGATCGAAATCGCCCCGGCGTCGAGCGCCGCGACGACACCGGCATTCGTCTGCGCATGCACGGCGACATAGGTGCCGTAACGCTTTGCCTCCTCGACGCCCGCCGCGAGTTCTGCGGCGCTGTATGCCGTCGAGAACAGAGGATCGGTGAAGCTGGTCACGCCGCCCCCCGCCATGAGCTTGATCTGGGCAGCGCCGCGGAACAGGTTGTCGCGCACCGCTCGCCGCACCTCGTCCGGGCCGTCGGCGATCTTCGTCCAACCGAGCCTCTCGGCGACGCCGGCCCGCTCTCGGCCGTCGAAATACGGATGCCCGTCATTGGCTGTCCGGAAATCGCCATGCCCCGTGGTCTGACCGATCGCCGGACCGCTGGGGTAGATGCGTGGGCCGGGGAACATGCCGGCATCCAGTGCCTTCCGAAGGCCGAAGGCGTTGCCGCCCATGTCCCGCACCGTCGTGAAGCCGGCCATCAGGTAATCGTGCGCACGGCGCGCAGCGCGGATCGCCTGCTCGGTGATATCCTGGTTCAGCATCATGTCCAGAAGCGGAGACGCATAGGTGACGTGCCCGTGTCCCTCGATCATGCCCGGCATCAGCGTACGCCCCCCGCCGTCGATGACATTGACCTTGACCTCTTTTTTGACCGTCTGCTCTTGTTCGTAAATCATCACGACATTGGCATGCCCGAATTCCGCCGTATGGGGCGTTTCCATCGGCTTCAACCCGCCGGTCTTGACGTCGAGTTCATAGGTCCCGGAGGTTGGAATGTCTTTGGCGACCTTCTTGATCAGATTCTTGACCACGAGCACATCATACCCCATCAGGAGCTTGTCGCTCTTGCCGTCGAAGACGTTGACGTTCTTGAACAGGGTCACCTCCGCTGGAATGTCAGCTGCTATGGCGGACACCGACAATGCGGCCATGAGTGCAATGCCTGACAACAGCGTCCTGATGATGTGTGCAGGCAATATCATTTTCATTGTTTTTCTCCTTTTTTTCGACATCACGTCACTTCCCGGCCACGAACTTGGCCGCTCTTCTCAGGTAACCGGGCATCTTGTCCTCCCCATAAGGCGGGATATAGCCGTTGGTCGAGTAGTACACGCCGACGAAATCACGGGCCGGATCGATATAGATGCCCTGACCGAGATTGCCGTGCTTCCACAAGGCGCCGTCTTCAAACACCCCATCAAACTGATAGGAGTTCATCAGCGGCGATTCGCCGAAGTCTGCCTTCTGACCTTCATACTTTGCACCTCTCCGGTATGCTTCGGGGCTGCCGGCGGTCTGCAGACGCTTCAGGACCTTTGCCGAGACCACCGGTCTTCACCGCGGCCTTGTCCCAGCTCGGTGTGAACAGCATGCCGAAGCGGGCAAAATCCTCCGCCGTCGTCGAAAGCAATCCATGCGCCACCGACGTCCCATCAGGCGTTAGATGGTGTTGCATGGAATTGCGCGCGGTCATATGGCCCCAGACCCGGTCCTCGAAGATCTGCGCCCAGGTCTTGTTCTCGATACGCTCTGCGATCTTCACAAAGATCTGGGTCACCGCCGAAGAGTAGCGGAAGCGATATCCGGGCTCTTCACCCTCGATCTTGTCCGCGGTCTTCAGGATGGCCAGCCAGTCATCAACCTTGCCGGTGGCAGGATTGGGCGACCCGAACTCCGCGCTGAAAAAGCGGACGATGATCGATTCGGGATTTACGATCGCTTCGAGCGTCTCTTCAAGCTGGAGCGCGGTCGCCATATTGGCGGCATCGATCATCTTGATGCCGTCCCAGTTGGTGCCCTTGAACTCAGGGATGTATTCGACGACCTCCTTGTTCATGTCGATCTTTCCCTCGGCCTCCATCTGGGCGATGACGAGGGCGACGGTTGTCTTGCCCGGCGACATCCAGACGTGCTGGTCGGTCGGATTCATTCCGGGATAGGTTTCGTACACGATCTTCCCCTTGTGGACCATCACCACGGCCTGAACCCGGTGGTTCGGGTGCACCACGTACTGGTTCAGCGTCAGCTCGCCTTCCTTGGTCGTGAACGAGACCTTGTCGCCCAAATCGGGAGCGAGCGCCTTTTCGAGCGGCCGGTAAACCGCGTTCGGCTTCGACATGGCGGTGTGCAGCACTTCGCTCAGGTGCAGGTTGTAGTAGAGCGCGTGATCTCCACCCAACTGATAGTGGAAGTTCTCAAACCTCTTCTGTGCATCCTGAGCGAACTCCAGGGGGAAGGGCGATTTGGCGCTGCTGACCGGCAAAGTCGTCTTTGCGCCGGGGACCTCCAGGTATTTGGCCAGCGGATTGTCCGCGGCATAGGAGGCCAGAGGACATGTCAGGCAAATAACGACTAAAGCAAGGTGATAAAGTCTGGTTTTCATGATTAATCTCCTTTTGGATAAGACTTTGCAGATTATTAGGTGATTTGAATTGTCAGATGCCAGCCGTAGTGCCCATGGGTATCCGGCTGCACGTCCGGAGCGCCCATTCTTCGGGGCTGTGAGCCGGGCACGCCGCCGCCAAAATCCACCGGAGAGGCATAGTAGGTCTTTTGCCAGTTCTCGATGGTGAGTGGCTCGAAACGGCTTTTCACCGGCTCGAACCGGATTGGTTGGCCGGAAAAGGTCGCATCCTGCACCACTTCCGAGTCCTTGACCATGATGGTGCCGTTGACGATGACATAGGGAATGCCGGTCGAGGGAACAATGCCCTTTTCATAGGTGGCGTTGTCGGTGATCTTCTCGGGATCGAAGATGGTGATGACGGCGATCCGGCCGTCCTTGATGCCGACATTGGCGACACGGTCATACATGGTTTCGGGGTCCATGACCCGACCGTTGTTGATGACCAGGTCGTAGTTAGCAGAGAGTGCCGGCGTGACCAGCGCCATCAATAACACAATCGCCAAGCCGAAAATGACTCTTGTAAGCTTTTTCATTAATTCCTCATTGTTTCTGGGGTTTTGACAATGTAGGCAATCAGAAATAGAATTTTCGGCTTCCGCAAAAGTCTGAATTTTTAAACGTGATGTCGTTTTAGGGTTAGGCCCAAAATGGGCTTAATTACCTTTCAGTCAGATCCTGTCCCTTCTTATGTGTTTCATAGCACTTGCACAGGTGCCGATCGCCGGGATCGGTGCCGTCACAGACGGACGACCGCCACAATGGGCAGACGCAGATAATACAGTGTGTCCAGCACACCTTTGAGCGCGGCCTGATCGGGCAACCAGCCTGTAAGTATTGTTTTTTTCAGGGAACCGGCGAGAAGCTGCATTCCGCCCAAACGGTCCTGCATGCTTTCCGGAACGACGCCTTCCACGGTGATCTGGTATTCAGCGGGCTTGTCCATGCCGGACTCCTTATTGAGAATCAATGGAGTGCCGAACGTTGCAACGCAGAGCGACCCAGCTCGGATAGCCGGGGAAAAATCTATTGAAAGGTGAGGGTATTGTTGGTCACTCGGTTGCATGATCCGAATTAGACGACACCACCATAATTATAACCGTTTGATTCCCGCTGCGAATCTCCCAAAAGGGGTATTTCAGGTGGTATTTTTTATGTGCGGAGAGTGTGATAGAGACCAAGCCCTTTGTTAGCGGCCTCCAAACGCCGCTTGACCCCTAGTTTTTTGAATATGTTTTTCACATGGGTTTTTACCGTGCCGGGGGAGATAAAAAGCTTTTCGGCAATTTCTTTGTTGCTGATTCCTTCTGCCAGAAGATGAAGAATTTCGGTCTCCCGACGGGTCAAACCAATGGCCATTTCCGATGATGCCTTTATACGGTATTCAGCGTGAAAGGCGCTCAGAATCTCTTGCGCAAAGGTGTGGGTCGTGTACCTTTCCAGAAAGGATTTCAGCAGCGCCGCCATGGGTTCTCCCAGGTCGCAAAAGGTGCGGACCCACCCCCCCGGTTCAGCCAGATCAAGGGCGGTCCGAAGATACTGGAGGGCAGCAGCTTCGTTTTGCTGTTTGTGGCAAACCAGCGCACGCAAGGCCAGAATCTCGATGCGCACACTGATGCGACACATTTCGTTCATTTTTTCATCCCATTCCGCAAGCCGGGCGTGGGCTGCTTCCAAACTCTTTTCCGTGCCCTGGGCCAGCATGCACTTAATGGGGGTGAGCTGCGGTGTGTAGTGGAACCAGAGTGGCGGGCGCGCGTCAAAATCAATTTGTTTGCACAACTGGTTCGCCTGCCGGATATCTCCCCGGCGCAGCACAATTTCGACTTCGAATGCACGGATAAGGGACAAAGGTATGATATGGTCGTTTTTCCGGCAATGGTCGCTGATCTGCTCGATGACGCTGTTGACGGCAGCATCATTTCCGCGAGAGAGATAGATACAGGCCAAGATGATACCGGAATGAGCCACATATGATGGATTGGCTGCGTGATGGTCCCCCAACACCTTCAAGAGGAAAGTTTCAGCCTTGTCTAGGTGGTTTTGCAGATAGTGTGCTGTGCCGAGAAAGTAATCGGCAAACGTCCGGGTGTGATGAAAAGGGAAATCCCCCAGGACATATAAACATCGACGTGCGGCTTTCATCGTGCCGGTGAGATCGCCGTCCATATTGCAAATGAGACACTGATAAAAATGCAGCCGTGCCTCCATATTGGCCGAGAGAGACGTATCGGCCAGATGCTTCCGGATCACCGCGATGGCCTGGTCGATGTCTCCTTTCATCTGGTGGCACACGGCAAAGACACCAACCCCCAGAGAGCGAATCATTTCTATATGTTCGGGCAGTGTATGCAACGCCGTCTGCGCATACGCAATACCGTTGTGCGCATCACCTGTGAGCAAGGCCATAAGGCCTTGCAGCACTGACACTTCACCTTTCACTACCGGATACACATCCGAGTGCGGGGTAAGGGCTGCCAACATCTCTACCGCCTTCTCGGTAAAAAGATAGGCGTCGGTATCGTTTCCCAGTTCGATGCCGATAAATGCCTGGGTGGTGGCTAAGAGCGGGTTTTCCGCCACGGCGTTTTTCGGCAAAAGCTTGAGCCAGCGTCCTAAGCGGACGAAATGTGAGGTGTTCAGAAGCTCATGACGGCGATCGACGACCACCTGGATCGCCGCTTGGCTTTCTCCGGCGCTTATCAGGTGTCGAATAGCCTCTTCAATAAGATCGTTTTCGGCAAACCAGTTGCCAGCCCTCCGGTGAAGATCGGCAATCTGATCCGGAGAGCGTTTTTTATTCAGCACCCCTTCCATGAAGTCTTTAAAAAGGTGGTGATACCGAAACCACTGCCCCTGGTTGTCGAGGGCAATCACGAACAAGTTGGCCTGAACCAACTGCCGGATCATTTCTTGTGCCCCAATCCGGTGTGGTTCGGTACCCGTGCTTGTGATGTGTGGGCACATCTGCTCATAAAGAGGGGCGCAGAAACGATCCAGAATCGAAGTCTCCGTTAGAAAAGCCAAAATTTCCGGTTCTTGGCGTTCCAACACCTCGCTGACTAAATATTCAGAGATGTGCAGAGAACTGCCGCTGAGTCGCCGTACCTGTCCTGCCGCATCCTCGCTGTCTTTGAGATAGAGACCGGTCAGCCGCAGCCCTGCAGCCCACCCTTCTATTTTTTTATCCAGAAGCACCGCCGTTGCATCATCAAGAGTGATTTTGAATATCTCGGCGAATAACTCCGTCGTTTCTTCAAGGGTAAAACGCAAATCAGCCGCCCGGATTTCATTCAATAGCCCGCGGCCACGCAACCTGGCGATGGGCAGCGGTGGATCGTGGCGCGTTACCAGGACGAGATGCATAACCTGGGCTGGGTACTTCAGCCAGACCCCGATCATATCATGGACAAATGTATTGGATATGCACTGATAATCATCCAAAACGAGATTGAACGATTCCGGCATCTGATGAAGGTCATTGAGCAACAAGCGTGCAAGCTCTTCGGCTGGCGGCAGATGCTCGGCCGCCAGGAATATTTCGCAGCGCAGGTCACTGCCTGGAAAACACTTTTTAATAGCGGACACGATATAGCTTAACAAGCGGCGCTGGTCGTTATCGAAATTATCCACTGACACCCATGCGCATGGGACGCCGGATTCCGTTGCCCACCAGCTGGCAAGCGTGCTCTTGCCGTATCCGGCCGGTGCTGATATCAAGGTGAGGGGTCGTGATTGCCCCTGATTGAGCCGAGCCGTCAATCGCCGTCGCAGCAAAATGTCAGAGGCTATGTACGGCTGCTGAAGCTTGGTGTGGATGAGCGAGTCTTTCAATGTTGCCAGAATATTCTATTGACGGTTTTACCTGTTCAGTGTGCCTCCGTTATATAACCAATCAACTGCTAAAAAATACCTGTTGCCGGCGAGCATTTCTACTCTTTATCCATTGCTCATAGAACAAAAGGCTTGGGAGCCGGGTGATCCAGACGCGAATGAAACCTATTTTTGTTGGTGTCCCTTCGTAAGATTTCACGTGCGGGAAGTATAACATTTTCTGCGTAAACCCCATTTTTCCATACCACTACAGGAGATATCTCATCAATATTTTTTTAAAACATGTCGCCAACAGAGAGACCATAGAAAGCTAGTTTTTCATTATCGTAGTCAAGATCAGATTTTCCGATCCCGGTAGTCCTTGTCTCTATTACTTTACCTTTTCACCGGAAACCTAAAAATATCCTTAAATATTTGAAATTTATGATTTTTGCTGACGCTCTTTAGTTGAATCAATGGTCGAATAATTGATACTGCCAGTGGCAATTTCTGAGCTGGGCAATTCAAGTGGAGTGTACTTTCATCGCCTTGCGCCAGCTGTTTGAATAAAGTGACTGGTTGAAGTACAAGGCTCTTGTTTGGTTGAAATCATTTGAAAAATACTTCAGAGTACCGATGAAATGATTTCTTTCTCACACAAGCTTTTTCTTGGTTTAAAATAAACAGTATGAAAAACAACAATTTTGTTCTTATCGGTATCACGCTGCTTATTACCTTCTTTTGCCCTTCAGCTATCGTCATTGGTGCTGAGCAATCCGATTTAAAGAAGGAGGACATTGCTGAAATGAGACCAGAGCCTGAAGAGTTTTCAGTTCCCTTTGTAACCCTCCGGAATAGGACCGGAGACAACGAACCATCGGACTACTACGGTGGTAGTCGTGGCCGTCTGGAAGCTGGTTTCTGCACTGTCAGTTTTTCTCCACTATGGGGGCTCGAAGATATCGCAGGGGCTGTCCCTTTCTATATCCCTGACAAAAAGATAGAACTTGTAGCTATTCAGGAGGTTTCATTAGCGGATCTGGGACGTGAGATCGCCTTATTGCCGGAAAAGAATCAAGGTAATCTGGTTCTCTATATTCATGGCTACAATATTGATTTTGAAAAGAGTTGTCGTCGCGGTGCCCTGCTTCAGCGAGCTCTCGGGCTCAAAGAAAGGCTGTTGCTTTTCAGCTGGCCGGCTGACGGTAATATGGTGAAATATACCTGGGACGAAGCTGATCTTTTATGGAGCGTTCCCCACATTGCCAATTTTCTTGAACAGGTAGTCTCAACTGCGGGTGCCGGGAGAGTTGATGTCGTTGCCCATAGCCTTGGCGCCAGAGGGATCGTTCAGGCGCTTATCCGTTTGTCCTACCGTGATAGTGGTAATCTCATACTCAATGAATTGGTGCTCATTGCCCCTGACATAGATATCGACATGTTTCGACAGGATTTAAAGCAGCTAAAAAATGTTGTCAGGCGTATCACCGTCTATGTTTCTGAGAACGATAAGGCTCTGAAGTTATCGCAGGAAGTGCATGGATATCCACGTCTCGGACAAGGGGGGGAAGAATTGACCATATTTGAAGAGGTTGAAACAATAGATATTTCAGGTATTAATTTGAGGAGGTTCTCCGGGCACATTTACCATCTTTTCAATCCGGAGGTAATCGAAGATCTCGCTGAGTTGCTGACAACCGGCAAGTCGGCAGGACACCGATCTCGCCTCAAGGTTGCCCAGAAGGGAGGCCTGGAGTACTGGCTTCTGGAACCAAGAGGCGATTGATCACGCTCTAATATGCCGTGAAATTGAGGTAATACCTCAAAAGACAACTGGTTTTATAGTCTCGAAGATGCCCCTGAGAAGATCAAGAAGGCAAAGAACTCTCATTTAACCTGGCACTATAAATGGTTAAGGCCACATGCTTTAAATCATCAATAATAATTGAGAGATTATAGATGAATGATCACGTATTGCTCACGGTCTTATTCACACTCCTGTATCTGCTTGTCTATGTGTCTACTATTCTGAGGATACTGCTGAGACCGAACAGGGAGCCATCTTCACGGGTTGCCTGGATGGTTGTGATTCTGGCTCTGCCATTGCTTGGTATCGTCGTCTATCTGCTATTGGGAGAAACGAATATAGGGCGCAAACGGTTGGAGCAGATGCAGAAGGTGATTGCCGGAATGCCCGATGTGAATCGCCTTGCCGGGGCGGATGCAGCAGACCTGCACGACGATGTTCCAGAAAACTATGTGCACCTGTTTCAGGCAGGAAAAACGGTCAATGGTTTCAATCCCGTTGAAGGCAATCGGGGTCAGTTAATGGCGGGCTCAAAAGAGGCGATTGATTCTATAGTTGCCGATATAGATGCAGCGCAAGAGCACGTACATCTACTGTTTTATATCTGGCTGTCTGACAACAGCGGCTTAAAGGTGGTGGAAGCCTTGAAGCGGGCTGCCGCACGTGGGGTGAACTGCCGGGCAATGGCCGATGATTTGGGTTCGCGATTGATGATTGCTTCCGAACATTGGCAACAAATGAAAACAGCCGGGGTCCATCTGGCCCGTGCGCTGCAGATCGGCAATCCCTTGCTGCGTCCCTTGAAAGGACGGATAGACCTGCGTAATCACCGTAAGATCGTCGTTATTGACAACAAAATCACTTATTGCGGGAGTCAGAATTGTGCAGACCCCGAATTCCGTATCAAACCTAAATATGCACCCTGGGTTGATGCCATGATCCGCTTTGAAGGACCAATTGTCCGGCAGAACCAGTACCTGTTTGCCAGCGACTGGCAGGCGGGAACCGGTGAGGATATCAGCCAGCTGCTGACGGAACCGATTATAACTCATGGCAAAGGCTTCCCTGCCCAGGTCATAGGAACCGGGCCGACGGTGCGCACCTCAGCCATGCCGGAAATCTTTGAAACTCTCATATTCGGCGCCAGGAACAGGCTGGTTATATCAACGCCTTACTACGTTCCCGATGCGCCGATGCAAGCAGCGTTGTGTGCGAGTGCACGTCGCGGGGTCGATACCACCATCATTTTCCCGGCCCAAAATGATTCCTGGATTGTCCGCGCAGCCAGCCACAGTTATTACCTGGACCTGGTTGAGGCCGGTGTGCGGATTTATGAATATGTTGGCGGTTTGCTGCATACAAAATCACTGACTATCGATGGCGAAGTCACCTTGATTGGCTCAGCAAACATGGACCGCCGCAGCTTCGAGTTGAACTATGAAAACAATATCCTGTTCTACGACCAGTCCTTGACCGCTGATGTGCTGCAGCGACAGGAAAGCTACATTGCTCAATCAAATCGAGTAACCAAGGAAATGGTTTCTCAATGGAACTGGCGGCAAAGACTTTGGAACAACGCTATCGCCATGCTCGGGCCGGTGCTGTGAAATTTCGTATGTTTGCAAAAACATGTTCGGACAGCTCGAAACCTTATATTTCCTTGTCCGCTAGTTTGAGATTTATATTCTAGATTGAGATGCTTTCTGCGAAGCTAAATAAACTGCACTTTACTTCAAGTTTGGATAAATAGAATACCCTCGCGATCCAAGATTTCAAAAAATCTTACATAGCCGGAGGAACCCTCTCGCTAGGCGCAATTGCACCGATTCGCAGATGCTCAGGAATAACCTACTATTACCCTTTTTTGTTGATGTTCAAAAGGTTTGCAAGCGAAATTTCATTTCAAGCCTATTGTGTTATGAACTGCAGTGACTGGTCGAACCGAGCAGTAACAGGTATGACCATTTTGTTACTTACAAAATCACATGAGGACGGGATGCCTGCCATTCTCTCAATCGCTTGGATAGCCACCCCTCCAAATCTGGTGACAAGTAAAAATGTGGGTAAAGTAAGTTCGTCTGGGGGCTGATTATCCCTTGATCTATTGCAGTATCAGCCAGTGCAGTGTCCGGATAAATGCGAATACCTGCCGTAACTCGCAAAGCGTCAAGCTTCAAAGTATCTGCAAAAGCAAGGCTTTCCTCTACTGACCGCCTTGTTTCCCCAGGACCTCCCAGTAACAGGAATCCCATCCGTTCAATTCCTTTCTCGGCAAAAATCTCAGATACAGCACGAACATCATCCAAAGTAAACTGCTTGTTAAGATTCTTAAGCATCTGTTCTGAGCCGCTTTCACATCCTAGGCTTATTTGTCTACAGCCTGCTGCAACCATCAAGTCAACTAATTCATTGTCAACTTTAGCGGGATAAATGATGCATCTCCAATTCATACGCAGTTTTCTCTCCAGGATTTGGCGGCAGAGAGCTTTGGCATAAGCAGGTGGAAGGTTGAACGTGTTATCAACGAAAAAGAAATTCGCATATCCGGCATTCACCCACCCCTCAAGCCAGGCAGAGACAATTTCCGGTGATCTTTTCCGCAGAATAGCACCTTCAATAGTCGCGGTTGAGCAATAACTGCATCTGAGCGCGCATCCTCGCCTGGTCTGCACAGGAATCCATGGTTCGTGACTTTGTGATGCTGAAGCGGAAAGAATGCTGGTTTCCGGCAGAGAAAAATTGTCTAGATTCTTGCACAATATTTTTGACTCTTTGGAACCTTTACCTTTTATGTAGAGACCCGGTATGCCTGAAGGATCTTCATTGTTGTGCAAATGGGTTAATAGATCATTAAAGGCCGTTTCCCCTTCACCGGCCACTCCATAGTCTGCCTCAAGATACGCGAGAGCACTTTCTGGGAACATGCTGTATCCAGCCCCCCCTAGGACAATTGGAGAATCTGAGAGGGTTCGGCAGACGGTTACCACTTGCTTCACTTTTTCTATTAAAAATTGTGGGCTTTCACTACATTGATCATCGATGTTCCGTACTGAAATGCCTATACATTCAGGTTGAGCCTCGGAAATCGCTTCTTTAAGCGTGGAACTGACGTCTGTCTGAAACATCAAATCCAGCATAAGAACCTCGTGTCCCGCCCTTTTGGTGGCCTCTGCCACGCAGGCCAGTCCCAGCGGCATGGCTGGCATATTGAACTGTTCAGTGTTGGCTGAAATGAGTAAAACTCTCATTTGCTTGTCTTGGGCGCCCAAGTTCTGTTACTTCGTTGTATCTTTTTCTGGACAGTTGTCCAGGTTGGGGTTGTCAAAAAAGACTCTGAGAACCGTTCGATCATCCGAATAGACATCTCATAAGGGACAGTAAAGGTCAATTCGTCTGTACTGAAGAACTTGCATGCAGAGGGGTCCCAGCCGCCTAATACTGCTCTCTTCTCACCATTTGCCAAATAGTTATATGGCCAGGTAATCATATTGGTGCAAGCAGCTCCCCAAGGAGATGTGACCACTTCAGGATCATTGGTGACAAAAGTCGCTAGCTGATGCAAGCCGCAGAGTATTTCCGGTCTAGCGAAGAATACGACTAGCTCAGGTTGTTCGTCAGCCGTAAAAAGATTAATGGGTTTGGCGACATAATATTTAGCCGAGGCTGGCTCAGGGTCGATGTCGTTTTGGATGCGCCTCAGTTCATCAGGTGAGTCGCAGTATAGTTCACCCTCCATGTAGTTTGGTATTCCGGTGGAAACATAATGAATGATAGTTTCTGCTTGAGGCTTCATAAATCCTAGCCAAAAAGCTCAACCGGGACAACCAAATTGCTCGGCACTGAAAAAGGCTGGCTTTTTCACTTTCCTGGCACGTAGAACGTGGCCCATAACACACTGGAGAATTGATCGAAGGTAGCTTGCCAATCGATTTCGTTCTTTATTTCTCTTTCACGGGTAGGCAGGGCCATAGGTTTTGGAGAAAAACCCTCTGTTGGCTCATTATCGGTATAGAAAATACCAACCGGTTCTTTGTTTAAGCCAAGGATATCGAAAAACTTTTCTAATTCATTGTAAAGTTGGTCACTCATCAAGTTCCCCCCTGATTATGATTTTGATCACATCACGTATTGATGGGATTTATTTATGTCTGGATAAGAAATCCTCTCTACCAGCAATTATACCATAGTAAGGTGGTTCCTGATCACTCCCTACGCGGCCAATTTTTCTGAAAATCAAACCTTGCTGGCGGAACCCTCTCGTTAGGATCATTTTTCAATATTCTCAACTGATCAGGAAGAATTTCACCCTGGCGTCATTCAGCATTTGATCTACATTTCCAAGGGACAAATCTTCCCCCAGATAAAGGGATTTTTGGATTGGACTGAGGATACGGGGGGGCAAGGAGGGTTTACTCTGCTTCGTCAGCTGGAATCATGGGGGAGGCCGTGAGCTGAGTCCATGTGTGGTGGTCCACGATCGCGATGCGCTCTGTGACCTCTACCATCGTCGCATTCCAGCCCCTATGGCCCTCCGCGAGGCTGGGGTGGACATCAGGCGTCGTAAGGATGCGTTCGAGGGGCCTGTCCGCCTGTCCGAAGATTTTAAGAAACCAAGTATAGAGTAGTCTCTGGGCAGTCAATGACGAAAGACAATTGAGAACTTTCGCTATTAAACAGGAGAATTAATGAATAACAGTAGAGCCATTTGCAAAACGATCTTTTCGCCCAAACTCTGCGTTATGCTCAAAATTTTATCCTCGGAATATCAATTATATGCCTGTGGTAAAATTCCTCGCATGCCTTGATTTTGAACGAAAATCTTAGTTTTGCAAAAGGCTCAGTAGATAAATGAGAAAAAAAAGCAAGCCTGCACCGTATGCGGTGCAGGCCTGTTCCTGGATTACCTGGATTGTGTCTTATTGTGCTGCTTCTATAGCATTCAGCATTGCATCCAGCATCGCTGTCCCTTCACTTCCGAGTTTCTCATCGATGAGTGTACGCACCGCTGGCTGGGCTGCAGCCGCAAATTTCTTTAACTCCGCAGGACTAACAACATTCACCTCCATCTTCTTGGAAAGTGCCGGCAAGCCTTTATCCGAGGCCTCTATCACCCGTGAAACACCCCGGCCAGCTTCGGTTGCAACCTCAGACGCCCAGTCAATGATTTCACGGTGTTCCGCCGACAGGCCGTTGTAAAAGTCCATATTCATCGTCCAAATGTAGGGCGTTATGACATGGTTGGTTATCGACAGGTATTTCTGAACCTCGTCGAATTTTGCGAAGGCAATAATCGGAATAGGATTCATCTGGCCATCTGCGACACCAGTCTGCAGTGCGGTGTAAACCTCGGCCCAAGGTAAAGGAGTGGGTTTACCCCCCAGAGAACTCACCATGGCTTGGTGGGTAGGCAGGGTCATGGTGCGAATTCTGAGCCCGTCCATATCCGCAACACTGGTGATAGGACGCTTGGAGTTCGAAAAGGCGAAAAAACCGCCTGAATCGATCAGGCCCAGCACTTTCAGGCCAGTCTTTTTCTCAAGATCGGCACAAAACATTTTGCCGAACTCACTGCGTTGATCGATAACCCGATTGGCGACAGCAATATTCGGAAACGCAAATGGAATATCGAATACGCCAACCAGAGGATAGTGCTGGGCGATGCCACCGGCCGAAGAAATCGTTGACTCGACGATACCGTCACGAACCTGCTGGATGACTTCGTTGTCCTTTCCGAGTTGTCCGTTGGGGAACAGTTTGACCTCAATCGCCCCACCACTTGCGCTTTCCACGAGAGACTTGAATATCGTCGTCATCGCACCGGAGTGGCTTTCAAATGCCCCTTCCGGGTTAAGATGAGCAACGCGTATAGTCACATCAGCGGCAAAGGCATTTACTGTCAGCATGCCGGCTGCGATGACGGCTACTGCTAAACGACCAATTTTGTTGTGATATTTCATAATAAGTATTCCTCCATAAGGTGGTTGTTATGAAAGATATTCCATCGACATCTACAACCCGAGAAATCGAGGAATAGCCAACGTCATGTTCTCCCAATAAGCAACGATAAAAAGAATAATGGTTTCTGCAAGTAAAAAAGGCCACAATGATCTTGTTATGGCTTCGACTTTGGTTTTGGTTATTGACGAAAGGACAAACAGGCAGGCGCCCACCGGGGGGGTCATCAATGAAATATTCAGGGCGAGAATAATCATGATACCAGCATGCACGGGCTCCATTCCTATTTTTAAGGTCAACGGCGCCAGTACTGGTGCGAGAATGATAAGCGTGGCATTGATATCCATGAAAAGACCAATGAACAGCAGTAGTCCGATAATCATCGCAATGATGACCTTGGGATCATCAGATAAGGCCAGAAAACCTGCAGCTATCAGCTGAGGAATCTGATTAAAGGTCATCCACCAGCCCAATATCGATGCAGAAGCGATAATCAGGAATATTACCCCGGTAATGCGAGTGGTACGAACCAGCATTTCATAGAGATCCTTCCATGTGATTCCCCGGTAAACAAGACCGCCAACGATCAGCGCATAAAAAACCGCAATCGAAGCCGCTTCAGTGGGGGTGGCAATTCCGCCCAGTATAGACCCGAGAATAAAAATAGGTAATACCAGCGCGAGAAAGCTCTTTCTAAAGGCGATTAAGATACTTCTCAGGCTCGGTTTTTTCTCTGATTTGGGCAGATTCAACCTCCTGCCCAAGGCAGCGATTACAGCCATACAAATCAAACAGATCAATAATCCGGGCAGTATTCCCGCTGCAAACAACCCCGCAATGGAAACCCCCATGATTGAGCCATAAATAACCATCAGCGTCGATGGTGGTATGGTCGGTCCAATAATAGAGCCTGCAGCTGTCACCGCACAAGCGAATGGCTTCGTGTACCCCTGTTTGACCATTGCGGGTACCAGGGTGTTGCCAAAGGCTGCAGCATCAGCAGTTGCTGCTCCGGTTATTCCTGCAAACATTACCGATGCCACCATGTTGGAATGTGCCATACCGCCGCGCAGCCACCCAACTAGAGAATCGGCAAATTCAACCAGGTGAGTAGTAATGCCGGAACGATTCATAATTTCACCGGCGAGAATAAAAAAAGGCATAGCAAGAAAAGGAAACAGGTCGAGCCCGGCAAACATGCGATCCGGTGCCATGGCGAGAAAACGCCCACCGCCCATGTCGAAGATACCGACCATACCCGCGACGCCGAGGACAAAACCAACCGGCATACCAAGTATGAGTAATCCAAAAAAGATAATGGCTACCAGCCACATACGGTTAATCCTCCATCCGGTTTGCGCCGATCGCATCACCGACAGTAAAAAAATCGTGAATAGCAACCAGGACCAATTGTATACAAGCCAGTGCGGCTGCAAGCGGAACACCCATGAAAGGGTACGCCTTGGGAATCGCCTGAATCATGGTGAAACGACTGAACCCCCGCTCTACCATGCCAAGTCCGTAAAAAAAGATAATCGTAAAAAACGACAGCGCGATCAGATCGAATAGTACCGCAAGCCATCTGCGAAACGATGGCGGGAAGCGCTCAAATAACACCAGAACACCAATATGCTCGCGATGACTGATGCCGCTTGAAACAGCGAGCAGCGCCATCCAGATCATCAGGTAGCGTGCCAGCTCTTCAGTGAAAGTGGCCTCAAATGGCAGTACATAACGCGCAAGTACCCCGAGCCAGACATCCAGCACGAGCAGCACCATTAATGCCACACAAAACCTTTCTACAAACCAGTTAAGGCGTCTGCTGGCATTGATCGCTTTAACTGAAATTGTTTGCATGAAATGTTTTTATCTTAGGGAAATGTTTTGATCCTTCCTACTCTCATAAAGGAAGGAAAGAGACCAGAACATGATTATTTTGGTTATGCAATATTTATTAACCTGCATCAGCGACGAATCAACAGGAATATCCTTCTGCTGAAAGCTGCCAGCAGACGACCGTAACATCTTGTATTATAAATAAATTTAGTTGCCGATTGGGCTCCGTTCGGTGAACCGGATAATCTCTTAGAAAATACGGCTGTTATTATCGTTGAGAAGCCTGCTCAACTGCATAGAGGGATTCGAAAACTTCGACAAAAAAATGACCGCCGCAATGATATATGGTTTATAACTTGCCTCCCTGTAGAGCTGGTCGCGATAGCGATCAAACACAGAAGACTCCACTTCACCCTGCTCACAGCTTACACCGGTAATGTCGGCAGGCAGACAGTGCATGTACAGTGCTTCTTTGTTTTTGGTCAAGGCCATCAGTGCTTCGGTGCATTCCCAGTCCTTGTGGCGAGCATTCTGTGACAGCAGCTCCTGCTCAAGCGACACAATTCCATCCCAGTCATTCCGGGAGTAAAGCTCAGTCCGCTGCTCCATCGCCTTGAATGGAGCCCAGCTCTTGGGATAGATGATATCTGCATCTGCAAGGGCTTCCCGCATCGAATCCGTTCTGGTAAACGATCCGCCGCTCTCTTCAGCGTTTTTCATGGCAACTTCCTCAACTTCAGGCATGATGCCATACCCCTCCGGATGGCTGAGAACAACGTTCATGCCAAAGCGGGTCATCAAACCAACGATTCCCTGGGGTACAGAGAGAGGTTTGCCGTAGGAAGGTGAATAGGCCCAGGACATTGCGATCTTCTTTCCTTTGAGATTTTCAAGCCCGCCAAACTCATGGATCAGATGGAGTGCATCGGCCATGGACTGGGTCGGGTGGTCAATATCGCACTGAAGGTTGACAAGCGTCGGTCGCTGTTCGAGAATGCCGGCCTCATAGCCTTGCTGGACCGCCTCAGCTACTTCTCGCATATAGCTGTTTCCCTTACCGATATACATATCGTCTCGAATGCCGATGACATCGGCCATAAAGGATATCATGTTGGCTGTTTCCCGAACCGTTTCACCATGGGCCAGTTGCGATTTGCCTTCGTCCAGGTCCTGAACAGAGAGTCCCAGCAGGTTGGCTGCACTTGAAAAACTGAATCGGGTCCTGGTGGAATTGTCGCGAAACAGGGAAACGGCGAGTCCACTGTCAAATGACCTGCTTGAAATGTTTGCTTGCCGCATGGCCCTGAGAATTTCCGCAGTTTGAAAAATTGCAGCTATCTGATCATCATCGTGATCCCAGGTAAGCAGAAAATCATTCTGGTAGATACCGGCGGTAGACAGTGAGGCGAGATCTGTTATCAGTTTTTCGATCTGTAGGTTTTCCATCTGAATTCTTTCATCCTTATGAGGCGAATATCAATACTGTGGTTAGCTCGTTCTATTATCAGCACTTCTTACGTCATTGAGCTGTTCGGTTTCCAATCAGCGAGACAACTCTGTGCCTAGAGCAGACCGACCCGATCATTAAAGTCGGTAATCAGTTGATCGATCTCGTCAACCTGCTCAAACATCGAATACCAGTAGTTGTCATGGTCGTACCACTGGTCATTAAGTTCGTCAACAGAACGCCCCTGCTGTTCAATCCAGGTATAGTACTTGAGATTGTGAATTGCCTTTTTCCCATAATAGCTGAGCTCTTTGGTCTGATCCATGGTGATTGAATTGATCAGTTCAAGATCCCGCTGGGCCTGGGAATCATCATATGCTCCTCGCTCCTGTTCCAGTTCGCCCAGCCTCGACCCGTAGAGCTGCATTGAGTCTGTGGCGATAGAAACAATAATGTCTTTTTCCGTCAATTCAGAGTATTTGGCAAACTTTATGGCAGCCACCATATTACCGATGCCAGAAATGCCAAGAAGGTCAAGTTTGTCTACCAGGTCTCTGTCAACCCCAGCCTCCTCGAGCGCCTGTCGCCCGACTGTTTCATTGAACAGTCGCAGCGATCGCATCGGTACCTCATCATCGACCGCTACAACAAAATCTGTTTCCTTGCAGTTGTGCACCCAGGGTACATGTTTATCTCCGATGCCTTCAATCCGGTGTGCCCCGAACCCATTGTTTAAAAGTGTCGGGCACTGCAATGCCTCGGCGACAACCAGTTTCGACCGGGGAAATCTGCGCTTCAGGTAGTAACCCGCACCGAGCGTTCCGCCGGAGCCTGATGACGAGACATAGCCGGCAAGCTGCCTGCCATCAGAAAGATATGACTCCAGCAGCGTTTCAACAGCGTGCCCGGTGACCGTATAATGCCAGAGCGGATTACCCATCTCGTCAAACTGGTTAAAAATTCTCAGATCTTCCCCGCTTTTCCGGAGTTCCCAGCACTTATCAAAAATTTCCTTGACGTTGGATTCACATCCTGGGGTGGCAATAACTTCACCGGCAATGGATTTTAACCATTCAAACCGTTCCCGTGACATCTCTTCGGGTAGAATGGCAATAGCATTGCAGGCTAGCAGGGCCGAGATATAGGCGCCCCCTCTGCAGTAGTTTCCGGTGGATGGCCAGACCGCCTTCGTCCGGCGCGGGTCAAACTGGCCGGTAACCAGCGCAGGGGCAAGGCAACCGAAGGTAGCACCGACTTTATGGGCGCCCGTTGGAAACCAGCGACCGGTAAGCATGATAATTGTTGCCCGACAGCCGGTCAGCTCAGGGGGAAGAACGATATGGTTAACCCCGCCGAAGAGGCCCCCGGAATCTTTCGGTTCATTGTTCCAGCAGATACGGTAGAGATTGGCAGAGTGCAGGTCCCAGAGTCCGAGGTTTTTGAGCTTATCCTTGATCTTGCCGGGTATTTTCTCCGGATCCTTCATCATGGCAAAAGTCGGCAGGGTAATTCCCTGTTCCCGACAGTAATCGATATTTTTCTGACGTGCTTCCTGGTGAATGGTTAAATCTATCACGGGGTAATCCTTTCTATAAAATTTCATTTACGGTATCGATAAAATGCTCCGGCACCTCGATACCAAGTGCTGCGGAAGCGGTGTCCTTGAGACCGTTTCCGGTCGTGAGAACAACAACAAGAGCACCAGGGTCCAGCGCTGTCTTTGCCTCTTGAAAACCTGCAAACGCGGCAGCTCCAGCAGGTTCGGTAAACAGGCCTGCAGTGCTTGAGAGAAATGACTGAGCCTCGAGTATCTGCTTGTCCGATACAGTCATCATTTCCCCATTAAATGTTCTGAGCATGGAAAGGGCGTGAACTCCATTCCGGGGAACATCTACGCAAATGGAATCGGCAACCGTTGAAGTAGGAAGATTCTCAAAAACACCTGACCGAAATGCCCGTGTCAGGGCGCTTGAGGTCTCCGCCTGAACGCCAATAACTTTTGGAACTGCAGGTATATAACCCAATTGCACGAGGTCCTTGAATCCCTTGTAAACGCCTGCAATAATACAGCCGTCGCCGACTGAAACAAAAACAACCTCCGGCGCCCGACCCAACTGCCGGAACAACTCCAGGGAAACGGTCTTTTTGCCTTCAATAGTCAAAGGGTTGTAGGCTGTATTCCGATTGATACCGCCCTTCTCCTGAGAAAAGGCCAGAGAGAGATCGTAGGCCTTGTCATAATTCCCGTTCACCCGAAATACGCGGGCGCCATATTGCAGGGCCTGCACAAGTTTGGCAGGAGGTGCTGACCTCGGCAGGAACAAGGTAACTCGTTGTCCCCCTGCAGCACCTATTCCAGCCATTGAGGAACCGGCATTGCCGGTCGAAGCCAGGGTAATATCCTCGATTTTGAATTTTCTGGCAGCCGCAGAAACAAGGTAGGAGGCTCTGTCCTTGAAAGATGAGGTTGGGTTTGAGCCGTCATCCTTGATATACAGATTCTTGAATCCAGTCAGTGCCCGAATATTATATGGTTCCCACAGGGGGGTGTTGCCGACCGGGATCGGCGGAAAATACTCAGATTCAATGGGCAGCAGATCACTGATGAGAAACGGTTCCCGGCCGGTCCCGTTCAGTTCTACCTCAAGAACCCCGTAGAGTGGTTGATCGGCCTGCTGGTCTTCAGCGCACCGGGGACAAACCGTATAGTCAGGTTTAATATCATAGGTTGCACTGCAGATTGTGCAACAGTAGTTAAAAGTGATCAATGACAAGTCTCTCTTGTGCACAGCAGGCTGAGTTTTCTATCTTCCATCTTACTTGTTAGCAAGCGCCCTCTGTATTCGTTTTCTCAAGCAATATCAATTTCCTCTGCCTAATCTGCCGCTGGGGCAAAGATCTATCCTGCATGCTTCTCAACATAGAGCGATGGGATCACCGCATACATTGCGCACGCTTTGACTAGTTCTTCTTTCCAGGTTAACTCATTGGGCGCGTGAGCCTGGTCCTCGTGGCCGGGGCCAAATCCGATGCAGGGAATATTGTAGCGGCCCATGATAGAGACACCGTTGGTGGAGAACGTCCATTTGTCAACAACCGGTTTCTCATTAAATAGTGATGAAAATGAATCCACCAATGTCCGGCAGGCCGGATGCCCTTCATCGAGCACCCAGGCGGGGAAATAGCACTCCGTGGGGTATACCAGCCCGGTATATGAAGGGCGGTCATAATGATATGTTGATACCGCTGCCCCCGACTTCCTTACAGAGGGAAGCTGCCGGATTTCCTCGAGTGCCTGTTCCCAGGTCTCTCCCCAGGTCAGCCTTCTATCCACGGAAATCGAGCAGCCATCGGCAACCGCGCAACGTGAGGGCGAGGTATAAAATACCTCGGAAACCGTCAATGAACCCTTGCCGAGAAAGGCATCATCTTTAAGCCGGTGATGCAGTTCCTGCAGTTCAATCAGAATGGGAGCCATTTTGAAAATAGCATTGTCGCCGCGCTCCGGCGCTGAGCCATGAGCGCTTATGCCGTTAACCGACACCCGTATTTCCATCCGGCCCCGCTGCCCCCGATAGACGCCCAGCGACGTCGGCTCGGTTGAGACGACAAACTCGGGGCGGATTTTACTCTCTTCAATGATATATTGCCAGCAGAGGCCGTCACAGTCTTCTTCCTGCACGGTCCCAGTTACCAGAAGGGTGTAGTCCCCATCAAGACCGAGATCCTTGATGACTTTTCCACCATAGACCATGGCTGCCATCCCTCCTTCCTGGTCACTTGCACCGCGCCCACAGATCACCTCATCATTCTCATACCCCTCATATGGGTCATGGTCCCAGTTTTCCAGATTACCAACGCCAACCGTGTCTATATGGGCATCCATGGCAATGAGGTGTTTTCCCGCACCGATATAACCGAGCAGATTACCCATCGGATCGATTTCAACCCGATCGAAACCGACCATTTCCATCTCCTCTTTGATCCGCTGGATTACCCGCTCCTCCTGACAGCTTTCACTTGGAATGGCAACCATATCACGAAGGAAGGCCGAGATCTGTGGACGGTATCCTTCTGCTTTTTCCAATACTTTCTGAAAGTCAATACTCATCAAAGTACTCCATCAACTAATTGTTATCGTGTTTTTTTTGGGACGCAAGCTGCTGCAGCCGCTTCAAACTGTTCTGCCAGTTCCGCCTGATCATGGCCTGGACTTCAGACAGTTCACCCGCTCTGAATGCCTCCACAATCTTCAAGTGTTCATCAAGGGAATATTTATCGCTGGCATCCTTTTCAAAATAAGTCACCTCAACCCTTCGATATGCAATCTTCAAATCACGCAGAATAGCCATCAGATGTGGATTGTCCGAACGTTTGATAAAGACGTCATGAAACTCGATATCTGCAAGTGAAGCCCTGACCGGATCCCAGCTGCTCAAAGCCTTTTCCAGTTTGTCATTGGCCTTTTCCATCAGGCTGAAATGTTCCTCCGCCAAGACACCAATTGCCTGTGTTGCTGCCAACTCTTCAAGAGTCCAGATAATCGGGTATATTTTTTCCGGTTCATCTATCGATACTTCCGATACTCGTGTCCAGCGATTCGCTGATGACTCAACCAGCCCCTTGTCCTCCAGCCGGCGCAGCGCTTCCCGCACCGGAGTTCGGCTTACTCCCATGCTCTCGGCAAGTTCCTTATCAAGAAGCTTTTCCCCTGGACGCAGTTCACCATCCATTATCCAGGTCAGCATGGTTTTATACACTTCTTCCCGCATAAAGGAGCGATTAAACGGCTTGGTTTTATACGGTATAGGCATCAGCACATCCTCTGGTCTTTCTCTTCGCCAAAAACGCAATTCTTGTCGGGCAGATGGCATGCTTTGAAGCTATCACCCATGCAGCTATTAACATATTGGATGTGATATATCACTATTGGCCTAGTGTCAATCCTGATCTGAGTCATTTTTGGGTCCTCAAAAGAAATCATTGGGTTTTTGCCTATATTGATAGCCTGAAGGGTAAAGAAATTGTTGCTTTGGCGGCATTCTCACGCGGAGATCAGTTTGATGCATTTCTCAAGAACAATCCGAATGTCGCGGCTGAAGGCATCAGGTGGCCAAACTGACAAAAACGGCCCATGATAAGGGCCGAAATAGATAGCAATAGGAGTTGAAAGATCGGCATCTGTTTCAGCTTTGTCTGAAAATTATGCGCACTCGTGTGGGTTGTTCGCGGATTGATAAGCGCGATACGGCTAAATGACATCATTCAAGGCGCCCTTAAGACATTCCCCATTATCCGGCCTGATCCGAAAAGGAAACGGGTAAGGATTCAGGTCGAATCAAGGCCCCCTATGCCCGTTGCTTCCTATCCGCCCTTGAAAAGCAAAAGGCGGATAGGAAGTATAAACCGCCTTCTTGGACAATCAGCCACCATCCGCTATGAGGTGCTGCCGGGGGTGATCAAACTAGCCGTGCCTTGGGCTGTCAGTGTATAAAAACCTAAAGGTCAATAGGTATTGGTGAAGGTAATCTCTGGTATGAAACCCAATTGGGCAGCTGTAGATTCATGATCGCCCAAGCTCATCTCAATCTGCGGTAACTGAACATCTCGAATTGCTTAGAGCCTTCTCCGCAAATGATGTTGCGAAGGCACTCGAGTTAATGGATGAGCAACTGGGGCCGGTCGAACAGCGGGCAATGATAACGGGGTGGGGACGGCGAAAATAAATCTGAACGATGTGATCCAAAAATATGTCAAGAAAATAATCGCGTGTCGTGAGGATCACCTTATCGAACCCGACGCTAAGTCAGGTTAGTTCCCTAATAGATCTAATAACTAATCGTCTTTCAGCAGCAGATAGAGCAGCGCCATTCGGATGTACAGACCATTCTGGGCTTGCTCAAAATAGCGGGCCTGCGGTGCCGCATCTATCTCCTTGGGAATTTCATCTACTCGAGGCAGGGGATGCATTATTATTGCACCTGCTTTCATTGATTGCACCATGTCGGAGGTGAGGATGTATTTGCTGGCGGCCGACTGGTAATCTTCAATGGAGTGAAACCGTTCCTTCTGGATCCGCGTCATATAGATGCAGTCAACCTCAGTGGCCACCTGGGCCAAATCAGTCTCTTCCCGCCAGGGGGTATCAGATTTGTTGAGATATTCTTTGATATCATTTTCCATTCTGCAAACTGACGGCGAAACAAAAATGATTTCCATATTATCGTATTTGCTCAAAAGATATGACAGTGAGCGCACAGTTCTTCCATAGCGTAAATCACCCACAAGGGCAATTTTGAGGCCACTCATCTGTGGGAAAGCATCTTCGATGGTGTAGATGTCAAGCAGCGCCTGGGTGGGATGCTGGCCGGCACCGTCACCGGCATTAATGATTGGAACGGACGATATTTCAGCTGCCCGCACGGCACTTCCCGCCTCATTATGGCGCATGACGATAATATCAGCATAACCATTCATGATCCTGGTCGAGTCCGAAAGGCTCTCACCTTTGGAGGCGCTAGAAAATTCACGGGCATTTTCTGTTGTAAGAACTGATCCGCCGAGCCTGCGCATTGCACTCTCAAATGAGAAGCGGGTACGGGTTGAGGGTTCGTAGAATAGTGAAGCCATGATTTTGCCGTCCAGTAATTTGGCCAATCGTCGCTCGCCAAGCAGGTCTTCTTTCATCTCATCGGCGGTCCTGAAAACCAATTCCAGTAAATCCCGATCAAATTGCTGAGATTCGATTACATGCTTCAGGGCAAAGGTTGACATGTCTTCTCTCCTTACTGATTAAGCTTTCGAACTGATCATGAACAGAATCTTTCTAAGTATACTGGCAATGGTTTTAAGACTTACCAAAGAGTTTCAGCAAAATCGCGTTTTGTGCATGCATTCTATTCTCTGCTTCGTCAAAGACGATTGATGCACCCGATTCGACCACGGAATCAGTGGTTTCAACACCGCGCTCAACCGGGAGACAGTGCATGAACAGACTCTTTCTGCCGGTTGCTGCCATCAGCTCGTCATCGACCTGAAACCCTGCGAACTGACTTTTACGAGCTTCAGCTTCATCCTTTTGCCCCATAGAGGCCCAGACGTCGGTGTAGACGATATCTGCATCCTTAACCGCTGCTTTTGGATTATGGCTGATTTCCACCGCGGAAAGACCAGCTTGTCGGGTTGCTTCCACAGTGGCCGCATCGGGCTGATAATTGAGCGGACAGGCACACACAAAATTGAGAGGAAGACGCTGAGCCATACGCAGCCAGGAGTGGACGATATTATTACCATCACCGACATATACCACCTTCAGGTCATTGAGATGGCCGCGATGCTCGAGGATTGTAAACATGTCTGCCATGACCTGGCAGGGGTGGTTGTAATCGGTCAGCCCGTTCACTACCGGAACAGACGAATATTGAGCAAGTTCCAGAACATGATCGTGTGCAAACAGACGAGCCATGATGACATCATTATAGCGTGCGATGACCCGAGCAATATCCTTGACAGCTTCACGCTTGCCGATGGATATATCGTTTGGTCCGAGGTAGAGGGCATGACCGCCCATTCTGTAGAACCCAGTTTCAAAAGAAATACGGGTTCGGGCTGACGGCTTGGCGAAAATCATCGCCATGCTGAAATCCTTAAACGGCTTATAATCCTCACGATTTTTAAAACGGGCCTTGACTTCTTTCGCCAAAGCAAAGGTTTCATGGATCTCGTCTGCAGTAAAATCGGTTATGTGCAGAAAATCACGTTTCATAGAAGTTCCTCTAAATTGGTCGCCTGGTGATTGAATTAATGGAGATTATTGCCGTCTTACAGTTAAATAGCAAAGTAATTTTTTGCCCTGACACGCTCTTTAACACGGTGCATACCCGGGTGTCCTGGGGAAGGGAATTACTTCCCTGATATTTGCCATACCAGTGACGTATTGGACAAGCCGCTCAAATCCAAGCCCGAAACCTGAGTGGGGGACAGACCCATATTTTCTCAAATCCAGATACCACCCATATTCATCTGTATCAATACCGGCTTCAACCATGCGTCGATAGAGAATATCGTGACGCTCTTCCCTCTGGCTTCCTCCTATGATTTCACCGATCCCGGGCACGAGCACGTCCATTGCTGCAACCGTCTTCTGGTCTTCGTTTACTCTCATATAAAATGGTTTGATTGCAGACGGGTAGTTGGTGACAATCAGTGGTTTCTTAAATACTTCCTCAGTCAGGTATCGTTCATGCTCGGCCTGCAGGTCAATTCCCCAACTCACTGGAAAATCGAAGGTTTTTTCTGCCTGGAGCAGTATCTCTATTGCTTCAGTGTATGTAATTCTGCCGAAAGAATTGTTTATTACCGATTGTAACTTGTCAATTACCCCGTTAGCGATAAATTGATCAAAAAGAAGCATATCCTTGTCACAGTGTTCCAGAACCTCGCTGAGCAGGTACCTGAGGAGGTCTTCGGCAATCTCCATATTCCTGCTCAGGTCACAAAAAGCCATTTCAGGCTCAAGCATCCAGAATTCTGCGAGGTGCCTGCTGGTATTGGAGTTCTCGGCTCGAAAAGTTGGCCCGAACGTGTAGACGTCACCCAACGCGAGTGCGTATACTTCTGCCTGAAGCTGTCCGCTTACGGTCAGTCCGGCAGTTTTACCAAAGAACGTATCAGCATCGTGAGCGTCTTTATTCTTCCCAGTTGAAACGGTAAACATCTCTCCGGCGCCTTCGCAATCGCTTGTCGTGATAATTGGCGTGTGCACTTGATGAAAACCACGCTGATGGAAATATTGGTGGACGCTGTAGGAAAGCCGCGATCTGACCCTGGCGACAGCTCCCAGAGCATTTGTCCTAGGCCTCAGGTGGGTAATTCCTCTTAAGAATTCAAATGAATGCCTTTTCTTTTGCAGGGGGTATTCAGTTGGATCAGCCCAACCAATCACCTCGACCTTGCTGGCGTGCAGTTCAATGGACTGACCTTTGGCCGGAGACTCTTTGAGTGTGCCGGAAATGGTAACGGCACATCCGGTAGTCAGTTTTTTCAATTCTTCTGAGTACTTGGGGAGACTTTCATCTATGATAACCTGAAGATTTGTAAGGGTTGATCCGTCATTAATTTCAAGAAAAGAGAAGGCCCCAGCATCTCTTCGCGTTCGTATCCAGCCGTTGATCGTTGCCTTGCTGTCGACTTTTCCATCTGTGAGTAATTGTATAATTCTCATATCTATTGCCTGTTCCGCGGGAGTTGGACCGGGTGATGCGCGGCCCTTGAAAAAGGATTGTAATTTTATGAGGACAACAGCATCCTGGAGCTTGCTCAGTTTCGCTGCCAGACAGCCTTCGTCCATGCTGAGATAACGGCTGGTTGTTTTCCTCTCCCAAGGGCCTGGCCAGTTGCTGTACCTAAGCGGGAAACCTATGCAGTCTGATGGTTTTCTAGAAGAGGAGCGAATACCTCACTGAGATCTGCCGGTTTAGTCTTCCTTTTATAATAGAGAACCTGCTCGATTTCTTTGAGGTGCTGATCCATGAGATCCTGTGCTTTTTCTACCTTTTTTTCTGCGATGAGTTTTACAAGTTCATTATGATGCCATTCCTGACAGGTCTGATCGTTGTGGGTTTTAAATTTTTCCAGGATCAATGAACTGCGTGCGATCAATTGTTCAAGAAAGTCGAGCAGAACTGCGTTGCCTGCAATTTCGGCAAGAAGTACATGGAATTTGCCGGTGGCCCGGATCAACTCAAAATGATCATGACTCTCACGTGCCTGACGCTCAACTTCAAGGTGATCACGGAGAATCTGCATGTTTTCAGGTGTGCAGCATTCGCAGACGTGGTGGACTACTTCTCTTTCTATGCACCGTCTGGCAGCAAACACCTCATGTGCCTCAGCTTTTGAAGGTTCAGCAACGACCGCGCCTTTGTTCTGAACAATCTTTACCAACTTTCGCTGGGCAAGAAGCAACAGAGCCTGGCGCGCATTGGCGCGACTTGTTGACAGTGCCTTCGCAAGCTGAGATTCAACCAGGCGGGTATTTGGTTCCAGTCGGCGCTCAAAAATTGCCCGGTAAATCGCATTGCAAACTCTTTCAATTTCTGTATGAGCGGTATCTTTCATGAATTCGGTTTATAAAATGTATATTGAGTTATCAATCTATCATCCGTTTGGAAAATTATGTGGCCATCCTACTTAATACAATAACTTTAAACAACGATTATCATGGTGCTGCCACAACAAAAAAGCTCCACATTGACAACAATAAGGCGGGTGAAATGTCTCAACCTGAAGCTCAACATGCATCAATAGTAACGTCCTGCGTTGTTGGGAAGTCAGTCCTGATTTGTTGTGAAAAAGCCTATGCTACCGCTTATGTTACCGGCATCTTTTGTTACGTTTCGTTACCCTGCAGCTCCAGGATGCACCGTTCTTCTTTCGTGAAATACCTTTCTATGCAATTGTCACCCTCACCGCCCCTATCAATGACCACAAAATCCTGCTCAATTTCACCCAGAACCAACAGCGGAAAATGCCAAACACTCCTGGCATAATTGACTCCCTGAAAGCCGCTGCTTATAAAGGCCACGAGGTCAGACGGCCTGACAATCTCGCCTGGCGGGGCAACGACAATAACAAAGGGCGAGCGCTGCAGGGGTATGAACGCCTGGCTGCCAAGCGGGTGCTGCTCCATCATGTGTATTGTCAGAGGGAGAGGCCGGGGCCTGCCGCGAAATATATTGATCAGTGGCCGACCGCCAGCGCTGCTGACATCTAGATCTGCCAGGTCATGGTAGCGGGTGGCGTACCCGTCGTTGATGGTTTTCGATTCGCATCTTTCGCTGATCTCAATGATATCCCCATAGGGTTTAAAATCGCTATGGTTCAGCGGGGTGACGATTAGTTTGTTATCCAATGTCATACCTTTTTTCTATCCTGGTCGTATTATAGGTCAGATCCTGAAAAGCGAGATACGGGCAGTGTCCGGGTGGCATGATGCGCCTTACGGATCCTCTCACGTTTTATCCGGTATTATATGCGTGCCTGTCTCTCCATAAAGAGCGGGCATGGCCTCATTGAGGTGAGCAATTATTGCCCGCTTGCCCCCACCATCGATAAATTTGATGGCAGCCTCGATTTTGGGGCCCATGCTGCCTGAAGGGAAATGACCGTCATTCAGATACTCACGTACCTCTGAAACGGTAACCACATCAAGTTCACGCTGATCAGGTTTGCCAAAATTGAGAGCAACTCGAGATACCGCTGTAAGGATCATCATCTCTTCCACACCGAGCACATTGGCCATATGGGCGGTGGTCAGGTCTTTGTCAATGACCGCTTCAACACCTTTTCTTACCCCACGAGAATCCCTGACAACAGGGACACCGCCGCCGCCGCCGGCAATCACGACATTACCGAGTTTGGCGAGGCCATCGATCAAGGAAATGTCGCAGATATGTCTGGGAGAAGGGGACGCTACAACCATGCGCCATCCGCGTCCGGCATCTTCACGCATTGTCCAGCCCAGTTGCGCAGAAAGTCTTTTTGCATCTTCTTCTTTGTAAAAATAGCCAACCGGTTTGGTCGGGTTTTTGAATCCTGGATCGTTCGGGTTAACTTCAACCTGGGTTACAAGGCCGACCACGTGGCGCTGGTTTCCTATTTCACGGAGTGCATTCTCAAAAGCCTGCACCAGGAGGTAGGCTGTTACGCCCTGGGTGTTGGCAACACAAATGTCCAGTGACATTGGAGCAACCGCGTGACTGGCAAGCGCCTGGCGCATCAACACCTTGCCTACTCCGGGTCCGTTTCCGTGGGTGATGATCAGTTCGTTGTCCAACTTCAGCAGTGGCAGAAGCGCCTTGGCAGTAGTTGCCGCTATGGCAACCTGTTCTTCTGAAGTACCTTTGATGCCTGACGGGTGTATTGCATTCCCGCCAATGGCAATAATAATACGGCGCGGTATGTCCCGTTTTTCAGTCATGATAAAAACTCCTTAAACGCACTTTTAGGGCACAGAGGTTGTGAAAAAATTACCGAGGTACTATTCGCCAATCCAGGTTTGAAAGAGAAGCCTAAATGGCTGGGATTATACAAGCAGGTCATTGAACCGACAGAGAAGCCGTTATCCGTTGTCTCCTGGCAGCCGCGAACTGCAGGGTCATCCGGGCGGATGGCTGACCCTGCAGTCCTGGATGGGGAATGTCTTAAATCCCGCAGATGTTTGCCAGCAATGACATGCGCACAGGTATTGAAAAGCCAATCGCCTTGAAATATACCTGGTGAGCCGTGCTGTCGATGGCAAAATCAAACTCGCCTGCATTTCTGGGCAGAGAATGGGAGATGCCTACTGTTTTACCGGTCTTCTTCTCAATCTTTTGCAGGCCCTCGGCAGTGAAGTAGAATTCGGCCATCTTTTTCAGAAAGTCATCACGCCCTGGGTCTCCTTTTTTCACCGAACAACCTGGCAGGTAAACGTAATCGACTCCTTCATCGACAATCAGTTCCTCCTGTTGGCCGATGGTCAGATCGTTGACCTCGATGAAGTTTGCCTTCATCGCGATGAGCTTGTCGCGCACCACCTGCGGTGTTTCCAGCCCGGATGTTCCCGAGTAGATGACTCTGGCGCCCATTCGGGCCAGGCCAAGCGCGAACGACTGTCCGGATCTGGCGCGGGACAGATCCGGAGTGGCTATCATAACGGTCATTTTGGTAAAGTCACCTCCGAGCGCCCGATACACGGCGTACATGTCCAGCAGTCCCTGAGTCGGATGAGTTACATCGCCGTAGCCACCACTGATAATAGGGGCGGAGTCGCTGCCTAACTCTTTGACAACATCGAGGACCCCCTCGTCAGGATGTCGAAGAACTATTACATTGGCATATTGAGAGGTTACACGCAACGAGTCATATAATGATTCGCCTTTGGCCGCCGATGAACTGACGAGCGGATTGGCTTCAGTAACTACGTCTCCGCCGAGCCGGTGCATAGCCGTTTCCATGCTGAACCTGGTACGGGTACTGGGCTGGAAGAACTGCAGACACATCACCTTTCCCAGAAGCAGCGGAATGCGACTTCTCCAGAAGGGTTCAAACATTAGAGCCGTCTTGAAAACGTGATCGAGTTCTTCAGGTGAAAAATCATCAATGAAACTGAAATGACGTCCTTTTATTCCAGTTTTTTCAACCTGTGCATAAATATCCATGGGTGCAAAGTCGCTTGTCAAAGCCATAATCAAATCTCCTCGTTGTTTATCTCTTATTATTTAAATAGCTGCGTCCCGATTCATATCTTTGCTGTAGATATACCAGAAAGGCTCTCGACCGGTTGCGTAGGTCCCCTGTTGAGTGAAGGGGCCAAACCAGACAAAATCTTCTGTCTTAAGCTGTAACCAGTCCTCTCCGAGCAGATACATTCCCTGACCGCCGAGGATATAGGCGCCATGTTCCTGAACATGTGTCTCCACAAATGGATGCGATCCTGCGGGCAAAAACTTCAGGGTATGCATGTTCATGTCGAAGGCCAGATCGTTTGGCAACAAATCCCGAAGAAATACATTTTCCATTTCGTCGTAAATAACTTCCTCGATTTTGTTGATGTCGCCAAACACAATCCAGGGCTTCAGGTCCCCGAGTGGAACATAGCGCTGCTTATATAAAAGAATTCGGACCGGGGAAGAGGATGTGTTCTCAAAGGAGATTCCCTCCTCAGGAGGAGCAAAGGCATAGCCGCCAGCACTCAGTTTTTCGGTCTGATTGCCGATCGAGACCTGAAGGCTGCCGCTACCATCCATGACATAAAGAAACGATTCGACATCGGGAGCATCAACAAACGGTACTGTGGTTTTACCGCCAGGATCAACTGTTCCGACGTACTGGACAAAGCTTGCCCCGTGTTTTGGTGAGGCGATAATGGTAAGCCGGCACCCTGAGAAACCAGGAATCGAGTTAATAACCCTGCCTTCAGGCGGAATCAGAGTATAGACGCCCGGCTTAATCACCGCACGAGTTTCAAGAAATCCCTTTGGATATGGCATTGCGTAATCTCCTCTAGTGATGTGTTCATTTATGCATTGATGTGATGAGTGCTCTTGCCTATTAGAAGCTACGATAGAAAATCGTTTAAATATTGTCAACTTTATATTTTATTATTGTTTACATTTTATGCTTGTTCTCTAAACCTAGATATATTTTTCATCATCAACCTCGTACCTAGTTTCTGTAGAATTTTCATGACTGAAAAATAATTCATGCTCTTAGGCTGAAGGCGGATCTGATCATGGATGAATCCAGACTTCCTGGAGTAAGTCCGCGATTGTAGTCACTTGTCATGTATCACATTTACTGATGACAGTCGGAATCTGGCCATTTGTATATAACCAGTAGAAGAGGACCAGGCTCCCGGAACAGGCCGTTAAAACATCCTTGAAGCCTTTATTATGCTTGGCTCGAAGGTTTTTTCCTGATGGCAGTGCTTTTTGGCAAGGCTTGCATCTTCAAAGATGTGTCTCAGCGCTTTGCAGGTCCTGCAGGTGAGGTTGGTCTTCAAGACTATGAAATCAACTGTTCGGCTGTAGTCTCCTCATATAAAGTAATTGTCGCATCGTTTCGAACAGCTTATTCCTCACGCAACGGACCTGTGGGCGGGGAAAAATTTTAGAATATTTAATTAAGTATCAGGTTTAGCATTGTTTTTTTTAAAAAGTCACTGGGTCGAAAAAGAGTACTGGTATCAATTGGTAGGCCATTAGCAACAATCTATTTCTTGTTGTTGTCAAAGAGCGCAAAAAATTGTTGACAATTGCTTTTCGCAAGTTAACATGGAAGCATAAACAAGAGCCACGAGTGGCTCTGCCCCTGGCTCCTTGTCTGAGGAGCTTTAACGAAAATCACCAATACTGAAAGGAGAATAGTATGCACAGGAAAACGTTGTTTAAGGTGATTTCTATTGTCACGGCGCTGGCCTGCTCGGCCTTGATCAGTTCAACAGTTTTTGCAGCCAACCAAGTGCTCAAGATTGGTTTTGTTGGTGTTACGAGCGGTCCAGCTGCAGCCTGGGGCATTTCAAATGTACGCTCCATGCAAACTCGGGCAAATTGGATTAATGAAACCGGTGGCGTCAAGATTGGCGACACGACCTATGATGTCGAAATCGTAACCTTCGATGATCAGAAAGACCCGAAGCGTGCCATTGCAGGAATGGAAAAAATGGCTCAGGAAGGCATCCACTATGTTGTTGGGCCAAACGTAGATGATGGCGCGGCGGCCGTCCGTCCGGTGGCAGAGCGCAACGGCATTATCTACTTTCCTTACGCCTTCCCGAAAGAGCTCTACACCAAACCGGCATCCAACGCCGTTCTCGGCATGGTTGCCAGCTATCAGTCCGGACCAGCTATCTACAAGTATCTCAAAGAGAACAAAGGAGTTAAGTCCATCGCTTTTGTCTCGGCCAATGAATCTGATCCCCTGAGTCAGCGCGAGGGTGGCATTGCGGCCGCAAAGGCTCTGGGACTCGATGTCGTATCGTCGAACGTAACCTTTCAGGTCGATACAATCGACTTTACCCCGGTACTGACCCCGGTGATGCGGACTAAACCCGATCTCCTGGTTCTCTCCGGCGTCTCCCCTGCCAACGCGCCGCAGCTGATCCGTTCGGCTCGCGAGTTGGGTTTCAAAGGTCTTATCTCCACAGAAACAGCACAGGATGCATCCGTACTGAAAGAAGGTGCAGGCGATCTGGCGAATGGATTTATCTCTGTTGGCGGTGCCTCCACCCCGGAAATCTCCTCGGATATGATGGCTGAATTTGTCGATCGCTACACAAAAATGTTTGGCGAGTACAACGACGAGTCCAACACCAAGGTTTATGCTTTGGATTACATCCTGGAGACACTGAAGGTAAACCCCGCGGCGATCAACGATGTCGAGGAATTCAAGAAAACCATGGATACCTTTGAAGTCCCCAACCCCTACATGAAGGGTGATGCGAAGCTGAAATATGTGGGCGTGACCTCTTTTGGACAGAAACGACAGCTGATGGTACCGCTGGTTGTCAATGTCTACAAGGACGGCAAGTTTGAAACACTGTTCGTAGCTGAGGTCGACTGACATTCCCAACCTTTAATAGCGTCTGACCTGTCCCGGCCCTATTGCCCGGGACAGGTCACCGAAGAGGTGTCTGAATGGAACAGGTAATCGTGAATGCGTTGTATCTGGGCTCCCAATACGCCATGATAGCCTTAGGACTTACCCTCATTTTCGCCCTGATGAATGTGCTAAACTTTGCCCATGGCCAACTGTATGTACTGGGTGGATTTGTTACCTACACCATCTACGGCAAGCTTGGACTACCCTTTGTTGTCGCTCTTCTAGGGACTGCGGTAACCTTGGCGATCGTTGGTGCACTCATTGAATATTTCCTGTTTCGTCCCGTTATTAAACGCTCCGTGCGGGAAGAGAGCACGATGCTTCTCGCTGCCGGCATTGCCTTTCTGCTGGATGCAGTAATACTGCTGGTGTTTGGCGAAAAACAGCGAGGAGTTCCGAAGATCCTTGACGGGGTGTTCAATTGGGATTTCAGAATCATTATGCCGTATGACAGGATTCTGGTCTGTGTCCTGGCAATTTTCAGCATCGCCGGCTTCATTGCCTTTATGCAGTACACCAAAACAGGGAGAGCACTCCGAGCCTTTGCTCAAGACCGTGTCGCAGCCGAACTCATGGGGGTCAACGTCGACCGCTATTCGATGATCGGTTTTGCTTTGGGCGCCATGCTGGCCGGGCTTGTCGGTGGACTGCTGGTGACTATTACCGGCGTCAATCTGGGCATGGGAGGTCCTGTCTCAATCAAGGCCTTTATGATGGTTATGATCGGCGGTGCCGGGGTCATTTCCGGGGCGATCGCCGGCGGCTTCATTCTTGGAGCGCTCGAGGCTGTTGGGTTGGCCGTACTCTCACAATATGGTGATATCACGTATCTTCTCATTTTCGCTTCGCTGATGGTCTTCTTGTCATTTCGGCCACAAGGCCTCATGGGCAAACCTTGGGGGTGACAGTCATGAATACATTCAAACTAAACCAACTCATTGGCGTGGCGGTTTTTCTATTTGTTGTGTTTGTTGCGGTGCCATTCGCCATTGCGGCATCCGGCCGCTGGGATTTTTACTACACCCTAACATCGGTTGCCCTCCTTTCTATAGCAAGCGCCGGTGTCTGGCTGACCTTTTATATTGGGCGTATCAACATTGGCCAGGGTGCTTTTGCGCTCATCGGGGGATACGTTTCTGCTATCCTCGTCACCAAGGCGGGGTTATCCTTCTGGCTGACGCTGCCCCTGGCAGGCCTTTTCTGCGCCGGTATAGCTGTTCTCATCGGCTTGCCGATCCTACGCCTGCGCGGTGTCTATTTTGCAATGGTAACACTGGTTCTGACCGAAGTATCGCGCTTAACCATGCTGGCCCTGCCCATCACCAACGGTGCCAAGGGTATTGTCTCAATTCCACGACCAGGCGCACTGTCAATTTTCGGTCTGACGTTAATTCCCGACTTTTCCCTGCTCGAGAATGACAAACTGGCCTTTTATTATGTGGCTTGCGTGCTGATGGTCATCTGTTTTGCCGGCATGTACCGATTGGTAAATTCCCGCTTTGGGCATCTGTGCCGTTCGTTGCAGCAGAATGAGGAACTGGCCTCTTCAATCGGGGTGAATATCGCCTATTTGCGGACCATCGTCTTTGCCATTTCCTCCTTTCTCGGGGGCATCGGCGGCGCGATGTTTGTGGCAATTTCACAATCGATCTACCCTTCCAGTTTCCAGGTCTCAGACTCAATCAATTTCATGCTTAATTGTTTCCTGGGCGGCCTCGGCTATGTCTTTGGGCCGATGCTCGGCACGCTTACCCTCTATTTTGGCTGGAGCCTGCTCTTTGAACTCGGTAAATATCAGCTGCTGATCTATTCCAGTCTGCTGATCTTCCTGATGCTGGTTCTGCCCAACGGCCTGCTCAGCATACGTTTCTCCAAAATGGAAAGGGTGAAAAAATGAACCCTCTGCTGGAAGTCAAAAACGTCACAAAAAAATTCGGCGGCCTGACAGCAAACAGCGATGTATCTTTCGACGTTGAAGAAAAAGAGATCCTGTCGGTAATCGGCCCCAACGGGGCGGGTAAATCAACACTCTTCAAGATGATTACCTCTTTTCTGCCTACCACCTCCGGCGAGGTATTATTCAAGGGTGAAAAGATTTCGAACCTCTCGCCGCACATCGTGGCGCGCAAGGGGGTTGTCCGCACCTTTCAGGAGACGACGATTTTCAAGAGCATGACCACCCATGAGAACGTCATTGTAGCACAGCACCTGCGGGCAAAAGCGACTCTGGCTGGATATTTTTTCGGCAGCAAAGCCGCCCGGGAGGATGTCAGAAAATTCAGCAGGACCGCTGATGAAATTCTCGACTTCCTGGGACTTGTTGATATTCGCGACGAAATTGCCAGTAACCTGCCGCAGGGTCACCTGCGGGCACTGGGCATTGCCATCGGTATGGCAACCGACCCGACTATCTTATTGCTGGATGAGCCATTCGCCGGCATGAACCACGACGAGACCATGCATACGGTCGGATTGGTCCGCAAGGTACGTGATAGCGGTGTGACCGTGTTACTAGTGGAACATGATATGTCGGCAGTAATGGCAATATCCGATAAAATTGTTGTCCTGAATTTTGGAGAGAAAATCGCCGAAGGCACCCCTCAAGAGATACAAAACAACGAAAAAGTGATTGAAGCCTACCTTGGAAGCGAAGACATAACCATTGGGATCTAGCCATGAAAGAGATGCTGAAATTTGAAGATGTTGAGCTTCATTACGACAATATCTATGCCCTGAAAAAGGTTTCGATCAATCTCATGGCAGGCGAGACTGTTGCCTTGATAGGAGCGAACGGTGCTGGAAAATCCTCCATCCTGCGGGCCATCACCGGGCTCAGAAAAATATCGGCGGGCTCCATTTATTTCCAGGGTGAACGGCTGGATGGGCGCTCACCTTCCGAGATCGTACGAATCGGTATTGCCATGGTCCCGGAGGGCCGCCGCGTCTTTCCCTACATGTCGGTTAAGGACAACCTGCTGATGGGGGCCTTCAGCCGAAATGATAAAGCTGATATTGGCAAAACGCTGGAGAGCGTACTTGAGCGTTTCCCCCGTTTGCAGGAACGCTTCACTCAGGCTGCCGGCACGCTGAGCGGTGGTGAACAGCAGATGCTCGTCATCGGCCGCGCACTGATGGCAAAGCCGCGGCTCCTGCTGCTGGACGAGCCCTCACTCGGAATTGCCCCGAAACTTGTTCAGGACATTGCCCGGTCCATTGTGGCAATCAATCGGGATGAAGGCGTGTCGGTTATTCTGGTTGAGCAAAATTCCCGCATGGCTCTGAGTATCTCCCACCGTGCTTATGCCATGACTACCGGCAGCATAGTTATCAGCGGTAACTCCAAGGAGTTGCTTCATGATGACCGGATCAAGGCAGCCTATCTTGGCGGGGATATTTAAGAAAGAAGCAATTGTCTGACCGCTTCAGGACTGCAGCCGGTCATTGTATGTTGAGTTCAATATAGTCCCCTAATGTTTGTAATAAAAAAAGAAAAATTGAAACCATAACGAACTGCAATCCGTGTTTCAGAATATAATGTTGGCGGTGTGGTGATATTTATTTTCAGTCTTAACTTATAGGGATTCAGATTCATTCAATTTATTCGAGGCCAGCATTTTCTTATTGTTTAAATTTTTAATGGTTTTTCTCTGTTCGCTGTATTTGTAATTTACAGTGACTGACATATAACAGATATCTGTCAGGAGCAAGAAGACTCCCAGGTACTTATGAGACCGGTTGATACCTGCCCTGGGTCGCTACAAACCTCTTCATAAGGAGATTAGCATGAAAATTTTTTCAAAGATCGGAATTGCACTCGTCGTTGTCTGCCTCAGCTCAACGATAGCAATCGGAAAGACATTGCGAATGTCTGATTCAACCGATATTGCCGCAATGGATCCACATTCAATGACCGAGAGCAATACCATCGGTTTCCTGCATCATGTCTACGAACCGCTGGTTCGTTATAATGACAAACTGGAGGTTGAACCGGCGCTTGCCGCCTCCTGGGAGGTAATTGATCCCCTCCGCTGGCGCTTTCACCTGCGGGAAGGGGTGAAATTTCATAACGGTAATCCCTTCACTGCAGACGACGTTGTTGCCTCAATAATGCGTGCCATCGACCCTGATTCACCCGTCAAAAGCAACCTGCCTGCTGTCGTCGTGGCTGAGAAGGTTGATGATAAGACGGTCGATCTGGTTCTCAACGGCACCGATCCAATTCTTCTCAATTACCTGACTAATATTTACATCCTGGACAAGGAATGGATGACGGAACATGATGCACTTGCCCCGGCAGATGTACGAAAGGGTAAGGAAAACTATGCCGTGGCAAATTCCAATGGCACCGGTCCTTTCATGCTTGAAAGCCGCCAGCCTGATGCCAAGACAATCCTCGTTGTCAACCCTGACTGGTGGGATACTCCGCAGCACAACCTGACCCGAATCGAATTCTCCCCGATCGGTTCAGACGCAACTCGAGTTGCTGCTTTGCTCTCGGGTGAACTGGACTTTGTATTCCCGGCTCCCCTGCAGGATATAGATCGAATCAATCGTGCCGACGGAGTTTCCGTCATCACCGGCCCAGAGCTGAGAACCATCATGCTTGGCTTCAACTATGGTGCTCAGCTCCACAGCTCAAATATCAAAGACAAAAATCCACTGACCGATGTAAGGGTTCGTCGTGCCTTGAATCTGGCAATTAATATGGATCTGATCCACGAGAAAGTGATGCGTGGCATGTCCCGGAATGCAGGTATCCTCGTGGCCCCTCCGGTTCCCGGATATGATGCAGAGCTGGATAAGAGAGACCCGTCGGATCTTGACGGTGCAAAAAAACTGCTGGCCGAAGCCGGGTATCCGGACGGGTTCGAGGTTGGGTTTGATTGCCCGAACGACCGCTATGTCAATGACGAGGAAATCTGTCAGGCTATTACGGCAATGTGGGCCCGGCTCGGAGTGAAAGCAAACCTTACGGCGCAAACGAAAAGCAAACATTTTGAGAAAGCCTTGGCGGGAGGCTCAGACATTTTCATGCTTGGCTGGGCAACACTGCCGATGCTTGACACTTACAGTGTTCTGTCCGCTCTTCTGCATACCCCGAACGACCGAATGGGTGCCTGGAATCCAGGCAAGTATTCTAATCCAGAAATTGACCGACTCACCGATGCAGTAGCTGTAGAACTTGACTCAGAAAAGCGAACGGCGATGATGAAGGAAGCATTAGCCATCGCAAAAGAAGATATGGCCATAATTCCGTTACACCAGCAGCCGCTGGTCTGGGCAGTACGTGACGGCGTCAGTATGAAAGTGACTCCGGACAATAAACCACGCCTCTGGTATGTAAATATCGCAAACTGAGCTGTAGCCTTAAACCGGCCGGTATTGTGTTTCACCCATACCGGCCGGCCTTTATCGGTACTCCTGTCCAGCACCTGGAGGTTGCCCCGTGTTTGCCTTTATTTTACGACGTCTGTTCCAGTCTATTATGGTTATGCTGGCTGTTGCCCTGATCTCTTTTTTCATGTTCCGTTTCGTCGGAGACCCAGTCAACAGCATGCTTCCCGAGAATGCTTCAACCGAGGACCGTTTGAAACTGAGGGAGCAGCTGGGACTTGATGACCCGGTAGCGAAACAGCTCTGGAACTTTGTCAGCGGGACAGTCCAGGGCGAATTCGGGATCTCATATCGAAATAAGCGGCCGGTTAAAGATCTGATTGCCGAGCGCCTTCCTGCAACCATCGAGCTGGTTTTCGTCGCCGCTCTCTTCGCCCTGGCAGTCGGGGTTCCGATGGGGGTCTATTCAGCCCTGCATCGCCGGGGAATTGTCAGCAACATGCTGCAGGTGGCCTCGTTAATCGGCATATCGGTACCCACGTTCGTAACCGGTATCCTGTTAATCCTCGTTTTTTCAGTCTGGCTTAACTGGCTGCCGTCATTTGGCCGAGGCGAAGTTGTCAGGATTGGCTGGTGGACAACCGGACTATTGACAATCAGCGGCATAAAGTCGCTGATATTACCCGCGACCATGCTCGGCTTGTTTCAGGTCACCCTGATCATGCGCCTTGTCCGTTCGGAAATGCTTGAAATACTTCGCTCTGATTTCATTCGTTTTGCCCGGGCGCGAGGCCTTACCGACCGGGCAGTGAACTTCGGTCATGCATTCCGTAATACCTTAATGCCGGTTATCACCATAGTGGGGCTGCAACTCGGAGCGATGTTCGCTTTTGCCATCATTACCGAAACCGTGTTTCAGTGGCCGGGCATGGGGCTGTTATTTATCCAGGCGGTTAATTTTGCCGATATTCCAGTGATGTCCGCATATCTCATCCTGGTCGCCTTCGTTTTCGTGCTGATTAATATGACCGTTGACCTGCTTTACTTCGCCATCGACCCGCGGTTGTCCCTGGATGGCGGGCGGAACAGCTGACAGGAGGAATGAGTGAACATTAACAGTCTGTTTTCTGTTAAGACAATGGCGGATGTCTGGGACAGTGACTTGGTTTACAGCTTCAAGAAGTCACGGGTAACGGTTATTGCCGCCGCTGTTACCTTGGTGATCATTGCAGCATCTCTGATGGCACCGTTGATTGCACCGCATGATCCCTTTAATGTTGCGACGCTGAGCCTTATGGACAGTGAGTTGCCTCCAGCCTGGGTGGAAGGAGGTGACACGCGCTTTCTGCTCGGCACCGACAACCAGGGTCGGGACGTGTTTTCGGCAATCCTCTACGGGTCACGTATTTCTCTGGCCGTTGGATTTATCAGTGTCGTGCTGGCGATGGCTTTTGGTATCTGCTTCGGTCTGCTGAGCGGTTACTTTGGAGGTGCCATTGATGCGCTATTCATGCGTATCGCAGATGTCATGCTGAGTTTTCCCACTATCCTTGTCGCCCTGCTCGTAAGTGGTATTGTCCGTGGCGTTCTCCCACGCGAAATGCATGAGAATGCTGCCCTGATGGTTTTGATTTTCGCTATTGCAGTGACAACCTGGGTGCAGTATGCACGCACTGTTCGCGGTTCGACAATGGTGGAGCGTAATCGTGAGTATGTCATGGCAGCCCGGCTGGTCGGACGCAATTCGTTTGCCATTATTTTTCGTCATATCTTCCCGAATGTCCTTGGCCCGGTATTGGTAATTGCTACAATTAACCTGGCGATGGCGATTCTGATTGAGGCAACCCTTTCTTTTCTGGGCGTTGGGATGCCTCCGACAAATCCCTCTCTTGGCACTCTGATCCGTGTCGGCAATGAGTTTCTGTTTTCCGGGGTATGGTGGGTCGTGATTTTTCCGTCTCTGACCCTTGTTATGCTTGTATTGGCCGTCAATCTGCTTGGTGATTGGCTGCGTGACGCCCTGAATCCAAAGCTCCGCTGAAGGTATCTACATGATGAATGAGCGTGATACTATTACCGACCCTCTCCTGGAAGTCAGGGATTTGTCGATTGCTTTTGACACGCGCCGCGGCCTTCTTCGTGCCGTTGACAGCATCTCATTTAAGCTGGTACCTGGAGAAATTTTAGGAGTGGTCGGTGAATCTGGTGCTGGAAAATCATTGACCGGTGCGGCAATCATAGGTCTGCTTGAACCACCCGGTCATGTTTCCGGAGGGCAAATTCTCTTTGAGGGAAAGCGCATCGATACCTTATCCAGTGAACAGATGCGGCGGATGAGAGGAAAAAAAATCGGGGCAATTTTCCAGGACCCGCTGACGAGTCTGAACCCTCTTTTTACCATTGAGCGGCAGCTGGTTGAAACAATTCAGACCCATCTGGATCTGGACCGCGGAGAAGCCCGGCAGAGAGCTATAGAGCTTCTGGCGGAGGTTGGTATTCCTGCCCCTGAGAAACGGATAGACCATTATCCGCATCAGTTTTCAGGGGGCATGCGACAGCGGGTAGTAATAGCCTTGGCAATCTGTGCTCAGCCAAAACTTATTATTGCTGATGAGCCGACAACAGCGCTGGACGTTTCGATCCAGGCCCAGATAATTGCAGTGCTTAAAAAGAGGTGTCGAGATCATGGAACGGCAGTCATGCTGATCACTCATGACATGGGTGTTATCGCCGAGACATGTGATCGTGTAGCCGTGATGTATTCAGGACGGCTTGCAGAAATCGGACCTGTTCGCCAGGTTGTAAAAGAACCGCGTCACCCTTACACGATGGGGTTGATGGGCTCAATTCCGACAATTGGTGCCGGCTGCAAACGCTTAACACAAATCATGGGGTCAATGCCCAGATTGAAAGATATTCCGCCCGGTTGTGCCTTTCATCCCCGCTGCAGTGAAGTTATGGAAAAATGTTCATCGGTCAAACCGGTCCCCATCCACATTAACGGCAGCGAGGTCGCCTGTCTGCTTTATGAAAAAGGCATGTAATGAATGATTCGATGCGAGAATATACCGGTGTGCCGCTCCTGTCTGTGCGAGGAGTAAAAAAGTGCTTTAATATTTCCCCGCCTTTTCTCAACAGGATTCTGGAGCGTAAACCGATCCAGTATCTCAGAGCCGTCGACGGGTTGGATCTTGACATCCCGCGCGGCACGACCTTCAGCCTTGTCGGTGAGTCGGGATGCGGCAAATCGACGGTGGCCAAGCTTGTTGTCGGCCTCTACCAGGCAACTGAAGGCAGTATCAGCTTTGAAGGGGTTGATGTCACCGGTATGCCGGCTGGAAAACCGCTTGCGCTTCGCCAACGGATGCAGATGATTTTTCAGGACCCGTATGCGAGCCTTAACCCGCGCTGGCGTGTACGCGATATAATAGCTGAGCCACTGCGCAGTTTTGGCTTACGCCGGAGTCGAAGTGAAGAATTAAACGAAGTTGGACGCCTGCTGGATCTGGTCGGGCTGAATGCCCAGGATGGGGAGAAATTCCCGCATGAGTTTTCAGGTGGTCAGCGCCAGCGGATTTCGATTGCCCGGGCAATCGCTTCGAATCCCGATTTTCTTGTCTGCGATGAGCCGACATCAGCGCTCGACGTTTCTGTTCAGGCGCAGATCCTGAACCTGATGAAAGAACTGCAGGAAGAACTAGGCTTGACCTACCTGTTTATAAGTCATGATCTGGCAGTGGTTAACTTCATGTCGGAGTGGATCGGTGTCATGTATCTGGGGCGTATCGTGGAGGTGGGGTTGGCACGGCATGTTTTCGCCAGCCCACAGCATCCATACACCCAGCTGCTGCTTGAAACAATACCGGATATTACCATGACTAAAAGGGACCGGGAGCCGGTCGCAGGCGAGGTGCCCAACCCCATTAACCCGCCACCGGGCTGCACGTTCCATCCACGGTGCCTGCATGCAAATGAGCGCTGCCGGAGCGAATTGCCGGTATTGGCGCCCGGGGCTTCAGGTGTAGAGGTTGCCTGCCATGCGGTGCATGAAGGGCGATTGTCTATTCATTCAGCAGGCTGATTCTTCCTAGGCGCGTATGCGCCAGATGACATGGCAATAATGAGTGCCATGTATGGATCGTTGCGTATTGCTGGAATGACAATGGAAATCAAAAGACCACTGACGGTTTCTGTAAAGTCTGTTTCAACCGATTTAAAAATAATAATTACAGGATCTTGAGACATCATGAATAATAATTTGATCATCAAAAATGTGCGGCCTCTCGGAGCTGATCTGACAGATATTTTGATACAGGACGGTCGTATTGTCAGGATCAGTCCAGAAATTGAAACAGACAAAGGCATACTCGAAGAAGATGGCAACGGTGCTATCGCGCTACCCGGGTTGGTTGAGGCTCATACCCATCTCGACAAATCATTGCTCGGCATGGGGTGGCGGCCACATCAGGCTGGTCCGAGCCTCAGGGATAAAATCGATAATGAACGGCGCTTAAAAAAAGAATGGGATATTGATCCAGCCCGTCAGTCGTCCCGGCAGGTTTTGCAATCCCTGGTCTACGGGTCAACGTTTATCCGCAGTCATGTTGATATTGACAACAATGTAGGGCTTGAAGGTTTTCTTGGGGTGGCAGAGACTCGTCAAAAATACGAGCGGGAGATCGATATCGAAATCGTGGTTTTTCCTCAATCAGGCCTGTTGAGCTGTGCTGGAACGCTGGACTTGATGGCTGAGGCATTAAGTAACGGCGCAGATGTCGTTGGTGGAATTGATCCCTGCGGTATTGATCGAGATCCAAAAGGCCAGCTCGATGCTATCTTCAAACTCGCAGAAAAACATGGCAAGCCGATCGATATACACCTTCATGAACCCGATGAGCTTGGGGCATTCTCAATGGAGATGATTATCGATCGCACCCAGGCTCATGGAATGCAGGGAAAGGTTGCGATCAGTCATGCTTTCTGCCTTGGTATGGCCGATCGGGGGCGTGCACACGGCCTGATGGAGCGACTGGCCAAGGAGAGCATCGCCATCGTTACTGCCGCGACACCCTCCCGGCCAGTACCTGCAGCGGCAGAGTTGCGTGCGGCTGGAGTGGTCCTCGCTGCAGGCTCTGATGGGATTCGTGATACCTGGGCACCATATGGCAATGGTGACATGCTTGAGCGCGCCATGTTTTTAGGCCTCCGAAACAATTTCCGAAACGACAGTGAAATAGAATACGCGCTCTGGGTCTGTACGCATGGCGGAGCGAAAATGATGGGCTTGAAGAACTATGGACTTGCTGAAGGCTGTCTCGGTGATGTTGTATTGGTTGAAGCGGAAACTGTTGCCCAGGCTGTTGTTGACCGGCCATGCCGGAAGCTTGTGGTTAAGGGTGGTCAGGTTGTCGCACGAAATGGCATAGCACTGCTCGAGGCGCCTTGATGGACGGGCAGGTAAATGGCCCGGTAATGCTTACAGCCCGATGGGTTGTTGGCCATGTTGATGGTCGCCACGTTCTTTACGAACATGGCGAAGTGGTTTTCAACGGAGATCAGATACAATTCGTTGGCCATGGATATTCCGGCGAAAAAGTGCTTCAGAAAGACTATGGTAACGTCTTGATAGGACCTGGTTTTATCGATCTTGATGCACTTTCTGACCTTGATACAACCGTACTGGCCTTCGATAATCAGCCTGCCTGGCGTAAAGGCCGTGTCTGGCCCGAGACTTATCTGAAGGCCGGGCCGCGTGAAATGTATACCCCGAAAGAGCTTGGGGCTCAGAAGCGATATGCTTTTTCCAGGCTGATTCGCAACGGCATAACAACTGCTCTGCCGATCGCCTCTCTGTTCTATCGCGAATGGGGCGAAACTTGGGATGAATTTGTTGCGGCTGCTGAGGCAGCAGAAGAGCTGGGGCTAAGAGTCTATCTCGGTCCCGCTTATCGAACCGGGAACACCTTTGTCAGAGATGACGGCTCTTTGGATTTTTATTTCAATGAAGAACGTGGTTTTAACGGACTATCCGATGCAGTCAGGTTTTGTCAAGCATTTGAGGGGCAATCGAGCGGATTAATACGTACAATGTTGTCCCCCGACAGGATCGAAACCTGTACGCCCGAGCTTCTGCGCCGTTCGGCCGCCGCAGCCCTTGAACTGGATGTGCCAATCAGACTGCATTGTTGCCAATCACTCTTTGAATATGAAACAGTGCTGAAACTGCACGGACTGAGTCCTCCGGAATGGCTGTCGAGCCTCGGTTTTCTCTCTGAACGCACGATCTTGCCGCATGTAACTGTGGTATCAGGCGTGAACGGCATAAAGAGAGCGGCGCCGGATCTGCAGATCATCTCTGATTCCGGAGCCAGTATAGCACATTGCCCACTTGTTATGGCTCGCCACGGTATGGCTTTGAATTCATTTAGAAAGTATAGAGAGCTCGGGATCAATATAGGCATGGGTACCGATACCCACCCCCCCGATATGATCCTGAATATGCAGCTCGGTCTTTTACTCAGCCGCGTTGTCGAGGCGGATGCAGAAGCGTGCCGCGCTGAAGACTATTTCGATGCTGCAACTCTGGGTGGGGCGGCGGCACTGGGGAGAAAAGATCTGGGCCGCCTGTCACCTGGGGCAAAAGCCGATCTTATTGTTGTTGACTTCGATGCTCCGGCAATGGGTCAGAATATTGACCCGATACAAACGCTCATGCTGAATGGTTCAGGCCGCGAAATAAACACTGTGGTAATCAACGGGCGGTTCGTTATGGAAAATGGCCATATCAATGGCATTGACGACCGTGCATTACGCTGCCAAATGCAGGAACAGTTTGATGGGCTTGTCTCTCAATATCCTGCCAGAACTTTTGGGCACCCGCCCGTCCAGCAGATTTTTTCGACAAGTTATACACACATAAGGAGTGCAAAGTGATAGATATTTTGATCCGCAACGTAACAGCCGTTACAATGGATGCTGCCCGGCGCGTCATGAGCAATGCCTGGATTGCCATCAAGGCCGATCAAGTCGTCGGGGTGGGATCTGGAGCAGCTGCCGAGTCTGCATACGGTAATGCCAAGAGGGTAATTGATGGAAGTGACATGGTGGCAATACCAGGCCTAATCGACTGCCATTCACATGCAGGACACGGACTGGTTCGCTCGCTTGGGGCAGGAGACGGCAATGCTTGGTTCAAGGCCTGCGCTGATATCTATGCTCATCATTCAACCGTCGAGTTCTGGCGGGCAGAAGCACGACTTGCTCTGCTGGAAAGACTCAAGGCAGGGGTTACGACAAGCCTGACTCTTTTGGGGGGTGGTGCAGATGTCTATCGCACGGATGATCCTGCCTTCGGAGATGTTCATTGCGAGGCAACACTTGAGTCGGGTCTCCGAACCATCCTCGCCGTTGGTCCGGGCAAACGCCCTTTTCCACTTCGATTCAGCAGAATTACAGAGGGTAGATCAGACGAACATGCCATTTCATTTTCCCGACAGCTTGAGGTGAGTGAGATACTTATTGAACGATGGAATGATGTGCGTGCCCGGCGGACCGGCATTTGCCTGATCTTGCCGGTCTATACTGCTGAAGATATGGCTAAGGAGCCTGGCGCGCGTTCTGAGATAGAAATGATGTCGAGTGAAATATCAGCATTGCGGTCGAAGCATAATGTTCTTTTTACTCAGGATGGTCATTCCAGTGGCTCAATTAAAATTGCCCGGGATCTTGGCCTGACCGGGCCGTTTGCCCTCCTTTCTCATAGTGTCAACCTGACAGAAGAGGACATTGCGGCCTTGAGAGATTCTGGTTCCAGTGTTGTTCACAATCCAAGCGCCATAATGTCCGTCTATGGTCGCTGCCCTGCTCCAGAGTTGATAGGTGAGGGGGTAACCGTCTGCATCGGCTCAGATGCAGGGGCCCCAGATCGCGGATTTGATATGTTCAAACATATGGCCCAGTGCATGCACTATCACCGCCGCCACTTTCGTGACCCGGCCTGGATGCCCCCTGGTAAGGTATTGGAGATGACAACAATAGACGCCGCCAGGGCTCTTGGTCTGGATGATACGATAGGATCGATTGAAGTTGGTAAAAAAGCTGATATTGTCTTGGTCAATATGCGCAAGCCACATCTCTACCCGCCAAACATGCCGGTAACGCGGCTGGCGCATTTCGCTAATGCAGCAGACGTCGACACGGTCATTGTCGATGGCAAAGTATTGCTCTTTCAGCGAGTTTGCCAAAATGTCGATGACAATGAGATACTTGACTCTGCTAATAATGAATTAGCACAGGTGCTTGAGCGAGCTGGACTGGAACATTTGACAACTGAACCTCCAGATTTTTGGGGAGTGAATCGGCGGGATATTGAAGAATATCCGGTTAAGAAATAAAAGATAACGGGTATTGCCTTGCCTCACAATTGTTACAGCCATTATGAATAGGCATCGAGACACCTGGTCGAATCAGTCAACGGGTTAACTTCATCGTCACCCTGTTTATTTTTTTTTTCGGTTTTTCTCTGCTTTTTGAGCCTGAAACTCTTCAAAGGTAGGTTTGTGTATCTCAAATTGATTGTCAGAGACGATATAGTTGTCGGCGTGCAGGCGGGCAATGGGACGGTACGCATTGGAATCGACATATAATGTATCCGGGTCGATACAATCATCACGAACCAGCATATGAACCACGCGTCCAAGAATAATTGACCGTCCTACATATTCGACTGATCTTTCCAGACGGCATTCCATTGCAACCGGCGCTTCGATAATGCGCCCAGGTTTGACCTTTATGCTTGGGGCAAGATGGAGGCCGGCTTCGGAAATTTCATTAATCTCCGGAGAGAAATCGACGCTGCATTCTACCATTCCCTGCTCTAATGACCGATCCACCATGTGGACAACGAATTCTCCGGTATCCATAATATTTTTCGTCGTATCCTTGGGTTTTCCATCGGGGCGATCCTGAATGCCAAGTATGATAATCGGCGGTTCGTCTCCAAATACATTGAAAAAACTGAACGGAGCCGCATTTGGAGTACCATCTGTCGACATTGTCGTAACCAGCGCAATGGGTCTTGGGGCGACGAAAGCGCACAGCAGCTTATAACGTGATTCTTTTTTCAAAACGTCAAAATCGAATTCCATTTCTTTATCCTTCCTGCAGGTAGCAATACATTACTTCCACTCACCCAGGTGAGGCGATCGGCGAAATGCCTTATATATAAAGATTTTTAGTATTAGTGAGGTTTTTGCCATGCAATTTGGGTGCAGTCTCCTACCGTCGCAGATGTCATGGCAGATGCCAGGTACGCTTTATCATCAATGCTCAACTTTTGTCTCGTTTTGAAAGGGCGATGGGCAAACCTGGTTTCTTCGTTAAACGAGCTCTATGAAAGCTCAATGAGAGCTCTGTCATATCATGTTTTCTTGCGCAGCGTCGAAGTTTATATTTTGTTTTCACTGGACAGGTGCTTGAACCGACCGGTAAAACATTTGGCAGGGGGGTACGCCAGGTCTCCATATTTACTTGTTCCCAGGCCAAGGCTCACCAGTGATTCTGCCAGTTTGACAGCGGCTGTGACGCCTTCTACAATCGGCAGCCCCACCTCTTCTTCTATCTGCTTTCTCAGGTCTGCCATTCCTCCGCAGCCAAGCACGATAGAACCGATATTGTCTTCTGCTTTTGCACGAAGACATTCTGCGATGATAAGGTTCAGAGCCGAATCACTGTCATCTTCAAGGTTAAGTACAGGGATCTCTGCTGCCCGCACCTGTCTGCAGTGATGGGAGAAGCCGTAGAGCTGGAGAAGATGTTCGGCGATAATACCGGTGCGTCCCAGGGTTGTAACGATTGAGAATCGAGTGGATATCAATGTTGCTAGATGAAAGGCCGCTTCTGCGATGCCGAGGACAGGCGCGCACGTAAGTTCTCGCGCTGCCAGCAGGCCGGGGTCACCGAAACAGGCGATAACGTATGCGTCTGTGTCTTCAATCTCCCCTGCAAGGATTTCTTCGGTAACGCCAACAGCGCTGATTGCCTCGTCAAAGTGACTCTCGATCGAAACCGGTCCACTTGCAGGGCTTACGGCAACGATGACGGTGCCCGGAGAGGCAACCTTGCGAGCAGACTCACCTATTTTTTGGGTCATGCTGACGGTTGTATTTGGATTTATCACTCGTATTTTCATGAAAATACTCCTTTCAGGTCAGAGGGAATATCGAATTGTGCCGCGATATATTCCTGCTCAGTGCTGTTGTCGTGATCATTATACCTGCCTGAATTGGTGATAACGCACTTCCTTCAGTTTTAGATATATGATAAGGCAAAACATAAAACATCTGTTTACATATTTACAATAATTTGTATAATTGTAAACAAAATAAAGAACAATGTTTGTCACTTTACGTTAAAGAATGCAGGTTTTTTGCTAAACTTTTTCGCTATACAAGAATCGACTCAACAAGAAAGGAGATTATCGTGAAACAGGAATATGACAGGAATTTAGTAGGCTATGGACAGTTCCCACCTGACCCCAAATGGCCCGGTGATGCACGAATCGCAGTTTCTTTTGTATTGAATTACGAGGAGGGAGGCGAGCGCTGTATACTGCATGGCGACAAGGAGTCTGAAGCTTTTCTGTCTGAAATGATAGGTACTCCCCCACTTGATGGTGTTCGCCATATGAGCATGGAATCTCTTTACGAGTATGGCAGTCGCGCCGGTGTCTGGCGAATATTGAGGTTATTCAGGGATCATGGCGTTCCGCTAACAATATTTGGTGTGGCGATGGCTCTGGAGCGTCACCCTGAGGTTGCAGAAGCGATGGTGCAGGATGGTCACGAGATCTGCAGTCATGGCTACCGGTGGATAGATTATCAATATATGGATGAAAATGAAGAACGTGAGCATCTACAAAAAGCCATTGAGATCATAAAAAAAGTTACCGGTGAAAGGCCTCTTGGCTGGTATACCGGTAGAACAAGCCCAAACACACGTCGCCTGGTGGCAGAAGAAGGTGGTTTTTTATATGAGAGTGATACATATGATGATGATCTGCCCTATTGGAGTGATTTTGGAGAGCATCACCTACTGACAATACCGTACACCCTTGATACAAACGATATGCGCTTTGCTACCAATCAGGGGTTCAATTGTGGCGATCAGTTTTTTACGTATCTCAAGGATGCTTTTGACACCTTATATGCCGAGGGGGCTGAACTGCCGAAAATGTTGTCCATCGGGCTGCACTGCCGCCTGGTTGGGCGTCCTGCACGTATTGCCGCGCTGAAACGCTTTATCGAGTATGTACAGCAGCATGAAAAAGTCTGGCTTTGTCGCCGAATAGATATTGCCCGTCACTGGTATAAGTTTCATCCTTTCCAAAAGATGTGAGTAACGGGATCGGCCATTCTTTGAGGTGTTGCACTCCATGAGGTTTATAGATGTTACTATCAGGTATTGACCATATGCAGATAGCATAGCTTTCATGGGCGAGGAGTATTCCTCGGCCATACATTCACTTACATATCAGGAACATAATGTCTGTTAAGGCTCGAGGAGGCATTGCATCAAAATAGGAGACATTCGATTCGGCAACCCACACAATGAATATTTTCAGCATTGTTTAAGCGTTTTTCTAGGTCCTCAATCCAAATCGATACTACGCATTCTGCGTAATCAGTATTTCCCCGTAATTTTGACACAGGGTATTAACAATAAATGGGAGGTGCCGGGGGCGGGTACTCCCCTACCCCCCCTTGCTAATGAAAAACCCGACATTTACGCACCGGCTGCACCCAATTTGCACCCATACGCAGAAAAGGGCTTCCGGTCGAAACCGAAAGCCCTTTATTTTACTGGTCGGGGCGGCAGGATTCGAACCTGCGACCTCCTGCTCCCAAGGCATAAGGTTTAAGCCTTAAATATCCGATATCTTTTCAGTTTCTCTTAGCAACCTTAGCAACGCATCTGTGGCCGATCGCTTGCTGGTGTCGGCAACCTGTGTGTAAATTTGCGTGGTTGCCAGTTCGGAATGACCGAGTAATTCTTGAATGATGCGGATATCTTGTCCACTATTTAGCAGTGCCGTGGCGAATGAATGACGCAACAAATGCGGATTTACGCGGCGTTTGATCCCGGCAAGGTCAGCAGCCTTATTAAGAGACTTCTTGATATCGGTGTATGCCCTGCCGGTTCGCCTCGATGGGAACATCAGATTAGAAGGAAGATCGACCTCTGATGCCTGCGCGACCTTTTTCGCCAGTGTAAGTGGTTCGGGCAGTTTTATCTTAATCTTTGGCTGCATAATCGTGTTGGGCAGTACACCGTGGTCGACCAGGAAGACGATGAAAGCATACACTACCCGCAAGTGATTGGCGACTGACGTTGTCTTGAGGCCACGGTCCTGTTCATCTTGTACATAAGCGCTGATGTCTTGGCGAGTAAGGCCGTAAACTGTTGTTCCCTGTCGTTCAAGAAAGCCCAAAAAGTGTAAAATGGTACGACCTGATTCCTTAATGGAGTGTGCCGACAGGTTCTTGATGTATTTGCCGTAGAGATATTCTACCGCCAGCTCTGAACCGGGAAGTCCGCGTGCGGCCAGACGTGAGCACCAGCGATGGGTAATATGGCGCTTATAGCTGGCAAAATAATGATCTGGAGGTGCGTTTTTAGCCGTGAAATTACGTTCAGGGGCAAATGGGGCGTCAAAAACCAGTGTTTTGGCTACAGCGAATTCTTCGGTCATTGTCGTCTCCTTTTTCTTTTGTAGAAAAAACAGAACGTTAATGACCTTAGTATACCATTTATACGGACGTCATTTTGTTACGTGGAGACAGGAAACACCTCAAGTTATTGAAAACGCGGTGCATTTGACCTTCGATTCGGCAATGTTAAGTTCAACTGTCAGTTGCTGCGAATACCCTATCAGGAAGTACCTTTCATTGGAGCTCTTAACAACATCGATTATCTTCGCATTGGCGATGTTAAATTCAATGGCAAATATCTGGGATCAACTCAACTTGATCCTCTGAGATCGTGGGTTTTTGAAAAAATTTAGAGGGGTTGCTCCAGTTGGTTTTATTTACTGTCATTCGTAAGAGGTTATGGAAAATTGATTGCTCATCTGACAGCAAGAGTAAGCAAATCTACTCCTCCCCATAACCCATTAAAACACTTGACAGTGTGTGCCCGGGTAGCTTAAGAATCTAGTATACTGGAATACCGGCATACCGTCTGTGCCGAAAATTGATGCTCAAGAGCAGCCGTGGACTTGAAACCTCCCGAATCAATTTCAGATCAGATCTACAAGCATCTGTTCGAACGGATTCAGCATGGCAAAATCACCGCCCAGGATCGCCTGGTCGAATGGCGCGTTGCACAGGACCTCAATGTCAGCCGTACTCCGGTCCGTGAAGCCTTTCTGCGTCTCGAGAACGAAGGGGTCTTCGAGCGGCTGCCGCAGGGTGGCATGCGTGTCAGACCGGTAACCGAACAGGCGGTCGAGCAGATATTCGATATACGAGCTCTACTGGAACCGTACGCCGTCGCTCTGGCCTGCGAGAACATATCGCAAGAAGATATCGCCCAGCTCAAACGGCTCAGAGATTCCGCCTGGGATGTGATCAATGACGACTCGCCGATTCAAGAGAGCCGGATTAAAACCATCCTTAGATTAAATAACGAATTTCACGATATAATTTATCTCTCGACGTATAATCCCTTTCTGATACAGATTATTAACAACCTGAGAAGTATCGTCCTTCATATGCGTTCGTTGGGGGTGAGAGAAAACAAGGCCTGGAAAAAGGCGTGGACCGAGCATGACCGGCTCATCAAATTCCTCGAGTCTGGAAGCAGCAACAGGGCGGCGGACCTGATGAGGGAACACGTGCAGAACGCTAAAAATGACGTGATAGCGCAGGCCGACCAGGGTGCCCAGTGAGCCGGCTCTGGGCATGACGGACTGTTGGAAGGCCTTCGAATGCCGGTGCTTTCCAAGCAGTATGAGGAGTTTGGAATTGTTGCAGCGCTGCTTTTAGTTAATTACTCAGTAGCTATTTTTAGACCAATACATGGGAAACACATGCTCATTGACCAGGAAAAATGCATAGGCTGCAGGAAATGCATCCCCTACTGCCCAGCCAGAGCTATCGTCCTCCAAGAGAAGAAGGTGACGATCGATTTCGATGAATGCGTCGAATGCAACGTCTGTCAGCGGGTAGGGGTCTGCGAGGCAGATGCGCTTGTTCGACAGCCGTTGGAATGGCCCCGGAGCGTCAGGGCCGTCTACAGCGACCCTCTCAATGTTCATAAAGAGACGGGGCTCGCCGGACGGGGAACGGAAGAGATTAAAACAAACGATGTGACAGGCAGGTTCAAACCGGGAGAAATCGGCATTGCCGTCGAGGTGGGCCGGCCCGGTTTAGGCACCCGGCTTCGCGAGCTCCAGAAAATGTCAGTGGCCCTGGCACAGATGGTGAGCGTCACCTTCGAGCCTAAAAATCCTTTGACCGGATTAATCGACATCGAGAACGGCACCCTCCCCGCCGACATACTCGATGAGAAGGTTTTGTCGGCGATCATCGAAATCTCCGTCCCCAAAGACAGGATGGTTGCCGTGGTGGAAACGATCCGCATGACAGCAGAATCGATGGATACCGTGATCAGCGTCGATGTCGCCAGCAGGCCGGACATGCAGGGAACGTGGGAAGGAGCAGCAGCTCTCGCGGCAGCAGGTATATGGTACCGCCCAAATGCCAAGATCAATGTCGGTTTGGGCAAGCCCTTGATCCAATAGACGGAGAGCACCATGACACACACCTTACATCGACAAGGGAGCGAGGCGTCATTGGCCGGCGATTTTACCATTCTGGCGATGCCGTCCAGCGGCCTGAATTCAGCGGGTTCGCTACCTAAGCTCAAAAAGGCACTGGATATTTTCTTGAAATACGATCCGGTAAACATTGGTGACTCAAAAGGGGGGAGCAGATTTTCCCTCGGCGGCGACGAAGCGGTGCAAAACATCCTCGTTGAAAATGAACTGGTCCACGCGGTGTATCGGACCGAGGAGCAATTGGTCAAGGTGTTGATCGATTTAAAGGAAGCCGACCTCGGCTTGTCGGTGACAGTCGGCGGCCTGATTGGAAGCCTCGAATCATGCTGCAGCCGGGCATCCTTGACCCCGCATACGATCGTCCAGTCTCTCGGGGTGATGGGGAAGAAAGAGAAACTCCCCGATACCCCGGTTCTCGAGGTGGCGACTATGTGCGGCCATCACCTCGTCTCATTCGACCTGATCACCTCGCTGGCCCGGAGGGTGGGGAAGGGAAAACTAACGGCCGAGGAAGCCGGCAGAAAGTTGGCAAAATGTTGTATCTGCGGGATTTTCAATCCGGCGCGCGCCGCAGAGATAATTTCAGAAATCGCCGAGAAAAGCCCTTCGTAATGGATCATGAGTATACATGGCTGGATGAATGCATTGAGTGACTGCCGTCGGCGTCGTTTCTTGCCGGTTCATCACCAGTGAGATTGGAAAGAATGACCTGGCTCGTGCCGGAAGGATTTTCTGACGGCATATCTACAAAACCAAACATGGAGGGTTCCGAGATGAGAGGAGGAAGGAAGTTCAGATTTGTATGGCAGATTGTTTTGCTGTTCACCACCGTCTTGCTGCTGGCAGGAACGGCCCTTGCCGCAGATGTCACGCTCCGCTATGCTCACGTCGGATCGGAAGGCGACATTCAGTATTGGTATGCTGATGAATTCGCCAAACGAATGCCCGATTGGACTGGCGGGCGGGTAGCCGTAACAGTTTTCCCGAATTCACAGATGGGCGGCGTGCAGGAATTGATCGACGGAGTCAAAAGCGGCTCGCTCTCGATGGGACACCACCAGTTCTCGTCCCTGTCACGGCTGGTAAAAGACATTGCCGTGTTCGACGGACCCTTCGTCTACCGTGACGGGGACCACGCCATGCTGGCCGCCAGCCCAGGCTCGCCGGTTCTTGAGGAGTTCAACGAGCAACTCGTCAAGGAAGGCGGCATGCGGATTATCGGTACGCTGTTCCGCGGGGCTCGCCAGATGACCTGCAAGTTCGCGGTATACGGGCCGGAAGATCTGGCCGGCAAACCGTTCCGCGGGGTTCCGATCCCGCTGTGGACGACGATGATCAAGGGCATGGGAGCCATCCCGACCCCGGTCGAGGTAAGCGAACTGCCGACGGCTCTGATGACCGGCATGGTGGTCGGCCAGGAGAACCCGCTGACCATGATCAACGCGAACAAGCTTTATGAAGTGCAGTCGCATGTCATGTTGACCGGTCATATGCAGAACGTCCTGCCGGTTTTCATCAACGAGAAAGCCTGGCAGTCAATCTCCGAAGCCGATCGTGAAGCGATCCTGAAAGGGGCCGCCGCGCTGGGCCAGGAGACTCTTGAAATGGCCAAGAAAGCCGAAAAAGAACTGGTCGGTGAACTGACTGCGAAGGGCATGACCTTTATCACCGAAAAGGATGGCCTAAAGACCGACGTGTTCCGTAAAAACGTGCTTGAGCAGGTCAAGATCGACTTTCCGGACTGGCCGCCTTACTACGAGAAGATCGCCAAAGTCGGTATGTAACCGGTCAGCCTGACCGGCGCGGTGTGAACGGACGGTCCTCGACACCATTCGGACCGTCCGTTCATCGTTACCACAGAGATTGAGGAGCGGGAGATGGCCGACCTCGGAGCGGCAGAGCGACGCGAATTTCAGGATATCTCGAGATACGCGATAGACCGGTTCGTCGAACCGGTCCGGAGAGTTTTCAGAATCGTCAGCATTGCCCTGCTAGCCTTGGTTATCTCCCTGCCGGGACTGCAGATCTTCCTGCGCGAGGTGACCCACACACCGTTCATCGGGGCAGCCGAGCTGGTTCGATTCATGCTCATCTGCACGGTTTTCATCGCCTTTCCTTACGTGGTATCTTCCGGCGCCAATATCAGGATGGAGGAAATCCAACTCTCCCTGCCGTCCCCCATTGTCCGTATTCTCAGACTACTCATCCCCTTCACCGGATTCTTGTGTTTTGGCTTTATCGTCTACTCAACGTTCGTTGCCACCATCAGCAACCTGAAAAATGCTACGCCGACACTCGGCATTCCCTATTACATCTTTTTCTCGGCGACGTTTATGGGATGCCTCATGACCGCGTTCGAATGCGGAGTACAGACCTGTAAAGCCATTCTCAAGTGTCCCCTCTACGTCAAATTCGAGGCTGAACGCCCTCCGGATGAGCTTACCGAACTATAATCCTGCGGGAAACCCGCCTGACCTGGACCGGCCATGAGGAAGGAGCGCATTCGATGGGATTTGTGATAATTTTCGCTTTCGCCGTCCTTTTCATTCTCGGATTCCCGGTTGTCCTTTCCATCCTGATTCCGGCGGTCCTCTACATCAGTCTCTCGGATTTCCCGATCGAACTGATCTCCCAGCGCATGGTTTATGCGCTTGACAGCTTTCCGCTGGTCGCCGTGCCGATCTTCATCTTCGTCGGCAATTTAATGAACCAGGCAGGAATCACCCGCCGTATCTTCCGCTTTGCCGATACCTTAGTCGGGCGAACACCGGGAGGGCTCGCCCAGGTCAACATCTTTTCGAGCCTGATCTTTTCCGGCATGTCTGGGGCGGCGCTGGCTGATGTGGGCGGCCTCGGCAGGATAGAGGTCAAGGCCATGAAGGAGCGCGGTTTCAAATCAGAATTCGCGGCCGCCGTGACCTGCGCGTCAGCTATCGTCGGTCCGATTTTTCCCCCCTCGATTCCTCTGATCATCTACGGGTCAATCACCAGCGTCTCGATCGTGCAGCTGCTGCTGGCCGGCATCGTCCCAGCGATCATCTGCGTCATTCTTCTGATGATCACCACCGGCGTCTTGGCATTGCGGGAGAACTACCCGCGATCGGAGCGCTGGCCCAATCCCCGGGAAGTGGTTCGTGATTTCTTCCCGGCCCTTCCGGCTCTACTTGCCCCGGTGATCCTGGTCGCCGGAATGCTCTTCGGATTCTTCACGCCAACCGAAGCGGCATCGGTCACCGTCCTCTATGTAGTGTTGATCTCCAGCCTTGTCTATCGAGAATTGAAACTGTCGCACATAATCTATTCTGCCTATGAAACCGCGAAAAGCACCTCGGCGATACTTATCATTGTCTCTGCCGCGGCACTATTTGGATGGATTCTGGCCGTCGAACAGCTACCTCAGTTGTTCACCAAGAATCTGCTCACTCTGAGCCAAGATCCGATGGTGCTCCTCCTGATCGCCAACCTGATCTTGCTCGTGGTCGGCATGTTCCTGGACAGCACCACCGCAACCCTGCTGGTGATTCCGATCATTGCCGCCCCGCTCCACCTGGCCGGAGTCGACCCCGTGCACCTGGGCATCGTCGCCATCTTCAACCTGATGCTCGGTCTCGTGACGCCGCCGATGGGGCTTGCCCTGTTTCTGATCACCGACATTGCCCAGGTGTCCATGCGCGACGTACTGAGAGCCCTGATCCCATATTATGTCCCCCTGCTGGGAACCTTGGTGCTGATCACCTACTATCCCGATCTCGTGCTCTGGATTCCCAAGATGATTCGTTAGTATCTTGTCGCTTTTTAGAAAACAAAAAATCGCGAATCCGAACCATACCATTCGAGAATGAACCCCCTTTGCTGACGGCGGTTGCTCCAATCTGCCATTGCTTCATGCTTGGATGAGACGTCTTCCAGGGAGTCGTGCGACGCTTTGGCCTCTCTTCCAGCTAATCGATCTCGATCAAACTCCCGCACGGCATCGAGGGCTATTTCATGGACTGATCATCTTCTGAAGAACTTCAATCAAACGCGAGGCGTCCTCGTTTTCCATGTTCTGCGCCACACCCATATTGAAGTAATGCGCCGTTGCAAAGGTCACCAGAAGCGGCAGGTTGTTTTCACGTGCCGTGGTAACGACGATATTGACGTCTTTCCACAGCTGTCCGAGGCCGCCGGGTGAAGGGGCGCCTTCCAGAATCGATTTGGAGAGCAGGCGGAAATAGTCATTGCCGGCAATGCCGCTTCCAACCACCTCGCAGACCTGTTTGGGGTCAGCCCCGGTTTTCCGGGCCAAAGTTATCAATTCCATTGTGGCGCCATGAATGGCCGTGACCAGGAGCTGATTGCAGTACTTGACCGCCTGTCCCATACCCGGCCGGTCTCCAACCAGGGTAATCGCGCCGATGACCTCTAGAACCGGCCGGCTTCTCTTGACCGCTTCCGGGGAAGCGGCCATGATCAGCGTCAGCGTACCGGTGGTCACCCGGCCGGGGCCGCCCGTGAACGGGCAATCCGTAAAATCGACACCTTTTTCCGCACATTGTTCGGCAACCCATTCCAGGTTGCCCCTGTTGATCGTGCTCATGCAGATGACCAGCGAATCCTCCCGAGCGCCTTCGAGTATGCCCCGTTCGCCGGTAACGACGTCCATCACCTGGCGATCGTTGAGCACGAGGATAATCACGGTTGATACCGCCGATGCCACTTGAGCAGGGCTTTCCAGGTTAACGCCGCCCAGTTCCTGAAACTTGGCGATAACTTCAGGCCGACGGGCGTAGCCGAATACCCGATAACCCTCACTGATGTATTTTTCCGCCGCCACCATCCCGACCCGTCCTAGGCCGATTATGCCTACATTCTTTTCCATACTCTCACCTTCTTCTCATTGTTTCTGGGCATTTTCTCGCTACAGCAGTTGGTTGCCGCTTCTACACTTGCCTTTTCACTGTATACGTGACAATTGCAGATCATAGATCATAGACCCTGACCGCATTGTCGTGAAAGAATTTTTTCTGCTCCTCGATGGGCCTGTCCGCCAGCGCTTTTTTGAAGCCAGAGATGATCGTGTCCAAATCACCGACCAGGCCGTCCACAGGAAAATTGCTCGCGAACATGCAGCGATCGATCCCGAAGATGTCGATTGTGGCCCGGATTATCGATTCGTTGTCCTCGATCGACCATTTCCTGCCAGGCAAGCCCAACCCCGATATCTTCACCACCGTATTGGGTACACTGGCAAGGGTGGTCATCGCCGTACGCCAGCCGGCCAGGCCAGATTCGCTTCGATCCGAGGGCAGACCGGTGTGATTCAGAATCAGTAAGGTATTTGGAAACATACTCGCCAGTTCGGTTGCTTCATGAAGATGCCACCAGGGGGTCTGTAGGTCGAAATGTAGACGGTGTTTTTCAAGCATCGCATAACCGGCCCGCCATTTCGGGTCACCCATCGAGCCAGGGGCACCGGCTGTCACCTGTTCTGGGGAGGCGGCCGCCCGGGGTTTATGCCGCACGCTCCTGACCAGGGGGATCCTGGCCTGCTTCTCGAGAACCTCTTCAACATTGTCGGCATCGAGCCATGCCTGGGCCACGTGAGCCTGCGGGAAGCCATGGGTTTCAGCAACCGACTGAATCCACCTGCTCTCCCCGACCGGATCGCGGGGATCCCATTCCCCTTCCATTGTGACGGTCTTTACCACCGCATGCCCGCTGGCTGCTTCAAAATAATCTTTCGGCATGAAGGGCTTCTTCAATGATGAGTAGTCGCCATACCTAAAGGGAATCATCGGCTCATCACAGAGCCACGGATAATAATTCTTCAACGGATCCCAGAAATGGTGATGTGCATCCACGATCTTCAGGCAATTCATGCTTCCCTCTCTCACTAATTTTTATTTCAAAGGTATGATTAGGTGATGATTCGATTGACTCCAGCCCTGCTCTTTCCAGATGTAATGGCACCGATTTCCTTTGGTGTGCCCCTCTTGGTTCAGATACCTGGCGAGCAGCCTTTTATCTGTCGGTCTATTTCAGCTTTTTCTTCGTCCTGCAGTTCCCATCTGCCTGCCCTGCAGTGCTCAGCAACCTGTTCTGGGGTTTTGGCGCCGCAGATGGCCGTGGTGACGGCAGCGTTGGCCAGCGTCCAGGCTATGGCCAGTTCTACCATCGAATGACCGCGTTCTTCGGCCCATTTCGTCAAACGATTGCAGAGTTCGACTGCGGCAGTCCTGACGGCCGGTGTCAGCGATGGGTGGCTTGCCCGGTCGTCCTCTGCGGCAAACCGGTGGGAGGCGCTGTATTTACCGGAAAGCAGCCCTCTAACCATAACCCCGTAAATCATCGTGCCGATTTCATGCTCCCGGCAATAGGGGAAGAGCTCCTGCTCGGCGCCGCGGAAAATCATCGAGTATTGAGGCTGAGCGGAAACGATTTCGCCGTAAGCGGCCGCCTCCAGCAATTGCTCGACGGAGAAATTTGAAACGCCGATCCAGCCGATCTTGCCCTCCTCCTTGATCCTGAGGAAATGAGCCATCGTCTCGGCAATAGGCCATTGCTGTTTCGGATGATGAATTTGATAGAGATCGATATGGTCGGTTCTCAGGGCTCGAAGGCTGTTTTCAAACGCCGCTCTGATGTGCGTGGCAGAATGGTCGCCTGATAATTTCGTGGCCAGGAACACGCGGTCTCGTCGCCCGACAAGCGCCTTACCGATGATTTCTTCACTGTTTCGATAGCCTTCCGCGGTGTCGATAAAATTGACACCGTGGTCAAGCGATGCATGAACGACGCCAATAGCCTGTTTCTCATCGATAGCACCCATGCCGCCGCCGATCGGCCAGCCACCCAGGCATATCACGGATACATCGGGCCCGCTTGCCCCGAGGCGCCTCGTAGGTAATTGTGACATATCGGCTCCCTTCCAGCACCACCCATCGGCATAACTCAAATAACGCCGTGCCGGCAGCTGTTATATTGTTGCAGTTTGTAATGATCGCCTCGCCTGTCGCACCATCACCCCATCGCCTGATAGAGTAGTTTCCAGACATCAGCTCGACCTTTACCATAAAACTGCTGGAATTGCTGTTGTTTAGCTTGGACGTATCAACTTGTCTTAGGCATATTTCAGGAAGCGAATTTTTTCTGCTGCTCATATGAATGCAATGACAAGCACTTGGCAGCATGGCCGCCACGTATCAAATAAATCCCCAGGCAATATTCAACTTCACGTAAACCTTATGAAGCTGAACTTATTTCCTGATAGTTTCCAAGGCATATACCTTTGTAATTATATAGGTTTTTAATGGCAGTTTTGCCCCCGAAGACGGATCTCATCCTGTAAAACCTGCTCTCGGCCAAACTCATTTGAGCACCACTAAAGCTGTGCCAGAAAATCTTATGATATTCTGTTAGAGGGCGCTATTGGGCAATTGAAGAATACAGGAGGTTCATCATGAAAGTATCGCAAGCTGTAGAATATCACATGCAGTATCACCGCACTAATTCCAAAAAAAAATACCATCAAAACGTGCCAGTTTGTTCTAGCCGGTTTGAATGCCAAGTTTGGGAACCGTGAGTTAGACAGCATCAAGTCTGAGGAGATACTCTCGTTTTTGGTTTCTCTGACCAAGGACAACAAACAGTCCACCAAAAGAAATCGCTACTCGGTTTTGACATCCTTTTTCAACTTCACGATCAACACCTCACAGCCTGATCTGCCAAATCCATGCAGATCTGCAGTAATCAAAAAAGTATTCAAGCGACCTCAGCCTATTCAATGGCAGATTCTCGACAAGGAGGTTGTCGATGAAATCATTTTCAGGAATCTCAATGTCCGTGACAGGCTAATGCTGGAGCTCATGGCAAGGGGTGGAATGAGGGTTGGAGAAGTTATCAGGTTAAAACCGGGAGATATCCAGGACAGGAAACTGGCAATTCAGAATCCGAAAAGTGGTAGGCCCGTTGAGGTTGTCTATGTTCCAAGGAAGTTGCTTGAGAGGCTGGGTCACTATGTAAAAGAGAACAACATCAGGCCCTTCGAGCCAATTTTTCCAATTTCATACGTTTCAGCCTGGTCTATGGTAAAAAAGTCCGGTCGGTTGATTGGTGTGGAGCTGCGGCCGCATGACCTGAGGCGCCACGCTGCGACTTATGCATCAAGATCTGGGACTCCGATCGAAATTGTGAGCAAAGTAATTTTGCGTCACGCTGATTTATCCACCACCCAAAGGTATCTGGGCAAAGTAAACGATACTGAGGCCATCAGGTGGATAGAGGCGCTCTACGGGTAAATTAACTTGAAATGAAAGAATAGCGCCCCGCTTGATATTGGTATTTGTAAGGTTTTGAAATACGACTTGTCAGCATCCCTCACGTTCACAGGAACTAGTCTAAAGTTGCGAATTTTCTTAAATGAATGAGGCTGGCAAAGGGTATCTTCTCATCTGCTGAATTTTGTATGGAGTTCCAATTCACTGGTGGAGCATCTCTTGATTAATGTCTTGTTTTTGTCTCGCATGGTCTAGCGGGGAACAAGGATAAGGGCATAGTGGCTAAATGGCTGGTGCCTAGAGGTCAAACGAAACCAGTGACCTACTAGGGATAGCCTCAAAAGAGGTTAAGGGAGTTGAAAGGTGAAGGCAGGAGGTGGCTGCGGATGCTGCTCAGAACCTTCCTGCCTTCTCTATGGTGGACTAATCTCTATGATGGTTCGCCAACCACTACTGTATAAGTTCCTGGAGCCACAACTATATGTGTTGTAGTAGGATTACCCTCTGTCGAGAAACCTCCCCCTGGAAGTTGGAGCCTTATAGGGACGTCAGGTCCGTCTAATCTTGTTACTGTAAGAATTGTGTTTTCCCGTACAGTTAAATTAACCGAATCGTCGTCGGAATCTAAGATGTCTTCTGGAGGTACTAGAACGCCATTACAGTTCGTATATTGGTAATTTACATCGAACTCGAAATCCTGTCCGATTGTATTGTTTTCTAGCGTGATTTCAATGCAAGCTGGAGCGGGTGCTTGGGTAGTTGTTGTAGTGCTTATATCACACCCGGCTGGATCAACACCTACTACTTGTGTGACTGCAGACACTGCTGTTATTCCAGGACCACCTGTGATAGTGAAGGTTCCTGTGAATTTTCCCTGTGCATCAGTCGTTGTGGAAAGAACTGGTGGTGCAATTCCAGCGCCTGCTGGAGTAACCGTTATAGTTGCTGGTAATCCAGCGATGGGTTGGTCTAGCCGGCCCTCGACCTGGACAACAACCTCTGATGAAGACGAGTTGCCACTTATTATAGTTATCGTACAGGGGTCATTCAGGCTGCAACCAGGACAGCCACTGGTCTGTGCATGGGCAGGGAGAAAAACCTGCTCAATGATTGGCTTTGACCAGTTTACAGGAAGGGTATTATAGGCAGCCAAAACGGTTACACCGCCCACAATCTTTTTAACAGCTTTTCGTCGACCTACACTTTCAAGCCCATGATTTGTTTTTTTGGTCTCTTCCATGCACTCTCCCCCAAGGTTGGCATAGGTTTAACACACCCTGAAAATCCACTTCATAAATGGGTTAACATTAAAAAGTGTAGCAATGCAAGTCATTTATTATTTCTGATTTCAAATATTACCCTGTTTAAGCTATACAAATTCTACCAACCTATGAACTGAAAATGTTTCCTGTGAACCCACGAACAGACAGCATCCCCTCTGGCTAACATTGGCCAAACTAACCTTTCACTCAACCACAGCGCCCAGCTTCTGTTCTATATGACGCCCCTTATATTTTTCAGTCAGGAGATATCATCTGGATGTTACAGTTTATTTTACATCAGGAAAATAATGGTGTGCAGGTTGTGGAGTGGCTGGAGGGGCAAGTTTAACCTAGCTTTTTATCACTCGCTATCACAGAACTTTTGTTTGCAAAAAGTCTGCAAATATACATCAAAGGGCTTCCGGTCGAGACCGAAAACCCTTTATTTTGCTGGTCGGGGCGGCAGGATTCGAACCTGCGACCTCCTGCTCCCAAGGCAGGCGCGCTAACCAGGCTGCGCTACGCCCCGTCGTGGACAATTGTAGTGAAAAGAACAAGCCCGAATATAATGACCGGGCTTGAATAAACCTGGCCCCTTTTCTGGACGCAATTAGAAACCAGTTTCCGGTTCGCCAAAGGACGTTATTAGTACCACTCTAATTGCACAGAATCAAGTGAAAGATGGGATCTTCGAGTTCAGAAAGTCTTTAGCTCAATGGAAATGCTTGCGAGTTCTTTTCAGATCTCATCTGCTGGGAAGAATTGGCTGTGCTCATTATCAAGCTGCCTTTGGGGATGCTCTAATTGAAGAGATTGCTGCGCATGGTTTCGATATTGGCTGCCACGGCCTCTTGCGCTGCTGAGATATCTCGGTTCTTGATTGCCTTGGCAATTCGCCGATGTTCCTTGAGCGTACCTATATTCTTTTTTTCAGGATGACTTTTCTTTTCTTTCTTTCGGACCAACTGAAAAAATGCCGATAGTTCGTTTAATAAACTCATTAAACGACTGTTTTTAGACATTTGGACGATCAGAAAATGGAACTTACCGTCAAGTTCGTTGCAGGTATCGTAGTCTTTGCGTTTAAGCGCTTTTTCAAACTCTTTTAATGAATTGGTAATTGCCGCAATATCCTCATCTGTCGACCGTTCAATGCATTTCTCAACCGCCAGTTTTTCCAGGGAAATCCGGATATCAATATTGTCCTTTATCTGCTCGGGATCCGGATCAATGAGATACAAACCCCGTTGAGATTTTTTGATTATAATTCCATCTGCAACGAGCCGGTTTATTGCTTCTCTAACCGGTGTGCGACTTATCGATATCTCTTCAGCAAGGGCATCTTCTCTTATTCGGCTGCCAAGTTCGAAATCCCCATGCAAAATTTTCTCTCGGATGATCGAGTAAGCTGCTTCATTCAAGCTCTTGAATTCCATATCTAAAGGTAGTCCTTTCTCCCGTGGGTTTGGTCTTAAAGAATCTCTGCATCGATCTTTATCGATCTTTTATAGAGGAACGTTCTATGAATTCTCTGATAATGCCAAAAAGTACTAAAGCATAGCATTAAAAATAATAGTGAGAAACCGAGAAAAGTTGTCTTTAGCAAACCGGAGGGAATAAGTTCAGGGACGTGACCTGTAAAATTGCGCGCTCAAATGGCAGCTATAGCCTGCATCTCCACCAGTGCTCCTTTTGCCAGGGCGGCAACCCCAACCGTAGCTCTGGCCGGGAAATGCTCATCGAAATAGGATGCATACACTTCATTCATTTTGTGAAAATCATCCATATCGGTAAGATAGATTACCACCTGGACGATGTTTTTCATCGATGCCCCTGCGGCTTCGACGACGGCTTGCAGGTTTTTCAAGGTTTGATGAGTCTGTGTCTCTATTCCACCATCGACCAGTGCACCTGTTTCAGGGGTAAGAGGCAAGGCGCCGGAAGTAAATAGCATACCGTTGGCCGCCATGGCTTGACAGAATGGTCCAAAAGCCGCAGGTGCGTTCTCAGTTGCTATTTGCTTCATAGTTTCACTCCTACATTGTGCTTGGCAGCCAGGTGACGATAGGTGGAAAGATTATCAGCAATAGCAAGCCAATCGCGACGATACCGACGAAGGGAAGCATTCCGCGGATGATGTCTTTGGTTTCGATCCCAAGCGCAGGGTCAGCCGCACCCTTGAGGAAGAACATTGCATAGGCGAAAGGGGGTGTCAAAAAAGACATCTGCAGGTTAACGATGATCATCATCGCAAACCACAATGGATCGAATCCGAGCCTTGGGATGATCGGAGAAAGGATAGGGACCAGCACGAAGATAATGCCAACCCAGTCAATGAACGCGCCCAAGATAAAAGTTATCGCCATAATAGCCGCAAAGACTGCCCATTTGCCGCCAGGAAAGTCCAGGATAAACGATTCTACTATTTGACCTCCACCGCCGGCGAGGAAAACGCTGACGAAGGCGGTGGAACAGGCGGCAATAAACAAAACCATGCAGGTCAGCTTGATCGTACTCAGCGAAACCTCCATAAAATCCTTCCACCTGAACTGTCCATAGCAAGCCGTGAGTATCACAGCAACTACCACACCGACAGCCGCTGCTTCGGTTGGAGCGGCAATTCCTGAATAAATTGCTCCCAGAACGGAGAGAATAAGGAGAAGTGTGGGAACCAGAGATGTCACCACCATACTGATTTTCTGAAAGGTCGTGTAGTTCCCCTGCTCTTCAGTGCTGACAGACGGTGCCACCGATGGCTGCAGGAAAGACCTGACGGCTATATAGATCATATACAGAACTGACAGCATCAATCCCGGACCAAAGGCCGCCATGAATAGTTTTCCAACCGATATCCAGGCTGCAGGGCCATAGACGATAAGCATGATGCTCGGTGGAATCAGAATACCCAGTGTACCTCCCGCGCAGATGCTTCCGGTGGCCAGCCCCTTGTCGTATCCGCGCTGTATCATTACCGGCAAGGCAACCAGGGTAAGCATTGAAATTGAAGCGGCGATCACCCCGATACAGGCAGCCATAATGGTACCGATCAAAATACTGACTATCGCAAGCCCACCGCGAAAATTGCCGAAGCAGACATACAAACTCTCGTACATTCTCTTGGCAATTCCTGAACGCTCGAGCATTCCGCCCATAAAAACAAAGAGCGGGACAGCCATAAAACCGGTGTTGGTCAACTGGGCGTAAACTCTGGCATAGACCATATCGAAGACGGTATCTCCGAACATGAGAAAACCGAAGATCACCCCGGCCCCGCCAATGGGAGCGGCCAGTGGAAAACCTGTCAGCACGCCCAGAAACAGGACTAAGAACATCCCTATCGTGACAAACTCCGGGGTCATCGAAATGTCCATATTACACCAGCCCTTCCTTAGCGTATTCCGACTGCGTTTCGATAAGCCTTTTACCTTTCACGATGAAATAGACATCTTTAGTGAGTTCAGAGACCGTCTGAATAAAAAACAGGATAAATCCGACTGTTAGGACCGCACGAAACGGCCAGGAAGGCGGAAGCCAGCTGCTTTCGACCATTTTTTCACCTGTTTTCAAGGCGAACAGCGTCCACTTTATACCTGAATGGATCAGAATATATTGGATCGGGAAGAGGAAAATCAGCGTCATGGCAACGTCGATGATTGCCTTCCACCTATTTGAAAGCATCGTATAAAAAACATCGACGCGCACGTGGCCGCCGATTTTCAGCGTATAGCCCCAGCAGAGTGCGCCGATCGCCCCAAACACCATCATTGACGTTTCAAGGGCCCATACAGTTGGTTTGTTGAAAATGTATCGCGCAGCCACTTCATAAATGAGGACGAAAATCAAAACAAGGATCAGGTATTTAACCAAGTGGGCAACAACATCACTCATCCTGTCGATAGTTCCGATGATTTTCCCTAGTGCCGATGGAAACATGGGGCTTCTCTCCTCAGTAATGTGGCCGCGACATATTCCTCTATCGCGGCCACAGGCCAAATCACTGGAGATAAATTACTGGATATTGAATTGTTTGCTGATGGCCTGCCATTTTTTCACGGAATCATATATTTCCTTGAAAGCAGGGTCGGACGCCGCCTGTTCTTCGTAATAAGCTTCGGCAGTCTTGTAGAGAAGCGCTTCAATATCACCAGGTACCGCTGAGATCTTCGTGCCATATTGTTCAAATTTCTTCAGGGCCTCGGCATCGCGTACAATCTCTTCTACATAATATTGGTCCGCGACCATAAAACATGCCGTCGTAACGATTGCCTGAAGGTCAGCCGGAAGTTTGTCCCATTCCTTCTGGTTTACGAAAAGCGCCTGGGCATCGGTGGGTGCGCGGGAGGTAGAAAGGTACATATACGGGGTGACTTCTTGAAATCCCATTCCCCAGTTGACCGAAGGGGTTACATACTCGAAGCCATCGATTATTCCTCGCTGTGTTGCTTCGTATACTTCCCCGCCTGGCATAAATACCGGAGCCGCACCCATCCGCGCAAAGATTTCATTGAGCGCTGCCGAGACCATCCTCACCTTGAAACCTTTAAGATCTTCCACACTGTTGAGCGGTTTGGTGCTGTGCGCGAAGACCTCCGCATTATGCGGCGTTAATGGGCCGACATAATAAGCGCCCAGTTTTGTGTAATTCTGGCCAGCTCAAGACCTTTCGTACTCGAGCCACATTCTTTGCTGGTTGGCTGTTAAGCCGCCGACAGTATTGTTATAAAAGATAGCGGCTGGGAAATACCCAAGTGACCAGCCCGGTGCGCCGTGTATAGCTTCAACCGAACCCGAGAGAACCGAATCAAATTCCTTGCCGGCTGGAATAATTGCACCCGCGTTATAAGGAGTAATTTTCAAACGGCCACTGGAAGCCTCTTCAACAAGTTTTGCAAAATTAAGACTTGCCTCATAGGTTGCATCTCCGGCAGGCGCCCAAGATTGGAGTTTCCACTTGATAACCTTTTGGTCGCCGGCAGTTTGACCTTCATTCGGCCCTGCCAACAGCGCTACACCCACCAACGTGATCAACAAAAATAATCCGATTCTGTTCTTCATCCGTCTCCTCCTGTACATATTATAATTTATAATTTATACAATACGGCTGTATGATCACCAATTTCAGAAACGATGTCAAGAAAAAAACACGCTTGGATATTTGGCCTGAACAGGAGCGATACGTATTAAGATTACAGAAGAAGAGGAACCATAATTGGAAAATCGGAGTTGACCCGCTCGACGTCCGCTCAGGAGCCGGCGGAGGACCAAAGGCCGTCGACGGCCCTCTCTGGTTAGTGGCCGGCGGTGATCAAGGAGGTTTTGGACAAGTGCTGCGATCTGCTGATGACGCTACCGGGGTCAGGGAAATCATGCAGTCCTTGAAAGTTGATGGCAAGCAGGGGCTGGAGCACGGCGGGGCAGTCGGAAATAAAATTATCAGGATCGGCAAAACAACAGGCTGTGCGCTCACGGCAATCTTTTATTCGATGCACGCTCAGTTCTTTAAGTCATCACCTGCACCGATTGTTAGGCCGATTAGCGCT
>CAVPRJ010000017.1:0-137240 GCA_963707715.1 uncultured delta proteobacterium
CGGAGAGGCCGGCGCGTTCAAGGCATTTTCGCATAGCACTGTGGACCGTGACATAGCTGATAGTCCCTGGCCCCGATCTGCCGGGGAAGAGATAATCGGATGCCGTATCTCGTTCTTGGAGCCATTGCTGCAGAGCTTGTGCTGCATCCTCGTTGTAATACACAGCTCGTCCCTGGAAGTTCTTTTCACCCACGTAGATCAGGATCTTACGCTCTGAAAGGTTGATGTCGGATACTTTTACACCCAGCAATTCACCGATTCGCATTCCCGTTCTCAACAGGAGCAAGATCAAAGCTCTGTCCCGGACATTGGTAATCGCTTCGCGCAGGCGTTTTACATCTTCAGCAGGGATTGCCCTGGGTAGTGCTTGAGGCAGTTTTATTTTGATCTTGGGCTGCATAATCGTGTAAGGCAGTACACCTTGATCAATCAAGAAATTGATAAAGGCATAGACTGCCCGTAAATGGTTGACAACTGATTGCGTTGCTAAGTCCCGGTCCTGCTCATATTGTACATAAGCGCTGACATCTTGGCGAGTCAGGGTATAGATAGTTGTTCCCTGTCGTTCAAGAAAACTTAAAAGTATAAGATGATACATCCTGACTGCTTGATTGTACTCACCGACAGGTTTTTGATGTATTTGCCGTAGAGGTATTCAACAGCCAAGCCGGCCCCCGGAAAGCCGCTTGCTGCCAGACGAGCGCACCAGCGGTGGGTTATGTGGCGCTTATAACCGGCACGATTGTGGCGAAAAGTTGTATTTTCGGCCCTGAAATGAAGTTCTGGGGGTGATTTTGGATCAAAAACCGATGTTTTTGATACAGCGAATTCTTCGGTCATTTTCGTCTCCTTTTTCTTTTGTAGAAAAAACAGAACGTTAATGACTTTAGTATAGCACTTATACGGACGTCGTTTTGTTACCTGGAGTCAGGAACAGTGTGAACTTTCAGATTTTCTTAAATCGTTAACATTGCCAAGAGACATCTCTTCCCCTGGATAATGGGGGTGGATTGATTGAAGATATATTGGGAAGGGCAAGAATAGTTCATCGGTAAGTAAAATCTTAGTGCTGCCAGTTACATTGCAGCCTTTGTCAACAGCACAAAGGGATTGCAAAGGATTGGAGCGAAAAATGTCCGGCCATACCATTAAAAATTAGCTTACGACCGGGAAATTATTACGGCAGACGGTAACACTGAGGTGAACTGTTTCATCGAAACACCTTACAGGAGTTTTATCAGGTGACATTTCGATAGAAAAATTACCCAGATCTTTCAGCGCTTCAAGAAGATCTTTTTCTGTGGCTGATTCATTATAACAATGGGAACTCGTCAGGGTAAAATGCTCTGTGAGCGTAGAGCGCAAAAGCGACTATTGGTCACCTACTTTGGGCAATTTGACAACATATTATTTCTTTATCAAAGCTCTCATGCTAGTCTAAATGAAAATGGAGGGCACCATGAATGAACAGAACGCAGCTCAGATACTGAAAAAGGCGATCATCCTGGAAAAACAGGGGCAGGCATTTTACAGAAGTGTGTCGGAATCCACAGCTATTGTTTCCCCTGAAGAATCTCTTTGACAGAATGGCAGAAGAAGAAAAAAGTCATGAAAATACTCTTAGAGCTCAGCTTGATTGTCTCATCAATAAGGGTGAATTCAATACTGATAAAGTAAAAAACGATCCGGAGGAATTTGCAGAGATCGTTTTTTCAGATGGAATAATCAAAAGTATCAAAGGTGCCGATTATGAGGCATCAGCGATATCAGCTGCGATGGGTCTCGAGATTCGGTCTTCTGAATTTTATTCGGAACAGGCAGAAGCCACAGATGATGCTACAAAAAAAGAGCTCTTTTCATCCCTGGCGAATTGGGAACGGTCACATCTGAAAGTTTTATCTGATTTAAACAGAAAACTGCTCGAACAGGCTCTAAGAGAAGAAATATATTAAAAGAAAGTAGCTGGTCAAAAACGGATTAAGCTCACCTGCAATTATGGAGCGCAACAGAGTACCTTTCCTTTTTTTATTCAGGCAGGCAGACGTGCCACTTTATACATTGAAGATAGTTATTACTGTCCACGTTTGTGAAAACGCTATGAGTTAGCTCAAAAGAAAAAGCGGTTAAGCCAAATTGACCTAACCGCTTGATATTATTGGTACGCCCGGCACGATTCGAACGTGCGACCTACGGATTAGAAGTCCGTTGCTCTATCCAGCTGAGCTACGGGCGCGTATTGAGCAGGTTTGCTGCTCTGATTCCCTGGATTGTCAGGGGTTCAGAGAGAGCCGTATAATAATAGAAGTCAGCTAAAAATCAAGCCTGATTGTTGCTCCGACTTTTACGCTGTCAGCTGCTCTACTCCTGCTCGGTTTCGACCACGCGCTTCCAGACCGGACCGTTGGCGGTGTCGATCACCGCGATGCCGCGCTCGGCCAGTTCGTTTCTGGCCGCATCGGCAGTCTGCCAGTCTTTTTCCACCCGGGCTTTTTCGCGCAGCTGAATAAGTGCGTCAATCTCCGGTTCGAGCGGGCAACCCTGCAGTTTGAAAATCTTCAGTACCTGGTTGAGCTGGTTGAGCTTCTCCAGGATGTAATCCTTCTGGTCCCGGTCGAGGTGGTTGATCTGCAGGATCGGGTTAGTCTTCTTGATGAAGTTGTAGATTGCCGCCATCGCCCGCGAGACGTTAAGATCATCATCCATCGCCGTGTAGAACTGCTCTTCCATCGCCGAGACATAGGCCGTCACTTCGGGATGCGGCCGGCCCGGCGGCAGGCAGAGCAGTTTGCAGGTAAATTCATCGAGTCGTTTGAGTGCGGTGCGGACGTTTTCCAGCCGCTTGAGGGAAAAATTCAGCGGTTTGCGATACTGGACCGACAGCAGCATGAAACGGATCTCGCGACCGGTGAATCCCCGGGCCAGCAGGTCCTTCAGGGTCACCACGTTGTTGTTCTCGCTGGACATCTTCTTGCCGTCCACCAGCAGCAGCTCCGAATGCAGCCAGTAGTTGGCCAGCGGTTTGCCGGTCAGGGCCTCGGCGATGGCGATTTCGTTTTCGTGGTGGGGAAAGATCAGATCCCGGCTGGAGGTGTGGATATCAAGGGTCTCGCCCAGATAGCGGGTGGACATGGCCGAACATTCGATATGCCAGCCCGGCCGCACATTGCCCCAGTCGGTCTCAAAGAAGATGCCCTTTTTCAGCTCTGCCAGGGTGGAGCGTTTGAGCAGGGTGAAGTCCCGGGGGTTGTCCTTTTCGTAGTTATCCAGGTCGACGGTCTTGCCGAGCTGAATCTTGCTCAGAGATCAATGCCGGATAGTCGGCCGTAGCTTGAATTTGGAGATGTCAAAATAGATCGAGCCATGCTTCTCGTAGGCATAGCCCTTATGGATGCAGCTCGTGGCTGATTTCGATCATATCCCGCACATGTTCCGAGGCCTTGGGATAGCCGGTCGCCTTTTTGACACCCAGGGTATCGATATCCGCGAGAAATCCGTCGATATAGTTCTGGGTGAACTCCTGCAACGCCCATCCGGCCTTGCCGGCACCCTCAATGGTGTTGTCGTCCAGATCGGTAAAATTCATATAGGAATGGACCTTGTAGCCCCGGGCCTCGAGGTAGCGGACGATCAGGTCCGCGACGACGAAACGCCGGCAATGGACAGATTGGCCGGTTCGTAGGCGGTCGGGCCGCAGGAATAGAAGGTGACCTTTCCCTTTTGCTGAGGCTGGAAGATCTCCTTTTTCTTGCTCATCGTGTTGTAGAACCGAAGCTGGGACTTCTTCTGCTCGACCGAGCTCTCCTCGCGGCGTAAACAGCGGGGTGCTCAGGTAGCGCTCGCCGCCGTCCGGCAGGATGGCCACGATCAGGCCCTGTTCGAGTTCTCTGGCCATCTCCAGCGCCGCAAACATGGCCGCACCACTGCTCATGCCGACCAGAATGCCCTCTTGACGGGCCAGCTTACTGGCGGTTTCAAAGGCCTCGTCGTCATCGATATTGACGATCCTATCGGGTGCAGATTTATCAAAAATCCCGGGCTTATACGACTCCTTCATGTTCTTGAGCCCCTGGATCTTATGTCCCAGGTGCGGCTCAACCGCGATAATCTGAACCTGGGGCTGAAATTCCTGGAACCAGGCGCAGAGTCCCATGACGGTGCCGGAGGTGCCCAGGGTTGCCACCATATGGGTCACCTGCCCTCCGGTCTGCTGCCAGATCTCCGGGGCGGTCTGGTTGTAATGGGCCTGCCAGTTGGCTTCGTTGTTGAACTGGTCGGTCAGGAAATAGCGGTCCGGATATTCCCGGGCCATGGCGTAGGCTTTTTCAATGGCCCCGTCGGTGCCCGGTCGGCCGGGGTCAGCAGAATCTCGAGCCCCATAGGCCTGCATGATCTTTCGGCGCTCGACCGAGGCCGATTCGGGCATGACCAGCAGGCAGCGATAGCCCTTGGCGGCGCAGACCATGGCCAGGCCGATACCGGTGTTGCCGCTGGTTGCCTCGAGGACGATCTTGTCCTTGGTCAGCTCGCCCGAGCGTTCGCCGGCCTCGATCATGGACAGGGCGATCCGCTCCTTGACCGATCCGCCCGGGTTGCTTGATTCAAGCTTGCCGACCACCGCCACTTTCTTGTTCGGGTTGAGCCGGTTTATGGTCACCAGCGGCGTATTGCCGATGGATTCAAGAATATTGTTGAAAATCATATTTAACAAATACCCACTGGTTATAGTGCGCGCTAATACCGCTGCCCTGCGTTTCTAAGGCCCTTTGCAGGCCTGGGACACATACCAGAGGCGCAGCATCGACTCCTTGATTTCTTCATCCTCGATAAAGTCGATCTGGGCCCGGAAGGCAGCCAACTGCGCTTCGGAGGGCGGCTCGAAGCGCACCCGTCTTTGGGCCTTTTCATTGTCGAGCTCAGGCTCGTTTGACCGCTCTTTTACCGTAAAGCGGATATCAGAAAAATAGGCCACCCGCAGGCAGCCGTTCAAGCGCTCGAGCAACTGGAGTTTTTTAAACTGCAATTGCTGCACCCAGGCAGAGTTGTCCACCTCGAGCCAAAGCACGTCCCTGACAACTTTGAGCGGCCTGGAACAGGCGGCGGTTTCGGCATCCACGAGCTTTTTCCAGGCGGGAAACACCCGGTGCTGATCAAATCGATATTCCCAATCCTTGTCGCGGATAAGTCCGGCGAAGGTATGGGACAAGGCCTCCACGCCCTTATGCCTTAAGCGCCTGTTCATCGTGTCTCGCAATTGCCTGATTTCAACTGTCTGCTGATCGTTTTAATGCGTTGCAGAGGTCTTGGCAAGGTCTGAAAATACAAAAAGGCCTGTATGCCGCAGGGGACATACAGGCCTTTACTGCCGGGAGTATTGCTTGGCAGAAGCTTCGGCAGAAGCCTAGTAGATGGTCAGGTACTTCTCAAGTTCCCAATCGGTTACGGCACAGCGGTAGTCATCCCACTCCGCTTCTTTCCCTTCGATATATTTGGTGAATATATGGTCACCGAGGGTTTCTCGCGACAACGGATTGGCCTTGAACTCTTCAAGAGCCTCTTTGAGGCTGCCGGGCAGCACGGTAATACCCTTCTCTTCCATCTGCTTGGCAGTCATTTCGAAGATATCCTCATCTACCGAGAACGGCGCCTTGAGATCATTTTTGATTCCGTCCAGGCCGGCATTGAGCATCATTGCAAAAGCCAGGTAGGGGTTGGTGCTTGGATCGGGGCAGCGCACCTCGGTGCGGGTGGACATGCCGCGGGCGGCCGGGATGCGGACCAGCGCCGAGCGGTTTGATGCCGACCAGGCCGCGTAGACCGGCGCCTCGTAGCCTGGCACAAGGCGTTTGTATGAATTGACCAGCGGATTGGTCACCGCGACGAAACTGCGGGCGTTCTTCAGGATGCCGGCGATGTATTTGTAGGCCACATCGGAAAGCTGAATATCGTTTGACTCATCAAAGAAGGCATTGGTGCCGTCAAGGTTGAACAGCGACTGGTTGGTATGCATGCCGGAACCGTTGATACCGAAGATCGGTTTGGGCATGAAGGTCGCGTGGAGCCCATAATTGGAGGCTATCGATTTCACGACCCATTTGAACGTCATGGTATTGTCTGCCGCGGTAATGGCATCGGCATACTTGAAGTTGATCTCGTGCTGACCTTCGGCCACCTCGTGGTGGGAGGCCTCGATCTCGTAGCCCATCTTCTCCAGGGTCTCGATGATTTCACGACGGCAGTCGCTGGCCTTGTCGTCCGGATCGGTGGTGAAGTAGCCGGCTACGTCCTGGGTGATGGTGGTGGGCAAACCGTCTTCGTCCCGCTCGAACAGAAAAAACTCAGCCTCGGTGCCAACATTCATGGTGAAGCCCAGCTCTTTAGCCTCGGCCAGCACCCGCTTGAGATTAACCCGCGGACAGCCTTTAAACGGTGTTTCATCACTTTTATATACGTCGCAGATGATGCGGGCGGCGGCGATCCCCTGCTTGTTTCTCCAGGGAAGTATGACAAAGGTATCATAGTCGGGCTTCAGGTACATGTCGGACTCGTTGATCCGGACGAACCCGTCGATCGATGAGCCATCGAACATGATCTTGCCGTCCAGGGCCTTTTCGATCTGGCTGCGCGGAATGGCGACATTTTTCATAAAACCGAAAATATCAACGAACTGAAGGCGGAAAAAATGGATATTTTTCTCCTCGATAATTTTCAATATTTCATCACGTGTCATCTCTGGTTTCTCCTGTTTATAGGGTTTTCGCGATAGTGATCTGATTGCATAATAATCAGTCAGTATCCGTTTACCAATTTGTTACAAATTCTGCAACAGAAAAATTACAAAAATATTTTTTATTACAAATATGTCAATTATGCTCAGCCAGCCGCCGCCTCGTCCACACCTCCTATCGCGTGCATGAGGCCGTTGATTATCTCCTTTCTGTATTCCCCGTCTTCGATCTTATTTCCTTTTTTATCAGTTACATAAAAGACGTCGATAAGTTGACCTACTTCGGTTGCGATAAACGCCTTATGAATGTTGATGCCAAAATCCGCCATGGTCTGGGCGATTCGATAGAGTTGACCGGGGCGGTCAGCAGCATGGACCTCGACAATGCTGAACTCGTCGGAGCCGCGGTCATCGATTTCTACCCGGTAATCGAAGCTGCCGATCAGTTCGCGTTTTCTGCCGTAGCTGTTCTTGAGTTTTTCATGCAGCCGGTAGCCCAGGCCGAGCCGGTGATTGACGGCCCGATCCAGGTCCTGGTTGATTGCCTGCCAGTCACACTCGTCAAAATCGAACTGGTCCAGAGGCCGCACATCGATCATATCCACCACCGTCCCGTCCGGCCAGGTGAAAATCTGGGCATTGACCACCGCCAGCTGGTTCAGGGTCATCACCCCGCAGATCTTGGCCAGCAGGCCGGGCTGGTCGGTCGACATCACCAATACGGACCAGTGATCGCCGGTCTGCTCGCCGACCACCAGGGATTTCTGCCGGACGATCTGGTAATAGTCCCGATGATAGCGCAGATGCGAGACGACGGTTCCCGGGGTGAAGCTCGACAGATAATCAGCTGCCAGATCGTCCACCGCCATCCGCAGTCCCGTCTCCTCTGCCGTCAGCAGCCGTACCTGCTCGCGCAGCCAGGCAATACCTTCCAGATATTGCTGATCGGCGATGGCAGGACCATGCACCTCCGAGGTGGCCACCTCGAGATAGACTTTGAGCTTGAGATACATGTCCCGCATCAACTGCGCCTTCCAGTCACTCCAGGCGGATGGGCCGGTGGCACGCGAATCGGCTACAGACAGCAGGTAGAGCATGGCAAGGTGCGCAACGTTGCTGATGGTTTCGGCACATCGCTTGATAAATGCCGGATCTTCCAGGTCGCGGCGCAGGGCATTTTCCGGAATGAACAGATGATAACGAATCAGAAAGGCCAGCGTGTCGATCTCATCGGCTTCGAGACAGAGCCGCCGGCCGATCTCACAGGCCAGCTCGGCGCCATATTCGGAGTGGTCGCGGCCGGAACGTTTACCGATGTCATGCAGCAGCGCGGCCAGATATAATGGTCGCCTGACCTGCACCAGCTCGGCAATTTCCGGCTCTTCGGCTAATACCCGGTGCAGTTCGGCCACCGCCTGCAGCAAATGCCGGTCCACCGTATAGATATGATAGACATCGTGCTGGGCCAGCGCGTCGATTCTGGCAAATTCCGGCAGGTACATGCCCAGCAGTCCGGTCTCCAGCATCCCCTCGAGAACCGCAAGTACATCGACGGCAGAGCTCAAAATGGCGTGAAACGGCTTGGCCATCCGCGGCGAGGACCGCAGTTTGGTGGTAATCAAGGCGAGGTTATCGGTAATCACCATCTTGGAGCGATGGTGCACCTCGACACCGGTCTTGGCCGAGGCCAGAAACGTACGCATCAGCAGATGGGGTTTGGCGGCAAGACCTTCAGCCGAGACCTTCAGATGGACCCGGTTTCGAGAATCTCGATACCTTTTTCCAGTTCACGATCACTGACCTGCCTGCCTTTGCCGGTCAAACCGAGCACCTCGTTGACGTGATCGAAAAACAGATCGTGGACCACCGTGACGGTCCTTAAATGACCATACACGTCGCGCATAAAACTCTCTACACTGAGACCTTTTCCAGAATCTTTGTAGCCAAATGCTCCGGCCATCTCTTCCTGCTGCTCGAAATAGAGCTGATCGTTTTTGCGGCCACTGATATAGTGGAGCCGGTTTCTGATCCGCACCAGCATATTGTGGGCGCCGTCGAAGCGTTCGCCTTCGCTCTGCAGCAGAAAGCCGGCTTCGACAATCTTGTCGAAGGTATGGATTCCGAAAACCACCTTTGCCGCCCAGATCATCGACTGGATATCGCGCAGACCGCCCTTGCTCTCCTTGATATTGGGCTCCAGCAGATACCCGTGACTGCCGAATCGCTCCCGGCGCTCGTCGTTGAAACGGTTCAGGTTAGCAATGAATTCATCGCGCCTGCCCTCGACGAACTCCTGCCGATAGACCCCCATCAGCTTATCGAACAAGCCGGCCGACCCGCCAATCAGCCGGGCATCGAGCAGGGCCACCTGAAAGATGAAATCCTCGGCCGCCTGTTTCATCGACTCGTCCACGGTACGGACGCCGTGACCGACTTCATAGCCGGTATCCCAGAGCGGATAGAGGATGCCATCGGCCAGTTCGCCGATCCTCTCCCTGATCTCGGGCTCAAACAGGATCATCAGGTCGATATCTGAAAATGGAAAAAGCTCCTGCCGCCCGTAGCCGCCCAGCGCGACCAGCGCCACCTGGGAGATAATGTTCTATCGGCAACGCTTTCCAGACAATCAACAATAAACTGATCGGCCAGCCTGCTGTGATTGCGCAGCAGGGATTTTCCACTCAGGCCCTGGGCCCAGAGCTCGTCCAGGGCCTGGCGCTGGGTTTTAAGCTTAGCCGGCATATAAATCAGACCGCATCCCGGTTTTCTTCCCCGGTGCGCACCCTGACGATGCGCTCTACCTTGGTAACGAAGATTTTACCGTCACCAATCTTGCCGGTGTTGGCCGTCTCTCTGATTTTGTCGACCACCTGATCGGCCACCTCGGCCGGCACCACCACCTCGATTTTCACTTTCGGGATGAAATCAACCATGTACTCGGCACCCCGGTAGATCTCGGTGTGACCCTTCTGCCGCCCATAGCCCTTAACATCGCAAATGGTCATGCCCTTGATGCCGATTTCATTCAATCCGTCTTTGACGTCATCGAGCTTGAACGGTTTGATAATGGCTTCTATTTTTCTCATAATATTCCTCGTGCAAAATTACCGCCATTGCGGTCGGCTCATCCCGGAGCATCTGGTCCCGGGCGAAACGACGGCAGCCCATCTTAGCTTGCTTCACCTTAATTATAAGCAGTCTCGGAATGTTCGGTGGAATCCATACCGGCCACTTCAGACTCATCGCTCAGGCGCAAACCGACGGTTGCCTCGATCACCTTGAAGATACACCAACTGACCCCAAAGGCATAGACGCTGACCACGACTGCGCCGATAATCTGGGCCACCAACTGACCCGGGTTGCCGGCCAACAGACCGTCCACCCCTCCGGGGTTGACCGCGGTGGTGGCAAACAACCCGAGGCAGATCGTACCGAGCAGGCCGCCGACGCCGTGTATGCCGACCACGTCGAGAGAATCGTCGAGCTTGAATCTGCCTTTCATATTAACAAATGTATAGCACAGCGCACCACCCATAATACCAACCAGGATCGCCGTGTTCGGACCGACGAAACCGGCGGTCGGAGTGATGGTTGCCAGGCCGGCAATGGCGCCGGAGGCGGCGCCGAGCGTGGTCGGGTTGCCCTGCAGTCTCCATTCCATGAGCACCCACATCGCCATGCCGGCCATAGCGGCGAAGTGGGTCGCCACGAAGGCGGTAGCAGCGACTTCGTCTGCCGCCAGCGCCGATCCGCCGTTGAAGCCGAACCAGCCGAACCAGAGCAGCCCGGTGCCAATCACGGTCATCGGCAGGTTGTGCGGCATGAAACTGGTCCGACCGTAGCCTCTTCTGGGGCCGATAACCAGCACCCCGGCCAGGGCTGCCATACCGCAGGTGGCATGCACCACCAGACCGCCGGCAAAATCCACAACGCCGATCGCCCCGAGCCAGCCGCTCTTGTCCCAGATCCAGTGGCAGACCGGGTTATAGACCAGAATGGCCCAGACCACCGAAAATATGATAAACGGCACAAATTTGACCCGTTCGGCAAAGGCGCCGGTGATCAGGGCCGGCGTAATGATAGCGAACATGCACTGATAGACCATGAAGACCGTCTGGGGAATCGTCGTTGCATAGTCAGGGCTGGGCGCTGAGGTCACTGTGTTCAGGCCGAACCAGGACAGATCCCCGATAAATCCGCCAATAGTGGGGCCAAATGACATCGAGTAACCGAGATAGACCCACTCGATAGAGATCAACGAGATCATGAACAGGCTCTGCATGATCGTGCCCAACACATTTTTGCTCCGTACCATGCCGCCGTAGAAAAGCGCCAGCCCGGGCGTCATCAGCAGCACCAGCCCTGCAGCCGCCAGAATAAAGACCGTATCCGCCTTGTTCATGTTCCCCTCCTTGAAAAAAACGTTGGGCGAGCTGAGCAATCGCCACCATAAATTACATTATTGTAATAAAATTGTATTTTACAGACAAAGAAATAACATAGATGGTAACATTTTCAATAATTTTCTCTTTTGCTTTCTAATTGCCTCCGCTCAACAACCAGCTTGATTCTCTGGTATCATTGACAAATAAGCCGGCAGCGGCGGCCATTGCCAGACAGCCGGCCTGCTTGCAGCAGGTACCGGAGAGTTTGCGACGCGCCTACGCACCTCACGGACCTAACGGCGGGTCATCCTGCCGGGAGGAAAACGACTCGGATCAGAACGGACCTTTTTGAATGGCTCTGACCGGTATCCTGCGTCTCTTGTTTCTGCACCGATATTTACTGTCTCCCCAGCGTTTCGGCAGTTGACGTTCGGCCACAGGCATGGTTGGATAACAGACCAATCCTAACCGCTCAACGCAACACCCCGGGAACAGCAGATGCATGTCAACGGCACCCCTTACCGCACCATCTGGGTAGATCAGCACAACAGCGCAATTGTCCATATCATCGATCAACGCCTTTTACCCCATCGTTTTGAAACGGTCGCCCTGCGCACCGTCGAGGACGCCTCCCGGGCGATAAGGGATATGCTCATTCGCGGCGCTGGACTGATTGGGGCCACCGCCGGCTACGGCATGTATCTGGCGTCACTTGCGGCAGGCGAGCAAACTATCCAGCGGGACCTGCAGGAGGCGGCGCGCCTGCTCAAGGCGGCCCGCCCTACCGCCCGCAACCTGGCCTGGGCGGTGGACAGGATGCTGTTGTCGGTAACCAAGCTGGCAAACGCTGGTGAAATTCGCCGACAGGCTCTTTCTACTGCTGACCAGATTGCCGATGAGGATGCTGAGTTCTGCCGCCGGATCGGTCAGCATGGCAAGGTCCTGATCCGCGAGGTATCACTGCGGAAAAAGGGCGAACCGGTAAACATCCTGACCCACTGCAATGCCGGCTGGCTGGCCTTTGTCGATTACGGCAGCGCCACCGCCCCGATCTATGCCGCCCGCGACGAGGGCATCGCTCTGCACGTCTGGGTGGACGAGACCAGGCCCTGGAACCAGGGTGCCAAACTGACCTGCTGGGAGCTGGGCCAGGAAGACATAGACCATACCCTGATCGCCGACAACACCGGCGGCCATCTGATGCAGAACGGCCTGGTTGACATGGTAATCGTCGGCTCGGACCGTACCACCCATACCGGCGATGTGGCCAACAAGATCGGCACCTACCTCAAGGCGCTCGCCGCCAGGGACAACGATATCCCCTTCTATGTAGCCCTGCCGTCCTCGACCTTGGATTGGAACATCGACAAAGGAGCTGATATTGATATAGAAATTCGGCCCGGAGATGAAATTACTGCTATCACCGGATGCACAAAAAGTGGTAGGATAGTGTCAGTCAGTGTGGCACCGGAAGGCACCAGGGCGGCCAATTATGGATTTGACGTAACGCCGGCCCGGCTGGTCACCGCACTGATAACCGAACGGGGCATCGTCAGGGCTGAAAAATCCGCGCTTGAGGCGATGTTCCCCGACCAGAAACCCACCACCGCCGATTAATCACGAAGCAAGGAGTCTGCATGGCACACGGTGAAAAACGCAAATACATCAGATGGGATTCGATCCACCTGCTCGATTACATCGTCATTGAACCAGATGGATCCCGGGGACGCTATTCGATGGGCAGAACCCTCGACGTGAGTCTCAACGGGGTGAAGCTGGAAACCATTTACCGACTGCCCGTGGACAGCGAACTTCAAATCACGGTCGGCATAGAACACGACCTCATCGATCTGACCGGGCGGGTCACCCACACCAATACCAGGGGCGGGCGTTATGTGTCAGGTGTCGAGTTTGTGAAGATGCCGGCTGAGGGCAGGCGAATTTTCCGGCTCTACACCGAAGCGTTCAAAAAATATAAAGATGAACTGCCACAAGCCGACTGAATAGCAAACCGGAACTTTGCCCGGTGCACAACCGGCTGGACCGGTCTGCTGATGGTTGGCACCAGACCGGCACCGCACTGCCTTCGGGCGTACCTGCTCATACCTATTCGTTTCTGCCGTAAATATCTTCAAATCGAACGATATCATCCTCGCCCAGATAGCTGCCGATCTGCACCTCGATCAACTCCAGCGGAATAACTCCTGGATTTTCCAGCCGGTGCCTGTTGCCGGCCGGAATATAGGTGGACTGGTCCTCGTGCAGCAGGATTTCCCGGTCACCGTTGGTCACCAGAGCCGCTCCCTTGACCACCACCCAGTGTTCATGACGGTGATGATGCATCTGCAGCGAAAGTTTCTGGTGCGGATCAACGGTGATTTTCTTAATCTGATAGCGCGGCTGAATTGACAGAACCGAATAAGAGCCCCAGGGCCGATAAACCGTCTGGTGGAACTTGAACTCGGCCCGCCCCTCTAATTTCAGTTTATTGACCACTTTCTTCACATCCTGGGAACGAGACAGCGGCGCGACCAGCACCGCATCGGCGGTTTCGACCACCAGCGTATCCTCCAGCCCGACAGCGGCGATCATCAGGCCCTCGGCCCGAATCATCGAGTTCCTGGTATCTTCCAACAGCACATCGCCCCGGCTGACGTTGCCGAACGCATCTTTTTCGAGAACTTCGTAGAGCGCCTGCCATGAGCCGATATCGCTCCAGCCCAAATCGGCGGCAACCACCACCGCCTGGTCGGTTTTTTCCATCAGCGCATAATCGATCGACTCGGACGCGCAGCGTTGCATCGGTTCACTGCCGAACCGGTAAAAGCGCTCATCCCGCGTGCCAGCGGCCACCGCTTCGGCCATTGCAGCCAGAATGTCCGGATCATGCTGCTGCATTTCCCGGCGGAAGCTCTCGATCGTAAAGGCGAACATACCGCTGTTCCAGAAATAATTGCCCGCCGCCAGATACTGCTCGGCCACTTTGAGCTCCGGCTTTTCTTTAAACGACAATACTTTGCCGTCATCGCCCTGCTCGATGTAGCCGTATCCGGTCTCGGGCCGGTCCGGCTCGATCCCAAAGGTGACGATTAACCCCTGCTGGGCCCTCCGGGCTGCTTCCGCAACCGCCTGCTGAAACGCGTCCGTTCTGCTGATCAGATGATCCGCCGGCAGCACCAGCAGCACCAGATCAGGGTCGTTATTGGTCATCGACACATATTCCACCGCTCCGGCGATGGCCGGCGCGGTGTTTCTGCCGACCGGCTCCAGCAGGATGGTGTAGTCGCTTATCCTGCCGGCTTCGCCGAGTTCATCGATCTGGCTTCTGGTGATAAAGCGGTGTTCCTCGCCGACCACGATGACCGGCGGCCGGGCGCCTTCCAGAGTGGAGACCCGTTTCAGGGTGTTCTGCAGCAGCGAGGTCTGATCGGTCAGGCAGAGCAGCTGTTTCGGGTAAATCTCACGGGACAAGGGCCAGAGCCTGGTCCCGGTCCCCCCTGCCAGAATTACCGGCTGTATCGTTGTCATGCGTCTCTCCTCTGTCTGGTTGGCGCCGTCAGGCCGGCAGCGCTTGTTCGGTGAGACAAGCGTCTGCCGCCGCTCAATCGATTAGCCGCCCCGGATCACGGCAAGCAGCTCAGCGGTCTTTTCAGCCAGCAGCGCCGCATCGCCCCTGCTCTCCACGTTGAGGCGCAGCAGCGGTTCGGTATTAGATTTTCTGATATTGAAGCGATACGTATCGAAGGCAACGCTTAAGCCGTCGAGCCGGTCAACGCTGCCGCCGGAAAAGCGGGATTCAACTTCTGCAATCACCGCATCGGGGTCATCCACCGTGGTATTGATCTCGCCCGAGATCGGATAGGCCTGCATCCGTGCATCGATCAGCTGCGACAACGGTCTGCCTGTTCTGCTGATGATCGACCAGAGCAGCAGCCAGGGAATCATGCCGGAGTCGCAGCAGCCGAAATCCCTGAAATAGTGATGGGCCGACATCTCCCCACCGTATAGGGACGCCCTCCTGCCACATGCGCTCCTTGATCAGGGCATGTCCGGTTTTCGTCTGCACCGGGATGCCGCCCGCTTCGCGAACCAGCTCTATGGTGTTCCAGATAAGCCGGGGATCGTGCAGAATCTTTGCTCCCGGTTCGCGGCCGAGCAGCTCCACGGCCAGCAGACCGACCATATAGTAGCCCTCGATGAACCTGCCCTGCTCGTCCCAGAAAAAACAGCGGTCGAAATCCCCGTCCCAGGCGAGGCCGAAATCGGCCCTGGTACTCGACAACCGCAGCCGAGGTCTCGGCCCTTTTTTCCGGCAGCAGCGGATTGGGTACACCGTTTGGAAAGGTGCCGTCGGGCTGGTGATGCAGCCGGATAAACTCGACCGGCAGGTGTTCTTCAAGCAGGTCGATCACCGCCCCGGCGCAGCCGTTGCCGCTGTTGACCACCAGTTTCAGGGGTTTGAGCTGGGCGACCTCGACATGGGTGAGCAGGTGGTCAATATAGGCGGACTTGTCCTGAACCTGCTGCTGTCCGCCCGGGCTGCCCTGCGGCTCCGGTATCCGGCCGGAGCTGATCATCGCGGCGATTTCATAAAGTCCGTTCTCGCCGGTGACCGGCCGGGCCAGGCGGCCGACGAACTTCATGCCGTTGTAGTCCGACGGGTTATGGCTGGCGGTGATCATTATGCCGCCGTCAACCCCCGCTTCGCTCATACTGAAAGCGGCGTGGTACACCTCCTCGGTGCCGCACAGCCCGAGATGCAGCACGTTTGCCCCCATCTCGTTGAGGCCCCTGGCCAGGGCCGCCGCCAGCTCGGGACTGGAGAGCCTGATATCGTAGCCGAGCGCCACCGTGGCCGGTTTATATAATGAGGCAAAGCAGCGGCCGATCTGCAGCGCCATCCTGGCATCGAGCTGTTCCGGGACCTTTCCTCTGACATCGTATGCCTTGAAGCAGGCCGGCCTCGGCTGGACCATTTGGGGTTTCCTTTTTATCAAAGATTGTTATATTCGGCTCTGTATCGGATCTGACTTCATAGTCTACCCTTAACCAGCGCAATTAGTAAAGTTTTTCTGACAGGTTACCCCTATCATGAGAGGAATCATACTCGCCGGCGGCTCAGGCACCAGGCTCTACCCGCTCACCAAAGTCATCAGCAAACAGCTCATCCCGGTTTACGACAAACCGATGATCTACTACCCGCTCTCGGTGCTGATGCTCGCCCAGATCAGAGATATCCTGATTATCTCGACACCGCACGACCTGCCCTATTTTCAGGAACTGTTCGGAGACGGCGCGCACCTCGGCCTGAACATGAGCTACGCGGCCCAGCCAAGCCCGGACGGCCTGGCCCAGGCCTTTCTGATCGGCAAAAAATTCATCGGCAGCGATTCGGTCTGCCTGATCCTGGGTGACAACATCTTCTTCGGCCAGGGCTTTACCTCGATTCTCAGACAGAGCGCGGCCCTTGAAAAAGGCGGATTGATCTTCGGCTATCTGGTCCGCGACCCCGAACGCTACGGCGTGGTAGAGTTTGACGAACAGAACAATGCCGTCTCAATCGAGGAGAAACCGGCCGTGCCCAAGTCGAAGTATGCGGTGCCGGGACTCTATTTCTACGACAACGATGTGGTCGGGATAGCCGAACAGGTTAGGCCGTCGCCCCGCGGCGAACTGGAAATCACCGACGTGAACATGACCTATCTCAAGCGGGGAGATCTGAAGGTCCAGCCGCTCGGCCGAGGATTCTGCTGGCTCGACACCGGCACCCATGAATCGCTGCAGCAGGCCGCGAGCTATGTCCAGGCGGTTCAGGAACGGCAGGGCTTGAAAATCGCCTGCATCGAAGAGATCGCCTACCAGCTGGGCTACATCAGCATCGATGAGCTTGCCGCCCTGGCCCGCGACACCCTGAAGAACCAGTACGGCCGCTACATCATGGATCTGATCGGCGAAAAAGAGATGAGAAACTCCTGATGAAAGTCCTGATCATCGGCAGCGGAGGACAACTCGGAACCGACTGCATACAGGTGCTGGGTGCTGATCACCTGATCATCGCCACCGACTATCCGGACATCGATATTGGTGAAGCGGCCAGCGTCAAGCGGATCTGCCGGGCCGAAACGCCTGAAATCATCATCAACTGCGCGGCGTACACCGCGGTGGACAAGTGCGAAAGCGAGCGCGAGGCCGGCTGGCGCATCAACGCTGACGGTCCCCGTCATATCGGCGAGGCAGCAACGGCGATCGGCGCCCGGGTGATCCACATATCCACTGACTATGTCTTCGACGGTCGCCGGGAAGTGCCCCAGCCCTATGTCGAGGAAGACCCGGTCAATCCGCTTTCAGAATACGGCCGCAGCAAACTGGCCGGTGAGCAGAACCTGCTGCAGTGTTGTCCCGATGCTCTGTTGCTGCGCACCGCCTGGCTCTATTCGGCCCATGGCCCTAACTTTCTGAAAACCATGCTGCGGCTGGCACTGTCCGATCCAGAGCGTAATTTCACCATCGTCAACGACCAGTTCGGCTCTCTGACCTGGTCCGACACCCTGGCCCGCCAGATCGCCAAACTGATCGACACGGATCTCAGGGGGATTGTCCATACCACCTCGGACGGCTACTCGTCCTGGTTTGAAGCGGCCTGCTATTTTCTCGAGCGGATGGATATTGCACATCGTTTTGTGCCCTGCGCTACAGCAGATTACCCGACCCCGGCGCCTCGCCCGGCCAATTCGATTCTGCGCAACAAGATACTCGATCAGCGCGGGCTATCAGTGTTCAGCTCCTGGCAGGAACATGTGGACAATTTCGTTGAGCACTGCGGGGACCAGCTGCGGGAAGAAGCAAGGCGCCAGCTTGCCGCTCACTAGATCCGCTGGCAGACGGCAAGCGCATTGAGCCGGAGTTGAACAAAGCGGAGCCGTTTAAGACTATTTGCCGGTGGTATGGGTCAGGCTGCAGGCCGGGGGCTTGGCATCCTTGGTCTGCTGATCCGCCTCCCGACCGAAATCGTATACCAGCCGCATGATTTGAGAGACAAGTTCCTTGTCTACCTTGAGATAACGAAACCCGCTGAGGTGAAAATCTGGATTGGAATCCGGCCTGCACCAGCGGCTCCTTGCCTCGAAAACCAGCTCGAGGCGCCCCTCGATCTCCCTGGGCAGCAGCATTCTCAAACGATAGTTTTGTTCAGGTTCGATCGGGACAACACTGACCAGCATGAAGCCGTCGGTCGAGATGTCTGCCAGATGGCCGAGCATGGAATTGTTCGTGTCATCGAAAACCCGCAGGTAAAAGACCAGGTGATTCCGCTCGACTACCCGGTTTTCGACCCGCCCGGTCAGCTGCTTTTTCTTTGTTTTTTTCGTCATAGCCTCATATCCTGCGTCAATCAAGCGGCACCAGTTCTATATCACCGACCGCTCCCAGTGTTTCACCGCAGACAACCAGAACGCCCCGAATAAACATCAGCGTTTTTGCCACCTGCAGCGCCCTGGCAATACCCTCTTGTTCTTCGCGCTCCCGTCCGACCTCGTTGCCGAGCCGTGTCGCCGCCGCATCGGCTATTGCAGCACAATCTGCCACCACGGTGACTGAATCGGCCAGGCCGAAACTGAGCGAATGCCCGACGGTTCCCGAAGAGGTGCAGATACCCAGGCCGCCCGGAGCGGGCCTGAGCTTCAATCCCAGTTTGTGGCTCAATGGCGACTGGCCGGCATAGACGGAAACCGTAAGTGCAAGGCTGCGCTGCAGGAAGATATCCCCGCCATTTTCAACGATAATCTCGCGATGCCCGGCGTCAATCAACCCCCGTCCCACATACTGGGCAATCGAACCTGCCACGGCGGCCATCGGCCCAACCCCGGCGTGGCGTGAAGCCCTCAGCATATCGGCCACGATCGGTGGAGCGAGCTGGTCATCGGCAAGCGGCACCAGCGAAGTTGCAAAGGCAGGGTGTTTTTCTATATAATGCTCGATCTGAAGCCGGTAACTGGTCGCCAGATCACCCGCCGCGCGGGTGGCATCGCCAACCGCCAGCACATGCAGGTCGGTCTCTTTGAACTTGACGTGGGAACTGATTAGTCCCTCACTTACAGCGAGATCCCGGTAGGTTCGCTGCCGATATGAAGCTGGAGACTTCTTCCTGTTGCCCGTTCTGGCCATCGGATCATCCCGCCGGCTGCAGCCGCTGATTATTCAGGTGCAATAGTTATTTCCCGGGGCTCATCGGCAGGCCTGTCATCACCCATTTCCAACAGCATCGAGGACATCTGCTCGAGCGCTATGGCCGGCTTCTTCTGACGCAGCGATTCGCGGATTTCCTCGTCCTTGATGATTTCGCGGGTGATATCCGTCATCTTGTTCAGAGTCGGACATGTCCGACAGGAGCGCAGCATTTCATTTTCCGGGGCCATCAGGGTACCCAGCAGCATGTGCACCAGGATGACCAGGATCAGGGCTTTGGCCAGGCCCAGAATAGCACCGAGAATGCGGTCAAACCAAGGTGCTACGATCACCTCGATGACCCGGGCCAGGCCTTTGCCGATAATAAAGGCGACGATATAGATTACGGCGAACATGATGACATAGGCGGCCAGAAACACCACCTTGGGGCTATCCGAGATATTTTTCAGAAACGGCAATAGTTCGGCGTGATAGCGGCTGGCCGCAAAATAACCGAAAGACAGCGCAAGCAGCGGGATGATCTGCCTGAGCAGACCGAGCCAGATACCTCTCAGGACCAGTAACACGATCATGCCGGCAACAACAAAGTCATAGGCGCTTAGTTGTACACTTTCCATTGCCATCCCTTGCAGAAGAGGGTAATCAGTCATACCATGTGTGATGCTTTACCGTACATCATGTAGTTATCAAGACGGTTTTAAATTGCAATAAAATTTATTTTCATAATGCTACCCCAATATACCGCGCACCAGCTGTATCAGCCATCCCCGCTGCTCCCCGACGACCTCAAGGATCTGCTCACCTCTCGCACCCGGCACAACAGCCTTGGCATGATCGTCATCGATACTGATCTGCTGATCAACGGCCGGGAAAATGAGCTGATCTCGAAGTGGCTTACTGAAGAGGAGCATCAGCAGCTGACCAGATACTCCTTCGAGAAGCGCCGCCAGGAATGGTTTCTGGGCCGTATCTGCGCCAAGCAGGCAACGCTTGAGCTGCTCAATGGGAGAAATGGCGTGAAGGCGCTGCAGCCGCTCGATCTGTCCATCGGCGTCAACCCCGGCGGTCGACCCTACGTACAGGTCGCTCGCTCCAATGCAGTTCCGGGTCATCTGGATATATCCATTTCCCACTCGCACCAGAAAGTTGCGGGCCTTGCCTGCCGCGATCATTGCGGCGTTGACATCCAGTATCTGAGCGACACGCTGTTCAAGGTCAAGGATCGCTACTGTAACGGGACGGAAGCGGCACTTCTGGACTCGACGGCCGAAGACGAGCTGATCCAGCTGGGCCTGCTCTGGGTTGCCAAGGAGGCGCTGCGCAAGTGCCTCAACAGTGACGGACACCCCGGTTTTCTGGCAATGCAGCTCGATTCCATCCGTCCCGAACGGGACTACCGCAAGCTCGACTTCACCCTCGATAAACCCTATTCCCACCTGGGCACGGTATCGGTTATCACCCATGTCCACGGGGACTACGCCTTGGCGGTCTGCACTCTCGCAGCGGACAAGCTCGATGCCTGAACTGCCTGAAGTTGAGGTAGTCCGGCGCGGACTTGCGCTGCATCTGTCCGGCAGAACATTCACCGCTTTCAAGAGCAGCGGCAAAGAGCTGCGCACCCCGGTGCCGGAAGCCCTGCTGCAGACCCATCTGCCAGGCAGGCGGGTCACCGGCGTGAGACGCCGGGCCAAATATCTGCTCATCGAACTGGACAGCGGTGCGATGCTGATCCTGCATCTTGGCATGACCGGCAAACTCGGCCTGTTCAAACAAAACAGCGCCTCCCGCAAACACGATCACCTGTGCTGCCAATTGGACAACGGTTATGAACTCAGGTTCAACGATGTCCGCAGATTCGGTTCGATCAGAGTGGCTGCCCCGGAAGAAGTCGACGCACTCGAAGAAAGTGTCTTCAGGACCGCAGGCCCCGAACCCTTTTCTGACGATTTCACTGGCGCATACCTGAAACGCCGGGCCGGGAGTAGAATTCAGCCGGTTAAAAACTTCATCATGGATTCGCGGGTGGTGGTCGGCATCGGCAACATCTATGCCAACGAGAGCCTCTTTGCGTCCGGCATCAGACCAACCAGGAAGAGTGGCAGCATCAGTCTGGCCAGGTGGAACCGTCTGGTCGATGAAATACGCGCCGTGCTGGACCATGCGATCGAATGCGGCGGCTCCACGATCTCTGATTTTCTGGGTGCCAGCGGTGCTCGCGGCTACTTTCAGATTCACTTCAAGGTCTACGGCAGGGGCGGCCTACCCTGCCCGCAATGCGATACCATCATCAAGCATATAAAGCTCGGCGGCCGAGCCTCATTCTACTGCCCTAATTGTCAGCACTGAATCTCAGATCATGAGTCTGCTCCCACCTGCAGCCGCCTGCTGTCGACAGGCACATAGCAGGGCTGCTAGCGAGTTCACCCCTATGTCCTGGTACAGCATTGAACTGACTGCCGAACAAATTGCCTTCGGTTTTGCGGACATTATCAGAGCTGAGACGGCTGAGGCCTGGTTGAGCCGGGGCGTTGCGGGCGAATCACTTTTGATCATTTGTTTCAGTCGGTTAGGGCTGCCGGCGGCGGTATCGGCTATTGGCGTTTTACCGATGTGTTAGGCGGATATTTCAAGCGGATTAATCTCTGATTTATTCTGCAGCGGCCCTTTGACTTATCTGCGGTGGTGCATATCTTTGGACTATCCAAATTCGGGCGGTGCCGTGATCTGCTTTTCTTATGCAGTGCGTGAGGCCGCAGGTTTTGAGTAGCCGGGCCTATGGTGCCAAAGAACTGAGCCCTGTTGTCTTCGATACCGTCTTGAAACAGAGAGAAACGCCGTTACTCATCACCTGAGGAGGAATTGTTATGCCATCCAGAATTACTGCGGTTGACGCACTTGAGATCCTTGATTCGCGGGGGAATCCCACGGTTCGCGTTTTTGTTGAACTGGAAGACGGAACACGAGCCGTCGCTTCGGTTCCGTCCGGCGCCAGCACCGGAGAAAACGAGGCTATCGAACTGCGGGACAATAACGCAACCAGATACCTGGGCAAAGGGGTTCGCACCGCAGTCGATAACGTCACCAACATCATCGCCCCGGAGATTCTCGGGGTACGGGCCGAAAATCAGGCGGCAATCGACCGGATGATGATCGACCTGGACGGCACCGACAATAAGGCAAATCTGGGCGCCAACGCAATTCTCGGCGTGTCGATGGCCGTTGCCCGGGCCGCCTCGCAGTCGCTGAACATTCCGCTATACCGATACCTTGGCGGCAGTGGTGCCTGCCGGCTGCCGGTACCGATGATGAACATCCTCAACGGCGGCGAACATGCCGACAACAGCGTCGATTTTCAGGAGTTTATGGCGGTACCGCTCGGTTTTGAAACCTTCAGCGATGGACTCCGGGCGACAGCCGAAACCTTTCATGCCCTGAAAAAGATTCTCAACAGCCGCGGCCTGGCTACCGGAGTTGGAGACGAGGGCGGTTTCGCGCCAAACCTCGGCAGCAACGAAGAGGCCATGGAGGTCATCATCGAGGCAATCAAAAAGGCAGGTTATCAGGTCGGCGTCGATATTTCGCTGGCACTGGACAGCGCGGCCAGCTCATTTTCCACTGATCTCAAATCGGAATATGACCTGAAATGGTCGGGTGGTGGCACGATGTCGAGCAAGCAGCTGGTCGAGATGGCCCAGAAATGGATTAAAGATTATCCGATTGTCTCCTGGGAGGACCCGCTTGCCGAAGGCGACTGGGACGGATTCTCTATGTTGACCAGCGCCGTTGGCGATAAGGTGCAGATCGTCGGCGACGATGTATTCGTGACCAACACCCGCTATATCGAGCGCGGCATTGACTGGCGCACCGCCAACTCGGTCTTGATCAAGCTCAACCAGATCGGCACGGTAACCGAAACTATCGAAGCCATCAGGCTGTGCCGCGACGCCGGCTGGTCCTACGTAATCTCGCACCGGTCGGGAGAGACCGAAGACACCTTCATCGCCGATTTCGCAGTGGCCATGGATGGCGGCCAGATCAAGACCGGCTCCGCCTCGCGAAGTGACCGGATCGCCAAATACAACCGGCTGCTTGAAATCGAGCACGAACTCGGCCGGGAGGCCCGGTACTACTGGAAACGCTGATCTCATGAACCAGGACATCTCCGATATCATCGTCAGGCAGTTCGACGAAAACGATCAGTTTCCCAACAACGCTGAACTGCCCCTGGTCATCATCACCTCGGTACTGGGTGAAGGGGTTGTCACGGCTGAGAAATTCGAACGTCTCTTTACCCAGAACGGCTGGCCCGCCGCCTGGCGCAACGGGCTCTATGATTTTCACCACTACCACTCAACCGCCCATGAAGTTCTCGGCGTTTACAGCGGCTGGGTCCAGGCCTGCTTTGGCGGTCCCGGCGGTGAGGTGCTGAAGGCCAAGGCCGGCGATATGATCGTGATCCCGGCCGGAGTATCCCACTGCAATGTTGGCCAGTCGAAGGATTTCCGCGTCGTTGGAGGCTATCCGGCAGGTCAGCAGTGGGATATGAAGTATGGCAAAGAGGGTGAACGGCCGGCTGTGGATGAAGCCATCAAGCAGGTCGGCCGGGTTATTGCCGATCCAGCCTATGGCCCGACCGGTCCGCTGATGAGGTTCTGGCGCTGACCGGCCACCTGAGATACCCGGGGGCCTTGAACAATTGGCTTTTCAAAGGTTCGCGGATGCACTGTTTCTGCGTATTGCCCGGAGAATGCTATGGAAGAAAAAAAAGCTGCTCTTGACAAGGACAAAATCATACCGGAGCGTATGAACGCCCTCAGATCGCTGCCAGTGGAGATCAAACAGCAGCTCACCGGTGAGGAGGCTCGCGCTTTTTTGTACGGGGAAGAACTGCCCGCCGATCTTGCCGAAAAGCTCAAGGACTATCTGGTGCAGGAATAGCAGGCCCGAGCACCAGGCGCGTGTTCACGAGCCCTGTGACCACGGCGATCATCCAGCAGGTTTGAACAGCCGCTCAATCTTTGGTTGAATCTGGCTGAGCAGGTCCTCGCGTTCCAGATAGGGGCATTTTCTGGCGTAAGGAAAGTCCCGGCACTGCCGCGGCCGCGCCGGATGGATCGTGCATCGGGCGCGCAACTTCTCGTTGCTGAGAAAAATACACGAACCGTCCTCTCTTACCTTGAAGGTGTTCTTCCCTTCCAGGAAGCGCTTTCTTATCCTCCCATCTGAGATCCCGAAATAACGCGCCATCCGGTTAATATCGTCGCCGTCGAGAAACAGGGTCGATCCGGCCAGGCGATAACAGCAGTAACCCGGACAATAGTTGCAATAGGCTGGCCCCGCCTCGCCTGCAGCCTGATCAGACATCCTGCCCGCAGGCCTCCTCAGCGGACAACTCCCGTTTCCGCCCGACGCTTTCAACCACTGTTTTGAGAATTCCACTGACGATGATCAGCAGGCACCCGCCGATCTGCAGGGAATTCATCGACTCGCCGAACAGGCTCCAGCCAAAAACAACCACCGCCACCGGTTCAATATAGGCGATGGTGCCAAAGGTTGCAGCGGGCAGTCGACTGAGGGCTATGACCGCAAAAAGAATTGCCAGAAAGCCCGGGAAAAAACCGGTGGCGATCATCCAGGGAATGTCGCCGGGGCTCAACTGGTCCGCTGAATAGATTGCCAGGGGCAGCATCAGCAGTGCCCCGGTCAGAAGCTGATAAAAGGTGCGTGAATAGACGTGAACAGCGTCGGCGATCAAGCGGTTGAGCAGGATGAATCCGGCGTAGCAGACCAGGGCCAACAAGCCCCAGCAGATACCAATGAACTCGGCACTGTTGCGCGATACCTCGAGGTTAAATTCCATCATCATCGCAAAGCCGAACAGCGCCAGGCAGATAAGCCCAAGCCCTGCCAGGCTGAGCCGTTCCTGCAAAAAGAAATGGGCAATAACCGAAGCGGCCAGCGGGGCAAGATAGATCAGCATGATCGCATTCGCCATTGAGGTAAAGTTCATGGCCTGCACATAGAAAATGATAAAACCTGCCAGAAATGCGCCGTTGAAAAGAACCAGCCAGCCGGGCCAGCTGCGAAGCTGGCCCGCCTGTCTGGTCAGGGCCAGAAAAATCAGCATGAACATCGCCCCGATTCCCAGCCGAAAGAAGGTGATAAGTTCGGCCGGGAGACCGGTTATTTTGGAAAACACCCCGATCGTGCCCATCAGCACGGCCGATAGAAAAGCAAAGAGAAGCGCCGCGAAATCCATAGCAATGTCCTGCAATCCAGCCAAACCCGGCCGTTATAATTTCCAGGCCTGGTTGTTACTGCCAGCGGCCATTAAGCTCCAAGCCCAAAAGACGGACGGGGCGGCTCGGGCAAGGCCTGGCAACCTGCCGGTTTCTAATAGCAACATATCTATATACCAGGGGATCTTTGGCAGGGAAAGATTAAAAGGCGGGCTCAAAACGGGGACGGCCGCCGGCTCCGTATAGGTTGCGCCGCCGTCCCTCGGGCAAATGATCAGCCGGCGATCAGCCGAAATAATCGGGTTCGTTGCCAGGTTTCCATTTGATATTGCAGCCCATGCTCGGCTGCTGAGCCTCGGGGATTTTTTTACCCCCAATCATGTTATCCACCGCCTCACTGAGGTCGGCCCCGGTTATCGGCGTCGTATTGCCGGGCCGGGCGGCGTCGAACTGGCCGCGATAGACAAGCTTCTTGTTCGCGTCGAACAGGAAGAAATCGGGGGTACAGGCTGCCCGGTAGGCACGAGCAACCCGCTGGTCTTCATCAACCAGGTAGGGAAATGAATAGTTGTATGCCGCCGCGTCCCGGACCATGTTTTCAGGGGAATCATCGGGGTGCGCCGCGTAGTCGTTTGCGTTGATCGCCACGACAGAGATTCCCCGCTCCTGGTAGCGACGGATATTGTCAACCAGTTTCTCCCTGATATGGATGACGTAGGGGCAGTGATTGCACATGAAGATCACCAGCAGCCCGGTATCGATGTTCTGTTCGGCAAGGCTAAAGGTCTTGCCGTCCGGAGCTGAAAGCGTAAAATCGGGTGCAACGGTGCCAAGTTCCAGCATGGTTGATGCAGTAAGTGCCATCGGTTAACCTCCTTTGCATTCATTTCGCACTAGGTTTGTGGATTTGGCTCAGTGGCAGCAGGATGATAGCTGATAAGCCGCATCCGGCTTGTCATGCTTTAGGTTTTATGCATCTTCGCTGGGGAAATCAAGCACCTCTGACAACTTTGTGCGGCGAGCGCTGTGAGCATGCACCTCAGGAGCCGTAGAGGTGGTCGCCGATGCTTCGCATCCAGGCCAACTCCTCAGGCGACATCGCCCCTTTGGCCAAGGCCGCCAGGTTAGCCTCGAGCATCGCGCGGTTTTTCACCCCCATCATGCAGACATCCACTTCATCGCGGGCCAGCACGAAGCGGTAGCAATCACCTGCGCTTGCAGCCTGCATACCGGGCTTCATCTTGTTTTGTTTGAGCAACTGTCCCCAACTGGTTGCGGTGAACGAGACGATACCGGGACGCTTCTTGCCCAGGTTGTTCAGATGGCTGAAGATCTCGGTCTCGGCACCGCGATGCACCGCATTGTAGCGAATATGAAAAAAATCGATGATGCCCTCAGAGGCGAGCGGAATCACCATTGCACGGTTATGGGTGGTCAGGCCGATGGCGCGCACCAAGCCGGCAGCTTTTGCCTGCAGGGCCCAATCAAGTACCCGCTGCGGCGGACGCCTGGGATAATACCCCAGAATCAGGGTGTCGATATAGTCGGTCTCGAGTTGGGAGAGCGCCGATTTCAAAAAGTGATTGCCAAGCATCCCCGAATGCGAATAGCTCAGCAGCCCGATGATTAGCTCTGCTCGCTTGCCCGAGCGAGTTACCTGACGGACAAACCCCTTGAATGGGCTGGAGCGGCCCTTGATAAAGGTTCCCCAGGTAAAATAGGTGCACCCCTGCTCGAAGGCATATTCAAAAACGGATACATCGGCACCGAAACTGGAGGAAATGCCGATTCGCGAAACCTCGATCCCGGTGCCGCCCAGCCTGCGTTTTTCAATCATCATGACCCCCCGGCCCCGCCCCGGTCGGGCTCCTGGATAAACGGCAAAATAGAGACTGTTAAAAAATCTACCCGGAATTGCCCAACCGTGCTCTGAATTTCTAACCGGATTGGACTAAAATTACCCTAAAAAGACAACTCGAATCCGGCGTACCCCGCGATGACCTCGCAGTTCAGCCTGTCGGCCAAAAACGCGGTGGCGCCCTCGCCGGTACAGTGACAGGCCACCAGCCGCCGCAGATAGCGTTTGTTCAGCGCTGAGACGGTCTTCTCCAGCCTCCGGGGCGAGGCATGCAGCAGGTGCAGCCCGCCGATTACCGTGTCTATGTCTTTGTTGCCGCTGATTTCAACGATCCGGTTCAGCGTATTGACAATGCCCGCATGGCTGCAGCCGACACAGATAACCAGCCCCTGATCGGTCTCGAACCAGATCGCGTTGTCATCTTCAATCGGATCTGGCCGCCTGCCCCACGGATCGTAGAAAAATTTGCCGCCGGTGTTCTCGAATTCGGTGCGCCTGGGAATCGGCCCGCTGACCCCAATATGATCATCGATGAAGACCGGATGGGTCAGCCAGGTGACGGAACGCTCCTTGAGCCGCCCGATCGCCTGCATCGCCCCAGCCGACATGCGCACCGACCTGGTCCCGTCTTCCCCATCTTCTCCTGCTACATAGCGGGGCTGCAACGCGGCCTGGTGGAGATAGACGGCAAGACCGGGAGCTTTTTCCAGAACCGCCTCGATGCCGCCGCTGTGATCATAGTGCCCATGGCTGAGCACCAGATCGCTTACCCGGCTCAGGTCGAGACCAAGCTTTGCCAGATTGGCCGCCAGCGCATCCCGGTTGCCGGTGTCGAACAAAATCACCCGCTCGCCCACTTCGATCCACAGCGCAAACCCGTGTTCCGCTGTAAGGCCGAGCGCTGCCCGGTTGTCGACGACGACCCGGATGGTTCCGCGGCCCATGGCTAGCGACTGCAGGCCGCGTGGGCCTCGGCAAGGCGCTGTTTCAGATAGTCATGCAGCTCCTCTGAGCCCGACTCGACGTCGAAACAAAGACCGTCTTCGCCGAGCAGCCCGCCCGGCACTGAGTTGCCCAGAGATTCGGGATCGCTGACCATTTGCTCATAAAAACAGACCGAAAGCCAGCGGGGACTGTCTTCGATCACATCCACCATTACGAACAACTCTCTGTCGGATACCTGCCGGTGTGCACCCCTGAGGGAATAGGTGATGCCGTCCCGGACATGAAACGAGACCCGGCATTGCTCAAGTTCCTGCAGGAATCGGTAGAGCGTAAGAAAGGTTTTCCGGCAGCTGCCGGGCTCGTCAGGCCAGTGCTCCAGAAATGAATCGATCTCCCGTTCTACGGTCATAGCCCCCGGCAGCTCCAAAGCCATTAGCCGTAGATATTTTCAGGCAAAAACGGGTGGCTGCCTTCGATCACCTCGACCGCGGTTGTGGCTTCGATCTTGTTGATGATCGTCTCGCTGTAGGGGCAGTGCAGGGTTACGCAGGGGGCGACGTGAATCTTGGTCGGTTTGTCGCCCAGCTTGGCATTCCAGAGCCCGAAGTTTGCCAGGCGCGGTACCGTCCCCATTCCTGGGCAGCCACCGCAGCCAAGGATACCAATCAGTTCCGCTTCTTGATCCGCATAGCGGTCAAACGCCCCTACTTTGCGGTTGAAACCGACCATGCAGCGGGAACAGCCGATACAGATATCATCCATCGTGTTCTTGCAGCCAAATACCAGAATCTTTTCCATTTCCACCTCGTTTTCGATTCGATTGTTCTTCTATCTTCAGCGAGCGGACTAGCTGAATCGACCGTCCGATCGTTTATGCGCCACGTCTCCTGGGGCACCGTTCATCCAGCCGGAGGTAGCATTTTCTATTTTATCGAATTGCTCGATGTACGGTTTTATATCGAGCAGCGGCGTGTTGTCGAGAATATCGAGATTACGAACCTTCAGCCGGACGCCTTCAACCGACACCAGCTCCACCAGAGACAAGCCGATATGGTTGGGCCGCAGCGGCGATCGGGTCGCAAAGACGCCCCGCAAAACCCGGTCCATGAAGGGCACCACCTGCAGCTCGACCCGGCGGGCCCGGTGGAACCGGTAGAGCAGGTAAATATGGCTGAAGCCTTCGAGATCGGCCAGCCCGGCCGCGTACTGATCCTTAACGACGACCTCGCCGACTATGCCGCTGCCGCCCCGGGGCTGGATCGGCATATCCTCAAGCTCAGTAAACGGTGTGCGTATGGTCCCTATCTCTATCATCTTCCCATTTCAAACAGTTTCAACCTTCAGGAAGTCAGGGTCGGTCAGCTTGACCATCGCATAGCCCCCCTGGATGTGCAGGGTGTCGCTGATTCCTTTGGTGGACAAAAACACCTGCGCTTCATAAGACCTTGCCCCGGTATCACAGATCACGTAAAACGGTTCGTCCCGGGAAATCTCAGTATAGCGGCGGCGCAGCTCGCTCTGGGGAATATTGAGCCAGCGACTGCCGAACTGCTCAACGAAAGGCCGTGCTTCACGCTCACCCCTGATGTCGAGTACCCGCCGCGACTGCCGCTCGAACTCCACCAGAAAATCGGCGGCGTCGATCGGCCGATTCAAACCCGACAAGATATTGTCGAGACAGTTACCGGCGTTGTTGATCACATCCATGGCCGAGGCAAACGGCGGGGCATAGCCGGTTTCTAGGCTGCAGATTTCATCGACATCCACCCCGTGCCGAATCAGCACCGCCACCGTATCGACCCGTGCCTTGACTCCGTCGCCATGGTTGCCGGCCGCCTCGATGCCAAGTATTTTCCGGCTGCGGCGATCTGCGACCAGGGAGACATAGATAAATTCAGCATTCGGATAGAAGTGGGCATGATCCGGCTGGGCAACCACCGCATAAACCGGATCGAACCCGGTCTCCTTGGCCTGGCGATACGTAAGCCCCGCTTTGCAGATTCCCTTTCCGAAGACTTTGACACAGAACGTTCCGACCGTGCCGGTGAAGTGGCTGCTGCCGCCGGCGATATTGGTGGCGATCACCCTGCCCTGGCGATTGGCAAGAGAACCGAGGGCCATCATGGTATTCTCCCCGCTCACCAGGTTTCTCAACTCGACGCAGTCACCGCCGGCGTAGATATCGGGGTCGTTGGTCCGCAGCCGCCGGTCAACCAGAATGCCACCGCTGCGTCCCACCGCCAGCCCGGCCTGACTGGCCAGACGCGAACTGGGCTTGACGCCTGCGGCCAGGATGACCATATCGGCCTGCAGCACATCTCCTGAGGTTTTTACCTGCAGACCGGGTATGCCGTCCACCGAGACAATCTCCATGACCCGTTCGGAGAGCAGCAGATTGACGCCATTGGCCCGCAATTCGGTGGCCACGCTGCGGGCGATACATTTTCCGAGCAGGGTCGGCAATACCTGGTCCTCCATCTCGATCAGGGTGGTCTTGATTCCCCAGAGATCGGTGAGGGCCTCGCTGATTTCCAGGCCGATGGCACCCGCCCCGATAACGATCGCAGTGCCCACCTTGCCCTGAGTCATCAGTCCCTTGATCTGTTCGGCATCGTGCAGGTTGGAAATGGTGAAAACGCCCGGCAGATCGGCCCCCGGAAAGGGTGGACGGATCGCTTTGGCTCCAGTGGCCAGCACCAGTTTGTCATAACTGAGATATTGCTGGGTTCCGGTCTTCAGATCGTGGACTTTCAAGCGCTTGGCGGCGCGGTCTATGGCAACCGCCTCGACCCGGGTCAGGACTCGAACGCCCTTGACCTCGCAAAAAAACGTTTCGTCCCGGATAGCATGTGAGGTAGTGCGATACAGATCTTCGAGGTCATTGACATCACCCCCCACATAATATGGTATGCCGCAGCCGCCGTATGAAATCAGGTCGTCACGGTCAATCAGGGTGATTTCTGCGTCCGGATCCAGTCTGCGCAGGCGGCAGGCGACCTTAGGCCCCAAGGCCACCGCCCCGACTATTACGATTTTCTTTGCCATAGCAGCCTTTCAGTTAAACACTGCTCTGCAGCGAACCCGTATCTTTCAGGGCCTGTTCGAGTCGTCGGTGCCATCGTCAAAAACAAACCATTTCAGCCATATCAAGCCCCTATTGTACTACATTTTTTGTTACTGATTACAAGTATTACACCATCTTAAATAGAAATTCAGCCTTATTTTGCAGATGCACATAATAACAAATTTATGCTCCTGACTGCAGCCGGGTCCACCTTGAAATGTAGTGACAATAAGGGTTTTTTCGGTAAAATTATTGCATATTTTGCCCGGGTATCATTTCGATACTGTTGAATGTCTTTGTTTTCAAGGGGAGGCCACTATGCAAGACTCCGTGCAACGCGAAATTGTACTTTTTACTCCGAACAAGAAATATGCCGGCAAGATTGATCTTAAAAGCGACGACATGAGAACCATCGATCAGCTGAACAGTTCCACGATCTACTGGAAAAACCCGGCCGAGAAAAGTTTTGACGACGCCATTCAGCTGTACGATGTCGAGGTGTCTATTCATGGTGCAGGCAAACTTTCGAGCTTTAAAAAACTTCAGATCCGCCTGTCCGATATTATCTTCTTCTCAGATAACCTGAGAGAATCAGGAGTCAGTTCGGAAAAAATGCGGGCCAAAACATTGTCGGTCAAATCAAAAGATGATGTTGCAAAAATCAGGCTTTTGACCGAGATGCGCGGCGATTCCTTTTTTTATATCCAGGGAACATTTCATGGTCTTTTCAAAAACAAAACCAAGCAGCGCTATTTCCCGCTGACCGGGGCGAGAGTTTACGAAGTCGTGCGAACCGGAGACAAATGGGAACGGCTTGAAATACAAATCGGCAACGATTTCATCGGTATATCGAGTAACCACATCGAATCGTGCTCGTTCAGTGACTTTACCGGCTAGAATTCAATAATAAAGAGCCGAGACCACAATTGAACAAGCCGCCGCCCCTCGAAGTCAGGACTGCCACTGCCTGGTTTTGATCCTGCTCCGGCCATGCCCTACCTGCTGCTGATTCTGACAACCCTGTTCTGGTCTGGAAATTTCGTCCTGAGCCGGGGCATGCATGAGGAGATCCCGCCGCTGGCCCTGTCGTTCTGGCGCTGGTCCCTGGCGCTTCTTATCCTGCTGCCGCTCAGCTGGCGCCACCTGCTGAACCAGCGTGCCTTGATTCGCACCTGCAGAACATATATCGTCATGCAGGGGCTGCTCGGCATTACCGGCTTCAACACCCTGATCTATCTGGCCGTACAGACGACCACTGCGGTCAATGCGGTACTGGTCAACTCCTGCATCCCGGTTCTGATTGCCTTGTGCTCTCTGCTGATCTATCGCGAGCCGCTGCGGGGTCGGCAGTGGCTGGGAATTTTCCTTTCTCTTGCCGGAGTGAGCCTGATCATTGCCGGTGGCAACCTGGCCCTGCTGGTGAAGCTGCAGGTCAATCGAGGTGATCTGCTGGTCCTGGCTGCCGCGGTTATCTGGGCGCTTTATTCAACAAATCTCAAACGCTACCCCAAAGGGCTGCACCCGCTTGTTTACCAGTGCGCCATCGTCATCGTCGGCCTGGTCGGCATCCTGCCCTTCTATCTGCTCGAGATCGCGCTGGGGCACGGCCTGTCGATAAACCAGGCACTCTCTGCGACCATCGCCACGCTGGTTTATGTGGCGGTATTCCCCTCTGTTCTGGCCTTTATCTTCTGGAACCGGGCCGTCCGAGACATTGGCGCCAACCGGGCTGGAACCTTTATCCACCTGATGCCGGTCTTCAGCTCGATTCTGGCCGTGCTGTTTCTGGGTGAGCAGATCGAACTCTATCATCTCCAGGGGATCGCTCTGGTTTTCAGCGGCATCTTTATGGCCACCTACCGGATCTGAACGCCTGCCCCGCGGCTTGGTCCCCCCCGCAGCCTTTAGGCTGTCATCGTCTCGCACAATAGGTTATTATGCGCCTGCACACGGTCCGTTTTCACTGACGTTTAAGCCAATCCCAACGCTTCAGGCCTGCCGGAAATTCGTTATCCCGGGAAATCCATGATTTTACTGCGAGCCCTCAGATGCATACCAAAAAACTGCTAGACACGGCCGCCGCTGCGCTGCTGAATACCGCCGTGCGCCCCGAGGTCGTCATGGAGCGCGGTGAAGGGATGTATCTCTATGACACCGAGGGCAAGCGTTATTTGGATTTTGTCGGCGGCTGGGCCGTCACCTGCCTCGGTCATTGCCCAGAGGTTATCGTCGAAGCGCTGGCCGGACAGGCCCGGGAATTGATCAACGCCAGCCCGGCCTTCTACAACAGGCCGATGATCGAATTTGCCGAACAGCTCACCTCGCGGAGTTGCTGCGCTCGGGCGTTTTTCTGTTCGACCGGTGCCGAGGCCAACGAAGGGGCCATCAAACTGGCCCGGAAATATGGCCAGCTCAACAAAAATGAGGCCAGCACGATCATCACCACCTGGAACAGTTTCCACGGCCGCACGCTGACCACCATGTCGGCCACCGGCAAAAAACAGTGGCAGGACCTGTTCGGTCCAAAAACCGAAGGCTTTATCAAGACAACCTTCAACGATATCGAGTCGCTCAAGCGTTCAGTGGACGAAAGCACCTGCGGCGTCATGCTTGAACCCATCCAGGGCGAAGGCGGGGTCAATATCGCCGAGCGCAGCTATATCACGGCGGTCCGCCAACTTTGCGACGAACACGACCTTGTGTTGATATTTGATGAGATTCAGACCGGCATGGGCAGGACCGGCAAGCTGTTCTGCTATGAACATTACGATATCGAACCGGACATCGTCACCCTCGGCAAAGGCATCGGCGGAGGCTACCCGCTGGCGGCGGTGCTGGTCAAAGAACGATTCAACATCTTCGAACCCGGCGATCAGGGCGGAACCTACACCGGCCAGCCGCTGGCAATGGCAGTGGGCCAGGCAGTCCTGCAGGAACTCATCGATCGGGATCTGCTCGAAAACAGCCGCCGGATGGGCGCTTCAATCATCGCCCGACTGCAGGGCATGGCCGCTAGGCTGAGGATCGAAAATATCCGGGGGCTGGGACTGTTGATCGCGTTTGAGCTTAAAAACATGGACGCGACCGAGGCGGTCGGCCGCTGTCTTGAAAAAGGGCTCCTTCTCAATGCACCGCAGCCCCGCACGATACGGTTGATGCCGCCGTTGATCCTAGCTGAGCCCGATATCGAGCTCTTTTGTACCATTCTGGATGAAGTCCTCGGTTGAGAGGGCCGGCGCCCTGATCTCGTTCCCCTTTCAGGGCCCTCTGAGCGATCGGCTGCGAATCAGTAAAAACCCGAGCAGGCCATGGTATTCATTTGACACCATTAATATTTCAGGCTATCTATGAGCTGGTCAGGGTGTCCTGTGTATTCAGGACCCAAAAGGGAATCCCGTGCAAATCGGGAGCGGGCCCGCCGCTGTAACCGGGGACGAGCGCTGCAACAGGCCACTGAACATTCCGCGAAGGTAGTTCGGGAAGGCGCAGCGTAACGCAGTTTCGGAAGATCCGGAAGTCAGAAGACCTGCCCTGGCGCACATCTGAAAGATCCTCGCGGAAACGGGATCGACAGAACACGTCTGTGGTGACAGGGCCCCCAGACCAAATAATGGTCCGGGGGCTTTTTTTATCCCCCGGCCTCCAACAAGCCACAGGAGGCAGTTATGATCCGAGCCGAAATCGCATTTGCCAAAACGGGCGCATTAACCACCAGGGACTGGGACACCTATCAGGCGATACTGCGCAAATGCCTGCGTACGAAAAACAGTGGTGAGAAAAAGAAGGCCAAAGCCAGACAGCGCTAGACGAAGCTCGCGCAAGCTCAGCCCTCGCCTGCCGGTAAGCTTCCGGCAGGCGGACCCGCCGCCGGACCAGGTGATCGATTTACTCTGGATTTTCCAAAAATCTTAATTAGATTAGCTGGAACAGCGCAGAACCAGAACGGTTTTTGAAATTTCAATCTTAAACTCTGCTCCGCAATCCCATGCCCAACGAGTATTCGGTTGCCATACATCGCTATATCAGCGCCAGGCTCGAGGCGGCCCGCAGCCGGCTCGATGACCTGGAGCAATCCTCGGATGCGGAGGCGCAGGCCTACTGGAAGGGACAGACAGCCGAGCTGCAGTGGCTCAGGGACTACCTGGCCGAGCATGTGGATCTGAAAAATTTCACCTATTATTGAGCCTATTGGCAGATAGTGGAGCTAATCGATCCAGAGTTCAACACAGCCTCTGAAAAGAATCCATGTCCTACAGCTATCTGATTGATCTTTACCGCGCACTCGAGGCACGGCTGGAGCAGATTGACACCCTGATTAACGCTTCCGGGGCTTCAGAAAAGGCGGCCAGTTACCAGCGGGGCCGCCGGGACTGCCTGCAGGATTTCTACTCATTCCTGCAGGGCAGCTATGACTCTAAATTACCGCGCCGACTGCAGCAGAAACGCAGACAAGCGTAGTTGGCCGGAGGCGAAATGGACGATACAACAAATCGATACATATGCACTTTCTGATTTACGGCGCCGGAGCGCTCGGACAGGCCCTGGGGTGTCTGCTGGCCAATAAGAACCACCGGGTTACCCTGGTGGCCAGGGCCCGTTTTATCGAACCTATCAGGGAGCACGGCCTATCGGTCAGCGGGATCTTCGGCGATTTTCACGTGGAGGCAGCTTCGCTGGAGCTGGTCAGCACCATTACCGGCGGCGATGGCAGTGTCTATGACTTTATCCTGCTGACCACTAAATCATACGATACCGCATCGTCCCTGGACGACCTCGCCACCCTGACCAGCTGCACGGCTCCGGTGGTGTCGATGCAGAACGGCTGCGGCAATCTGGAGCAGCTGGAAAAGCGCTTCGGTAAAGCGCGGAGTCTCGCTGCGCGGATCATCACCGGTTTCGAGATTCAGCGCCCCGCCAGCGTCACCATTACCGTCTCAGCCGACGACCTGCATATCGGCGCCGGCCTGGCCTCGGCCATCCCCGAGGCGGCGGTACGGTTGGCGAAGACGATCAACGACACGGGACTGCCCACGATTGCCGTCGAAGATATCAACCAGTCACTGTTTGCCAAACTGCTCTACAATTGCGCGCTCAACCCGCTTGGGGCGATTCTCGGCGTGTCTTACGGGTTGCTGGCAGAGCACCGGGAAACCAGAGAAATCATGGACGGGGTGATCGAGGAAACCTTTGCGGTCATCCAGGCGGTCGGCGGCCGGGTTGCCTGGCCGAGCGCGGCTCAATACAAAAAGCACTTTTACCAGAACCTGATTCCTCCAACGTACAATCACCGGCCTTCCATGCTGCAGGATCTGGAGAACAACAAACCAACCGAGATCGATGCCCTGACCGGTTATGTCTCCGCCCAGGGAAAAAAATACGCGCTCAGCACACCGCGCTGTGACCTGCTCAATGCGCTGATCCGCTTCAGGCAGCAGCGCTGTGCCGGCCGACCGGCCGCACCGCTGAGCCGCACGGCCAATTAATGGCTCAGGCCTGCGGCGCTTTCAGCTTCTCCAGCCTCGGCGGAACCATCTCCCACAGCAGGCAGAGCTGCACATCGTAGATATCGCTGCGCCGGGGCTTTATGGCAAAACGATCCGGCTCCACCCGGGAAACATCGTACGCTTCGGCCAGCTCCTGAAGCGCCTCGTGCTGCTCACTATCGAGCGCTTCGAGTTCCTGCTCGAGCTGAGCAACCATTTCCTCGGCCCGCCTCACATCATCCTTTTCCTTGCCGAGCCTGCCGGCCTTTCTGATGCCGCTGGCCGTTCGGGTCATGGTTGACGAGGACACCGCCTTGCGCCCCAGAAAGGCGCCGAGCACTGCTGTGCCGAACGAGATGATCGTATCGGTGGTTTTCATCGACACATCGCTCTGTTCCTTGTCCAGTTTGGCCATTGCACTGCTGAGCTTCTGCTGGAGCCGCTCGCGTTCGGTCTGAAATTTCTGCACCAGCTCTTCAGCCGCCGCCTCCTTGTCTTCACGCAGCCGATCTGCCACCCGGACCATGAAATCGGCCTCACTTTCATCTGGTTTGGACTCCATTTTCAACGATGGCACACTCAGCAGTTCAAGCCGACTGGACTGGTAGAGAAAATCGGAGAACTCTTTTTCATAGGCACCAAAACTCTTCAGCGAGCTGATTGGCGGCGGCACCGGGTAGAACGAGCTTTCCCCGGGCGCCGAATCGGGACACGCATCAAGATCGACCTCAAAAGGTTCGGACTCGGAGAAACGGGGCTGCCTGAACTCCTCATCCAGATAGAGCCGCATCTGGCGCCTGCTCACCTGGTCGATATTACGCTTTGCATTGTAAAAACGAACCTTTGCCCGGGCGGCCAGCCATGGTTCAAAAACAATTTCCTCGGCATAGACCGAAGGCAGATAGTAGCGCTGCGGGATGGTCTCACTGAGCAGCGGCGGCGGCTCCTGCAATCTCCCGGCCGGCCCGCCCGCCGCTGAGGCGGCAGGCGCGCTCACGGCGGGCCTCTGCTGACGGCCGGCCATCAGTGTTGCGATATCCTGCAGACTGACTGGTCCCTTCAGATAGGACATGACCCAGCGGGTCTCAAAGAGCAATGGTTCATCGAGATGGGCCGAGGTGAGCAGAAACTGCCGACCTTTCATATCCGCAAGCAGGCCGCGAACCATCTTCTGGTCCAGCGCACCGCCGCTTGCTCCGACAATGCCCTGCAGAACCCGGTCCTGGTCCTGGGTGGTCTGCAAGCGCCCAACGAACCAGGTACCGATATTGGACAATCCCTTATAATCGAGATCCACCGGGTTCTGGGTTGCCAGCACCACACCGATGCCGTAGGCCCGGGCCTGCTTGAGCAGCAGCAGCATCGGTTTTTTCGACGGCGGGTTGGCACTGGGCGGGAAATAGCCGAAGATCTCATCCATATAGAGCAGCGCCTTCAGCGAGGAGGTCCCCTGCTGACGCCGCATCCAGCTGATCATCGCGTTGAGCAGCAGGGTCACGAAGAACATCCGCTCCGCTTCGCTGAGATGGGCGATCGAAAAAATGGCGGTGCGCGGCTTGCCGTCTTCGCCATAGAGCATCTTCTGGATATCGAGCGGCTCGCCCTGCAGCCAGGTGGTGAAGGCTGGGCTGGCGAGCAGGTTGTTGAGCAGCATGGCCAGCTTCATCCGGTCTGCCTGGGGAAAAAAACTGGAAAGACCGAACACGCCGACCTTGTCGAACGGCGGGTTGACGATGGATCCGATCAGCGTCTCCAGGCTCAGGTCTTCCCCGCTGCGCCAGTGGTGCAGAAAGATCGATGATATCAGGATGTGCTCCCGGCTGGTCAGGGGGTCACCTTTGACATCTACCAGCGCGAGCAGGCTGGTGGCGGTGGAGCCCACCAGCGCGTTGAGGCTGTCCAGATCGCTTACGGTGTCGTCGCCGGGCGCCGCAAAACTGGCCATGATCGAGACCGGCACACCACTGCTGCTGCCGGGCGTAAATACCGTTAGCGTGGATTTTTCCTTCAGTGACCTGATGCGTTCCCTGGTCTGCCCCCAGGCGGCGAGCCCCTCCTGCCAGGTTCGAGCCGTGTCCTCGGCAAGCTGGGCGACGGTTACATTCTTGCGCGCGGCCTCGGCGGGATCGATCCAGGGTTCAAAATCAGCAGGCCGCAGCTCGGGAAAACTGAGCATCAGGTTGGCCATATCCCCTTTGGGATCGATAATAATCGACGGCACGTCGTCCATGATCGCCTCTTCGATCAAACCGATACCGAGCCCGGTCTTGCCGCTGCCGGTCATACCAATGATCACGCCGTGAGTAGTCAGGTTCTTGCTCTTGTAGAGAAGCGGCAGATCGGTCGGTTGGGCAGCGCCGATAGGGAGTTCCCTGCCCAGATAAAACAGGCCCAGCTTTTCGTATGGAAGATTTGCTTTCACCGTGCACCTCGCTTTTGTGGTTTCTTGTTTACCGTATAGACGCGCCTGGCCAGATAGGCTGGTTCGCTGCCTCAGCCACCTTTGTTTTGCCTGGAGCCCTGCAAGTGGTTATGGTGGTCCGATGGAACTTGATCTCTTGGCCGAATTATACTAGAGATTAGGAATTTACCTCGTTTTTTCAATCAAAATCTCCACCCAAACCGGATGAGTTGCATGGCTGAGTCTTCAGGACAGCCCGGCGTTGCCAATCTAAGTCGAAGACGCCTGCTGCAGCTGGCTGCCGCGGGGGCGGTTTTGGGAGGTCTGGCCTTCTGGGGACCGCGACAGGGCAAGAGCCTGCAAGCCATTCGCCACAGCCAGCCGATGATGGGCACCATCGTCAACCTGGTGGTCTGCGCAACAGACGAAGCCGCCGCCCGTGAGGCGATCAAATCCTGTATCGACCGAATGGAAGCGCTGTCCTCGATGATGAGCACCTATGTGGCCGACAGCCCGCTCTCCGAACTCAACCGCAACGGAATTCTCAGAAATGCACCGCCGGAAATGCTCGAGGTCTTCGCCCTCTCCCGCGAGCTGAGCGAGCTCAGCGGCGGAGCCTTCGACCCGACTGTCCTGCCGCTGGTCGGCTTGTTTAAAGAGGTGAAAAACACCGGCGTGCTGCCGGATGAAAGAAAAATAAAAGAAATTTTGCAACTGGTGGATTACCGACATATTGTTGTAGAGGATCGCACCATCAGCTACCGGGTGCCGGGAACCCAGGTAACGCTCGATGCTGTTGCCAAAGGCTATGTCGTCGACCAGGGCATTCGGGTCCTGGCCGCCGCCGGTTTTACCAACGCCTTCGTCGAGGCGGGCGGCGACTTGATGGTGGTGGGTCATCGCCAGGATGGCGGGCCGTGGCGGATCGGCATCAGGGATCCGCGCAGCGACGACCTGAAGAAAATGCGAAAAATCGAACTGAGTGACCGGGCCATAGCCACCTCAGGAGACTATATGCAGTACTTCACCGAGGACAAGAAGGCTCATCACATCATCAACCCGCACACCGGCTTTTCACCGCTGCAGATCGCCTCGAGTTCGATTATTGCCCCAACCGTGGCCTGGGCAGATGGTCTGGCGACCGCGACCATGGTCCTGGGAATCGAGCAATCCATCACCTTGCTCGACTCCCTGCCGGACTGCGAAGGTTATCTCATAGACAAAGATCTGAACAGATATCAGACCGGAGGGTTCTTCAGTTGACATGAGGCGAATAACCATCAACAGAGGGCTGGATCTGCCGATCGGCGGCACAGCCTCGCAGAAGGTGACCGATAGCCGGCAGATCCAGCATATCGCTCTGCTCGGGGATGACTATATCGGCATGAAGCCGACCATGCTGGTTGGTGAAGGAGACCGGGTGGCAAGCGGGCAAGCGCTGTTCACCGACAAAAAAAACGAGGGTGTGGTTTTTACCGCACCGGGCAGCGGCCAGGTGATCGCAATCAACCGCGGCGCCAAGCGCAAATTCGAATCGCTGGTCATCAAGCTTGAGGGCGACGAGGCTGTCTCCTTCTGCGCACCGGACACCGCCCCCGACAGCCTGGACTCCCGGGCCATACGGGAAATGCTGGTGAAATCGGGCCTCTGGTGCGGGCTGCGCACCAGACCCTATGGCAAAATACCGCCGCTTGACAGCCTGCCGGCTTCGCTGTTTGTCACCGCGATCGACAGCTCACCGCTGGGACCCGACCTCGAGCAGATCATCGAGCTGCAGCGTGAAGACTTCGAACGCGGCCTGCTCACCCTTGCCCGAGGGGTCGAGTGCCCGCTCTTTGTCTGTGTGAAGGCTGATCAAAAAGCGCTGACTGCGGCAACTGACAACATCGAAATCGTTGAATTTGCGGGCCCCCATCCGGCCGGGCTGCCCTCGACCCATATTCATTTTCTCGACCCGGTCCACGAAGCGAAAACGGTCTGGCATATCGGTGCCCAGGATGTCGCCGCAATCGGGGCGCTGCTGCGCACCGGCAGGCTCTGTAACGAGCGGATCATCGCTTTGGCCGGCCCCCCCGTGAATGAGCCGCGCCACATCAGGACCCGCCTCGGCGCCTCGATTATCGAGCTTTGCGACGGGGAACTCGACGCCACCGAGGTCCGGCTGCTGTCCGGTTCGGTGCTGGACGGCCGGCAGGTCAGCGACCTGCATGGCTTTCTGGGCCGCTATCATCAGCAGATCAGCGCCCTCCCCGAAGGCGACGGGCGCCAGTTTTTCGGCTGGCTGCGTGCCCGGCGGCGAACGCTTTTCGGTTACCAGGGCATTCTGGTCCGCCTTTGCAAAACGGGCATCGTATCCGTTCAATACCGCGATATGGGGTGGCAACCGGGCTATTTTTCCGCTTGGTACCTACGAGAAGGTCATGCCGCTCGACATGGTCCCGGTCTATCTGCTCAAAAGCCTTGCCTCGGGCAATAGTCAGCGGGCCAAGGAGTTGGGCTGTCTGGAGCTGATCGAGGAGGACCTGGCCCTGTGTTCCTATGTCTGCCCGGGAAAAAACGATTTCGGCCCGATGCTGCGCGATACCTTGACCACTATCGAAGAAGAAGGATAAACCGGCCCCTGATATGAAATCTCTGAACAAATATTTTCTGGAACTCAAGCCGCACTTTGAAAAAGGCGGTAAATTCGCCCGCTGGTATCCGCTCTATGAGGCCTTCGATTCATTTCTCTTCTCCACCACCAAGTCGACGCCAGCGGCACCCCATGTGCGCGATCCCATCGATCTGAAGCGCATCATGATCACGGTGATCATCGCGCTCATCCCCTGCACCCTGATGGCCCTGTGGAATACCGGCTACCAGGCCAATACAGTGCTGGCCGAGATCGGCGCGATGCCCGGCGGCTGGCGCGGCTGGATCATGGCACTCATCGGCGTCGACCCCGGCTCGATCATTTCCAACATGGTGCACGGAGCGCTCTATTTCCTGCCAATCTATCTGGTAGGGGTGCTGGTCGGCTCTGTATGGGAGGCGCTTTTCAACCTGATCCGTGGTCATGAATTCTCCGAAGCTTTTCTGGTCACCAGCCTGCTGCTGCCGCTGACCCTGCCGCCCACCATACCGCTCTGGCAGGTTGCGGTCGGCGTCAGTTTCGGGGTTATTTTCGCCAAAGAGGTGTTTGGCGGAGTCGGAAAAAACTTCATGAATCCGGCACTCGCCTCCCGGGCCTTTATCTACTTTGCCTACCCGGCCCAGATGACCGGCGACCGGGTATGGCTGGCAGTCGACGGGATCAGCAGCGCCACCCCGCTCGGAGCTATGGTTCAGGCAGCGCCTGATGATCCGACCGCCATACTCGACATCACCTGGTCCCAGGCCTTCCTGGGTACCATCCCCGGTTCAATGGGGGAGACTTCGACCCTGGCCTGTCTGCTGGGTGCGGCGCTGCTGCTGATAACCGGCATCGCCTCCTGGCGCATCATGCTCTCCATGCTGCTCGGCGCGGTGATCACCGCAGTCTGCTTCAATCTGGTGCCGGATCCGGCCAACCCGCTCTATGCCATCCCGGTATACTGGCACCTGGTGCTCGGCGGCTTTGCCTTCGGCCTGGTTTTTATGGCCACCGATCCCGTCTCTGCGGCCCAGACCCATACCGGCCAATGGATGTACGGCATATTGATCGGTTTTCTGACAATTCTTATCAGAGTGGCCAACCCGGCATATCCCGAGGGCGTCATGCTGGCCATCCTGCTGGGCAACGTTTTCGCGCCGCTCTTCGACTACTTCGTCGTTCGCGCCAACATAAAAAGAAGGATCGTGCGCCATGGCTGAAGAACATCCGCTCAAACCATTTTACTCCGTGCTGGTACTGGCCTTTGCCTGTTCAGCCCTGGTGGCGCTGGCAGCTGTCGGGTTGCGGCCTTATCAGGATGCCAACCAGGCCCTCGACAAGAAAAAAAACATCCTGGCGGCTGCAGGTATCTACCAGCAGGACCTGGACGTTGAACAGCAGTTCGCCACAATCGACACCAGGCTGGTCGATCTGGACACCGGCGCGTTTGTTCAGGACACCGCCATCGATCCCGAAACCTACGACCAGCTCGCCGCCTCCATGCAGACGGACACCGCTGAGCAATTGGGCAAGCAAGAAGACCTGGCCGGCATCAAGCGCAGGGAAAAATACAGCCTGGTCTACCTGGTCAAGGACGGGGATACGGTCGACCAGCTTGTCTTGCCGGTCCGGGGCAAAGGGCTCTGGTCGACGATGTATGGCTACGTGGCGATTGACGCCGATCTGTCGACCATTCGCGGGGTCTCTTTCTATGAGCACGGAGAAACCCCCGGTCTCGGCGGCGAAATTGAAAACCCGCGCTGGCAGCAGGGTTGGCAGGACAAAAAGCTTTACGACGAGTCCGGCAATCTTGCGGTCGTCGTTGCCAAAGGCGGTGCACAGAAAAACGCCGCCGATGAAGCTTACCAGATCGACGGCCTGTCTGGGGCCACACTGACCACCAAAGGAGTTAATGACATGATGCAGTTCTGGTTCGGCAAGCACGGCTTCGAGCCATTTTTCGAGCAGGTCAGACGTTCAGGAGGCTTCAATGGCTGAAACACACAAAGAATTGCTGCTGCGCTCGGTTTTCAAGCGCAATCCTATCGCCCTGCTCGTGCTGGGCATCTGCTCGGCCCTGGCGGTCACCGGCCAGATGTCGACCGCACTGGTGATGTCGATCTGCGTCACCCTGGTCACCGCCTTCTCGTCTCTGACCATTTCGATCGTGCGTTTTCAGATTCCCAACAGCGTGCGTATCGGCATTCAGATCATGGTGATCGCCACGCTGGTAATTATCGTCGATCAGATATTGAAGGCCTTTTATTATGAACTCTCCAAACAGCTTTCCATCTTCGTCGGCCTGATCATCACCAACTGCATCGTCATGGGTCGAGCCGAAGGCTTTGCGATGAGCAATCCGCCGATCGCCAGCTTCGTTGATGGCATCGGCAATGGGCTGGGCTACGGTTTTATCCTGATGAGCGTGGCCTTTGTCCGTGAACTGTTCGGCTCCGGCTCCCTGTTCGGCTTCGAGATTCTGAAAACGGCCAGCAACGGCGGCTGGTATGTGCCCAATGGCATGCTCGTCCTGCCGGCTTCCGCTTTTTTCCTGATCGCCCTGATCATCTGGACGCTCAGAAGCCTCGACCCGGAACAGCAGGAGGATAGATAATGCACTATCTCGATATTATCTTCCGCTCGGTCTTCATCGAAAATCTGCCGCTCAGTTTTTTCCTGGGGATGTGTACCTTTCTGGCTATTTCCAAACAGGTCAAAGCCGCACTCGGACTCGGTCTGGCCGTGCTCGTGCTCACCGCAATCACGGTACCGATCAATAACCTGCTGCTCAATCAACTGCTCAAGCAGGGTGCGCTCGACTGGCTTGGTCAACCCAGTATAGACCTCACCTTTCTCGGGCTGCTGATCTATATCGCCACCATTGCCGCGGTCGTGCAGATCCTCGAGATGGTGCTGGACCGGTTTGTGCCGGCGCTCTACAACGCACTGGGCATCTTTTTGCCGCTGCTCACCGTCAACTGCGCCATCCTCGGGAGCTTCACTGTTCATGGTCGAACGCGACTATACTTTTCTGGAAAGCGCGGCTTACGGCTTCGGAGCCGGGGCCGGCTTCTTGATGGCCGTGGTCCTGCTGGCCGGTATCAGGGAAAAATGCGAATACGCGCATCCCCCGAGAGGACTGCGCGGGCTGGGCATGACCTTTATCACGGCAGGCTTGATGGCCATGGCCTTCATGGGGCTTGCAGGGATGAGCCTCTGAGTTGATTGATGACTGCCTTAGAACACTATTTGGCGTTGATTTTTGCTCCGGAGCATAACGAATGAACGAGATTGTCCTTGGTGTATCGATTTTTTTGAGTATCCAGTTCGTTCTGGTTGCGCTGATCGTCTCCACCAAAAAGGCGCTGCTGCCCGACGGCGACCTGACCATTGAGATAAATGACAATAAAGAGCTGGTCACCAAGCCGGGCGGCAAGCTGCTGACGGCCCTGGCCGATCAGGGAATTTTTCTCTCCTCTGCCTGCGGCGGCGGCGGCAGCTGCGCCCAGTGCCGCTGCATCGTCACCGAGGGCGGCGGATCCATCCTGCCCACCGAAGAATCGTCCATCACTCGGCGCGAAGCCAAGCAAGGCTATCGGCTGGCCTGCCAGGTGCCGGTCAAGCGGAACCTGAAGATCGAGGTGCCGCCGGAGATGCTCGAAACCCGCAAGTGGCAGTGCACGGTGGCCTCCAATGAAAACGTGGCGACCTTCATCAAGGAGCTGGTGCTGAAGCTTCCCGAAGGCGAGAATGTGGACTTCAAGGCCGGCGGCTACATTCAGATCGAGGTGCCGCCCCATGAACTGGACTACCAGAGCTTTGACATCGACGGACGCTTTCTGGCGGACTGGCGCAAATTCAAGATGTTCCAGTTCAAATCGCACGTCTATATCCCGGTGACCCGGGCCTACTCCATGGCCAACTATCCCGAGGAGCGGGGCATCATCAAGCTCAATGTGCGCATTGCCAGCCCGCCGCCCGGTCAGCCCGCCGCACCTCCCGGTCAGGCCTCATCCTATATTTTCAACCTCAAGCCGGGCGACGAGGTGACCATCTCCGGACCGTTCGGTGATTTTCTGATCGAGGAAGGCAGCGAAGAGATGGTCTATATCGGCGGTGGCGCCGGAATGGCGCCGCTGCGCAGTCATATCTTCGATCTCTTCAAAAGCTCGAAGACCCAGCGAACGGTCTCATACTGGTACGGCGGCCGGTCGATGAAAGAGGTTTTCTATCAGGAAGAGTTCGAGCAGCTCGCCAGAGAGCATGACAATTTCACCTTTCACCTGGCTCTCTCCGAACCGCAGCCGGAGGACAACTGGGGAGGCTATACCGGCTTCATCCACCAGGTCCTTTATGATGAGTATTTAAAAAACCATCCGGCCCCCGAAGATGTACACTACTATGTCTGCGGTCCGCCGATGATGCTCAAATCCGTGCAGGAGATGCTCGACAACCTCGGCGTGGAGCGGGAAAATATCCATTTCGACGATTTTGGCGGCTGAGTCAATACTGGTCAATCCTATGGCCAGGCGTGCAAATTCAGCGGTGATGATTCGGATAATGGATTCAGCAACTCCAAAATACCAATTCTTACCTGACAGATCCGGGCAACGCGTGCGTTGAGGAAGCACTGCAGCGGCTTGGGAGTACAAGTGCAATTCGCTGTGTCAGTCTTTGAACAGGCGATCTATGTCAATACCGTTTTCTTTGTATTTATTGAGCTTGCGCCAGAGGGACACTCGGTCGATACCCATCAGTTTCGCCGCTTTTGTCTTGTTCCCCCCGACACTTTTCAGGATGTGTATGATGTAGTCTCGCTCGTGTTCCTCTAGACTTTTCAGGGTTTTTGAATCATCAGTTTCAGAGGACCGTGAGGTGCCCGATCCTATCTGCTGTTCCAGTCCCTGGGGCAGGTGGTGACGCTCTATGGCGGGCCCGTCGCAGATGGCCATGGCCCGTTCAATAATATTTTCCAGCTCACGCACATTCCCGGGGTAATCGTATTGCATCAGGACCTGCAGAGCTTCGGGGGAAATAATTTTAACCTGGTTGTTGGCGCCGGGATACTTCACCAGAAAATGATGCACCAGTAACGGGATATCGTCTTTTCTCTGGCGCAGCGGCGGTATCGTGAGCGTGGCAACATTGAGCCGGAAGAAAAGGTCCTGGCGAAACGTTCCCCGTTCAACCTCTTTTTCAAGGTCCCGGTTGGTTGCCGCGAGCACTCTGATATCTACCTGAATTTCGCGGGTACCGCCAACCCGATACAGTTTCTTATCCTGAAATACCCGCAGCATTTTGGCCTGTATCGCCGTCGGCATTTCCCCAATCTCATCGAGCAGCACCACGCCGCCGTCGGCTGTCTCGAAAAGTCCCCGTTGTGCTTTGGAGGCTCCGGTATAGGCATCCTTTTCATGGCCGAAGAGTTCGTTGAGGACCAGATCTTCGCTGAGCGCGGCGCAGTTGATCGGCATGAATCGCTTATCAGCCCTCGGACTCAATTCATGGATGGTGCGGGCCACCAGTTCCTTACCGGTGCCGGTCTCGCCGATAATCATCACATTACAGTCCAGTTGGGCGAACAGAGCAATATCATCCTTGAGTTTGAGTATTTTTTTATTGTGCCCGATAAACTGCGTTACCCCCTTTTTGGCAAGAATCTGCTGTTTGAGCTGAGAAATCTCGCGATGCAGCATGGTCTTTTCCAGTGCCTTGCTGATCAGCGCCTTGAGCTCATTCAGTTTGATCGGTTTGGGCAAATAGTAATATGCCCCCTGGGCCATGGCTTCGACCGCCGAATTGACTGTTGCATAGCCAGTCATGATAATAACTTCGGCATTGGGCAGCAGTTCCTTGGAATAGGCCATGACCTGGGTGCCGTCAATACCCTCCATCTTCAGGTCGGTAACGACAAGGTCGAAGTGATGCTTTTCTATGAGCTCAATGGCAATGTGACCATTTGCAGCAACCTGGACCGAATAACCCAGCTTGATCAGATAATGGCGGACATTTTCTAGATTGATGATCTCATCATCGACCACAAGTATGCTGAAACTTTGTTCTCCCAAGGTATATCACCATCGGCTTGTTTGCTGCCCGGACATCCCCCTATGAGAGTGGCAGGGTTATGATGAAGGTGGTTCCTTTTTCTTTGTTGTTTTGGACTGAAATGGAACCTTTGTGTTTTTTTATTATGCCGTAAGCGACGGCCAGACCAAGACCGGTTCCCTCACCCACATCTTTGGTGGTGAAAAATGGGTCGAAGATTTTTTGTTTGTCCTGATCGCTTATGCCTACCCCGGTATCGGAGAATGTTATAACAGCCTCCTGCCTGTCAATCTCTAATTCTGCTGCGATTGTTATCGTGCCGGTTGGTTCCTTGATCGACTGGATGCTGTTGATCAGCAGATTGAGAAACACCTCTTTGACTTTCTGCTTATCCACGCAGATAACCAGGTCCGGAGGAATATCTTGAATGATGGAGACGCCAGCGGGCAGGTCGCTGGTGACAAGTTCCACCGACTGGCTGACGAGTTCCTTGATCGAGGTCAGTTTGCAGGCGAACAGTTCGCTGCGGGAAAATTCAAGAAGTCCCCGAACGATCTCTGCAGCCCTTTGATTTTCTTCAGCTATGTTGGAAAGCATCTTGAGCAGAAAAGGATTCTCAACACCATCGGTGCACTCTTTGGCCTCTTCCATTGCCAGTTGACAGCTGGTTGATATGTTGTTGAGCGGGTTGTTGAGCTGATGCGCCATGCCGGACGCGAGGGTGCCTATGGAGGACAGTTTTTCGGCTTGGAAAAGCTGTTCCTGACGTTCCTCCAACTCAACCAGCATCCTCTGGAACGCTTTAAAGACCGCGTGAACCTCATCATTGGTCTTGCTTACCGGGAGATTCTCATATTGGCCGCGGGCCACTGCATCTGCAGATTGCTCCAGTGATTTCAGACGCCTGGCAATAGTAACATGATACACCAGGATTCCGACAACACTAAAGGCGACGAGGAAGGCATAGTATAATGAAAGCTGGATCTTCGTTGCTTTGATGAACTGGCTGATCTTCACTTCAGAAAGCCTGGCCATTCCCTCAGACAGGCTGACAAGTTGTGCCCCGATATGCTGGATTTCTTCGACTCCCGCACATTCGGTAAGAATATTCTTATCGATACATTCTTTTTCCAGGAGATAAAAGCTGGTCTGGTAATTGCCGATTTCGATTTTCAATTGCTCCAGGACATCTTCATAGGCGGCATCCACATCGTTTTCAATACTCTCTATAAAGGCCAATAAATCAGTTATGTACTGGGTTGTAATTTGGAATTCTTCAGGGAGTTCCCTGATAAAGAAATTTTTTTCATGACGCCTGATTTCAAGACATATATTATTGATTTTATGAGAGTAAATGAGCATTTTAAGATTTCTTTCGAAGGCTCTGAAGTCCTTTAGAAAAATATAGTTGATCGCGGAAGAGATCAGCAGGAAACCGACGAACCCGATTATGAGTTTGTTGCGCAGGTTAAGCCGCACCGCCAGATAATTTAGCATGATAAATGTCCAGATATGTATTTAGCCGCACCATTAAAGGGTGACAATCGGCCGCACCTCGCGGTCTCGTGATACGGCTCCATGGGTTACTAGCAATTTCCAGACCGGAAGATGCCCTGCTGGTCCGCGGCTGAATCCGTTTTGCCCCATCGGTTTTAACCTAGTCTTCAAAGAGCAGGGCTTATTATCCGCGAAAGGCGCTTTTCTTTTCCATTCATCTGTATTCGGGCAGTGAACTGAAATGCTCATAAAAATAGCAAGCAACAGAACCGAGCGTTTCTTTTTGTAACACATATTGCACAACGCAACATTACATACTGCAACATTGCCGGCCTGGTTAGCATTAATGTCTTTATATTTTAGGATGATAATAAGAATCAATGTTTTACTGTTTGCATCATCGGGTAATGATGAAAGAGACGAATTGTTGCAGGCTGCAATGGTTTTGGTTGCCGGATGCGTTGGCCGAACAATGGGTAATTGGTATCGGGTCAAAACATGTTCTGGCAAGGCGCAGTTAGAGGTGCGCAAGGTGGCATAACGGTTGCAGAACAGTATTTGATCATTTTGGGGCGACAACGAAGATGGCAAAATAAAAGGGCCCTGCACGACATTTAGATGACGTTGCCAGGCGCCGCCTATCCGTTCACAGAAGCTAAGACAAGATTAAAGATTGCAGTTCTGCAGTGGGGGTGACATGGACGTATCTGTGATTCTGGTCCTGATCGTGCTGTTGATGGCCATTCTGATGTTTATTTTCGAGTGGGTCAGGGTAGACGTGGTCGGTATCATTATGATGGTTGTTCTGCCCTTGCTTGGTCTGGTAACCCCCAAGGAGGCCATCAGCGGGTTGTCATCCAACGCTGTTGTCTCGATAATTGCGGTCATCATTATCGGTGCCGGTTTGGATAAGACCGGAGCAATGAATGTGCTGGCCAGAATCCTGCTCCGCTTTGCCGGCAAGAGTGAAAGTCGGATAATGCTGCTTATTTCCGGAACCGTTGCCTTTATTTCAAGCTTCATGCAGAATATCGGAGCCGCGGCCCTCTTCATGCCTGCTGCCCGAAGAATTTGTCGACAGACGAATATCCCGGTTTCTCGAATCCTTATGCCGATGGGATTTCTTGCCATTATTGGCGGCTGTGTGACGTTGATTGGTTCAAGCCCTCTGATCCTGCTCAATGATGTGATGCGGATTTCCAACCCAGATGTCGAACCGTTCGGGCTGTTCTCGGTGACCCCCGTCGGGTTGATGCTGGTTTTTGCAGCCTTGGGCTACTTCTTGGTCTTTGGCCGGTTCGTTCTGCCGGCGGGTCAGGGTGAAGACGGCGGTGGCGGACAGATCTCGAGTAGCCTGAAACGAACTTATCAGGATATTGGTACGATCTTCGAAATACAGGTGCCGGAGAGTTTTGACGGACCGAAGCGCCTCGAAGAACTTGAAATCAGGCCACACTTCTTCGTCACCGTGATAGGTATCGCCAAAGAGCTGGGAACCACTAATTATACGCCCATGGCAACTGATGAGATTGGCCCTGGTGACGTTCTGGCGGTCAACGGGACACCCAACATGGTCGGCAAAATGGCTCATGCATTCAAGTGGATTGTCAAAGATGATCTTGAAGTGTTTGCTGAATCATTGTCCCCGAACAACGCTGGGATAATGGAAGTAATCATCTCACCCCGATCAGACCTGATGAGGAACAGTCTGCGAGATTCCGCCTTTAGGAGAAAATACGGGGTAAACCCTTTGGCCGTCTTCCAGGGCAACAAAACCTATGTGGCCGGCATCTCAGCCATGCGCCTGGAAACCGGGGATGCTCTTCTGCTTCAGGGGAGATGGGAGAGATTTCACTTTCTCAAAGAGAATCGTGATCTGGTCTTCACCGAGGAAGTGCAGGGTGAGATTTTGAGGACCGACAAAATCAAGATTGCGGTAGGCTGTCTGCTTCTCTCCCTAACGCTCATCATGGGGTTTCATGTTCAATTGTCCATAGCTCTGCTAACCGGGGCTCTGGCAATGGTGCTTACCAGGGTACTGTCAATTGATGAAGCCTACCAGTCGGTGGACTGGATGACGGTGTTTCTGCTGGGCGGGCTGATTCCATTGGGCATAGCCTTTGAGAAAACAGGCGCGGCAAAACTTATCGCTGAAACGATTATGGCCGGAATCGGAGCTGTCAGCCCGCTGATACTGCTGACCGTCATTGGCATGTTGACCTCGTTTTTCACCCTGGTTGTTTCCAATGTCGGTGCCACGGTTCTCATGGTGCCTCTGGCGATGAATATGGCCTCATCGGCCGGCGCTGACCCGAGGATGGCAGCCCTGGTGGTTGCCGTAGCCTGCTCGAATACCTTTATACTGCCGACCCACCAGGTCAATGCCTTGGTCATGCGTCCCGGGGGCTACCGAACGGCCGATTATTTCAAGGCCGGTTCTGGCATGACGGTGCTTTACCTGGTAGTGATGATGGCTTCCATTTATTTATTTTATGGTATTTCGGCCTAGCACCACGAAGTGTTTCTGAAAAAGCCGCTGCTGACGAAATCAAAGCCCTGGCAGGCATGGATAAAAAATCAATTGGTTGCCAGGGCATCACTTGATTGGGTAAATAACAAAAGACGTCTTGAAATGATGTCTTTTGTCGTCTTTTTTCTGATCTCACGGTTGCCACAGAGATTTTTATTCTGCTGGCCGCTACTGTTTGTTTGGATTCATGTCTTTCATATGCCTCGAGAGTGCACCAATAGTTGGTTTTCCGGGCCAGCCGGACACCATCACCGGAGTTTAAATGTCGATCAGATAAGAGAGGTTTTTCATGTTCTTCAAAAGAAAGCCACCCAAGATTGACAGGATCGAGCCGCCGGAAGCGCAACAGTTAGGCCGGCTGGATCTGCTCAGGCAGCGGGTCATAAAAACCGACCTGCCCGAATATGTGTCCGCTCAGGCAGAGGCGGAGCTGGCCAAACTTGAAAAGATCGACTCCATTTCCGCCGAGTACTCCATCGGCCTGACCTATATAGAGTTACTCCTTGCGCTGCCGTGGTTCTCGCTCACCGTAGACAATTTAAATATCGACCGGGCTGAATCGGTTTTTGACCAGTGCCACTATGGGCTGGAGGATGTCAAGAACCGGGTTCTTGATTTCCTTGCTGCCAAAACACTGCGGGGACAGGCCACACCGCAGATGCTGATCGTCGACGACGAATCCGTGGCGCTTGCCAATATGGACCATTATTTCAGACGGCATGGATTCGATGTCCAGACGGCTCTCAATGGTCAGGAAGCCCTGGAAAAGGTGCAGAAAGGAGCGAAGTTTGACATCGTTCTGACTGATTTGAAAATGGAGAAGATGGACGGGCTGGAATTGATTGACCGCCTCAATACCGTGGCACCGGACACCAGCGTAATCATGATCACCGGATATGCCACAATCCCAAGTGCGGTCGATGCACTGCAGCGGGGTGCGACCCATTATCTGTCCAAACCTGTTAATCTGGAAGAATTGAAAACCACGGTAGACGATCTTCTCAAGCACCAGAAACGGCTAGATATGGCCAAAGGACCGGTGCTCTGTTTCACCGGCCCTCCCGGAACCGGCAAGACCTCCATTGGCAAAACCATTGCCAGGGTAATCGGCCGTGAATTTATCCGAATCCCGATGGGAGGTCTCAAGGATGAGGCCGAGATCCGCGGCCACAGGCGGACGTATGTCGGGGCGATGCCTGGCCGGATCGTCACTGAAATCAAGCGCTGCGGCTTTATCAACCCCTGTATCCTGCTCGATGAGATCGACAAGGTGGGGCAGGATTTTCGCGGCGATCCGGCCTCGGTGCTGCTTGAGGTTCTCGATCCCGAACAAAATGCCACCTTTATTGACCATTACCTCGAGATCCCGATCGATCTTTCCAAAATCATGTTCATTACAACAGCGAACGAGCCTGATCGTTTGCCGCAGCCCCTGCTCGATCGAATGGAAATGATTGAGTTCTCTGGCTATTCTGTAGACGAGAAAAAAACGATTGCCGTCAATCATCTGATTCCCGAGCAGCTGAACGAGAATGGCCTGAGTGTTGATGATCTTTTATTTCCTGACAAAACGCTTGAGAAAGTCATCACCGATTATACCCTGGAAGCGGGTATTCGAGGCCTGAACCGGGAGATTGGCAAGGTCTGTCGAAAAATGGCCAGAATGGTTCTTGAGCGTCGTTTCAGGGGATTCAGGCCCGAGCCTATCAGCCTGAGCGAGGCGGACATCACACGATTCCTCGGGCCGGTTCGCTTTCGGCGTGAAGCCGCAGAAGGTCCGAATGCGATAGGCGTAGTCACTGCCCTGGTCTGGACCAGCTACGGGGGTGACATCATGTTTATTGAAACGCAACGCATGTCTGGAACTTCTCAGCTGATCCTCACCGGCTCCCTGGGAGAGGTTCTCCGCGAATCCGCTCAGACGGCGCTCAGTTACATTCGGAGCAATGCGGAAATCCTGCAGGTCGACAGCAGTTTTTTTGCAAATTCTGATCTGCATATTCACCTGCCGGCCGGGGCGGTGGCCAAGGACGGCCCCTCGGCTGGCGCCGCTATCTGCCTTGCCCTTATATCCCTGCTGACCCAACGTCAGGTTCGAAGGACTGTTGGAATAACCGGCGAATTATCCTTGACCGGGCAGATTCTGCCCGTCGGAGGGATACGCGAAAAACTCCTGGCTGCCGCGCGAGCAGGGGTCACCAAGGTCCTCGTTCCGGCAAAAAATATCGAAGATGTTGAAAATCTTCCCAGCGATGCGCGAAACATGTTTTCCGTTGTGCCCATCAAATTTCTGGACGAAGCCATCGATCATATAATCTGCGCTCCCGGAGACCAGCAGACTACGGAGTAAATCCCAAGGGGGCGCCAAGAGCGTCCGTTTCAGAGTGCAACACGCGGCACTCTGTCTGTTGCGTATCGCCACACTTCCCCGTAGTTTACTGATTACACTGCTTATTTAGTTCTATATTTTTTTGTCTGGTGGTGCTGGATGGGACAAACACAAGGTCATTGTTGCATCCTGCAATCCATTTTCTTCGCTTTCAGCTGTTGCTCTATATTTTTCCTTGCCTGTCTGCCAAAACAGCCGCTATACCTTTCATAACTATTTGATATCAATAATATAAAATATATTGGCACAAATTATGCTTTTAAAGGCTAAGAGAAAAATTAAACTCATACTCACAGGAGGCGAACATGGCTTTATGGCGAAACCCTTTCCGGGGGGGAAAAAAGAATTCAAAAGACGTTCAGGTTGAAAAGGTCAACAAGCGCAAGCCGGCTGAGTTCGGCGAGATGGCTGCAGGTAATCTGCGAGCGGCAACCGAAAGCGTTGCCCGGATGATGGAAGAGCAGAACATGGCCACCAAGATACTTGCCGTGCAGGATGGCACGAGTTCCAGCGTCCTTGTTGATTACGTATTGAAAATGGCGCACCGGCTCGATTGCGAGATCATTGCCCTGGATGTCTCCGATGAACCGCTGCAGTATGTTGGAGAGCGCAAAAAAAGAGAGATCAACCGTTTCTATGAGCGAGCAAAAATCAATGCGGAAAATATCAAGCTCAAGGCGGAGGCTATGGGTGTCGTTTGCCGTCACGTGATCAGGGTGGGAAATCAGGAAGAGACCATCAAGGCCCTGAGTGAAAGAGATAAATGTATACGCTACGTGCTCACCAAGCCGGCCGAGGAGCAACTGAATGCCGAGCAGAAAAATGTTCGCGTCCCCGTATTCGATCTCAGCTGTTCAAGACTTTAATGGTGGAGGAAACTGACCATGCAGCTAACGACAATATTTGCCTTGTTATGCGGAACGATCATCACCATCCATTTCCTTGATCTCTTGTCCGAAAAAATCAGATCAACGAAACGAAACACGCACTCGAAAACGGTGCGCAAGAGCTGGTACTGCTTTTTCTCGCCGGAACGCTTGCTGGGTGAACAGAGAGACAGCAAGGCGTCAGAATATCAGGACAATCGGCAGGAGAAATCCCAAGAAGAAAGGCGCCGGGCGCAGGAGGAACAGCGGCGGCGGCTCGTTCTCAGGCCATAGCATCCCAACTCCGGAAGATATCGATTTCCCTGCGCCCAATGTTTTCCTGGCGGTACCTGCCAGGAAAACATTGGGCGCATTTGGCTCCCGGTAGTCGGCATCGTGTATAGGTGGCAGGTAGGCTCAGTGCAGTTGCCTGGGTATTTGTCCGGAAAAATTCTCTGTTGTAATACTTCCCCGAAGTCTTATAAATAATGCATTGCAGCGTTAATCAAAGTACTGGAGCGGCAGCCGCTGCCGATGCACCGGCAATCGCAGATAAAAGGGCGTTACGGATAGATTAGCGGATTCTGCTTACACCATTCAGCATTAGAAAACAGAGCAGGATATTAATCGGCCCGGGATACCATGCTATTATGACTTCTTACCTGATCACCCTCAGTTGCACATTCTTCCTGTTCGTAGCCGCCGCACTGGTCGTGAATTTCTGCAAACAGCGAACAGCCCGCACCAAACACCCGCTAAGCGGCATGTGCCACAAGGATGGCGGGACCATGTGCTGCAGCTGCGGCTCAGCCCTGCAGAGCACCATCCCCCGGCACCAGACTCCCTGAATGAGCAGCGCTGCTCGTGTTCAGCTGCCAGGACCGAGTTTATCAGCGTTCTATGCCTCAATTTTCAACAGCGCGGGCTGTCACTGACACGCGGACTGTTACACGCGGGCTGTTGCACGCGGGCTTGCCGTTATCGGCAAATACTGTTACAGTGGACACTCCTTCCCGCCAATCCCATCCGGGAAAACACCCCTGAGTTGTAGTTCCCGCTGTATCTCAGTGAATTGAACGAGCAGGGCCGCGGTTAGAACAGGTATCAAAACTATGAAAAAACACAGTGATTACAGAAACGTCTGGGAGATAACCAGTCAGCCGGAGAAAGAACGTATTTTCAGCAAATTCCTGAAAGAGTATGGTGAAAACTACACTCCGGACGACTTCGTCAAATTCCTCAAGAAAAGATACGAGGTATCCGACCACACCCCCACTTTTACCAACTGGCGGCAGGGGTTCTAACGCTTTCTCGGACCACCTAGTCGTTTTCCTGTCAACGAAGGTCGTCGCTGCACCTCCACTTACCGGGGGATGAAATACCGAGAGCTCTGCCCTTTCAAACCGGGCTTCACCACCGGCTTGCTCAGGGGGTTGCGGAAGCGCTGCAAACCTTGACCAGGGCGGAGAAATGCAGGACCGGTATCGACCGGTTCAGTGCCGCCATCGCACTTTTAAGCTGCATCAGGCAGCCTGAACAGCTGGTGGTGATCACATCCGGCTTAAGGGCAATAATCCTGGCGGCCAGATCGTCTCTGATCTTGGCCGAGAGTTCAGGCGCGCCCAGATGAAAGAGCCCGCCCTGGCCGCAGCACTGCGGCCCGTCTTCGAGCTCGAGCAGTTCGACCTGGGGAAATCGCCTGAGTACCGCCCGCGGCTCCTCGGTGATTGACGCGTTGTGACGCATGTGACAGGGGTCGTGGTAGAACACCCTGAGTGTTTTTTCCACCGTATCGACCGGCAGCCGCACATCATCTTCTTCCCTGAGCAGCGCTTCGACAAAGACGGTGATCTCGACAACCCGTTCGCTGACCAGCCTGGCCCGCGTCCTCCAGCCGGGATCATCTGCCAGCAGGAACTGATAATCAGCGAGTTGGGCAAAGCAGGACCCGCAGGACACCAGAATCGGTCCGTCACTGAGTTCCAGGGCCTTGATGTTTTTTCTGGCCAGGCGCCGCGCCTCTTCTTTGTTCCCCGAGGCCAGGGTTGCCAGGCCGCAGCAACCCAGTCCGGGAGGAATCTGCAGCACGGTGTTGTAGGGGTGCAGCAGCGCACGGATATCGTCAATGATATCGGGGTAGAGGTAGCTGGCCGCGCAACCGGGAAAATAGCTCAGAGCGCCACTGGCCGGAGCGGCTCCGGGAGATTGCTCTTCGAACTGAAGCCCTTTCGGCAGTATATCCGCAGGAGCAGCTGCTTCGGCAAACAGTGCCAAGCGCAGCCGCAGCCCGCTGTTGGCCGGCAAACGACCGAAGAGAATATCTGCCGCCGCCCTGCCGAGCACCCGGGCCCCGCCAAGCAGCTCGGGCCGGTTCAGGGCCTTTCGGGCCAGATATTTCTGGTAGCCGTGCTCCCCGTAAAACGGCGAAAAGCTCGACCGTGCGGCAATTACCGCCTCGGTGATATCGAGGTCGCGGGGACAGGCCGCTGAGCAGGCACCGCAGAGCAGGCATTTGGAGTAAATGTCCTCGAACACCGGGCTGGCTTGATCGGTGCCGAAAACCTCCGCCAGGTGCTGTTTGCCGCGGGCCGAATAGATCTCGTTGCCGCTGGCCCGATAAACCGGGCACACCGGCGTGCAGGCGCCGCACTTGGCACAGCGCTTGGCTGGAGCAGCATCCGGCCGGTCCGTCTGTTTGTGCTGCTTATCGCTCATCTACTTGGCCCAGAGGAGATAGGCCTTGATGAACGGATCAAGATGGCCGTCAAGCACCGCATCGACATTGCCCACCTCGATGCTCGGTCCGGTGATCCTTGATCAGCCGGTACGGCTGCAGGACATAGGAGCGGATCTGGCTGCCCCAGGCGATTTCCTTTTTGTCGCCGTGCAGGGTCTGCTGCTCCTCGGCCTTGCGTTCTCGTTCCAGTTCATAGAGCCGGGCCATCAGCATCTTCATGGCCATGTCCTTGTTGCGGTGCTGGGACCGCTCATTCTGGCACTGCACGACAATGCCGGTGGGCAGATGGGTGATGCGGATGGCCGAATCGGTTTTGTTGACATGCTGGCCGCCGGCACCGCTGGCCCGGTAGGTGTCGATGCGCAGATCCTTCTCGTTGATATCGACATCAATGGTGTCGTCGAGTTCCGGCATGACCATCACCGAGGCAAAGGAGGTGTGCCGCCGGCCGCTGGCATCAAAGGGCGATATCCGCACCAGCCGGTGAATGCCGAGCTCGGAGCGGAGATAGCCGTAGGCATATCTGCCCTTGAAGATGATGGTGACGCTTTTGACCCCGGCCTCGTCACCGGCCAGATAATCGAGGATATCGGTTTTGAAACCCTTGTCTTCCGCCCAGCGCAGATACATGCGCAGCAGCATGTCCACCCAGTCCTGGGCCTCGGTACCGCCGGCTCCGGCATGAATGGTGAGGATGGCGTTGCTGGCGTCATGCTCACCGCTGAACATGCATTCCAGTTCGGCCAGATCGATCTCTTCATCGATGCGCTGCCAGGCTTTCGGCAACTTCGTGCTCAGCTTCAGCGTCTTGCTCTTCGACCGCCATCTCCAGCAGCAGCTCGGCCTCTTCCAGCTCCTCCAGCCGTCTTCCCAGCTCGTTGATGATATCCTGCAGCTGACCGAGCTCTTTCTGAACCTTCTGGGCTTGATCACCGTCGTTCCAGAAATCGGGCGCCAGGGTCTGACGCTCCAGCCGTTCAACCTCTTCTTTCTTGCCGGCTAAGTCAAAGATGCTCCTTCAGGGCCAGCATCCGGCCTTTCATGTCGTTTAGTTTCTGAAATGATACACGCTGATTCAATTTGCTGTGCCATGGTTTTTCTCTTTCGCTAAGACTGGCATCCTGGAAGCTTTGCACGCTGCCGGTCGCCTTGTATTATCACTGCTCTACTATAAGTGCACACTGGCAAAAAATCTCCTGCGCACACCGATAAATTCCCCCGGATTTTCCCCGGCGGACTCGCAATCGCCGGCGTCTACTGTCGCTTCCGACCTTGCCCTCGCCTGTGGCGTTTTCCCGCGGCCAAGACCCGCAAAAATCACACTGACCAAGGCCAGGACCGCACAAATCGGACCAATCAGATAACCGCCCGGACAAACACTCGTCATCGTCACCAGCGGCATCTCGGCCGCTTGAGCCCATGGGACAAAGAGCTCTGATTCATCTTTGACGCGGCCCAGCGGATCGATAAACCCTGAGATCCCGGTATTGGCAGAACGCACCAGACTGCGCCTGGTTTCCACCGCGCGAAACAGCGACATTGCCCAACTCTGGTGAGGGGCACTCGATTTACCATACCAGGCGTCATTGGTCAAATTGATCAAAATGTTGGCCCCGTTCTCGACCCAGCGGCGGCTGATCGAAGCGAAAATAGATTCAAAGCAGATTAACACTCCCGCCTGGATCGTCCCGCTGGCAAGCGGTGCTTCCAACGGTGCCGGGAGTAAAATCGCCGGCTGCTTCGACCAGTGGAGCCAGAAAAGGCAGATAGTTGCTGCAGCGGCACGTACTCGCCGTAGGGTACCAGATGGCTCTTATAGTAGGATCCGCTGACAGCGCCGCCGCGGGTCAGAAGCAGCGCGCTGTTGAAATGGCGGATCCTGCCGCTGCCGGTTCCGTTCTCGACTTCGTACCAGGGCGCCCCGGTCAGCACGTTTATCCCGGTATCATCGAGAAAGCCGCTGACCGGCTGCAGCAGCTCCTTGTTGCGGGGATAAAACGGCAGCGCCGTCTCGGGCCAGACCAGCAGCAGCGGCGGTTCCGGCTGCTGCAGAGTGCGGCTCAGCGCCACATAGTTCTCGGTGATAGCCCGCCTGAGCGCCGGCGACCATTTCTGTGATTGGGCGACATTTCCCTGCACGACACCGATCCTCGCTGCGGGGACCTCGTGCATCAGTTTTATTACCGCAGACCAGCGCTGAGCAGAATAGAGCCCGAGTGCAGCTAGCAGAACACCAAGTGCTGCCGTGAAGGCGAAGCGCTGCAGTGTATTAAAGCGGTTGTCGAGAAACAGGTAGACAGCCAGGTTGATCAGCACGATCAGAAAACTGTAGCCGTGGTGGCCAAAAAGATCCGCCCCCTGCAGCAACCACGGCTCGGACCAGAGACCGTAGCCAATATCCATCCAGGGAAAACCACCGAACAGCCAGGAACGGAGCCAGTCGAGTCCAACCCAGAGTGCCGGTGCGCCGGCAAAAAGCAGCACCGGAGAAGAGCCTCTGAGCATCAGGTGAAAACCGACACAGAACAGAGCCAGATAGAGGCTCATATACAACACCAGCAGCAGCATGGCCGGCACAGCGATATAGTACGGCAGAGCGCCGTATCGGTTCAGCACATAGACGATCCAGTAAAGCTGCAGGACATAGAAAAACAGGCCCGAAACCAGGCCGTAGAGCAGCGCCTTCTTGGCAGAGCAGGCAGAGCCGACCAGAGAGAATAATGGAACGAGGCCCACCAGCAGCAGCGGCCAGAAGGAAAATCGGCCCGGCAGCGCAAGCCAGATCAGCAGCGGGGTACCGAGCAGCAGCCCCCCTCTAGTCGATAGGCGGAAACCGCTCATCAGACACCGGCCTTATCCGCCTGTCTGATGATCTTGACTTTTTTGATCCTGCGCCTGCCGGCGGTATGGACGATCAGTCGGATATCCCCCACCTTGACCATGTCACCCTCGGCCCCGAGACGGCCAAGCATGTGGATAATCAGACCGCCGATCGATTCATAGGGCCCTTCTGGCAGGGAAATATTGAGATGTTGTTCAACGTCCTCGATGTCCACCTTGGCAGGCACCAGTACTGTATAGTCGTCGATTTTTTCGAAATCATCTTCATCCACGTCGTATTCATCATCGATATCACCGACGATCTCCTCGAGGATATCCTCAAGCGTCACCAGCCCCCTGACTGTGCCGAACTCATCCATGACGATGGACATGTGGATTTTATTTTTTTGAAATTCTCTGAGCAGATCAACGATGGGTTTGTCTTCCGAAACGAAATAGGTCGGATTCAGAAACGGTTCGATTCCACCGCTAACCTCGCGCTCACCGTCATTGAGGCGCAGCAGATCCTTGGCATGCAGAATGCCGATGATGTGGTCCGTATTGCCGCGGTAGATCGGGATGCGGGTGAAGCCCTCTTCGATCACCGCCTCGATAATATCGTCCACCGATGCGGTGACGTCAAAGCTTGTGATTTCGGCCGCCGGAGTCATGATCTCAGCCGCCAGGGTATCTCTGAAATCGAAAATGGAGGAAATCATCTTTTCCTCCATACTGGAAATCAGGCCGTGCTCCTCGCCCTCTTCGAGCAGTTCCTGAATTTCATGTTCAAGCGCCTCGGTGCTATCGGGAGGACGTCCGAAAGGTAGCAGTTCGCGCAGCCGCTTGAAAAAAGAGACCCCTTCGGTCTCCGATGACGGAGCAGCATCATCTTTGCTGTTGTTCATAGTATGTTTTCGTGCTGAGCTAACGTTATGGGGTCCCGGATCGGGAAAGCCGCCGCGCAATGCCGTCAGTTAGCGGAGACCTGTAAAATCTCTAGGACTCTTTTGGCTGAAAGTCAAGTGGAAAGGATTGAAATCTTGTCCTTATTGCGGAACTGAATGCCAGCGGCGGCGGGCAGGGCCGGGGACAATTGCGGGATTTCTCTTTGCTTTATTATATAGGGCTACTATATTAGAAAGATTGACCGGCGGATTTGGTCCCGTCCCGGACTCCTCCCGCCAACCGGAACACATCGTCATAATGTTTAACCGACCCAATTCAAGAGGATCCAGGTGGAAGGAAAGGTTCTCATCGCCAATCGCGGTGAGATTGCCATCCGCATCATGAATGCCTGCAAGGATCTGGGTCTGGACTATGTCGTCGTGTATACCGACGCCGACAAAGATTCGGAGCATGTGCGTCGCAACAGAACCGCCGGACCAGACAAAAACGCCTGGCGTATCACCAGTTACACCGAACCCAACGACATTTTCGCCGTTGCCGATCATACCGGCTGCACCGCCATTCATCCCGGCTACGGTTTTTTCTCAGAGGATTTCCGCTTTGCCCGACGGGCCACCACCGGAACCGGCCGCTGATCTTTATCGGACCCAACTGGGAGGTGATTAAAGACCTCGGCGACAAGATCAACACCAAGCGGGTCGCCAACCAACTCCGCATTCCGACCATTCCCGGCACCGATGCGCCGATTTACAACGAGATGGAAGCCGAGGAGATCGCCCAGCACCTGCTCGAAGATCAGCGGGATCAGGGCATTGAGAATCCGTCGATTCTGGTCAAGGCCGCGGCCGGCGGCGGCGGTATGGGTATCGAGGAAGTCACCGAGATCGAACAGTTCCGCCGTATCTACCGGCAGGTGCAGAACTACGCCAAGCGGCAGTTCGGCGACGGCGGCGTGCTGATCGAACAGTGCCTCCGGGACTTCAACCACCTTGAAGTCCAGCTGGTCTGCTCACGACACAGCGAACGGATACATTTCAGTTCCCGGAACTGCACCATCCAGTCGACCGGCCGCCAGAAGCGGGTCGAAGCCGCACCAGGTTTTCACAGTTCCTGTTTCGCCTACGATTTCGACGAACAGCAGGTGCTGGACCAGATCGTCGAATACTCGCTTAAACTCGCCGACCATGTCAGCTATGACAACGTCGGCACCTGGGAGTGGATCGTCAGCCGCAGCGGTCAGCCCTACCTGCTGGAGGTGAACACCCGAATCCAGGTGGAAAACGACATCTCCGCCCGAATCAGCTATCTCAACGGTGAGCAGCCCAACCTGATCCGGGAACAGATCCGGCTGGCTCTGGGCGAGCGGATCGGCTTCAAGCAGAAGGATATCGACTTCAAGGGTGCAGCCATTGAACTGCGCATCGTCGCCGAAGACACCAGACGCGGCTTTGCCCCGTGGATCGGCACCATTACCGATTTTAAGTTCCCCGACCACGACTGGTCTGCAGTTTATACGCATGTGCCTACTGACCGCCCCTACCCGATTCCCAGTGACTTTGATCCCAACCTGGCGCTGGCTCTGGTCTGGGCCGACACCATGGATGAGGCGAAGCGGCGGGCAGCCCAGTTCATCGACGAAACAGTGATCAGGGGTACGACTCGGGCGGCGGCGCAATCATTACCAATCTCGATTATCTCAAGGAAAATCTCGACCGTCTGCTGACGTTCTGAGTCTATTGATTTCAGCTTTATGAACGAGCAGCTCAAACAACTTCAGAACATAGAAGAGCGCATCGACTATCTGATCCAGATCAAGGATTATTCCAACTGGGGCAACCTGGACGGCTTTAAGGCGAACTGCGAGCGCTTGAAGAAAACGGTCTATGACCATTCGGAAAAAGCGCTTGTCGGTGAACTCAGAAAGCTCAGCGATTCGATCAGTTTTCTGGAAGAACGCGCCGAGGAGCAGCTGACCCCGATGGAGCGGGTTCGCATCGTCCGCTCGATCCAGCGCTTCAGCCTCAAGGATATCCTGGAAAACGTCTACGACGATTATACCGAGCTGGGCGGCGAGGAAGATGCCAATATCGATCCGGCAATGATCTGCGCCAAGGCCACGTTGACCAGAAAAGGTAAAAAGAAGACCTACACGGTAAGCCTGATGGTGATCGGCCAGGAGAGCGGTCACGGCGAGGAGTTTCGCAATGGCGGTTCCTGCAGGCCTGAGGGCAATGAAAAAGCACTGCGCTACATGAAGGTGGCTGAGACCGAAGGCATCCCGATTCATTTCTACATCTTCACCCCGGGGTCCTACCCGGTCGAGGAGTATCCCGGCGCAGCCCAGCAGATCGCCAGAAATATTTACGCCATGACCAAGCTGCGGGTGCCGACCGTCTCATTTATCTCGGAGGGCGGCTCCGGCGGTGCCGAAGCCATCGGCCTGACCGATTACCGGTTGATGGCCAGCCATGGCTACTATTCGGTAATTTCCCCCGAAGGTGCAGCCGCGATCGAAGGCAGAATCGGCGAAGGTAACAAGGTGCCCCGCGAGCTGGTCGAGGTCTGTGCCGACCGGCTGCGGCTGACCGCGCTCGACAATCTCAATCACGGCATCATCGACCGGATTATCAAGGAACCGCCGCTCGGAGCCAGGCGCGACGATTTCGCCTTTTTCGCCAAGCTGCGCTCTGAGATGATCAGTGCCACCGACCGGGTTGTGCTCTCTGCCAAGAGTTTCAAGTCATTGCGTACCTGGGAGATCGGCCGAAAAAAAGCCAAGGCCGAAAGCAAGGAACTCGAGGTTGAAATCTCCTGGGATCTCTCCCGCGACGAGATCAACCGGCTGCTCCAACAGCGCTCGAGAAAATACCTGTCAATGGCCTCCCACGGATTCATCGGCAAACCCGAAGCACAGGAAAGCTTTCTGCGCCAGGCCCGAATCCAGAGCGAACAAGTCTACTATACCCTGCGCTACGATGTGCTGAAAAACCAGAAGCGCCAGTTCGAAAAAATGCTCAGCGACGTCTCCGGTGAAGGCTCGATCATGATGAAACGGATCGCCGAGCCGATTCAATCGGCCTTGAATTTTCTGAGCGGCAGGAAAAAAAAGGAGCCGGTCAAGCTGATCACCTACGCAGGAAACGGCCAGGCCACCGCCCAACGTCAGGATCCACTGGAAGTTATGGATACTTACACCAGCCCGCTGGCCAACGAAGACAAAACAGTCACCTGCCCCAACGCCGAACAGCATGGCTGCAAAGATCTCTGGGTGCCCGATCTGTACGGTGAATTTGCCGGGGTCTGCGAAACCTGCGGCCACCATTTTCCGCTTGAATATCAGTGGTATCTCGAAAACATCTTCGACCGCGGTTCGATCCGTTTTTTCAACTCGCATCTCAGCGCCCAGAATCCGCTGGGTTACACCGGATTCAATAAACGGCTCCAGGCTGCAATGCAGAAAACCGGGCGCAAGAGCAGTAATATGACCTTTACCGCGACGGTGGAAGGGATCGAAATCGTCACCACGCTGCTCTATTCCGACTTCAGGAACGGCACCGTCGGCTCGACCGAGGGGGAGAAATTCGTCCAGGCCTGCAAACTGGCCCAGCGCAAGAAACGTCCGCTGCTGGCCTACATACACACCACCGGCGGCATCAGGATACAGGAAGGCACGCTGGGCGTGATTCAGATGCCCAAATGCACCATGGCGGTGCGGGAATACATCGATTCGGGCGGGCTCTATATCGTGGTCTATGACAATAATTCATATGCAGGCCCCGTGGCCTCGTTTCTGGGCTGCTCACCGTATCAATTTGCGATCAGATCATCGCGGCTCGGCTTCGCCGGCCCGCGGGTCATCAGGGAAACCACCGGCATCGATATCCCCCCCAATTACCATTCGGCGCGCAACGCGCTGCGGCGGGGACACGTTCAAGGTATCTGGGACCGGCGCGAGTTCAAGAAGAATCTGCATAAGGCCCTGCTCACCATGGGCAGCCCCAATCTCTATTATCACTGAGCAAAAAGACTTGAGACCGACGCTCAAATACAATCCTGCTGCATCAGCAGATCAGCTTCATGATAGGTCTGGATCGAGCCGATATCGAGCCTGGTGGATTCAAGCCTGAAGGCCCGAACCGTCGTGGTGCGGCAAAGATAATCGATGAAATGCCCGGGTGCATCGTGGTCGGCAGGCCCCGCCAGGAATTCGGCCAGCACCCCCAGCACCCCTTCCTGAAAAAAATAGAGCGGCGGACAGACCCATGAGGACGGCGGTTCTTCGGGTTTTTCGTGCAGGCGGAGCACCCGGTCGCCCTCCCCAAATTCCAGCACGCCGGTGCGGCGCTGTTTTTCTTTGTCTTTTTCGGCCAGCGCGACGATGTAGTGCTCACCTGCTTTGAGAAACTGCTTCCACAGCGGCGCCAGGCTGAACTGATAGATATTGTCGCCTCCTGAAACCAGAGTCGGCCCCCCCCGCTCAAGGCGTTCCAAGACCAGTTTCAGATCTCCCGCCGCCCCCAGTCTATTGTCGTTGTCAGCGCAGCCGTCATCATGGATGTGAACCTGCACCCCCCGGTAATCGCCGAAGCTGCGATGATGCTCATGCCAGCGCTGGAAATGGTCATAGAACCTGGCGTTGCTCACCAGGTGCACATCGGTCAGCGATGGCAGCGCCGCAACCTGGTCCATCAGGTAATCGAGCACTGGCCTGCCCCCGACCGGCAGCAGCGGCTTGGGAAAGTTTCTGGTCAACGGGTACATCCGGGTCGCAAAGCCGGCACAGAGCAGAACCGCGTTCATAGAAAACGCACCCCGTCATCGGATCTAGCCAGATAGACCGCCGCCTGCTTAGCCACCTCCGGGTGCAGTTGGCGATAGGTCGCCTGGATATCCTCAGCGGCCACGGCCGCATGCGAGGCCTTCACCAGCCCGACCACACATCCGCCGAAGCCGCCGCCCATGAAGCGCGAGCCGTAGACGCCGTCAGCGGAGGAGACGATCTGCTGCAGGTCGCACACTGCCGGTACGCCGCACTCGTACTGCTCGATTGAGCTGGCGCAGGATTCGTTCATGAGCCGGCCGAAATGCTTGATATCGCCGCTTCTCCAGGCCTGCAGGCCATCGGCGACCCGTTTCGATTCACTGAAAAAATGCGCCGCTCGTCTTCTGATCGGTGCTTCAAGCTCACCGCTGAATCGCTCAAAAGCGCTCGGCTCCACTGCTGAGAGTACGTCCGCTTCGGGTGCGCCAGCCAGGCGACAGAGGCTGCGTGCGGCCCTGCGGCACTCGTCGACCCGCGAGTTGTAGCCCGAAGTGGTCAACTCCCGCGAGTAACCGGAATAGGCCACGATAAACCGATAGTGCTCTTCGCCGCACTGATCGGCCAACTCGGTCACACGCTGCTCAATGGTGTCGATGTGCAGCAGATGACTTTTTCTGCCGAAGACGATGGAGCTCTGATCCAGGATGCCGTTGTTCAGCCCGATATATTTATTTTCCGCCCGGCGGGTGAGCTGCACGTATTCCCAGGGCGCAAGCCGCAGTCCGTTGGCTGCGGCAAGCCCGTGAATGTAGGCCAGCAGCACTGATGCTGAAGAACTCAACCCGCAGCCGGGCAGCATACCGTCCAGAAGGCCGACAATACCTTTGTTAAGGGCATGGCGTTCCTTTAGCGCCAGGGCTGCGGCCCGGGGGTAAACGCCCCAGAAGCTGCCGGTGGATTCACCGATATCATGGAGGTCAAAAGAGACCTTGCCCGGATAGTTTTTGCTCTTCAGTTTAACCGTGGGTTCGCTGCTTTGACAGAAGGCCATCAGGGTGCAGGCGTTAATCGTCATGCCGAGTACCGGGCCGCCCTGATGATCGATATGCGCCCCCAGCGGGCAGATGCGATACGGCGAGGCGATGACCGACACCTGTTGAGGTTCGATCCCCCGCTCGTATGAAAATACGTCGATCAGCTCCTGCTTCTGCTGACCCAGATTTGGAAATTCCATGGACCCTATTGGCAATGATAGAGTGAAATGATTGGTTTAACCGGCACCGCCTAGAACGTGATGATCTGGTACCCCTGATCCAGGTAGCGCTCCACCGATGGATGACCCATCAACTCACCACCCACCGGCAGCCCCTGGGCCCGGGCATCATCGATACTGCCCAGCTTGGCGGAGCAGGCCTGGCAGACGCAATCGATCAGCCCCTTCTCTTTTACTTTTTCATACAATGCTTTGAACGGTGCATCCGGTTCGCTGAAGGCGGAGACCAGCGTCACCGCGCCACCCTCGATAACCAGTCTGACGTCATAGCCTTTCTCATCGAAATCAAGGGCATAGAGCAGGACGTGGCCGAAACACATCATTTCAGGATTATAGGTGACTAAAACAATTTTCTTCATGCTGACTCCTGTATCGTGTCTGACCACTGCCGGTTCTGGGCCAATCCAGCGGTCAAATAGGATTTTCAAAAAAAATAGTTTGTCTGCCTCAGTAAAATCATGTAACTGATGAGAAGTCTACAACTTTTACTCATTTCACACCAGCCATGGGAAGAAAAAGATACCTATCCCCAAGCGTTACCGTTGCGGCAGTTCCACAGCCTGGGCCAGGCCTTGGTATCTGGGTAATGTGCCTTATCTGTCTGCTCAGCCTGAGTGGCTGCGACCTGATCAAAAAAGACCCCCTGCCGGTATTGGGCAGCCTGGAAATCCCTTACACCTTTACGAACCAGCAGGGAGATCCGGTAAACCAGGAGCTTTTTACCGGCAAGGTATACGTGGCGGACTTCTTTTTTACCACCTGCCCTACCATCTGCCCGATCATGAAGACTCAGATGCTCAGGGTCTATCAGAAGTTCGAAGACAACGACCAGGTCCTGCTGCTGTCCCACACCATCGACCCCGAACACGACACGGTGGCGGTGCTCAACGATTTTGCCTCCAGGCTGGGTATAAGTGCTGAGCGCTGGCATATGGTCACCGGGGACAAACAGCAGATCTACGATACCGCAAAGCGTTATGGTCTTGCCGCCATGGAGGATGAGAATGCCCCGGGCGGCTTTATCCATTCGGGATCTTTTACCCTGGTGGATCGCCAGGGCCGCATCCGCGGCTATTATCGCGGCACCGAGGAAGATGCGGTCGACAGGCTTATGAAAGATATCGGACAACTTCTCGATGAACCATAGCAGCGCTGCCTCTTTGTTTGCCCTGCTGCTGGCCGGGGAGATGGCGCTGTTCGGTCTCCTTGCCGGCTTGCCTGGCTGTCGCTCGACCCCGGCGGATTCATCGGTATACCTGAAACGCTGCGCATCATGTCATTCCCGCTCGGGTGCCGGCCTTGCCAGGCTCTACCCTGCCCTGCACGGCAGCTCTTATCTGGGTGAGCGAATAAAGGAGTTGCCCTGCCTGATCAAACATGGTGTCAGGGGCAATATCGCCACCGCAGACGGTTCATCCAATCGGCGCATGCCACCTTTTCCCGATCTCAGCCTTGACGAGATGAGCAGCCTTGTCATCTTCCTCCGCGACACCTGGGGCAGCGCCAGGGAACCGATATCAGAAGAGGTCGTGGCCCAATGGCTGCAGCTTTGTCGATAGGCCTCTCGAAATGGACGGCATTATTCGTGCTCGCTGCGCCGCTGCTGGTTCTGACAGGCTGCAGTGACCCGGACGCAGAGGAAAACGAGCGCTTGCGAACGACAATCGAGCGGGTCCACGATGAAGCGATGGCCAGGATCGGCTATATGTTCGAGCTCAGCACCGAGTTGAAGACGCTGCATGCAGACTGCGCCGGTGCCGCAGCACAGCAGATTGAAGCACAAATCGCCGCCCTGGAGGCGGCCGACCGGGCCATGTTCGACTGGATGCACCAGTACCAGAGCCTGTTCGTCGCTGAAGACATCCATATTGACAACGACTACCGACGGTTGCAGCTCATGATGATCACCGGGGTCGGCCAGCTCACCGAAGAAGCGATCTCGGCCGCCGAACAGACGCGCGCAGCATGCCGGGCCGAAGTGGTGCCACGAGAAAAATGATCTATCAACCGAGCGCTCCCTTTCCTGATGGCCAACCGTGCTTAGGGTATTGCCGGAAGTCTGTACCACGCATCGATAATCATTCAATATCAACCCATTGCACCATATGGAGCATACATGTCCAGTAATTTCGGCACTCTTTTTCGCGTAGCGACCTTTGGAGAATCCCATTGCAAGGCTGTCGGCGTGGTCATCGATGGCTGTCCCCCCGGCCTGCGACTGGTGGAACGTGATATCCAGAAACAGCTCGACCGGCGACGCCCCGGCCAGTCCAAACTCACCACCGACCGTCAGGAAAAGGATCAGGTGTCGATTTTATCGGGCACCGAGAACGGGATCACCTTGGGCAGCCCGATCGGCCTGAAAGTCAACAACCTTGACCAGCGCCCCGGTGATTACGGCGATATGGAGACCATTCCCCGTCCTTCCCACGCCGATTATACCTATATGGCCAAATACGGCATCAAGGCGGCTTCCGGCGGAGGTAGATCCAGCGCCAGGGAAACCATTGGCACCGTATCGTCCGGGGCCATTGCCGAGAAGATTCTGCAGCAGAAATACGGCATCGAAATCATTGCCTGGGTCAGCGCGGTCGGCCCCTTTGAGGCCAGCCCGGTCGATCAGGCCACCATAACGCGGGGCCAGGTCGATGCTACCGACCTGCGCTGTCCAGATCCGGAAATCTTCGAGCAGATGCGCTCCCTGGTCCTTGAGCTCAAGGAGGCCGGCGACTCGACCGGCGGCATCGTCTCCTGCGTGATCAGAAACGTACCAGCCGGGCTTGGCGAACCGGTCTATGAAAAACTCGAGGCCAAGCTGGCCCAGGCCATGCTGGCCATCCCCGCCACCAAAGGCTTTGAAATCGGTTCAGGTTTTGCGGGCACCAGACTCAGGGGTTCAGAGCACAACGATCCTTTCATAAAAAAAGAGGACAGGCTTGGTACCACAACCAATAACTCTGGCGGCATCCAGGGCGGTATTTCCAACGGCGAATTCATTCATTTCCGGGTTGCATTCAAACCACCGGCCACCATTTCCCAGCCCCAGCAAACCACGAATTACCTGGGAGAATCGGTAACGCTTGAGGCCAAAGGCCGTCATGATCCTTGCGTAGTACCCAGGGCTGTACCAATCGTCGAGTCGATGGCCGCCCTGGTTCTGGTGGATATGGCACTTCGCCAGGAAGCGCGCCGCGCCCTGAACCTGCTCTGAGACCTAATAAGGCTGAAAAAGTAAAGCTGGCAAAAGATTATAAGGTTTGCTAAGATAATTAATTTTTGGACTAAGAATACCCATGGGCCGGTTTTTCCGGCCTGTGGAGTTTTGCAAAGCTGGCCCTTATGACACCCAAACAAACGGCACTGAGCAAGTACCTCGACCGGCTCGCTCCTCCGGTCGGCCTGCTGCTGCTGATTCTCTCCATCGCTATCGGGGCGGGAACTGGTCTTGCCGCCGTTATCTTCATCAAGCTTATTTACGCCATCCAGCAATTCAGCTACCAAAGTCTGCCCGAGGCTCTGCCCTGGCTGGGCAATTTCGTCTATCTGATCGTGCCGGTTGTCGGGGGCCTGCTGGTCGGCCCCCTGATTCTCTTCGCCAAGGAGGCCAAGGGACACGGAGTTCCCGAGGTAATGCAGGCCCTGATCCTGCGGGGCGGGCGGATACGCGCCCGGGTGGCAGGGGCCAAGATCCTCGCCTCGGCCCTGTGCATCGGCACCGGCGGCTCGGCCGGACGCGAAGGACCGATCGTCCAGGTAGGCTCGGCGCTCGGTTCAGCCATCGGCCAAATTCTCAGACTCTCGGACGATCGGATTAGAAACCTGGTTGGTTGCGGGGCTGCGGCAGGTATCGCCGCCACCTTCAACGCCCCGATTGCCGGGGTTGTTTTTGCTATCGAAGTTCTGATGGGCAACCTGCAGGTCCGCTCGTTCGGCAACATCGTGATCGCCGCCGTCTCGTCTTCAATTGTCAGCCGCTTTTTTCTCGGGACCAGGCCGGCCTTCTCGGTCCCGATTCATTCCCTGGTTTCGCCGATTTCCCTGATCTTTTATCTGATCCTCGGACTGCTCTCGGCGCTGGTCGGCATTATGTTTATACGGATGCTGAACCGGGCTGAAATCGTCTTTGACGGCTGGGATTTTCCCCAGATCTACAAACCCGCGGTCGGGGCCGCACTGCTTGGCATCAGCGGCATGCTTTTCATGTTCCTGCCCAGCTCCGAAGGTATTTTCATGCCCTTCATGTACGGCTCCGGTTTCCACTTTATCGAAGAAGTGCTCCAGGGCGGCGTCTCCTTCTGGATTCTGCTGCTGCTGGTTTTCTTAAAACCGCTGGCAACCTCGTTTACGCTGGGCTCCGGCAACTCCGGCGGGATTTTTGCTCCATCGCTTTTTATCGGTGCGATGCTCGGCGGCTGCGTGGGTATCATTTTTTATCGCTATTTCCCGGAACTCTCCGGCAAGCCCCGGCGCCTATGCGCTGGTCGGCATGGCCGCAATGTTCGCGGCAACCGCCCGGGCACCATTGACTGCCATGCTGATAGTCTTTGAAATGAGCAACGACTATCTGATGATCCTGCCCCTGATGGTGGCTGGGATCACCGCCAGCTATTTCGCCCAGTGGCTGCATCCCGAATCGATTTACACGATCAAACTGGCCAAACGCGGCATCCGTTTTTTCGAAGGCCGGGACATGGATATCATGCAGGGGGTCAAGGTCGAGGAGGTCATGCGTACCCAGCTGGTGACCATCGACAAGGACCAGCCGGTCACCGAGCTGATGGCGCTGTTCCAGGAGACCAACCTGATCGGTTTCCCGGTGGTCACCGAAGGTAAAAAGCTGTGGGGCATCATCACCCTGCAGGACATTCACCGGGCCCAGTCGGAAGAGCATTTCATCCACGGGACATGAAGGTGGCCGATCTGGCCATCGAAGGACCGATCGCGGTCTTCCCCGATGAACCGATCTGGGTCGCAATCCAGAAGATGTCCCCGCGCGATCTGGCGCGACTGCCGGTGATTTCGCGGGACGGCTCGATGCGCCTGGTCGGTTCAATCAGCCGCAGCGATATCCTCCGGGCCTACGATGTCGGCATCGTCCGCAAACAGCGCGGGCAGCTTGAAGAACAGCAGACGACCCTGCGTTCATCGACGGAAACCGGTTTCGTCGAATTCGTGCTGCACGAGGACGATTCCTGCTGCAACTCGCTGGTCAGGGATCTGCCGCTGCCTGAACACGTGACGCTGGTGTCGATCAAACGGGAAAGCAAGATGATCATTCCCCGGGGCAACCACCGCATCGAAGCCGGAGACGTATTGACCGTGTTCGGCAGGCTGGAAGAGATTGACGGACTGAAAAACTTCCTGAACTGCCGCCCCGCTTCGGGCAGGCGGAGCAAGCCCCTTCCGCCTGAACGCCAGCACTGCTCTATCAGGCAGGCTCAAACTCCGAGATAGTCGATAATGGCCTCTGCGGCCTCACGGCCATCGGCAATGGCTGTTACCACCAGATCGGAGCCGCGCACCGCATCACCGCCGGCAAAAATTTTCTCGACACTGCTCTGCCCGGGACGGGCGGCGCCGGTTTTGATTCGCTTGCGTTCATCGAGTTCGATGCCGTGCTCAATCAGCCAACCGGCAGGATCGGCCTGAAACCAAAGGCCATGATAACCGCATCGGCTTCGAGCAGATGCTCGGAGCCGCCTACCGGTTCCGGTCTGCGGCGTCCCGATTCATCGGGCTCACCCATTTCAGTGCGAACCACCTGAACACCGTTGACCCGGCCCGAGGTATCGACTTCAATGGACAGCGGTTGCAGATTCCAGAGAAAATTCACCCCTTCTTACCGGGCATTGGCCACCTCTTGGCAGAACCGGGCATATTGCGCTCATCTCGGCGATAGGCACACGTCACCGTTTCAGCACCCTGACGGATCGCGGTGCGCAGACAATCCATGGCGGTATCGCCGCCGCCCAGCACCACCACGCGTCGACCAGCAAGGGATACGTATTCATGACGGTCGTAGCGATAGCCACGTTCATGACAGATATTGCCGATCAGATAGGGCAGCGCCGCATAAACTCCGGCTGCATCCTCGTTGGCAAAACCGCCCTTAATCGATGTATAGGTGCCGGTACCAAGAAAAAGTGCATCGAATTCGCCTAGTATCTCGTCGAATCCTATGTCTATGCCGATCTCGGTATTGAGCCTGAAGTCGATACCCATCTCGGTAAAAATCTCGCGCCGCCGGGCCATAACCTCTTTTTCCAGCTTGAAATCGGGAATGCCAAAAGTGAGCAGGCCGCCGATTTCAGGATACCGGTCAAAGACGACCGGTGTCACTCCGTTGCGCACCAGCACATCGGCACAGCCAAGACCGGCCGGTCCAGCCCCGACCACCGCTACCCGCTTGCCGGTCGACTCGACCTCGAGACAGATCCGGCCGCCAGCCCATTTGAAAGGCGGTATCGACGATATATTTCTCGACGCTGCCGATGGTCACGGCCCCATACTCATCGTTAAGGGTGCAGGCACCTTCGCAGAGCCGGTCCTGGGGACAGACCCGGCCACACACCTCGGGCAGGCTGTTGGTCAGGTGACAGAGTTCCGCCGCCTCGATGATCCGCCTTCGCCGGCCAGTTTGAGCCAGTCCGGAATATAGTTGTGCACCGGACATTTCCATTCGCAATAGGGATTGCCGCAGCCAAGACAGCGATCGGCCTGCATGCGGACCTGATTCTCGTTGAAAAGCCGGTATATTTCGACAAACGAACTCCGGCGCTTGGTGATCGACTCTTCTGGGGATCAACCCGCTCCACTTCCAGAAACTGGAAGACATTCTGGTCCATTGCTACTTCTCTTTTTGTTTTGATTACCCAAATCTACTGGGTGGTCATCAGCAGTTCCGTGGCTGAGCGACCGCGTTTGCCAAGCAGGTCATCGACCTCTGAGCCCCTTCGGTTTGATCAGCCTGAACCGCCCGCAGTACGAGACGAAATCATCCAGGATCATTTCCGCCCGGCCACTGCCGGTCTCGTTCAGATGGGCACTGATAATACCGCGCAGATGCTCTCTGAGCATGTTGAACTCGATTACCGGCAGGACATCGACCAACTCGTGGTTAACCCGCTCGGTAAAGCGACCGAATTCATCGAATACATAAGCAAACCCGCCGGTCATGCCGGCCCCGAAGTTGATGCCGGTTTCGCCAAGAATGGTAACGACCCCGCCGGTCATATATTCGCAGCCGTTGTCGCCGATGCCTTCGACCACCGCCCGGGCACCGGAGTTCCGCACCGCAAAGCGTTCCCCGGCCCGGCCGGCTGCATAGAGCCTGCCGCCGGTGGCTCCGTAGAGACAGGTGTTGCCGATAATGACCGACTCGTGGGTACTATAGGAGACCCCAGCCGGCGGCCGAATGACCAGCATTCCTCCGGTCATTCCCTTGCCGACATAGTCGTTCGCATCGCCGGTTAGTATCAGCTTGAGCCCGCCGGCATTCCAGACGCCAAAGCTCTGTCCGGCGGTTCCGTCCAGTTCTATGGTTATGGGAGCGCTGTCCATGCCCCGGTCACCGTGCAATGCCGCGATTTTTCCTGAGAGCCCGGCGCCGACGGATCGATCAGTGTTGCGTATGGTAAAATAGCCGCGGCCGCCGCTGCCCTGCCTTACCGCTTCCTCGAATGTCTCGACCAGGAGGCGATTGAGGCGCCCCTCATCATGCGGCGGGTTGCGCTGGGTATTGCACAGGGAGGACTCAGCCGGTTTCGCCGGAGCAACGAGCAGATCTCTCAAATCGAGCTTGCGCTGTTTGTCATTTTCACCGGCCAGAATTTCGAGCAGATCGGTCCTGCCGATCAAATCGGTCAGCCTGCTCACACCGAGCAGTGCCAGCCACTGCCTGGTCTCCTCAGCCAGGAACCTGAAATAATTCATGGCCATTTCGGGAAGCCCCTTGAAATGGTCGCGGCGCAGGGTTTCGTCCTGGGTTGCCACCCCGGTGGCACAGTTGTTCAGATGACAGATGCGCAGGTATTTACAGCCCAGTGAAATCAACGGCGCGGTGCCGAAGCCAAAGCTCTCCGCCCCGAGAATGGCGGCCTTGACGATATCCAGCCCGGTCTTCAGACCACCGTCCACCTGCAGCCTGATCTTATGGCGCAGACCGTTTTCCACCAGCGCGGTATGGGTTTCGACCAGGCCCAGTTCCCAGGGGCTGCCCGCATATTTCACCGAGGTCATCGGGCTGGCGCCGGTACCGCCGTCGTAGCCTGAGATAGTGATCATATCGGCATAGCCTTTGGCCACTCCGGTGGCGATGGTGCCAACCCCCGGTTCCGAGACCAGCTTCACTGAGATCTGGGCCTCAGGGTTGATCTGTTTAAGGTCGAAGATCAACTGGGCCAGATCCTCTATCGAATAGATATCGTGGTGCGGCGGCGGCGAGATCAGCGTAACACCCGGCATCGAGTGGCGCAGTTTGGCGATCATCGCGGTCACCTTGTGCCCGGGAAGCTGCCCCCCTTCACCCGGCTTGGCGCCCTGGGCTATCTTGATCTGGATCACCTCGGCGTTCATCAGGTAGTGCGGTGTCACCCCGAACCTTCCTGAGGCGACCTGCTTGATTTTGGAGACCCGTTCGCTTTTGAAGCGCGAGGCGTCTTCTCCACCCTCACCGCTGTTGGAATAACCCCCTAGCCGGTTCATCGCCACCGCCAGCGATTCGTGGGCCTCGGCGCTCAGGGCCCCAATCGACATGGCGGCGGAGTCAAAGCGAGGGAATAAATTCTCACTGGGCTCGACCTCGTCGATAGCGATCGATTCGGCAGGGAATTTAAGCCCGAGCAGATCCCGCAGGCTCGACACCGGTCGCCGGTTGACCAGATCCGCATATTCCAGGTAGTCCAGCTGGCTGCCGCTGCGCACCGCCTTCTGCAGGGTCTGGACCACATCGGGGTTGTAGGCGTGAAATTCTCCGCCATGGATATATTTAAAAAACCCGGCCCCTTTTAGTACCAGGTGTCGCTTCCAGGCCATTTTGCTGCGGGCTTCGCTGTCGGTCTGGATATCGGTGAAATCCGCTCCGCCGATCCTGCTGGTGGCGCCCCTGAAACAGAGGTCGACAACCGCCGGCGACAGACCGATGGCTTCGAAGAGCTGGGCACAGCGATATGAGGCAATCGTCGAAATGCCCATCTTCGACATAATCTTCAGCAGCCCCTTGTTGATGGCGGTTCGGTAATTGACCATGACTGTGCGCCGATCCAGTCTGAGCGCCCCGTCGTCTACCATTTTAGCCAGTGATTCATAGACCAGATAAGGATAGACTGCCGTGGCTCCGAACCCGATCAACACCGCAAAATGATGCGGGTCGCGGGCCTCGGCGGTTTCAATGATGATGTTGGCATCGCAGCGCAGATTGTTTTCGGCAAGCCCGGTCTGCACTGCGCCGACGGCTGCCGCTGCCGGGATCGGCAAATGGTCGGGACTGATGTTTCGATCCGACAAGATGATCAGCACCGCACCGTTTCTGGTCTGGGCCACCGCGGTGTCGACTACCCGCCTCACTGCCTGCTCAAGCCCCTCGGATTTCTTGTAATTCAGATCGATGATGAGGTGGCGGTAGTGTTTTTCATCGAGGCCTTTGAGTTGCTGCAGGTCGCTGTAGACCAGCACCGGTGACTGAAACAGAACCCGGTTGGCATGCCCCATGGTTTCGTCGAACACATTCTGCTCCCGGCCGATGCAAGTGGCCAGCGACATGACATGCTGCTCGCGCAGCGGATCGATCGGTGGATTGGTGACCTGGGCAAAAGTCTGCCTGAAATAATCAAACAGCAGCCGTGGCTTGTGCGACAGCACTGCCAGCGGCGTGTCATCGCCCATGGACGCCACCGGTTCGTGTCCGGTTTCTGCTAAAACCCGGAGTACCTGGTCAACTTCGTCGATGGAATAGCCGAACAGTTTCTGGTAGCTCAGCAGTTGATCATCGGACAGTGCTCGACTGCCGGTCTGAGTATCGTCGAGCTGTTCTGTGGGTATCAGGCACTGGCAGCTGCGCTGCAGCCAGCTACGATACGGGTGACGGGTTTTGAGTTCATTGTCGATATCCCAGGAACTCCAGAGGCGGCCGTTCAAGGTGTCGATGACCAGCAGCTCACCCGGGCCGACGCGGCCTTTTTCAACCACCTCGTCGGGAGTATAGTCCCAGATACCGATCTCCGAAGCCAGGGTGATAAGCCGGTCGCGGGTGATCACATAACGGGCCGGCCGCAGTCCGTTGCGGTCGAGGCCGCAGGCGGCAAAACGGCCGTCGCTCATAACGATGCCGGCCGGGCCGTCCCAGGGCTCCATGTGCATGGAATTGAAATCGTAAAAAGCCCGCAGATCTTCATCCATCTGGGGATGGTTCTGCCAGGCGGGTGGAATCAGCAGCCGGAAGGCGCGAAACAGGTCCATGCCTCCGGCCAGAAAGGTTTCCAGCATATTGTCCAGCGAGGCGGAATCCGAACCGTCGGTGGAAACGAAAGGTGCCGCCTCCTGCATATCTGGAAGCAGCGGCGACTGCAGCTTATAGGATCGATTTTTGGCCCACTGCCGGTTGCCGGTGATGGTGTTGATTTCCCCATTGTGGGCCAGGTATCGGAAGGGCTGGGCCAGCGGCCAGCGCGGCAGCGTATTGGTGGAGAAGCGCTGATGAAACAGACAGATGCAGGCCTGCATCCGCAGGTCGCCGAGATCGCGATAGAATTGCGGCAAATCTCCGGGCCGGCAGAGTCCCTTGTAGATCGTCACCAGATTGGAGAGGCAGGGAATATAGAAATCGGGATCATCGCTGATGCGTTTTTCGATCTTGCGGCGAACCATGAACAGTCTGCGCTCGAAGTCCCGCGGTCCCCAGCCGTACTGACCGTTGATAAACACCTGCATGATCAGCGGCAGCGATGCTCTGGCGATCTCGCCAAGAACCGACGAATCGACCGGCACTTTACGCCAGCCGGCAATCGACAGTGTCTCGGCGGCTAATTCTTCTTCAAACACCTTCTGCACCCGCTCAAATCTCTGTGAGCCGCGGCCCAGAAAGACCATGCCTACGCCATACCTGCTGCTCAGGCTCCAGCCCTGTTCTTTGGCGATCGCCTGAAAAAAGGTGTCCGGTTTCTGGAGCAGCAGCCCACAGCCGTCCCCGGTCTTACCGTCGGCCAGAATTGCACCCCGGTGATCCATCCGATCCAGCGCGCTGATCGCCGTGCGCACCAGCCGGTGACTCGGCTCGCCGTCAATGTGGGCAATCAGGCCGAATCCGCAATTGTCTCGTATGTCATCCCGATTATAAACGGGCATGATGGTTCTCCTCGATTTCTGTGACGCGAAATGTAAACCTCATATCGGCTCCCGGAGGGGCAGAAATCAAAATACGGTATTTATGCATGAAAAGCCAGCCATACGATAACAATTCTCAAGATCTGCAGTGTTTAACCATCTAAAATCAAACAAAAAGCCTGACAAACAACTGAAAAGTTCCGGCAAAACCGAGGGGTGCAGGACGACCACCTTGAGGGCCGGGGGGCCAAAGAATTGCTCTAATACTCATAAATTCATTGCCCATTGGCGCTAAGAGGATTAGAAAGATGTCAGGACTTTGTCCTTTCAAGCCGGATATTTCATCCAAACTTAACTCACAACAAGCCGTACGGAGGGAATCATGACTAAAGCTGAACTCGTCGCCCAGATCGCCAAAGATGCCGGAATTACTAAAGCCGCCGCCGCGACCGCGGTTAATTCCTTTCTCGGCAATATCACCAAAGAGTTAAAAAAGAAAGACGGCAAAGTTACCATCATCGGCTTTGGCACCTTTTCAAAGATCCGCCGCAAAGCACGCCAGGGAAGAAACCCTCAAACCGGCGAGTCGATCAAGATCAAAGCGTCTAACACGGTCAAGTTCAAGCCCGGCAAAAAACTGAAAGAATCGGTCTAAGGCTCGGCGATTCAGCTATTTTGACAGCAATCCTCTCCGGACTGCAAGGCTCGGAGAGGATTCGCCCGCCCGCTGCACCACCCGCCATGATCAGATACCTGGCCGTTATCCTGCTTCTTATACACATGGCACTCGGCCTGTTTATCTGGCTGGAGGATCATGACAACACAAGGCTGCGGGTGATCAAGCTCGGGCTGGTGCTCAGCGTAGCGGTTGCTCTGCTTTTCGTGATCTACCTCAGCGGCCAGTAAAAGGCGGCGCCTGGCGACAACGCAGTCCAAACAACATGACACAGGCCACTGCATAAGTAGGGCTTGATCAAGCAGCAAATATTGTGTCGCAGATCAAACTTCAGGCAGAAGTGGGCTGCCATCGTTTATCTTCTTGAGCGCTTCACGGTTTTCCCTGATTCTTTTCTTTAAATCTTCAAGTTTTTTTATCTTGCGTTCCTTATATTCTGCTTTGATGGTTCGCTCGCTGCCATTGTCTGCAATAAGTGCGACATCGCCACTTGCATTAAATCCCAATATGGCAAGCAGATCGGTACGCTCCGCCCCTTTCTTGACTTCGTCCCTATAATTATCGAGGACATAGGCCTCCATTTCTCCCGCCGGGGCATCGGGCTTTGCCAGATAGAGCAGCACCATATGATCTTCGCCCGTTACCTTAATCTTCACATAGGCGAGCGCCAGGTGTTCACTGGTGATACCGAGACTGTTCAAGATCACCCACTTCACAAAGGCGATGTCTTCGCAGTCACCGCCGAAGGTGGTGATTGTCTCCAGCGGTGTGGCCCAATACTCCGATTTCTTCCAGTGCTCGCTGTCGGCGATCCAGGGGAAGATGGTTGGCCACTTCGTTGACCAGGACAATCTTCTCCATATCTGGCTTGTCCTGGTTATCGAGAATGAAATTATGTAAGTATCGCAGGCGCTCTTCTGCAGCCGCACCATATGTGCCCTTAACATGGGAGCCATTTGCAAAACGATCTTTTCGCCCAAACTCTGCGTTATGCTCAAAATTTTATCCTCGGAATATCAATTATATGCCTGTGGTAAAATTTCTCGCATGCCTTGATTTTGAACGAAAATCTTAGTTTTGCAAAAGGCTCATGGTTAAAGAGATTTTCAGACCAGGGCTGAAACTCGCTGCTGATTGCAGATGCCGGAAACAACGGATAGCTGGAGCAGAGCAGAAGTAAAAGAAAGCGTTTCACTATATTTCTCCCGGAAGTGGTTGCAGGTAATCAGAGCTTGTTGGATAATGATATGATGCAGACAGCTTTCTGTCAAAAAAGCCACCAGGAAATAGAGCTTCACCCGGAGGTAGAGTATGATTTTGAGCGGTATCCGTTCTGAAATTGAGCAGCAGGCGGCAACACTGATCCGCCGAACCATCGAACTCCAGATCGGGAGAAGCGGTCAGGCGGTTCTGGCAGTGGTCGGCGGTCGAAGCATCGGTGGACTGCTCGTCGCGCTTGGCGGCGAGCGAATCGACTGGCCGAAGGTGCATCTCTTTCTCGCCGATGAGCGCCTGGTGCCGCCTGACCACCCGGACAGCAATTTCCGTTTGATCCGCTCATATGTCAAAGGATTCATCCCTGTGAAAAATCTGCACCCGTTTACCTATGCCCAGGAAAATGAAAAACAGAGTCTGCAGAATTACCAGCAGGAACTCTCAGACTGTGGCGGCGCTTTCGATATCAGCCTGCTGTCCAGCGGAGAGGACGGGCATGTGGCTTCACTGTTTCCCGATCATCATACCATACGCGCTGCCGATGACTCTTTTCTGCTCACCCACTCCGCACCCAAAGCGCCGCCCGGCAGGATGTCGGCCTCGCGAACGCTGCTTGCCACCTCCTCTCTGGCCGTGGTACTGTTTTATGGGCAAAGCAAGCGCCAGGCTTTTTCAGCCTTTTCCGACCCATCAATTCAGGTGGAACAGTGCCCTGCCAAGCTGGTGCTTTCGATCCCCGAACACTGCGCTTTAAAAGACTGGAGCGACTGAGCCATGGAAATCGAATCGCAAATGGTTGTTATTTTCGGCGGTACCGGCGACCTGGCCAGGAGAAAATTGATCCCTGCCTTGGCCAGGCTCAGGCACCAACAGAAAATTTCCACCGACACCCCGATTGTCTGCCTCGGGCGGGCCGCCCTGAGTCAGGTTGAATTCATCGAACATCTCCACCAGCAGTCGTCCGCCAAAGCCGATAATCAGCACCTGCTTTCTTTGCTCAGCGGCTCTCTGCACTACCGCCTTTTCGATCTGGCGAAGGGCACCAGCGACCAACTGCGGGCCATACTCGAACCTATTGCTCAGTCTTGTGACTGCAGCGGCAATATCCTCTTCTACCTGGCCTTGCCGACCTCGGTTTTTGCCCAGGCGGCTCAGCTGATCCAGCCGCTGCTCGACGCCCCCGGTTGGAAGCGGGTGGTATTTGAAAAGCCGTTCGGCCAGGACCTCGATTCAGCCCGTCTACTCAATGAATCGATTGGCTCGGCGTTGCGCGAAGACCAGATCTACCGGGTTGATCATTATCTCGGCAAGGAACTGGTCCAGAATATCCTTTACCTGCGCTTCGCCAACGAGATATTTTCCTGCAGCTGGAACCGGGAGGCGATCGATCATGTACAGATCACCGTCAGCGAGTCGCTCGGCATCGAGGAGAGGGCCGGGTATTACAACCAGAGCGGGGCGATCAGGGACATGATGCAGAATCACCTGCTCCAGCTTTTGTCTTTTGTAGCGATGGAGGAGCCGGCCACCGGACACGGAGACCACATCCGCGAGGAAGCGGCCCGGGTTATCGAACAGCTCAGGCCCCCTGGATCCGGGGACGTGGTGGTTGGGCAGTATCTGGCCGGTGAAGCCGGCGGCGGCGCGCTTGCGGCCTATCGAGATGAGGAGGACGTGCCACCAGACTCGACCACTGAAACCTATGTCGCACTGCGGGCCTTCGTGGATACGGGGAGATGGCAGGGGGTTCCCTTCTACCTGCGCACCGGCAAACGACTGTCTCAGCGTTATGCCGAGATCCGCGTCGTTTTCAAACATCACTTATTAGATGGTCTTACTGCGCGCAACAAACCCAATTCCATCGTGATCCGCATTCAGCCCGACGAAGGCATTGCGCTGGCCTTTAATGTCAGAAAGCCGGGCAGCTCCCATGAATCGGAATCGGTGCTGATGGATTTTTGCCACCATTGCCATTTCGGCCCGAACACTCCCGAAGCCTACGAGACCATTCTGGCCAGCGCGATGCAGGGCGACCCGCTGCTCTTCACCCGCTGGGACTGGCTCGAAGCAAGCTGGAAGTTTATCGACCGGCTCAAAGCGGTCGTACCGCCGCTGTCGTTCTATCGGGCCGGGTCTGCGGGCCCCGCCGAGGCTGAGCGACTGCTCAAGACTGACGGCAGAAACTGGGCCCGGCACGACCCACCAGGCCTGCCCAGATATAATCGATAATTTTCTCTTCAGATACCTTGAGATGAATACTTTTGCCAACGACATCGTCCTTATCGGCGGAGGCATTGTCGGTGCCTCCACCGCCCTGCAGCTCAAACAGCGTTTCCCTGAACGCTCGATCCTGCTGATAGACAAGGAACAGCGCTGCGCCAGGCACCAGACCGGTCATAACTCGGGTGTGGTTCATGCGGGCGTGTATTATAAACCGGGCAGTCTCAAGGCCGATTTCTGCAAACGAGGCGCCGCACTAACCAGAATATTCTGCAGCGAAAATAGTATTGCCTATCGTCAGTGCGGCAAGCTCCTGGTGGCTACCGATGAAGCGGAACTGCAGCGTATGGAAGATCTTGCTGAGCGCTGTGCGGAAAATGAGATAGCAGTAGAACGGCTCTCGGCTGCCGAGCTGCGGCGCCGTGAACCAAATATCAGCGGAGGTGGCGCACTGTTTGTCCCGGCTACCGCCATCACTGATTTTCCCAGGATCACTGAAACAATGCTGGCCCGCTTTCAAGACCTGGGCGGCGTGGTTCAGTTCGGTTTCGAGGTCAGGCAGATCGAGGAAAGGGCTCACAGCATTACCCTCAGCGGTGGTGGCCTCTCCATTGAAACGGCCTGTCTGGTCGTCTGCGGTGGTCTGATGGCGGACCGGCTGGCCCGGATGATGGACATCGATCTCGATTTTCAGATTGTGCCGTTTCGCGGTGAATACTACCAGCTGCCGCCGTCCCTGAACAATATCGTCAGCCATCTGATCTACCCGATTCCCGACCCGGAGCTGCCATTTCTGGGCGTCCACCTGACCCCGATGATCGACGGTTCGGTCACGGTCGGCCCCAATGCGGTGCTCGGCTGGAAGCGCGAAGGATACGGACGGATCAACATCAGCCCGGTGGATATTTTTGAGATGTTCGGCTTCCCCGGGTTCTGGCGGGTGCTGCGGGCAAACCTTGGCACCGGGGTCAAGGAAATGATCGATTCATTTTACCGGCCCGGCTACCTGAAGCGGGTGCGCAAATACTGCCCGCAGATAAAGTTATCCGAATTGGGCCCATATCCGGCCGGAATACGGGCCCAGGCGGTCATGGCCGACGGCAGCCTGGTACACGATTTCCTGTTCAGCGAAACCGCGCGCTCACTGCATGTCTGCAACGCCCCGTCACCGGCGGCAACTTCGGCGCTGCCCATCGGGGAGTACCTGGCGGATATGGCAACCGATAAATTCGGGCTCTGAAGGAGGGAGGTTGCAGATGCAAACCGCCAGCAGTCAGGAAGCACAAACTGTTCCCGCAGCTGAATTCGGAGATTATCCCCGCCGATCGACCGCCTTTTGCACAGCTCGCCTGCCGCATCGGCCAGGTGATCAATGAGCGCCTTATCGGCGCTCATTGATCATCCGGGCAATGCGCCGACCTGCCTGAGCACTTCCCGAACCTCATCTCGGCCCCGCTCAGACAGCGGTGTCTGGGGTGGCTGCGGCGGGCCCACCGGATAACCAAGAAGTTCAAGCCCCCCCTTGATGCAGGCGGCCAGATTGTAGCGGGCAAACACCTGGTTCAGGCTCCACAGCCTGCGCTGCAGGGCCATTGCTTCCTCCCAACGTGACTGGCGACAGAGCTCATAGAGCGCAACGCTCTGCTGCGGCGCCAGACAGGCGGGACCGGCCATCCAGCCGACCCCGCCCAGCAGCATCACGCAGGCGGGGATATGCGCCGAGGCAGAGAACACCTGCATCCGCCCTTGCACCCGGTTTATGATGGAGAGCAGCCGTCCGGTATTGCTCGAAGCATCCTTGATATAGCCGATATTGGCCACCTGACTGAGCCGCTCAATCAGGGGTAGGCTCAGGTCGGAACGCTGAAAGTTCGGATTGGTGTAGAGCACCACCGGAATCGACACGGCTTGGGCGATCGAACTGAAATAGCGGAATATGCCATCATCATCAACGGGGAAATAGGATTCGAGTATGGCCAGGATCCCGCTGCAGCCCATGCGCTCGTAAGTCTGAGCCTGCTTAACGCCGTCGGCCACCGTAGTGGCTGCCACGCCGGCAACCACCGGCAGCCGGCCGCGGGCGGCCGTCAGCACTACCTCGACCACACGCCGTCTCTGGTACTCATTTAAGTAGGCGAACTCGCCGGTTGAGCCAAGCGGGGTCAGGCCATGGACGCCAGCATCGATCAGGTCCTCGCAGAGTCGTGTAAGCACCTGCGCATCGATGTCTCCGCCTTCAAGCACCGGTGACACCAGATAGGGAAACACTCCGTGAAAGCCATTTTCGCTCATTCTTTTATCTCCGTTTTCCAAAGCCTGAGATACCATTTTTTATGCAAGTATATCCTTGATGTTACTTCTAACCCGATAACGACGGGCACCGCAGATAAACTTGGCCAGCCACGCTGCCGGTTATCGCAGGCTCATGAAATGGTAGCATGACTCAGCCGTGTATAAAACAAAAAAAAACAATACTATTTTCGGGCGATAATAACTTCGAACGACGACGCGCCAAGAGGATGGTACAAGAGGCAAACTCGGGGTGGCTGAGAAAAAAAAACGGGAGCAGGCTTTGCCGCTGCCGGTAAAGCCTGCTCCCGTGCTACGCTCAACGTTAATGGGCAAACAGGGATATCTATCAGACGATGTCTTCTGGTTTGCAAAGACTCTGCTTTTCTTCCGCCACTCTGCCGCAGGTAGAGCAGGTATATTTCATCGCTTCCAATTTACCTTTGCAGACGTGGTGTGCCGAAACATTGTGCTTTCCGCAGTAATCGCAATGCAGCGCCAGATCGGCCGGATTGCACAGATGACCGGGATCATCGGCGACGGCGCCGCAGTTTTGACAGGTATGAGCCATAGTGAGCCTCCTATACAGGCTAATAGTTTATCTATAGTACAAATGTTTCCGGATGCCTGAGTTAAAACGGCCACGGACCAGGAACAGCCCGGCTCCGGTTGTCTAAAACGGTAATGGTTAAGGGTAATTCTGTCAACGAACGGCCACCAGCCTTGCAAACTGCTTTGCTAGTGCGGGACTGAGGCGGCCTTCAAGGCTGCTGGTCCACCCAGATCAGGTTCTCCACCTCAAAGCCGCGCTCCCGTGCCGTTTCGATAAAGCGATCTTTCAGCTCATCACTGACCACAGGGCTGCGGGACAGCAACCAGAGATATGACCTGTTCGCCCCGGAAACAAAAGCGTAATCATAGTTTATGCGGTCCAGTTCGAATATCACGTACGAACTGTAGAACGGACCGAAAAACGAGACCTTCAGGTATCCTTCCTCCGGGCTATTGACAAAATAGGCCTTGCCGATTGCCTCACTCCACTTGTTTTTCTCTTCCGAGTAGCCCCGGTTGACCACCGCGACACCGCCACCCTCGCGCAACTGATAATCTGCCGTTACCCGGCTCAACCCCCGCTCAAAGGAATGATCCAACCGGGCAATCTCATACCAGCGGCCCAGGTATCTATCTATATCGAAGTTTTTAGCAGGAGTCAGGCTGTCCGGATAGCCCATGCAGCCAGTGACCAGGAGAGCAGATAATGCGGTGAGGATGATTCGCACCCTGCTGTTTTTGATTGTTCTCTGTTTTACCGGTCTAGTTCTCATTGCACCTGATCCGGTTCCAGAGATATTTCTCTATCACCAAGCAACTGGAGCGCCTTGAGAATAGAAAAGGTAACGAAAAAGCGCCGCTCTTCATCGCCTGGGGACACACCCCGCCTGGAATAGCGTTCAACGGTTGCCGCATCGTCTGTTTCTTCAACCAGCTGAAGGTGCAGCCTGATGCCGTGAGATTTGCCGCCGTTTTCGACAAACAGGTAGTGGGCATTGGGATTGCTCTGCAGATTGTGATGACTCAGACGATCGCGCATGATAAAGGCGACGTGACCATTTTCCAGCACATGCGGTTTGGCATAGACGGCACCATTGGTCCGGCCGCTGCTGTCGGCCGTCGAGAAAACACCGGTGCCTTCGGTCGAACTGAAGTATGCTGCAAGGTTCATGATTCCCTCTTTTTTAATGGGAGCAGCAGGACTTCCGGCTTAATAGCACTGACGCTGCCGGTTGTCCCGCTGCGGGGCAGGAGTCGGGCATCGGGTTACCAGCGCTCGGTGCCGACCAACTGATTGACATCGGCACATTTTCGCTTCTGTTCTTCACTGAGTTGCTCAAAGGAATCATGATCAACCGCATCGTCGAAGTAACAGACATATTCTTTTCCGCTTTTATCCTTCAGCCAGGTGAGTGATTCGTATCCACCTCTCATGATATCTCTCCAAAGAGTTGCAGTTTTGATTTGCTGATGCTTTATGCATCCATGCCCCAACAATAGTTCGATACCCATCCATTTCAATATTAGTAAAAAAGCAGATTAATAGTAGTGTTTACTATCAATTTAACTGAAATACGGAAGACCCGACCTGACGCTCTCAAATAACAAGTCGGCAAACGATCTGATCTTCATCATAAAAAAGGCACCCAGGATTAACAGGAATACAGATAAGTGGAGGAAGTGGAGGGCTTGAGTTTGGCGCCATACCTTCATGTTATGGTGCGTAATGTGATGCAGATGCCGGTCTATCAGATCTTTTAGTTCAGATTTGCCCTGCCAAGCCGAGAATATTGCGGAGGAGCTGTCTCAAGTCGACCGGTGACCTCTTGTCACGTCATTACTCCAAATGGGGACTTGGGGGGATTCTGCTTATCGGTATTCTGCTTTTGATTCAATTTCTTCCTGGAGATCTTTACTTTTTTTGCAACTAGACCCTTCTTTTCTATATGACACTCAAACTCAACGGTAGCGCTAACCTTCAAGAAATGACAGCCAATGAGATCGTCCTTGCGTACCATTATATCGGGGCCGCCACCGTTATCAAGAAATCCAGATTCTTTATCGCGAAACCAGTTTTTCACTAAGGTATGCATAGACACTCCTCTGCTTTACAATTTATTGGTATCCCTCAAAATAAGGTGTCCCTGATCTCTGACCACCAGTCCCATATATTGAACGAGGTTCCTCTTGTTTTTTTATGCGTCGACTCAGCAAGTTGCATTCTCAAAAAAACAAATAATCAATCAGAAGATCTAACTTCACAAGAGACATGTTTGCCATTGGCTATATCTAAGAGGGTATCCTATTTCAAGATTACCTTCCTCAGGTAATGAGCTCCCTTGGCTATCGATACTTCTCGATTGCCTTCAAAAACGACTCTTATCGTGCCACATCTGTCCACGGCAACAATTTTACCGAGACCCCATTCGGCCCTCGCAACGTGCCGGACGCTTTCACCTTTGTATAAATTTATTTTCATTACTGCCAAGACTACCTCCAAGGGATGGGGAATTTTTTATCAAGCAGAAATGCCCTGAACTGGAACCCAGACTTACTTATCTGTTTTTAGATTTCCTGTGAAATTTTTCTTTTTCGTTGTGTCACCAAATAAAAACCACCCCTTTTTGGTAGAAAGATAGCTTCCTTGAATAGCGGTCCCGTTAATTACGCCCGTCCAGAACAGCTTTTCCTTTTTTGAGCTCACCGTGTTGGCCTTGAAAACAATGGTGTTGTTTTCTGCGACCGTGGTGTATTCGCCCTCAACATAGCCCCAGCCGGCTCCCAGAGAAGACTGGAATGAGCCATCCCGAAAAGTTAGTTCATCGTCTTCACCATCAAGAACAGTCGCATATGTTTTCCCATCCAGAGTTCCGTTCCCAAAAGTTATCGGCGGCTCAGCCGCCGACAGTATAACGATCATCAATAAAACAAAAAAAGACAGCACATTAGGCAATAATTTCATCTACAACTCCAGTGTGACTGCGAAAAAGGCAGACCTACCTTTTTGAATGTTTTTCTCAAAAACATTCAGTTTCGCGCAATTAAAATTTCGAAAAAATTTAAAAAAAATCGAGATGAGAGCGGGAGATCCTGTTGATGTTATTAGTATTGAATCAACAATCAATATGCTATCACCTTATATGACTCGTCAGAGTAGAGGCAAAGCTACTGTGGGCAAGCTTTTTCAGGAACTAAATAAAATAGTTTCAAAGATTATGATTTACGAGTGTCTGAAAAACTAAAACACTAATTTACATCTAGTCTGGGCATCACAGCATACTGCTATCTTTTTTGTGAGCCTATATTATCAATAACACGCTCTTTCTTCCTAATTTATAGCAATGTTACTCTAACCATTAAATGACATATTACCAAGATTAAGATCTTGTAAACACTCAAGCGGCTGAATTGCCGTTTAAAAATCGAATAAATATAGAAACGGTGGTAATAAAAACACTGTACGTTTTTGTTTTACCATCGGAGTTAAGGTTGAGGAAATTATTTTAAAGGCTGGATGTACAAAATTAATCTGCCTTCTGCTAAACCAGGCAAGCAGGACGATTGCTGATACTCCATTTTGAAGTTGTTTTGTGCTGACCATAAGATTGTTTCTGATATATCTCCTTGTGACCGAAATGAAGAAAACAAGATTGTGAGATCTGCTTGACAGCCAACCGTATATTGTGTCAGGTCGGGTTCAGGTCCTTGCAGTTAAAGCCATGGCGGGACCTGTCCAGGAGTGCGAAGGCAACAATGCTTCAGGAACCATTGTTGCGCGCGTTATTAACCACCGTGCGGGCCAGGTCAGTAAAAACCAGATAGTGCAGCGGTAGAACGCTGTACCAGTAGATCCTCCCGAGGATGCCGTGGGGAATGAAATGGGCGGTCTGCACGAGCTGCTGTCGGCTGTACATCGAATTCCAGCCAGGCCTGGCCGGGAAGTTTCATCTGCGCGTAGAGCAGCAGCCGCTTGCCTTGCTTGATATCGACCACCTTCCAGAAATCAAGGGCGTCGCCGACTCTGAGGTTCCTGGTTGTTTCTTCGCCCGCGTGAAAGCCCGTACCCGCCGGACAATTTTGTCGATGAACCCCGCGAGACGCCAGAGAAAATTATATCTGAACCAGCCGTTCGGGCCGCCGACCGAGCAGACCGACCTTAAAGACATCCTCCTGGTTTCTCTCTGTTCTCAAAGGGGATTATCTGGATGTCTCTGAGGATTGCACCGCCCGGGTTGTCAAAATCCGTTATATCGCAGGCTTTCTCGCTGCTGCTGTCGCACCAGCGGCTGAGAATCTGATCCTGTTCCAGTTCGGAAATCGCGTGGCTGACACTCTCCCGATAGGAGATTGGTGAGATCGAAGGAAAATAAATGCGTGGCATTATCGTTTTGCCGGATGGTCTCGCTTTTCAGTCCTTCGACCAGTGATGAGGCAAGTTTGTAGGGAATCGGCGTAAAGAGAATAAGCCAGTAGGACGAGAGTCGCGGTGAGAGGACCGGCACCGGAATCAGGAAGCGGCGCAGCCCCATGACTTCGGCGGCCTGGCCGATCATCTGCTGAAAACTGATCTTTTCCGAGCCGATGTCGACAACGAGATTTTCCGGGTAATCAAGAGCTATTGACTGCTGCAGGTAGGACAGCACATCTTCTATGCCGATTGCTTCCGTCTGTCGTGCGCACCCACAGCGGTGTTATCATGACGGGCAGTTTCTGGCAGAGATTCCTGATAATTTCAAAACCGGCGCTTCCGGAGCCGACGATAACGCCGGCACGTATCCATATCGTCTGGATCTTGTCAGCTTCAGCTGATAGTATTTCTCCTGTCTCGATCCGGCTGAGCAGGTGCTTGCTGGCGCTCTGCTTGATGCCGAGTCCTCCAAGGTAGACGATTCTCCGAACCCCCGCCCTGATGCAGGCGGTGCGGAAATTCTCGGCACTCTTTTTGTCAAGCTCCTGGTAGTCTTCATCGGAGCCCATGGAGTGTATCAGGTAAAATGCCGTGTCGATCCCGGCTAGCGCCCGGTCAGAGCGAATCAGCATTAAAGGTGTCCCCTCGGTGATCTCCACCTCGTCTGCTACGGAGAGCTGAACCTTTCGCTTGTTGCGCACAAAGAGCCGAAGCTCATAAAGGCCCTCCTTTAGAAGGCGATGGGTCAGGCGTCTGCCGATATAGCCGGTCGCTCCGGTTATCAGTACTTGTCTGCGCGTTGCTCTCTCAGGCATGGTTTCTTAACTTGAGCTCGAGGGGGTGAGGGTTAAGATAGTACTGGTTTCTGCAGATATGGTTCGTTGAATTTTCGTATGTAGTGATTCAGCAGGGTAATCGGCACGATGAGCGGCACGATGCCCTGGATGGAATTGGTCGAGGACGGTGAGCAGTTCCTGTTTTTCATCAGCGGAGATGCGTTTTTTAAAATATCCCATCATGTGCATCAGCACGTTCACATGTTTGTTGAGCGTCGGCTTTGAGGCGCATGGCTGCCATCAGGAAATCCTGGTAACTGCTGATCAGCTCGCTCACCTCAAGCCTTGCCCGCCTGGGCAATAAGTTTACCCATCATCCGGCAGTGTTTTTCACTGTGGGCCATCAGCAGGAGTTTGTGCCTGGTATGAAAATTCACCAGGGCGGCAGACGTCGGCGCTGCCGCCACATCCCGCCATCGCCGGTAGACAAATATCGATTCAATAAAATTCTCACGCAGCAGAATGTCATGCAGACGGCCTTCTTCTTCGACCGGCAGCAGCGGGAAGTGTTCCATGAATATCCTGGCGAAAATACCCACCCCGATTGCCCGTGGAATGTTATTGTGGTCGTATACTTTTACGCGCTCCATCCCGGAAGACGGCGAGCGGTTCTTGAAGATGAAACCGCAGAGCGATCCTCGCTTCGAGCTGAACGACCCTTTTTTTCGCCCAGCTGGTCATGCGTTCGGTGTGGTCCACCCCCGTCTTGCTGGTGACGAGTTTTGGGGTCTGCGGGTCTCCCGTCAAGTCGCATCGCTTCGCGCGGGATCGGAAGACCGCATTCCACCTCGGGGCACACCGGCACGAAGGTGATGTAGTTGCCAAGGGTGCCGGTTATGTAGCGGTCGTGTTTGTGGCCGCCGTCAAAACGTACCTCATTGCCGAGCAGGCAGGAGCTGACGCCGATTTTAAGTTCGCTGCCCGAAAGTGCTCTATTTTGTTTTTCGTTGCTGCCTTCCTGGTTCATGGGTATCTCCTGTTGGCTGAATGCGGTAATCGACCCTGACAGCTTACCTTGCCACAGCCCTGTCGGCAACATACATGACCATCGGCCACAGCAGCGCCCAGATGACAGCGAGCAGAAGAAGGGATGGAAGCAGCGGCCAGACGAAGCTGGCAGCCCCGGCCTTGACCCCCGCCCAGTAGGCAAGCGGCCCGCCAATAGCTCCAAAGAAGCCGGGACAGCAGATAACGGTTTTTGAGCCATTTGAGGCTGTGATGCGGCAGGGTCGCAAGGGCCAGCCAGATGACGGCCAGCCAGAACGGGATCGGCAGCGCGGCAATGTTGTAGGAAATATAGCCGATATAATATAGGGTACCATCGACCACGATACCGACAGCCAGCAAGAATCCCATCATTTTGAGATCCTCTGTTTCTGATCGGCGAGAGCAGCAGGTGCCCGGCCAGGAAGAGCAGGGCAATCAGGGCACCCTGATTCTCCTCGAATACGCAGAGAAACCAGACAACCTGATAGATGATGAAGTTTATGGCGATATTCATGCTCAGATCAAGAACTCCGTCTGCGGGGCTTAGGCCCCCTGGGTGTCGTATTCGGGGCGCACCGCAACGAGATGCACCACATTGATGGCGCGCTCGATAAAACCACCCTCGCAGTAGCTCAGATAGAAATTCCACAGACGCCTGAATCTGTCGTCATAGCCATGTTTTTTCAGCGCCGAGAACCCATGGTTGAATCGCTCACGCCAATCGTGCAGGGTTCGGGCGTAGTGCAGGCCAAACTCTTCCAGCTGGTGGACCGCCATATCCGTCTTCCTGGCGACCAGGTCAATCATCCGGCCATTGGAGATCAGGCATCCTCCCGGAAATACGTGCTGCTGGATGAAATCAACATCGTTTACATACTGTGCATATTTCTGGTCACGGATGGTTATCGCCTGGATCAGCATCCTGCCGCCCGCTTTGAGCAGGTGCCCGCATTTTTCAAAAAACCGGGGATGATAGTTATGGCCGACCGCCTCGATCATCTCGATGCTGACCAGTTTGTCGTAGCTGCCGGTGAGTTCCCGGTAGTCCTGCTTCAACAGGGTTATCCTGTCACTCAGGCCGGCGGCTTCGATGCGGCGCCTGCCTTCCTCGTACTGGGCATCGGAAATGGTCGTGGTGATCACCTTGCAGCCATAGTTGGCTGCTGCATGTATCGCGAAACCGCACCAGCCGGAACCGATTTCGATAACCGAATCCGTTGGCTTGAGATCGAGTTTTCTGCAGATAACGTCGAGTTTGTGCAGGGCCGCCTCCTCCAGGCTGCTCGATTCGTATGGGTAGATTGCCGAAGAGTACATCATGCGCGAATCGAGGAAGCTCTGGTACATCTCATTGCCCAAATCGTAATGGGACAGGATGTTGCGCCTCGCTCCGGTTCTGCTGTTGCGGTTCAGGGTATGCTTCAGCTGGCGGTAAGGATAAACCAGCCACCTGAATTTTTTCTCCAGTCGAGTCAGCGTCTCGTCGTTGCGGGCGATGATCCTGACCAGGGTGGTCAAATCGTCCACCTGCCAATAATTATCCACATAGGCCTCACCGGCGCCGACTGAGCCGCCAAAAACGATTTTGGGGTAAAAGCGTTGATCAAGAACCGTAATCCGCGCAGAAAGCGATGCATCGTCGCCATAGGCCGAGACGTGGTCACCGTCTCGCAGGACAATCTGCCCATGCCGCAGATGAGCAATGAATTTGAGAAATATCGTTCTGGCCCAGCCAATGGTGAGCGATTCCTTGGTCTCAGCATCATGCTGCCTGGTTGTCGTTGTGCTACTCATGCGTTCTTCCTCTCGTATGGTATATAGGGAATGCCTTTGAGATATATTTTCATAGCCTGCCAGTAAATTTTCATGATGATAGACGCGGTCATCACCGGCGTTCTCAGCATATGGTTGCGGGCCGTCTTGGCAGAGTACTGCTCTTTTTTCAGCCGCAGGGCCGCCTCGAAGATATGCCCGCGTTCATCGTAAAGGCCCAGATTGATCGCAATCGCCTGGCCTGGAGCCGCAATTCTCCAGCGATAGGTCTGAGCCGTGCTCGGGTTAAACGGGGAAACCTTGAAACATTTGTCGTCTTCGCTGGCGCTGGTCTCATCGCTTAAATGATGCGCGTAGCAGTGGCGTTCGTTCCACGGGGTGTTGGACACTTCAGCGAGCAGATGAGACGCGGTCCCCGACCGGTCAAAGCCGAAATAGAAATTCACCGGACTGAAGTACAGACCTGCGGTCCGCACATTGAGCAGCCCGAAAACTTTGCCTTCCACTCCAACTCCGGTGATCTTGTGCAGCTCTTCCCGGACGCTGTCAGCCAGGCTCCTGTTCGGGTCTCCAAGATAATCCGTCCGGCAGAATCGACTCAGGGCCCATCTTCTGACAGAGAACCATCTGCCCAGGTCGTCAAGGTTATCGAGCTCATCAAGATCAAGAAACCACATAAAAAAGGGGTACTTAAAACTATGTCGCTGGGGGATGTGCCGGGTATGTGCGATAAAGCCCGCATAAATTGCCGTCTCCATCAGCGCTCCTCCAGCATGTCGCAGACCCTGAGAGCACTGCGCACCCCGTCTTCATGAAAACCGTTGAACCAGTATGCCCCGCAATAATGGATCCGGTCAGCTCCGGAGATATCCTGCCAGCGGTTCTGCGCCTCGATCATCGAGGTCGTGCAGATGGGGTGCGTGTAGTCGAAGCGCTCAATCACAAAACGCTCATCGATGTCCTGGTTAAGGGTGACCAGGTAGGTGTGCTGTTTATCAAGGCGCTGCAGAATATTCATATTGTAGGTCAGGGTCGACTGTTCCCGGGCCGTGTCAACCATCCGGTAGTTCCAGCTGGCCCAAGCCGTTCTGCTTCTGGGCAGATGCGCCTGGTCCGCGTGCAGAATGACCCGGTTGTCGGAAAACTGGAATTTCTCCAGAACCCGGTTCTCCTGGGTTGTGGGCTGCTGCAGCAGCATCAGGGCCTGGTCCCCGTGGCAGGCAAAGATGAGCTGATCGTAGGTGGTGCTTCCCGCACTGCTGTGCACCACCACGCCGTCTGCTTGCCGCTCTACCCGCTGTACCGGGGTGGAAAGCAGGATTTTGTCAGCAAAATTTCTGGTAAAGGGCTCGATATAGCTGCTGGAACCGCCCTTGATCGTATACCATTGCGGACGGTTGCTGATATCGAGCAGCCCATGGTTGTCAAAGAACCGCACAAAGAAGCTCAACGGAAAATCGCTGCAGCTTTCCAGCCCCATCGACCAGATGGCTGAGATCATCGGCAGCAGATAGTTGTCCCTGAAAAGCTCAGAGTAGCTGGCGTGCGCCAGGTAATCGCCGATCGTCAGCCTGTCGTCTTGGGCCGCGACCTTCCTGACATCCTTGTTGAAGCGCATGATGTCTGCCAGCATACGCCAGAACCGTGGACGCACGATATTGCTGCGCTGGGCAAAAAGGGTGTTGAGGCTGCTGCCGTTGTATTCGAGACCAATCTGGTCATTGCGCACCGAGAAACTCATCTCGGTCGGCTGATAGTCAACCCCTGTTTCTTCGAGCATCTTTATGAAGCGTGGATAGGTACGATCATTGAAGACGATGAAACCGGTGTCGATCCGCGACTGTTCGCCCTGATAATCTACGTCGACCGTATGGGTGTGCCCGCCGATATAGTCAGCGGCCTCATAGAGGGTGACGTCCTTACCTGCCCGGGCCAGATAATAACCGCAGGCCAGGCCGGAAACACCGGTTCCTACAATGGCAATCCGCTCAGTCTGCATGGGCGATCATCCGCTGGCTGAGTTTAGTCCATGCCCAGGTCGGCAACAGAGACAGGGCTTTGAGAAAATAGGTAAAGCGTTTGGGAAAATGGATTTCCAGCTTGCGTCGGCTGATGCCGCGGCGGATATCGCGGGAAGCGACCTCCACGCCGACCCGGGCGGGCATGGCGAAATCATTCTTGTCGGTCAGCGGCGTTTTGACAAAGCCCGGACAGACCAGACTCACATCGATTGATTCCCGCACCAGATCTACCCGGAGGGTATCGGCCAGATAGGCTATGGCAGCCTTGGATGCGCCATAAGCCTCGGCCCGCGGCAGCGGCAGATAGGCAGCGGAGGAGCCGACCAGTACCAGATGGGGATTGGTTCCCCGCCGCAGCAGCGGCAGAACGCCTTCGATTGAAATCGCCATCGACTCCACATTGGCGCGCATTACCCGGCGGAACAGTTCGCTGTCGAAGGCCGGTAGATCGATATATTCGCACGACCCGGCATTGAGTATGGCGAGATCGAGTGAAGCAAGCGTCTGAAGCCAGTCAAGGGTCTGATCTCTGTCGGTCAGATCCAGCCGGCCGGTGTGCAGCCCTTTTTCTGCCAGTTCAGCGAGCGCCTCGGGGTTGCGCCCGACCGCCCAGACATCGTGACCCTCGGAGAAATAATCCAGCGCGAGTTGTCTGCCGATGCCGGAGGTGGCGCCGGTAATCAGGATATTCATGATCCCAGTCTCCTGTTGATTGTTGTGACGACCGATCCCAGCACCGGCAGGTGCTGGTAGAGCATCGCCCCGAGATCAAAATAGTCCCGGTGATAGTACACCAGATCTTGCTCGGTGAATTTGACAAAGGTGGCGCCGTGCACCGTGATTTCCGCGCCTTTCTTGATTCTTGGATGCGACATGTGCATGGCCCACTGGACATACCCGTCGCACTGGGTGCGCAGGGGATGAGCGAACTCGAAGTGCACCTCATTCAGGTTGGCATAGAGGTTTTTGAAGTAGGCGCAGAGTTTCGGCAGCCCCCTGATTTCATGGGCAGGATCGATAAAGTGGATATCTTCGGTGTAGATCTCTTTGATCAGCTCGATGTTGTCTGCGTCGAGCTTGTTATACAATTGCAGAAATCGTTCCATGTACCCGGGCCTCTGTCCTCTCAGTTTGCCTTATTGACCAGATCCCGCTGCAGATCACTGTCCAGGGGCTGATTTTCTCCAAGCCAGATGCCGAAATAAGCCGAGCTGAACGGCGCCGATTCAACCGAGACTAGTTCCCTGCCGTTCAGGGAAAGCGTCGTCGTCATGTTCTCGGCCCGGTAACAGAGCTGATAGCTGTCGCCACTTTTAACCGGCTGGTATGCCCCGTGAAGCAACTCTATCTGGTCTCTGAGCGCTTCAAGACGCTCAGCCGGATGCTGTCGGGCAAGTATGGTACTTGCCCCCTCGATGAAATTTTCAGGCGTCAGCGAGACGTGGTAGCGCAACTGCAGACATTTCGACACCGAGGGATCCAGCACATCCGCCACCGCCTCCGGGTCTTCAGTAAACAGATAGGCATCGTAAACCTTGATGAAGCCCAGGTAGCGAACATCGCCCTGGCCCTGCAGGCGCATAGAATCGATTGTCGCGGATGCACCCTGGCCCTGACTGACTATCAGCGTCATCGCCATAACAGACATTAGCAGGAATCTCATGATCTGTCTCCCTGATTTTTTTTATTGAAAACGATGGTGATATCACCAAGATGGAAACCCAACTTACTCATCCGTGTCTTGTTGATCAGTATTTCATCGGGCTGCAGATACATCCAGTCGTCCAGATGGATCTTCCAGGTCCTGCCGTCCACTTCCACATTGAGATGGTAGCGCCAGTTGAGGACGTTTCCGGAAACCGAGCCGACTGCTTCGCCCGCAACGTCAGCAGCTGTTCCGCTGAGTAGGCCAGCGTCGCTGCGGGCTATGGTCCACACCCGGGTACTCTTCTCACCGTCGCTCCAGTCAAAGTTCTCGTCCAGCACCAGCCGGTTCTGCTGGTCAACCTCACCGGCTATGTGCACCACGAACTGGCGGGTGAGATTTCCGCCCCGGTCCTGAATGATCCCGTAGCCGATGGTCTGGCCCTGAAAGTACTCGAACAGATCCAATACAGGCCGGTTGTCACGATAGCGGCTTAGGTCGGCTTTGGAGCAGCCGGTCAGTATCGCCGCGCTGACAATCAGCGCAGTCAGTGGCAGCAAGAGTTGTCTGAGTTTGTTTATGGTTTTGTGGTTTTTCATTGTCTTTCTCATCGGTACGGGGTGTTTCTCTCCCCAGTGAAGTTCTGTTGACATGCTCTAACACTAAGAATGATCAAATCAGAGGCAATAGGAGGCAAAAGTCAGTATAATGGCAGTAAAAACTACTATTATGGCGACACGAATCGCAGCCAGCCAAACATTCCTTTACTCAGGAATAAACTGAAGCTGCCGCTCACCAACAGAGAAATGGTATTATTGAAATATGTCCTGTGACGGGTTTTGCAAGAAAAACCTTGGTGCAGTGAAAGGAAATCTGCGGCCAGGGTCATCCAAACAGAGAAGCCCACTCCCCCGAGGACAGCAGGAATGGGCTTGGGGGAGGGAGGTTACCAGCGTTCCGTGCCGACAATCTGGTTAACGTCGGCACAGCGCTTGCGTTCGTCCTCGGTGAGTTCCTCGAAGGATTTATGATTGTTTTTTGCAAAATAACAGACATACTCTTTGCCGTTCTTGTCGTTGATCCAGCTCATCGATTCAAATCCAGATCTCATGCTCTCACCTCTCATGTGCTGGGTTCTAATTGCTATATGATGATGTTTGTCATCTTGTGCCTTAAAGATTAGGCACAAACAGCCTTGACACAATACTAGATAAATGGTGTATTATTAGTAGCATTGACTACCATTAAATATTACCAGACTGGGTTTTCCGCCTTATCCATCATGAATTTGACCAGAGCGGGTGCAGCATGCAGGACCACAACCTCTACAAAGAGATCGTCAATTCCATTTCGGCCCATGTGGCAATTATCGATGAGAGAGGAGTCATTCTCGAGACCAACCGGGCCTGGCAGGAATATGGCCTTAAAAACGGTATTGACCCGGATTTCGACCCGGTCGGCAGCAGCTACCTTTCCATCTGCGATGGCGCGGCCGACCAGGCGGACGAAGCCTGCGTCGTCGCCGGCGGAATACGTCAGGTAATCGAAGGCGAGGTCCCGGAATTCGTCGCCCACTATCCCTGCCACTCACCGGATGTGAAACAATGGTTCGTGGTGCGGGTGGTTCCGATTCGGGAAGAGCGCGAAGCCAGGGCGATCGTTACCCACGAAGACATCACCCCGATCATGCTGATGCAGGAGGAGTTGCAGGAAAAAGAAAGAGAACTTCTGCGGGAGCGCGAAAAACTCGAAGAAACCAACACCGCCCTGCGGGTCCTGCTCAGGCAAAGAGACGAAGACAGAGTCCGGCTGGAAGAAACCGTCTACAAGAACGTCGATCGGCTGGTACTGCCCTATATCGAAAAACTCCTGCAGGGCAGGCTCTCGGACCAACACCGTACGCTTGTGGAAATTGCCGACAACAACCTGCGCGATATCGTCTCGCCGTTTCTGCGCACCCTCTCCTCGCTTGGCCTGCTGCTCACCCCCCAGGAAACCGAGGTGGCCAACCTGGTCAGAGGCGGCAGGAGCAGCAAGGAGATTGCCGATATCATGAATCTCTCCGTGAGCGGGGTTGATTTTCACCGCAAACGGCTGCGGCAGAAACTCGGCCTGGCCAACACCCAGAAAAATCTCCGATCATTCCTGATGACCCTGGAAAAATAGCCCCTAAAAATTCACCTGAGAAGTACTTCACCAGAGATTGACGCGGCGACTATTTAGGCTTTTCAACGCCAGCGCAGCCCGAACCCGAAGCAGTCACACCAACCACCTGGCCGCTTAATTATCCTGCATCCAGAGCGCGCTCAGATGATCCCTGCCTTCCTCAACTCTTCGATCTTCTCCTCGCTGTAGCCCAGCTCCGCAAGAATCTCATCACTATGTTCACCGAGGTCAGGGGCTTTGCAGCGGTTTTCAGCAGGAGTTTCGGAGAGCTTGATCGGATTGCTCAACAGCCGGATAGGGCCGTACGTCGGATGATCCCAGTCGCTGAAATAGTCGTTGGCGATGGCCTGCTCGTCCCGGGTGACCTCCAGTGGCGTCTGCAGCGGTGCCCAGATCAGCTTGTTGCGGCTCAAAATATCGGTCCACTCGCCATAGGTCTTCTGTTTGAAGATCTTCTCGACAATCGCCACCAACTCCGCCGCGTGCTCGGCCCGGGCTTCGACCGTGGCGAATTTGGGGTTGTTTTCCAGTTCGGGCCGCTCTACAGCCGCACAAAATCTGGGCCAGTACGGCTGGGAAGTGGTCATTCCCAGCATGATCCAGCGCTTGTCGCTGGTCGGGTAGATATTGCGAATCGGATTCGACATCGCCCGGCGCGAAGGCCTGACCGCATCTTCGCCGCTGATCAGACAACCCGAGAGATCGGTGCCCAGCGCGAACATCGCGGTGTTGAACAGCGAAACCTCGACCTCCTGTCCCCGGCCGCTGCGCTCACGGATATAGAGAGCCGCCATCACACCGGCCAGCAGACTCTGAGAGGTAATGCTGTCCCCGTAGGCCGGACGTGAGATATTGGGCGCACTGTCCGCCTCATGCATCAGATCCATGACACCGCTGCGGGCCCAGAACGCCACCGAGTCATAACCGCCACTATTTTTTTCAGGCCCCCGGCGGCCGTAGCCGGTCAGATTGGCGTAAATGATTCTTGGATTGATTTTGGCCAGCAATTCATAGCCCAGATTGAACTTTTCCATCTCGTAGGGCCGCAGGTTGTTCAAAAAGACATCGGATTCGGCGGCCAGCTTATGGATGATCTCCTGGCCCTCGGCTGACTTGAGGTTGACGGTAAGGCTGCGTTTATTGCGGTCCACATGCTCCCAGATGTAATTCACCTCATGCGGCCTGGCCCAGCCGGCCATGCCCGCAGCCAAAAGGTGGCGCTGCAGGTCGCCGCGCCCGGGCGGTTCCACATGGATGACATCAGCTCCCCAACTGCCCATCAGCATACCGGCAAGCGGCATCGCAAAAGCGCCCCCGACCTCCACCACCCGAACTCCCTCAAGACCCTGATTCATCTTTACACTCCAGCGTATTAGAAATACTTGTCCTCAGACAACCATCGCAACCTGGCTGCGCTATTCGTCCTCGCCCAGGGCACGCTCCATATCGATCATTTCCCTGGCCCGCTCGATGGCCCGTCCGATATTTTCACCACCCATCGAAACATGCTGAGCATACCCCGAAGGAGCAGTGATATCAAAGCTGAAATGGGCCTACATCTGATCTTCGGCGGTGACGGTAATGAGCCTGCCCTTGTAGGTCTCTTTCACCGGCATCTGCATAACGATACCCTTCATTGCCGTGTAATCATCTGTTTTTTAACCTCAAGATACGCTTGGGCCAGGTCCTCTGTCAATCGGAACTGTGGAACACAATACTCCATTCATAATCACTGGATTCATCGGTAACGCCCAATCCTGGCTGCAATGCAGCGCAGTCCCTGAGGCCCAGGCACAGGGTCATCTTATCGTGCAGCCCAGGTTTTACCCAGCAGAGTCCCAACCAGAGCTTGCTGCTGAACCACTGGCAGAGCAGGACCTCTGCTAGATTCTCAAGTCAGGCGAATTGAGAGTCGGTACAACCGGTGATTGGAATCCCATGCCCGTTCGCGATCCGGCAAGCAAGAGGTACAGGGGGTTCGAGATTATGCCTCAGGCATTACCCAGAATTCTGCCGCCATTGTTTTGATTTTCTGACACTGCCGAACAGAGCGGTGGTTTTTTAGAAGTACTACCACGTAGTTCCATTTACCCGTTAGGCAAAGTGGCTATATTTAATTGATCAGCTCTCGTCTCCTGCACCATAAAGACAATCCTGAAAGCGGCGTCCGGTGGCAGAATGAGCGAGAGGGCACTAAGGTAAAACGGACAGACCAAATGACACCCTGCTGGATTCAACTATTCACAGTTCCATTTTGGAGGTCAGCATGATCGCAGAGATTGTCAGAGGACCGGACAGGTTATTGAAAAACACACTCTTTCTCATCACGGCTTTTGTTTTGGTAGGTTTCTCTTCAATTCCGGCAGCATCATTTGAATTAATAATAGGCACGGGTCCGCGCGGCTCATTCTCGCACCATACAAGTAAATTGCTGTGTAGAATATTTGCAAAGCATGACAGCGACATAACCTGCTCATTATCCGAATCAAGCGATCCAATCGACAACCTGACCAACGTGCTGGGCGGGTCACTCGATCTGGCCCTCGTTGATTCACTGCTGCTTGAAGAATCGAAGGCTGGCAAGGGCGCTTTTCAATATCTTGACATCAATTATGATGGGATTCGCATTGTCAGTCCACTCTACGAGGTTCCGCTCACCCTGATCGTCCGCAATGATGCTGCTGTATCAATGATCGGTCAATTACCGGGAAAAAGGATAAACGCCGGAACATTCGGCTCTGCCGAGAAACAGCTCTTCGAACTGTTCATGCAAACTCAGGGGTGGACAGAACGACAGTTTACCGTATTTGCCGAACTGTCATCATCGTTATCCCAGGATAAGATTGCGTTCCGCCAGGGTGACATCCAGATCCTGGTCCATCACGGTGTCCATCCTGACAAGGATGTAAAACAACTGCTGGAAGATACGGAGGCCTCTCTAATCGGTTTTTCTGGCAGCGGCATGGACGATCTGATTAATTCAAACCCCTCACTATCAAAACAGGATCTCAATAAATCTACCTATCCATCGCTGTCAGATAAGATTTCCACATTCGGCACGACCATGACCCTGATATCCTCTGCAGATCTGGAAGATGAAACCATTCACTCACTGATCAATGCACTTGAGAATAGCAAGCAGTCACTTCAAAAGATGCACCCCGCCCTGTCGTCATTTGACCTGGACAAAAGACCGCAATGGTTCGGATCAATCAAGGTTCACAAAGCAATTTTAGAATAAGGCAAGGTGCACTTGGGGTGTTAAATGAGTAATAGAAGGGCGCTATGCTTGATCATTTCCAGCTGAAGCAGAACGGGGTCACCGCTCTCATCTGCCCCATAGTGCCGGCAATTACCGCAGTGAAGCCCTGCAGCTTAATTACGGTATTCAAGACTCTTCCTGCATCTTAAAAGCAGAGCCTGGATCCGCGTTTGTCCGGATTGCTCGAAAATCTTTGAGAAGAAATAACAGATCTGGTCGCGATTTCTCCCGTTCATGAGGTATAATAATAGAGAAACCTATTGCGGCTGAGCACATGCAGGCTCTACAATCAATCCCCAACAAAGTTATATATGGACCAATGAGACCAGAGTACATAAAGTATTTTTCGAGCAGTTAATTTATTTCAGGACTGTGTCGCCGATATTACTTCTGGCCGCACGAGAAGCAGCAGCAACGCCTTCCCCACCCCTTTACTAAGGAGGACACCCATGTCTGAGAGCGTCTACAAAATCATCGAGATGGTCGGATCAAGCCCTGTATCTTGGGAAGAGGCTGCCCAGAATGCGGTCAAAGCAGCAGGGTTAAGTCTGCGCGATCTGCGTATTGCCGAAGTTGTAAGGCTGGATATGGTCGTTGACGAAGGCAGAGTCGCCATATATCGGGCACGAGTGAACCTGTCTTTTAAAGTCCTTTCCGATTAAGGCATCAGCCGAGTAAGCCCAGCGGACGACCGCCCTACGAAAGTATCGATTAGCTCCCGCTGCTCTGGCGCGAGCCAACCCGATTGAGCAATGCTGCGGCCCGTGTCCGGATAGATACTGATCGGGCTAGATACTGATCGATGGCGTATGCGGAATGAAAGGGGCGCTGAGCGCTCCGAACAGGCTTGGTCTGTGCATTGCTCAGGATCACAACTCCCATTAGAGGAGTCTTACCCGTGCATTGGTGCTATGAATGACTGGTCAGTGTACATCTTGCGTGATGAAAGCAATTCCCTGTATACCGGCATCAGCACCGATGTAGAACGGAGATTCCGGGAACATGCCGCGGGAGGAGCCAGATCAGCACGGTACACCCGGTCAAGAAAACAGCTTCAGATGGTCTATTCATGCATGATCGGAAGTCGCTCGCTTGCCTCCAAGATCGAGTATCGTCTCAAGCGTTCTGAGAAATCGGTTAAAGAATCGATCGTGAAAAGCAACTGCAGCGCAAAAGATCTGCTCGAACGGCTCGATCTCAGAGATGAGGCGATATCTTAAGGGCTGCAAATCTCCAGCACAGCAAAAAACTGCGAGTAAATCCAGATGTATCAGGCTATCCCTGGCCAGTCATTGATTGCCGATAAGGTCGTCTTTTCTCGGCCCAAGGCAGCCATGGCAGCCTGTCAGTTCAGCGCTTCCAATTAAAGTCTGCCTTCTGAGCCATTTGCAAAACGATCTTTTCGCCCAAACTCTGCGTTATGCTCAAAATTTTATCCTCGGAATATCAATTATATGCCTGTGGTAAAATTTCTCGCAGGCCTTGATTTTGAACGAAAATCTTAGTTTCGCAAAAGGCTCTTCTTCCTGAATATTTTACCCGGCCCCGAGCACAGGCCTGCCTTCTCCTGTCAGAAACGAGTTGATTCAAGGAACTATCTCGACATAATAGAGGCGACGTCCCGGCTGATTTTGGCAGTAATATTTTGCCTCAACAGCAATCGGGGAATCGCTCGACGGCCTTCGTGAGTAACATGAAACTGAATCGAATTCTCTGGGGAGGGCAATCACCACAGCGTATCATTTTATTGTCAATCTTAATGTTTATGTTTTCCTCAAAGTATCTCCCCACGCGGAATAGAAATCAGTGGCCTGAATTGTCATATAGCAGGTATATTTTATCAAAGGATTGGCAATATGCATTCCGTGTCGGTGGGTCGTCAGGGGACCTTGCAAAATGAGGATTTTCGTTCAAAATCAAGGTTCGTGTAAGAATGTTAAGGCAGGCATATAGTTATGTCCTTGGATAAGGATTTCACGTGCAACAAAGAGCTTGAGCTCAAAGACAATTTTTCAAGGTGGCCAGCAGATAAGGGTCGGTGCAGAGCGTATCAGTCTCCCCTGCTTCTTGGTGACGTTCATTACCCATTATGACGGGCCAAGAAAAACTTCGGGAACCTCATGGAGGGTAAAATTATGGCCATTATCACAATTTCCAGACAGACAGGAAGCCTTGGCGATGAAGTAGCCAAGGCGTTAGCCGACCAATTGGGTTACGAACGAGTCGAAAAATCTCAAATAGCTGCGGTGCTCTCGGAGCATGGATTTTCAGCATCCGATGTTGATAAATACGATGAGAAAAACCCTTCTCTATTGCAGCATCTTTCCATGCAGAAAAAAATATTTGAGCATCTAATTCGGGCCGCTGTCTATGAATTCGCAGCCAAAGAACATGTTGTGATTGTCGGTCGAGGGGCTCAGGTAATACTAAAGGGTGTTCCGGGAACCCTGCACGTCAGAGTGATCGCACCCTATGCAAGAAGAGTAGACCGGCTCGTGGAGCAGAAGGGAAATGATTTGCAAAATGCCCAGTGGGCCATTCGGCAAAGCGACCGCAATTCTTCGGGATATATTCACACGTACTTTAATGCGGACTGGGACGATAGTGAACTTTACGACCTGGTTCTGAATACACGGACAATGACACCGGAAACGTGTGTCGAACTGGTTATGTGTACCGTTCGTTCCGATGAGTTCAGGAACAGCGCTCAAGTGACTGAAGAATTGATTGATCTTGCCTTAACCGAAAAAGCCAAAGCGCTAATGCTGGAAGTTGACGGATTGGAGAAACCCGATCTGATTGTGCAAAACGGGATAGCTTATCTGCCAGAATCAGGCATGCCCCCCGAAGTAAGGGAAGCGTGTGAAACAGCCATCTCGAAGGTCAAAGGAATAAGAAAAATAGGCTAAGGATTTCAGTAGTTACCTGATTTTCTGGTACCTGTGGAGCAGATCGAGCCATTATCTTTATACCTGGCGAATGGGCGGCACAAGCAGATAAAAAAGCATTTCAGCCTCATTGATGGTAACACTGCATCAGTGCGTCTGGGTGGCGTGCATCAATAAGACTGGTCTGGTACCTGGTACTTCGCGGATGAATAACCTGGCAGTCGCTCAGGAGATACATATATGCCCATTAAAGACATACATGACGCTGTCGTGGCCCTTGACAAGGCGAAGGTAGAGGCCGAAACCCAGGTCGCCCTCGACCAGGGAATTGCCGTCGCTTCGATTCTCGATGACGGATTGATCAAGGCGATGGAGCACATCGGGGATCAATTCAGCGCTGGTGAGATTTTTATTCCCGAAATGCTGATGGCAGCGATGGCTATGAAGGGCGGTCTGGAACTGCTCAAGCCCCATCTGGCGGCGAGCCGCACCAGGAGCAAAGGAAGAGTGATCATCGGCACCGTCAAAGGTGACCTGCACGACATCGGCAAGAACCTGGTGGCCATGATGCTGGAAGGAGCGGGTTTCGAAGTAATCGATCTGGGCGTCGATGTCGAAAGCGCCACCTTTATCAACAGCGCGACACAAAACAATATCGATGTAATCGCACTCTCCGCCCTGCTTACCACCACCATGCCGGCCATGGAAAATACGGTCAAAGAACTGTTTGAGGCCGGCATATCGACGCCGGTCATTATCGGCGGCGCCCCGGTAAACCAGGTTTTTGCAGACAAGATAGGTGCCGCCGGCTACAGCGCTGACGCCCCGGGTGCCGTTAAACTGGTTAATCAGCTCCTGGCCTAGAGCAGCAGAGAGAAAAAATACGCAATGGACTCCCACCTCAAGCCTGGCGAAAACAGATGATCATTATCGGTGAGCTCATCAATGCCAGCCGGAAACAGATCAAGACTGCCATCGACAACCAAGATGCCGGAGCCATCGAGGCCATCGCCCTCCAACAGGCTCGCAGCGGTGCCGATTATATCGATGTCAACGCCGGAACCTTTCTGGACCAGGAAGCTGACCGCCTGCGCTGGCTGGTTGAGACTGTGCAGCAAGCCACCGGCAAGCCATGCGCGCTAGACAGCCCGAACCCGGCCGCCATTGAGGCGGCTCTATCCGTGCACCAGGGGGTTCCGCTGATTAACTCCATCTCGCTGGAACGGGAGCGTTACCATGCGCTTCTGCCGCTGATCGCCGGGACCGATTTCAAGGTGATCGCGCTGTGCATGAGCGATGACGGGATGCCGGAGACCAGCGCTGACCGGCTCAGGATCGCTGAGCGGCTGATATGTGGATTAACTGAGAACCACGTGCCTCTGGACAATATCTATGTAGATCCCCTGGTTCAGCCAATCAGTGTGAACAAGAGCTTCGGCATGGAATTTCTCGACGCCATCGAACAGATCATCACCCGCTTCCCCGGCGTTCACACCGCCTGCGGTCTTTCCAATATCTCATATGGCCTGCCCGAACGTGGTTTTCTCAACCAGACATTCATCGCGATGGCGATCTGCAAAGGGCTCGACGGGGCGATCATGGATCCGCTGGATGCGCGCATGATGGCCACCATCGTGGCGGCACAGACCCTGGCCGGCCGCGATGATTACTGTATGAATTTCCTGCAGAAATACCGGGCGAACCTGTTCAAGAACCTGTGAACGCTGCTCTTTTCATCGATTCTGCCGAGCTCGTTATCCTGCCGAGCGAAGTCATCCGCTTTACCGGCGGCACAACCTGCCGCGCTGGTGATGACCTGGGTTCTCTGGTATTCGACACGATAACCAGAGCCACGGCACTGATTGCCCCCGCATTTGTATACAAGATCTGCGCTGAACGGCAGAGCGCCCGGCTCTTGGACCGGGCAGGCAGGACACGCAACTAAGCCCTGCCTGCAGCCGTCCGCTACCGCCCATTGCCCGACCACCGCGGGCCTGGTTATCTGCACGCTGGGGCCCGAACTCGACCTCGAAGCGGCGCGGCTGCACCGCGCAGGCGCTCATCTTGAAAGTTTCATGCTGCATGGCGCGGGGCTCGCCGCACTGCAGAACCTGGCCCACAGAGCCAGCACGGAGATTTCCGAACTGCTTGCTGAGCAGCACCTCTACCCATGCAGCCGACTTGAGCCTGGCTGCGAGGGCATCGAACTTGAGCTCCAGTCCATGATTTTTGATGAAGTCGACGCCCTGCCCATCGGGGTATCGCTCAATGAGTATTTTGTAATGCAGCCCTCTAAATCGCTGTCTTTTATCATCGGCTTTAGTCCTTCAACCAAGCATCATAAAGATCTGAGTCGCACTTGCCAAACCTGTACCCTGCAGGACTGTACCTATCGAAAAACAACCTCTCAGAGGTGACTATCCAGATGAATTCCTCCACCCGGCACCAGGTGTACATCCTGCCTGAGAATCTGTCCCTGGAAGCTCCCGGTGACCGGAACCTCCTCGAGCTGCTGGTCGGCGCAGGGATATTGCTCAGATCAGACTGCGGTGGAATCGGTACCTGCGGTAAATGCCGGGTGCTGCTCTCTGAGCGTGAAAATCAGACACAAAGCCCAACCTGCGCCTGCCAATACCGCATCAGAGGCGATCTCAGAATTACCATCCCCAGCCGCTCCCGCTACAGCGTCGAACCTGGCGAAAAAGAGCTCGACAACCAGTTCCTTTCCCTGCGCCTGGCTGGACGGCAGAAGGGTAAAAGCAAGCAGGGCGGCTATGGGGTTGCGGTTGACCTCGGCACCACCACCATCGGCATCTATCTGTGTGATCTGAGTACCAAAGCGGTACTGCGCTCAGCCGCGGTCCGCAACCCGCAGGTCATCATGGGCCTCGACGTGATCAGCAGGATCGATGCGGTGAACAGCGGGCGCACCAGCCCTGCCCGGATGCAATGCCTGGTTGTCAAAGCAATCGAGGCAGTCTGCACCGAGCTGCTCGGCTCTTTGTCGATACCAAGCACGTTTCTTCACTCACTGGTCGTTATCGGCAATCCCGCGATGCTGCATCTTTTCTTCGGCGAAGATCCGGCAGCCATCGGGGTGGCCCCGTTCGTGCCCGTTTTTTCCACAGCCCGGTTGGAACGATCGGGTGATCTCGGATTTGTCTTCAATGAAGAAGCCAAGGTCGCCAGTCTGCCCATGCTCTCCGGTTTTCTCGGCTCGGATATCCTGGCGGCTGCACTTGCGGTTGATATGCTCAACCAGCCAACCGGCACGCTGCTCGTCGATATCGGCACCAACGGAGAATTGATGCTGCGGACGCAGGACGGCCTGCTGGCAACCTCATGTGCCACCGGCCCGGCCTTCGAGGGAGCCTCGATTGCCTGCGGGATGCCTGCGATACATGGTGCGATCGAGGAAATCAGACTCTCTGGCGAAGCACAATCGGTGCAGTTTTCCTGTGTAGGATCAGCAGACTTTAGCAAACCGCCGGAGGGTATTTGCGGGTCAGGATTGATCAGCGCAATAGCGGAGTTTTTGGAAAAAGAAGTCATCCTGCCAAGCGGCACCTTCAACCCCGCCTGCAGGAGTCCTCGGCTAGACCGGACCCGGAGGCCGTTCAGGTTTGTCATCGCCGAAAAAGATTGCCGGGAGCAGAGCAGCGATCTGTTTATCTCACAATCCGATATTCGCGGGGTACAGCTCGCCAAAGCGGCGCTCTCAGCGGGTATTAGAATGCTCTGCCAGAAGGCGGGGGGAATCAGGCCAGCCCGGATAATCGTGGCCGGCGCCTTTGGCAATGCACTCAATATCGGAGACTGCCTCTCTATCGGCCTGTTTGGCGACCCCGATGCAAAGCAGACAATCGAGTCGGCCGGCAATATAGCGGGTATCGGGGCGGCTCTGGTCCTGCTGGATGAAACTGCATCAGATGGAGTCGCACGGCTGACCCAACTCACCACCGTTGAGAACCTTGCCGATTGGCCGGGATTTCAGGACTGTTTTGTCTCTTCCCTGACCTTGGGGCCGTCTTCTGTTTAGGGATAAAGCGGTGCGCTCTCAAAAACAAAGAGACAGCCTCATCAGCATGGCGGAGTTCAGCGCTATCTTGATGATCTAATCCTTATAACCAATTTGATTTATTACATTTTTAAATCAATTGCCAGATCCGGCCAGACGACTTGACGGACGGCGGGGAATTGATTAACTGTTGCAGGTGATTATTGTTTACTGGTGATAAAAAGGGGTGGGTAACGACCTGTCTGCGGATTGCAGAAGGCAGATAAGGTTTGCCACGTTCTGCCAATGAAGCGGAGGTAAGGCATGGAGAACCGAAAATATCCCCGTTTGGGCATTACCAATATCGAAGCCGATATCTCCGACGGGAGCGGTTTCTTTACCGGCCTCGTGCTCGACATATCCCGCTTCGGGCTGGCCATCACCGATATCCCCAGCCGCCTCGACAAGAGTGCAGATATTTACTCGGTAATCCTCGACGGCCCGGGTACCCATTTCAAGCTGCTGGTCCGCCCTATCTGGGAAACTGACGACGGGGTAAACAAAACCATAGGCGCCCAGATCGAAAACAGTCCCTGGAACTGGACCGAGTTTGTGATGCGCCAGGAGGCGCAGATCGAAAATTTCTCCTGGCAATCGAATCACTAGGCAGATCAGGGACTGCGTTTTACCCAGACGACGATTTTCAGGCAGCCTTGTGCCGGCCTGACTGGGCCGTCTCATTGTCTCTAACAGACTCCAGAAGAGGACGTGCTTTTCCGAGTTAATCCGTCTGTATCCTCTCTATGGGCTTTGGGGACCGGTCATAACCTGCCATACACATAACGGAAATAAGACGCACATATACCCTCCTGGGCCACCATGCAGGGTCCGACCGGATGCCTCGATGTACAGGAAATGCCAAACGACGGGCATTCATTCGGGGTGCTTCGCCCGGAGAGGATGTCCGCACACTGGCACTGAATTTCTTCCTGGCCTTTTTTGAAGCGGATATTGAACCGTTTAATCGCATCGTAAAGGGACAGTTCGTCCCTGATCACGAAGCCGCTGCCCTCGATACTGCCCAACCCCCGCCAGTCGGTCTCGACCGCGAAGAAAACCTCGGAGAGCATCCTGCGCGTGCGCAGGGTTTCCTCGGTCGGCGCCGCGCCGTTGAATGGATTGACCCACGCCTCGTCGGACTTGCTCTGCCTGACGATGGAGATCAGTCCCTTGACGATCTCGAGGATATCAAAGCCGGCGACCGCACAGGACAGATGGTGCTGCCGGGCCAGATTGGCATACGCCTGACTGTCGGTAATGGATTCGATATGGGCCGAGCAGAGCAGCCCGCGGATATTGAGCTCCGGGTCGCTCAGCAGTGAGTCGAGCGACGGCGGCAGCAGCCGGATCGAAGGTATTACGCAGAAGTTGTCTACGCCTTCAGAAGCCGCCTCGAGAATAGCCTCGGCCACATCGGGTGCGGCCCCTTCAAAACCGACCGCGGTGAAAACCACGATCTTGTCGGGGAATTTGCGGGCCAGGTCGAGCGCTTCCATCGGGGCATCGACCACCTCGACCAGGGCGCCTTTAGCCTTGATTGAGGCGAGCGAGTCACGGCTGCCCTGCACCCTCAGAAGATCCTCACAGGTGGCGGTGATCACACCGGGCTGCTTGCCGACGTAAATGAACGCGTCGATATGCCCGGCTGGCATCACGCAGACCGAACAGCCGGGCCCGGTGACGATTTCAATATTTTCCGGCAGGATGTCTTCATCCCGGTATTTGAGCAGGGTTCGTGTCTGGGTGCCGCAGACAACCATCACCCGGATCGGCCGGTCGACCAGTTCATGCAGTTCTTCAAGCAGTGGTGCAAGCTCAGGCGGTTGAGTCAATTCCTCATGGTTTGCCATAATCGACCTCGTGCCCCGGTGCCGATGAAGCGGTCGTCGCCAGGATCAGACAGCAGTGCGCTAAGGATGAAGCTCAGGCCTGTTCGGCCTCTTTTTTCATTTCGGTATAATACTCTGATTCACTGATCTTTTCGGCTTTCAGCCGTTCGATATCAGCTCTGGTCAGGTGGAACATGCCGCAGGCAGGGCAACTGCCGTCGAAATTATCGCCGACCGCCCGTGCTTTCAATTCATCTATGGTCATGTGATCCACATTGCCGCAGGCGCCGCTGGGATTTTCAGCCCGAACCTGAGAGCGTGCGGATTTTCTGGTGCGCTCCATCATGGCATCTCCATGTATCCGGCTGATCTTAATACCGATCGGTTCAGCCAGAGTGTTTGATACTTTAAATTACAACCGGCGTCAAGTGCACCCGGGCGCCGCCGATGAATCCGGCGGCGCCCGGGTGCAGAGATACAGCCTAATTTTTAATGGTGTCGATCACGGTGCCTGCCGAATCGACGATTTCCAGGGCCAGGGGGATACCGCCATCCAGGCGGTGGGTAGCACAGGACATTCACGGGTCGTAAGCCCGAACCGCCATCTCCACCTTATTCAGTATTCCCTGGTCGTATTTGCCATCCTTGATCAGTGAGGCCGCCGCCTGTTTGACGCTCATATTCATCGGCGCGATGTTGTGCGTGGTGCCGACGATCAGATTCGCCGATTCGATGCAGCCTTGAGAATCGGTGGTGTAGTCATGGATCAGCGTACCGCGCGGCGCCTCAACGATACCGACCCCGCGGCCGGCACCCGGATCCACTTTAGCACGCACATTGGTATCGGTAATGCCTTCCCAGTTCAACAATTCAATGGTGCGTTCACAGGCGTAGATCAGCTCGATCAGCCGGGCGTAGTGATAGAGCAGGGTGGCCTGGGCCGGCCGGCCGAAGGCGTCTCTGAACTCTTCCAGGGCTGCCTGGGCTCTGGGTGTGGACATCTGCTCGCAGACATTGAGCCGGGCCAGCGTGTTGGCTCGGTAGATCCCCTTCGGGGCATCCAGATCAAGTGAGAAACCCTCGTTCCAGGACTTGGCGTAAGGCATCTTGCCGTAGCCCCAGGGTTCCACATGCTCACCGAGATAGCTCAGATAGTCGTGGCCATCAAAATCGACATAGGAGCCGTCACCCTTCATCAGGCGCTGGATCCCGTCGTAGATTCTAAAGGAGCCATCCTCGCGGTCGACCGTGCCCAGAAAACCGGTATTGATCACCCCGAGTTCGCCGATCACATCGAGATATTTGCTGAACACATTGGTCTTGGCAAAATCAAGCGCATACTCGGAAAAATCCAGCAGCGTCCGGGCATCCCTGAGCAGTTCGAGCCGTTCTGATTCCAGCATCGGCTTGGAAAAGCCGCCGACCACGGCGGCGATCGGGTGGATCGCCTTGCCGGCAAAGCGATCGAGCATCATCTGCCCGAGTTGGCGCATCTTGACCACCCGGGTGGCCAGCTCAGGGGCTGCCCTGACCAGGCCGATCACGTTTCTGACCGAATAATCGGCATCCGGGCCAAGCACGAAATCGGGAGCCGCCAGGAAGAAGAAGTGCAGGATTTTGTCGTTGATATGGGCCATGACCTGCAGCAGTTCCCGCAGCTTGTGCCCGGTCGGCGTCGGGGTAACCCCGAAACAGCCGTCCACCGCCTTGTTGGAGGCGGTGTGATGCATCCAGGGACAGATACCGCAAATGCGGTTGACGATGCGCGGCACCTCTTCGGCCGGCCGCCCCTCTATGAATTTCTCGAACCCGCGCAGGGACATCAGGCTCAAGTAGGCATTCTCTACATTGCCAGCATCGTCGAGATGCACCGAGATCCGGGCGTGTCCCTCGATACGGGTTACCGGTTGAATATTCAGGACCTTACCCATCTTTGGCTTCCTCCTTCGCCACCACCTTCTTCAGCGGCCGCAGGTTTCCGTGAGCACCGCTGAAGCGCAGCATGGAGCGTCGGTCGACAACGGATTTAAAGTCGATGCCGTTGCTGGCCAGAGCGTTCATCATATCGAGCATCTGGTTGCCTCTTGGGCAGCACCGAGCCGAAACAGCCGCGGCACGGCACCCGCGCCTCGATGCAGCTCGGCGCTCCACGCTTGGCGCAGCCGGCGGCTGTCACCGGCCCCATGCACATAAAGCCCTGTTCCAGCAGACAGCGCATCTCGCTTATCGGTTTTTGCGGATCGAAATCTGCGTTTTCGATAAAACGCTTCACTGTGCTGACCCTGCCCTTGCCTTCCCGTTTGGTCGGACAGGTGTCGCAGACACTTTTAGTCGGCAACTGCGGCGCCCGGTTGTCGAGCAGTGCAGTGATCAGCTCGGCGATATGGGCCGGGTTGGGCGGGCAGCCGGGCAGCATCAGATCGATTTTGACCTTCTCGTCCAGCGCATAAGTTCGGCCCAGCAGCGCTGGCACCCCCTGATCAGGCAGAGCAGCGCCCTCGTCCGTGGACGGGCTCTGATAAATCTCGGCAAAACTCTGGGCAGCGTTCTGTCCGTTCATCAGGGCCGGAATGCCGCCCTGGGTCGCACATGAGCCCAGCGCGATCAGGATCCTGCACTTTTTGCGCATCTCCTCGAGCACCTCGACATGCTCCTCGTTGGACACACCGCCGGTGACGATGCCGATCACCGCCTCGGGGATCTGCAGCTGGTCTCTATCATCGCCGCACTGGCCATAATACTTGTGGTCCATGATGACCGGTGCATGTACGATGTCGAGATGCTCGGTGAGCAGCTCGACCAGGTCCTCGCCGATATTCAGAATGGCGATTTCACAGCCTGAACAGGAGCTCAGCCATTCTAAAGCAGTTGTTACTCCCATAGCCTCCTCCTTCAGCCTGCCTGAGCGCTTTCGTGGACGGGTCCCAATCGCCTGACCCGCTGAGTCATTTCACTGACCGCGGCGACGAATTTATCGGGTTCGGCCGAGGAAACCCAGCTTATCACAAAACGTTCATTCTCGTAGCCGTAGTCTGCCAGCAGCTCATTGATCATATCGGAGCGCGACATCGCTTTATAATTACCATCCAGGTAATGACATTCGCCCAGGTGTCAGCCCAGGACCATGACGCCGTCAGCCCCCTGAGCCAGCGCCTTGGTGACGAACTCCGGGTGCACCATACCGGAACACATCACCCGGATGATCCGCACGTTCGCCGGATACTGCATCCTGGTGGTACCGGCCAGATCTGCAGCCGCATAGGAGCACCAGTTGCAGCAGAAAGCTATGATTTTCGGTTCAAAACTCATTATCTAACTCCTTATTATTCCGAATATTTCCGGTTTTATCCAGGCGCTATGCGCCAAGCGCCGCCTCAATCTGAGCGCTGATCTGGTCCATGGTAAAACCCTGGACCGCCACCCCGCGCTTCGGACAGGTTCCCTGACAGAGGCCGCAGCCCTTGCACTGGGCCTTGTTCACCTCGATGTACTTGTGCGCCATGGCGCCCTCCCCGGCCTCTTCGACCAGGGTAATGGCATGGTATGGACAGACATCCAGACAGAGCGCGCAACCATCGCAATATTTGAGATCACGGCTCTGCCTTGATCGCGTCGAGGCTGACCGTGGTCCGCGACAGCAGGGTCGCCGCCCGGGCCGAGGCTGCCAGGGCCTGGGCCACCGACTCCTCGACCGGTTTGGGATAATGCGCCAGCCCGGCCACGAACATGCCCTCGGTCGCACAGTCCACCGGGCGCAGCTTGGCATGGGCCTCCTGGAAAAAGCCGTCACCGTCAAGCGATACCTTGAAGATTTTGTTCAGTTTCTCAGCATCGGGATTGGCGACAATCGCGGTGGCCAGCACGACCATATCCGCCTTGATCTGCAGCGGACGGTGCAGGACGTGATCCCAGACCTCCAGGTTGACCTGCTTGTGCTTGACTTCAAGGCTTGGTTTACCGTGCAGCTCGTAGTTAATAAAGATAACACCGAGTTCCCGGGCCTTTTTGAACAGCGCTTCACGTTGGCCGTAGGTGCGCATGTCACGGTAGAGGATATAGATCATCCGGCTCGGGTCTTCCTTCTTCAATTCTATCGCGCTCTGCACGGAATGGGTGCAGCAGACCTTCGAACAGTACATCCGCTCGGTCTCACGCGAACCGACGCACTGAATGAAAACGATGGATTTGGCCTTGAGCGCATGCTGCTCCTTGAGCTTGAACAAACGGTCGAATTCCAGCGCGGTAACCACATTGGGAATCCTGCCGTAACCATATTCCCGAGGCCGCAGCGCCTGACCGCCGGTGGCCACCACGCCGACGCCGTGTTCGATGGTCTTGGTCAGCCCGTCTCTGGTGGCAATGGTGGTGCTGAAATTGCCGACAAAGCCATGCGCCTCTTTGACTTCGAAACCTTTGTGCACAATAATTTTTTCGTTCTGGCTGACCCTTTCGAGCAGTTTCTGGGTACGGTCGCCAATCGATTCACCGGACCAGGTGTGCCCAAGATAGACGGCGTTGCCGCCAAGCGCCTCAGTTTTCTCGACCAGGTGCACTTCAAAGCCCTGTTCAGCCAGGTTCTGGGCCGCCGTCATGCCGGCGATCCCGCCTCCGATCACCAGTCCTGTCTGATTAATGGGCACCGCAATCGGTTGCAGCGATACCTGGCGGGCCACCTTGGCAACACGCCATGCGCACCAGGTCTTGGCCTTGGCCGTGGCGATTTGGGGAGTCGCTGCATGGACCCAGGAGTTCTGGTTTCTGATATTGGCCATCTCCACCAGATACTCGTTGAGCCCCGCAGACTTCAGGGTCTCCCTGAAGAGCGGCTCATGGGTCCGCGGGGTACAGGCGGCCACCACCACCCGGTTGAGCCCTTTTTCTTTGATGGTCAGGACCATCTGCTCCTGGGTGTCCTGGGAACAGCTGAATAGATTGCGCTCCACGTGAACGACGCCGGGCAGCTCCGAGGCGTATTCGGCAACCGCCTCAACATCGACCACCCCGGCAATATTGGAGCCGCAGTGGCAGACGAAGACGCCGACACGGGGTTCTTCGCCATCGATATCACGCTCCGCCGGAAAGCTTTTTTCCCGGGTCAGCTCGCCCCGGGCCGGGGCCAGGCTGTCGGCCACCGCGGCAGCCGCGGCAGAGCCCTCGAGCACCGCCTGGGGGATATCCTTGGGACCGGCGAAGGCGCCGCAGGCAAAGATTCCCGGCTTGGAGGTGGAGACCGGCGTAAAGTCAGACGTCGCCGCAAAACTGTCGCTGGTGAGCTTGACGCCGGCCATCTGGCTGAGCTTCTTGACATGCTCGGGAATCTGCAGCCCGACGGACAGAACCACCAGATCGAAATATTCCTCTACCTGTCTGCCTTCCTCGTTGATGTAGTGGATCCTCAAATCGCCGCTGTCCCCTTCCGGCTCGACCCCATGAACCCGGCAGCGGACGAAGCGCACACCCGACTCTTCTCTGGCCCGCTGGTAATAACGGTCGAAGTCCTTGCCGTGGGTCCGCATGTCCATCATGAAGATCGAGGCACGCAGCCCGGGAACATGATCCTTGGCCATCACCGCTTCCTTGATCGCATACATGCAGCAGACCGAGGAGCAGTAGCCGTTGCCGCACTTGTTCTCGTCGCGCGAACCGACGCACTGCAGGAAGGCCACCTTGGTGATTTTTTTGCCGTCCGACGGCCGGATCAGATGCCCTTCGGTCGGCCCCGAGGCGGACATGTAGCGCTCGAACTGCAGCGAGGTGATCACGTTGGGATAGCGGCCATACCCCCAGACCCCGGCAGCGCTTGGATCAAACGCTTCAAAGCCGGGCGCCAGGATGATGGCCCCGACATTGAGTGTTGTGCACCTTCTCGGTATCGTCGAAATTGATCGCCCCGGCGGGACACACCTTTTCACAGAAGCCGCAGGCCCCCGGCTTTCTTGAAACGAATGCAGTTTGCTGCATCGATCTGATACTTGAGCGGCACCGCCTGGGCGTATTTGACATAGATCGCCTTGCGCTTGCCGGTGGCCGCATCATACTCGCTGTCGACCTTTTTCGGGCACTTCGCTGCGCATTCACCGCAGGCAATGCATTTTTCCACATCCACATAGCGTGGATACTCTTTCAGCGTTACCTGGAAATTACCGGCTTCACCGGAAATACCCGCGACCTCGCTCAGGGTCATCAAGTTTATATTCAAGTGCCGACCGCACTCAACCAGCTTTGGCGCGATAATTCACATCGAGCAGTCGTTGGTCGGAAAGGTCTTGTCCAGCTGCGCCATCGCGCCGCCGATGGCTCCGGAACGTTCGACCAGGTAGACATAGTAGCCGGAATCGGCAAGATCGAGCGCTGACTGCATGCCTGTGATTCCGCCGCCGACAATCAGCACCGATCCGACTTTTTTGGTGTCCAGCATGGTGGGTGTCTCCTTTGGGTTCTTTTTTCTCGCAAACAGCCGATCTGGCAGCCGCTTATCCTGATAATCTCAATTTCTGCCTCAAGCCCTGCAGCTACTCTTTGGCAGCCTCAGCCGCCTGACTCAGCTGCTGGCCTTCCAGGATCAGGCAGTCGGCAACCAGTTCCCAGAGATACTTGACCTCGATTCCGAGATCGTATTCCTGGTTCAGCGATTTCATCAGCTGGTCGCGGCAATTGTGGCAGGGGGCAATCACCAGTTCGGCTCCGGTTTCCTTGATCTGCCGGGCCTTGACGCGTCCGTAAAAGACCCGCTCGGGCGCAAAGGGCATGGCCCAGGCGCCACCGCCGGCTCCGCAGCAGTAGTTGCTCTCGCGGTTGGGCTCCATGTCCTTGAAATCGGGACAGCATTGCCTGGTTATCTCGCGGCCCTCCTCATAATAGGCGACACCGAAGGCCTTCATCGACTTGCGGCCGTAGTTGCACGGGTCGTGATAGACGGCACGCATCGAGTGCCTGGTATGGTCGAGTTTGATCCTGCCCGTGTTGATGTACTCCATCAGCAGATCGAAGACCGACATGATTTTGAATTCCTTGAGTGCTTCGGGAAACCATCTGTTCAACCCGGACCGGGTTGCAAAATAGGCATGGCCTCATTCGGGCAGCAGCAGCACCTCGCATTTGAGCCGCCGCATATTGTCGACGATCCTGCCGACCACGGTCTTCATCGACTCGTCGTCCCCGGAGAACAGTCCCCAGTTGACGCCCTCCCAGTTCTCCGAAGAGATGGTCCAGGATTCGCCGGCAGCGTGGAAAATACGCCACCAGTATTTCATGTCGTCCGGCTCGGCAAAGGGCTCCTTGGAATTAACCGTGACCAGTACCCGGGCGCCGCTCACATCTATCGGGGTCTTGAAGCCTTCGAGGCCCTCTTCCTCAAGTTCCTCAGCCAGCTCCTCGCACAGAAAAACGAAGTCATCCTTGGGTATGCCCAGATTGTTGCCGCGCTCCAGACAGGTGACCACACCCTTGTGGATCGGTCCCGGCACCAGATCGCGCTGGCGCAAGCCGCGCAGCCGCCGCATCAGCGCCATGATCTGCACCCCTGCGGGGCAGGCGTTCTCGCACTTGGCGCACATGGTGCACTTCCAGGGCCAGTTCGTGTCCACCAGCTCTTCTTCGAGACCCAGGACCGCCATGCGCACGATCTTCCTCGGATCGAGTCCATCCACCCCGGCTATCGGACAGGCACTGGCGCAGGTTCCGCAGGTCAAACAGGTATCGGCCCAACTGGAGTCCACATAGATCGATTTTTCGGGAAAACCGATCTGCAGCGCTGCCGGCACAACCCTGGCGCTCTGATACTTCTCGATCTTTTCCGGATCGACATGACTGGACGGCCTGATCTGGGGCTTGCGACCGAATTTTTCACAGAGGACCTGGTAGTCTTCGAACCTCATAAGGTACTTTCTGCCGGGTCCTTCCTTGGCGGGAAGGATACCGGTATTGATCCAGTTCCTTATGGTGTTGCGATGCACACCGAATTCCTCGGCGAATTCGCTGACTCTGAACTCATACATCATCTAGGGTCACCTCATTGTGCTGATTTAAAAGAACCTGCATGATTTTTTCGCATGCGAGGCTGACGGCGGATTTCATTGAAGGCGAAAGTCCCGGTTCTATCTCTGCCGGGATATATTCAGCCTGGGCGGCAAGTATCGATACACGAATACCGGTATGCTCCTCGAGTTCCTGGAGCAGATTGACGGTCGGAAACTGGTGCAGGGAAAAATCGTGAATCTTTTTGGCGGGAATCGCTGCAGTGTCTATGAAAAAGACTTCTCCAGGACGACGCTGTTCAAAATCAACCGCATCGAGAATGATGATATGTTCCGGCCGGCCCTCTTCACTGAGCAGGTAGTCGAACAGATATTCCCGGACACCGGTCATCGCGTCGATCGCCTCAACCGACTCGGGCAGTGTGTATCGGCTGTGCAGCGCTTCGATGACCGCCGGCCCGAAGCCGTCATCACCCATCAGGAGATTACCGCAGCCAAAAATTTTCACCAAACTCATCGCTGGTCGTGTTGTGCAAAAGTTGCCAATTGGAGTTTCAAAAGGCACAAATTAGCACCACGCCTGGCCAAGTTCAAGGAAAATCCAGCAATCTTTTGATTAATTATGCTAAATTATCCTGCAGATGCACAAAAATATTGTGCAAAGGTATCTGCTCTGTCACAATGTGGTAATCTCTAGTGATTATGGCCTGTTAGGTGGTATTTATTGCAGGCGGGGCGCCGTGCGGTGGAGTGCATCAGTGTCGAGACGGCACCAGTTTCGGCTCAGGCCTGCGGGTAGCCGTCCGGGTTCTTGAGCTGCCAGTTCCAGCTATCAGCGCACATTCGGGCAAGATCAAATTCGGCCTTCCAGCCAAGTTCGCGCTCCGCCTTGCCCGGGGCCGCATAACAGATACCAATATCTCCGGGACGGCGCGGGCCAATTCGATAGGCGACCGGTCGGCCGCTGGCCTGCTCGAATCCCTGAATCATCTCCAGCACCGAATAGCCGCGCCCGGTACCCAGGTTATAGATGGCCACCCCGGGCTTATCCGCCAGCCGGCCCAGGGCCTTGGCATGCCCTCTGGCCAGATCGACCACGTGGATATAGTCGCGCACCCCGGTGCCGTCAGGCGTCTGATAGTCACCGCCATGCACGGTGAGTCGATCGAGTTTGCCGATCAAGACCTGGGTGATATAGGGAACCAGGTTGTTGGGTATGCCGCGCGGGTCTTCGCCGATTGTCCCGCTCTGATGAGCGCCGACCGGGTTGAAATAGCGCAGCAGGCCGACCCGGAAAGCGGGATGCGCCCGGTTAATATCCATCAGGATATCTTCGATCATCAACTTGGTGCGCCCATAGGGATTGGTGCACGAGCGAGGGAAATCCTCGGTGATCGGCACCCGGGCGGGGTCACCGTAGACGGTTGCGGAAGAACTGAAGATCAGTTTATTCACCCCCAGTTCCAGCATCACTTCGCAGAGTACCAGGGATGAATCGATATTGTTCTGATAGTAACGCAGGGGCTGCTCCACCGACTCACCGACCGCCTTGAGCCCCGCAAAATGAATCACCGCATCGACCGCTCGGCCAGCAACGCTGAAACTCTGCCGGAGTTTGTCTTTGTCGCGCAGGTCGTGCACCGCCAGCTTGATTTTTCTGCCACAGAGCTGTTCGACACGGCGCAGGGCTTCTCTCGAGCTGTTGACCAGGCTGTCGACCACCGTGATCTGATGCCCCTGCTGCAGAAGTTCCAGACAGGTGTGGCTGCCGATATAGCCGGCTCCTCCGGTTACCAGGATATGCATTTATGTGAACTCTCCTCTGAGGATCATTGACTCAGAGCCGAAACAAAATTATTCTGCTGTAATCGGTGCAGCAGGCATCGATTACGCAGCTTCGACCACTGCTGGCTCACCTTAGCCCGACGGGCGCCGGTGGGCAACCCCAAAATTCATAGAGCATCAATGGAGGCCCTATGCCGTACGTCAATATCCGGGTAGCCGGAACACTGTCCAAAGAGCAAAAGGAAAAAATCAGCCAGGGAGTTACCGAGGTGATCTGCAAAGAAACCGGCAAACCGCCTGAAGCAGTGCTGCTTTTCATCGACGAGGCGGAACGGGACAACGTCGCCAAGGCCGGCAAACTGGTCAGTAATCTGTAAGGACCGGTGGAGGCTGCCCGGCGCATCGAGCAGTTGACCCGGCTGCTCAACGATCATGCGCACCGTTACCATGTGCTTGATGACCCCATCATTTCAGACGGCGAATATGACCAGCTCTTCCAGGAGCTGGTCACGCTGGAAGAGGCCTATCCTCATCTAAGAGCTGACAATTCCCCGACCAGACGGGTCGGCGGCGCAGCGCTTGATAAGTTCGAGCAGGTTGCCCACCGGGTTGCCATGCTCAGCCTGGAAAATGGATTTTCGGATGACGATCTGCTCCAGTTCAATCAGCGTTTGGAACGCTACCTGAACCAGCCGCTCGAGGGTGGCTTCTCCGCCGAACCGAAGCTCGACGGCCTGGCCGTGGAGCTGGTCTATCAAAACGGCTCGTTCGTACTGGGTTCCACCAGAGGAGACGGGCTCACCGGAGAGGACATCAGCGCCCAGTTGCGGACCATCTCCGCTATTCCGCTCAAGCTGCTGGGCGATGCTCCGCAACTGCTCGAAGTCCGGGGCGAGGTCTACATGGAAAAACAGGGCTTCGCCAGGCTCAACGAAACCCAACTGGCCGGCGGCCTGCCGGCCTTTGCCAACCCCCGCAACGCAGCGGCAGGGTCGCTCCGGCAGCTTGATCCGGCCGTCACCGCCAAGCGACCGCTGCGCTTTTTCGCCTACGGGGTCAGTGCTCCCGAAGCAACGCCGTGCAGCAGGCAGAGCGAGCTGGCCGGCTACCTCAAAGAACGAGGCTTTCCGATCTGCCCGCACAACCGGTTCTGTGCCGACATCGCTGAAGTGATCGAGCATTATGCGACACTTGCCGCAATTCGCCACGACCTGCCCTACGATATCGACGGCATGGTGGTCAAGGTTGACATGTTCCGTCTGCAGAACCGCCTGGGCTTTAAATCCCGGGCGCCACGCTGGGCGATTGCCAGAAAATTTCCGGCCACCCAGGCAACCACCAGGCTGCTCGATGTTGAATTCCAGGTCGGCCGAACCGGCGCGATCACCCCGGTGGCGCTGCTCGATCCGGTCGTTGTGGAGGGCGCCACGGTGAGCCGGGCAACCCTGCACAACCAGGATGAGATTGTCCGCAAGGACCTGCGCATCGGCGATACGGTTCTGGTGCAAAGGGCCGGCGATGTGATCCCGGAGGTGGTTAAACCGATCGTGGACAGGCGCAGCGGCAAAGAGCAGCCGATACGGATGCCGACCAACTGCCCGGCCTGCGGCAGCGCACTGGTGCGTCCGGAAACCGAGGCGGTGACCCGCTGCGTCAACGCTGCCTGTCCCAGCCAGCGGCTGCGGACCCTGATTCATTACTGCTCGAAGGCCGGACTCGACATCGAGGGACTGGGGGAAAGAAACGTCACCCGGCTCTATGATCTCGGCCTGATCAGTACCATTGCCGATATTTACAAGCTAGACAGGGCGGTGCTGCAAAGCCTCGACGGCTGGGGCGAAAAATCGGCCGCCAACGTGCTTGCCGCCATAGAAGAGGCCAGGCATCCTCCACTGGCCCGCTTTCTGGCCGCGCTGGGAATACGTTATATCGGAGAAATAACCGCTGCCCTGCTCGAGCAGCACTACGCTTCACTGGAGCAACTCGCCTCGGCAACCGAGCAGGATCTTCTTGAAATCGATGGCATCGGCGACCAGGCGGCCCAGAGTATCAGCGCCTATTTTAACGGCGAACAGGCTCTGGCTATGCTCGATCAGCTCAGACAATCGGGGGTTGCGCCAGAGGTTCCCGCCCCATCCAGTGGGTCTCTGCCCCTGGCTGAGGCGGTAATCGCATTCACCGGCGGCCTCAAGCAGTTGTCCCGGGACGAGGCCAAGAAGCTGGTCAGGGAGCAGGGCGGCCAGATCGCCTCATCCATCACCAGCAAGGTGACTCATGTGGTGGCCGGAGAGAAGGCCGGCTCCAAGCTGCGCAAGGCGGAAGAAGCAGGCAAGAGGATTCTGAGCGAGGAAGACTTTCTGGAACTGGTGGGGGTGAGTCGCCCCGCCGCCGGCTAGATTTTCAGGCATTACCCCAGGCGGCCGATCGGAGTTTCACTGGCGATTCATCGGCACAGCAGTTCATCCATGCCTGCTGCGCAGATAAGCGATGATATCGTCGCTTTCATACATCGACACCTCGCCATCAACCAGGAACGGAACCATCGCCCGGCCCCCGGCAGCTATAACCGTCTGCCGGCCGGGAGTGCCTGGACCGGCATCGATCAGCCGATAGTCTTTACCTTCGACAAGTCCCATCTGCTCGGCGGCTTTTACCACCTTGATACAGAACGGGCATCTGCTGCTGTAATAGATCTCGACCATGGTTCTTCTCTGCGGCTCGGATCGCGCTCAGGTCCGGGTGCCGGTACCTTTCTTCAAAAGATAGAGATTGACGGAAAACAGCACCACCGAAAACAACACCAGCATGCCCAGCCCGACCATCACGCTGATGTCCGACGCCCCCAAGAACCCGTAGCGAAACCCATCGATCATATAGATGATCGGATTGGCCTTGGAAACCGTTTGCCAGAAGGGGGGCAGCAGTGAAATCGAGTAGAAAACGCCGCCCAGATAGGTGAGCGGAGTGATTACAAAAGTCGGGATAATCGAGATATCATCAAACTTTTTAGCAAATATCCCGTTTATCATGCCCGCCAGCGCAAATACGACGCTGGTCAGAAAAGCAAACAGCGCGGTGAAGATGATACTGAAAAGCGGCAGCCTGACGAAAAACAGGCTGACCAGCGAAACCAGAAAGCCGACGCTGAGCCCGCGCACCACCCCGCCTGAAATATAGCCCAGAATAATTACCCAGTCGGGCGTCGGGCTGACGAGGAGTTCTTCGATGTTTCGCTGGAACTTGGTGGAAAAAAAGCTCGACACCGTGTTGGTGTAGGAATTGGTGATGATCGACATCATGATCAGCCCCGGCGCGATGAAGGCCATGTAATTATAGCCCTTGATCTCGGCCAGTTGTGAGCCGATAAAACTGCCGAAGATGATGAAATAGAGGGTCATGGTGATTACCGGCGGCACCAGGGTCTGCACCCAGATCCGGAAAATCCTGGTGGTTTCACGCCGGGCGATCGTATAAAAACAGATCAGATCGTCGCGTCTCATTCAACCATCCCCATAAATATCTCTTCGAGCCGATTGGTCTTGGCGCGCATCGAATCAACCACGAAACCCTGGGCGCCCAGATGCTCAAACACCTTGTTCAAGGACTGTTGCTTGCTAATGGTAACCTCGAGCGTGGATTCATCCAGAACCTCGAAACTTACATGCTCCAGCGGGGCAAGTTCGCCGCCGCCGGCGCTGATATCGAGGATAAAGGTTTCCTTGTCGAGTTTTTTCAACAGGGCGCGTTTGTCCTCGTTTTCGATGATGGTGCCGGCCAAAATAATCGCAATCCGGGAGCAGAGCTTTTCAGCTTCTTCGAGATAGTGAGTGGTGAGAATGATCGTTCTGCCTTCCCGGTTGAGTTTTGTCAGAAAGTCCCACATACCCCGGCGCAGCTCGACATCGACACCCGCAGTCGGTTCATCGAGGATCAGCAGCCTGGGTTCATGTACCAGCCCGCGGGCAATCATCAGCCGCCGTTTCATCCCACCCGAGAGTTCCCGGGCCTGGGTGTGCCGTTTTTCCCAGAGACCCAATTGTTTGAGATATTTTTCCGAGCGGACCAAGGCTTCGCTTCTACCGATACCGTAATAGCCGGCCTGCTGACAGACAATGTCCTGCACTTTTTCGAAAATGGAGAAATTGAATTCCTGGGGCACCACGCCAATAAGGCGTTTGGCAGCCGGAAAATCCTCATCGATATCGACGCCGAAAACCGATACGGTGCCAGCCGTCTTGGTGATCAGCGAGGTGACGATGCCGATCGTGGTTGTTTTGCCGGCGCCGTTGGGACCGAGCAGCCCGAAGAACTCACCTTCGTGTACATCGAGGGAAATCCCCTTGAGGGCTGTAAGACCACTATTGTAGGTTTTTCTTAAATTGGTGATGGACAGGGCGTTCATGGGTGTCGGCAGAACAGACAAGCTCAGATGAGACTGCTAAAATAATCGACGATCTCGGCCGCAAGGTCGCGCCCGTCCAGCTCAGAGACCTGTACGATGCCGGTTGGACAGGTGATATTGATCTCGGTCAGATACTCCCCGATAAAGTCGAGTCCGGCAAAATGGATACCCTGCTCGACCATCCAGGGGCCTACCTGCGCAATGATCCGCTGTTCTCTCTCGGTGAGACCGGTCTGCAGTGCATCGCTGTTGGCGAAATTGGCATGATAGCCCTGCTTGGGCCGTCGCATGGCGGCACCGATGACCTCGGCGCCCAGGGTAAGCACCCGTTTGTCGCCGCTGAAAACGGCCTCCAGAAACTTCTGCACCATGACCGGTTTGCTGCCCTGCTCGGTGAATTGGTCGACAACATCCAGCCTGCGCTGGTCGATCTTCTGGACCGAGCGACCCTGAAAACTGTCCAGAGACTTGATCACCGCCTGCCCGTGTTCAGTAACAAAAGCCTTGATCATGCTCGGATTCGAACTGACCAGCGTGGGCGGCATATGCTCGATAAAGGGCAGGACAATGAGCTTTTCATTGTAATCCCTGAGAGACGAAGGACGGTTGACCACCAGGGTCTCGCTGAGCGAGAGCAGATGGGTGGCATAATGAAAGCGCAGATCATAGGGAGGCTCCTTGCGCATCAGGATCAGATCATATTGGCGCAGGGCGCAGCGCCGTGATTCACCATCGAGGCCATGTGCGGTGACGGCGGCAAACTGGTCGAAAAAAAGGTCTTCGATGTGGGCGGTGTCGACCGCGATGTCCTTCTCCCGCGCCTTGCTGATCAGCGCCAGCGAGGTATCTGTTTTTGATTTCAGGCCGTCAAGCGGATCCAGTACCACGAGCCATTTCATCTGACACTCCCTGGTTGTTTGCTGTTGAGCACTTCTCAGCAGGTTCTGTTTAAGTGTATTGCATCTCAGCGGGCACTATGATTCTGAGCTCTGCTGATCACATAATGGTCGACATAATAACTCAACTTTGCAGGATTTGAAGGCGGAGCTGCGTTTTTTAATCCGGCTCAGCCGTCCTGCAGCACCTTCAGAGAGACCTTGATAACCAGATCAGTGACCTGCTCGCGATAGGTGAGCATATGCGGTGCTTTCAGGTGGTTCTTCAGATCCTTCAGGCTGTCCCACTTTTCAATGATGGTCACCTGGTTCGGATCCAAGTCCTGGGGTGGAATGTCGGTCGCCAGATCAACGGTCGGAAGGTATTCGATACATCCCTTCTCCTTAATGACATTGGCCACGTTGGCCTTGAAGATTTTGAGAAACTCGGCACGCTTTCCCTCTTTTACCGAAACTGATGCAATGACATGAATCATGACTCTATCCTCCAGCTAGTCTATACCCGTTGATCGGCCCGTCGGCAAAATGCCGGAACAGTTCGTGACTGCCCGCTGAACGTTTTTACTAAGCAAACCCAGGCCGATGGCTATCATCTGACAAAGCTTACGTCATTTGCTTTTAAAACGCATGAAAATAAAGTTGCATCAGACGCGGCGGTGCAGCCCCTGTCGTTGCGGCGCAGCCCTTGACCTTTATCCAAACAATATATATTGTTGGCGCGTTTATAAGACGCAGCGATGGTGTCGCAGCGAACGAGACTGAAAGCGCCCCTTTCCCCAACCCTTACCAAGGAGTAAAGCATGCTCGAATTGTACAAAGGTTCCGACATCCTGGCCACGGTCGGAGGTGTGAGTTCTGCCGTCGAGGCGAAGACGATAATTGAAGAAAATCTTGACCGTGTCAACCAGGCAAAGCTGGCTCCCATCACCAACCGTGATGCGCTGATCAAAATCGCCAATGCCATCGTCCTGTGCAAGCCCAAAGCGGTGTTCGTCAATTCGGGCAGCAAAGAAGATATCGACTGGATCAGGCAGCACTGCCTGGACAAGGGCGAAGAGAAAAAGCTGGCCAAAGAAGGGCATACCATCCATTTCGATCTGCCCCAGGATCAGGCCCGCCTGGTAAACCAGACCTTTTATATCATCAACGAGGGTGAAAAGATGAGTTCGCTGGCCAAGTCGGTACTGCGCGACGAGGCCACCGCCTATGTCGGGAAATTCATGGACGGCATCATGGCCGGCCTGACCATGATGATCGGCTTTTACAGCAGGGGGCCGGTAGGTGCCGAAGCCGCGGTGCCGGCCATCGAAATCTCATCGTGTGCTCGCTCAACTTGATTGTGACTTCGCACTTGGTCTAACGGCGACTCCGGAACGCACCGACGGTGTCGATGTCGCTACCATCTTTGATGACAACCTGGCGTATCACGCCAGTATCGGCGAGGGAATCGCCGAAGAGTCCTTGGTTCCCTTCCACTATGTTGGCATCAAGGATACCGTCGATTTCAGGCAAGTCCCGTGGCGCAACGGGCGATTTGACCTTGCCGAGTTGGAGCATGCGCGTTGCCCGGAGCGAGCGCATGGATCGGCTGTGGTCAACCATGCAAAAACACGCGGCCGATCGGACGCTCTTTTTCTGCTGTTCGCGCCGGCACGCAGTGTTTGCACGGGACTGGCTCGCGTCACAAGGCGTCTCCGCAGCGGCAGTCTTTTCTGGCGACGGGAGCGATCCCTATGGCGATTCACTTGAGCGTCTGCGGACCGGCGAGTTGCAGGCTCTGTGCGTTGTCGACATGTTCAACGAGGGGCTCGATATTCCAGCGGTGGATCGCGTCGTGATGCTGCGACCGACCGAATCGAAGGTCATCTTCCTCCAGCAGCTGGGCCGCGGACTGCGTGCCAGTGACGGGAAGACACGTCTGTTGGTCATTGACTTTGTTGGCAATCACCGCATCTTTGCTCAGCGCATCATCCATTTGCTTTCGCTGCAAGGATCGAGCAACCAGTGGCGTTCGCTGAAGGATTGGCTTAATGGCAAGCCGGCCGATTTGCCAGCGGGCTGCCTGCTGGATGTTGAAGTCGATGCCAAAGACATGCTGAAGCAATTCCTGCCGACGGGAAGGAATGCAGGAATCGAAGGATACCGGGCGATTCGCGACGATCTCGGACGCCGGCCTACGGCGTTGGAGGTCTTCAGCCGCGGTTTCCTACCGCGAACGATTTGGCCGCGGAGGGAAGTTGGTTCGGGTTCGCCGAGGCCGAAGGTGATTTAGATGACACACAACGCCGGCGTGGTGGCCGAGTTCGGCGATTGGTTGAATACGGTGGAGACAACCAGCTTAAACAAGTCTTACAAGATGGTAGTGCTACGCGTCCTGCTGGACTCGGGAAAATTGTTCTCGGGGATCGATCTTTATGAATTCTCCAAACGGTGTCGACGTTTCATGCTGAATCACGAGGTGCTTCGTCGCGACCTCGAAGGTGAAAATCATGCCGTCGACCATGAAAAGGCCAGCGACCGCGATTGGGCGGAATGGTGGATCAAATGGCCGATTGGTCGCTGGCTAGATGCTCAGAACAAAAAGGTTTGGTTTGAACGAAACGGTGACACGCTTCCGGTTGCGTATCGACTGCCCAGATCATTTGAAGTCGTCGCTCGAATCGATGACCGAAGAACTGGTTGATTGGCGACTTGCCGCTTACGCCAAGAGCCGTCGGCTTGTGAAAAGCGAGGTCGGCGAATTTGCATTCGAGGGCAAAGTATCGCACACGGGCGGCCGCCCGATCCTGTTCCTTCCGGACAAGGCGAAACTGCCCGAACGTCCCGTTGGCCCGATCGTGGCGAGACTTCCCGATGGGGCGAAGTGGGAGTTCAAGCTCGTGAAAGTCGCCTGTAACGTGGCGCAACCAGTCGGCGAGAAAGCGAATCAGCTTGGTGACTTACTGAAGCAGTGGTTTGGCCCGAATGCAGGTTTGCCCGGCACAAATTTCCACGTGCGATTCGAATCCAAATCTGGCGAGTGGCATGTGTCACCCGTCGGCGCCGAAGTGCAGTCCACTGGCGAGCCAGAGAAACCGGTCCAAGGTTCGATGGAGCGAGTGGAGCCAAACGTTGAACTGGCGTCTCGCTACACAACGCATGCGCCGGTTTATGATTTATCCGCTGCCGCCGGCGAATGGGACCGGAAGGAATCCCCACCGAGATCGGCTGGATTGCCGTCCCAAATCAATCCCTGTCTCAGGGAATGTTTGCCGCTCGGGTCACCGGTCGATCGATGGAGCCAAAAATTCCGAGCGACTCCTGGTGCCTATTCCGACCCTGCCCAGCCGGATCGCGCGAGGGGCGATTGCTGCTGGTTCAAGTCAATATGCAGACCGATCCAGAAGACGGCGGCCGCTACACCGTCAAGCGTTACGATTCCGTCAAGCAAGCAACCGAAGATGGCTGGGAACATCAGGCGATTCAGCTCGAACCGCTCAACAAAGATTACCAGCCAATCGAAATATCCAGTGAGGAGGCGGACGACATCCGAGTTGTCGGCGAGTTTATCTGTGTGATCGAACCGACCGAGCAGTAGGCATGATTCGATGGCAGATTCATGTAGCAAGCTACAAGTTCTTCCGTGTCTGATTCACAAGAGTTGGCAGAACGTCGACGTCGAGAGCTGGAATTACGTCCTGAGCTTGCGGAGTCACTGGGACGATCACGTCCATCTCGGGGACCTCAGCACACCCGACATCGAAGCTGGCCCGACCATTTTGCAAGATGGCTGGTTATGCTCTTTGACGCGAGGCGAGCGAGTAACGATGATGTAGCAACTTCAGGCTATCGCAGGACTTACGGCTACTCGCTGAGAATCGCGAAACCTGGCCGCGGTTTTGCCGGGCTCTCGTGAGTGTTTGGAACGGGGTTCGGTTTGCTCAACTTCTCTGTTTGGTTAGGAAACTGGCCAACTCTGGGTAAACCGAAAAGCCGACGTCTGGAACTCCACCAGATGCCGGCTTTTTTCGTGGGTTTTCCGGTATTCTCGCATCGTTCTCAGACTCTCGGTTCTAGCGGATTCGAGAACGGAATCGGCGAAATCTGGCCCGCAGTTCCCCTCTCGCCGCCAGAAACTCTCGCCACTCTCTGGGTAATCCGAAATCCGGGTTTTGGGCCTCTGGGTTATCGAGCGTCTGGCTCGCTCTGGATGTTTTTTCTTGCCTGGTTCGGTTCGGTCGGAACGCACCAAAAACGAACTTCTGCTTCTGGGTTATGGGACACGAAATTTCCTTTTGACATGGATAAGTCCGGGAAGGGTGCTTCGCTGCACTCTGATTTCGGATGCTCGTGGTCAAAGGTGATGCCAATCAGTTCCTCGTTTCGTGCGGCAGCCCTGCCGCCAGCGGACCACTCCGCCACCCGGCTCGAGTCCGTGGCCGCGATTCTCGCCGTCGGAATCCAACGTTGCCGACAGGCGGCTATTGATCCGGCCGACGCCAAACCTGTTTCGGAAAATCTCTCGAACTCTTTACCCGAGCGGCTTGAGAGTGTTCGGCCCTCACGGCTCTCTGTGTCTCACCGCGTCTCTGAAACAACGGGTTTCGAGACCAGCCGAGATCACACCGACCAAGAGGTTGACGATGCAAGATGAACTGCGGCAACAAAACATCGCCGCGTTGCTCGCCCGTGGGCTGTCACGCACGCGAAAGAAAATCGGTCTGCCAGCGAGCGAACCGCCGGGCACTCGGACGGTGCACTCCGCGACTCGGGAGCAGAATGGCGAAACGGACGAGTCGGTTCCCGATTCCGCGGAATCTCACACTGGAGGTGACAAATGAGTCCGAAGGTCACCGCCGAGATCGCTCGGCTTCCCGATTTCACTGTGAACCAACTCGTCGATCGATACGCACAGGTCTTCGGTGAAGAATGTCGAAGCCGCAATAAACAGTACTTGGTTCGCCGGATCGCCTGGCGGCTGCAAGCCAACGACGAAGGCGGCCTGTCACCGGCAGCAATCGCACAGGCCAAGAAACTGGCCGGCGACGCTGATGTTCGCGTCACCGCTCCGCGCAAACAGAAACTCGCGAACGTTTCTGTCGTTCCGCGTGAACCTGCTGGCTTTGTCGACTGGGATCCACGACTACCGCCACCCAGCAACATCGTCGAACGCCAATACAAAGGCCGTATGATCCGCGTCGTCGTGCTCAACGAGGGCTTTGAATACGAAGGCGAGCGGTATCGGTCGCTTTCCGGCAGTTGCTCAAAGTCGTCACCGGATCGCACTACAACGGGTTCCCGACCAGACCAGTTCGATACCCCGCCTGTTTGATGTACTCGGGCATCAGTGGAAGGATGTCCGGATCAGGAAGGCCGTGATTGATTTCATTGTCCCCGTATCCGAAACGGGCCTGGTGAACGCCGGTCATGATCCCGGCGCGCGACGGCCCACATTGCGGAGCGGTGACATAAGCATCGGTAAAACGAACGCCTGAGGCTGCAAGAGAGTCGATGTGAGGCGTGCGTATATCCTTGCTGCCTTGGCAGCTCAGGTCGGCATACCCAAGGTCATCCACCAGAATGAAGAGGATGTTGGGACGGACGTTTTCTGATGCCGACACAGGTGCAGACAGAACGCAGCCGATGAGGGCAAGTAGTGCTTGCAAATTTCAGCATATTCGATTTCATTTCATTGATCTCTTTGCGGTGTTGCACGACGAACACGTGTTGCCGTCTGACCGGGCATCGCTTCGCTCGGGTTTGAAAGTGTTTCGCTACTGATCCGTCTGAGAAATCCCATTGGACCGGTTTTCGCTTCCTGGGCTTTCCAACTGATCGAGCGGATGTCGAGACCGTCACTGGCTGGTACATGCAGGCGGAGCAAGTCGACTTCGTCCCTCGACAGGCACTTGCACGGTGATGTCTTGCCAGGTTGTCGACGCAGGGACTTCGAAGTCCACCGTCTGGCCGGTTGCAGGAAACTCTGTCTGTCCTTGGGTTCGCCACTGAACACGTCCTTTCCCGCTCTTGCCATCGACGCCCCGAGCTTGCAGGTGCAGCGTGATTGGCCCCTCAAGTTTCGCTTGAGCCGTTCCAAGGAACGGATTCTTTCCCTGAGCAATCACGCGGATGGCCCCGTCGATCGATTCGATACGGCATTGCTTGGGAACCAGTCCTTGAGTTGGACTCTTGGATTTTGTCGGCGCGGTTGTTCTTGGTTGAAAGTCTGGGTTGGGTTTCGGGGGAAGTCCTCCGGTCTTCTCAAAGTGCGCATCGATAAGCTTACTGAACTCGGCCACTTTCTCCGGCATCTCGGCGGCGAGATTCCTGGATTCACCGAGGTCGTCCTTGAGATTGAATAGTTCGACGAGACCTTCGTACTGGTCCGGTCTACGGGTGTAGCGTCGGATGAGTTTCCAATCGCCGTCGCGCACCGAGATACCCCCGCCGTGATACGGGAAATAGCTCACGCTCGTTCGCTGGTTCCCTCGGCGCCCTCTGTGAGAACCTTCGCAAAGGACTCCCCATCGATGACGTGGTTGTCAGGTTCAGGTTGGCCGGTCAGTTCAAGCAGGGTGGGATAGAGGTCGATATTATTGACGACGGCATCGCTAACGGAACCAGCCGGAATGTGTTCGGGCCACCGGACCATCAGTGGAACACGTTCGCCGCCTTCATAGAGGATCCGATTTGCCGCCCCGCAGACCGAGATTCTTCGTCGGATGCTGAAGGCCCGCGAAATCGTTGTAGATCTTCGTGTAGCCGTAAGTTTTGCTCTTTGGATTGGCCATCTTTCGCTTTTGTTCGCTCGCCCCCATGCTGTTCGTGTTGCCGCCGTTGTCGGAGAAGAAAACGACAATGGTGTTGTCGGCGATACCGAGTTCGTCGAGCGCGGTCATGACTCGTCCGAAGTTGTCGTCCATGGTCTTCAGCATGGCCCCGTAGACCGGATTGGTGTGACCATCAGGCTGAGACTCTTTGTTGGCGAACTTCTGGATGAGATCCAGTTTCGCTTCCCAAGGGCCGTGGCAGTCATACATCCAAAGGTTCAGATAAAACGGTTCGTCTTTGTGTTCGGTGATGTACTTGATTGCCTCAGTGCCGAGGCGGTCGTCGATGTGTTCACCCTCTGGCCCGTCAACAATATTGCCGACACTATGACCGCCACTTGGCTTTCCGTCAGGGTGGATCCCGTGCGGTGAGAAATAGGTACTTCCAGGAGGTCCAGTATCAGGTGCAGAGTGAAAGGTGACCTCAAAGCCGTGCTGGTCCGGCCAATGCTCTTGAGTCAGACCGAGGTGCCATTTTCCCATGTGAGCGGTGCGGTAGCCGGCGCCGAGAAAGGCTTCGGCCAGCGTCGTCGCGTCAGGATTCAGGTAAGTGCGGCTCTTGGTGAGCAGGTATTCATTTTGGGGTGTGGCAGGCTGATAAACCTGTTTTCCCCAGGGCTCTGGCTCATGTGTCCGTGGGCGGAAAGGATACCGTGACGAGATTCTTCTTGCCCCGTCATGATGGAGGCCCGACTGGGAGAGCAAAGCGGATGCGCGTAGGCGTTGGTGAAACGCATCGCTTGTTTGGCGAAGGCATCGATGTTCGGCGTCTCGTAGTAGTCGGAACCAAAGACGCCCCCGTCCGTCCAGCCCATGTCATCGACGAGGAAGAGGATGATGTTCGGTGGTCGTCCAGGTTCGGCATTTGCCTTGGCCGACAGGCAAGCAAGACCAACAATGGGCAGGAGGAGCAAAGCGTAATTAAGTCTCATAGATCTTCTGTCCTTAACAAGCATGTATGGAGTGAATAGAAAACGGCTGTCATTCAATTTGATCTGCCCCCCGACTAAAGGACGCGACACCGGATCGATCCTGGATCGCTTCACTGAACCACTTCACGGCGCCCTGCCACCTTCCAGACCGCGTCTTCCGAAATAGAAAACGATCCCATCGTCTTCTGTTCCAGATGATTGACCAGCCGCTCGAACTCCGCGGTCTCTTCTTCACTTGGAGCTTCGGTCAGAAAGAGCGGCCATTTCGGCTGACCCCAGAATGTCTCTTCGTAGGTGCTCACCTTCCCGCTCGACGAGCAGCAGGCCCGACGTGATGTTGCCGCCGACTTCTCCAAACAGGATGTCGAGTCGGACGGGATCGCCACTCCAGTTCGATCCATTCGCTGCAGGCGAAACCGGCCCGTGCAATCAGGCAGGGCAAAGCAGGATTGTCGGTGCGCTGAATGCCGAGTTCCTTGAATGAAGAATTACGCCGCGATCCTTCAAAGACAGGCTTTCCGTTAATCGCAACGAGCAGGTGATTGTCTGCATAGCCCCAGAATCGATAGCGGCCCGCCCGAGGCGGAATCACCTGTCCGTGATACCACGCCATCCAGCCGCCTTCGCGAGAGTAAGGTGCCAGGCCAGTACGGTCAGGGAATTCGTGAAAGGCTCCCGCGATACCGCGGAAACTGAGTGGCTCGCCTTGCTTCAACGCTTCCAGGCACAAACGCATCCTGAAATCCTGAACGGATCAGCGGCAACAGTTCGTGTCCGATCACATCATCATCGGATGTTCTTTGGAATTGCGGTCGAGCTGTCGTAACCAAGAATCGACTCCCCGCAGTGAACCGTCACCTGGATTCGTTACCGCAAGAGAAAGCTCGGGCAATGCCTGCGAGAGACGAGTCGGCGTTCGCTTCTCGAGTTTGCCGTTTCGATCAAACCTGGCGAATTCACCTTCGTGCATCAGGTCTTCGGACTCGCCATCGTGCTCGCCGACGGAGATCTGCCCATCAAGCACGAGAACCTCCGAGCCTTTCGGGCTTGCCGTGACAACAAAACTCGTTCCCAGATCGACGAATTTCCGCTGAGCCGTATCCACAACAAACCCCACGCCCTGCGGCGGGACGACCAGCTTGACCTGCCCCTCGTGCAGCGACACACGCCGGTCGCTGTCCAGCTTCATCCTCAGCGGAGCCGTCGCGACGACATGGACTCCGGTTTCGCGAAACGCCAGTTCGATCAACCCTTGTTGCATTGCCAGCTCTTCGCCGGCGAACAATTCGGCCCCAGGGCAACGACTACCGATCTTGGCCCGCCTTACCTTCGCCTTCGATCCGTATCACCCTGGCAATGCCGCGTTCGATCTCGACCTGCGCTGCTCTTCGGGGTACGAAACCAACCCAGTACGCCGACGAGCAGCGAAGCCGCGATCGCGCTCAAGGTCAGCCACATTGGAATCGCCGCGCTCGTACGTCCGCGAGAGCGGCCTCGCGCGGCGCGGGTGTCGCAACGGCCTCGTCCGCCGCAAGTTGCTGCCACTTCGCGTCGATTGTTGCGAGCGACCGCAACGTGGCGCGAGCCTCCGCGCTGTTGCGAAGCAGATCCTCCAGCGATTCGAGTTCTTCAGGAGTGATCGCGCCATCCAGATATCGATGCAGCAGGTCAAGTTCGTTTTGTTTCATGATTCAGCTCCAGCGAGAGCCTGTTCCATGCAGCGATGCAACTCCTTCCGGATACGCGCGAGGAGTTGATACAGCGAGCCTTCTGTCCGTTTAAGCTGCGCGGCCAACTCGCGAATCGTCGTGTCCTTTGCATAAGCCGCCAGCGCCAACTCGCGTCGCTCGCGCGGCAGTTTTTCGATGCACTGATCCAGCGCCCGCAGTTGCCGCTGACGCAACGGCAACTCCTCGGCCCCTTCTTCGGCCAGCAGTTCCACGATATCTTCGGCCAACACCAGTCGATCTCTGGCAAAACGCCGCCGAGCCGCAAGCAATTCATAACGCGCAATGAGACAGGCCCACGGCCCAAACGCCGAGTGGTCATCCAGCGTGGAGAACTTTCGCAATGCCGCGACGCTCACTTCCTGCATGACGTCGTCCACTTCCTGAGCCTTCGGGCAACAGGATCGGACAAGCGCGCAACTCCGGCTCGTGCTGCATCCACAGCCGCAGGAAGGTTTCATGCGGATCAGGACGTGTCGTTTTCCCGATTGGAATTTGCTGCCATAGTTGCTCCTCACCGGTTCGCTACCGACTCCCGCAGAATCTAACGCGGAATTATTGACTATTTTTTGGAATGTCGACGCGGAGTGTTTTGCCGGAAGCGTTTTCGACCGTGTGGCAGAACTGGCCGTCGGGACAAAAACGCTCGATGACGAAATCATACAGCACCTCTTTCGTTTCGTGTAACGAAGGAAAACCAAAACGAAAACCAGTGCACGCCACCGGTTCTCTGCTGATGTTGGTGACCAGCAGAAAACGCGGCAGCCCGTACTTCCCAGTACAGCGAAGGAAGGAACTACCAAACCCCCTAACACGCCTCCGACGAAAACACAATAGAATGCGTTATT
>CAVPRJ010000018.1:0-14972 GCA_963707715.1 uncultured delta proteobacterium
CTTTGACAATCAAATAGAAGAGTAACCCAAATCCTCCAGGGGTGGGGGTGCACCGGCCGCACAGCAGCGGCCACCGCACGGGTGTTTAAGTATGAAGACACGCCCACGGGTCCCTGGGGGTTACAGTAGCTGAGTTTGTCTTCGACAGCCATCGAAGACGAAGCACAAGTTTTATCAGGTTTTATGGATAAGCTACTAAGGGCTAACGGCGAATGCCTTGGCATCGGGAGGCGATGAAGGACGCGGCAAGCTGCGATAAGCTTCGGGGAGCGGTTAACACGCGTTGATCCGGAGATTTCCGAATGGGGCAACCCGGCAGGAGTCATATCCTGTCATCATTTACTCAATACATAGGTAGATGAGGCGAACGCGGGGAACTGAAACATCTAAGTACCCGCAGGAGTAGAAATCAATTGAGATTCCGTCAGTAGCGGCGAGCGAACGCGGATCAGCCCAAACCGGATACTTCGGTATCCGGGGTTGTAGGACCCCAGCAGGGGGACGATAGCTGTATAGTGGAACGGTATGGAAAGGCCGACCAGAGACGGTGATAGTCCGGTACATGAAATGCAGATACGCCCCCGGGAGTTCCTGAGTACCACGAGACACGTGAAACCTTGTGGGAATCTGGGAGGACCATCTTCCAAGGCTAAATACTACCCGATGACCGATAGTGAACAAGTACCGTGAGGGAAAGGTGAAAAGAACCCCGGGAGGGGAGTGAAATAGAAACTGAAACCGTTAGCTTACAAGCAGTGGGAGCCCTATGTCTTCGGACAGGGTGACCGCGTGCCTTTTGCATAATGAGTCAACGAGTTACCGTGTGCAGCGAGGTTAAGCCGCGAGGTGGAGCCGGAGCGAAAGCGAGTCTTAAGAGGGCGTCTTAGTTGTATGCGGTAGACCCGAAACCGGGTGATCTATCCATGGCCAGGGTGAAGTCTCGGTAACACGAGATGGAGGCCCGAACCGATATAGGTTGAAAACTGTTCGGATGAGCTGTGGATAGGAGTGAAAGGCTAATCAAACTCGGTAATAGCTGGTTTTCTCCGAAATATATTTAGGTATAGCCTCGCATGATGACTGGCGGAGGTAGAGCACTGACAAGGCTAGGGGTCCCACCGGATTACCAACCCTTTTCAAACTCCGAATGCCGTCAAGTTTTAGTGCGGGAGTCAGACTGTGGGAGATAAGTTCCATGGTCGAAAGGGAAACAGCCCAGACCGTCAGCTAAGGTCCCTAAATCTATGCTCAGTGGGAAAGGAGGTGGAATTGTTGATACAACCAGGAGGTTGGCTTAGAAGCAGCAACCCTTTAAAGAAAGCGTAATAGCTCACTGGTCTAATGAATCTGCGCCGAAAATGTAACGGGGCTAAGCATAGTACCGAAGCTACGGGTATCAGAAGACAGAATACAGAGGACAGAGGACAGATGATTACCTCATTTGAGGAATTGGAGGTGTTTCAGCGAGCCTACAAGATCTCTTTAGAAATTCACAAGCGCAGCCTGGAATTTCCTAAAAGTGAACAATATGGTTTGGCTGATCAGATACGACGAGCAAGCAAATCCATTTGCGCGAACATCGCAGAAGGGTTTGGCAAGCAACACCATTCAAAAGCGGAATTCAAGCGTTATATAATAATGGCGATTAGTTCCAGCGATGAGATGAGAGTCTGGCTTCGATACTGCCTGGATTTGTCTTTGATAGAAGCAGAAAACTGGAGTAGATGGCGAGATGAGTATCAAGAGCTCTCCAAAATGCTCCAGGGTTTGTACAGAAATTGGGAATAGTTTAACGTTTTATCAAGCGGTAGCGCCAAACTATTCTGACTTCTGTCTTCTGTCTTCTGTCTTCTGATGCGGTAGGAGAACATTGCAGTTGCCTGAGAAGGTGTACCGAAAGGAGCGCTGGAGGTCCTGCAAGAGCTTATGTTGACACGAGTAGCGATAATGAGGGTGAGAAACCCTCACGCCGAAAGCCTAAGGTTTCCTGTAGTCAAGTTAATCTGCTCAGGGTTAGTCGGCTCCTAAGGCGAGGCCGAGAGGCGTAGTCGATGGGAAACAGGTTAATATTCCTGTACCGCTGGCATGATGTTTGATGATAAGGGGGGACGGAGAAGGATAGGCCATCCGGCTGTTGGAATAGCCGGTTCAAGCGTGTAGGTGGAGGACTTTGGCAAACCCGGGTCCTTGTATAACACTGAGACGTGACGACGATGTCTTAATTGACAGCAAAGTGGTTGATTCCCTGCTTCCAGGAAAAGCCTCGTATCTAGTCATGCGGGTGACCGTACCGCAAACCGACACAGGTAGGCTGGTAGAGTATACCAAGGCGCTTGAGAGAACTCTGGTTAAGGAACTCGGCAAAATAGCACCGTAACTTCGGGAGAAGGTGTGCCTGCATGGTGATTTTGTATACATGAATGAGCCAGGTCAGGTTGCAGTGAAATGGGGGGAGCGACTGTTTACTAAAAACACAGGACTCTGCGAAGTCGAAAGACGAAGTATAGGGTCTGACGCCTGCCCGGTGCCGGAAGGTTAAGGGGACCTGTCAGCGTAAGCGAAGCAGTGAACCGAAGCCCCGGTAAACGGCGGCCGTAACTATAACGGTCCTAAGGTAGCGAAATTCCTTGTCGGGTAAGTTCCGACCTGCACGAATGGCGTAACGATTTCCCCACTGTCTCAACCAGAGACTCAGCGAAACTGTAGTACCGGTGAAGATGCCGGTTACCCGCAACAAGACAGAAAGACCCCGTGAACCTTTACTACAGCTTGGCATTGGTTTTTGAGGTAGCATGTGTAGGATAGGTGGGAGACTTTGAAATGTGCACGCCAGTGTGCATGGAGTCGTCCTTGAAATACCACCCTTGCTATCTTAGGAATCTAACCGTGGTCCGTAATCCGGATCCGGGACATTGTCTGGTGGGTAGTTTGACTGGGGCGGTCGCCTCCTAAAGCGTAACGGAGGCGCGCGATGGTTCCCTCAGGCTGATTGGAAACCAGCCGTAGAGTGTAAAGGCATAAGGGAGCTTGACTGCGAGACGGACACGTCGAGCAGGTAGGAAACTAGGTCTTAGTGATCCGGCGATTCCGCATGGAAGGGTCGTCGCTCAACGGATAAAAGGTACTCCGGGGATAACAGGCTTATCTCCCCCAAGAGTCCATATCGACGGGGAGGTTTGGCACCTCGATGTCGGCTCATCACATCCTGGGGCTGAAGCAGGTCCCAAGGGTTTGGCTGTTCGCCAATTAAAGTGGTACGCGAGCTGGGTTTAAAACGTCGTGAGACAGTTTGGTCCTTATCTGTTGCGGGCGCAGGATATTTGAGGAGATCTTTCCCTAGTACGAGAGGACCGGGATGGACGAACCGATGGTGTACCAGTTGTTCCGCCAGGGGCATTGCTGGGTAGCTATGTTCGGCAGGGATAACCGCTGAAAGCATCTAAGCGGGAAGCCCACTCCAAGATAAGATATCCCATGGCTTAGCCGCCATCTGAAGGCACGTTGGAGACGACAACGTTGATAGGTCGGGTGTGGAAGTGTGGTAACACATGGAGCTTACCGATACTAATGTGCCGTGCGGCTTATCCATATTTGTTGATTGAACCGCTGCTGGGCTTACTCTTTTGTTTGATTGTCGATTCTTTGACAGGACACCCTTTTTTCGGTGGTCATAGCGAAGAGGCTCCACCCGTTCCCATTCCGAACACGGCAGTTAAGCTCTTCTGCGCCGATGGTACTGCATGGGCAACCGTGTGGGAGAGTAGGTCGCCGCCGAATTTATTTACACCAAGCCCCCAGGCTCGCTCGAGCCCGGGGGCTTTGGTGTTTGAGAAAGTCGTCGGAATTATTGCTATACTGGGGTACAGTACAGGTTCCGAAAACCACTCAACTCAATCGATCCAAGGTAGTGCTGCACACACAGCTTGCTGAATAAACCCATCGCTTACGATGAGTTCACCCGTTTCAAAAGAACGTCTTCTTTTTGTAATCCTGAGTTTTTTTGCCGCAGCGGCTATCCTGTTCTTTTTCTGGCAGTTCGAGTTTTTCCTCGCCCCGCATTACAGGCATCGTTTTTTAATTTCATACACCTTATTCGACTTATTTATCTGCGAACTGCTGATTCTTCTGTTGATAGGACAGTTAGTGGTTAGCAGAAGCCGTTTGTGGCGACTCTTGTATTACGGCCTCTGCTCTCTGTTTATCTTCATCTACGGCCTCCAGGCACTCGCCGTCTACCATGGCAATGAATTTCTGTCACGGCTTGCCTATGAGAATATGGATCATCTCTATCTCTTAATAAATATTCAAACCATATCTGCGATAAGTTTCATCCTGCTGGTCGCCATAGCCGTTCCGGCCGCGGCTGAGATGCTGGGCTCCAATGTTGCTACAGCCCGCAGGTCTTCCAGGCGCATCATTGTTTTACTCCTGATCGGTATTATCCTTACTTCCACCACCACCTGGTGGCTTCCCTCCTCATTCATTGACAAACGTGACCAGATACTCTCCAACAGTCAGGTTGATCACTCCAGCCCGATTCTGTCACTTTACTCTGTTCTGTTTCTGCACCGCACGGGATCTAGCGATTCAATGGCAGGAGGCCAATTAAGCGAGCAGGATTTAGCCGAAATCAAAAAATTCGGGTTCCACTTCGATCGCCGAAGCGCCTACCCGCTCATCAAAGATTATATCTACACGAGCCCACCGCCCTTCGGAGCCAACGCTGTGATTGAACCAGAGTCGATGCCGCCGAACGTGATTATCTTTTTTGCCGAGGGTATTTCGGCACGCGCGGTTGGCGCATATGGTTCGCGGTATGCCGACCTGACTCCCAACATCGATGAATTTGCCCGTTCATCCATGCTTGTCAGTCGATATTACAATCACACCGCAGCGACGTACCGAGGACTGCTCGGTCAACTCTGCTCACTGTATCCGACCCACGGCGGCGCCGCAGGCTGGCAGACCAATTTTGATGAGGTTGCCGGGACCAACTATCTCAGCCTTGCCGATCTATTTGTCAGAAACGGCTACGAAGCCATATTTCTCGATGCCCACCATAAGGACCATCGGTCCCGGGTAGATGAGATGGTTGCAGGACTTGGCTTCACTACAGTGCTCACCGGCGACGAACTGGCAAAAAGATATCTGGAAAACGCAGCTCCATTAATGGAGAAGGCCTATTCCGATGGGCAGTATTTCGACAGTATAATCGGGTACCTGAAGGACCGTCAGAAAGATGGCGAGCAAACGCCGTTTTTCATGAGCCTGTATAATTTCGGCACCCACTCATTTCTGCTCAACTCTAAAGACGGCGTTCGATACCGACAAGGCGGCAACAGCGTTCTCAACAACATCAACAATCTGGATGCTGCCTTTGGCCGATTCGTGGACTATCTAAAAGCATCACCCTATGCTGACAACACCATCGTCATTTTCACTGCCGATCACTGCCATTACTATGACAATCAATTTGCAGCTGCCTTCGACGGACCAGATTATCAGAAGATATTCGTTGATACCATACCCCTTATAATACATGATCCGCGGCACACCCTTCCAGGCGAATACGATGCCGCCAATGCCAGCAGCATAGATTTTGCGCCGTCCCTGGTTCACTATTTCGGATTTGAAAGCACCAGAAACCCGTTTATGGGATCATCCATTTTCGAAACGAAAGCAGAGCCTTATGAGAAACTCTCCGTGGCCGCACTTGGCGAGCGGGAGATATTTCTCATTGACGGTGAGAAAATTCATAGCCTGTCCGACACCGGTGAATATGCGGATTCACTCAAAGCGATCCAAACCTATCTGAGTGTCGTCAGTCAACTCGAACGCTCAAATAGAATCTGGGATAAGTAAAGATTTAGAGCAGTGTCTTTGCTTTCAGATCACCGGCAAAAATTTTAACCAGTTCATCAATGTATTTTTTTGTCATCTGCGGATCGACAGATTTTGACTGGGCCGACCAGATCAATTTTTCGTTTTCGGCGTCGTAAAGGTTGGACTCGATATTGACCGTCGTGACACTGTAGTTATAGCCTGGAGTGTATACTTCCCGGTAGGCGAGCGGATAGTAGCGGCCCATCCTTGAATAGTAGGGATCGGCGTACATCGATACCCGCTCCGGGGGACGATAGTGCTGCTTGGTATCCGTGCTGATATGCCGGGTAATGAGAACGCTGCGCGCACCGGCTTCTTGGACCGCCTCTTGCACCGACTTCTGGTCAGGTTTGATCTCCGGATTCTTCAGGGTGTAGCTCTGCACTGCCCTGATATTGTCTTTGGCCAGTTCTGCGGCGAAACTGTCCTCATAGAGCCGTCTGATCGTTTCATCCTTGGTCACCGCAATAATCAGTACATCCTGGACACCCTCAGTGCCGGCGTAGGCAGGATCATGCCAGGTCGTCGTCAGATTCGTTGTGGCGCAGGAAAATAGGAGCAGCATCGGCATCAGACCAACCAGCCAGACCAGCCTGTTCAATTTCCGGCAACGCTTACCAGATCTTTGGATATCTTCTAAAGTCATGTCAAACTCCTTGTGCTGCAAGCACCATCTTGTCGAGCATATTCACTCAGTTTAATTCCCCAGACAGGTGCCCACACTTCTGGCACTGTCTATCCAGCAATGATCCAGCGGTACGATCTTTCTTTTGCCTACCACATCCTCGAGCGGCACCGGCTCGGTATCATCTCCGCGAACGGCTACCATCATGCTCGACAAACCCGTTTCGATATAGCGAACGCAGGCACTGCCAAGTTTTGTGGCCAGTACCCGGTCGGTGGCGGAAGGGGTCCCTCCCCGCTGCAGGTGACCGAGAATGGTCAGTCTCGACTCGAGACCGGTCACCTCCTCAAGCTGCTGGGAAAGCCTCAGCGTGTGCTCGGATCTCGTTCTACTGAACCGGCTGAAAGCCTCCTGGGCCTTTGTCTTTTCTTTGAGATTTCCGGCTTCTTTGGCCTTGATCTTTTTCTGCCTGAGTTTATCCCGTTTCTTCATCTCGGAAATCGACAGCGCCCCCTCGGCAACCACCACGATGCTGAAGTTGTTGCCGCGCTGCTGCCGCCCGCGGATTGCCTTGGCGACATTTTCCAGATCGTAGGGTATCTCTGGAATCAGGATCACGTCGGCCCCGCTGGCCAAGCCGGCACCAAGCGCCAGCCAGCCGGCATTGTGACCCATAACTTCGACGACGATGATCCTGTGGTGGCTGTGGGCTGTTGAATGGAGCCGGTCGATGGCCTCGGTGGCGATTTCCATCGCGGTATCGAAGCCAAAGGTCACATCGGTTCCATATACGTCGTTGTCGATCGTTTTCGGCAGAGTCAGAATATTGAGACCTTTCTGAGCCAGCCGATAGGCGTTTTTCTGGGTGCCGCCGCCGCCGATACACACCAGCGCGTCGAGGTTGTGCCGATAGTAGTTGTCGCAGATGACCTCGGTCATGTCCATCAGCTCGCCGCCGACCGGCATCTTGTGCGGTTTATCCCTGCTGGTTCCGAGAATGGTGCCGCCCAGCGTCATTATCGAGGAGAGCATGGAGCGTTCCAGGCGCATTATCCGATTTTCCATCAGCCCGCGAAACCCGTCCTTGAATCCGACCACCTCCATCTGGCCCGTGTCCAGTGCCGTTTTACCGATCGCTCTGATCGCCGCATTCAGGCCAGGACTATCGCCGCCGGCGGTAAGAACTCCAATATGCTTATTCATCTGGGATGTATGGTCTCCCGTTTTAGGATCTTTTTGAGCTGATCTTATTATCTGTCCGGTTTACCAGTGCCGGCGCATGCTTTTTACCACGGGGCAGATGCGGACCAATGGCTGGAAAATCTGCCATATACTTATTTTTTCCACCGCTTAATTTATTATGCAGCCGGTAACGGCTGTAAAAATGCACCCCTGAGAGAACAATCAATATAAGCGCTGAACTGAGTTTTAGCCAGTAAGGCAGCAATTCCCGCACTTCAGAAATTACCACCCGCGGTTCAATAGCCAGATAATGGTAAAGGCCGTCCAACCCGAGGCCGAATAGTACCGAGACCGTCGCAATGACCAGAAGATAACGCATGGTGCCGGCTTTGCCCAGAATCTTGACTAACACCGACAGCGACGTCATATTGGTTGCCGGCCCGACCAGCAGGAATACGAGCACTGCGCCGGGGCTTGCGCCCTTGAGCAGCAATGCCGCCGCAATCGGGGTTGAGGCAGTTGCACAGATGTAGATCGGCATACCCATCAAAAGCATGGCCAGCATCGACACAACGCCGCCGCCAAGCACCAGTAGAGATAGTTCTTCCGGCAGGCAGACGGCGATGATTCCGGCCAGCAGCAGGCCGACAAAAAACCAGAGTACGATATCGCCCCAAACCTCGGTAAAACCGTATTGCAGCCCTTCTCTGAACCGCGAGAACCCCTGTTTCCAGTCAGTTGAGCCGGTCGCAGCAGGGCTGCGCCGATTACCGGCCGGATCAGCCTCAACGTTGCCGTCGTCCTCGATAGATTCCGAGGAAATACTATTTTCGATAAACCCGGCCGTGACCCCGGTGACAAATGCGGCCAGCGGGCGGGCTACGGTCATGATCGGGTCGAGCAGCGCATAGGTTATCGCGATCGAATCAACGCCTGATTCCGGGGTTGAAATCAGAAACGAGGCCAGCGCCCCCCGGTTCGCCCCCTGCTTCTTGAAGGATGCTGCCGCCGGCAGCACGCCACACGATCAGAGCGGCAGAGGGATACCGAACAGCGAGGCCTTGATCACCGAGCGATACCTGCCGTAGCGAAGATGACGGATGATGAAATCCTGGTTGATATAGATCTTGATACAGCCTGCCGCGACAATTCCCAAGATGATATAAAAAGAAGAATCAAGCAGTATATGCCAGACCTCTATGCCGATTTGTAAAACCTCACTCACTGGATTCACCTCGTATCAGCACCACCGCGCTCCTCCACATGATCCTGGGCTACCCGGGCAAGCTGCATGACATGATCGTCGACCAGCCGGTAGTAGAGGACCTGACCTTCGCGTCTGCTTTTAACCAGATTCATGGTGCGCAGTATCCGTATCTGATGGCTGGCCGCCGATTCACTGACTCCCAGCAGCGCGGCCAGATCGCACACGCACATTTCCTGGGAGTCGAGGGCCAGTACTATCTGCAATCTACCGGGATCACCGATCGCCTTGAACAGATCGCTCATCGCCTCGATGCCTCGATATCGGCTCAACTGCCGACGGGCCGCCACCAGCCGATCCTCATGAATAATCCTGCGCTCGCAGAGTTCCTGTTCCACAAACGCCCTCCTTTTATATGAACGTTTGCTCATATATTAAAAAGTAGTCAGGTAATTGCAATAAATAAAGTGCAATTTTCAGCGCCATTGATGATAATAATTGATTCAGCACACGCCTCGCTTCCTGAATAGACACCTGACATGGCCGGAACCCTCTATATCGTCGCCACCCCTATCGGCAATCTCGAAGATATCACCTATCGGGCGGTGCGCATTCTGGCTGAAGTCGATCTGATCGCCGCCGAAGACACCCGGCACACCCGCAAGCTGCTGAACCACTTTTCCATCAACACACCACTGATAAGTTACTATCGGGAGAAAGAGGCAAGCCGGTCAGAGCAACTGATCGCGCAAATCAGCGCAGGTGCCGACGTGGCCCTGGTGAGCGATGCCGGGACCCCGGCAATCTCCGATCCGGGCTCGATCCTGGTCAACCAGGCACGCCGGGCCGGACTCAATATCGTGCCCATTCCCGGAGCTTCGGCGCTTTCGGCCGCACTGAGCTGTGCCGGCCTCGAACCGGGTTCTTTTTTATTCATAGGTTTCGCTCCACAGAAAAAAGCCCAGCGGCATAAACTTTTCATGTCGCTGGTCAACACACCCTATCCCACTGTTTTTTACGAATCTCCGCATCGGATCCATCGTTTTATCCAGGAAGCCTTTGCGGTTTTAGGCGACCGGCAAGTTTTATGGGCCCGGGAGATCAGCAAGAAGTATGAAGATATTCAGCAGACCACTCTTGCCCTGCTGGCCGAACGTATCACCGGGGAAAAGATCAGAGGCGAACTGGTGCTTGTCATCCATCCGAATACAAGCGAGGTTCCTCAAACCGATTCGCTGGAGGAAATCCTGCGCTGGTATCGCCACAACAGCGCTCTGTCACTCAAAGATGTTTGCAGCAAAATCGCCGCTGACCTGGGAATGGGACGCTCCGAAATTTACCAGCAGGCCCTGGTGGTCTGGAAGAAAAAATAGGGCCGCTCATGAGAACCTGTATATCGCCTGATCAATATTTTATCTTTGGTATCCATAAGCCATCCTACCAGGTGTGTACTCTGCGCAGCCGCACCAGAATCGAAAGACTCGGCTGTGACAGCGAAGGCCACACAATAGAAAACCGGCCCAACTATCCCGACCGGACGGTGGCTGTGCCGCAGGCTGACTGGGTTTATGAAATTGCCAATCCATTCCCGTTTCGGGGAACCACCTATATTGGCAAAAATTGGGCGGATCGCAGCGCAGAAGATCCCGGCAGAATCCGACTGCCCGAAAAGCCCAATGTTTCGCTCAGTGAAATCCTGGACGCGAAACAGCTCCCGGCAGAGCTGATCACCTCACTGCCCCGGCCGCTGCTGCTGGCCCTGGCTGCCACCTCAACCGACACTGCTGACCTGACCAGGCTGGCTGAGCACTGTTGCTCGTTCGAACATGGCGAAAACGGAGAGCCAACGGGTCTGCTCTACCGGACTGGTGGCGGCCATAACCACCAGCCGCTCATCCATGACCACGACCTGTTCGAGGCGGTGGCAAATAATCCGTCACTGCCCGATTCCTATAAAATTACAATGGTGATCAGGCCCGGCGCCCAGGGTGACAGCGAAATTGTCGGCGACTACCACCAGCCCTCCCAGTCGACTCATGTCTATGAATATTTGAGGCGCAACTCCTATATCGCAGGCGGCCACTACGCGGCCAATATGGCCGATGATGCAATACGATATGGCATCGCTGACCTGTCGCAAACCGATCTCGAAGGGCTGCGCCATCTCTATTACCAGAGAACCTATGTCAGGCTCGCTGAGATACTGGGCATCGACCGAGCCGATCACCCCCTCAGCGCGGATGACCTTGAAACACTGCGCCTGTCAATAACGGCCCATCCGGATCTGGTCAGCGCCGATCTGGCGGCCACACTCTGGGGCTGGAATTTCGGCTTTGATTTCGCCCCGACCGGGTACCGTCTGCATGCCTCGCACCAGCAGATACACCAGCAGTTTGCGATGATCCCCGCAGCGATTGACGGATTGTCCGGTACGGGTCGGCAGACTGCCGAACCCTACCGGCCTTTTTCCTGCGGCGATATGATAGCCGAGGCGATCGAGCAGTATCGGGCCGCCTATAAGAGCAGTCTTTTTCACGACTATTACCAGGCGATCATCGGCAACCAGCGCATGGACGGACGCAGCGATTTAAGCGGCGAGCTGATTGTCTGGCAGGACGACCGGGTCCTGCTCTTCGTACCGAAGGCCCAGACCTCCCAGTGGGAGCTGCAGGTCATGACCAAACCGGTCGCTGACAATAGCTTCGTCGGCCATATCATCGAAGCGGACCAGTCCCTGAGACGCTCGCTGGACTGTGCTATTTTAAAGGCACAGCAGGCCCTCGCCGCAAGAGGAGCCACGCTGGTGACTGCCATCGAATACTCGAAACGCTTGACCAGCAGCCGGCAGGACCAGCCGCTGCTCTATAGTTTCCTGCCCAAACTCCCCCAGTCCCCGGGTGCGTTCAGCGAGGCACAGCTGCGCTTCATCAACGGGCACTACCCTGAAGATTTTGCCGCAGTCTGTCGGCAAAGCTTGACTTTAGAGGGCTCGCGCCCATTGTAAGAGAAGCGCAAGCGCCATTTTCCTGCTTGTTAAACACCTTGCTCTTGGTGTAGGGTGCAAGGCTTGCATTATCCGATAAAACCATCCGTTTGCTGGAGTTTATGATGAGTACCAAGCGGTATTTTGGAAACTGGGGGGGCAGCTTCATCCCGGAAGTGCTGCATGAAACCTTTCAACAACTCGATGCGGCCTATCGGGAAATAAGAAACGATCCCGCCTTCTGGCAGGAGTATACCTCGCTGATGTCGACTTACTCCTGCCGTCCGACCCCACTCACCTATGCCGAAAATCTGTCCAATCATTTCGGCGGCGCCCGGATCTACATCAAGCGCGAGGACCTGAACCACACCGGGGCTCACAAGGTCAACAACGTGATAGGCCAGGGGTTGCTGGTCAAGCGCATGGGCAAGACCCGGGTCATCGCTGAAACCGGGGCCGGCCAGCACGGTGTGGCCACCGCCACCATGGCTGCTAAATTCGGCTTTGAATGCACCGTCTACATGGGTGAAGAAGACGTGATGCGCCAGCGGCCAAATGTCTTCTGGATGGAGAAAATGGGTGCCACCGTGGTGCCGGTCAAGGACGGCTCGAAGACCCTGAAAGATGCGATCAACGAGGCCTTCAGGGACTGGGTCACCAATATGGACAACACCCACTACGTATTCGGCACCGCCTGCGGACCGGCGCCATTTCCTGAGATGGTGTCCTGGCTGCAGTCCATCATCGGTAGCGAAGCGGCCGAGCAGATCATTGCCCAGCACGGACGCCTGCCGGCCCGGATCTATGCCTGCGTTGGCGGCGGCTCCAACTCGCTGGGTATTTTCCAGCGCTTTCTCGATGAAGAGCAGACCGAACTGGTCGGCGTCGAGGCCGGAGGCTACGGACTCGACAGCGGTCAGCACGCCTCCAGGCTCTGTGGCAGCGATGCCTCGCCGGGCGTCGCCCAGGGCTACAAGACCATGTTCCTGCAGAACGACGACGGCCAGATGCTCGATACCCACTCGGTCTCCGCCGGCCTCGACTACATCGGCGTGTCCCCGATCTTAGCCGATCTCTGGGAGCAGAAGGCGGTGCGCTTCGAGGCGGCCACCGACCAGGAGGTCATGGAGGCCCTGGATCTGACCATGAAAAAAGAAGGCATCATTCCAGCGCTGGAGTCTGCCCACGCCTTTGTTCAGGCCTTCAAGGAGGCACCGGAACTGTCCCCGGACGATGCGGTCATCATCAATAACTCGGGCCGCGGCGACAAGGACATCTTCACGATCGCTCATGCCTATGACGACCCGTCCTGGAAAGAATTCATCATCAAACGCGCTGAAGGATACCGCAAATAAATCAGTTAACCGCTGTGAATAATCAGCCAGCCGGTGATACAATGCAGCTTGAAAAAACTATACGAGACAAGAAAGGTGACAAGGAGATTCTGCTGATGACCCATATCGTGCTGGGTTATCCATCCTTTGAGGTAAACCGCGAGGTGATCGAGGCCATGGTTGACAACGGGGTGGACTGCATCGAGATGCAGATTCCGTTTTCAGAACCGATGGCCGACGGCCCGGTGATCCTTAAAGCCAACCAGGACAGCATCGCCCAGGGTACCACCATAGAGCAATGTCTGGCTTTCGGGGCCGAGATGTGTGCGACCCACGATATCCCGTTTCTCTATATGACCTACTACAATATCATTTTCAAATACGGCGAGGCGCGTTTTCTTGAGCGGGCCGCAGAAGCGGGTATCAGCGGCCTGATCCTGCCGGACCTGCCTCCTGAAGAAGGAAGCCGATTCTGCGAGATGGCGCGACAGAAAGGTATCGCCCCGATCATGATATTTGCTCCCACCAGCACCAACGAGCGGATGCGTGAACTCAATGTGCATGGTGCCGGATTCGTCTATTGCACTGCCCGGCGCGGGGTCACCGGCAAGCACTCCGATCTCGATGCCGAGTTCGGCGCCTACCTGGACCGCTGCCGGCAGGCAACTGATCTGCCGCTGGCGGTGGGCTTCGGCATCCAGAGCCGCAGCGACATCGAAGAACTGATCGGCCTGGCCGATATGGGCGTCATCGGTTCACAGACCATCAAACTGGTTAAAGAACAGGGCAGCGCCGCAATTGGGCCGTTTATCAAAGCCTTGCTGGGCTCCTAGGGCCAGTCCGCTGCCAGCCCCTATTAACCTCGGATGCACACCGATTCAAATGACCAGAGTTGGATGGGCCAGGCCCTGAGCCAGGCTGAAAATGCTTGCCGGCTTGGAGAAGTCCCGGTCGGCGCTGTTCTGGTTTTCGACCATGCTCTCGTGGCCGCCGCCGGCAATTCTCCGATCCTTGACTGCGATCCGACCGCCCATGCCGAAATCAAGGTGATCCGCGAGGCGGCCTGCAAACTCGCCAATTATCGCCTGAAAGGCGCCACCCTCTATGTTACGCTGGAACCATGCATCATGTGCATGGGTGCAATAATCCACAGCAGGATCGAACGGCTTGTTTTCGGGGCGGTCGACCCCAAAGCCGGTGCCGCAGTATCACAGTACCAGGTAGGCACGGACAGCAAACTCAACCATGTGCTGGACATAACCGGAGGTGTCCTGGCGGAGCAGTGCAGCCGGCTGCTGGTAGATTTCTTCAGAAACAGGCGCTAGCCCCAGTCCAGTCCGCAGCATTTTCTTTTTTCGTGCCAAACCGTTTTTTGATTGATAAACTTGGGCCGAGCGTTTATTTAGTAGCACGCAACATTCCGGCCCCAAAAGGCAAATACGCGGAGAGGTGACCGAGTGGCTTAAGGTGCACGCCTGGAACGCGTGTGTACGCAAGTACCGTGAGTTCGAATCTCACCCTCTCCGCCAGCCGTCCAATATGCTTTATGATCTTGAAAGATTATAGGGCTCTTGTTTTTGCTGATCCCGAAAATCTTCCGATGCACCCCATTTGATTCAACGCATAACTGGAATTCACCACATGGCATTTACTTTCAGCTTGACCTCATAATCTCAATAAAGGTATCCTGCCCATTGGTTTCATGCGGTTAACAGACTGAGTATCAATGTTCATCAAGCTTCTCCAACAAATATTATGGCA
>CAVPRJ010000019.1:0-62162 GCA_963707715.1 uncultured delta proteobacterium
CAAACAGCTCACTTTCGATCAATTCATCTGGTAAGGCTGCACAATTCACTCGAACTATTGGCTTGTTTCTTCTGCTGCTTTGAAAATGGATGGTCGAGGCAACAAGTTCCTTTCCCGTTCCGGATTCACCCAGAATCAAAACCGTCGATTCTGTTCTGCTGATTTTATCAAGCAGGCTGAAAACCACCTGCATTGGTTTGCTTTCTCCGATGATTTGAGGTGTACCGTAATAGTTGCTCAACTCTTGCTTCATGCGAATGTTTTCCTGAGTGATGGTATGCAAATCCATCGCGCGCTTCACTGTCAGGAGCATCTCGTCGAGGTCAAAGGGCTTGCTGATATAGTTAAACGCCCCAATTTGCATGGCCTCCACCGCGTCTTTTATATTTCCGTATGCGGTCATCATTATCACCGGTGTTGTGGGTGACTCGGCTATGCATTTCTTCAATATTTCTAACCCTCCAGCATTGGGCAGGCGTATATCGGTAATGACCAAGGAAAATGCCCCCTCCTCCAGGGTAGCAAGTGCGTCATTGCCATCTACGACAGATAGAACAGCATACCCCTCGGCCTTTAAGGCATCTTCGAGCGTTACCCTTAAAATTTTCTCATCTTCAACTACAGAATACTTTCTCTCATGATATCTCCGGGAAAATGATTGTGACTTTGGTACCCTTTCCCACCTGGCTGGAAATGAAAATTTCACCTTTGTACTTTTTTACGAGTTCATAGCTCATCCACATGCCGATTCCCGTTCCTTCCCCAGCTTTTTTGGTCGAATAAAAGAGCTCAAAAACCTCCTCGATCTTATCTTCCGGTATACCAATCCCAGTATCTTCTATTGTTATAATTATCTTAGCTTCAGATTGATGCGCTTCGATCTGCAGCAGACCTCCCGCTTCCATTGCCTGAATGGCATTGATCATGATATTCAGGAAGAGCTCTTCCAAATCATGCGGTGCGATTGGCAAATGGAGTTCATGGTCATAATCCTGCCGGTATACTATTCCCTGCTTTTTGAGTCGGTAGTCGAGATATCTGAGTACGCTGGCAAGCACCGCTTGCAAGTTTGAACGTTTCTCCTCTTTTCCCTGACGGCCGGCTGTCCACAGGAGCTGCCCCACCGTCTGCTTAATGCTCTCAAGACCCTCTTCTATAAGATCGAGGTAGTTCGCCCTAAACGCACTGTCTTCACCTTTTTTGCGCAGCAACCCAACGCAATTAAAGAGGCCCCCTAAGGGGTTGTTTATCCGGTGGGCGACACTGGAGGAAAGAACACCCAGGGTTGCTAGTTTTTCCGATTGCAGCAGCTTCTCATGAGCAAGTTTCATTTCCTCATTTGCCATTCTGATACGTCTGACCATTTCATTAAAGCTGCGGGTAAGCAGGGCAAGCTCATCATTTCCTTTCACCGGAATGACTTTCTCGCTCATTTCAACCTCGACCTCACCCATGGCTTGGGATAGGTCTATGATCGGTTTGATGAAGCGCCTGCTGAGCAGATAAATCAGAAAGAATAATATGCATAATGCCAGGACTGAATGGGTGATGACCTGCGAGATCATTGCATCGACTTCTTCTTCGACATCTGCAAGTGAGAGTGAAAAAAGAAGTACCCCCCACCGTTTACCCTCAATCGAAAGTGGAGCGGCAAAGTCGAGTGCTGCTTTATCGCTGCCGCCTTCCTCACTGCTCGATGACTTTATGAGAACCTGGTCTGAATTCTGGGCCTGCTTGATAAACGTATCGTCGTATTTCTTGCCATACTCCTGGAAATCGCTGTGGGATATGACTCTTGAGGTGGTATCGAGTACGGCTACAAAGTTCAGGTTGAGTTCACTATGCTGGCTCAGGTCTCTCATATAATTATCGATAAGAGCTCCTTCCTCCACGAGACCGAGTTTTTCATATATCAACTGATTGATGATCAGCGCACTCACGGTCTCAGCGAGCATGCGCCCCTGTCGCTCTGAGGCATTATAGAGGGCTGAGCGTGTTTTAACTGCGGTAAGCAGACTGATTGCAAGTGTCACAACCAGCACAGATAAAAACGCTACGAGAATGAATTTTTTCTGCAACGAGATCCCCATATCGCTTCCCGTTCAAAATGACACTTTAGGATGGCACCCCTTCCCACAGCCCGTGGGAACTGCGTTTATCATCTGCCTGATACCTACGTAATCGGCGTCTGAAGCCGCTACGAACCCGCCTTGAAGATCAGGGTCCAGCTTGGCCAGAATTTCCTTCCCCTTTAAATCAACATGCATGTGAAGCAGGGCTTTCTGAACTTTTTCCACTATCTGGTAGGGAGTGCGGGGTGATACCACCACTGGGCCAGTTGGAATAGGATCGGACGTAGCGACAATTTTTAACCCGTATGGTTTATACCTCTCTGCTGATGAAAGGCGAATGGAGCCGGCATCGAACTCTTTGCTGATTACCTTTTTGGCAACCGTATCGTGGTAGTTGTAATGTTGGTAGGTTTCCAGATTGTCAAGGTGGATTCCAGCCCAGGCGAGCATATACCGTGGTACCAGATTACCCGAGGTCGACCAGAGGGATGCAAAAGCAAATTTTTTATCAACAAGCTGCGATACTTCCTCGATCGACCCGTTCATACCGGTGACGATCACACTTCGATAAAATGTCTCACCCCGTCCCGTCTTGCTTTTGGCAATTGGTGGCGCATCAAAGCGTTTATAGGCGTCCAGATAAGTCAAGGGGCCAAGAAGGGCAAAAGACAGTTTCCCCCGGCCAAGCTGGGTGACAACATCAGGATACGTTTTCTCGAGATGTAGCTCGATGTTCAAACCGGTCACCGATGAAAGATAATTTACCAATGGCTGGTAGCGTTCGTAGGCAATGACGGGATTGTCCTTGGGCAATACACCGAATAATATTGACTCATTACCCCCTGAAGCACCTTTCATTTTCTCAGAATTATCATTTGCAACGGTATCCCTGTTGTTCTTGATAAAAGCCCGCATCGCTCTGATGCCGTCATAATTGCTGTCAGGCACCTCAACGAATCGTTCGATCCTCATCGCCTCAAGAATCGCCTTTCCCGCCGGATCGTTGTGCATTTCCAGGAAGATCGACCGCAAAGATCTTTTCAAATATGATGAAATACCCGGATGAACAACCACCGGCGGAATGCCAAATGGCGGCGAGCGATGAATAATACGGGTTTGCTCCGTATAAGGTGAACCGCTGTTGACCATAAAGTTGTATACAATTGAATCGACCGCGGCACCGTCTGCCCGTTTCTTGGCGACGATCTCAATCGACTTGTTGTGGCTGTAGCTGTACTGGTAGGAGCTGAAGAAATCTTCAGGAGATTCGTTGCGTTTAGCTAGCAGGTAAGCAGGGTAGAGCCGGCCGCTGTTTGATTTGGGATCGACAAATGCAAAAGTCTTCCCTTTGAGCTGTTCTATCTCCTCTATCGGGCTATCTTTATGCACGATGATGTTGGAATGGTAGTAAACCTCTCCATCGACCTGCGGGGCAACCAGCAACTCAGCCCCAAATTTCTGGTTATCGAGCACGTATGGTGATGAACAGATGAAAGCGAGATCGAGGTCCTGGTTCTCCAGCATCACATCAATCTCGTCATAAGTCGTGCGGTGGACCATCTCTGCAGGTATGCCGAGTTTAATTCCCAGATACTCAACGACCTGCTGATAATACCTGACGGCGCTCACGGGAGTGATCATGCTCGCGACGCCAACCTGAATTGAAGGCTGAGCTGCAAGAGAACGGGAACAAACAGACCCGATAAATAGAATTGTCAGTAATGATGTTCGAAAAGTCATAGAATACCTCGTTGGCTTGGGAGAATGGTATTCCTTGCTACTGCAATTTTCAGTCCATCCCCCAGACCGGTTACTATACACGAGGTTGGAACAGTTACCTAGCAGGATGTTTCGAAAACGTAACACCCTGGTTATGTATGACCCAACTGGTCATCCAGTCTCGAGCGGTATTGTATACTGGTACTTTTCAGTCCCTGAGGTGTCATTGATGATAAAGCTGGATATCTGGCTGAAATTGTGAATCATTGTTTCGTGGCAATTTAGAAACCTGTGCAAGTGTCAACCAGCGTTGATTACTGGCATCCTTCTTGTAAAAGGCTATGAAGACGAGCAGGTGTAACAAGTCTTAAATAACTCCGAGCCGATTGACCTTAACCTTTCCAGGAATGGTCTGAGGCCGACAGGGTACGACCGGAAACGTTCGTGCCTCCCGACTTTGGAAAGGAGTGAATATGCCTGGCATATTTTCTAAGTATTCACCGACACTCCCCGGGACCACCCGGTCTGCCCCACCCCTCACGGACAATCATGGCAGAGAAATAACCTACCTCCGCCTGGGAATTACTGATAGATGCAACCTCAGGTGCACCTACTGCATGCCTGAGAAGGGAATAGATCTGCTGCCGCACGATGAAATCCTCACTTTTGAGGAACTATCGAGACTTGTGACGATTTTCTGCGGTATGGGGGTCAACAAAGTCAGGCTGACCGGCGGAGAGCCTTTTGCCAGGCTTGATTGCATGTCCTTCGCAGAACACCTGAAGAAAGATTTAGGAGTTCCCCAACTGCATCTCACAACAAACGGGGTCGAGACCTACAGATATATAAGGCGACTGAAGGTGATCGGCCTGTCCGGCTTGAATGTCAGCCTGGATACCTTGAGCAGGTCCCGATTCGCCGAATTAACCCGGCGTGACCGCCTCGATCAGGTTCTTCGAACTATCTACGAGGCGGTACGATACCGCATACATCTTAAAATCAACACTGTTGTGACAGAAAGCACCACAGATGAAGAGATCCGTTCGTTGGCTGGTCTGGCGCATCATTTGCCGGTCAGCGTCAGATTCATTGAATACATGCCATTTTCAGGCGAAGCATCCGCTCCTGTCGACCAGGCAGGACTGCTGTCAAACCGGATTAATCATCTTTTTCCGAGACTGCATAAAGTTCTTGCTCGGGGACCATCGACAGCGAGACTTTATTCTATAGCCGGCTTTCAAGGCACTATCGGGGTTATCGAGGGAAAATCGAGATGCTTCTGCGCCCAGTGCAACAAGGTGCGGGTGACTCCTGCTGGAATGCTGAAAACATGTCTCTATGATGAAGGAGTTCTCGATCTGAAGCAGATGCTCCGAAGCGGGTGGGATGCCGCAGATATCGGGCTCGCCATCCGTCAGGTGCTGAAGGAACGGCAGATTGACGGCAAGGCGGCCGAGATGAGCAACGGATTCACAGAGCAGCAATCCATGGCTTCTATTGGAGGTTGATATGATATCGGTAGACCAGGCGTTAGCGATATTACATGACAATATACCGAAACCGATAATAAAACGGGTTTCACTGGCTCATGCTTACGATTGTCGGATAAGCGAAGATATCTTCGCCCCGGAACCATCACCGCGCTTTACCAATTCAGCCATGGACGGTTTTGCAGTCAAATGGGAGGACTGCCAAGAGGCCTCCAGGGACAATCCAATATCACTCGAAATCATAGGCGAAAGCCAGGCCGGCATCCCATTTCAAGGCCGACTCGGGAGCGGCGGGGCTATCAGGATCAGCACAGGGGCGATGCTGCCCGACGGTGCCGATAGCGTTGTCAGGGTCGAGGATACCATCGAGAATGGCAGCCATGTCAGCATCATGGAAGTTAACAGGCTCGGCCAGGACGTGAGGCACGAGGGCGAGGAATTTCAAAAAGGCGAATTGCTTTTTCCCCGAACCACGTGTCTGAGGGCGCGTGAGTTGGCCTTGTTGGCTTCTGTTGGAGTGCACACCGTTGAAGTCTTTATGCCACCCCGTGTTTCTCTTCTGATTACCGGGACCGAACTGGCCCGATATGACGGAGAGGATATCAAAGCACACCAGATCAGGGACTCGAACACAATCATGCTGGAGAGTGCCATCAGGGACTCAGGGGCGGTATTGCGATGTTCAAACCACGTTGAGGACAGCTTGGCAGATACCATCCAGGCAATAGCGCGGGCGCTGCAGGAGCAGGATTCGGTCATTTTATGCTCCGGCGGTGTTTCCGTGGGAAGGCACGATCATGTCAAAGACGCGGCCAAAGAAGTTGGTTTCAAGGAACTATTCTGGAAAATACGCCAGAAACCAGGCAAACCGCTGTTTGTTGGTCGTAACGAAAATGTACTTTTGTTTGGGCTTCCAGGAAATCCGGTCTCGGCTTATATGTGCTTCAGGAATTATGTCAGACCGGTGCTGGCAGAGCTGCAGGGGACGCAATCGCTCAACCACACGGTCACAGCCCGGGCAACAAAGCGAGTAAGCAATCCTGGCTCTAGGACCAATTTCATTCGTGTGGTGGTGGAGAACAAACCGAATGAGGTCGCTCGGATCACTGAAGTTTCCCGGCAAGGCTCCCACATGCTCAGCTCAATCGTTCATGCCGATGGCTATATAGTCCTGGAACCTGGTCAAGTCCTTGAGCCTGGCAGTTTAACAGAAGTCTCTCTTTTCTGAAGAGGTTTACGATGGGTATTATTGAAGCAGTTTGTACCAGCGAAAAGAAGGGCATGGTCAAACAAGCTCAGGAGCAGGTTGAACTTAAAAAGGACTGGGGAATTTGCGGAGAGGCGCATGCTGGGACCTGGCATCGCCAGATATCCCTGCTAGTCGGAGAAAGCATCGACCAAGTGAAAAGCATAATACCATCTCTTAAGGACGGTGCGTTTGCCGAAAACTTAATTACCCGTGGCATAAACCTTGACACTTTGCCGATCGGCAGCAGGCTTCGTGTTGGTGAATCAGTGGTCTTGCAGATCACTCAAATCGGCAAGCAATGCCACAGCAGTGGTCGCGCCATAAAAAAGGCGACTGGAGACTGTATCATGCCGAAGGAGGGCTTGTTTGCTAAAGTATTGGAGGGTGGATATGTCGAGCCCAACAATAAAACCTGGACTGTATGAGTTGCAATTGATTTAAGGCAAGCTGTAGCAAGTTGATTACAGTTTTAACGCCTATACACCCAGCCTCTTTCCTTGGTTAGCTCAATGTCTTCTATTCCGCAAAATCCAGATTGACCATCAGATATAATCTCAAGGTCACACGCGGGCAAAAGAGAGACAGCCCGCGGTTTTAAATCATATGTTTCAGGTCTGACCAGAATCATCAAGCCTGGTTCAACTGCCATACGAAGACTATTTGACTCGCAAACAACCACAGCATCCGCAGGGATCAAGCTTCTAAACTCAAGATAACCTGCCTCAATACAGTCACTATCGCTCCTCAAGAAAAATGCCCTTTTAGCCCCAGCGCGAAGCACTCTGGAGGTGTCCTTGTCCAAATCTATTCGGGTTTCTTCGAACAACCGGCCAACTATTTCCTTACCAGAATGGTTACCATGATATATCCCTTCGTCGGGATAAACCGCGGACACTTTAAGGGCGTAGATATTAGCGGTTAAGCGGAACCTTTTTATAAGTTGGCAGATAAATTCTGTTTTACCAACATTTCGCCCTGTTCCCGCGACAATCAACAGATTATTTTGTTTTTGAAACATAAAAGCATCATATCATTGATACCCAATTGTGGGACAATTTTTATTGTGGCAAGCAAACACAGAAGTGCTCCCTGCGGTCACCTATCCGCCGTTTCTATGGATTTAATGGGGTTTGATCTTCGGCAGGGTAAGGTTAACAGTTTCGGGGTTGGATGAGTCGAAGGTTCTTCCTGCCTCTTCAGAAACGCCTCAATTCTAGAAAGGATTCCTGTCGGTCTGGCAAAATCTTCAGTTCATGGGAGGAGTCTTCGAGTTGAGGATCAGTCTACAATTTAAGAGTGCCGGTTAAAATCTCAGATATAGCCGTTATTTAAACGTTGGACAAAGGAGCTATATAAACAGAGTTGTGTTCGAATGAGAAGAACTGGCAAGAAAGGCTCCCACACCTCCAGGCTCTAGGCCATCAATTAAATCCGATGATTTCAGACCCATAAGGTCAACAGTCATCTGGCATGCAATAATCCTTACACCGCACTCCTGAGCCATTTTGATAAGCGACTCAAGCTGTTCTATATTTTTTCTCTTCATCATAAACTTAAACAGCTTGGGCCCGATCCCGCCGAAATTCATTTTCGAAGTACCCAGTTGTCCAGAACCTTTCGGTCGCATCGCAAGCACCATTTTTTCAAGAAAACCTCTTCCGGCTGTATTGAAAGAAGATTTTTTCAAGACATCCAACCCCCAAAAGGTTGCAAATATAGTGACCTTCATATCCATAGCTATACAACCGTTTGCAATGATAAAGGCCGCCATGGCTTTGTCGAAATCACCACTGAACAATACCAGGGTCAGGTGATCATCTTTCTTTTCAAGAGCCGCAATACGATTTTCAAGCTCTTTCACTTTTTTAGAAATGTCATCAGAAACCGTCAGGTTTTTTGCATCATCATTAATAGTTTCATTTTTCATTTGTTTGCTCCTTCCTCTGTTCAATAAATCAGGAAATTAAGAATCAACCACAGCTCTTTTGTTATGAAACAGCTTTTAGATAATTATATGAGTGCCATAAAAACCGGAGATTTTCTTATCATTCGCTTAGTAGTAGTCAAATGATTGTATGATTCAATTGATACAATCAAAATATAACCACGGTAGAATAAAGGGGGAGTGGTTGGAAATTTTAATCGAGTGGCGACCCCGGTCATTTAAGATCAGAAGATACAGGAAGCACCTCAGGCTAAAAGAAAACGCAGGATCGTTGACCTTCTATTTGGCAATGTTAAGGTCAATGCTCAGGCGCTGCAAATACGCTATCAGGAAACACCAACAGCGGAGGGGAAAGCCAGAAATACTTACCTTTGATTTGGCAGTGCTAATTTATTGACGTATTGCTGAAATTACTTGAACAGGAACACCAATATTTAAGTTTCAGTTAACATAGTAAAAGTTTCCTATTGTATGTGTTTTCCATCTAAGAAATAATTTCTAATATTATTGATTTTTTTACAGAATCTTAAAAATAACAATAGTACCACTTTGTGCAGGTAGTCTATTTGTTTGATATTATATATAAAAAAAATTCCTGATTGGGTTCGCTATTTGCATAAATCATCTTTGTTGGAAAAATATTGCCTAGCTAAGAGCGATTGCAGAAGGTGATGCCATGGATAATGTTTTTCTACAAAATTCTATTGAATTGGGAAACAGGGATGAATCTGATTTAACAATGCGTTAGGAGAACTCAGGCATGAAAACCAAAGAGTTTCGAGTTCGGGAAAACCGCCTAATCTTTAAATGTCCTTTCTGTGCCAAAAGAAGAAATCACACAATTCTTAATGTTAGAAGGAAGAATATTAAATGTGAAAGCTGTGGAGAACTAACCAGATGTTTGTTTAACCGCAGGCCAGAGCAACGGGAAAGTCAGGGTGGAAAGCTGACACTGAAGACGAGGGAAGGTAAAGAAATTGCAGTAATGATGCGTGATATATCTTCGAGGGGAATAGGACTTGAACTGCTAAAGGGTAAAGATGTGCGTCTAATAAAAAAGGGGCAGGAGATATCACTGGCCTGCAATTGGAGTCCTGCCTTGATACCAAGAGCTAGATTCAGGGTTCAAAATATTAATGGTTTTCGAGTGGGGGTTATGGCGACAAGGTGAGCGTTTAGGACAAAGAAATTGATTTTTAACATAAAAACAAAATGAATAGCAAAAATTTAAAATCTGATCAGAATATTCACATAATTGGAATAGGTTATATATACAGCTATTTAACTCGTAAAGGATATACCATAAATGAAGTGAATACAGATCAGAAACACCATTTTCAACTATTTGCCAAAAAAAATAATGAATCTATTTTAGTGGCTGTTCGCACAGCCTTACATCCTGATTTTGGAACTATTGATAAAACAACTCACGAACGACTGATTAAAGAATCTAGCCAACTTGATGCCATTCCGCATTTTGCAGGTATAGCTGTATCTTTATTGACCACCAATGATATGCAAATAGATGGTTTAACTGGAGGAAATGAGTATGAAGTAACCTTCAACGGGATTAAAGTTGTCAATAATCCGAGTCATTATTAGCCAACCTATAAATATTGAGATTTCGAGTAATGTATTTGATTTATGTTTTACCTCGTTAATATCACCACTGATTATGTCTGACAAACTCAAGATGAGTGCCGGTTAAGCTTCCTGAACACCTAACGTTTGATTAACGATGAGCAATCCGCGTGCAGAAATTAAATAGAAACAGGAAACACATAGATGTTCGTATAAAAGAAGAAGATTAATATTGCCAATAGGCTTCCAAATACATACTTTGGACGGTATTGGGTTTCCTGATATGAGAAAAGCAAAGCAAATCAGCTCAGACATCTGCGGTGCTTTAATTCAATAACCACACTACCAGCGAGGAAATTTATAATATGCAAGTCGATGAAGCGGTACGCGCACGGCGCGCAATCAAGTGGTATGACCCAGAACATCAAATGCCAGAGGAAACATTTCTGAAGTTGATTGAGCATGCCATTCTTACACCCACAGCTTTCAATATTCAAAATTGGCGCTTCGTGCGTGTCACTGATCCGGAGCAGCGCAAGGCGATTCGTGCTGTAGCCTGGGACCAGGCACAGGTCACCGACGCCTCCGAGTTGCTGGTGTTGTGCTTCGACAACAAATCCTGGCAGCGAGACCCGCAACGATACTGGCGTAACGCTCCAAAGGAAGTACAAGACTTTCTGGTACCGGCGATCGATGTCTATTATCGTGATAAACCGCAGGTTGAGCGTGACGAGGGCATGCGCTCCTGTGGGCTGGTCGGACAGACGATCATGTTAATGGCCCTCGAACTGGGCTACCAGAGCTGCCCGATGGATGGTTTCGATTACGATGCGGTCGCTAAAATCATCAACCTTCCCGAAGACCATAGTATTGCTTTCATGATTGCAATTGGCAAGGGGACCAAGGAATCATGGCCGAGACCCGGTCAGCTGTCACTGGATGAAGTTATGATAAACAACCGTTTCGATTAAAGAATGTATCATCGGAGTCAGACTGAACCTCTACAAGTTTAACGAACGGCGCTCCCTCAAAATAAGGGATAAACAATCTCGGTATAAAAATGGCATACCCAATTGCTCTGGTATGTCCCATAAATTGGTCAAATTCCCGAGAGATACGGTCGTTAACCTTTACTAAGGCAAGACTTAGATATTAACCGTATTATTCGTTTGAGATTAATGTATCTCTTCAGAAGCGCCTCAATCTCAGCAAGGTATTTCTGTCGGTCAGGCAAAATCTTGACTTCACAGACATATCAGGAACTAAGTTATATGTTCTTTTGTGGTTGGAAGCATAGGGTTACCCACTCTAATCTTTTTTGTCGCCGATTCTGAACTGCGCTGAAATATCCCCAATGATTCGCACTATATTGGGCAACAGGTTGAAGAAGCTTATTTCTTCAGAATAGAATTTTAGAATTCACTAAAACAGTAACTAAGGCATAAACATACTTTAGCCCGCTGGTATTCTGAGATATCTTTGGACTTCTTGAAACTGTCTAGTGGCGGAGGAGCAGGGATTCGAACCCTGGGTGGAAGTCACCTCCCACAACGGTTTTCGAGACCGCCCCGTTCAACCGCTCCGGCACTCCTCCACGACACGCTAGCTATGCCCAAAAACTGATATAATTGCAAGTCTGGAATTTAGAGCGTTTAAACGCCTTGATTTTATCGAGCAAAGCGGCATCGCTTCCTTCGATATTGACAAGCCCGGATAGTAACCTGGACCACCGCTGGTTCCCCGCATCATTTGAAGGGATGTATCAGATCTGAACTGAAGAAGTAAGTCTGCGATCCTCGAGAACTTTGCCGAATTGCCTTACCTCCTCTTCATGGACCGGGTCTCTCCACGTCTCTTTAAGAGCCATTTCCTGCCATTGAATCATACCTGCAAGCGATAAAAGATGATTGCAATACTCGCTGGCTTCACGTTTGAGCGGCAAGTTGTAGGATTGCACCCTGAATGCCACTGGGGCGAAAAAAGCATCTATCGCGGTAAATTGGTTGCCTGCCAGAAAGGGGCCTCCAAACAAATTGATCCCCTCCGACCACAGTTCATCTATACGATCAATATCTTTGGTTAAGGAGGCTGATATCTCGTATAACTTGATACGCAGCCCGATATTCATTCCGCAAGCAGCTCTTAAGGAGTTAAAACCAGAATGCATTTCCGCGACTGCACATCTCGCCCAGGCCCTAACCCTTGAGTCAGTTGGCCACACGCGCGTATGACTTTCAGCAAGATATTCTGTTATGGCTAGAGAGTCCCACACGGTCACCTCATTATCGATTAAGCACGGTACTTTTCCACTGGGAGAAAATTTACGGAAATTTGCCCAGTTCATTTGTTCGTCAAATGGAATCAATCTCTCTTCAAATGGAATCTGGAGTTCTTTCATCAGAATCCATGGGCGCAAAGACCATGAAGAATAGTTTTTGTTTCCAATGTATAGCGCATACATTGCGATACCCCTTTTACCTGGTTAGTGCGCTGTGGTGTTATGTCCCTGAATTGATCATTTGTTCAAGTTCGTGGAATCCTTCCCCTGAAGAAATTCCTTACAACTCTGCACTATAGCCTGAAAAAATTTTTATTGCGGCACATCAGGCGCAGCCTATAGGGTGGATCAATTCACTTTCCTCAATTCATCATCGATCATTGCCTGGAAACCCTGGAGCGAGCGTTCTTTGAGTTTCCTGCCGTTGATAAATATCGTCGGCGTGCCCGTTACGCCTAAACTGCCTGCTTCGGCGACATCATTGCTCACCATTTGTTTTATCCGAGAGGAGTTCATATCCTTTTTGAATTGTTCCTGATCGAGGCCTAATTCTGATGCAATTCTGTCAATGGATGCTGGGGCGATGGCGGTTTCAGCAAACAACTTGTCATGATACTCCCAGAATTTTCCCTGCTCATTGGCTGCAAGAGAAGCCAGGGCTGCGGGGCCCGCCATATTATGGCTTCGTAACGGAAGATGTTTATAGGCGATTTTCACGGTCTCTTGGTTTTGCTCGAACACCTGCTCGAGTAAAGGCGCAAGCCTTTTGCAGTAGGGTCATTGAAAATCTGAAAACACCGCAATTGTTACAGGCGCGTCTATCTTGCCTCTGTAGGCAGACTCGGCGGTGTTGATGAAGGCAACAAAATCGAGCGCCAGCGTCGTTGTGAGGTTTTGTTCGGTATCAATCAGATAGAGCAATTGGCCCTGAGGAGCAATGTCTATAGCCGATACTCCCGCTTCGACAGGAATGCTGCCCTGCAGTTCGCCTTTTTGGTCATAGACGAGAACCCTCTGATTCTGCATCAGAATAAATGCATATTTACCATCAAGGGAGTAGACGAAATCAATGGCTTGCGCCGGAATTTGTATACGGTTCACCTCTTTCCATTCCAGCCGCCCATCAGTTCCGCTGGATGGCGCGGAGGCAATAAGCATTGTCGGTGCCGAGAGAGCGAGAAGAGTTGCGAGAGCGACAACGATCTTATGGTAATTCATTACCTTCTCCTTTAACTTCATATGAATGTTGCAATGTTCAGCAAAGTGCCAGTCCTCATTGACCAGTATCGTTTTCTCCTGATTTTTATGCATTGACTCCAATAGCGATTGGCATAACCTGCTTTTTAAACATGCTCAAGAGGGTGACAAGAGTTACCCTAATACCTTTATGTCGGGGGACAAGCCCTGTTCGAGAAGATTATTTGGGGCCAGCTAGAACGGTATTCCTGGCAAATTGTCCAGCCGCGGGCTTTCGATCGCGCTCAGGCACTCTTAAACAAGCCCTGAGCATGGGCCTTGGGTGCAGCCTGGTGCTGTTGTTTCGGATAGCGATCTTCAGAAATTGGCCGAGTTTAAACCCAGCCTCTTGCGCTTTGGTGTGGAGGGCGAAAAATATTGTGCAAGCTGACCTCAGACCATCGTTGTAGTATTAGAAGAGAACTCAGGCACAATGAAGATGATCAGAGAGCTCAAAAAAAAATTGGCGTAATTCAGAGAAGCCTATCAATCCTATCTAGGGATCTAAATTCATAGTCAAGCAAGGATTCAAGATGAGCTATTCATCAACACCGTGGGAAACACTCCGCCAACTGCTAAAAGAAGAAAATAGGGCAGAGGTGGCAAAATTCATTGATGCGCTCAGCAGCCCAGAAACCGCTAGAGCTATTTCCCGTCTTTCAGAAGAGGAACAGCAGACGCTTTTTTCTATTCTCAGTCCGGAAGATGCGGCCGACGTTATCGAGGACATCTCGGAGATCCAGGCGGCCGGGATAGTCGAAAATCTGTCGTCGGAACAGGCGGTTGCCATCATGGAGGAATTGCACAGCGACCACCTTGTCGATGTCCTCGGCGAGATGGATAGCGATGCCAGCGAGTCCATCCTCGAAAGATGGAGCCAGGGGACGCCTGAGGATGCAGGACACTTCTCGAGTATGCGCCCGACTAGTGCCGGCGGCCTGATGATTTCGGAATTTCTCGCGTATCGGGTCGACAATACAATCCAGGATGTGCTCGACGACCTGCAGGCCAAGCGGAAGGAATACGTGACTACAATGTTCAGTACTTCTTTGTGTGGAGCAGAAGAAAATTGGCGGGGTACTGCGCGTGCACGACCTGCTGTTCCACGCCGCGACACCATGCTGGACCAGGTGATGATCAGGTCACCGCTCAGCGTGTCCGACAAGGCATCACTTGGCGAGCTTGAGAATTCTTTGGAGAGCACCGTTGTTCGGGGCACCGGTGGTGAACGGAAACAACAGATCGGTCGGAGTGGTTTGCCACGGAGTGGTCGAAGAGGCGATCAATAAGCGGAAAACCAGGACGTTTCTGCGCTTGAGCGGTATCATCGGCGGGGAGGAGTTCAGGACCATGCCGCTGGCGGTGCGGTCCGGCCGCCGGCTTTCCTGGCTGAGTATTAATATCGTCCTCAACATCATTGCAGCTAGCGTTATCGCCATTTACCAGGATACGCTCGCAGCAGTTATTACCCTCGCCGTTTTTCTGCCCATGGTCAGCGACATGAGTGGCTGCTCGGGTAATCAGGCGGTGGCGGTCTCCATGCGTGAGTTGTCTCTTGGCCTGGTCAAGTCCCGGGAGATCATGTGGGTGATTTTCAAGGAGACCTGGGTAGGGATTGTCAACGGGCTCGTTCTTGGACTATTGCTCGGGGCGGTGGCATTTCTCTGGCAGGACAACATCTGGCTTGGAGTTGTCGTGGGCGGCGCGCTTGCAGCCAATACGCTCGTATCTGTCACGCTCGGGGGAGCCTTGCCGCTGCTTCTGAAACAGTTTCGGGTAGACCCAGCCCTGGTCTCAAGTCCCATTTTAACTACCGTGACGGATATGTGCGGTTTTTTCTTTGTGCTCAGTTTTGCCGCAGCGGTGCTGCCAAGGCTGACTGGCTAGCTTGGAGTGAAGTATTCCCTGAAGCCACCAGCCGGCTGCTGAAGGATCACATGCGCTGAGATATCAAAGTGCAGGACTTGACGCCCACAACTGGTGGAGACGGAGATGCTTCCTGCCCGGTAAATATTTATATCGACTGATTTCTTCTGCAATTGGGATTGCTTCTGGAAGTCCGCCGACCATTTCCTGCTCAGCTGAGCTTGTCTTTTATTTTTCTGTAGGCGGCATCGGGTACGATACGCAGCGGCATGACATCGCTCTCGCCCCTGATAACCAGGGAACGATCCACTCGCACGCAGGCGCCGGCAAAGGAACCTGCTGCGGCAAAGGTGCAGAGCTGAACATTCAGCCCATCTATTTCAGGCAGGCGGAACAGTTCTTGATAGATTCTTTTACGATTGCCGAATCGTCCTTCCGTCTGATCGATTACATCGCCGGTATCCGCAATGACGATATTTTCCCCGCCACGGCCCACGATCGGTTTTTCTACATATCCGTTTTTCAACAGATCAGCTGTCAGCTCAAATTGCGAGTTCAACAGGTAGGGCCGATCGGCAAACAGCATCCACATCACCGGTAGAATTGCTTTGTTGCTTGGAATAAGGGTCCAGAAGGGTTCGTTGACCACGACGGCTGGACGCAGAAGAATATCGGCCAGCCGGGGCGAGGCAGAAGAGTCGAGACAAATATCCGCAGTATCGTGATCTTCTAATTCTTCCCTTATCTGATCGAGGACGGTTTCCCATGCCCAGGTCTTCCAAACCCTTTTAATTGGAATGTTATCAGAATCGACGATGCTGCCGTTGCTCCAGTGGAGATTCGAGACCCCGGTTAAAATTTTAGTGTTGATGCCTGCCTCCTCCATGGCTGATTTCATGAACAGGGCATGATAGGTTTCCTCGGCGTCTTCATCCTGCATGATGTGCAGAACATCTTTGATTCCCCTTGCTTTCCAGGCTCGAACCAGATTGTCGTATAGTTCTTCACCTGAACTGCGGCCGATTCTGCAGCCGAAACGGGTTGCCCATTGCTCCTGCAGGCAGGCGGTTTCGAAATAGCAGGAAGCGGAATCGGCATTGTACTCGTAGACCCTGAGCCCGTTTTCGGAGATGCAGAAATCGAAGCGACCGGTTATCATCGAATTTCTTCTATTATTCCAAGATTTTCTGATCTTAGGCCAGAGTGCGCGGGGGATGTTGAAATGGTGTAGTAATTGGTTGTCTTTTAAGACATATTCGGTTGCCCTGAGAAAGAGGTGATGGAGTTCGTTAGTGGCTCTTTTCAGTTCGGCAAAGGCCGTTTCGGAAAGACAGAAGTATTGCCGGCAGCGGTCAGGATCCCTGGTTAGCCTGTGACCGAACCCTGCCACATATGCCGCCCCAGCCGGATGAGCGGTATCTATCCAGGTGGAATCGCCAGGTGCGGGAGTTTCTAGAGAATCAAGCAGGGGACGAAACAGCGTCATGTCGATATCGGCAATGTCTTCTGAATAGGTCGCATCACTGGTTTGGATGACCCACCCCAGAATTGAGTCACCCTCCTGACCCGGATCGATCAGGTAGCCGCCTTCGACAGTTATGGAGACGGCCAGTTGCCTGGAAAAATTTCGCGCTTCGGGCCAGGCCTTATTGTCGACATTCTGTTCGGCAATTCGGATGAAATTATTGTCCACCTCCGTAACCACAGCCACATGGCCGGTAAGTTCAAATTCGCCGGCAGCTTCCCAGATCAAGAGACTTCCGGATTCCGGGTGACGCTTGGCGCCATTTCTAAATGAATGCAGAGGCAACATGCTGTCGTCGCTCAATTTTCTGACGTTGCGCAGGCGGAAGATGTCGTAGGCCATGGAGACATCCTCGAAGACATACCGCCTGTTGAAATACAGCCAGCGACGGACGAATTCGACGCACTGCCATTTGTATCCCATGAAGATGCCGTCGACAAAGGAGCGATAGGCCTTGCGATTGGGAAATTGTTTGTGGTCAGCCGATGCATAATCGGAAGAATACACCGGGACATTTCCCGGAGCCATACCGAGTATGGTGCCAAATTCTTCTGTATCCATATGAGTAAAGGAGTTAATGGTCGTTTCCAGGTGTGGAGAGCCGAAATTTTTCGGTGCTTTTGTTAAACGCAGAATAGCCGATAACCATCCTGTTTTTGCCTTTTTTTCCGGAATTTTTTCCCTGTTGTTGAGCGGTCTCTAATTGTCTAACAGAAGAAGGTAATTATTTGCCCTGATTTTGCCCGAATTGAAACCCATTTTTCCTGTTGCGTTCAGCTAGCCGGCCAAACTCTGGAGTTCGTATGAAGGCCTCGGCCAATTTTCGATTCCGCACCCGCCAGTTCATTTTCAGTATCCAAAAGATCTTTAGGCGCTATTTTATTTCCACAACTAAAAAGCTGATGAGAAAACTGAAACATTACGCTTCACATAGTCTGGAGGAGTTTCTCGTCCAAACCAGGACCGGTGAGCCGACATCACAGGTATCGTGGCGGTGATCCAGATCTTCGGCGTCTGTAACCGCTGAAACCCGCAAATTTTTCCTCTGGCGATGGAAGGCCAGTCAGACGGCTCTTTTGGGAAAAAGGGTAACTGGCAAGCATCAGTGAGGACAGGCACATTCAACCTTAGGTTCTTCCTTTAAAATATCCGGTATGTTAAAGGCTTAGCCTTTAATTCGAGAGACCGCAAAACATCCGCCTAGATGCGCCAAAACCGGATGTTCCACAAAAGCTGCACAAAATCAAATAAGGGGTTACGGTTTTAACCGTAACCCCTTGATTTTACTGGTCGGGATGAGAGGATTTGAACCTCCGGCCCCCTGAACCCCATTCATGATAATAAAACCTGCCCTGTAATATATATATCGCAGTTTTTTATCACATGATGTTATATATAGCACGTAATATCATATATATAAATTGACACTGACTGGCCTACCTGTTGTACAATTTGTATCAAGCTAGAACAAATTGCAAACCAGCAAAGACTTACGCCAAAAAGTTTGCAAAATATTTGCAAATTAGTGAGGCCGCCATGCCAAAGATCAAATTCACAGACCTGAGTATCAAAAACCTCGCACCTGGTGATAAGTCCGTTGAGTATTTTGAAATCGGCCGTAGGTCAGGTGACGGAACATTCGGAATACGTAGTCAGCCCATCGGGGAAGAAAGACCTGGTTCGCCATGTACAAACCTGAAACGGGTCCAGTAAAGCGCTACAGGCCTCGGCACCTACCCTGAAGATGAGCCTAAAGGACGCCAGAGCCGCCTGCGCTGATGCTATTGCGGAAAAAAGGGGTGGTGAGGACAAACAGGCTGAAAAAGGTGCGTAAAAAACATGCACCAACCATGAACGACCTCTGGGAATCATACGTTAAAAAACGATCAGTTCGGCATGTCACCAAAGGCCGAAAGCACAATATACGAAGAAGACCGTAGGTGGAACAACATCATTTCACCAGCTCTCGGCAACATGAAAGGTGGAAGACGTTACCCCAGCAATGCTGAGTGACATCCTTGGAAGACGTTGTCAAGGATGCACCTGTAAGCGCAAATCGTCTGCATGGTTTGTTACGGGTGATGTTCAAGCCTGCCCTGGCAAAAGGCTGGATTAATGCATTCACCCAATGCAATGGATTGACAAACCAGGTGGTGCTGAAAAGCCCCGGGAAACGGGTACTGTCGGATGATGAAATCAAGGTATTGTGGCCACTGTTTGACACTGTGACGACCCAACCCTCGTGACGCGTTCAAGCTAGGCATGTACACTGCTCAGCGCCCTGGAGAAATATTGAAAATGAACTGGGCAGAGGTTGACTTTGAGGCTGGTGTATGGCGACAGGCCACAAATAAAACCGATACGGTGCACCTCGTGCCGCTATCACCGCAGGTTATTGCGATTTTGAAAGCCCGGCAGGACAATGGCAGCGAATGGGTATTTTCTTCAAAATACAATACCAGCCGCAGAGACGGCAAAAAGAGAGGGGCGCTGCAAAGATACCAAAGGTGCTCGGTACCATTTATGGAAAGAAAGCGGTGTCACTAAATGGACAGCACACGACCTACGCCGCACGGCCAGAACCATAATGTCCCGGTTGACTAAATCAAGCAGCATATTCGTGAACGCATACTGAACCACTCGCACGGGCGGTATGGTTGGCACTTATGACCAATATGATTACCTGCGTGAAAAGACAGATGCACTAGTGAAGCTCGCCAACGAAATTGACCGGATCAGGGGTGCCAAGGTTGCCACTGGTAATGTGGTCAAGCTGCATCACACCGGAAGCTGACCTCACCCACTCCTGTCCTGAATCATATTTTTTTCAGCACCGCTGTAGTATTTTTCATTTTCAATATTTTCAGAAGGTTGGATAAAAAATACTACATTTTTGGGGCTATTGTTATGCTATATATAGCATTAAGTAATCTGATATAAAACAATTATTTTGGAACAAAGCTCGTTGACTGTTTGACCCGGTACAATTATAATTAGGCCATCATGATCGCATATGAATCAACTAATGCCATGGAGGTAAATCATGGACACTCATAATATGGATCAGAGCCGGCCTAGAGCAGTTTTTAGCTGATTGACATACAATACATGGAACTGACTGGCAAAGAGTCAGGCCGACGATTTACAGGTGGGTCAAGGCTGGCGAGTTTCCTGGGCCGTATCAAAATCGGCGGCTCGTCGCTGTGGAAAATGAGTGAGTACGTGGAATGGGCAGAGAACCTCAAGAGGGCTAACTAAAAGTGAAGCTGCTCGACTCTACTTGTACTGGTTCGTCGGCCTTAGACCAGCCATCGGGCAACATCTCCAGCAAGCAGAAGTCGGTGCAACCGGATGTCGCTGACACAGTTGTCGCCGATCAATGACGAAGCTGTCGGAAATTGCTGGCTGACGACATTGAGGATGAACTTTGCGAAATGGACGAGTTTGAAGATTACTGATAGTAGCAGGGCTAGGTGTGAAATATTGACCATTCCTGGACATCCACTGATTAATCACAGACCCTGACAGCCCCTCGAGGAAAGCGTCAGCCCCAAAACCTACCGTTATCGTTATGACCGTCACTGGTACCTGTTATACCGTTAAGGCGCTACCGCCACGTTAATCAAAACCGTTAGGAGATAGTTTGTTATGCGACTAGAAATCGATGCAGTATTACGTGAAAATGCCCATGACAGGCTGACCGCCTGTCATGGGCACAATTAAGAGGATTGTATAATGAACACGCATACTATTCCCCACACAGATGGGAATGTAAAGCATCGAGAATGATGGACAAAATACCCCGTTCTCGCCCCTTGAAGTTCAACCGCGAAAACATCCCTGATGGGCTGAAAGGAGCACCCCTACTGGTGCCCGTGGAAGCTCATCGCTAATCCTGCCGACCCGTCAAAGAAGCCCAAGAAAGGTACCGGTTCAATCCAGCAGCAGACAAGGCGATTGGCTCAAGCAGATGAACCTGGTGATTGGGCGTCGTTCGGCGATGCCATTAAACGCTTATACCGGCGACAGCCGACTATGCCGGTAGTCGGTATGCTGCTCACTGAAGGTGACAGGTTCGTCGGTATCGACGTCGACGACTGTATTGATGATGATTCGCCCAATGCAGACGGCAGCGGACTGATATCCTGGAAACCATCGACCGTTATGTCGAGTTGTCACCATCAGGCACGGGTCTTACGGATCATCGCCAAACGAGGCAAAAGGGATCCTTTGGACCTCGAATGGTAACAGGGCAGACGGTGCTCGAGAGTGTATACAGGATCAGCAGGTTCCTTACTATTACTGGCCGAAACAGGTGAAGATGTACCTGACAGCCTATCAATCGTCGGCCGAAGCAAATCGTGGTACGCTCATCGCAAGTACATTGCAACGTAAAGCATTGCCAGAGGCGGGGGCAGTCAAGCAGCATCATCAGAACCGACTGCCAGGTCAACGTGACACCAGTCCTAGCGGCAAGGACTTTCGCCCTGTGCTGCAAATGGGCAAAGCAGGGGATGACCGCAGATGAAATCAAGGCATCGGCTGATTGCTGAAGGTGACAACCACGATAAGTATCAGCGTGATGACTACGTTGACCGCACCGTAAAGGCTGCACTGGAACGAACTCGTGAAAACGACTATACGGTCGCAGGACGCATCCGGTAAGCCTTGCAAACTATGCCCAGCATTAATCATGAAAAGGTGATCAACAGCGAAACTGCCTGAGGAACGCGTGGATTAATTGAAAATTGGATACGGCTTGATGGCTTTGTCGGGCAACTCGTTGGCGAGACGGGTACTGGCAAAAGCTACTTGCTGACAAGGATCAGTTATCATCTCGCCTGTGGTCGGTCTTTTGGTCCGTTTCATATTCCTGAACCACGCAGAGTAGCCTACATCAACGTCGAAGATCCACGACGTCAGATCGAGTACCGCTGCAAACACATACTGCAGGAACTCAACCCAACGCCTGTTCGAAAAAGCCCTGATCAACCGGAACCTGCAACTATACCCTTGGGCTGGCAAGTTCGGTGCGATCAACCGAAAGGGTGCGGAAGACTACGAACTGAAGCTGCTGAATGAAATCATCGCCGAACACCAGCCGCACCTGATCATCGGTGACACTAAGAACCGGATGACTTGTGGGGATGAAAACTCCAACAACTGTGCAGGCTGAAATCGTCCGTGTACTTGAATCGCACGTTGTGCAAAGTACAACGGGGTACTCCTGATGGTACATCATCCAAACAAACCAAACCCCGATAGCTCACGGGGTGGTGGTGCATGCGAATCAACACTCGTTTGACATTTACTCTGGTGAAGATGGGTAAGAACCATGCTGGCATGTTCGGGTTGACAACCAGTGAAGCTCAGCAGCGAGGATTCGTTATGACGGCGACTGACAACTACGGCGGCCAGAACGTAGCATATTTCATCAAGGACGCAGAAACAGGTCTACCTTCACCCTGTAAGCCCGGAGCACAACTCAGCTGAGTTGGTGCAGGAATGGCTCTTTGAAATCCTCACTGAGCACGGCGCCGTCAATCGGCGTAACCTACAGCAGACTCGCAGCAAGGATGATGCAACGGTGGCGGTAATGATTGAAAGCTTCCCTGAAGATTTGCGTGGCAACAAGCAGGAAATGATTGCTGATGCAGTTGAAGCCCTGATGGAGGATGACCGTATATACGAGTATCGGGAAGGCAAGTCAGTTATGCTGACGGCAAAACGTCCAGGGCTGAAGCTGGCAAAGGATGGTGGTGATGGCACTGATAACGAATAACTGTCGATCGCAAATCGTAACGGAATCATAAACGGGGTGGGGTCATATTTGACCCTACCCCATTTATCATTGGTCGGTATTTTGCTGACACACTTTCACCTGACAGTGTCTGACATAAAACAGGGGTGTGTCAGTATTATTCACTTGAAAATACGGGTAATTTTAACTGACAAATTCGTTTACTGACATAAAGGCATATTTGTCATAAAAATTAGTGTAAAAACAGCATATTAAACAACTGACACACTGACATATACCCATATATAAGCATATACTGTGTCAGTATGCTCATATGGGGTGTGCAAAAGCAACCCCCCACCTGTGATTTTTTTTAAAAAGGATTCCGGCTGTGTCGGTGTGGCAAAGGAGGTGATTTAACATTGGTCAATGTAAGGTATGCCTGAAGTCCTATTGGTTGGCACGCACCTTCACAGGAAAAACCTACAAAATCAGTTTTTCCCACCTCCAAACCTTGCCGTTGGCTACATTCACAGCAGTTTGATACAATTTAAGCTAGTTGGAATACTGTTAATCACTGGTTGGCTTAGTGATGTTTGAGAAAATCATCACGAGACTCATAAAAAGGGTCTACTGAGGGTAGGTGCTGATCAGATCCTCTAAAATAATGTATTTATGCAACCAGAGCCTTGATCTGAAATCAATCTTGCTCAAATTTAGCGAAGATCATTGACAGCAGTTTTTACTCTTCTATGAGAAAGACACTCGAGTTTCTATCCGGAATGGTTTCTTGCTTGCATTTGCCTGTTGGACCTCAGGTATTGGATTAATATACCTAATAGTACCTGAGCATTTTTTAAAACTGTCACTTGCAATCATTATTGTACTTTATCCATACTTTTTGTTCGTAATTTATGCTACCTACCAAGACCGATATTTGGGCAAGTATCAATTAATGGGTGGCATCTCGAATGGTTTAGCCGGTATTCTGGGTATTTATGTCATTAGTTTTTTCCCAAATAGTGAATACATCACCCTAATTTTCCTTATTATTGTCCAATTTTTTGGAAGTTATATTATACGTCTCCGATTTCTTTATATATTAAATGCTACATTATTGTATGTACTTACATTTCAGATATATTTGGCATTTTTTGCAAATACTGACAAGGCTACTTTAATAGCTTTGTCCTTTTTTCTATGGGTGTCAGAAGTATGTGTTTTATTTACAGGATATATTTCAGAACACACCAGCCGAGTTGTATTCATACAACAGAAAACTATCCAAGAACAAAAAGATCAAATTCAAAAGGAACAGGAAAAATCAGAAAATTTACTTCTAAATATTCTCCCTGAATCAATAGCACAGCGTCTGAAAAATCAGGATTCCATTATTGCAGATAAATTTGAGGATATATCAGTTCTATTCGCTGACCTAGTTGGATTTACTTCTTTATCGGTAAAGCTGTCACCGGAGGAATTAGTGACATTATTGAATGATATATTTTCTCGCTTTGATAAGTGGGTTGATTCATATGGACTTGAGAAAATAAAAACTAGTGGTGATTCGTATATGGTCGTTGGTGGGCTGCCTCAACCTCAAAAGGATCATGCTAAAAACATGGCATTGCTAGCTCTACACATGCAACAAGAAGTGTCTAAACTTAATTCAGAGTTACATCAAGCTCTGGCGCTTCGGATAGGCATTCACATCGGTCCGGTTGTTGCCGGAGTAATTGGGACAAAGAAATTCAGCTATGATGTGTGGGGTGATACGGTAAATACGGCCAGCCGCTTGGAATCTCACGGAGTAGACGGACAAATTCAGGTCTCTAAAGACATGTATGAAGTTTTAAAAGACGACTTCATTTTTGAAGAGCGTGGACTGGTTAAACTTAAAGGTAAAGGGGAATTTCCGACATATATACTCAAGAGAGAGAAATGATGATAGAATGGTAGTATTCCATCCCCCATATCCGAATTGGGAAACAATACCTATCTGATTTTCCAGGGAGAATTTCGATCATGAATTGCCCGAAATGTCAGAATAGCAAATCCACCAAACGCCAAATTCTGTAATGGAATGCGGAGCGGCGTTCAATCCGGAAATTCAAACTTCTCCTGCTACACCCCTCCGTGAAGCTGAACGAAAACGCATCACGGCACTTTTCTCTGATCTCAGCGGTTACACGGCCATGACGGAAAAGCTTGACCCTGAAGAAGTCAAGGAAATTACCAGCCGCATTTTTGCATGAGACAAAAGAGATAATTAAAAAGTACGAAGGGTCCATAGAGATGTTTGCGGGCGATGGCATCCTGGCTCTTTTCGGTGTACCCATTGCCCACGAAGATGATCCCATTCGGGCAATCCGGGCTGCACGTGAGATTCACGCATTTCGTTGAAACACTCAGTCCTCTCTATGAAGCCAAGGTGGGACGTTCTCTCTCAATGCACAGCGGAATCAACACGGGATTGGCGGTAACAGCGGATATGGACCCGGAAAAGGAACCCATGGTGTGACGGGGGATGCGATCAACCTGGCCTCCAGATTGAGTGACCTCGCTGGTTCCGGCGATATTCTGATTGGGGCGGAAACCTATAGAGCCTCCCAAGGGCAGTTTTCATTTGAAGCTCTAAACCCTGTGCAAAGTTAAGGGCAAATCCCAGCCAATTCCTATTTACAAGCTGCAGTCAAGCAATACCCCTCCTTCAACTGCGAGTCGCGGCAGGCAGGTGTTCTCTGAGATGGTGGGTAGAGACCGTGAAATGGACAAGCTGGAATTTCAGGTCATGAAAGCCATAAACGGAGAGGGCTCGGTGGTTAATGTTGTCCGGAGAGGCGGGCATTGGTAAATCGCGCCTTATGGCTGAGCTTAAGAAGCGGGATGTTATGCGGCGGGTCACCTGCTTAGAGGGACGTGCCATCTCCATCGGCAGAAACCTCAGCTTTCACCCCATCATCAATCTGTTCAAGCATTGGGCACAGATTGTCGAAGACGACAGTGAGGCCCAGGCTATCGCCAAACTTAAGCTGGCCATCAGGAGCCGTCCACCCCGAGGAGACCGACGAAATACTGCCCTTTGTGGCCACGCTCATGGGCATGAAACTGTGGGGGAGGTATGCGGAGCGGGTCGAGGGCATCGAAGGTGAGGCGTTGGAAAAGCTGATTCTCAAAAATCTCCGTGACCTGATGATAAAGGGTAGTGAATTGCAAACCATGGTCATTGTCATGGAAGACCTGCACTGGGCTGATGACAGTTCCCTTGAACTGCTGCAGAATCCTCTACGGGCTTGCCGAGAAGCATAGGTGCTGTTTATCAATGTATTCCGGCCCGGATACTCTGGGGGAGAGCGGAGCCAGATGTCACTTCAGAAGCCCATGAAACGATAGAGATCCAGTCTCTTGAAAAACAAGACGGCGAGGCCCTGATCAACAACATGCTGGAGATCAAGGGCTTGCCTTTTTCAATCAAGGAACAGATTCTGGACCGAGCGGGTGGGAACCCGTTTTTCATCGAGGAGGTGGTTCACTCACTGATCGATGACGGCATGGTAGTGAGAGGAGCACAGGGCTTTGAGGTAACCAAAAAGATCGACAGGGTGGTGATTCCCCCAACCATCAACGATGTGCTCATGGCCAGGATAGACCGTTTGGAGGAAGAGACCCGCGAGCTGGTCAAGGTTGCTTCGGTAATCGGGCGCAGTTTCTTTGATCGTATTTTAAAGGACGTCGCCGATTCCATTGACAAGGTAGATGATCGGCTATCCTATTTGAAGGATGTGCAACTCATCAGGGAGCGCAGACGCTGCAAGAGCTGGAATATCTGTTCAGCCATGCCCTGGCCCAGGAAGCAGCCTATGAGTCCACCCTGCTGCAGCAGCGCAAGGTCTTGCATCTCAAGGTGGCCCAATCCATCGAGAGGATCTTCCAGGGAACGTCTGCACGAGTTCTACGGCATGCTGGCCCATCATTATGGCTTGGCTGAAGATGCGGATAAAACCGAAGAGTATTTGACAAAGCCGGTGAAGAGGCACTGAAGTCTTCGGCTTCCAGCGAAGCCTTGAGTTACCTGCAGGAGGCCCTGAAACTCTATCTTGCCAAATATGGCCAAGATGCTGACTCGGAGAAGTTGGCGAATTTGGAGAAGAATATTGCTATTGCCTATCACAATAAGGCGCGGTGGCCAGAGGCTGTGGAGTATTTTGATAAGGTATTGAGTCGATGGGGAACGCAAATACCTAAAAATGATCTTTGTGGGATTGCAACAGGTCTCTGGTGCTTCCTGGTGCTATTGAAAGGTAGTGTATTGTGAAATTGCCTGGCTCGAAAAAGGCTCCAACCAAACAGCGATCTCGAAATATTAGATGTATATGGCCATGAGCGGGAGAGGCGTTGGTTTACTGTCAGACCCATCGAGAATGTTACTTGGGGGGTTAGATTTGTTTCGGCGCACTATCAAATTTGATATATCACAAATCCGAAAAGTTCCAAGTTACTGGTGCGAACTAAGTCAGTTGGTCTTATGTATGCTGGGCTAATACCTTTTCCGATATGCAACAGGTTGCTCGAAATCACTAAACGATATGTCGATCAAAACGATATTCGCGGTTGCTTGCACACGATGTTGGGAAGTACCATTGATTAACGCTGCTCAGGGTGAATGGGACAAGGTCAACGATTTTGAGGAAGATTTTTTGAACTCTTCGTCTGGATATTGGTGAGTTCTTTTATTATATCAACTCATTTGCGCAGATATGGTTGGTGAAAACGGAACAGGGAGAGTTTGCTTCTGCTCAAAAGGCAATAGAGAGACTTGATATAATTGGAGAGACCTATGATCAATTTTGGGCAATTCTTTTAGGATTAGAGCTGAAAGTAAATTTTCTCCTCATGAAACGTTTTGCGCGAGAGGCTCTATCGGTGGCTGAACAAGGGGTCTCATATGCACAAGAGAGAGATAACGAAACTTTCGAAATGTTGTTTGCTGGGCTTCAAGGCTGAAGCCCAACAGATTTTGGGAGATTTTGAGGGTGCACGTGACTCCATATCCCAAGCATCGCAACTCCATAAGAAACAGCGATTTAATTTCACCTTTTTATCTCGCTCCCTTATTTGTCGTCACGATTATTCGTTGATACCCAGCAACTAAAGCAGGCAATGCAAACTGGAAAATGACCAGGACGTGGTGCAATTGAGCAGACGTGCCCAGATGTCAGGCAAAATGGCGCTGAAGAATGCGCCCAGAACATGCACAGTACCGTACGAAGACATTCAAGCTGATGGGTGATTACTACTGGCTCATGGATAAACAGGAAAAGGCCTTGAAGTGGTGGGGCAAGGCCATCAAGGAAGGCGAACGTTTGGGGGCCCGCCCTGACCTGTCCCGTACGTATTTCGAGGTGGGAAAACGACTATTGGACCCTGAGAACAAGCACACAAAACTCAATGGAATCGACGCCAACGGCTATTTGGAAAAAGCAGGGACACTTTTTGAAGAGATGGGATTGGAGCAGGATATGGATGATTTAAAAAGATTCCGTCACCTGTATAAATCGTAGGAAAGCATTTCAGGAAATTGTTGAGTTGAGATTGGCAAATCAAAGGTAATCTTTTGGGTCTTTCCCTCCAGCGAGAGGTTATTCCTGTGCATCTTCTCACCGCACATATCGAAGAACCATAACACTGCCTTAGGAAACGTTTAACGTCTGCTAAGAATTATTATTAGGTTAAAACTTGCCAGGATCGCATCACCGACCTTTTAAAAATACCACGCCACCTCTGAAGAAAGTTCGTTCACCTTGCACCCACCCCCGCTAGTTTTTGAGAAAAGGGTTGTTGGGTACTTAACGGAAGTAAATATAGGACCGGGTAAGTGTTTAGTGAAATTATTAAATAGTGGTGGAATTTGTAGGCAATAAGTTGCTGCCAATCCCGCCGAGGACAATGCAATAGTTTGCAAAAAGTTTGCAAATAAAAAAACAGTCACTTAGCTGTGAAAGCTAAGTGCTTGTTTTTACTGGTCGGGATGAGAGGATTTGAACCTCCGGCCCCCTGAACCCCATTCAGGTGCGCTACCAGACTGCGCTACATCCCGATAAATTGTAGAAGGTCTTTCTACCACGCGCGGCTGGCAGTGTCAATCTCGAGGGGCTGCGTCCCGTTGCTAGTGGTTTATTTTTTGTCAGCCAGCAGGTCCCGCAGTTCGATCAGTTCTTCTTTGATGGAGCCGAGCTGGCTGGAGTGGTCTTGCGCCTTTTCCTCCTGGCGAAGGCTGGTGACATCGTCTGTGTCGCTGATCAGCTTGCGGGCTCCGGCAATGGTGTAACCCTGGTTATGCAGCAGATTCCTTATCACCAGGATCAGCTCAACATCCTGCCGCCGGTAGAGGCGCTGCCTGGATCCGGCACGTTTGGGTTTGATGGCTGAGAACTCGCTTTCCCAGTATCTCAAGACGTGGGGAGCGACCCCTGCGATTTTACTGACCTCGCCGATCTTAAAATAGAGCTTTTCAGGTATTTCGCTGGTCATCGTGCGGGCCCGGGGCTCCGGCAGATGGCTGGCTGTCGTTACGAGTTGTTTATTCTGGCTCGCAATTTCTTGCTCGGTCTGAAGCTGACGATCTGCCGTTCTTGAATGGTGATGGTCTCTCCGGTTCGGGGGTTGCGTCCTTTTCTCGGATTTTTATCGCGAATGGAGAAAGTTCCGAAATGTACTAACTTAACATCGCTTCCGTCAAGCATTGACGATTTCAGCGCATCAAAAAAATGATCCACGATGTCGGAGCAGGTGCTCAGCGGGTAGCCGAGTCGGTTTGAGACTTCTTCGGCAAGTTCTTTTCTGGTGACGTTGTTCTTTTTCATGCTTTTATTCCTCGCGAAGGCTGCCGCCATGGGTGTCGGTGAGCAGTTTCACCAACTTGCTGTGGGCCTTCTCCACATCTTTCTCGGTGAGGGTTCTGGTCGCCGAGCGGTAGGTGATGGTCAGTGCCACACTCTTCATGGTGCGGTCGATTTTGTCACCTTGATATACGTCAAACAGCTCACAAGATTCAACTAATTTTTCACCGCTGGATAAAACAGTTTTTACCAGACTGCCGGCACCGGTGCTGCGCGGCACCAGCAGTGCTATGTCGCGCTTGACCGTCGGATAGACCGGTAAAGGAGCAAAGGTCTTGGCGGCCGGCCTGATCGCGCACAGGGCCGTGAAATCGAGATCGAAATAGTAGACCTCCCGCTTAATTCCGAGATTTGCCAGAATCTCGCCTTTCAGCTTGCCGATCGAGCCAAGCTGCTGCTCGGTTGAACAGACCCTGATCTCATAGCCCGGCTCGCAAAACGGTTCGCCGGTGTCTTCTGCAGCCATGCACAATACCTGAGGCTCGGCGGAGGCGGCCGCCAGCCGCATACCGGCAAGCAGCGTCTCGACGCCACCCCGGGCATCGTTAATATCGGTTTCCTCGAATTTGTAGTGCAATGGCGAGTGGTTTGCGTAGCGGTTGCCGACCAGCACCCCGCAGACCCTGGTTGGTTCGTCGGGAAGCGGCGCACCATCGTTTGGATAGAACACCTTGCCGATTTCGAAAAGTCTGCAGGAACTCTGCTGAAAGTTCAGATTGCGTTTGATGTTTTCCAACAGGCCGGGCAGCAGGCTGGTCCGCATCACGTCCTGATCCTCGGTCAGCGGGTTGAGCAGATGCACGTGGCGCCGCCGGGGATCGTCTTCGGCAAGCAGCAGAACATCGTCATATCGGCTCGATACGAAACTGTAGTTGATCGCTTCGGTGAAGCCGGCCTGGGTCAGGATCAGGCTCACCTCGTTTCTCTTGAGGCGCTCGCGGTCCTGCTCGGGATAGCTCAGGTCGACGCTGGGCAGGGAGACCGGAACCTGATTATAGCCATAGAGCCTGGCCACCTCCTCGCAGAGATCGGCCTCCCGCTCCAGATCTACCCTGAAGCTCGGCACCCTTACCCGCAGGGTGTTTTCATCGACAGGCTCGCATGGGATTTGAATAGATTCGAGCAGCTCCTGGATCTGCTGCCCGGTAAAGCCCACCCCCAGCATCTGGGAAGTCCGGGAAACGCGCAGCTCGATAGTTTTCTGCCGCGGCGGGACCCGCACGTCGAGGCCGCCAGCCTCGGCAGTGCCGCCGGAAAGCTCGCAGATCAGCTCCACCGCCCGCTGCATCGCATCGATAGTTCCGCCCGGATCGACCCCGCGCTCAAAGCGATAGGACGCATCGGTCGACAGATTCAAACGCCGTGCAGTCTTTCTGATCGAGACATCGTTGAAGCAGGCGCTTTCCAGCAGCACCTGGCTGGTCTCGCCGGTCACTTCGCTGTACAGGCCGCCCATTACACCGCCGACGGCAACCGGCCCGCGACCGTCACAGATCAGCAGCATGTCGCGGTCCAGCTTGCGCTCGACCTGATCGAGCGTGGTAAAGGTCGTTTCATCGGAGCGCGGTGTTCTAACGACTATCTTTTTGTCCGCCAGCGTGTCGAAATCGAAGGCATGCAGCGGCTGGCCGTACTCGAGCATAACCAGGTTGGTGACATCGACCACGTTGTTGATCGGCCGCAGGCCCACCGACAGCAGCCTTTTCCTGAGCCACCAGGGACTCGCTTCGATGCGCACGCCGGTGATCAGGCGGGCCGCGTAGCGCGGGCAGAGTTCGGGATTTTCGACTTCCACCGAAAACGAAGTGCTGGCTTCAGCCAGATTCGTGCCCCGGTGCGGAACGCGGAGCGATTTGCGATATTTTCCGGCAACCTCGCGACCGATGCCGATAACCGAAGCGCAGTCCGGGCGATTGGGGGTCAGATCCACCTCTATCATCGTATCGCGCAGGCCGCAGCAGTCGATGAAGCTCTGGCCGGCCGCGATATCATCCGGCAGTTCCATGATACCCTGATGAGCTTCGCTCAGACCGAGTTCGCGTTCCGAGCAGAGCATGCCCTGGGATTCGATACCGCGAACTTTTGATTTTTTTATCTTGAAATTGCCGGGCAAAGTGGTGCCGGGCAGCGCCACCACGACGCCGAGTCCTTCTCGGACATTGGGCGCACCGCAGATGATCTGCAGGGTCTCGTCACCGACCAGGACCTGGCACAGCGTCAGTTTGTCCGCCTTGGGATGCGCTTCGACCGAGACTACTTTTCCGGTCTTCAGACTGGCCAGCTCTTCGTAGAGCGCTGCCGTCGATTCGACTTCGAGGCCGAGCATGGTCAGCTCATCGGCCAGCTTGTCCGGAGTTACTCCGTCGAGTTCGACGTATTCCTTTAACCAGTTAAGGGTAAACTTCATGATGACATACTCCGGAATTTAGAACTGGGAAAGAAACCGCAGATCGTTTTCGTAGAATAATCTGATGTCGTCGATACCGTATTTGAGCATCGCGATGCGCTCGACACCAAGGCCGAAGGCGAAGCCGCTGTAGACTTCAGGATCGTAGCCGACCATCTTGAAGACCTCCGGATCGATCATGCCGGAGCCTAAGATTTCCAGCCAGCCGGTTTTCTTGCAGACCCGGCAACCGTCGCCGCCGCAGATCACGCAGCCGATGTCGACCTCAGCGCTCGGTTCGGTAAACGGAAAAAAGCTCGGCCTGAAGCGCAGCGCCAGATCGGTCTCGAACACCTTGCGCAGAAAGGCAGTCAAGACTCCTTTGAGATCGGCAAAAGAGACCTGCTTGTCCACCAGGAAGCCCTCCACCTGCTGGAACATCGGGGTGTGGGTGATATCCGAGTCGCAGCGGTACACCTTGCCGGGCGCGATCACACGCAGCGGGGGAGGCTGCTGCTCCATGATGCGGGCCTGCATCGGGGAGGTGTGGGTCCTGAGCAGCACCGAGTCGCCGATATAGAAGGTGTCGTGCATGTCGCGGGCGGGGTGGTGCTCGGGGATGTTGAGCGCTTCGAAGTTGTAGTGGTCGAGCTCGATATCAGGGCCTTCGGCTATGGAAAATCCCATGCCGGCGAAGATCGCACAGATCTCTTCCATGATCTGGGTAACCGGATGCAGGGTACCGGGTACCGTCCTGCGGCCGGGAAGGCTGAGATCAGGTGTTTCAGATGAACTTCCCGCCGCGGCAAGCGCTGCCACCCGGTCCTCAAATATCTGTTCGAGTTCGCTGCGGGCGGTGTTGGCAAGTTTTCCAAGCCTGGGGCGGTCTTCCTTGGCTGCAGAGCCGAGCTGTTTCATCAGCACACTAATGCGGCCGTTTCTGCCGAGATATTTAATCCTGAAATCTTCGAGCTGTTTGCGGTCGGCAACCTGCTCGATGGCCGATACGGCTTCACTTCTTAGTTGTTCTAGCTCTTGTTCCATGCGGTCATGAAAGGTGGAGGTCAGTAAAACAGTGTGCCGGTTACGATCGATTCAAATCGCAACCGGCACACTTTGAACAGCTTTGCAGGAGGGTCGGGCTTAAGCGTTCGCTTCGGCTGCGATTTTGACCACTTCTGAGAAAGCATTGGGGTCGAGGATTGCCATATTGGCAAGCACTTTGCGATCGAGTTCGACGCCGGCCTTATTCAAGCCGCCCATCAGCCTGCTGTAGCTGATGCCGTGCATCCGGGCGCCGGCGTTGATGCGGGTGATCCACAGCTGTCTGAAGTCTCGTTTCTTGGCCCTGCGGTCACGATACGCGTATACGAGCGCACGATCGACCGCTTCGGTGGCGGTGCGGTACAGCTTATGGCGGCCGCCCCGATAGCCTTTGGCCAGCTTCAGGACGCGGTTTCTTCTTCTACGGGCCTTAAAGCCTCTGGTTACTCTGGGCATTGTCTACTCCTTGTTATCCTGCTCAAAATCTCATTTCCGGCATGCCAACCAACGACGCTTGCCACTCATCAGAGGTACGGCAGAATCTTCTTGATGGCCTTGGTGTTGGAACTGTCGACCAGGCCGGATTTTCTGAGATTACGTTTTCTTTTGGTTGATTTCTTGGTCAGAATGTGGCTGCTGAAGGCTTTGTTGCGCTTGAGCTTACCGGTGCCGGTAGTCTTAAAGCGTTTGGCAGCACCTCTGTTGGTTTTCATTTTCGGCATAATACCTGCTCCTTTAACTTACCATATAAACCGGGCGGATTCTCGAGCCGTGGGTGGGGGGCGGCCCGGGGATCGTCTCCCGGTGGGAAACCTGTTATTTCTGGGTTTTCGGACCGACGAACATGACCATCTGCCGGCCTTCCATCATGGGCGGCTGCAGAATAACCGCATCCTCTTCGATGGTCTCTGCGATCCTGTTCATTGCTTCCAGACCGATGGTCTGTGAATAGACGATTTCACGGCCCCGGAATCGCATGGTTATCTTTACTTTATTTTTCTGGCCAAGAAACTTTTTAATATGCTTGATCTTGAAGTTCAGATCGTGTTCTTCCGTTTTCGGACGAAACTTGACCTCTTTGGTCTCGATCGTGGTCTGTTTCTTCTTGGCTTCCTGCTGCTTCTTTTTCTGCTCGTAGCGGAACTTGTCGTAATTCATGATCCGGCAGACCGGCGGACTTGCGGCTGCGGATACCTCAACAAGATCCAGGCCCTCATCGTAGGCCCGTTCCCGGGCTTCTCGGGTGCTCATGACGCCAAGTTGTTCACCATCGGATCCGATGAGCCGGACATGGTCATGGCTGATTGCATCATTGATGGCTGCTTTATCTTCTCGTTTACCCGGGGTGGGTTTTCCTCGTCTTTTAATGTCGGACCTCCTCTGTTCTACGAACGTAAATACCGGTCACCGGATATTTTCTGATGAAACCGGCCCGAGCGGCTCTGCTTCCCGCTAAATGCCGCGCCCCTGAAACGTTTCCTCGGCAATTTTGGCTGCAAACGCGGCCACGCTCATCGGCGCCAGATTCTTGCCGTCGCGCAACCGTACGGTGACGGTCTGGTTGTCTTTTTCCTGATCGCCGACTATAAGCATATACGGGATTTTTTCCATTTGCGCTTCACGAATCTTATAGTTCAATTTTTCATTGCGCAAATCTTTTTCCACCCGTACGCCTGCTTTTCTGAGTTCCTGATAAACCTCTTGGCAATACTCGGCCTGGTCGTCGGTGATATTCAGAATCCGGGCCTGCACCGGGGCGAACCAGATCGGGAACACACCGGCATAGTGTTCTATCAACACGCCGACGAAGCGCTCAAGCGAGCCCATCAGGGCCCGATGGATCATGATCGGCTGATGTTCGGTATTATCGGAACCGGTGTAGGTCATGCTGAAACGCTCCGGCAGGTTGAAATCGACCTGAATGGTCGAACATTGCCAGGAACGACCCAGCTGATCTTTGATCTTGATATCGATCTTCGGGCCGTAGAAGACGCCTTCGCCCGGATCGATCTCATAATCCGAGACCTTTTTTCTCCAAGGCCTGCTTCAGGGCCTCGGTTGATTTTTCCCATATTTCACTGAACCGACATATTTTTCCGGTCTGGTGGACAGATAGACATCGTAATCGTCAAAGCCGAAGGTCTTCAGGATATGCAGGTTCAGATCGAGAATGTTGAAAATTTCCTCTTCCAGCTGATCCGGGCGGCAGAAGATATGGGCATCGTCCTGGGTGAAACCGCGTACCCGCAGCAGACCGTGCAGGGCTCCGGCACGCTCGTAGCGGTAGACGGTGCCGAGTTCCGCCCAGCGTATCGGAAATTCCCGGTAGCTGCGCTTGTTGCTTTTGTAGACCCCGATATGAAACGGACAGTTCATCGGCTTGAGCTGATACTTGACTTCGTCGATTTCCATAGAAGCGTACATGTTCTCGCAATAGAAGTCGAGATGCCCGGAGGTCTGCCAGAGATCCTGGCGGGCGATATGGGGTGTGTAGAGCAATTCGTAATCGTGCCGGTAATGCTCGTCCTTCCAGTAATCTTCGATCAGCCGCCTGAGCTGGGCCCCTTTGGGCTGCCAGAGGATCAGGCCGGCACCGATCTGGTCGTTGATGGTAAAGAGCTGGAGTTCTTTGCCGAGCCTGCGGTGGTCCCGTTTCTTGGCCTCTTCAAGATCGTTGAGATGCTTTTTCAGGGCTTTTTTATCGAAAAAAACAGTACCGTAGATGCGCTGCAGCACATCGTTTTTTTCGTCGCCGCGCCAATAGGCGCCGGCCACCCGGAGCAGCTTGAAGTCCTTTACCCATGAGGTGTCCGGAATGTGCGGGCCGCGGCAGAGATCGATGAAGTCGCCCTGCTGGTAGAGCGAGACGGTATCGTCTTCAATCTCTTCGAGTAGTTCGACCTTGTATTTTTCACCCTGGGCTTTAAAAATCTCGATGGCTTCAAGCCGGTCGATGTCACGGTGTGAGAAGGGCAGCGCTGCAGCGGCGATTTCGGCCATGCGTTTCTCGATCTGTGCGAAATCTTCAGTGCTGAATGGAGTGTCGCGCAGGAAATCGTAATAAAATCCGTTTTCGATGGCTGGGCCGATGGCAATTTTGACGTCCGTTCCAAACAGGTCCCTGACCGCCTGGGCCATGATGTGGGAGGTGGAATGGCGCAGGATCTCGAGGGCTTCGTCGCTGTCCTTCTGGATCGGCACGATGACGGTGTCGCTGTTCAATACGGGTAAGATCCGCGACCGTGCCGTTGACGTAGGCCGCGAGGGTCTGTTTACGCTGTTTACCGGAGAGCAGCGCTTCAAGCGCGCCGGCAACAGTCGTCGACCGGGGCAGCGAAACTGCTTCGCCATTTTCTATTTTTACTGCGATATCAGACATGTTCCTGCCATCAAAAAGGATAGGATGCTCCAGAAAAACAAAGGCTAAAGAGCAAACGGGCACCAGCGCCGTTCTTCCTTTAGCCTTTTATCTGGTAGGCGCGGAGGGGATTGAACCCACGACATCTACCACGTCAAGGTAGCGCTCTCCCACTGAGCTACGCGCCTAAAATATCCGGCTTTACGATATTATCGTTGTCCGGACAATCCTCTGGATAAATATAGTGTACCTGAATTGCACTCAATTATAGTTACGAAACCTCAATGCATCAAGTACAGAACCCGTTTCCAATACCAGTAATAGCCGACGCTGTCAAGATTTATTGATCTGCTCTGCCACCATAAGCACCATTTTAAAAATGCTCTCAAGATGCCTCCGAACGAGCTTCGATTGCCCGGGCCAGGGTGTGCCGATCGGCGTATTTGATGTCCATACCCATCGGAATACCGCAGGCAAGCCGGGAAAGCTTGACCTGGAAACGTTTCAGCGTATCTATCAGATACGATGCAGTAGCTTCTCCGGGAACCGTCGAACTGGTGGCGATCAGAATCTCTTCGATGGTCCCCTGCTGCAGTCGTTTGAGCAGTTCCTTCACCTTGATCTCATCCGGCCCGATGCCGTCCACCGGCGAGAGCACCCCATGCAGGATGTGATAGTGGCCGCGATAATGATCGGTTCTTTCGATTGCCAGTAGATCAGCGGGCTGTTCAACCACACAGACGAGCGAAGCGTCGCGCCGAGGATCGGCACAGACCGAGCAGGGATCGGTTTCGGAAAAGGCCATGCATTGTGAGCAGAGTCTGATCGAGCTGTGCAGTTCGGCCAGTGCCCCGGCCATCTCACGGGCCTCTGAAGGAGGGCGCCTGAGAATTGTCAGGGCCAACCGGGTGGCGGTTTTGGCGCCGATGCCCGGCAAAGCGGAAAAACTCTGGACCAGTCGTTCCAGGGCCGGTGGTATTACGTGAATATCGCCCATGACACGTTAAAACATATTGGTGAGACCGGGGATCTGAACGCCTCCCGTCAGTCCTGCCATTTCAGTTCTAGCCAGTTCCCGGGCTTTTCTCAAGGCATCGTTGACCGCCGCGCCGACCAGGTCCTGCAGCATGTCCTTTTCGGCCGGATCGACGAGTTCGTTATCGATTCGGATGCTAACGATTTCACCCTTGCCGGTGGCCGTTACCGTTACCATACCGCCCCCGGCATTGCCGGTAACGGTTTTTGCGGCAAGCTCGTTCTGCACTTTGTTCATCTTTTCGTGCATCTCGCGGGCCTGCTGCATGATGGTGTTCAAATCCATGTATTAGTTCCTGTTTTGTTTCTTCCTGTTTGATCTTCGCAGGGTTCTAACCCGTCACTTATTGGGATCGGAGATACGGATGCTTCCGACCCGGCCGTTGAATATTTCCTCGGTCATCCTGACCAGGTGATGTTCGGCGAGCAGCTGGCGCCTCTTTTTCGGTCCTTCCGAATCCTTCCGACCGATGTCATTTGAGCTGTCCGGGCTGACAATGCGGATGGTCAGGTCCTGCTGGAAGAAATCGAGGATATACTCGGTGAGCTGCTGTCGATTCTCTTTCGAACGCAGGACGAAACAGTCATTGGGATTATCGAATTCAAGCAGCAGTTCAGCGCCGTCTTCGCGCACCGATGAAGTTTGCTGCAGGGTCTGGGCCATCCACTCTTTCTCCCTTTTCAGATAGGAGATAAACTCCGTCCAGTCTTTTCTGATATCGCGCTGGACCTGCCGGGGCTTCTCGGCTTTTTCCTTCGGCAGGGGCGACGTTTTTTGAGGTTCAGAGTCTTTTTTTTCTGCAGCGGAAGGCTCCAGGCTGAAGGTCGGCTGCATTCTGGCGGCCGTTGCCTGGCGCTCGTCTTCCTCGGTGGGTGGGTCTGGCGTTTCCAGGATTAATTCTTCCTCGGGCGGCGGCGGTTCACGTTCCGTCACCTCTTTTTTTTTCCGGGGTGCGGCGGGGGGGGAAGGAACGGCTGTGCCTGCTGGGGTTGGCTGATCGGACGGTTTCGGGATAGGTGTCGATTTATCGGGAAGGGACCCGATGGCGCCGTCGATTTTTTCCAGCAGTGTTTCGAGACCGACCACATTACCCGACTCGATGATGGCCAGAAACGAGGTTTCCAGGATCAGCCGCGGCTGCAGCGCAAAGCGCAGGTCCTCGGCGGTCTGCATCAGGCGGCTCAATTGCTGGTGAATCGATTCCGCCGAGTGGGACTGGGCCAGTGCCCGCAGGGTTTTCATCTCGTCGTCCGGGATTTCCAGGAGCTGGTCGCAGCCCCCGATTCTGATGAGCAGCAGCGCCCGATAGCACTCGAGCAGTTCTCCGGTGAACCGTTTGATATCCATCCCATGCCTGAACAGTTCCGCCAGCCGTGCAATCGAGCCGGCTCGATCACCGTTGAGCAGTGCCTCGGCAATACCGATAATGTGCTCCCGTTTCACCAGGCCGAGCACTTCGATCACATCGTCAAGCGTGATGACCGATTCACCGTAGGACAGCACCTGATCGAGCAGGCTGAGACCGTCACGGACCGAACCTTCAGCTTCGCGCACGATCAGTGACAGTGCTTCTTTATCCAGACTGACGTCTTCGCCGTCAATGAGGCCGGAAAAATGTTTCTGCAACTCAACAGAGCTGACCCGCTGCAACTCGTAGCGCTGGCAACGCGACAAAATGGTTACCGGTATTTTATGGAGTTCAGTGGTGGCGAACATGAAATAGACATGGGCCGGAGGCTCTTCGAGTGTCTTGAGCAGCGCATTGAAGGCCTCATTGGTCAGCATGTGCACCTCGTCGATGATCACGATCTTGAAGCGTGACGAGGTCGGCATGAATTTGATCTTGTCCTTGAGCTCGCGCACCTCCTGGATTCCCCGGTTCGAGGCGCCGTCGATTTCGAGCAGATCCAGGGCGGATCCCGCGGTGATTTCTTTACAGGAAAGGCATGCGTTGCAGGGCAGAGGGGTCGGGCCCTGTTCGCAGTTCAGCGCCTTGGCCATCAACCGGGCCAGAGTCGTCTTGCCGACCCCACGAACGCCGGAGAACAGAATTGCATGGGCCACACGGTTGCGTTTGAGGCTGTTGCGCAGGGTTTTGACCACCGCTTTCTGGCCGACAACCTGTTCGAATGTCTGGGGGCGGAACTTACGGGCAAATACGAGGTAGGACATGGGATGCCGGTTTTATGGAAAACGTCTTTTTGTCTGGGGCCAGAAAAAATGATAGCCGGGCACCCTGCATCACACAAAGGGGCTCACTACCGTTGCTTCCTCCCGGACCTGGCGGAGTTCGTGATTCTTTGTTGCGCAGGACCCGGCTATCAAGCCGTAATCACATAGTATCCTTGAGTCGACCCAGGAAGCGCCGGAAAAGGCAGCACCCCTTGATCTCTTGATAAGCACAGGCCGGATTTATACTCGCTTTTAGCGGAGGCGTCAAGCAAATCAGAGGCCAGACTCCAGGAACAAAATATAGTAAAAAAATAAGCCTCTGCACCGCATCGGTCAACAGTGCCGGGATTTTATTTATGGCGCTTGTGCTGATCGAAGAGTTCCAGGGCGTGAGTCAGTCGGCAGGTATCCTGCTGGCGAGCTCAAACCCGCCATTGGCTGTTTTGCGCATCAGAATGATCTCACCGGATTCTGGGTAAACGCCGCTGAAGGCAGTGATATTTACCTGGTGGGTGACAAGGATAACCGGTTTTGAGAGATCTTTGCCGGACAGCCACTGGTATAACTGGGCATTCTGCTGGTCCTTGCGCTCATATTGCCGGAAAAAAGAGTTCAGCGCGGGCAGTTCGACCGGCTGGCCAAGCGCCATAAGCTCGGCCGTTTCCCGGCAGCGGCACCACTGGCTGGTGTAAACTTCCGCGTCGGTGATTCCTGCCTCCCTGAGTCTCGTCCCGATGGCTGCGGCCTGCTTTCGGCCGGTATCGGAAAGGTTGCGCTGGGTCGAGCAGTCGTCCAGCATAAAGTTTTCCGGATCTCCCATCCCCGGTGCCAGCGCGTGTCGCACAAGGGCAATGTGGTTGCCGGCCTTGAAGTCGGCCAGCGCTTTCTGCCCCTGCTCGCCTGCTGCCGAAAAAATGGGCAGAACAGCCAGCACAGAGATGAGAAACAGCGTAACTCTGATGACCCTGATTCTTGGCTTGTCATGGAACTCATACATGATATTCTTCCTGGAACTTGGGTTATTTTTTCTGTTCATCACTGCATTGTGGGGCTGGCAATACAAATCACGTTTTAAGTATAATACCATCTTCACGGATCAGATCGTCATGCATATCTGAACGAGAAATATGGTAATCGGTAGCGCATAACTTTCCGGAGATTGGCTGCATCGTGCAACCAAACACAAAACCATCGAGCCATAATAATCATCATGGGTTGGAGATGCAGCCCAAATACCGGTTTGGTGTTATCGGCGGTGGACTGACCGCCACCGCTCTGCTCTGTCAGCTGGTCGATAAACTTGAAGATATGGGCGGCGAGGGGAGACGGCTCTGTAAGGGGTTGTGGGTCGATATCTTTGAAAAACAGGAGGTGATTGGCCCCGGTCTGCCCCATAACGAGAGATTTGTTTTGCCGTTTCATATCACCAATATGTGTGCCAGGGATATGACGGTGCGCGCTGCCAGAGCAGAGGATTTTCAACAATGGGTGCTGGGCAATAAAGACGCGCTGGCAGAAGTTTTTTACGATCAAAGCGAGTTCTTTGCCGGGCCGGAAGCTGATGTCTCAGGATGCTGCCATTACCCGAGGGCGGTTATGGGCGAGTACCTCAAGAGCCAGGCAAAAGCTGCGGCGGACCTGGCTGAAAAGCTTGGGATGGTGGCTGCGCTGCATACCGATTTTGAAGTAACTGATATCTTTGAAGAGCACGCAGAGACCTATCTGGCAGGCAAAGATAAAGGGGGCATTTGCCAGACATTTGGTCCGTTTCATGGTGTGCTGCTGGCCACCGGTCATTGGTTTGAGAGCGCTGTTCAGCAAAATTACTTTTCGTCGCCCTGGCCGGCATCAGCGCTCCTGGAGGCGATCCCTGCCGGAGCAGAAATCGGCATTCTCGGGTCGAGTTTGAGCGCCATTGAGGTGGCGCTTACGCTTTCATCAGACGGCAGTTTCAAGCGTCGGCCATCCGGAGAACTCATCTATGTCCCTCCCCGATCGCCCAGAAAACTTACCCTTTATTCCCGGCGGGGGCTGTTGCCGCGCGTCAGAGGGCCTATCGGTTTGCGCTCGAACCGATATCTGAGCTGCGAGCAGTTGCGGCGCCTGATTCAGGACAACCCGTATCAGCTCAGACTAATTGATCTCTTTGAACTGCTTGACCGGGAACTGAGTGCCGCTTACGGATACCCTGTCGACTGGCCCAAAGTCCTTGACCCCGGTGAGGATCGCGAGCGAATGCTTCGTCTCGATATCGACAAATCCCGGAGCGGCGACGGACCAGACGGCGAGCTTGTCTGGCAGACGGCTCTGGTTGAAATTTATCCGGTGGTGCGGGAACTGTATATCCATTTGCGCCCCGATGAGCGGCGGCGCTTCGACCACGATTTCAGCACCCTGTTCTTTTCCTACGCGGCCACCCAACCAGTTGTCAATGGCGAGAAACTGCTGGCCCTGATGCAGGCTGGAGTCGTTTCCGTGGTCAGGCTTGGCCGAGATTATGGTTTTGACCGCAAGGCGACAACGGGTGTGTTCGAGTTCAGCTACAGAGGCTCAACTGGAGCAAGACACAGGGATTACTACCGCTATGTGGTCAACGCCCGCGGCCAGCCCAGATCGGTGGCAGCCGATGGCTCTGAACTGACCGGAAATCTGCTCAGAAGGGGGCTCGTCAAACTGGAGGAACCAGGAACCGGCCAGGGCGCTCATGGCTGGTCAAATAGAACCGGCAGTATCCTGGTGGATCCCGATACCCATCGGGTCCTGCCGCCGACTGGGCAGAAGGCTGCAGCAGGTATTGACCTGTTCGCCATCGGCGCGATGACCCGCGGCCAGATCATAGATGCAAGCATGGCCTATGGCCTTGCCCGCTCAACGGCTACTGTCGCTGATTGTTTGATAAATAGATTAGGGCGAGTGGCAGATTTATGACAGGAATCAAGTTGTGATTTCTGGCCATAACGAAAGTTGTGTGAGCCGATATTTCTGCTAGTGATTTATTCAAAAACCAATGCCACCAGGCGAGCTCGATACGAGCGCGGCTGGTGGCATTGTATATCAATCATGTAGAAAATTAAGTGTTCTCAAGCAGATATAACCTGGTTTAATATTTTACCAGTTCGGCCCGAGAATCTGGCTTGTGTCAAGGCACTTTGCCTTTTCTTCTTCGGTGAGGTCTTCCTTTGCTTTCAACCCTTTTATGTCTTTCAAATAGCAGGCATATTCCTTACCATCCTTGTCGCGGATCCAAACCATTGAATTATATTCTCCCGAAATTATTTCTCCTCTCATACTCATGACTCCACCTCCTTAGTTTTCTATGATGGTCTTTGGCTGTATACGTGGGACATTGACGATCTCGATCAATTACCAATTAGGACCGAGAATCTGGCTAGTGTCAAGGCATTTTGCCTTTTCCGATTCAGAAACATGACCCGGGGAGCTCAGATCGTTTGCGTAACAGACATACTCACCACCGTTATCATCTCGAACCCACACCATTTTATTGTATTCTTCAGAAATTATTTGGCCTCTCATGCTCATGACTTTACCTCTCTAGGTTTTTGATACGTTTATTATTCTGGTGATGAAAACGTCATTTCAACTTTATTCATCACCAGAGTCTGTGTTCCTGAGTTTATTTTATTCATAGCGTTGGTGAAAAGTGCTCGGTGCTGGAACATTTCTCAATTCCAGCGTGACATAGAAATTAGCCATGATTTACCCGAGTGCAATAGTATCAAAATAGTTGAACAATGGTAGTAGATACTATTATTTTAGGGAAAGAAGATTGATATTATTTTGCCCAGTGACGTGATTTGATGGTTTCCAGGAGATCTTGCGTTCAGGTTAGCAGTGCTTGGGACGTTACCGCAGAATGGTCAAGATTCAGTGTCAAGATTCAGATGCCCTGAAGCTGATAGTGGGGTATATTGTTCTGCAGGCAATCGACATAACTGAAGCTCTAAAAAAATATAAAATTGTAAACAGCAGTAGATGATACCCACCAAACTTTACAGCCTGAGCACCTGTAATTATTGCCAGGCCATCAAGAAAATGCTGACCGATCTCGGGGTCGAGCATCAGGCGGTTGATGCGGACCTGCTCGAAGCTGATGCCCGGTTGGAACTGGTCGATGAACTCAGGCGGATCAACCCGAGTTGTTCGTTTCCGACGGTTCGGGTCGGCGATCAGGTAATTATTGGATTTAAGCCGCAGGGGATAAAAGAGGCGATAGGCATTCGCACCGAGGTTGATGATCTCTACGACCTGCTCAAGAAAGCCCAAGAGGCCAAAGGCTATCAATTCAACAACAACCGGGAGCGAACCTTCGATTTACTGCGGGCCCTTCTGTCCAACAGGGACCGCTACGGCTATATGGCCTGTCCCTGTCGACCTGCCTCGGGCAACCGAAAAAAGGACAGGGATATCATCTGCCCCTGCGTCTATCGTGAAGCCGATGTTCTTGAATTCGGGGCCTGCTATTGTCAGCTTTATGTGAGCATAGAATGGAACGAGGGGCCGGTCGATCATGTCGAAGTCCCCGAGCGGAGACCTGCCGACAAATATTAAAACATCAATAGATTCGGCGTCCCATCCCCCTCGTTTGAATAAGGCAGGGTCAGGCGTTTACCAACGCTCGGTGCCGACCAGCGTGTTGACGTCAACACATTTGGCCTTTTCTTCTTCGGTGAGGTCTTCCTTTGCCTTCACCCCTTTTATATCTTTGACGTAGCATGCATATTCCTTACCATTCCTGTCGCGGATCCAAACCATAGATTCGTAGCCGCCTTCACTTGGGTCCAGATTTTGATAATTTTCATCAGCCATGTTTGCTCTCCATTAGTTTGTTGGTTTTCAATTTACTGCTTCACCCAAATATATAAATACTCGATGGGGGAAATCAAGCACCATTCCGCACCATCTGCTTGTAGGGCTTTATGGCCCCGCGGAACAAGGGGATTGACGGGGTCGATTACTAAGGGTTTCTCAGGCAATCGTCGGTGGCTGGGCTTTTAGTCCGGAGCGCCAGTGGAGGGGCCAGGCCTCGAGTCCGGCTGCGGCGCCGAGCAGCGCGCCGAGCACCGCGCCGCGGCCGCAATTGTCTCCGCCGCACATGGTGTTGGCGATCAGTCCCTCGGCCGGCTGCTGCTGATATTTGGCTGCCAGATACAAGATTGCCGGCAGGGCCTGCTCCACATAACAGGCAGACGAGAAATGTCTGCCAACCACAGCAGTGTCCGGATATTCGAGCATACCGAGAAAATCCGGTGCATCCGGCTCGGCGGTGTGAACCTGCCAGCTTCTGGTGAGTGCGTCAAGCAGTGGAACGCCGTCAATAAGCTCCAGGATAAGATCGGTAACCAGAGCACCGCTTTGCATCATGAGCGGCCCTCCGTGGGTCAGTCCAAGGTGCTCCGGGCCGGCTGTTTTGGCATAGCGGGGCTGATCTGCATAGAAAATAACCAGCGGAAGGAGCAGAGTCAGGCCGCCTATGTGGTGTTCGTCCTGGCGCCCACACTGCAGGAGGCTGACTCCATCGACCGTAATTGGTGAAAAAATGCCTGAGATACTCCTCGGCATAGGTGTCCCGGTGGTTGCCCGGGGTGGTCAGAAAGGAAACAAAATGCTCCAGCCAGCGTTGCGGGGAGTACTCAGTGCCGCTGCCGAGGAACTCGAGGAGTTCTCTTGCCAGCTGCACATTGAGCGTGTTTTCCCCAGCCTCCAGAAACTGGTGATAGTGTATGCCTTTCTTGCCCCAGTATTGGGCCTGATCGTGCAGAATGTCGGCAGAGGAATTTACGGGTTGATAGTGAGAGCGCCACAGGATTGAATCGGGATGCGGGTTTTTTGGTGCGAGATAGTCGCGAACTTCACCGTAGTCCTGCCGCAGCGCCCTGGTGTTATAGTACCAGTGCACCGGCATAGCCAGCGCATCGCCAATGAACATTCCATACAGGGCGCCTGCTATCCGATCTGTGCGGGAAATCTCGGTATCCATGCATAGACCATAGATCGTCCAGAGCCGTTGGCAAGCAGATGGCTGTTGATCTTTGCCTGAGCATGCCTCCTTGAAGCGCTGCTCTTTATAAACAAAGTTGGCATGGTTACCGTATTCCAATATCTGCGGCTGACAATCGACGTTTCTTCTCAGAACGAGGGTTTAAATGAAAAATATCCGGATCCAGGGGATTGGTACAGCGGTGCCCGAGCACGTTTACGACCAGTCATCAGTGCGCCGGTTTGTTGATAGCATGTTCAGCGGTCGGGTTGAAAATCTGGAACGGGTCTTAAAGGTTTTTGATCACCTACACATCGAACAGCGCCATTTTGCCCGGGAACCTGATTGGTATGGTATGGACCGGGGGTTTGGCGCCGCCAACGACCTTTTTATCAGAAAGCGCCAAGAAGCTGTCCCTGGCTGCAGCAGGCCGGGCGATTTCCAACTCGCAGGTGCCAACGGAAGACTTCGGCGGGATCGTCGTTGCCAGCACCACCGGCGTTATGACCCCGAGTCTTGATGCCTATCTTGTGCAGGATCTCGATTTGGACATGAATATTGTTCGCCTGCCGCTGTTCGGTCTTGGCTGTGCAGGAGGAGTATCCGGACTCGCCAGGGCGGCTGAATTAAGCAGCTGCCATGGCGGGGCACCCGTGCTTTTTGTGGCCGTTGAAATCTGCAGTGCGACATTTCAGCGCAATGATCTGTCAAAATCCAATTTGATCGGGACCTCGATCTTTGCCGACGGCGCAGCTGCGCTGGTAGTTGGAAAGGCTGAATCAGGGCCCGGGATTGTCGGCTCATACCAGCGGTTGTTTCCTGAAACCTATGACATCATGGGCTGGGATGTTGTCGATACTGGAATGAAGGTCCGTTTTTCAAGAGACATCCCGTCCTTCGTCAAAGAGCACATACCCGGCGTGATTGCCGATGCCTGCGCCTCCTGGGGGATCTCTGTCGATGATATTGCCTCATTCGTCACCCATCCGGGCGGGGCAAAGGTCCTCGAGGCATTTGCCGAGGTCATTGGTCAGCCGGCGCAGATATTGGCGGGCTCGCATGAAATACTGAGGCGTTACGGCAATATGTCATCAGCTTCGATATTGTTTGTGCTCGAATATATGATGCTGAACCAGGGGCTGAATCCTGGCTATTGCCTGATGTCTGCCCTGGGACCCGGCTTTAGCTCCGATCAGCTGCTCCTGCATAATCCATGATGTTAGTTTCAATCGCAGTCATTGTCGTCATCGCCCAGCGCTTGGGCGAACTTGCTCTGGCAAGGAAAAATTTCAACCGGGCAATGCGGTGCGGTGGAAAAGAGTTTGGTGCAAACCATTATTGGCTCTTCTGGGCACTGCATTCAGGCTGGCTGGTTTCTTTCACCCTGGAATGCCTGATTCGGCAGCCGCCTGTGTCCAGCCTCTGGCCTCTGCTGCTCTTTTTAGCGATCTTTGCCCAGGTTCTGCGTTACTGGGCAATTTTATCGCTGGGGCACTGCTGGAATACACGCATAGTGGTTTTCGATGGCATGTCCCGGGTGAAATCGGGGCCGTATCGATATTTCAAACACCCGAACTATCTCGCAGTAGCTTTGGAATTAATGGTAATTCCAGCGCTTCTTGGCGCCTGGTATTCTGCCCTGGCGTTCTCGATCGCCAACGCAGCTCTGCTGCTCTTTGTCAGGATTCCTGCTGAGGAGCAGGCTATGCGAAAGTGTCTGCGTGATAACCGATCGTCCTCATCAAAAATGCTTGATGGGTAAATATAACTATTAAAGATCATAAGAGAAACTATGCAACGCACATTTCTAATCTATGGCGGCTCGGGGGGTATTGGTTCAGAAATCGTACGACTGCTCCAGGGCCAGGGAAACGCAATTTATATCGTGGGCCGCAGTGCAGAGAGGTCAAAAGAACTTGCCTCGCTGCCCGGGGTTCATTTTATTGCCGGCGATGTCACCAAGGAAGGCTGTTATAAGGAGGTTATGGAACGGGTCGGCACTGATCTGGACGGTCTGGTTTATGGAGTTGGCTCCATAAATCTTGGCAGTTTGAGAAGGCTTGACAGAAGTGATTTTATCAACGATTTTCAGCTTAATGCGTTGGGCGCGGTACTTGCGGTAAAGGCAGCATTATCGGCGCTGAAAAAGAGCAGTGGAGGCGCCTCGGTTGTATTGTTTTCAAGCGTGGCTGCTTTACGTGGATTCCCGCTGCATGCCTCAGTGGGTATGGCCAAAGGTGCGGTTTCCGGACTGACCCTGTCTCTGGCGGCTGAACTTGCACCACAAATACGGGTCAACGCCATCGCCCCTTCGCTCACCGCAACACCGTTGTCGGAATCGTTGCTGGCTAAGCCTGAGGTGGCCCAGGCCATTGCTGAACAGCACCCCTTGAAACGGCTTGGCAAGCCGGAGGACATCGCCCGCCTGGCTTTATTTCTATTGTCTTCGGAGGCCGACTGGATAACGGGTCAGGTAATTGGCGTTGACGGCGGCCGCTCATCACTTTGAGCGGGCATATGCAGGCGGGGCAAGAAATTTTACCCCGCCTGGTGGATTAAGCCCACTGCTTTAGTCAATCATGGAGACGATGTTACTGGATCATCTCTAACTGCTTTAGAAAATCAGCATTTTCCGGTACCCCTTTCTGGATATAGCGGATGACTCCCTGCTTGTCGATGAGATAGGTTACCCTGCCGCTGCCATATTTGGTTTTGATATCCTTTTCTGTGTCGGCAATCAGCGGAAAGCTGATGTTCTCTTCTTTGACAAATTGTTCAAGGGTTTCCATATCGTCGTTGCTGACCCCGACAACCTGTGCGTCGAGTTTCTCAAATGCTTCCAGATCACGCTGGAAGTTAGCAAGCTCGCTTGCTCAGACTGAGGTGAATACGGCAAAATACAGCGCCAGAACGACGTTCTTCTTGCCTTCGAAATCAGTAAGGGAGAGCGCTCCCTGGTTGGATTGAGCCGTAAATTCCGGCGCCTTGTCCCCGATGTTCAGAGCAAAGGAGGATGTCGGAAACATTAGAAAAGACACAAATAAAAAGATGAAGCTGTTTCTTAAGAGACGTTTCATGGCAGTACCCTATGGATTATTTGCTTATCGGCCTTCGGCGACGGGTTTGTTTTCAAGACCGCAAACCGATGGGTAGGTTGACTTGATTCATGCAAGTCTGCTGAACATCATTTGCCCCGTCTTTCTGCTACATAATAACCATGATCCGGCAATGTCAAAAAAGCAGCTCGGCACGTCTCAGTGAGCGCAGTAATCATGGCCTGGTTTGAGGCAGCATGCAGCCGCCGGATCAATAGCTGTCAGGACCAAGACTGACTTTACCCCTGAATGTCCAGTAAATGAGAATGGTATAGGACAGCACCAGGGGCATGCCGATGGCCACGATGATCAGGCCAATTTTCTGGGTCAGTGGGCTCGAGGCCCCATTAAAGACCGTAACACTGAAAGCATCGTTGTTTGCTGCAGGCACCAGATTTGGGTACAGCGCAGCACTGAACAGCAGGATAAGGGCCGCAATCGTGCAGCAACTGCTCAAGAAGGCATAGAAGGGGCGCTGCTGTTTGATGGCCCGCATTATGTTGGCGATGGCCAGAACGTTGATCAGCGGGATAAGCCACAGCACCGGGTAATCACCGAAATGCTGCAGAGCAGATGGGATAAAGAGCGTTGACCAGAGAGTAACCAGACAGAAGAAAAACAGATAGACGTACCAGGTAGCCTGCATCCATTTAAACAGTCGCATATGCAGTGCGCCTTCCGTCTTCATATAGAGGAAAATGGAACCGTGCATCGCCAGCAGGGCCACCGTGAATAGTCCGACGCTGAGACTGAAGCCGCTGATCAGGTCGAGCATGGTACCTTGAAAGTCCCCCAGTTCCGAGAGGTGCAGACCCTGCATCAGGGCCCCGGTGGCAACGCCGAAGAGCAGGGCTGCCAGGGTCGAGCCGGCGCAGAAAAGGATGTCCCAGAAGGAGCGCCAGGCGGGACTTGTCCGTTTGGAGCGGAATTCAAGGGAAACCGCACGAAAAATCAGCGCGAAGAGAAGCAAAACAAAGGGTAGATAGAAGGCACTGAAAATCGAGGCATAACCATTTGGGAACATTGCAAAGAGCGCCCCGCCGAAGGTAACCAGCCAGACCTCGTTGCCGTCCCAGAGCGGGCCGATGCTGTTCATTACCAATCGCCGTTCGGTGTCATCTCGGGCCACGAAGGGCTGTAGAATGCCGACACCCAGGTCGAAGCCATCCAGAATCGCATAGCCGATCAGCAGTACATTGAGCAATATAAACCAAATGATGCAGAGTGCTTCGGGACTCATAGCGTTCCCCCTTCAGGTTGGCTCCCTTGGTCGAGCCGGGCATGCTGCCGGTCGACTACCGCTTTCCTGACTCCATTGGCGGACGTTTCATCCGCCTGTCCAGGATCCTCAGGGCCCTGGCGGATCTTCCGATCAAGCACCATGATCCAGACGGCAGCCAGGCAGATATAGAGGATCGTGAACAGGATCAGGGAAAGGCTCGCTTCCCAGGCGCTGACCGATACGCTGACTGAATCTGCAGTGCGCAGACCGAGGCGTTCGTCGTATTGATAAAGGCCGTCTGCGGCGAGCCTCAGGTCACTGCCGTCGCCGTTCCATGCAACCGGCGGGTGCACGGTCCAGGGCTGCCGCCCGACTTCGGCCGCTATCCAGCCGGCCTGGTTGGCCGCCATGACAAAGCCTATGCCAAAGACGAAAGACCAGAGGAGCCAGCGCTTTTCAGCCAGGTTCCTGCGCCGATTGTAGTAGATACCGAGGGCGCAGGCGACAATCATCAGGCCGCCGATGCCCACCATGATGCGCCAGGAAAAATAGGGTATCAGAAGGGGAGGGCGGTCTTCCGGTCTGAAGCGGTCCAGTCCGACGACCGGTTTACTGAAGGTGAGATCATCGAACACCATGAAACTCAAGCCTCCGGGTATGCTGATCTCGAAATCGATCCGCTCTTCTTTTTCATTGGGCCAGCCGATCAGGTTGAGGTCGGCTCGGCCAGTGTCGAAATGGGCTTCGAAGCTGGCCAGCTTTGCCGGTTGATGACGATAGACATTCTGAGCCTGTGTGTGGCCGTTAAGCGCCAGGCCGACGGAGGCGGCCAGCCCGAGGAGCAGGGCGCCGTTTATTGAGTGACGGGCAAATTCCTGGTGTTTTTTATTGAGTATGTAATAGGCGGAAATACTGAGAACGAAGAATGCACCCACTGCCGCACAGCCCAGCAGGACATGGCTGAGCCGCTGGACGGTGGTTGGATTGAAAACCATATCGACGAAATTGAGGATTTCGGCGCGGCGCTGGACGACCCCGTCCACCACCCAGGGTGTCAGCCCTGAACTGCCGTCAGGCAGGATGCCGGGTCGCATGATGTCGACGATGTGGTGCCCTGCCGGCGTCTGCTGCCAGCTGTTTGCCACCACGATCCAGATCGAAGAAAAGATTGACCCGAGAGCAACCATATAGACACTGAAAAGATATAACCCCCTGCTTACCCGCTGCCGGCCGAAAGCCACCACGGCAAGAAATCCGGATTCAAGGAAGAAGGCAAAAATTCCCTCAGCAGCCAGGGCGCTGCCGAACACGTCACCGACGAAGCGGGAGTAACTTGCCCAGTTGGTACCGAACTGAAATTCCATAACGATGCCGCTGGCCACGCCAATGGCGAAATTAAGGACGAATATTTTCATCCAGAACTGGCAGGCACTGGCAAAAATCGGTTTTCGGGTGAAATAGAAGCGCGTCTCAAGATAGGCCAGAATCAGCCCGAGGCCAATGGTCAGGGGAGGAAAGATATAATGAAACATGACGGTAAAAGCGAATTGCAGCCGTGACAGCAGGATTACCGATTCCATCGATGAACTCCCTGATGCTCGAGTTGTGTATATGTTCGACCTCGGCCAGCCAGAACACTGCTGATTGTAGATCGGACGAGTAACCAGAGTGTACCCATTGTAAAAATTTTATTCAAAGGTTTCATTTTGTCAGGAATACTATTTCGACGGATGGTTTTCCGCTAACGCGGATGCGGTCGCAGAATGGCGAACATTGAGCGAAATAATAATAACCTTTGATAACAGCAGGCTACTCGATGCAGGTCGCGCCTCTGAATAAACAAGACTTGGCTGTATATTGTTGAAGCGACTGGTGGGAATGCACACCGGTAAGATTTCTCCCTTCTAGCAATCCCCCCTCACCAGGGCCACAAGCACCGCGGCGGGGCAATGTTTGCTGCTTGATTTTTTATTGCAGTCAGCAGAGGAGGCATTGAGCAGGCCATTTATCGGGCAACAGGCCGAACAGAAGCCGAATTCTCGCGTATCTGTGGTCCAGCTAGAGGGGCCGGGTTAATCGGTTTTTGGCCCTTCATGGATGTGGATCACCACAATGGGGCAGATTTAAGCCTTGGGGGATGTTTGACAGATAAGTTTTACCGCATATTGTATTGGTATAATCCTCTTATGTCGGTGAAAGACAGGTGGAAGCAATGGCACAGTTAATTGATCAATACAGAGAACATCCCGGCGCCATCCTGAAGGACAGGTTTCTTGACCCTTTCAGGCTGACTACTCAGGCAGTTTCCAAAGCCACAAGCATCAATGAAGCTTTGCTGAAACAAATTGTTGAAGGTACCCTCGAGATTGATTCTGACACAGGGCTGAAGCTTGCTAATTACTTCGGCCTGTCTGATGATTATTTCTTCAGGATTAAGCGAGTTCTCGATCTCTCCTAAGCGCCGCGCCTGAAAGCCTGTCTGATTGTTCTAGATTACTAATAAGGCTCTGCCCGGTAAATTTCTGACTTCTAATCAGAAAATCACAGACGGCCTGGTAGTTTCAGCTTCGCAGGAAACACCCCAAGCCAAGGCCAGGGCTCTTAACAATTGAAGTAACGGCAGAAATTTCAAGTTAAAGCGAGCTTAGAACCATTCATGAAGACAGGCGCAGATGCAACTCCAGCAATACAACCCATCCTCCCTCACTAATCAAAAAAGGGCTCTTGAAAAATCAAGAACCCCTGATCAATGCACCTGGTGGGCGATACAGGATTTGAACCTGTGACTTCCACCGTGTGAAGGTGGCACTCTCCCACTGAGTTAATCGCCCCGGAAAGTAAATAAATATATAGGAAGATCACACGTCAAATCAAGCGATTTTATTAATCGTGTGCTTCCGGATCATTTCCTTCGTCAACCGGTCTCTGAGTCATTGATAAGAATGCATACCTGTGCGACGGCGCCGAGCCATGCACATGTCAGTTCAAATACTATTTTTCATTCAGTTCAATCTTCCAACTGAATGTAATTGGGGCCACCGGTCTTGGTGATAAAGATATGTGAAAACGCTGAATCCTCTGTGGCGCCATGCCAGTGCTTTTCACCTTTCGGAAACAAGATTACATCACCAACGGTTACCGTTCTCTGCTCATGCTCTGTCGCGACTATCCCTGTACCTGAGGTAACGATCAATATCTGATCACTTTCATGTGCATGGAATTTGTTTCTCACACCTTTGCCAAAATTGACGACGCTCATGTTGTAATCCCCACCTTCAGGGATCAGAGGCTGAACGCTAACGTCCTCGCCAGTAAAGAGGGAACTTATACGGGGGGTTTCTGGAACATCGTTAATGCTGACCACATGCATCGCTCATCTCCTTTGATTAATGAAAAGACGGTTATGTACTCCGCTCGAGCAGCGCTCCGTCCCTTCAGGATACTTTATCGAAACGATTCATTCACATCCTTTTCCAAGTCGATTCGTAATCAGTTATCCGTGGCAGCAATATTCTGGCTGTAATTGCAGATTTCACCACGGACCAAACCTGTCTGACGTGGGCCTGATCTTGTCAGGAACCTTGAACCAGCCCGGTTTTTGTATCGGGCTATAGGAGCCACTCCAGCCAGCAGCTAAAAAAACAGCTAAAATATTGAGCCATTTGCAAAACGATCTTTTCGCCCAAACTCTGTGTTATGCTCAAAATTTTATCCTCGGAATATCAATTATATGCCTGTGGTAAAATTTCTCGCATGCCTTGATTTTGAACGAAAATTTTAGTTTTGCAAAAGGCTCATATTGAGTTAAATATCGAAAAATGTGCTTATTTGCTAAAGATCGGGACAATCCATAGGAGGAGCTGAATTCTCTTTGCCAAGGTGTTGGATTATTTCGCTTCGAGTTTGAACAACGATTTTTTTAAACGGTGAATTTGCTTTCTCCAGGGTTTTTACCGTTTGATCAATAACAACCAGAGCATTTGAGTAACATCCCTGCCGGGCTAATGTTTCAGCCAGGTTGTTAGAAGCAGCAATATTGCCGGGGTTTTTAGATAAAAGTCTTTGGAAAATAATTTCTGCATCTTTGTATCTGCCTTGAGACAAATAGTTATTGCCCAGAGCCAACAAGGCTGTTTGGTCTTCCGACCAGACAGCACAAGCTGCCTGGTAACTTCTTGCAGCTTCTGAAATATTGCCACTTGACTCGAATGCACTGACGGCATTCAGATAACGAAGCCTATCTGGAGCCGCTGGCATTTCCCCCGGTTTTAAGGCAATCATGCCCCAAGAACCTGCTCGTTTCCATGTTGTTAGAAAACGATCGATATCTATTAATAACCTTTTCTTGTCACCTGAATGTAAGACAATCGTGTCAGGTGGAAGTATTCCTATTACAACCGCATAATGGTAGGCGGGTAATATATTTAACCCCAGGTTTTGCAGTACCAGTACGGGTCTGCCCGCTTCCAATTCAGAGATCAATGATGAGATATCGGGGTTGATCACATAAGCAACCCGATTATGAAGTCGGCAGGCAGCCAATAACTCAAGCTGCAGACTCCCCTTTCGTTCAGGAATATAGGTATATGGTGCCAGTTCATCCGGGTGAACTATGAGGCCCGATGCACTCAGCAGCATTGCCAAAGCGGCTGGTCCGCATTGATAATCTTCCTGGGGATAATAAGGAGTGTCTTCTAAGACCAGAGCCTGTTTCAGTTCATTCTGGAACCGTGGCCTGCTCAGGGTGCACCCACCAATGGCGGTCAGTGCAAAAACAACTGCCAGCCAAATGCCGGTGTGCTTAATCAACGCTACAATTTACTAAAAACGTTTGTCACACCAACTAATTCCAAAACGATAAGAACAAGAAATACGGCACCCAATACGGCGAGTGCACTTGAGCCAGCAGGCAATTCGCCGATATGCTGCTGAATCTGGGAAAGTTCGTAATCGGTCAAAGCGGCGATGCGGTGCTCTGCATATTCTGGGTTAACCCCGAGACTGACAAGCTCTTTCCTGACATCTGCGCGGGCAAGAATGCTGCGGAGTTCACTATGCGTTGATTGCGTCTGCTGGTTCAGGATAGTTTCAGTGCTTATTGCGGCAGCCTGAGCAAGAGGGGGTAATGAACTGACAATCGGCAAAGTGGCTAAAAGTAAAACAACGACGAGCCTGTTAATAGTCTGTGTCACTCGGCTTCACCCACGAGGGACGGCTCCGCCAGCGCTGGACGGCGAAGGGCGAGACCTACGACACGAACATCTACGGTTGCCTGTTCGAGGACTGGCTGAAGCGCACTGAACCGGGCGTCAGGTGAAAGTGAACGGCTCTGTCACCCGTTCGTTCTGGTGACCTGGCCGCCAACCCGGAGGAGCGGACGTTCCAGGCTGACTAACGAACCGGAGCCGCCCTTCGACGGCAGGCGCTCCGCAGCAACGCGACTACTGGTCTTCCGTGTATCCCGCTTCCCGCCGATGCCTGACCGCCAGGATTAGCACGACATCCTCGGCCGGCAACCAACGATACTTTGCGATGTAGCCGTACTTGCCACGGGACAGCACGAGCTCGCGTCGACCATCCTCCGCCATCCGACCCAGCAGCGGGTGATCCGCCAGAACTTCGAAAGCTGCACGTGCGCTCGAGACCTGCGCGAGCGCCCGATCGGGATCGAATTCGGCAACGAAATCGAACAAGCGCTCCAGATCGCGGAGCGCCCGAATGCTTACTTCGACGCGCGCCACGAACGAGCCCGCGGGCGTCGTGGGTTTTGCCAGCGACTCTTATCGGCCAAGTACTCGAACGTCGCGGCCAGAGGATGTGCGGCCTCCGCTGCCGAGCGCCTCGCGTTCAGACTCGGCCGCCTCGGCTGCGAATCGCTGTCGCAGCTCAGACCGCTCCGCTTCGCGGGCCAGCGCATCGACCATGAACGCGTGAGGCGTCTGCCCGCTGCTGGCGGCGAGCCTGGCAATGCGGCGCTTGAGGTCGTCTGGGAGCTTCAGGCTGGTTGCGGACATCGCTGATCCTCGCGAGGGTAGTCAGAATGCTACTACCGTGGTGACGCGGCTTCATCGAACGGCTTTCAACGTACCGCCGTCAACACTGTCAACGCCAACGATATCAGCGACAAACGGAACGTTCATTTTAATCGACAAGCCGGGGCCCGGATCCATCCCGAAGGTATCGTGGGGCAGCAGGACAATGCTGCCGGCGGGAACAACGTTCACCAATGCCTTGCGGACAACTTCGGCGTTCGGATAAGCCAGCGCCGCGTTATCAATTTTCCATACCGCGTTATAGATGGCTGCCATTGCGGTGCAAACCTTATCCAGGTCAGCGCCAGTGCCGGTGACAACAGCCGTTACAGGAGCGCCCGGTGCGATTTTCTTGGCCGCAACGATCAGTTCCAAAGCAGAATCATCGGCAACACCTTGAGCATGTTTGATATATGCAAAAACTTCGCCCATTATTTTAACCCTCCCTTGGCTTTTAAGTATTCAATGAGTTTATCAATGATTTCCTCGGTGCTGCCTGTAAGCATCTCAGCGCCTTCGCCGGTGTCGGGCACAAAGTAATCCACCCGTTTGACTTTTGCCGCTGCTTCGCCGACGGCTGACGCGTCCACGCCGATATCGGCTGCGCCCAGTTCGGGGATTTCAACAGAAGCGACCTTGCGGATACCGCGAATGCCGACATATCGGGGTTCATTGATACCGGTCTGGATTGACAGCACGCAGGGAAGTTCTATTTCATTCACTTCCTGATTACCGCCTTCAATTTCACGACCGATCTTTAACTTTCCATCGCTGGCTTCAATCAAATTAACCAGTGATGCATAGGGGTAATCCAGCATAGCTGCCAGCATACCGCCTACCTGTGCGGCGCCTGCATCAGCCTGAGCGCCGGTCAGAATCAGGTCATAATTACCTTTCTCCACAGCGCCTTTTAAAATGGTCGCAATACCCTTTCCATCCGATCCTTCAAACGCATCGTCGGTGAGCAGGATGCCATTATTCGCACCCATAGCCATTTCCCGCCGCAAAACTTCTTCCGATTCATCATCACCGACAGTCACTACCGTCACAGACCCGCCGACTTTGTCAACAATCTGGATCGCTTCTTCCACGGCATAGTTATCCCATTCATTGACTGAGTAAACCAGATCGTCTCTTTCGATGTCATTGCCACCGCTGTTGATTACGATCTCGTTTTCCGACGTATCTGGCACACGCTTCACACATACCAAAATCTCCATATCGCCCTCCAACTCTATCTGTTATTATAAAATTTACAGACGTTTATCCGCCCAATTAATAATGCCTGAAATCTGTATACATTCCATTTAATTGTTTAGTTATCAATATGGGCAGCGACCAGCTCGCCCAGATCAATGGCTTCCATTTTTCCTTCCAGACCGGCCACCTTGATGGCGTCTTCCATATTCACCAGACAGAACGGACATGCGGTGACAATCACGTTGGCACCCGCCTTCTGGGCCATTTTGACCCTCAGAGCGCCCATTCTTTCTTCTTCTTCCGGTTCATAAAACAGCATGAGTCCGCCGCCGCTGCAGCAGAATGACCGGTCACGGCTTTTCATCATTTCCACCCGCCGGATTCCGGGAATCGCGTCAATGGCATTTCTGGGTTCTTCATACATCCCGTTATGACGGCCAAGATAGCAGGGATCATGATAGGTGTAAATCTTCCCGTCCTCTTCATTGACTGGCTTGAGCTTCAGCCTGCCTTCACTCACGCTTTTGGTGATAATCTGGCTGATGTGATTTACCGGTGGCATTCCCGTATATTCATTTTTAAGAGCATTGTATGCGTGGGGATCGGCAGTCACGATATTTTTTACCCCGGATTCCAGAATGGCCTCCGAATTTTCTCTCTTCAGGTTCTGAAACAGCATTTCCTCGCCAAAACGTTTCACTTCATTGCCACTGTCTTTTTCATCTTTGCCCAAGATCCCGAAATCAATACCCGCCGCGCACATAATCTTTGCGGTGGCCCGGGCAACGTTCTGCATCCGCTCATCAAAGGAGGTCACGGAATCCACAAAATAAAGGGTCTCGGCAGTATCACCATTTTCAAAAAGCTTGACTTCGCAGTCCTCAAGGCCCTTGGTCCATTCCGAACGCTTTTTCTCCATTTTACCATAGGGATTGCCGCGTTTTTCCAGAGAAGACAGGGGCTTCTGAAGGCTCTGGGGCACATTGCCGGAATCCACCATCCCCCGTCTCAAATCCACAATCTTGTTGATGTATTCAATCCCGATGGGGCATTCCTGTTCACATGCGCCGCAGGTGGTGCAGGACCAGATTTCATCCTCGGAATAAATGCCCCCTTCCCCGATCAGCGGTTCCTGAGCGACAAATTCCCCCATTAACGGGAAATGTGAAAAAGCATAATCTCTTCCTTTGATGGATATAAATCTCGGCGAGAGAGGTCGTTTCACCCTGTTTGCCGGGCACTGATCCGAGCATCGGCCGCAGTCGGCGCAGGTATAAAAATCAAGAACATCTTTCCATGTAAAATCGGAAAACTTCTTAACACCAAAGGATTCAAGATTATCCAGTTCTTCATCAGAGACACCATATCTGACGGGCCGGACATTCCCACGGTCAAGACGCATAAAGAAAACATTAAACAATGATGTAATAACATGAAAATGTTTTCCCATGGGCAAAAAGCACAGGAAAAAGAAAAAGGTCAAATCATGAACATAATAAGAAAGGATATGAAGGCTCTGGAGCTTTTCCGGTGTAGCATCTAAAAGGATATTTTTGAAAAGCCAGGCCAAGGTTCCTGGTGCCAGAAATGTTGCATGAAGACCTTTCTGAACTTCGGCCGCAACCAGGCATGCTTCAAAAAGACTTTCCGAAACCATCAAAGTGGCAATAACCAGGCAAACAAACACAGCCTCATTGGTATGGTCATGTCCATATGATTTCGGGTAAATATATCTGTCCGGACGGAAAATTCCCCGACGGATAGCGGCGATAATAACAGCAAAAAAAACTGCGGTTGCGGCATAATCCTTGAAAAAGTAATAAATATCGCCGAGCGTGCCACCCAGTCCCGGCATGATAAAATCGGCACTGATCCCCTTGATGACAAGCTCCGAAGAGCGAACAGAGAGGATCAAAAAACCGAAGAAAATGATAATATGCAGTACACCCGCCATCATATACCGCGGATGACGATACTGAGCTAGCCAGATCTTTAAAACATTAAGTACTCTTTCTTTGGGTCGATCAAACCGAAAATCCGGATTGGCTTTTACCAGCGGTGCTATGCGTTTGGCCATGATATAAGTAAACAGCCCCACGCCAACAATCGGTATCAGCACTGAAAATAATACCGTTGGTATAAAACCGAAAAGCTTAAACGACGCCGGAGAAATCAATACAGGTTCCATGCTTACTCCCTTTCTCCTTATTTATAATACCTTTATTAATAACTGATATTTACATATTAATTTCGATGTCCTTCATCGGGACACATCTTCTGGTGAGCGGAATAGCTATGAATGAACGTTCATTCGTAATTGAAAAAAAAAATTCAGTCAAGAAAAAATTGTTCTCTTTCACTGAAAGAAAAGTGAAGAATATTAAAGCCATGCTAAAAATAGTTCAGGGGGCTGAAGCAGGGCCCCCTGAACATATACTCATAAACACCAGCAATAACTAACCGATAAAAGAGGCGTCATCAATATCGATTGCAGCACTGTCTGTCGCCAGGATGGCATTCATTTTTCCCAAAGTTGTCGGAAGAACCGTGTTGCAGAAATATTGCGCGCTCTTGAGCTGACCATCGTAGAACGGCACATCCTTTTTCTTGGCGGTTTCCAGTTTTTCGGCCGCAATTTTGGCTCTCCAAAGCAGCATCCACGCCATGACCACATCACCAGTGACTTCCATGAACGGATAGGAGAAAGAAAAAGCGGTCAGAACTTTTTCAGACATGGCGGTTTTCCCCATGTGCATGGCCACTTCACCCAGTTTATTAAGAGCTTCCTCCACTTTGACTGCAAATCCTTTTATGCTGTCAATCTGTTTTGCAGCGCCGGTGATGGCCATGATTTCACCCATGAGATCCATGACCAGCTTTCCTTTTTTCATACCCAGTTTTCTGCCGAGAAGGTCCATGGACTGAATGCCGTTGGTGCCTTCATAGATCATGGTGATCCGGCAGTCCCTCATCAGCTGTTCCTGAGGATATTCCTTGATATATCCATATCCGCCGTATACCTGCATACCACCGTTGCAAACATCAAATGCACGGTCAGTGACATACCCTTTGGCGATGGGAATCAGCAGTTCCACCAGATCATGATACTTTTCTTTTTCTTTTTCGTTGTCTGTTGTATTGGCCTTGTCTTCACACCATGCAACATAATACAGAAGGCTTCTCATACCCTCGACATAGGCTTTCATGCTCAGAAGCATCCGGCGGACATCCGGATGATTGATAATAGCCACACCCGGCGCATCGTTTTCAAACATTTTGAGCAGATGCCGTCCCTGAATTCTTTCTTTGGCGTAATTTACCGCGTTCATGTATGAAGCGGTGGCGCAGGAGAAACCCTGCATACCCACCAGCAGGCGGGCTTCATTCATCATCAGGAACATGGCGCGCATGCCTTTGTTTTCCTCGCCGAGCAAGGTTCCGATGCATTGGCCTTTTTCGCCCATGGACATGGTGCAGGTGGCGTTGCCATGGATGCCCATTTTTTCTTCAATACCCACACAGTTGATATCATTGAATTCGCCGAGGCTGCCGTCTGCATTGACTCTATATTTGGGGACCAGGAACAGGGAAATACCCTTGGTACCTGCCGGTGCGCCTTCGATGCGGGCCAATACCGGATGAATGATGTTTTCCACCAGATCGTTATCGCCGCTGGATATGAATATTTTCTGCCCGGTGATGGAATAGGTGCCGTCTCCATTAGGAACGGCTTTGGTTTCCAACGCGCCGACATCGGAACCGGCATTGGGTTCGGTCAACAGCATGGTGCCGCCCCATTTGCAGGTGAACATATTTTTCAGATAAATTCTTCGTTGTTCATCCGTGCCGAAAGCTTCAACCAGTTTACCTGCACCATGAGTCAACCCGGAATACATCATAAATGCATAGTTGGCGCCGTTAAAATATTCCGCAGCAGCCATGGAAACGCTTCTCGGCATGCCTTGTCCGCCATATTCCGGAGTTTCGGGCATCGCCGTCCATTCGCCTGCACACAATAATTCAAAGGGTTTTCTGAAAAGTTCAGGAACGGTTACCTTGCCGTTTTCAAACTTACACCCCAGCTCATCCCCTTCTTTGCGTGTGGGAAGAATTTCTTTAACTGCAAGATTCCGGGCTTCCGAAACAATCAGGTCCACTGTTTTTTTGTTAAATTCAGCGTATTGTTCACTCTTGCTGAATTGATCCACATCCAACTGCTCATGAAGAACAAAATCAATATCCCGACGATCTGAAATTTGCTGTGCCATAATTTCATTTACTCCTTTGCGTGTTTTTATTTTTTAATAATTTAATAATATGAAAACAATTACCGAACTTGAACCGTTTTGATGCCTATCCCTTTAAAATACAAGTCTACCAGCGGGTCCGCCATAGCGACCAGATCGTATTTAATCCCGGTCACCACCCATGTGTTGATGACTTCATTGACTGCGCCGAGAATAAACCGTTTGACCAGACCCGGCTGAAAATCTTTCCGGATACTGCCTTCCTTCTGGCCCTGAACGAGAATATCTTCAATAATATCGAGATACATTTTAGTGATATCCTTAATATAGGCTTCATCGATATAACGGGCCTGGAGTGCTTCCCGCTGAAAAACGACGGCCATATTCGGATCCCGCTGAAATTCGCCTAAATGTCGGCGAATCAGGTTTCTGAGTTTGTCTTCAGCATGTTCTGCTGTTTCAACTTCTTCCTTGAAACGATCAAACACCCGGCGGGTTTTATAACTGAAAAAATTAAAAAGGATATCGGCTTTGTTTTTGAAATAAATATAGATAGTGCCATCCGCCACACCGGCGGCCTTGGCAACCTGAGAGATCGTCGCTTTATGGTATCCCTGTTCCGCAAATACCTTGATAGCGGCATTAAGGATCTGGTGGTACTTGTCATTATTTGATCTGCTTGGCTTTGCCTGATCTTTGATGACACACCTCGCTGTCGTGTGTAAAAAAAATGAATGAACCCTCATTCACTGAATGAAGATTCATTCATTAT
>CAVPRJ010000020.1:0-19244 GCA_963707715.1 uncultured delta proteobacterium
CAACCAGAAAGGTTCCGGCGGAGACCATGGTGAGCAGGAAACCGGCCCAGAGCAGATGCTCCTCAAAACTGGCCGCGATGATCATCGATTTGGAAACGAAGCCGGAGAAAAATGGAAACGCTGAAACCGATATGCCGCCGATCACCATAAAGCAGGGTATGGGCATTTTCCTGTAGAGTCCGCCAATCGGTGAATTTAGTTGCTTGCCGGTCATCTGAATGATCGCTCCGGCGGCCATGAACAGCAGCCCTTTGTAGAGGATATGGGCAAAGGCATGGGCGGCGGCGCCGTTGATGGCAAGCGCGGTGCCGATGCCGACACCGGCCACCATGTAGCCGACCTGGCTGACAATCTCCCAGCCCAGCAGTCTGCGGATATCATTTTCCATGATGGCATAGATGATGCCGTAGATGGCCATGACCACGCCGAGCACGATCAGAATGTCAAAACCGGCAAAGGCGCGGGCCAGGGTGTAGATTGCGGTCTTGGTGGTAAAGGCACACATGAACACCGCCCCGGTAACGGTCGCCTTGCTGTAGGCATCGGGCAGCCAGGAGTGCAGTGGCGGTACCGCGGCGTTCAGCATCAGGCCGGCCATGATCAGCCAGGTGTAGAGCTGAGTGTTGTGTTCATCGAGCTGGACAAAGGCGATACTGCCGGTGGCCTGATAGCGCAGGACGAAGCCCATCAGCAGCAGCAGGCCGCCGAAGGTATGGACCAGCAGATAGCGGTAGCCGGCAGCATGGCGTCCTTATCTCCTTGTTGAACCAGACGAGGAAGGTCGAGGCGAAGGCCATCATCTCCCAGAACAGAAAAAGGATCAGGTAGTCGCCGCGTAGATTACCCCGAGTGATCCGGCCACGTAAAACCAGGCGGCCATCTGCTGCCGGGAATCCTTGACATGCAGCCCGTAAATGGTGCCGATGATGGCCATCAGGGCCATGATAAAGGCGAAAACCTTGGAGAGGCCGTCGACCCGGCCGAAGGTGAGTTGCCAGTCGAGAAAACCGAGGCGGCCGTAGACGCCCGGATGAAAGCCGAGGTAGACCACGTCGATAAAGGTGAGCATCGGCACCAGAACCAGGTAGGGCTTTCGAAACGGGCCTTGAAAAACGGCAGTAGAAAGGCGCCGAGGATCAGGATCAGGGCCGGATGGAAGAAAACTAGTTGTCATAATAGTCTTCCTCCTGCTCCATGCCGGCCCGGGCCAGCCAGCGCGCGAAGAAAATCAGGACAATGACGGAGACCAGCGCGAAGATCGACCAGAAGCCGGGAATGTGCTTTTCCACCCAGGTGTGGGCGTGCGAGGTATCGACCGTCACACTCCAGATTACGATACCGGAGATGAGCCCGTAGAACAGGTAGCGCAGGCCGCGCTGGCGGCGCTCTTTCAGATAATCGATAAAGCGTATCATCCGGTCACCGCCTTGACGAATTGCATCATGAAATTGGGGAAGATACCGATGAGCACCGAGATAAAACAGGCTATCAGAATCGGGATCAGCATGGACAGCGGCGCTTCTTTGATGCCGGTATACGGTTCGTCCGGCGGTCGCTTGCCGAAAAAGGCCCGATAGGTTACCGGCACAAAATAGGCGGCGTTGAGCAGGGTACAGGCAAGCAGAATCAGGAGGATGCCGATCTGATGGGCCTCCATCGAGCCGACCAGCAGATTCCATTTGGATACGAAGCCGGCCACCGGCGGGGCGCCGATCATGCGACAGCGAGGCGATGGCAAAGGCGCCGAAGGTAAACGGCATGATCTTGCCCAGCCCCTCCATCTCGGAGATATCTTTCTTGTGGGTGGCCACATAGATGGCGCCGGCGCAGAAGAACAGGGTGATCTTGGAAAAGGCGTGGTTGACGATGTGGATCAGGCCGCCCTCGATGGCCGCCGGGGTCAGCAGGGCGACACCCAGAATGATGTAGGAGAGCTGGCTGACGGTCGAATAGGCCAGTCGGGCCTTCAGGTTGTCTTTGGACAGGGCAATGACCGAGGCGACGATGATGGTGAAACCGACGAAGTAGGCGGTGGGATGCCGAGGTTGAAGGCTGCCATCAGTGTCGACCCCAAAGACATAGAGCATCACCCTGGTGGTACAGAAGACGCCGACCTTGACCACGGCCACCGCATGCAGCAGGGCGGAGACCGGGGTCGGGGCGACCATGGCACCGGGCAGCCAGTGATGGAAAGGCATGACGCCGTTCTTGGCAAAACCGAAGAGGCAGAAGATATAGAGCATGATGACCACGCGGCTGTTCACCCCGTCGGGAAAGATGCCGGTCTGAGATATTGGCGGCAAAATCAAGCGTGCCGGTCAGCACATAGATCAGGATCATGGCCGGCAGCAGGAAGGCCTTGGCGGTGGTGGTCAGGTAGACGATGTATTTGCGGCCGCCCTCGTAGCCCTCCTCGTCCTGATGATGGGCAACCAGCGGGTAGGTGCAGACGGAGACGATCTCGTAGAAGAGATACATGGTGAACAGGTTGTCGGAAAAGGCCACCCCGATGGCCCCGAAGATGGCCAGCGCAAAGCAGGCGTTGAACCTGGTCTGGGCATGTTCGTTGAGGCCCCGCATGTAGCCCATGGAGTAGAAGACCGCGATGGTCCAGAGCGAGGAGGCGACGATGGCAAAGATCATCGACATCGCGTCGGCCCGCAGGGTTATGCGTTACACCGGGCAGAATGGTAAACAGCTGGAAGTACGAGTGTTTTTCCTGCGCAGTATCGCCGGAATCATGGAACAGACCACGAGCAGAAGCAGGATGAACGAAGAGACCGAAGAAATCCTTCCCGGACGTTTTCGTTGTCCCCTTTGAACATCACCCCGAGCGTACCGATCAGCGGAATGAGCAGGGCTATGAGCAGTTTGAGTAATCGATTCCAGGTGGCTCCATAGGTTTTCTAACCTTTAGGTTGAACAGCGTCTTCGGCATCGATCGATTTGTAATGACGATAGACCGCGATGACGATGACTGAGACCGATGGCCGCTTCAGCGGCAGCAATGGCCATGATAAAGAGCGTGAAAATCTGGCCGATCGACCGGATCCGGTGCAGTGAATCGGTTAAATGCCATGAAGTTGACCGATACGCCGGCAAGCATCAGCTCAGCGGCGATCAGCATGCCGATCAGGGTTCTTCGGGTGACCAGTACCGTAAATGCCCAGGCCGAAAAGCATGGCGCCGATAACCAGGTAGGTGTTGAGATCATTGTAGAGTCGTGAGCAGCGACATCAGCTGGTCCTCCCGCCCCGGGCAATGACCAGGGCTCCATGAATTGCAATCAGCAGGACGATGGAGATAAGTTCGAACACCATTGAGTAGGTCGGTCAGCAGCTGAATGCCGATGTTCTCGACCGATCCGTCGTTGATTTTGTCGACGACCTTCCAGTCGGTGCGCAGCGCCAGGGCGGCCATGCCGCCGAAGAGCAGGGCTGCGATGCAGAAACCGAGCGGGCCGGACAAGCAGTTGGCGGGCCCGATTTTCTTTGTTCTCCTCGGGGGCGGCCAGCATGATGGCAAAGGAGATGGTTACCGCAGACAGCTCCGACATAGATGAGTATCTGCATCATCGCCACAAAGGGCGAGTTGAGGAAATAGTAGAAGCCGGCCACGCCGATAAAACAGACGACAAGGCCGGCAACAGAGCCCGAACCAGCCGTTCGGCGGTTGCGGCAATGAAGCCGCCGATCAGGGTGATCGCCATCATGATCAAGAAAACCACGCCCGACCAGGCCGTCGGCACTGAAAAGGGCAGGTGATGCAGCCATGTGACGGATTCATGTGTTTCTGCTCCTCCAGTCGTTTGAGAAGATCAAAGATAAAATCTTCTTTTCTGGTGCTCGCCAGGTTGTATTCTTTGGAAAACTCAAGCGCATTGAAGTTGCACGATTCGACACAGGATCCGCAGAGCGAGCATGTGGTGAAGTCGAGGATGTATTTGGTCAGCACCTTTTTCTTCTCGCCTTCCGGTTTTTCTCCTGCCAAGCTGATGCAGCCTGACGGGCAGGCCCGCTCGCACATCCCGCAGACGACGCAGTTCGGTTTGCCTTCTTCATTGCCGATAAGTTCGATATGGCCCCGAAACCTGGCGCACATCTTCAGGATCTCGTAGGGGTAGTGAGACGGTGACCGTGGGCTTGAAGAATTCCTTCAAGGTTACCCCCATGCCGATCAAGCAGGCTGATCAGTGCCATGAGTAGATTTCGGAAAAATAGGCGACCATCTTAAAACACCTTCAGTAATCCTGCGGTAAACAGCAGGTTGAACAGGGACATCGGGATGAGGATTTTCCAGCTGACAGATTCAACAGTCCGTAAATGGTCGTACGCGGAAAGGTCCAGCGTATCCAGATAAAGGCAACAATGATCAGGTAGATCTTCAGCAGAAACCAGCCGACGACCGGGAAAAAGCCGAGATCGCCGAACGGACAGGTCCAGCCACCGAGAAAGAGGATGGTGGTCAGCAGGAGCCGATGACGATATTGGCATATTCACCCATGAAGAAGAGGCCAAACCCCATGGCTCGTATTCGGTGTGAAAACCGGCAACCAGTTCACTCTCCGCTTCGCCGAGATCAAACGGCGCCCGGTTGGTCTCAGCCACGAACAGATAAAGAGGATCAGAAAGGATATCGGCATCAGCAGGTTGAAGCCGACCTGCTTCTGAGCGGCAAGATGTTCCAGTGCCAGAATCCGCCAAGCTGCTGGTGGACGATGTCGCATGAGGTTCAGCGAACCGGAGATCATGACCACGGTGATGGTGGTGATCAGCAGGGGGATTTCGTAGGCGACTGTCTGGGAGACTGCCCGAACCGAGGACATCATCGAATACTTGTTTCGTGAACCCCAGCCGGCAAAAAGCAGCGACATGCCTCCCAGTGCGGCGAAGGCGAAGATCATCAGGACACCGACATTCATGTGCTGGGCGACGATGGTTTCGCTGAAGGGGATGGTCACAAAACTGATGAGGGCCGGAAACATGGCCAGTACCGGGGCGACCATAAAGATCGCCTTGTCGACGCCGCCGGGAATGATCAGCTGTTTGGTCATCAGCTTGACGCCGTCGAGGGGCGGCTGCAGCAGTCCCCAGGGGCCGTTTTCCATGGGCCCGGGACGGCGCTGATACAAGCCGGCTCCCTTGCGCTCGCACCACACCAGATAGGCGGCATTGAGCGCCGACAAAGCAGATGGCGATCACCACCGCAAGAATGACATTTAATAGTGTCAGGCTCATAATGCTTCTCCGTTACCGGTCCATCTCGGGAATGACCAGATCGAGACTGCCCATAAATGCCAGTGCATCGCATGATCAGCATGCCTCGGCAGGCCTCGTCGAACAGGTGCATGTTCGAATAGGTGGGTGATCGCAGCTTCAGCCGATAGGCGTTCTTGCGTGCCGTCGCTGACCAGCCGGATGCCGAAATTGCCCCGGGCCGTCTCGACCGCCGCATAATAATCGCCCGCCGGCGGTTTTATGATTTTTGGTTTCTTTTTCGGCTTGATCGGGACCGTCGGGCAGTTTGTCCAAGCGCCTGTTCGATGATGCGCAGTGATTGTTCCATCTCCTCCATGCGCACCATATAGCGGGCAAACGAGTCGCACTTCGTGGTAGACAGGAATATCGAAATCAAATTCGGGATAGACCGAGTAGGGTTCGTTTTTCCGGACATCGTAGTTGATGCCGGAACCCCTGGCAACCGGGCCGGTGGCCCCGTAACGCTGGCACATCTCCTGGTCGACGAGGCCGTGACCTTCGAGGCGTTTGACGCAAAATGATGTTGCCGGTGACCAGCTTGTCGTACATCTTCAGTTCTTTGCGCATCCGCGTGATGAAGGCGCGGGTGCCGCTGATGAATTCGTCGTCGATATCGTTGTAGAGGCCGCCAAAGCGGAAGTAGCAGTAGGTAAGCCGTGAACCGGTCACCGCCTCGAGCATGTCGAGTATCTGTTCGCGGTCCTCGAAGCAGTACATCAGCGGGGTGAAGCCGCCAAGATCCAGGACGAAGGCACCGAACCAGACCAGGTGGGAGGCTATGCGGTTGAGTTCGACCGTGATGACCCTGATGTATTCGGCCCGTTCGGGAACTTCGATGCCGCAGGCCCTTTCGACCACCAGTACATGGCCGTGGTTAAAAGCCATGGCGGAAAGATAGTCGAGCCGGCTCATGTTCGGCATGTATTGGGGATAGGTCCGGTTCTCGGCCATTTTCTCGTGCATCCGGTGAATGTAGCCAAGGACCGTCTCGGCATTGTACGATATACTCACCGTCCATTTTCATCTTGACCCGCAGGACACCGTGGGTGGCCGGATGCTGGGGGCCGACGTTGAGGACGAAGGTTTCGTCCGTCTGGAGTTCTATTGGATGGCTCATGCCTTGAAATCCTTTAGAAGTGGATGAAAATCTGCGTCTTCGGGAAGCAGCAGCGGGATGAGGTGCGGGTGGCCCTGAAAACGATACCGAAAAAGTCATGGGTTTCCCGTTCATGCCAGTTAGCACCGGTGTAAACTGGTGATGGTTGGCAGCCTCGGCTCGGAGCGTGAAATTCTGGTGCGCATGACAACCCGGCAGAGTGTCAAAATCATAGCGGCTGAAGTCGTAGACCACTTCCAGCTGCTTTTCTTTGATCCAGTCGACCCCGGTGATGCGATTCGAGAAAATAGTCGAGCTCGAACATGATTGTTACGGCTTCGATCAGCTGGTCGGCATCGAGCTGGACATCGAGATGGAAACCGTGTGCGGATAATCGCGTCAATAATACCGTTTTGGCTGGCTCAGCCGGCCGCCTGTTTTTCAGACTCGTCCGCCTTCTGCATCAGCTTCAGTTGGCGACAGCGTTGGTCTGATCGCGCAAACAGCTGACTGAGAGCGCGTCTCTGGTCTTTTGCTCGATACTCATCGACTGCACCAGCTTCGAGAACATTATCCTTCGGCGGGTATCCACGCCATTGCGGTTTGACTTTCGGCCAGCTGCGCCAGCCGGTGATGTTGTGTTCAAGCTCGATGATTCCCTCGAGCAGCGCTTCAGGTCGCGGGGGGCAGCCGGGAACATAGACATCGACAGGCAGAAATTTATCCGCCCCAACGACGATGCCGTACTGTCCCTCAAAGGCGAACGGACCGCCGGAGATGGCGCAGTTGCCCAGGGCCATGACCCATTTGGGCTCCGGCATCTGGTCATAGAGGGTCTTGATGCCCGGCACCATTTTCTTTGAGATGGTACCGGCGACAATCATCACATCGCTCTGCCTGGCGGAAGGACGAAAGACTTCGGCTCCGAAACGTGACATGTCAAAGCGGGCACACCCGGTGCCATCATTTCTATGGCGCAGCAGGCGATACCAAAGGTCAGCGGCCAGAGGGAGTTGGCCCGGCAGAGGTTGATCAGTTTGTCTGCCATGGCAAATTGAACGAACGATGCGGGAACCGTTTCTAACGATTCAGGTATGTTTTGCGTTCCCACTTGAATACTCCCTTGATCCATGCATAGACTACTGCGAGTGATAAAATTCCGACAAATAGGACAATTTCAACAAAATCCCGAGATGACGAACATCTCGTCGTTGTATGCAAGAGCGACCGGGAACAGAAAGAGAACATCGACATCAAAGGCGAGAAAAATAAGGGCGTAAAGATAGAAGACAACGCCGTAGCGGATCCAGCTGTCGCCGATCGGCTCCATGCCGCATTCTATATACTGGTCGGTGTGGCCAGCAACCTGCCTCGTCTTGAGGGGCATGAACAGATGAACGACCAGAATTGGACCAAGTGCAAAGCTGAGACCGCCGAGCGTGAAAGCTGTGATCCAGAGAATGTCGTCACGGTATAGAAAAACAGAAAAATCCATGCAAATCTCTTAGTTATCGTGTATGAAAACAGCCGATCAGCGGGTGTATATCTGCAAAAAAGCGCCCGTATCATATAGAATGGTTTTTAGCCTGTCAATTTTTTTTAATGACTCCATTCTCCTGATATATCCATTTAAGCTACTGTAATCATAATTAATATTTATCCTATTTGGTTGATATTGAAGGTGATTTATTTGGTCAGGTGCGTTGATTATATGTGCATTGTCAGTAAAAAAGATGTAAACTATCAAAAAAACTGAATCTGGAAGCAAAGCATGTCTATAACGCTGAGACAATTAGAGATTTTTATTGCCGTCGCCGAGACAGCCCAGGTCACCAAGGCCAGTAAAAAGCTCTTCGTAACCCAGTCGGCGGTAAGCATGGCCCTGGCCGAACTGGAAAATCAACTCGGCGGTTCCCTCTTCGACCGGCACGGCAGGAGTCTGGTGCTCAACGCACGCGGCCGATACCTGCTGCCGCTGGGCAAAGATATTATTGCCCAGGTCGGCAGTATCGAAACGATCATGTCCGAGCGCAACGACAAGTTAAGCGGACGGATTAATATTGCCGCCAGCTCCTCGGTGGGCAATTATATTCTGCCGTACCTGATCGGCGCCTTCAAAAAGGCGCACCCGAACGTTCTGGTCAACATGTTGGTCTACAACACCAAGATCGTGGAGGGTATGGTCATGGACGGCACCGTGGACATCGGATTCGTCGAGGGTATGATATCCGAGACCGATCTGTTGGTTCGACCATGGTTCAAGGACGAACTGGTAGTCTTGGCCGCTCCTTCCGACCCCTTGGCCACTAACGAATCGTTCAACATTGAGCGGGATCTTGCGGGCAGCCGCTGGATCATGCGCGAGCGGGGTTCCGGTACCGCAGCAATCTTCCGTGATAAGATGAAGGACCACATGAATGAGGTCAAGATTGTCATGGAGATGGGGCACCCGGAGTCGGTGAAGCGGGCGGTGGAATCGGGAGTCGGTATCGCCTGTCTGTCTGCCCTGACCATCTGCCGCGAGGTGGAAAACGGCTGGCTCAAAAGCATGAAAATCGAGGGCGTGGACATGAAGCGCCAGATCAGGATCATCAGCCGCAAGGATAGCCAGGTGGATGACGCCCTGGCTGAGTTTCTGGCCTTCTGCGATATCATGAGCGCTTGCGAGGAAGAAAACGTCTGCCTGTCTTCACCGTGGAAGCTGCAGTCCCTGCTGGCCCGCCATTCAACTTCGAAAAAAACCTGACTTATCAAGCCTGCTGCCGCTTAAGGGGTGCGCTCTTCACCTCCGACCAATGTATTACCAATAGCCTGATTACCAGTCTTGCTCGTAATGCACCTTGAAAAGGGTCAGGCCACAGGCCGGTGCGGTGGCTCCTGCCCGGCTGCGGTCCAGCGCCCCGAGAATCTCAGCAAATTCATGCGCTGCAGTTTTCCCCCGGCCTGCTTCGATGATGGTGCCGGTGATGTTTCTCACCATATGTCGTAAAAACCCATCCCCGGTATAGGTAAGCCGGATAAAATCCGGCTCCGGTTCACTGAGTTCGGCTTTAAATATCGTGCGCACTGCTCCCCGGCCGCCGGCCTGGTCTTTATCGCGCGAACCGGCCGTTTCAAAACTGCTGAAATCATGGGTGCCGAGGAGCGTTTGTAGACAGTGTCGCATGGTGCGGCGAGAGAGCTTGTAGGGGACATGGCAATTATAGAGGCGTCTTGTTGGACAGAGGGTTGGACCGGTGTAAATCTGATAAAAATAGGTTTTGGCCAGGGCGCGGAAACGGGCGTGAAACGAGCTGTCTTGGTCGCTTACTTCGAGGATTCGAATAGCCGGCGGGAGCAGGGAGTTAAGCCCTTTGGAAAAAGACTCGCAGTCCACCCCGCTGCTGGAGTTGAAGTGGGCTGTCATGCCCAGCGCGTGTACCCCGGCGTCTGTCCTGCCGGCCCCATGGACAACCGTCAGTTCATCGCAGATCAACGATACGGCTCGCTCAATCTCCGCCTGAATGCTCGGCCCGTTATCCTGCTTCTGCCAGCCGCAGTAGCCGGTACCGTCAAATGAGATGAGCAGCCTGAGCGTACGCATCGATTAGGCAGATTCGGGCAGTCGGTTCAGGGAAAAAGCGGAATCTGGTCCAGGCCTGCTTCTTCAGCAAAACCGCACATCAGGTTCATATTCTGCAGCGCTTGTCCTGAAGCGCCTTTGACAATGTTGTCTATTGCCGAAGTGACGACAATCCGCTTGGTCCGCACGTCCTGGGCCAGCGCGATGTCACAGTAGTTTGACCCCCTGACTTGCTGGGTGGCGGGCTGCACACCCGATTCGAGAAGCCGGATAAACCGTTGCTCCTGATACATATCCTGATAGAGCGCTATAATCTCGCTCAACGCGGCCTCCTTGGTCTGGTTGACATACATGGTACTCAAAATACCGCGGGATATGGGCAACAGATGCGGGGTAAAAGAAATCCTGATGGGCACCCCCGCGCAATTGCTCAGGTTCTGCTCGATTTCCGGGATATGACGGTGGGTTCCGCCGACTTTATAGGGGCGAAAGCCGTCGGTGACCTCACAGAACAGGTTGCCGACATTGGTCGCCCGGCCTGCTCCGGAGGTGCCGGACTTGGAATCGGCAATTATCGATTGTGGATCGATCAGGTCCGTTTTAAGAAGCGGCGCCAGGGCCAGGGTGATCGAGGTTGGATAGCAGCCGGGATTGGCCACCAGGGCGGCTTCCCGGATCTGTTCACGGTACAGCTCCGGCAGGCCGTATACAGCGCGCTTGACCAGGTCCGGTGCGCTGTGGGGCTGATACCATTTTTCATAGACTGCCACGTCGCGGATCCTGAAGTCGGCCGAGAGATCGACCACCTTTTTGCCTGCCTCGATAAAAGCCGGGACGATGTCCATGGCGGTTTTATGGGGCACGGCACAGAAGATGAAATCGGCCAGATCGATGATTTCATCGACTGAGTGATCTTTTACCTCGATGTCAATGCGGCCCGCCAAATGAGGAAACACCTGAGCCAGCCGCTGCCCGTGATAGCGGCGGGAGGTGGCAGCGCTGATCGTTGCGGATGGATGACTGGCAAGCAGGCGGGCCAGTTCCCCGCCGGTGTAGCCGGAGGCTCCGACAATGGCGACTCGTAGCATTGATTGACCTCTAGATGTCTGTAGGTGAACCTGAAACAAAAAGGGGATAACAGATAATCTGCCATCCCCTTGCGATTGAAACCGGACTGAGCTTTACGCCTGGTGCTGGACCAGGAAAAATGCGTGCGTTCTTAACGCTTGGAAAACTGGAATTTGGCGCGGGCGCCTTTTTGCCCATATTTCTTTCTTTCCTTGGTTCGCGGATCGCGGGTGAGCAGGCCGGAGCGTTTCAGTGCCGTTCTCATGTCGCCGTCGACTTCGAGCAATGCCCGCGAGATGCCGTGGGTCAGCGCATCGACCTGAGCCGATTTGCCACCGCCGGAAAGGGTTGCCAGCACGTCGTATTGATCTTGGGTATCGGTGACTTCGAAAGGTTTTTCGAGCTTGTGGGACTGAAAGGTGCCGCCGAAATATTCTTCCGGAGTCATCCGGTTTACCTGCACTTTGCCGGATCCTGGCGTTATCCAGACGCGGGCAACAGCTTTTTTCCTTCTACCGGTTGCGTAAAAACGATCGGCCATGGTCTCGTACTCCGTATAGTTATATTACAAGTTCTTCAGGTTGCTGGGCGGCGTGCGGATGATCGGCACCGGTATATACTTTGAGCTTCTTCAGTTGGGCCCGCCCGATTTTGTTTTTCGGAAGCATGCCTTTGACGGCATTGAAGACCAGATCCGTCGGCTTCTTTTCCAGGAGCTCTTTGGCCGTTGTTTCCTTGATGCCGCCCATGTATCCGGTATGACGATAATATTTCTTGTCGTCCCACTTGTTTCCGGTGAGCTGGACCTTTTCGGCGTTGGTCACGATGATAAAATCGCCGTTGTCTATAAAAGGAGAAAAGGTCGGTTTGTGCTTGCCGCGCAACCGTGAAGCGATCTCGGTTGCCAGACGACCCAGAATCTTGTCCTTGGCATCGACGACATACCATTTCTTCTCGATCTCTTTTACAGGAGCAAGATAGGTTTTCATGCGGTTCCTCGAGGATTTTAATAAAAAAAGGTTCGAACAATGTCGAACCTTGAGTTGCTCATGTGGAGCGGGAAACGAGATTCGAACTCGCGACTTCAACCTTGGCAAGGTTGCACTCTACCACTGAGTTATTCCCGCTCTGTTCTCTCATCAAAACAGGACAACATTTAATAAACAGCGTGTCATATGTCAACATAAAAAATGGTAATCACGGTGCGGCAACCAACCTGCGCAAAAACCCGGCCCGGTCGAAAAAAAGATGGTTAAGTCCCGCAAATCTATGATAAGTATGAGCCACAGGTAAATATTCCGACCAGACTCTTGCCGATCCCGTCTTTCGGCAACATAATAATACCTAGGTGTGAATATGACAACAGCCCCGCAGATCCGCTCCGGCGAGATCAACAGGAAAACGACAGAAACCGATATTCGTCTCAGGCTGGGGCTCGACGGTACGGGGAGTGTTGCCGTCAAGAGCGGGATTGGCTTTCTGGACCACATGCTCACCCTTTTTGCCGTGCATGGCTCGTTTGATCTTGACATTGCCGCTCATGGCGATCTCGAGGTTGACGATCATCATACGGCGGAAGATGTCGGCATCTGCCTCGGACAGGCACTGGCGGCGGCACTCGGGGATAAGGGCGGCATCAGGCGTTACGGCAGCAGCTATGTGCCGATGGATGAAACCCTGGCCAGGGTCGTAGTGGACATCTCTAACCGGCCGTATCTGCATTACGGGGTGCAGCTTGAAGATCAGAAGATAGGAACTTTCGATACGGCGCTGGCCAAAGAGTTTCTCAGGGCAGTGGCGCTGCACGGCGGCCTTACCCTGCATGTGGATCTGCTCCACGGTGAAAATGCTCATCACATTATCGAAGCGGTGTTCAAGGCACTCGGCCGTGCCCTGGACGAAGCGACAACGTGTCGGGATGGGGCGGCGGTACTGTCTTCCAAAGGAATATTATAACGGCCGCAACTATTAGACCGTGGTGAGAGAGCTATGCTGAAAAATAAATCGATCATGCTGGGCCTGCTGCTGGCTTGCACGGCTGTCATGCTGACTTCCTGCGCCACCAAACAGGCACCGCCCACTGAAGAAGAGCGGCTGGAGGCCCGCAGACAGGTGCCGTGTATTGTGGTCCTGCCGGTGATGGCGGATCTCAAAGCCGACGATTCGTTGACCTACGCCCAGGCCGCCAAACTCGAAAATGGCGCCTCCTTTTTGGATCGGACCATTGCCGAGGCGCTTGCTGGATCCGCTAACGTCAGACTCCTGTCGCAGCGCCAACTGACTTCACTGCTGCCTGAAAGTGATGCGGCCCAGTCGGCTCTGTTTGACAGAATTGGCTCTGTGCTCAAGTGCAATGCTGTCCTGGTCACAACGCTGTCCCGCTATGAACAGCGTGTGGGCGGTGAATACGGGGTTGATTCTCCGGCTTCGGCTTCTTTTTCAATGAAGCTTATGAACACCCGGGACGGCAGCCTCATCTGGTCGACAACATTCAACCAGACCCAGGAATCCCTGCTCAGCAATATCATGTCAGCACATAAATACGGGCTTAAATGGCTCACCGTGGAAGAACTGGTGACCCTGGGCGTTGCCGAGAAAATAGAGCAGTGCCCTTATTTTTAGCTGGGCATTCATTTTTTTTTGTTATGAGCCACCCGTCTGTTCGCAGACGGGTGTTTGTTTTTCAGCCGTAATTGCAATGAAACAGCCGACTCTGCCCACCAAGCTCAACAGAAAGATCGGTCAGGCGATGCACGACTGGTCCATGCTCGAGGATGGCGATCGGGTATTGATCGGCGTTTCAGGCGGTATAGACAGTCTGGTCACCGCCTGGGTTCTGCAGATCTGGAGGTCCAAAGCGCCCATCGATTACGCTATCCAAGCGGTCTACGTGGACCACGGTTACTGGTCTGACGAACAGGGAGGGGAGTCGCCGGCAGCGAACATAGAGCGTCAGATGCGTCGCTGGGACATCGACTTCAGCAAGGTCGAGGCCTGGCAGGCCAAGGACAATAAAGAGCCGTGCTGTTTTGTCTGCGCCAGAAACAGAAGAAGCCAGCTTTTCGAGCTGGCCCGCCACAAAGGCTGCGCGAAACTTGCGCTGGGCCATCACAAGGACGATCTGGTCGAGACCTTTTTCATCAATGCACTCTACAGCGGCAATATCTCCACCATGCTTCCCAAACAGGAGCTGTTTGCAGGCCGGCTCAGTTTGATTAGAATACTGGCATATCTCGACAAAGACGAAGTGATCGAACTCGGGCGCATCGCCGGGTTTGAACCGGTGAAAAATTACTGTCCGCTGGCTGAAGATAGCAAACGTGAAAAGATCCGCTCGATTCTGGCGCACCTATACGCGGAGATTCCGGAGGCCAAGGGGTCTCTGTTTGCCGCTCTTGGCAATGTGCGCAGCGGATATATGTTATAAATGCATGATGGACATATCGTTGAAGCGTCTCGTCTCACCATTTCACATAAGGTCATTTGACAACGCAAGGCTGTCCGCGTTTTTAGCCAGGAAAATTGAAGCCGGCAGCAGAGCTGGCAGGAACTGATCAGCGGGCAGCAAGACTATCAAGAGGGCACGTAGATGAAAAAAGATCGCATCGCCGGGCTGTTGCGGCAGAAGCCGCAAGGTCAGCAGGTGGTTGTGGCCGGTTGGGTCAGGACCAGACGTGACAGCACGAGTTTTTCTTTTGTGGAGGTCAATGACGGATCCTGCCTGGCCAATCTGCAGATTATCGCCGACCAGAAACTCGACAACTACGAGTCACAGATAAAAAAACTGAGCACCGGCTGCAGTGTCGTTGTCACGGGAGAACTCAAAGAATCTCCGGCCAAAGGCCAGCCGGTCGAGGTGGTCGCCGATGCCATTGAAGTTGTCGGCTGGGCCGATCCTGAGCTCTATCCGCTGCAGAAGAAACGTCATTCGTTTGAATTTCTGCGCGAGATTTCACACCTGCGGCCGCGGACGAATGCGCTGGGAGGGGTAGCCCGGGTCCGGTCCCGTCTGAGCCAGGCGGTACATGTTTTTTTCCAGCAGCGCGGTTTTTTTCATGTCCATACCCCGGTGATTACCACCAGCGACTGCGAAGGCGCCGGTGAGATGTTTCAGGTTGTCACGGAACAGGAACTTAACGACCTGAGCGCCAAAAGAACAGTGGATCAGAGCAAGACATTTTTCGGCAAACGGGCCGGGCTGACCGTGAGCGGGCAACTCCAGGCTGAAGTCTATGCCCAGGCGCTAGGCTCGGTGTATACCTTCGGGCCGACCTTCAGAGCCGAAAATTCCAATACCAGCAGGCATCTGGCCGAATTCTGGATGCTGGAACCGGAAATGGCCTTTTGCGACCTGTCCTGCAATATGGATCTGGCCGAGCAGATGCTCAAGTACCTGCTGTCCGATGTGCTTGAACACTGCGCTGAAGATATGGCGCTGTTCGACCGATTCATCGAAAAGGGGCTTATGGACAAGCTGCGTCATGTGATCGACAACGACTTTGTTCGGATAACCTACAGCGAGGCCGTTGAACAGCTTCTGCAGGCAAAGCAGAAATTCGAATTTCCGGTGAGTTGGGGAGTGGATCTGAAGTCCGAGCACGAGCGTTACCTCAGCGAGCAGGTCTACCGGCTGCCGATGATCGTCAGTGATTATCCAGCCTCGATAAAACCGTTTTATATGCGGGTCAACGAGGACGGAACCACCGTTGCGGCGATGGATATTCTGGTGGCCGGCATCGGAGAGATCGTCGGCGGCAGCCAGCGTGAGGAACGTTATGACGTGCTGCTCGGCAGAATGCAGCAGGCGGGTATCGATGATGAAGAATACCGCTGGTACCTCGAGCTGCGCAAATACGGCACCGCACCTCATTCGGGTTTCGGTCTCGGCTTCGAGCGGCTGCTCCAGTTCGTCACCGGCATGCACAATATTCGGGATGTGATCGCCTTCCCGCGGACCCCCGGATTTGCACCCTGCTGATGGGCACCGAAAGAATCGAGAGGTGATTCTTTGAGCAAGGGGCCGGGTGTTGAAAAAATGTTCGATGCCATCGCCGGACGCTATGACTTGATGAACCGGGTCATGACCTGCGGGCAGGATCGTCGCTGGCGTGAATTTGTGGTTGCCCAGAGCGGCAGACCGGAGGCTGGTTGGATTCTCGATCTGGCTTGCGGAACGGGCGATATCGCTGCCTTGTTCAGAAAGACCTGGCCCGAGGCGCGGGTGATCGGGGCCGATTTTTCCCGTAACATGCTGGCCCATGCCGCCCGGCGGCTGGGCGAGGAGGATATCTGCTGGCAGGCCTGCGATGCCAACCGGCTGCCATACCGTGACGAGTCGTTTCAGGTGGTGAGTTTTGGCTATCTGCTCCGCAATGTGGATGATTCGACGCGGGTATTGCGTGAGGTTTACCGGGTCCTGGCATTGGGGGGAAGGGTAGTCTGCCTCGATACAACGCCGCCGGAAAAAAACATGATCTATCCGTTTATCCGCTTCTATCTTCAGTGCATCATACCACTGCTGGGCAGACTGGTCGCCAGTGATGCAGCGGCCTATGCCTACCTGAGCGGATCGACCATGGATTTTCACGAAGCCGGCGAGTTGGCCGATCTTTTCCGGCAGGCCGGCTTTTCCGAGGTCGGTTTCAAAAAGTTCATGTTCGGCACCATCTCCGTGCACTGGGGGACCAAATAGATGCATGAGACAGCCCTGGCCGGACGGCAGCATGGGTCTCTCGAGCCCGAGACCCTGTTCGAGGTGCTGTGCGGCGGAGAGGAACTGACCAATACGCTTAACAAAAAGCGTCATATTATCGAGCGCGACTGTCAGCAGCGGATCAACCAGTCCCTAAAATATGATCCGGTTGCAGAAATTATTGCAGTAAGGCTGCGGCAATGGGGCGATATCTTCTTGTCAAGACCTGCCGATTCGGCTTGCAACCGTGCTGTGTATATGAGAAAATAAGTAGTAAGAGCAGGAGGTTCGAGGCTGCGAAACCAAAGCACTGTTGAGGAGGAAAAACCATGAAACAGATACGCGATATCAGCCGAGTTGTGACCCCGATCGATTTTTCCGACAACTCACGTCTGATAGCCAACTCCGCCGCATTTATGGCGGGAAAATACGGCGCCGCCCTCGATCTTGTTTTCGTTGTTCAGAACTTTGAAGACTATTCGGGGTTTTTCGTCCCGCAGATGCATGTCCCTAACCTCGAAGAAGAGCTGATGGCCGGGGCCGAAGAGCGCATGGAAGGTTTTGTCGAAGAGATGAAGGAGCTTTTTGTCCAATGCGGTGTCACGGAGTTTCGCAGCAAGGTCCTGATGGGCGATGTGGCTGAACAGATTGTTGACTATGCCACCGAGATCCGGGCCGATCTGATCATCATGGGCACCCACGGCTATAAAGGCCTTGAAAAAATCATGTTCGGCAGCGTGGCCGACAAGGTCGTCCGCTCCGCGCTGTGCCCGGTGACCACAATCAATCCATACACCTGCTGCACCTGGGACAAATAGCCCTCGACTGTTCTCTGCGAGCTCGTCGCGAAGCTGCTCGGACTGGAACCGGTGCCGGTTTCAGTCCGATTGCCGCTTGACTTTTTGTGCACTATTCATAGAGTTTCTGCTGATTTGAGGCAGGCCTATTGCATGCGGCTATGCAGCCCGGCTGTATTGGTCGGGAATAGCTGCTGTCCATTAACAAATAAGTACCAAAGGGAGATTAATATGTTGCATAAAAAGATGGTTCAGGCACTCAATACGCAGATCAACAAGGAGATGTATTCAGCCTATCTCTATATGTCGATGTCGGCCTATTCGGGATCGATTGGTTTGAAGGGATTCGCCAACTGGTTCATGGTTCAGTACCATGAAGAGATGTATCACGCGATGAAAATGTATGAATATGTGCAGCGTCAGGGTGAGGATGTCGTATTGAAGCAGATCGAGATGCCGCCGGGGGAATTCGACTCAGTGCTGGACATGTTCGAAAAGACGCTGGCGCATGAGCAGTATATCACCCAGAGCATCAACGATTTGATGGAGCTGGCGATCAGCAAAAAAGATCACGCCACGCAGATTTTTCTCGAATGGTATGTTATCGAGCAGGTCGAGGAAGAAGAAAACGATAACGACATCATCGCCCAGTTGAAGCTGGTTGGCGATAACCCTCAGGCCCTGATGATGGTCGACCGGGAACTGGCTGCAAGGGTAACCACAGTGCCGGTAGATTTCAGCAAAGGGGTTGAAGCGGCCGCATAGTCCGGGCGATCACCCTCTGATAAAACGCGAGTAAATGCCACCCAGCCGGGTGGCATTTGTTTTTCAGGCGAGCGTCACCTGCCGCTTGTCCCCTTTACCGCCCCCCCATTGTACTTTCGGGCTAGGAGCGTCTGAACACTGCAAGCAGGCCGTGCGATGACTGTTTTGCAGTCGCCGGAGCGGATAAATCGAGTAGTTTGGTGATCGGACAATCCGGCAACAGATAGAAATAGAGTGAACCCCGGCCGTGGGAGCCTGCCGGAAAATGGTCTTCGACCAATTCATTCCAGCGGCTGACATCACCGCTGGCGGCGGGCAGAAGATCGTCCACCGAGGCCCGGGTGTGCAACTCCCTGAGGCTCATCTGCTGCAGATCGCTGCCGAGTTTTGACAGCACCTCTGCGGCGCTGCGGTGAAAATCCTGAATCCGCGAGGCGACATAGGGAGCGCTGGCCTCGATTCGGTCCGGCAGGGCCAGCTTGAGAATCGGCAGGGCCTGTCCAGTGCCGTGTTTATCAACTTCGTTGAGCAGCTGGTCGGCGCCATCCTGGGACGAGGCGAGCCAGAGTGAAACCTCGGGAATCGGGGCCGCCCGCATCAGCGCGAGCCAGCTTTTGAAGCGCATCTGCATTTCCCGGGGACGGGCTTGGTCCAGGCCGGCGGTGAGACGTTCAATGTCGGCAAAAGACCCTGATTCATTTTGGTCGCTCTCGCCGTGCAAGGAGCGATACATTTCCAGCTCCTGTTCATCGAGCAGGTTCAGGTTCTGCCTCAGTTCCGCTTCCTCCCGATCCAGAAGTTCAGCAATCGCCAGCACCAGGCGGGCCTGCCAGAGTGCCCCGGCCGTTTTGTCACTGTCGGCTGCGGTGCTGCGCTCATTGAACAGGGAGGAGATAATCTGGGAGCGATTTTCCCTGGCGGTTTCCGTCTTTTCCGAAGACATGGAGGCCATGATCAGCGAGGAGAGCTGAGCGGCATAGTCGTCCCGGCGCTGGGCGATATCGTC
>CAVPRJ010000021.1:0-196400 GCA_963707715.1 uncultured delta proteobacterium
GCCTCGCCGGCTTCGGTGCCAGGCATCGATCTGCGCGCTGCCTGAGCTCAAAGCCGCCAAAATCTTTCCCTAAGCTGTTCCTGCCCGCTTGCGCCGCAGATCATACCGTGGTTGGCCACCCCCGTACCCCCGTTCAGATCATCATCTGATTATTTCAGCCAAGATTCTTGTCTTTGATTTCAGTTGGTTGCCTGACAATCGGTCCACCTTCGAGCAGTCGGTTTCTAAATGTCCAGAGTTGAGTGCAATTTTCACCCAGAATGGAATCGTTTCTGATGTTCGTTTCTAATTGACATTGCCACAATGTGGCGGTAAAATGGAGCGAGATTTGAGAATGATTCCCATTGTTATCTGGCCCAGTTTCGCAACACATTGTGGGAGATATCACCGGGGAGTCGCCCGCGTTAAAACAAATACACCTAGGAGGAGTCATGGCTAAGCCACAACAGATAATCCGTCCGGAAGATATCACCGCCTGCGCATCGACCCAGCAGATGATCGCCAAAGCCCGACGGGACGGGGTCGAGTTGTTTTTCGATCGTGCCGAAGATGTCAAACCCTGTCCGATCGGGGCCGATTCAGCCTGCTGCAAGCACTGTTCCATGGGACCGTGCCGGATGAACCCGAACGATCCGTACAGACGGGTCGGTGTCTGCGGTGCCACCGTGGATACCATCGTGGCCAGAAATTTCGGTCGTATGGTGGCTGCTGGAACGGCCGCCCATACCGATCACGGTATGGCCATGCTCGATCTGTTCAGAGGGGTTATCGAGGGTACGGTGACCGATTTTGAAATCAAGGATCACCTGAAGCTCTCCGAGGTGGCAGAATCGCTCGATATCGAAACCAAGGACCGCTCCATCAAGGATATCGCCAAAGATGTCTATCATGAACTTGAAAAGACCTATACCCAGGTCGATGGCGAGATTCCCCTGGTCAAGCGGGTACCGAAGAAGACCCTGGAGACCTGGCGCAAGGAAGGTATTGTGCCCCGGGGGGCGATGCGTGAAATCATGGAGATGATGCACCGCACGGCCATGGGCGTCGATCAGGATTATGAAAACATTACTAAGCAGATTTCCCGCACCGCACTGGCCGACGGCTGGGGCGGCTCGATGGTCTCCACCGATATTTCAGATATCCTGTTCGGTACCCCTTCGCCGGTCGAGGTGAACGTTGATATGGGGGTTCTGCAGGAAGATCAGGTCAATATCATCGTCCACGGGCACGAACCGATTCTGCTCGAGGCGATGATGATTTCCGTGGCGGCGCCGTCGATCAGGAAAATGGCGACGGACGCAGGCGCCAAGGGCATCAACCTGGTCGGTATGTGCTGTTCGGGTCTCGATGTAATGTCGAGGCACGGCATTCCGCACGCGGGTAACTTCTCCTCGACAGAGGCGGCCCTGGTGACCGGAGCCGTGGATGCGATGACCGTCGATATCCAGTGCATCAAGCAGGATCTGCATAAGGTCGCCGGTTGCTACGACACCGTGTTTATCACAACCAACTACCGGGCCAAGATCGAAGGCGCGGAGCATGTCGAACTCGATGAGCACGACCCGATGAAATGCACTGACGAAATCGTCATCAAAGCCATTTCACGCTTCAAGAACCGCTCAATGCCCATCGAAATTCCACAGAAAACCGCCAGGGGCGTACACGGTTTTTCCCACGAGTATATAAAATATATGCTGGGCGGTTCATTTCGGGGTGGCTATGAGCCGCTCAATGATAATATTATAAATGGCAGGATCAGGGGCGTGGCGGGTGTCGTCGGCTGTACCAACCCGCGTTCGAAGCAGGATTTCTCCCACGTCGAGCTGGTCAAGGAGCTGATTAAAAACGACATCCTGGTAGTACAGACCGGTTGTTCTCAGATGGCTCTGGCCAAGGCGGGGCTGACCACCCCAGGCGCTGCGGCCATGGCCGGCCCGGGGCTTGCCGAAGTGTGTGAAACGGTGGGCATCCCGCCGGTACTTGGCCTGGGCTCCTGTGTCGATAACAGCAGGATCCTGATGGCCGTCTCGGAGATGGTTCATACCGGCGGCCTGGGCGAGTCAATCGCCGAGTTGCCGGTGGCTGGCTGTGCGCCCGAGTGGATGAGTGAAAAGGCCATCGCCATCGGTCAGTATTTCGTCGCCTCAGGCGTGTTCACTGTTTTCGGACACACCTTCCCGATCACCCGGGAGACGAGATTTGAAAAGCTGCTGTTTGAAGGTCTTGAGAGCAGAGGCTTCGGTAAGTGGGGGTTTGCTGATACGCCCCATGAAATGGCTCGTTTGATGATCGAGCACATCGACAAGAAGCGAAAAGAACTTGGTATCGACAAGGCTCGTGAACGGGTGCTGATGGATATGTCAGACCGGCGTTCGCTGGCGGCAAACGAGTAAAATTAGGCCGATCCGATCAGCATTGGAGCTTCTATGCCGCCGATGAATAAAGATATGCAGATCTATAACGGCATTTATAGCTGGGATGGAAAACGACACGGGAACCGGGAGCCCATCGCCTGGTTCCCCGGGTCGTACAATCTGCAGATTTTCGACATCGGCAAAGACAGCACCGTTGTCACCTCTCTGAAACAGTTCCTCTGTCTCTATGCCGAGACGGGCAGCGGACATTCCATTTCAGCCCACCCGGAGAAGTTTGCCAAACAGGTCTGCCGTGATTTCTCGCTCGATCTGGAGCGGGTGCTCTGGGTCGAGAAACTGCCTGGCGGTGGCGAACGCTACGAGGTCGTGGTCTACTCCAGAAGCAGTAAAATGGGCGAGACGAGGTTTTACCGGGTGCTGAAACGACCACCGACGGACATCGAGCGGCAGATCATCGAGACTGAACTTAAAAAATTAGACGGCTGACACAACCCTACCCTGCCAAATCCCGCCAATGATGCACGATGATTGCCAGGCCCTTAAGACTCGCCTGATCGAGCTTGAACAAGCCATAGCGGAAACCGAAAAACGGCTGCCGGCCCACTCGGTGAAGCCTCCGGTCATGCATGATCTGCTGGCGTTGGAAGATGAGCGGGACGCCCTGCTGGAGAAGTTGGAAAAACTGCAGCATAACGGCCTGGAGAGAACCTGCTGACTCATGACGGGGTCGAATAGAGCGAAGGTTTTCGAACAGACCTACCGCCACTATTTAGCCGAACTCAGCAACATCGATTATCTGGCCCGGGCTGTGCCGCTCGGTGTCGAAACGGTCGATGACAAGCTGATCATCCCGCTCTACGACCAGCTCTATCATCTCTCTTCAGTTGCAGTAAGCAGCCCGGGCGGAGCCGAGGTGAGCCCGGCGGTCAGGGTCATCTTATGCAAATACGTATTGCGTTGTCCAGCCGAACTACCGGTAATATCGAAGCGTTATATGACCTATCGGGAATTTCGAGATGCCGGCCCGCTGGTCTCCTATTTTACCAGCAACACCAATAAGACCATCGAATCGCACTTTTCCCGCAAACCGGAGCTGCTCCAGCAGCGCTGCCTGGAACTGGGCGGGGTGGCTGAGAAGAATGAGACCTACGACTTTTCCTTCACCTTCCAAGCCCTGCCGAGGATTCCTGTTATTCTGAACTTCAACGACGCGGATGATATGTTCGGCCCGTCCTGCTCGATTCTCTACCACGAATCGGCCCAGTACTATCTTGATATGGAGTGTCTGGCAATGACCGGCACCCTGCTGGCCGGCAAGCTGCTGGCTCGATAGGTTATCACCAAATTAGCTTCCCAAGCGACGGCTGCTGCAGTAGTATAGGCGGCCGGCCGGTGGTCTGCGCCAGGTGCTGTGCGGCCCGAAGCCCGCAGCGCGGAATACCGCGCCATGGGCTCAGCAGCGTAAGCGCAGCTGCCCAGCGCTGCAAAGCTATCGAAAACGCAAATCAGATATGGGTATCAGCACATGATTCAGCCATCCGCCAGCCCCGACTCGTTTACCGCGCGCCAGCTTTTGGGCTGGCTGGCGGTGCTGGGCTCGGCCTTCTGCTTTTACCTGGCGACCGCGGTGATCCGCTGGGCAGACGAAGCGGTCGACATCGAGACTTCCTATTTCGTGTTCGCCCGTTTTCTCCTTGGATTTATTGTAGTCTGCCTGACCATGCTTGTCGGCGGCCATCGCTTGAGACCCCGGAACTACCACTATCTGATTGGGCGCACGGTGGCCAATACGGTGGCGGTCTTCTGTTTCTACAAGGCGGTCGAGGTGGGTTCACTGGCCCAGGCCAATATCCTGAATATGACGTATCCGCTCTTCGTTGCGCTGATTTCCTGGTTCATGATCAAAGAGCAGCGCGACCGTTTCGTGCTGCTGATCGTCGTGGTCGCTCTGGGGGGTGTTTGGCTGATCCTCTCGCCTGGCGACGGGTCGGGCGGCCTGGGGCTCACCAGTCTCTGGGGACTATGTTCGGGGTTTTTTGCTGGTTGGGCAATGATTTATCTGAACCTGAGCCGGCGCGTTCACGACTCGCAGACCGTGCTGTTCTTCATGTTCGGCCTGGGGGCGCTGGCTATTTTTTTCCTGTTCAGAAAGGCGATTTTCTGGCCGGACCGGCTCGAACTCTACTACCTGTTCTGGTGCTCGGCTGCCGGGGTGCTGGGGCAGTATCTGCTGACTTTTGGGTTTCTGTTCGTGACCGCAGTGGAAGGTTCGATTATCTCGTCGAGCAGGATTCTCATCGCTGCTCTGCTCGGCCCGGTACTGGTTGGTGACCCGTCCCTGGTGCTGAGCGGCTGGATCGGCGCCTTGTTGATCTTCGGGGCCAATTCAACCCTGGCTCTGCGGCGGGCGACCCGCAACACTTCGAGTCGCCTCAATTAGCTGCGGTACGCACCAGAACTAATCAGCAACCGCTCTTTTCCAGCAGGGTGAACAGGGCGGCATGGTCAAGATCAGCCCCCCCCTGGGCTATCAATCGATCATAGAGCTCGCGGGAAAGCGCTGTAGCAGGCATTTCAAGGCCAAGGCTGGCAGCCAATTCAACCGCCTGATGCATATCCTTGCGCTGGGTCGTGCAGCGGGCCCCGGGGGTATAGGTACCGTCCACCATACGCTGGCCGTGCACCTCCAAAATGCGAGAGTCGGCAAAACCGCCCCGCAGGGCTTCTCTGACTTTGGCAGGCTCGACACCAGCGGCCTTGGCCAGCGCAAAGGCTTCGGCAACTGCTCCGATATTGAGTCCGACGATAACCTGATTGGCTGCTTTGGCCACCTGGCCGGCCCCGGTGGAGCCGACGTGGGTGATCCGTTTGCCGAGCACTTCAAGAATCGGCAGCGCCCGGCCAAAGGCCGCCTGACTGCCGCCGACCATGATGGTCAGTTCTCCTGATTCAGCCCCGATGGTGCCCCCGGAGACCGGGGCGTCTACATATTCACCGCTATTTCGTTCAATCAATTCACCAAAACGGATGGTCGCCGGAACCGAGGTGGTTCCCATGTCGATCACCAGTGTGCCGCTCTGCAGACCATCGGTGATCGAATCATTGCCGGTCAGAACCGATTCGACAGCGGCGGTATCGGCCACCATTATGATGATGGTCCGGGCCAGGCGGGCCACCTCGGCGGGAGTGGTGACCGCAGTGGCTCCAGCTTCGGCCATGATTCGGCGTGGCTCGGGTGAGCGGTTGGTCACCACCAGATCGGCGCCGGCCCGCAAGAGGTTGTGACACATGGGAACGCCCATCAGTCCCAGCCCGATGAAGCCAATGGCCTGACCCTGTAACGATTGCATTGCTGATCTCCTTGCTGATTTCCCGACCCATTAAATATGAGCCGTGGTCCGACTCAGCCTTCTGTATACCAGGCCGCCCGGCATCACGGTACCGTTTTTTTTAAGATAGCTTCGGGTCCTGATAGGCAGCGGAGTGCCGGGACTGGCGGAGCAGGTCATGCTGCTGGTGCTGGGAGCGATCAGGTCGTGGTGAACTGCCTGAATGTGGCCTGGGCCACTTTTCTGCCGGTCTCGGTGTCCAGCGTCTCTTCCAGAAATTGTACGAATCGACCTGCCTCGATCGGATTTTGCTTATTTTCAATCTCGAGCAGTGCAATGGCAAAGGCGTCTGCAAGGGTAGATACTTCAGGCGAAGCGGACGCGCCGTCTGAGTGCGATGCTTCGATCAAGGCGCAGACCTGGTCCACAACCTCATCCCTGGCGCCGGCCCGGAGTAAAATCTCTCTGGCAGCGAGCGCCTGACCTGTGCTGATGTCCTTGAGGTAGGCGGCGCACAGCACGATAGCGAGGTTCACACCTTCTTCTCTGCCGATCTTTTCAGCCAGCCCGGCCGCCCGGGAGACAAAGCCGATCCGTTTGAAATCGGTCTTGTAGAAACGTTTCATCCCTACCGCTACTTTGTCTTTGAGCAGATTCTCCTGGCTCCCGACGAACTCTTCGGGAAGCGTACCGATGCATTGTTCGGCATACTTGCAATAGGCCGCACAACCGAAGTCCATCCTCGGATTGACGAAGCGATGGCCGCAGTGACTGCATGACCGGGTGGTATCGTCCTTGTAGAATTCAACCGCTCGTGCACACGCCGGGCAGTCAACCTCGTAGATCGCTTCCGAGTTCCAATACTGCATGTCCTGGCCGGGGCATTTCATGTCTTTGCTCCTTGTTGCTTGGTCAATTGATAAGACCTGATGGCGCATCGCATCAAATGATCTATTCAGCATTTTAGAAAATGATAAGACAATGGCGGCCCTTTTGCCTTGATCTAAGTCAATATTGCGGAAGAAAAGCCGCAATATCTGCACAACAGTCCATATAACGTCCAATCTTGCCCGGACGTGCCCGCCACTTCCCCCGGGAAGTCACCTCGTTCAGGCGCATTCTCCTGCCGATGAACTGCGGGCTGCATTTTTCCCAGATAGATGATTGACAAGTAGGCGTTTAAACCGTTAATATAAGATCAATTTAAGTATGTGTTAAGAATGTTTGATTATAATCAGCCTGCCCAGCGGCCAAAAATGTTTCAAACCCAGTCTGAAGGTAGTAAAATCAGGTATTTAACCGATGGCCACGGTTTTTTCATCATAGTCCGGATTTGGGACCTGATAGCTTGGAATAGGGTACTCAAGGCACTCAAGATCAGTGACAATTGCTGGTTTTGCTGGCTTTGCGCAGCGCTGAGCTCAGCGCCATACGGCCTGATCTACTCCAGTGCAAATGTATAAGAAATTGAGCATCTGTTTTGAAATACCCGGAGCACTTTGGACCTGACCCAGGCGCTGCTGCGAGGCTTCTTCATCGCAGGGTAATATCGAGCCGCCATTCAGGCATCATTCGTTGCCGGTGAGACGAGCTGTTTTTGACGATTTGGATCAGCACTAGCGAACAAAGCAATTCAAGTGAGCAAGAGGAGGTTCAATGGAAGCCACGACCAGTAATTCCCCCCGCCCGTTCCAGTTGATTGCCGAAATAGATCCGCCCAAAGGTGTCAACCTCGAAAGGTTTCTTGCAACGGCCCTACGCATCAGAGGCCGGGTGGAACGAGTCCGGGTAACCGACAATGATCATGCGATTCTGCGCATGTCACCACTGGCTCCGAGCCTGGCGCTCAAGGAGAAGGGCATCGAGCCGAGCATGGTGATCAACGGCCGGGACCGCAATCGTCTTTCATTTCAGGGCGATCTGCTGTGCGCTGCGGCCCTGGGTATCAAAGACGTGGTGATCAAGGAAGGCCATGATCCCAAGGAAGGGGATCAGCCCATGGCCCGGACCAGCGGTGACCTCGACTTGCAGACCATGCTCAAATGCATCTCCAACATAAACGCCGGTCGGGACCTGGCCGGCGAAGAACTCGATGGTGCGGCCGAATTTGAGATCGGGGTCTATATCGAGCTCTCGGACGACGTCAATTTTAATCGTGAGCGGGCGGAATATTTCCTCAGGCTCAAAGAATTCGGCGTTCAATCGGTAACCCTTGGCCCGACCTATGATCTCAATATTATAGAACAATTTGTCCCGTTTGCCGAACAGACCGGGATTGCGCTCTACAGTTCACTGATGTTTCTCAAATCGGTCACCATGGTCCGCTATCTGAACAATCTTCCCGGGGTACCGTCTATTCCCCAGGAGTTTCTCAAGAAACTGATGCAGGCACCCGATAAAAAAATCGCCGGTATGCAGGTTGCGGCCGAATTTTTAAAAGAGCTGGAAGCCATCAGCGACGGAGTCGTGCTGCTTTCACTGGGCCTGCAGGATACGATGACCCAGTTTCTTGATCTGATTGAGCGATGAATCAGCGTGCTTAAGAGCGACGACGAAAGATCACCACTGCGCAAGAGTCTGCCGGAGGTAACCAATGAACTGGGCTCGCACCTCTATCTCTATCAGATTCTCGAAGAAACTCCCAACGGGGTGATGGTGGTCAGCCTCGATCATCAGGTGCTCTATGCCAACCCGGCTGCCAACCAACTGCTCGGGGTGGGCTACCGGGATCTGGCCGACACCGATCTCGAGCGGCTGCTGGGCGAGGACAACCAGTGGTTTTTCTACCAGATCGGCCAGTTTTTCGACAATCTGGCCGAGATCAGAAGCACGAGAATCAGGCATGAGATCGAAATCAGGACCGGCGCAGAAGAGCGTAAGATACTCGATGCGGTACTCATCTACCCGCCTGCGTCACCGGCCTATTACCTGATGTATCTCATCGATATAACCGAGAGAAAAAAACTTGAGGGACAGCTCCGGAGAAGAAACACGTTCTTCAACAACCTGATCAATTCCTCGGTGGACGGCATCATTGCCGCCGATATGAAAGGCAAGCTGATCCTGTTCAACAATGCGGCCCTGAAACTGCTGGGCTATACGGAGCAGGAGAGCCTGGAAAGCCTGCATGTGACCAATCTCTACAACGACGGGCTGGCTTACGAGATCATCAAGCGGATGCGCAGCGACGATTTTGGAGGCCGGGGAAAACTGCTTTACCACGAATTGAGCGTCCGGCACAAGGATGGGCACGAAATTCCAATCAGGTTTTCCGGCGGCATCATCTACGACAAGGACAAGGAGATCGCCACCTTTGGCATATTCACCGATCTCAGGACCATACTCAAGATAGAAAAAGATCTCGAACAGACCCACAACATGCTGATGCAATCGGAAAAGATGGCCGGCCTGGGCCGCTTGGCGGCAGGGGTTGCCCATGAGATCAACAACCCGATGTCTGGCATCATGCTCTATGCCAATCTTATCAAGGAAGAGCTGGGTGACGAACACAGACTCAGTCCCGATCTGGAGACGATCATTCACGAAGCTGAGCGCTGCAAGGTGATCGTCGCCGATCTGCTCGAATTTTCCCACCAGACTAGATATGAACTGGAACCGATCGAGATCAACGAAGTTGTCCGTAAGACTTTGGGAATACTCGAAAACCAGCCGCTCTACCACAATATCGAGTTCAGCCTGAAGCTGGCCGAGTCGCTGCCGCAGATTATGGGCAACTCGATCCGGCTCAACCAGGTCATGATGAACCTGCTGGTCAATGGCGCCCAGGCCATGCAGGGCAGCGGCACCATCACCATCGTCAGCAGGATACGGGCGCACAATGAAATCGTCGAGCTGGTGATTTCCGACACCGGCCCGGGCATCGAGAAAGACCACCTGGAGCAGGTATTCGAGCCGTTTTTTACCACCAAAACCACCGGGGAGGGGACCGGACTCGGCCTCTCGGTATCTTTTGCCATCGTCAAGGAACATCAGGGAACCATCAAGGTAAGCTCGGAGCCGGGCAGCGGTGCCGTGTTTACGCTGCGGTTTCCTGCAGTCGTGGACACCCCACAGGGAGAGAATTATGCGCACTGAAACCATCTCGCCAAAAGAGGCAAACAAAAAGCTTCTAGCCAAACTCGAAGAGCGGGGCATCGATGTACAGGCCTGCTACCAGTGTGGGCGCTGTTCCGCCGGGTGTCCAATCACCGAATTCTTCGACCTGACCACCATGCAGGTGGTCAGGTTGGCTGCCTACGGGATGGAGGAGACGTTGCTGAACTCAAAGGCAATCTGGCTCTGCGCCGCCTGTGAGACCTGCGCCTCACGCTGCCCCAATGATATCGAGATCGCGGCGCTCATGGATGTGCTGAGGGAACTGGCGCTGCGCAAGGGGGTCACGCCCGCCGAGCCGCGGGTGCCGGTGTTTCATCAATGTTTCCTGGGCTCGATCGAGCGCTGGGGGCGGGCTTACGAGGTCGGCCTGATTGCCGGCTATAAAATGCGCTCGAAGGACTTCACCGGCGACATGAAACTGGGCCTGAAGATGTTTTCCAAGGGAAAATTAAGCCTGATGCCTCATTCCATCAAAGCCAAGAGTGAGATCAAGAAGATTTTTTCAGGCAAAGGCAAGGAGTATGAGCGATGAAACTATCCTATTACCCCGGCTGCTCATTGAACGGCACGGCGCTCGATTACGACAAGTCGGTCAGAGAGGTTTGCGGACGGCTCGGCATCGAACTGGTGGAGATCGACGACTGGAACTGCTGCGGCGCTTCCTCCGCACATATGACCAGCCATGAAATCGGCATGCGTCTGCCGATGCGCAACCTGTTGCTGGCCGCCCGTTTGGGCCATGATATCCTGGTACCCTGCGCCGCCTGTTTCCAGCGCCTCAAAGCCGCCGAGAAGAGCCTCAAAGAAGACCCCGGCTACTGGGATCTGGGGCCGTACCCGGCTGACATGAAAATTATTCACATCTCTGCGCTGCTGGCCGGCCACGATTTTCTCGAGGCAATCAAGGAGCACCTGCAGATGGCATTGAGCGATCTCCCGATCGCCTGCTATTATGGCTGCCTGTCGCTGCGCCACCCGAAGATTACCGGGGTGGAAAATTTCGAGCAGCCGCGCACACTCGAGCGTATCGTCGAAGCGCTTGGAGCCCGGCCGGTGGACTGGTCGCACCGCACGGAATGCTGTTCCGGCAGCCTGACCATGGCGCGTCCCGATATCGCCCACAGGCTGGTTGGTGATATCGTTGCCGCTGCTCAGAGGGCCGGCGCCGAGGCGATGGTGACCGACTGTCCGATGTGCCAGGCAAATGTCGAAGGCCGCCAGCTCGATCTCGACAGTCAGCACTATCTGCCGGTCTTTTTTGCAACCGAACTGATCAGCGCCGCCCTGAGCGGGCGCTACCCGGAGAAGCAGAAGAAACTCCATCTGGTCAGCGCGGATGTGTTGAGCGAAGCATTGCAGGCCAGCCGGCAAGACAGGGAGGACAGGATATGACGAAAAACCCCAAAACTGATTTGCTGGGCACCACCGGGGCCGTGATGGTTGTTGGTGGCGGCATCAGCGGCATGCAGTCGGCGCTCGATCTGGCCAATTCCGGCTTCAAGGTCTATCTGGTCGAACGCGCTCCGGCCATTGGCGGCAAGATGGCTCAGCTCGACAAGACCTTTCCAACCAACGACTGCTCCATGTGCATCGTTTCTCCGAAGCTGGTAGAAGTGGGCCGGCACCGCAATATCGAGCTGCTCACCCACAGCGAAGTGGTCAAGCTCGACGGTGAGGCGGGCAATTTCACGGCGACCATTGCCAGCCATGCCCGATATGTGGATATAGACAAATGCACCGGCTGTGGTCTGTGCGAGTTGGTCTGCCCGGTGACCAGTATTTCCTGGTTTCCCGAGCAGCCGGAACCGGGGGAGAAGAAAAAGAAGCTCAAGGCGGAAAACAAGGCGGTGATCCGCGGTCCCGGGCTGCCGGAACCCACCAGCATCGCGGCCTGGACCTTTACGGTCGATGAAGAAAAATGCTCCAAGTGCGGGGCCTGTCACCGGGCCTGCCTGCACGACGCGGTTTCCTGGCAGAAAAAAGAAATCGCCTCAATCGATCCGGCTAAATGCACTGGCTGCGGAGCCTGCTTCGTAGCCTGTCCGGAAAAGTTTTCCGCAGTTACCATCAGCGCTGCTGCCGAACTCGATAAAAGCCTGGGAGCGGCCCTTGCAGCCCGCTCTGAAGAGATCGTCAAAGTCCGCGGTAAACTCGGCAAGGGGGAGCGGGGGGACTGTATCCGCTGCGGGCTTTGCGCGATGATGTGCACCAAGGTTATGGGGATCGGTGCGCTGCGGATGGTGGCCGAGGGCATCGAGGCAGGCCGGGATATCTGCCAGGTCTGCGGGGCCTGCGCCTCGGTCTGTCCGGTCAATTTTCTCGACGTCGCTCAACTCACTGACAAGACGGTGCGGCCTTTGCTGGATGAATTCAACGAAGGGCTGAATACCCGTAAACCGGTCAATATCTTCTATCCTCAGGCGGTGCCGCGGGTACCGGTAATCGATGAGGCAAGCTGCGTCAAGCTCAACACCGATGAATGCGGCACCTGCCAGAGCGTCTGCGGTGTGGGCGCCATCGACTACACCCACATCGGTGGGGAAAAGCAGATCAAAATCGGTTCGGTGATCTTCTCACCCGGCATCGAGGTGTTCGAGCCGTCGATTCGCGGCGAATTCGGGTATGGCATCTATAAAAATGTGGTGACCAGCATCGAATTCGAACGGCTGCTATCGGCCTCAGGGCCTACTTCCGGTACAGTTTCGCGCCCCGGTGATGACAAGCATCCGAAAAAAATCGCCTGGATACAGTGCGTTGGCTCCCGGGATGCCAGCTGCAACCGCGAGTACTGCTCGTCGGTCTGCTGCATGTATGCGACCAAGGAAGCCTATATCGCCAGAGAACATGATTCAGCCATCGAGCCGACCATCTTTTATATCGATATGCGCTCGTTCGGCAAGAATTTCGATTCCTACATCAGCCGGGCCGAAGAGCACAACATCAGATATGTCCGGGCCATGGTGAGCCGGATTTATGAAGACCCGCAGACCGGCGATCTGGAACTGCGCTATATCGATGAGCAGGGAACACGGCGCGCTGAGGTCTTTGAAATGGTGGTGCTCTCGGTCGGCATTCAGGTTCCGGAGCAGACCAAAAATCTGGCAGGCGTACTCGATATCGATATCGATTCATACGGTTTTGCGATCACAGACGGCTTCCGGCCGCTGGCGGCTTCAAGGCCCGGGGTCTTTGTCAGCGGGGCTTTCAACGGCCCCAAGGACATCCCGGAAACGGTCAGCGAGGCCTCGGGCGCCGCCCAGGCCGCTTCGGTGGGACTGGCCGCCGCCCGCAACACCCTGCTGCGTGAGGAAGCACTGCCGATCGAGCAGGTCGAGGAGCCGGGTGAGGAGCTGCGAATCGGCGTTTTCGTCTGCCACTGCGGCTCGAACATCGCTTCGGTGGTCGATGTCGCAGCGGTGACCGAATATGCCAGAACCCTGCCCCATGTGGTGTTCGCCGATCATCCGCTCTACACCTGCTCGCAGGATTCGGTGGAGACCATCAAGGAGTTGATCAGGGAGCACGACCTCAACCGGGTGGTTGTTTCCGCCTGTTCGCCGTCGACCCATGAACCGCTGTTCATGTCCACCCTGCAGCAGGCCGGCATCAACAAGTACTATTTCGATATGGCCAATATCCGCGATCAATGCAGTTGGGTTCATCCGCTGGAACCGGCCAAGGCCACCGAAAAGGCCAAACGTTTGATGCGCATGGCGGTGGCCAACGTCAGTCAGGCCGAACCGCTGACTGAGCTCGAGTTCGACGTTGAATCGACGCTTTTGATCATCGGCGGCGGGGTGGCCGGCATGACTGCGGCCGTCGAGGCGGCGGGCCAGGGTTTTGGCGTTTATCTGGTCGAGCAGCAGGCTGAGCTCGGCGGGCAGGTCAACAACCTGAAGCGCAGTTGGGACGGCCAAGATTTTGCGCCGTTTCTAGCCAATCTGAAGGCTCAGGTCGAGCAGAACGAGCAGATCAGGGTGCTGACCAATTCGGCGGTGATCGATCAGGGCGGCTTTGTCGGCTCGTTTGAGAGCGAGGTGATGACGCCCACCGGCGGCAGCCGGAAGATCAAGCACGGGGCGATCCTGATCGCCACCGGGGCAGAGGAATACCGGCCCGCGCTTTACGGACTGGGCGAGCGCGACAAGGTCCTGAGCCAGACCGATTTCGAAGCCCTCCTGGTCGACGACGCGGAGCAGGCCGCAGCGCTGGCCTCGGTGGTCATGCTGCAATGCGCCGGCTCTCGCTGCAGTGATTATCTGAACTATTGTTCACGGATATGCTGCAATCAGGCGGTCAAGAACAGCCTGAAACTCAAAGAAATAAACCCCGAGGCGCGCATCGACGTGCTCTACCGCGACATGCGCTGCTACGGGCTTTCCGAACTCGATTATCTGCGGGCGCGGCGGGCAGGGGTCAACTTTATCCGCTTCGATCCCGACAAATCGGCCCCGGCCATAGACACCACCACGGATACCATTTCGGTCTCGGTCGACGACCCGTCCATCGGCAGAGCAGTGCAGCTCAACCCGGATCTGCTGGTGCTGTCCACCGGCATCGTTCCCCGGGACACCGAAGAGCTGGCCACGATGTTGCGGGTGCCGCGCAACGACAACGGTTTCTTTATCGAAGCCCATGCCAAGCTCAGACCGGTCGACCTGGCCAGCGAAGGGGTGTTCATGGCCGGCACCGCCCACGGTCCGAAAAATGTTACCGAAACCATCGCCCAGGCCCAGGCTGCAGTGGCGCGGGCGGCAACGATTCTGGCCAGCAACAAGCTCAAGCTCTCGGGTGTATATTCGACGGTGATTGCCGAAAACTGCGCGGTCTGTCTGACCTGTGTGCGGGCCTGCCCATACGGGATACCGGTGATCAACGAGGAGCATACGGCCTATATCAACCCGGCCCTGTGTCAGGGCTGTGGTATCTGCGTGGCCGAATGCCCCGCCAAGACCATCACCCTGGGACGCTATATGGACGATAACATCAACGCTAAACTGAATGCGTACGCACCCATGGAACCTGCAGTAGAGAAAGGAGAAGCATGATGGAGGAATTCAGTCCCAGCGTCATCGTCTTTGCCTGCCGCCACTGAGCCTATACCGCTGCGGACCTGGCAGGTTCGGAAAGACGTTCCTACCCTCCCTCGATCAGCATCGTGATGCTGCCGTGTACGGGCAGGATAGACGAATCGCTGTTGTTGAAGGCTTTTGAAAAGGGCGCCGACGGGGTAATGGTGATTGGCTGCCTGGAGGGAGATTGCCATTATGTGAATGGCAATATCAGGGCCCGGGCCCGGGTCGAACGGGTCTACCAGATCCTCGACCAGATCGGCCTCGGTCCGGACCGGATCCGGATGTATAATCTGAGTGCCGGGGAAGGGGCCAAATTCGCCGCCTTTACCAATGAATTTGTGGCGCAGATAGAAAAACTCGGGCCCAGCCCGATCAATCTGGCCAGGGCAGGACAACCGATGCAGCCAGCACAGGAGGAAGAGCAGACATGATTACCGGAACGCCTAAACCCATAGATGAAATATTGGAAATGCTGGAACCTTACGACAACATCATACTCGCGGGCTGCTTCGGTTGTGTGACGGTCTGCCGGGTCGGTGGGGACAAGGAAGTCCAGATACTCGCCTCGACCATCAGACTGGCCCGGGAAGCGCGCGGTAAGAAGATCGACATCAAGGAAGTCTGCCTGGAGCGCCAGTGCGACCCGGAATATCTGGAGCCCATGCGGCCCTACGTCGAGGACTACCAGGCGGTGTTGTCGATTGCCTGCGGGGCCGGTATCCAGTTCATGGCCGAGAAATTCGTCAGGACACCGCTGCTGCCGGGGATCAATACCGGTTTTCTCGGGGTCACAGAACGCCAGGGGGAATGGACCGAGCGCTGCCAGGGCTGCGGCGACTGCGTGCTCCACCTGACTGGCGGAATCTGCCCGGTCACCCGCTGTGCCAAATCGATTTTCCATGGCCCCTGCGGCGGTTCGGTGCAGGGCAAGTGTGAAGTCGACAAGGGGATTCAATGCGGCTGGCAGCTGATCATCGACCGGCTGGTCGCGCTCGACCAGATGGATAACTATGTAAAACTGAAGCCCTACAAGGGGTGGGATTCATCACGGGACGGCGGGCCGCGCCGCATTCTCAGGGAGGACATGATCTAATGAAATCAGGAAGCAATCTGGAACGAGTGCTGGAGGCAGGTCATTTTGCGGTCACCGCCGAGTGCGGCCCTCCCCGGGGCGCCGACCCTGACAAGGTCCTCCAGAAGGCCCAGTTCGTCAAAGGCAATGTGGATGCCTGCAACGTAACCGACAACCAGACCTCGGTAGTGCGTATGAGCTCACTGGCCGGCTGCATGCTGGTCCAGCAGAGCGGCACCGAGCCGCTGCTGCAGATGGTGGTCCGGGACCGCAACCGGATTGCGCTGCAGTCGGATCTGCTTGGGGCCTCGGCCCTGGGGGTCAGAAACCTGCTCTGCTTATCAGGCGACCACCAGAAGTTCGGGGATGATCCGCAGGCCAAAAATGTGTTCGACATCGATTCGATCCAGCTCATCCATTTGACCAAAACCATGCGCGATGAAGGCATCTTCCCCTCGGGGGAAAAGCTCGAAGGCGCGCCGAAGTTCTACATCGGCTGCGCGGTGAACCCGTTTGCCGACCCGTTTGAAATCCGGGTGCCGCGCCTGAAACTCAAGGTCGATGCCGGGGCCGACTTCGTCCAGACCCAGTGCATCTATAATATGGATAAATTCAAGCGCTATATGGAGGAGGCCAAGAGGCAGGGGCTGCACGAAAAGGTTAAAATCCTGGCCGGGGTCACCCCGCTGAAATCTGCAGGTATGGCCAAATTCATGAACCGGATGGTGGCCGGCATCGAAATTCCCGAGGAGATCATCAAGCGCATCGCCGATGAGCCCAAGGAAAAACAGGCGGCCAAGGGGATCGAGATCTGCATCGAACAGATCCAAGAAGTAAAGGAAATGGAAGGTATCGCCGGGGTTCATGTGATGGCCATAGAGTGGGAAGAAAAACTCAATGAGATCATAGGTGGAGCCGGTTTGCTCCCCCGACCGGTTGTTGAGCATTGACAAGCATTAGGCTACCTTGAAAAATGGCCTTTCCGGCCAAAATCCGAATTCTGCAAGGTAACCACTATTAATCTCGCTGCATCACCCGAAAGGAGGAAACAGATGGCAGACAAGAAGCTGATTCTGTTGGTTGATGATGATCCTGATTTTGTTGAGGCGGTTCGTGTGATAGTAGAAAACGGCGGCTACGACGTGGAGGTCGCCTATGACGGCAAGGAGGGGCTGGAAGCGGTGGCGGCCCGCAAGCCCGATCTGATCGTCCTCGATGTGATGATGCCGGTCATGAACGGTCACGAAGCCTGTGCCAAGATCAAGAGCGACAAGGAAACCGAGGACATTCCCATTATTCTGCTGACCGCGGTGGCGGACCGGGTGACCACCTCCACTTATACGCATCGCGATATGCTCGAGTCGGAAGCAGAGGACTATATGCCCAAACCGGTCGAGCCCAAAGAACTGCTCGATCGCATTAAAACCTGGTTGAGTTAAACCTGCTAACGCGCGCGGTGTGCAGTTCGCCTGTGCGCGTTAGCGGGCCGGCTCGTTAAGTAGGACGAGCGGTCGTAGAGGCAGCCTGTCAGCATATATCGGAGAAGCAGTCCTATGGACACGGTCCGCGTATTGATCATCGATGACGAGAAGGTCATCCGGGACGGGGTGGAACGCTCCCTGGCCGGTAGAGACTACCAGATATTCAAGGCCGGGAGCGGCGAGGACGGTATCGAGATGCTCGAGCAGCAGGGCTGCGATATCGTGCTGCTCGACCTGATGATGCCGGGTATCGACGGGTTCGGGGTGCTTGCCTGGATCAAGGAGCATCAGCCGCGGATCGAGGTGATCGTCATTACCGGTTTTGCCACCGTTTCCAAGGCGGTCACCGCGATGAAACAGGGCGCCTTCGATTTCGTCGGTAAGCCCTTTACGCCGGACTACATCCGCATCGTGGTGGAACGGGCCGTTGAAAAGATCAGCCTGGAAGCGGAAGCAAAAAAACTGCGAGAAGAGCGGATCTTAAGTCTCGAGGCGATTCAGAACGAGCAGAGCCTGCTCAAAACGGTGTTTGGCTGCATGGTTGAAGCGGTGCTGATCACCGATCCCCAGGGGGTTGTGGTGCATCACAACCCGGCGGCGATCAAGATGCTCGATATCCAGACAGACCCGGTGATCGGCAAGCCGCTGTCTGCTTCAATCAATGATTCGGCGGCGGTGCAGATGGTCCATGAAGCGATCGCCAAAAACAAGGTGGTAACCCGGGAGTTCGCTCCCGGTACGGTTTCAAGGCGCTATCTGCGGGCTCATTGCGCGCCGGTGATCTCTTCAAACAGCGATGGCGACAAGATTCTTGGTTCGGTGACCGCGTTTGAAGATGTGTCGACCCACAAGGAAATCGACCGGATGAAGTCCGATTTCGTTGCGATGGTGGCCCATGAGCTCAAATCCCCGCTGGCTTCAATCGAGCAGATGATCTATGCGCTCCAGGTCAACTGCGACTATGAAGAGGCCAATGCCTGCAACCGTCTGCACAACAGAATGACGGTGCGGACCAGGGATCTGCTGCGTCTGATCGAAAATCTGCTCAACCTGTCCAAGCTGGAAAGCGGTACGGTGGTGTTCAATCTGGAGCGCACCAGCGGTCATGAAATTATTAGAGATATCGTGGAGGTGGCGCGCCCTCAGGCCGAAGCCAAACAGATCGACGTCGAGTTTACCCCGTGCGAGGAGGAGTGGTGGTTCAATATCGATTACGATCATATGCGCACCGCAATCATGAATATCATCTCCAACGGCATCAAATACACACCAGAAGGCGGCACCTTGCGCATATCGACCTCGCTGAACGGCGGTTTTGCCAATCTGGTTTTTCAGGATTCGGGAATCGGCATCAGCGGGGATGATCTACCCCATATCTTCGACCGGTTCTACCGGGTGAAGGGCAAGGCCACCCGGCATATCACCGGTTCGGGTCTCGGTTTGTCACTGGTAAAAGAGGTGGTCGAGGCACATCAGGGATACATTGATGTCAGATCGAGTCCGGATAAAGGCACCACCTTCACCCTGAGTTTTCCGGTGGTCGAAACGGCCGATACCGTCAGCTAACAACGGCAGCATCCGCCCCAGGCCGGCTTAGGGTCCTGTGATCTGGGAAATGAAATTTTTCGTTTCAGTCGAGCCTTTTGCAAAACTAAGATTTTCGTTCAAAATCAAGGCATGCGAGAAATTTTACCACAGGCATATAATTGATATTCCGAGGATAAAATTTTGAGCATAACGCAGAGTTTGGGCGAGTGATCGTTTTGCAAATGGCTCAGTCTTCTTCCGAAAGAAAGCGCTTCAAGCGAGTGAGCTGCGGGTAGTGCCTCGGGAAGAATTCAAATCCGAATTCATAGTAGCACATGCTTGAATCCTGCTGCCGAGGGATCAGGTTGTCGCTGCAGCGTATCATTCTGCCGCCCAGGTCGGTTAACTCAAGGTTTTCCTCTGCGCCGAACAATTCGATATTATCCAGCATGCAGATGGTGCAGGCCACCGGGGAAATTGAGGCGCAACGCACCCCGCAGCGGCTGATATCTAGGACCTGGGCCATGCCGATCAGATTGTCCCGGTCTGAAAACAGCAGCCCGCCGTTCAAAACAAAGCGTTTGAAACGCCTTCGTTCCGGCGTCTGGTTTACTGCATTTGTTGCTATAATATCAGGGGATTTCATACACCATCCCTCCCTGCAAAATGAATCTGCCTCAACATTCATGCGGTCACATGATCTGTTTCGGGTATGCTTGGAGTGTATCGCTGCGGAAGTGTGTAGTCAAGATAAATATACCACAATGTGGCATATCATGTATCTGTCTTAACCGTTCCTAAATGTATGTAATTAGAAATTTTTAGCACGGCAGTCGCTGGTCAAGTCATAGCGATATCTTGCCCGATGGCAGGGGAATCTGCTGCCCGGGGAACCATCGTTATCAGGCGGCCTGAGGCGCTGGGCCGCGCCAGCGACAGCGGGATTTCCGGATAGGCAGTGCAGGTAGAATCCAAGATGGTTGATTTACTAAATCTCCAATGATAAAAGATATAAGGAAGTGACGAAACCAATGATCATGTCAACTACTGCAAATCTGAAGCCTGGTAAAATAATGTGAGTGATCAATCTACGATAGATCAAAACAGGTCCTATATTACCGATTTTCATAAACAATCTCTCGATCTTTGGGAGGCAGGACAAAAGACGCTTCAGCAGGATAGCGAGCACAACTTTTCAAAAATTAAGACCTGTGCCCGTGAGCTCTCAGAGTTGATGACGGATCGTTCGATCGTGGCAATTGCTCAGGCAATCAGCACGAGGAACGATCCCGACGCTGCTGCAACGGGCGAATCGGAGGAGATTGATAAATACCTCCGGATCCTCAGAAAACAATTCATCCCCATACTTGATATCATCTCGAGAATGAAAATACCCAGCGCCCATAATGTTCCAATAGACCACATTCGGCGCTTTACCGTGTCGTTGTTGTTCGAATATTGTTGGGACAAGAGCGATGATCCTGCCGATCCTGATTTTATTTCGGCCTGCGTAGAGCTTTTCAGCGGCGCATCTGATCCCATCGACTACGCCACGGCCGAGGAAATTATCAGGGGCATGCCTGACCACCTGTTTCCGTTCTCGAAAGAGAAACAGCGATTCGTTTCCTCTATGTTTCTGTAAATGATCTTCAACGAGCTGGTTTTCAACGATCTTCTATCCAGGGTCGGCAGATTCAGAGCAGAATTATTGTGTTTGGATGCTTGCTGCAAGAGCTGAGATTTAAACTATTATTTGAAACTATGTGTCAATTGACCGGGATTGAGGTTGACAATCTGCAAAAGACGCAGAGTCTGGCGGAGGTACCCATGCTCAACCAGACTCTGCTAGCGGAGAGTGTCAATGACTTTGCAGGAACAAGGACGAAACTCTCCAAAAACGAGTAGGGGATCTACTTTCATGTAGCTGTCGTAAATTTGACTTTGGCGATGCTGCTGAAGGGAGTCAGCAGCATCAACCTATTTGGCTGGCGAGGTTGATATGGCATTATCTTTGAATTCTCACTCAACCGGTGTTGCTCAGGATAACCTCCAGCTACTTGACCTAACTATTTATCACGGTATAAATGGGGAATCAATCAGTTCAAAGCTTACGGGTCTGTAGGTGATATTACCTGGTTTTTCGTATAACTAAATGAAATTATATAAGAAATAGCAGACCTTGTTGGGGCAGTTTTTTTATCTTTTTTGGGCCGCTGCTGTGGTCCCGGGGCATAAACCGGGCAGAGCTGCAGATCACTTTCTGAATCTCTAAGGAGAAGCTATGGTTACCTCGTTTATCCTGATGAATGTAGAACGCACGAAGATTAATGAAGTAGCTAGCCAACTGGTAGATATAACGGGAATATCGGAAGTCTATTCCGTCAGCGGCAAATATGACCTGATCGCCATTGTCCGTGTTCCGACGAATGACGATCTTGCAACCCTGGTGACGGACAGCCTGCGTAATCTTGATTCAATTTTAAAAACGGAAACAATGCTTGCCTTCAAGACCTTTTCCAGGCACGATCTCGAAGCGATGTTCGCGGTCGGGATGTGAGAGGACCCCGGAAGGGTGATCAGCGATCGCCTCAGCCAGGGGTCTCCATCAATTTCCATGCAGTTATCAGGGACTATTCTTCGTAAGCGAAGGTGGCAACAACCGCTCCGTTGCTGGCGAGCGCCTGATCTTTAGATCCGGTAAGATGATTTAACTGTTTTTCACCGCCAACGCTTCGACATAGTTCGGCTCTGCAGCAGCCATGCTGAGAATTGCGTCGTTGTGATAGGTCGTATCCGCCACTTCTTCCGCCTCCACCGGGATATTCAACAGCAGCAGCCCAAAAAAAACCGGCGACAATCGACATGTTCATCTTGTCCAACTTCATGTTTTCGGGAGCAGCTAGGAACTCAGGGTTGAGATTGCTCCATTTCTTTGCGCAATGTATAGGCCAGGCTGGACTCATTCAGGCTTACGTCTGCATAGGTGAGCAGCTGGCCTTTGGAGACCGGCCTGAGCATCCGGGCTGCCCCAGTCAGGCCGAGGGGCAGTGCCCCTGCGGCGAGGCTGTCGCCGGCCCGCATCAATTTGCCGAACACGGTGTAGCCGCCTTCTCCGTCGAGGCGCTCACCTGGGCGCAGATCTTTTTTGGCATGGGCCGCCACATCGGCCAGGAACTGCCGGCTGCATCCGGTCGGCTCGCCCCGCAGGGCAGCGGAGGCGGCGCTTATGCCGAGTTCGAGGCCGATGAAGTGATAGGGCCGATACAGCGCCGAGTAGCGGCCGCTGGCGTCGGTCTTCATGCCGTATTCCTTGAAACAGCGCTCGACATAGGCGGTCGGTGCCCGAAACACCACATAGACGCCCCAGCGCAGGTCGCGGGCCACCGGTCTGCCGTCGCGCTGTTCGCTGGCGATTACCTCAACCGTGTTAGCGCAGCTCAGAATGCCGCCGTCGGCTGCGGGTTTGAGCACATCGGCCAGATCGTCGATGTCGACCGGTGGAAACTGCAGCCCCTCCTGTTGGGGGGTCAAGCCGCAGCCGTTGGCCACCGCACACATCTCAATGGCCGATTTGGAGCCGTCCAGAAAAGAGTTGAACATCTGGGCGTTGTAGTCGCCGCTGGCCACCTGCTCCTCGGAAAAGCCATAATAGCCCCAGACCGTATCCGGGGTGGAGAAATTGTATTGGGGCTGATAGCGGGTGCCCTTGCCGGCGCAGACCACTTCGAAGCCGACGGTTCTGGCCCAGTCGATCTGTTCGGCGATCAGGGCCGGCTGGTCCCCGTAGGCCATTGAGTAGATGACCCCATGCTGTTGGGCCTTGCGGGCAAGCATCGGGCCGAGCAGGCAGTCTGCCTCGACGTTGACCATGACCACATGCCTGCCATTTTCAAAGGCGCGCAGGGCGTGTCTGGTGCCGACTTCCGGATTGCCGGTGATCTCCATGATGACGTCGCAGTCCGCCTTGATCAACTCGCTTGAATCTTCGCAGATCGCTATTTTGCCAGCGCCAGCGGCGGTATTGATCGATGATGCATCGGTTGAGACGACGGCGATGTCTGTGTCCCAGCCGGTGCGGGTCAGGGCCTCAATCGCCCTGTCAGGGTTGAGCTCGGCGATACCGACCACCTGCATACCCGGCGTGAGCCGGACCTGGGAGAGAAACATCGAGCTGAATTTGCCGGCGCCGATCACCCCGATTTTCACAGGGTTCCCGGAGTCTTCGCGCTGGCGCAGAAGATCGTAAAAGTTCATGGTCGTGCTCCGATTTCAGACGGTTTTCAAGCGCCTTCCAGGGCCTTGCGCAGCGTCTCCTCATCGTCCTTGCTCAATGAGGTCTTGAAAACTTTTCCCTTGCCGGCAAAGGGCTTCAGCCGCTCCAGAACCTTGTCACCGGTAGATTTCTTGATCAGTACGAACAGCGCCGAACTGCCGGGTCCGAAACGTTCTGCCAGCTCTTTCATCATCTTGTCGTTGATGCCGATGTCCGTCAGTTTGCCGCTGATGGCGCCTGCCCCTGCACCGACCGCCATGCCGACCAGCGGGTTCAGAAAAATCATCCCGATCAGCATCCCCCAGAAGCCGCCGCCAACCGCTCCTGCGGTGGTCAGGTTAACCGCCTGATGGAGCTTGGCCTTGCCGTCCTCATCCTTGGTAACCACGACCGCATCTTCCATCTCGATAAGATACTCCTTCTGCATTTTGGCCAGCTCGGTGCGCATCTCGAAAGCGGTTGTTTCATCGTCAAAAACCACAACTACCAAGTCACTCATGTTTATCCCTCCAGAATGAAATTATAAAAACAACAGGCTAACGCCCAATACAGTTATGCATGAACCGCCATGGCGCAAGAGCGGAAACAGTTTTTCACCGCGCTCAGCTGCTCCGGGGAAAATACTGCCCATAAGCGCAATTAAAATAATCGGAATTATAATTTACAATATACTTGACATCTATAATTGTAAATATTACTCCATATAATGAGCATATGTCCATATACGGAGAACAGATGAATCCCTTGAACAAGGTTTTCTCGATACTTGAGATTGTCGTATCCCGACAGCATCAGGGCGTGACATACTCTGACATCATTGGCGAATCGAATCTGCCCAAATCTACCGCGCATCGTCTTCTCAAGGATCTTACCAGCCTTAAATATCTCAATTTCAATCCCGACACCAAGCGCTACTTCGGCAGTTTGCGGCTGGCTGCGCTCGGTGCCGAAGTGATGGCCAATTTTCAGCTGCGCGATCACACCCATCCATTTCTGGTCGATTTGCACCAGGAAACCGATCATGCCGCCAACCTCGGCATTCTCGATGGAATCCATGGCGTATATATAGACAAGGTCGAGTCCAGAGACTATGGGGTCAAGCTGTTCTCCGAAATTGGCAAAATCTTCCCGCTGCATTGCACGGCTCTGGGCAAAATCCTGCTGAGCTATTCTCCGGCGGAGGTCTACGAACGGCTGATCGAACAGCCACTCAAGCCCCTGACGGAGAAGACGATTACTGACCCTGCCAGGCTGCGCCGCGAACTTAAGCTCACAGCCGAGCGCGGCTATGCGCTGGACAACGAGGAAATCACTCGGGGAATCATCTGTGTGGCTGGTCCGGTTTTCGGCCTAAACCGAGTATTAATCGGAGCGGTCAGTGTCGCTTTTCCCGCCTCGCTCGCTTACGACCGAGGCATCGAGCCTGAAATCATCGCCATAAAAAACTGCGCAGCACAGATATCACAATCGCTTGGCGGCACAAAGCTTGCCGCCATGCGACAAACCACATGACAAAGGAGGTGGCGGTATGAACAGAACCAAGATATTGGCAGCAATTGCTGCACTGGCAATGGTCCTGGTTTTTTCGCTGGGACAGGCGGCGGAAGAAAGCTACGTGTTCAAATACTCTAATTCCCAGTCGGATACCCATCCGCGTTCGGTGTCGATGTATTTTTTTAAAGATCTGGTTGAGGCGGCTTCATCGGGGAGAATAAAGGTCGAGCTTTACACCTCCGGAGTGCTGGGCAAAGAGGCCGAAGTCCTGGACATGGTGAAAACCGGCAACCTGCAGGGCTGCCGCGGCGGTTTGTTCGAGCGGGCCAACAAGATGTATCTGCTCTATACCTTACCGTTTTTCTTCGACAATACGGATCAGGTGCTGAAACTGATGCGCGGCGACTTCGGCCGGAAGGTCAATGAGGACGCCATGACCAACGGGTTTTACGTGCCCGCCTGCGGTGTGGCCGGTGGTTTTCGCAACATTACCAACAATGTCAGGCCGATCAAGGTGCCGGCCGATCTCAAGGGGTTGAAAATGCGGACCCCGCCGATTGACATGACGATCAAGACCTTCAAGACCCTGGGGGCCAACCCGCAGATGGTCGCCTACACCGAGACCTATATGGCGCTCAAATCCAATGTGGTCGATGGACAGGAAAACCCGTTTTCCAATACGGTGGATATGAAATTCTACGAAGCCCAGAAATATCTATCCGTGGTCAACTGGCAGATTCATCCGGACCCGCTCTATGTTAACCCGGACTGGTACCAGTCACTGCCGGACGATCTTAAGATGGTGTTCGATGCCTCTGCCCGGGCGGCAATGGTCTACAGCGATACCATCTGGCTGAATTCGGAGAACAACTATTTCAATCTCCTGAAGACCAAGCTGGAAACCAATACCCTCACCCCTGAGGTCACCGCTCAATTTGCCGAGGCGGCACGACCGGTGTGGCAGCAGTATGTGGATGACGGCTATTTCTCCTGGGATGATATCAAAGCGGCCCAGAAGATCGCCAAAGAGTAGAAGGGAGGCGGCAGGTCAACTAGGTTTATAAACAATGAGTTAATTGATAAACGCATGCTGCAGCAGCCGGTCTGGCGCTGTTTCAGGGCCGGCTGCTGCACATGCCCGGTCGGGCGCGGAGGGGGTATGGAGTCTCTGAAGAAAACTGCGCAGGCCCTGAGCCTGGCACTCGACGGGGTCATTGCCTCATTTTTTGCGATTATTCTGCTGATCACCATTATCCAGGTAGGTCTGCGTTACCTGTTCAACTCCTCTATGCTCGGCGGCAACGAGGCCATGGAGGGACTGTTTATCTACACCACTGCAATTGGCGCGGCGGCGGCAGTGCAGCGCAGACAGCATATCAACATCAATTACTTCGTCCAGAAACTGCCGCCAATGCTTCTACGCCTGGTCGATGCGCTTGTCCATCTGCTGGTGGCGTTTCTGAACGGCATAATGATCTACTACAGCATTGGCTGGATAAGCAAGGTCGGCGCCAACGAGTCGCCGGTGATGCGTGTCCCGGAGTGGATTTTCCAGATCAGTATTCCACTCGGCTGCTCCCTGGTGATCATCTACTGCCTGGTGATTGTCATCCTCGATGTTTACGATGATGGGCCGTTAGGGGGTGATGAGCTATGCTGATACTGCTGAGCTCTCTGCTGCTGTTTCTTTTCATCGGTGTGCCGATTGCCTATTCGCTGGGACTGTCGGCGCTGGCATATTTCTGGCTGGTCCACCCGGAGCTGCTCTCCATTCTGCCCGCCCGGCTCTACGCCGGGATGAACTCCTATGCGATGATCGCCATGCCGCTCTTCGTGTTCATGGGGCTGTTGATGAACCATGGCGGCATTACCGCCCGGCTGATTGACTTCAGCCTGCTGTTCGTTGGACGTCTGCGCGGTGGCCTGGGCCTGGTCAATGTGATGGCCAGCATGATTTTCGGCGGCATTTCCGGCTCGTCGGTGTCTGATACCGCTTCGGTCGGGGCGGTGCTGATTCCGGAGATGAACAGAAAAGGCTACAGTCTAGAATTTGCCAGCGGGATCACAGTGGCCTCTTCAACCATGGGCATGATCATTCCCCCAAGTGTGCCGATGGTTATCTATGCGTATATTTCCGAGGAAAGCGTTGGCCGGCTTTTTCTGGGTGGGCTGATTCCCGGTATCATGATCGGCCTGCTGATGCTCATCATCACCCTTGGTGTATCGTATCGCAAGCGCTATCCCATAGAGACCGTCACGCTTACCGGAAGACAGAAGGCAGCGCTCACCGGCCGGGCCCTGCCGGCTCTGGTCATGCCGGTCTTCGTGGTCGGAGCGGTGGTCTTCGGACTGGCGACCGCTACCGAGTCAGCCGGCCTCGGGGTGCTTTATGCCATTCTGATCGGCCTGGTACTGCTCAGAGAGCTGAAGCTGAGGGTGATCCCCGGGCTGCTGCGCGACGCAATCCAGACCAGTGCGACGGTGATGATCATCATTGCGCTGTCCAAACTCTATGTCTGGATTCTTGCGCTGGAGCGAATTCCGCAAAGCCTGGCCATGCTGGTTTCGGGCCTCGATCTGCCGGTGTTCGCCATTCTTTCCATCGTCCTGCTGATTATCCTGCTGGTCGGTACTTTTGTCGATGTCAGCCCGGCCATATTGCTGCTCACCCCGGTATTTCTTCCGGCCATGAAATTGCTGGGCATCAGCGGAGTCCAGTTCGGGGTTATTCTGATCACCGGACTGGCCATGGGCCTGGTTACGCCGCCGGTCGGCATGTGCCTCAACGTCTGCTCAGCTATATCCAAAATTCAGATCGGCACGATATTCAAAGCCGCACTACCGTTTCTGCTGGCCAACCTGGTTACCCTCATTCTGGTGACCTATATCCCGGCCCTGAGTCTCTGGCTGCCGTCGCTATTAATGGACTGAGCGTGCTGCAATAACCCGGGCTGCGGCGGGTGTGAACAGCAAAACCTGGCCCGGACGGCTGAAGCCGGGCTATCTGTTTCTAATTTTCCAATAATATCAGGCTTTGCAGGAGCCGGGAAATATTCATCAGAAAATTTCTAGAAATCAGCGATAAATGCATTATCGTTTTCCTTGTCGTGCGAAACGGTTGCCTCTGAAAAGTCCCTGAAATCCTGGCCTGCCGACTTCAGGCTAATCGAAACACAGCCATATAACAGAAATGGACCGAGGGGCATTCTTCCCCTCTCTCACCCATAAAGGAGGTGTAACATGATTGACTCCCCCATGAAGTATCTTGACAAAGCAATGAACACGGTCCGCGACCTGGGCTTAATGCCCGCAGAGTCGGACAGCCGTGACCAGCCGATCGTCGCCTTGCTCAACCAGATCACCACGATCGATGAAGAACGGGTAGTGGCCATTGCCCGGACGCTGAGTCAGGCCTCAATGTTCAACGAGATTGTACGCGAACAGGTCCAGGCCCTGGACATCAGCGACCGCTATGAAAGTATAACCAAGTCGTTCAATTCGATCAGGGACGATGCCAAAGCCATGGTCGATCAGCTGGCCGACGGCAAGATTTCCACCTTCGAGAGACTGACAAACATCTGGACCAAGGTCACCCGTGGTGATATTGCGTCACGCTTCGATGATATCAAACAGACTTACACGGACGTCTCGGAATCGACCCTGGAACAGATTCAGCGCGAGCAGCTCATCCTGGATGCCTACCAGGATTTCCGCGGCGCTCTGAAACAGTCTGAGGTGATGGCTCTTGAGGTGCTGAATAAGGCCGAGGGGGTTCTCGAGGCGGCCCAGGCCGAGGTAAATCGAGCCATGCAGGCCGTTGAAGGCTACAGCGGCGGAGACCCCGTCGAGCAGGCCAAATTGGAGATGGCCAGGGATGAAAAGGTGCGCGCCCTGCAGGAAACCGATAAAAAGTACCAGCTGGCCAAGGATCTTTCCGACAACCTCACCGTCAGCTACAACAGCTCCGAGGTGGTCATGGCCCGTCTGCAGCAGACCAACCATGCCAAGGAGCGGCTCTATTCCCAGGCGATCACCTTTTTCAGCACCAACGAGACGGTACTCACCGCGCTGACCGCGAGCTTCACCGGCTTGTTCGGGCTCAACGAAGGAACCCGCACCGTCGAAGCGATGAAGGAGGGTATGAGCCAGTCCCTTGAAGTGCTGGCTGAAGTCGGCGGCGAGGTCCAGGAAGCGGCGCTGAGGGCAGGGTATGGCCCGACCATCAGGGCCGATGCGATCAAGAAGCTGGTCGATTCGGTGGTTGATTATCAGGTCAGAAGCCAGGATATCATTGCTGAGATGCGGGCCAGCAGCACCGCCAACGCCAAGGAGATTCGCGATGTGGTCGAGGACGGTAAGCGGAGAATGGCAAAACTTGCCGAGAGCGGTAAAGCCTTGATTGAAGCCGAGTAGACGCCATGAGTGAACAAGCAACGGTTGCAGGCCAGTCACTTGACGAGGTGATGATGGCCATGGATGTGGTGGACACCCTGCGTCACCGCACCCGTCTGGTCGACATGGAACTCGGCCAAGACGACCGCGACGCGGAGTTGAAAAAGAAACTCCGCAAGATTTATTCGGCCCAGGGCATCGAGGTTCCTGACCACGTCCTGGAAGAGGGAGTCAAAGCGCTGCGCGACGGCCGGTTCAGCTATCAGCCGCCGGCCGGCGGGCTGCGAGTGAAGCTCGCCCGCATCTACGTGAGCCGGGGGCGCTGGGGAAAATGGGTGCTGGGCGCCAGCGCTGCCCTGATTATTGCACTGCTGAGTTACTATTTTCTGGTGATCGCCCCGTCTAATCGGCTGCCCGGACAGTTGCAGGAGACCCATAAGGAAGTCAGGCAGGCGGCTAAAATAGATGAGTCCCGCGGCAGGGCCGAGGCGGATGTACTCTACGCAGCAGCAAAAGCGGCGCTGGAAGCAGGCGACGAGGACAAAGCCGAGAGCCTGCTTGGCTCTCTGGAGGCCTTGAAGGCGCGTCTGCAGTCCACCTACCGATTGCAGATCGTGGTCAAGCCGGGAGACAGAACCGGCGTCTGGCGAATTCCCGATGCCAATACCCAGGCCCGCAACTACTATATAATAGTGGAAGCAATCGGGCCGGACGGCAATCCTGTCGAGGTGCCGATCACAAGTGAAGAAACCGGCAAGACCGAGTTGGTCTCGACCTGGGGTTTGCGCGTCGATGAGGAGGTGTTCAACCGCATCGCCCAGGACAAGCAGGATGACGGGATAGTGCAGGATCGGGAGTTCGGCGTCAAGCAGAGCGGCTATCTCGAACCCGAGTATCGGATCAACACCACCGGTAAGGCAATAACCTCTTGGTAAGGATAGGCGATGATCAGCGGAACACAGACCCTGGCATCCTTTCAGCAGGCCCTGGCAGATGAGCGGAAAGAGCTGGAAGAGGTTGCCAATCGAATAGACGACCTAAGCGACAGGCAGCTGGCCCTTGAACAGGAGGATTTGGCCGACTACCGGGAGCTGGCCAGATTGCGGGTCGACATGTTGGCCACGGAACAGGCCCAGCGCAACCTGGACGAAGCGGAGCGGCTGGTGCAGTCTTTCCTCAAGGAGCGCCAGGGCGAGCGCGATCAGGCTGAAAAAGCCATTGATGCAGCAAAAAAGGAGGCGCTTGAACTGAGCCGCCGCCGAGAAGAGCAGGCGGTGCTCACTGGCGAACTGGCTGATCGGATTGACGATGCGGAAAAAGAGACCCAGGACAGGCTGGATCAGGACCCGCACTATGTTGCCCAGCGCGACAGCGTCGAGCTGGCCCGGCGCACTGCACTTCATGCCGACACCAAGGCCAAGCAGAGTGAAGAGGAATTGGAGAGTAAAGGCCAGCCATACCGTGATGACCCGCTTTTCATGTACCTCTGGCAGCGGGGTTACCAGACCCCTGAGTATCAAGGGGGCAATCTGACCCGCTGGCTGGACGGCTGGGTTGCACGACTGGTCAACTATTCCGAATCGCGGGCGAACTTTGTCAGACTCCAGGAAATTCCCAAGCGCTTGCGCGAACATGCGCAGATGCGTTCCCAGGAGGCTGAGGCTGAGTACGAAAAGCTGCACCAACTCGATCAGCAGGCCAGGGAATCCGACGGTATTACCCGGCTCGATGAGGAGCTTGCCGGGATGCAGGAGCGTCTGGCAGAGATTGATCGCCAGATCGAGGCGTCAGCCGAGAAGATGTGGACCCTGGAAGAGAAGAAAGCCGCGTTTGGTGCCGGTGAAGACCCGAATTATCAAAAAGCGGTCGACTTTCTCAGCCAGGAACTGGCCAAGGACGAGCTCACCGCCCTGCACGAAGATGCGCTGTCCACCCCTTTTCCAGAAGATGACATAATCATAGCAAACCTGTTTCACCGGCTCGAAGCAAAAGAGGAAATAGCGGAAGGCCGCAAAGAGTTTCTAGACTTGCGGGCAAAACACGAAGCCCGGATTCGTGAATTGGAAAAGCTGCTGGTCGATTTCAAGCAAAACCGTTACGACAGCCCGGGTACCGGTTTTGCGGATGGTGCGATGATTTCCATGATGCTCGCCAATTTTCTTAGCGGCATGCTCAGCCGCGCCGACCTTTGGCGGCTGTTGGAGCAGCAGCGGCGTTATCAGCCGCGCCGGGCCGATCCCGGTTTCGGTTCCGGCGGATTTGGCCGGGGCACCGTCTGGGGCGGCGGTATTCAGTTTCCCCGCGGGCCGCGCCCGTCAGGTGGCGGTGGGTTTCGATTCCCGAGCGGCGGTGGCGGTGGGTTCCGTTTTCCCAGTGGCGGCGGCGGAGGGTTTCGCGTCCCTCGCGGCGGTGGTGGCGGTTTCCGCACCGGCGGCGGCTTTTAGCCTGCCCGCATTAACTGTCGCTGGCCCGAGCTTTGGCGAATCGGCTCAGATCAGCACATCGTTTAGTCAATAAAATCACTTAACATATAGATGATGTCGCTCTCCCGGGAGGGATAGGGGGCCATAATATTGTTTCTGTGTAATTCGGTGACCGGCATCTTGTCGATCATCGCCTGCTTGAAGGTGTTGATCAGCCCGGTCGCGTTGTCCGACAGGATATGGGCGCCAAGAATCAGGTTGTCCCGGTCGACCAGAATTTTATAGGCGGCAAACCTGAGGCCCACCCGCCGATAGGTCGGCCAGCTGAGATTGGTTGCATAGCTTTTCCAGTAGGTGATGTCCTCGTCGATTAACTGCTGCTCGGTTTTACCGAGCATGCCAAGCTGCGGGTAGGTGAAGAGTACCGCGGGGGCCGCCGCGTAGTCGATCTGCGAGGGCTGCTCACCGTCATCGATCGCGCTGATGGCCGCCGCCGCGGTTTTGGCCTCCATATCGGCTACGCGGGCAAGCTGCAGGGTTGCGGCACAGTCGCCGACGGCAAAGATATGCGCTGCCGAGCTTTGCATCGATCCATTTACCGTGATGCCCCGGGGGCTGTGCTTAACCCCGGCGCCAGCGAGCCCCAGTGAGTCGATATCGGCCTGGCGTCCGGCCCCGTTGACCACCAGGTCAACCTCGATATCGTCACCGTTCTTGCGCTGGATGACGATGCCTGAGGCGGTTCTCTCCAGGGCTGACAGGGCTACGCCGGTGTCGATAAAGATGCCTTCCGCTCTGGAGGCCTGCACCAGCTGTTCGACCATATCGGCATCAAAGGGACCAAGCGGGCGGTCGCTCGCCTCAAGAATATCGATCCTGATTCCGGGGTCGCCCAGATGGGCGGCAAAATGAGCGAATTCAAATGAGATAAAGCCGCCGCCGATAAAACCGATCCGGGGAGGCAGCCGCTCGAGCTGCAGAAAATCGTTACTGGTACTGATGAGCTCTGCCCCCTCGAGACCAAGATCTCTGGGCTTCGCTCCGGTTGCTATGACGAAATATCTGGCTCTTATACCCCGGCCGTCAACCTCGACCGTGTGCGGGTCGGCAAAGCGGGCTGCACCCGGCAGATAGGTGACACCGTGCCCCTTAAGCCCTCGTATCGTGCTGTCCGGGACATTTCCGGTAAACTTGTTTTTTTCGGCCAGGATCTGTCCCCAGCTGGTCTGCGGCAGCGCGGTAATTCCTTTGTTAAGCAGATGTTTGCTGCGGGCAACGGTCTCCATGGTTTCGTAGAAATATTTTTTTGCCTGACAGCCATGCAGAGCGCAGACCCCGCCGGGAGTGCCACTGCTTTCAGCAATGGCGACCCGATAGCCCTCTGCAATCAGTTCATAGGCCGCAGTCTGGCCGGCTGTTCCGGTCCCGATTACCAGTACATCGAAATTATCCATAGGGAATCCTCTTTTTTGTTCGGTTGCAGGTTGGTTAACTCCATGATAGCAGGAATTTACGATAACACAAAAACAATAGGCGCCGGGTAAATTCCCCGCACGCCAAGAGGAGTAGGGATTCACTACCCGGTAGACTTCCTGACAATTTTTTTCATAACTCGAAAAAGGGTCATTGGGACAGGGGATGGCTATCTGAAAATCTTTAGCCTGCAGCAGTTCCGACTAGTTTAAAAATTCACTGGTAGGATAGGATTAAATGCTTATCAATGTATCTTATCGGTTTACTGAAAAAACTGCATCGCAGAGCGCTGAGTTGCGACCAGGTTTGAACCCAACACCAGTGCACCCCGAAGTGACTTCAGCTTAGATGATGTTTGCAATGATTCAGGGATAGAGCCATTAATCGAACGGCTAAGCAGGATTTTTTTGGGTAGCAGCCGTTATTGATGATGGAACAGTAAAGCTGATACATCAGAGACACCATTGTCGTGTCAACCACGACAGCGAGGCTTCAAGCCTTAATAAGGAGAACCATTATGGTAGAATTCACTGAAATTCTCGGCTCACTCATGAATGCAGGTATGGCCCCTTCCGGTCAGGCGCGGGCCTCCAATGCCCTGGGCGGCTCAGGCGGGCTGGGAGCCCTTACCGATCTGATCGCTCGAGCCGGCCAGGGGGCTCCCGGTTCAGCTGCCGGGCGGCCGGCTGAAAGAAGTACGGGAAGAGGCGCCGATATGGCCGGAGGGGTTGGCGACATAATCGGCTCACTGATGAATTCAATGAGCGGCAACAAAGCCATGGCCGGTGGGCTCGGTGCCCTTGCCGGGGCCTTGTTGGGTGGCGGCAAAGGAAGCGTCAAAGGCGCCATTGGCGGCGGCTCGCTTGCCATGCTCGCCGGGGTGGCCATGTCCGCGCTGCAGTCCGCCGGTCAGAAGCCGCAGGCACCACGCGCCCTGGCGGCAGCTGAAAGTCCCGCGTTATCAGGAGGAACTGGAGCAGGATGCCGCCGTCATTGTCAGGGCCATGATTAACGCTGCCAAAGCCGATGGTCGAATTGACCAGGAAGAGGTCAAGAAAATCATCGGGAAACTGCGAAGATGACGGGCTCACCTCTGAGGAAAAGAGCTTTTTTACCTCCGAGGCGCAAAAACCCCTTGATCTGCAGGGGGTAATCAATTCCGCTGCCGGCAATCCGGAAATGGCCGCCCAGATTTATGCCGCTTCTCTGCTGGCGATCGAAGTGGATACCGCTGCAGAGCAGCGCTATATGGAAGAGCTGGCGCGCGGTCTGGGATTACCGAAGCAGTCCGTGGATTTCATTGAAATGACGTTAGGGGTCAGGAGTTAAGGACTCCAACGTTTTTCAAGGCCCGTTAACACAAACAACAGTATTGAATAAGGAGAGATAATCATGGGACTTCTCAGTTTTGCAAAAGATATAGGCAAGAAAATTTTCAACAAGGAAGAGGAAGCGCCTGCGAAGATCAAAGCCCTTATCGAAGAGGATAATCCCGGGGTAAAAAACCTCGAGGTTTCGGTAAGTGATGGAAAAGTCTCGCTGACCGGAGAGGCCGAGAGTGCCGAGGCACTTGAAAAAGCTGTCCTGATGGCCGGCAATATCAAGGGGATCGGCGAGGTAAACTCAGACAGTGTGGCCGCCCCGGTTTCTGCGGTCAAGGTTGAATATTATGAAATCGTCTCGGGAGACACCCTGTCCGGCATCGCCAAGAAATTCTATGGTAAGGGGTCCGCTTATATGCGGATTTTCGAAGCGAACAAAGAGGTCATAAAAGACCCGGACAAGATTTTCGTTGGCCAGAAGATCCGTATTCCGCTGGATTGAATCAGCTTTGCATGGAAGAACCCTGTCGTAATTCCTGTTCTTGCAGAGTTTCTCTATACAGATTGAGGAGCGATAGCGGAGCAGGCCTTGGAAAAAAAGGCATATATGGCGAATAGCTGCATATGCCTTTTTTCTATTTGTTGAACAGGATATTATGGGTGAAGTGGAGTACTTTTTTGTGAGTCAGGCGGTCCCAATCCGATATCCGGGCCACTCTAAAGCCCTGCTGTAGGCACGCAGCCGTTGGGTTTTATCCAGTGCTGGTGCGGAAAGCAGGAATAAAGTGAGAAGACAGAGCATCAGAATCAGGAGGAATCATGCGCTGGAAACAATTTTTTACCCCAGTCAAATCACTGAACGCCCAGGAGTCCCGAGAGCTGATGGACGGGCTCGACAGTTCCGAGTTCAATCTCATCGATGTGCGCCAGCCCGGCGAGTATCAGGCCGGCCATATACCCGGGGCGCGGCTGATCCCGATGGCGGAGCTCGACCAGCGCATCGCCGAGCTCGATCGGAACAAGCCGACCCTGGTCTATTGAGCGATCGGCGGGCGCAGCCGTGTTGCTGCGCAGATGCTCAAAGGCAAGGGCTTCGACAGCGTGATCAATATGTCCGGCGGTATCAAGGCCTGGAACTCCAATACCGCGGTTGGGCCGGAGGACAGCGGGCTCGATCTCTTCTCGGGCTCGGAGAGCCTTACCGATGTGCTGGTCATTGCCTACTCCCTGGAAAAAGGGCTGCATGACTTTTACCTGTCTCTGGCTCAGCGGGTAACGGGAGAAGCGGTGCAGAAGCTGTTTGCCAAGCTGGCCCGGATCGAGGTCAATCATCAGCAGCGCTTGTTTGCTGAATATCAGAAAGTGAGCGGGACTGGGCAGAGCCGGGATGATTTCGACAATGGCCTGGTCGCAGACGCCATGGAAGGCGGGCTGACCACCGAGGAGTATATGCAGCTCTACGAACCTGATCTGGAGGTGCCCGAAGAAGTTGTTTCGCTTGCCATGGGCATCGAGGCTCAGGCGCTCGATCTCTATCAGCGCACCGCCGATCGCACCGAAGACGAACATATCAGAGCGGCCCTGCTGCGTATCGCCGATGAAGAGCGCAGTCACCTGAAGCAGCTTGGCGATCTGCTGTGATGCTAGGGAACCTGGCCGATTAATAATTTTAACGTCCAGCCGGTATCGCTGTCCTGGGGGGAGGCGCATGATGGGTAAAAAACTGGTTATTGCGGGCGGCGGTCACGCCCATATGATGCTGCTGGCCCGGATCAGTGAATTTGTCGAAAAGGGCTGCGAGGTCACCGTGGTCGGGCCTTCAGAGCACCACTATTATTCAGGCATGGGTCCGGGCCTGCTCGGCGGAACTTACAGCCCGGAAGAGATTCGCTTTGCGACCCGGCTGGTCACCGAGAAGCATGGTGGCACCTTCAAGCAGGCAAAGGTAGAGGCCATCGAGCCGGGCCAGCGACTCGTCCGGCTGGATACCGGTGAAGAACTGCCATATGATTTGCTGTCGTGCAACCTCGGCAGCCAGGTGCCCCGGGAAATGGTCAGCGGGGGACTGGACGATATCTTTCTGGTCAAACCGATCGAGCGGCTGCTCGAGGCCCAAAAACGGATCCTTGAGCTCGGTGCCCGCCAATCTATCACGGTTGGCGTGGTCGGCGGCGGGCCATCGGCGGTGGAGATTGCGGGAAATATCTGGCGGCTCAGCCGTCGGCCGGGGATGCTGCCGGTGGGGATCAGCATTTTGAGCGGCCGGCAGATCATGCCGGATCATCCGGCGGGAGTGCGGCGCCTGGCCGTCAAGTCGTTGCAGGAGCGCGGCATCCGACTGCTTGAAAATACCCGCGTTCAGGCGATAGAAACCGGACTGATCAGGGACGCCAATGGAAACGAGCACGCCTTTGATATCATCTTCGTGGCGATCGGCGTCAGACCCAGCCGGGTATTTGCCGCCTCCGGCATTGGTTGCGGCCCTGACGGCGGCATGCTGGTGAACCGCTATCTGCAGTCCACCAGCCATCCCTCTATCTTCGGCGGTGGGGACTGCATCTCTTTTCAGGAACAGGTGCTGGACAAGGTCGGCGTCTATGCGGTGCGGCAGAACCCGGTGCTGGTCCACAACCTGCTGGCATACCTGGGTGATCAGCCGCTGCAGCCGTTTGACCCGGGAGGCTCGTATCTGCTGATTTTCAATCTTGGTGACGGGACCGGTATTCTCTACAAATGGTCGATGCTGTTCGGCGGCCGCCTGGCCTTTAAGATCAAGGACTATATCGATCGAAAATTCATGCGCACCTTTCAGGCGATAGAGTGATGCCGCTTGGAAAAGGAGATGAATCGAGGGAAAAACCAAAACCTTTCCTGCTAAGGATGCCGAACAATGGGGGCATGCCCAGACAGACCGACGGCAGGATCAGCTGATATTTTTCATCAGTAAAACAATGATGCAGAAATAAGCTGTCGTCACACTTAAAAACAACAAAAAGCCAAATCTGCTTAACCATGGAAACCTGGCGGCAAGCCATCTGGAGGTAAAGCCTGCCAAAGATATCGAGGCAGCAAACATAGCAAAAATTACTATCCAGCTCCCTTCCTCAAGGGCAAATCTATCCATGTTCGAAAACCTCCGCATATGGGGCAGTTTTAATCACCTCAGAGCCTTTTGCAAAACTAAGATTTTCGTTTAAAATCATGGCATGCGAGAAATCTTTACCACAGGAATATAATTGATATTCCGAGGATAAAATTCTAAGCCTAACACATAGATAAAGCGGAAAAACGTTTTGGAAATGGCTCATCAGCTAATACATCGTCGGCTAGATTACCTAAATGTTGAACGGTGTACAAACCTTTCTTCTGAAACCAAGACTTAATCACCAGAAAAACTCGAGCGTCGAGGTGATCATTTCAGGCCTGCCTCGTTTTTTGCCGTAACCCAGGAAACGACCTTTTCCTTTTACATTGATTGAGTAATTCGGGTTAAAAATATATCTTTTTATTACGAGGTCTTAGCCTTATTCTTATAGCTGTCGATATTTTTATATCATTTAATATCAGCAACATATACGGTATCGATGATTATTTCCATAATCGTTTTTCAGGAGTTGACTGTGGTTTGATGAAGCCTAATACTTATATAGTAACTCATTCCTAATAAAAAGGGTCTATGAAGATCAGTAAGAAAGAAGTAGAGCAACGAGTGCAACATTTCGAGAGGGTTTGCCGTGCTGAAGGTATCAAATTAACACATCAGCGCATCGAAATTTTTCGCGAAGTTGCTCAATCGGGAGATCACCCTGATGCAGACCAGGTTTTTCAGCGTGTCAGAGGCAGAATGCCGACCGTTTCTCTTGATACTGTCTACCGTACCCTTTGGCTGCTCAATGATCTTGGGCTGGTGGCAACGCTGGGTTCGAGCCGTGAGCGAACCCGCTTCGACGCTAATCTGAACAGCCATCATCATTATGTCTGCGGGCAATGTGGACTGACTCGTGATTTCTACAGCGATGCTCTTGATAACCTTGGGTTGCCTGATTCGGTTGGCTCCTTTGGCAGAATTGAAGCAACGCATGTCGAGGTGCGAGGCATCTGCCGGGAATGTGAAAAAAAAGCGAAATGAAGCCTTTGTTTTACCGAGAATCAATTCCCGGAGGCTGGAGAAGTCGGAAGAAAGTGCGCTATGTGATTGATTGCATGGTGCATTAATTCATGCATTAATTCATTCAACAATGGGAGGTAACCCAAATGAGCAATGAGAGCAAGTGCCCGGTTACGGGAAAATCCGGCAGACACGGAGCGGGCGGCAGGTCGAACCGCGACTGGTGGCCGAACCAGTTGAATCTGGATATTCTGCGTCAACACTCATCCAAGTCCAATCCGATGGGCGAGGATTTCAACTACGCTGAAGAATTCAAGAGCCTTGACCTCGCCGCAGTGAAGAAGGATCTGAACGATCTGATGACCGATTCCCAGGACTGGTGGCCGGCCGATTACGGTCACTACGGGGGACTCTTCATCCGCATGGCCTGGCACAGCGCCGGCACCTACCGCACCGCCGACGGCCGGGGCGGCGGCGGCACCGGCAACCAGCGTTTTGCACCCGTCAACAGTTGGCCCGACAACGTCAACCTAGACAAGGCGCGTCGACTGCTCTGGCCGATCAAGCAGAAATATGGCCGGAAAATATCCTGGGCCGATTTGATGATTCTGGCCGGCAATGTCGCTCTGGAGTCGATGGGCTTCAAGACGTTTGGCTTCGGCGGGGGGCGTGAGGACATCTGGGAGCCTGAGAAAGATATTTATTGGGGCGCTGAAGAGGAATGGCTGGCCACCAGCGACAAACCCAAGAGCCGTTACTCCGGTGACCGGGATCTCGAGAACCCGCTCGCCGCCGTGCAGATGGGTCTTATCTACGTGAACCCGGAAGGCCCGGACGGCAACCCGGACCCAATCGCGTCCGGGCGGGACGTTCGGGAGACGTTCGCGCGCATGGCCATGAACGACGAGGAGACCGTCGCGCTCACCGCCGGCGGGCACACCTTCGGTAAATGCCACGGCGCCGGCGATGCCTCGCTGGTCGGGCCTGAACCCGAGGCTGCCGGAATCGAAGAGCAGGGTTTCGGCTGGAAAAGCAGTCATCGCAGCGGCAAAGGTGCAGATCAGATTGGCAGCGGCCTGGAAGGGGCCTGGAATCCGACCCCGACGAAATGGGACATGGGCTATTTCGACATGCTGTTCGGCAACGAGTGGGTCCTGACAAAAAGTCCGGCTGGCGCGCATCAGTGGACACCGAAAGAGGCGACCAGCGACAATATGGCGCCGGCCCCAGATGATTCGTCAAAGCGGGTCCCGATCATGATGACCACCGCCGACATGTCAATGAGGATGGATCCGATCTACGAGAAGATATCGCGGCGCTTCCATCAGAATCCCGATGAGTTCGCCGACGCCTTTGCCCGGGCCTGGTTCAAGCTGACCCACCGGGATATGGGTCCCCGGGCACGTTATCTCGGCCCGGAAGTTCCAGAAGAGGAGCTGATCTGGCAGGATCCGATCCCTGCGGTCGATCATGAACTGATCGATGAGAACGACATCGCCACCCTCAAGGACAAGATCCTTGCTTCCGGTCTGTCGGTTGCCGAACTGGTCTCGACCGCCTGGGCCTCGGCTTCTACCTTCCGCGGCTCTGACATGCGCGGTGGTGCCAACGGCGCCCGTATCCGCCTGGCGCCCCAGAAGGACTGGGCGGTCAACCAGCCGGATCAGCTGGCCAAGGTATTGAAGACACTGGAAGGCATCCAGAGCGCATTCGACAAGACGGTCTCGATGGCCGACCTGATCGTGCTGGCCGGTTGCGCCGGCGTTGAACAAGCGGCGAAAAATGCTGGTCACCAGGTGGCGGTTCCCTTCACGCCGGGCCGCATGGACGCCTCGCAGGAGCAGACTGACGTGTTGTCCTTCTCGGTGATGGAGCCGGAAGCAGACGGCTTTCGCAATTATCTCAAGACCAAGTACACCGTCCCGGCCGAGGAGATGCTGGTCGACAAGGCCCAATTGCTGCGGCTGACCCCGCCGGAGATGACGGTTCTGGTCGGTGGCATGCGCGTCTTGAATGCCAACTTCGGCCAGTCCCCGCACGGGGTTTTTACCGATAAGCCGGAAGCGCTGACCAACGACTTCTTCGTGAACCTGCTTGATATGGGGACTGCCTGGAAGCCGACCGCAGAGGACGAAGATATTTTTCAGGGCAGCGACCGCAGGACCGGAGAACCAAAGTGGACCGGCACCCGCGTCGACCTGATCTTCGGGTCAAACTCGGAGCTGCGCGCCCTGGCTGAGGTCTATGCTGCTGCGGATTCGAGGGAAAAGTTTGTCACTGACTTCGTGGCGGCCTGGAATAAGGTCATGAACCTGGATCGCTTTGAGCGTGCTTAATCTTAAAACAGAAGGTTTCGAGGACCTCTAAAGCGCAAGGCGAAATGGATCTCGTATAATCTGCTGAGAGATTCCAGAAGCCTTGAATAGCAATTGAGCGCGGCCTTTCAATATCCTTTGAAATGCCGCGCTCTCCTTTGAGTTGTTTATTTTCTACAGAGTTTTCTGCACATCAGCGACCTGCATAATTTGATCAACTAATCCATATAACAGACTGATAGGGGCCAGACGAAGTTAGAAACTTGTTCAGATTAGCAGAGATCTTACGGTAATCTGGGTGTAAGGTGAAAGGGTGAGAACCAAGTAAAAAAGAGATTTCAATTACCTCTGGGATGGGACCGGAATTATGAAAACTCTGCACGAAAACGATTTGTCTCGCTTTGTGTGTCTGCTTATCCTCGTCTTCCTTTTTTTACTATCCTGGCACGTTACAGGTTTATCTGCCCAAGCCGAAAATTTGCCTGGCGGTCAAGAGTATTTTGCTTCTGCAAAAGGACGTCCGATAGCGCTGCAAAGTGATATGGTTGTGTTGGACGGCAGAAACCTGTTTCGGGTTGCGGGTATTGAATCATATTCGGCCAGAAGGCGGGCCAGCGACATCGAAAAAAGAATCAAGCAGCTTGCTGAAGACCCCTCGTTTGACCCGACCACGCTTACCGTCCATGAAGACGATGGTGTATACGCGATAAAAAAGGGCGACAGGGAGATAATACAAATACACCCGGCAGATGTTTTTTTGGAGGGAAATTTCTCGCCGGAAAGATATGCAAAAACCTTAGTTCGAGAATCGGTAGTGCTGGCCATCAAGAATTATCGTGAAGAACGTTCGCTAGAGACACTGAAGAAGAATGCGCTCAAGGCCCTTTTCAGAACAGCCTGCCTTTTCGTTATCTTAGCCCTGCTTTTCTGGAGCTTTACAAAGTTCGACCAAGTGCTGGAACGGCGTTTCAAAAGCAAAATTGAAAAACTTGAATCCAAATCGAAACGCATTTTTCAGGCCCGGCAGATATGGACCATACTGAGTATCCTGTTACGTTTTGTCAGGATCGTCGTTGTCCTGCTGATCATCTATCTATTTTTGAATTTCGTTCTCGATTTATTCCCCTGGACCCGGCATTTTGCCAATACCTCGCTCAGCTATGTTATCAACCCACTGCACATTTTGGGGCAATCATTCATAGATTACTTACCGAGTCTGTTTTTCCTGCTCATCATTTATTTTCTTGTTCGTTATTTACTTGGTTTTACTAAAGCTTTTTTCAACCAACTGGGTCGTGGTCAGTTCCAGATTTCCGGTTTTGATGCCGAATGGGCCCTACCCACCTATCGAATCGTCCGGGTCCTCATCATTATTCTCGCTGTCGTCGTTGCCTATCCTTATCTGCCGGGTTCAGGGTCGGAAGCCTTCAAAGGAATTTCCATTTTAGTCGGTATCCTGTTCTCCCTGGGATCTACCTCTCTGATTGCCAATATCATAGCAGGCTATACGATGACGTATCGGCGGGCGTTCAGGGTTGGAGACCGGGTAAAATTCGGTGAACATTTTGGTGAAGTGACTGACATACGCTTGATGGAGACCCATGTCAGGTCACTTAAGAACGAAGAAATCGTAATCCCCAATTCTAAGATTCTCAGTGGAGAGGTTATCAACTACAGCAGTATGGCCAGCAAGCATGGCCTTATTTTACACACAACCGTGGGCATCGGCTATGAAGTACCGTGGCGTCAGGTAGAGGCAATGCTGCTGATGGCCGCAGAACGTACTCAGGGATTGCCTAGAAAATCAGAGCCATTCGTATTGCAGAAAACGCTAGGGGATTTTGGGGTTACCTACGAGCTCAATGTAATGTGCCGCGATGCTGAAAATATGGTTCAAATCTATTCTGATTTGCACCGCAATATTCAAGACGTCTTTAATGAGTATAAGGTGGCCATTATGACTCCTCATTACGTTGGAGATACCGAAGAACCTAAAATAGTGCCCAAAGATAAATGGTTTGATTCACCGGCACGGAAGTCATCCGAATAAAGATTAACACATATGTTGCGCATTGGCCGCCGAGGTATCTGCAGCATGGTGGAACGTCTGGTTACAGATTCTTGCTTCACAAACCTGCTTAGACTGGTATTGGACTGGCTTAGGGCTGACACCTTATTTTAACCTTTTGGCATAATCAGCCTGGGCCGATCTGTTCAGGCAAGGTCAGCCCTGCTTGATTTTTTTGGCAATCGGTTCGAAATCATAGGTTGGATACACTTCGTACCGGAACGCCCCCCAAGCCTTCTGTTCCATGAAGCGGTTTAAAGTACGCAGGGCTGCAGGCTCCACCCGCAGTTGGATGATAAACCCATATGACATCGCCACCACCCATGATACAAGCTCGGAACCTTCTGGCGGAAATTCCCGGTAGAAACCGGTTTTCTCGAGATAGGTCATGATTTCATCCAAGTTCTTTGATTGATCATGACGCAAGATTACCGTCAAAAGTAATGTTCTATCAGACTCCATCCTGAACTCCTGGTTTGGTTTTTTTTAAAAAACAAATGGTTAAAGACCAGCTTTCTAGCCTGACCAAGGTAGCTGTATTATTTCAGATAACCTTGGGAATTGAACGATATCGTTTTTCACTCACTTAGTCTAGTCAATGCATCATGAGCTTCTAGTTCAGCCGCATATGCTCTTGAGACAGAAAAATGATGGAGTTCAAGCGGTGCTTTTTTATGCGCACCATACGTGCATCTGGGGCTGCCACGTTACCGATATTGTTGGGCCTACAACAAGAAATGGCAGGGACAAACAGCCCCTGCCATTGATTAAAAGAACAGAGAGATATAACCAGAAATCTTTATGGTGTTCCTCTGCCTTTGCGGTTTATTTACCAGTTGCGCTTGCGATTTCTTGTCGCAGCTGGTCTGCGTGAGGATTAGAAACATCTTTTCTAATCAGGATGTCAGTCGGACTTACTGACTTGCCGTAATACGCTTCATTAAATTTATCTTTGGTTTTAACGACTGCACCAGCAAGAGAAAAACCTGCAAAAGCGCCCTTAGACCGGGCATATGACAACACATCAGCAGTCCCGGCCGCAGCACCTCCGCCGACCGGACCAGCGGCCAGGGTTATGTCTGCACCGAGCTTGAACGAGCTGGTTAACAGTTTTTCCATGCCACGATCTGTCATCACGAGCAATATTACCTCAGATGCTTCACCCCCAAACTGCAGCCCTATTGAAAGGGAACCGATCGTGTAAAAGGCGGGGTATCCCCAGGTATTGGATGCTGCATCATAAGCAACAAGTGCACCTGAACCACCTGAGCCGCCAATGAAAAAAGCCCCTTGAATACTTTGGGGAATAATCAAAACGGCTTTAGCTTCTTTAACCTTATCTCTGAACCAATTGAGATCAGGATCAGCCGAAAAACTTTTGACAACGACCGAGGCTTTGTCGATGAGGCCTTCAGCCTCAGACTGGGTTGAGCTGAAAGCATGAGTGAACGTAAATGAGATACCTGTAAGACAAGCAAGTATTATTAATCCTTTTCGCAGCATGGTCGCACCTCCCTGTTTGATTGAGAATGTTTGGGCAACTGTTTAATCCATTGGCGATAAGATGTTATTTATCGACACCTAGGACATGAGAACAGACGTTTGGAATGAATGTAGTTGCGAATATAAGTGAAAATATAGTCACTAAATTTAGGTAGTAAATAGAACGGTGCAGTGGTTCTGCAGATTTAGACGTTCTTTGGCAGGATTAGACAGGTGTCAAGACCGGCAGTTATGCCCAGTGCCGATTCTCTTCGGACAGAGACAGATACTCCAGGGTTGGGATCCCCATGCTCATTAGTATTGGGGGAACCTGCAATTTAATGCTATTGAGAAAAAAGGTGCACAGGAACCAAGATTAACCTGGCAGAAGACGTAATCGGGCGGCCTTGGCTTACCTGTGGCTTCATTTGCTCTCTCTTATGCCGTCGATTGCTTCCTCGATCTGGGAATCAGTAAGACCGGCTTTTCTGAGACACCCGCGGAGGGTTTTCGTATACCCATTGATTGTAGCACTTATCTCATGGCGGGAAATAGCACCCTTCAGATTTTCGCCATGTCCCTGGCATTCTTCAGGCAGCGAATACATGTTGAAGGTTGGCGCTGCGGGGGTAGTATCTTGCAGATATGGGCCAACGAAATATTGATAAGCAAAATATCCGCCGACACCTAAAATTATCACTATAAGCAAATTCTTCATTGCCCTCTCAATTGCTCTTTTAGTCTCAGAAAATTGTAATGATTTAAATATACTATGTATCCATGTTTGTTAAAAGAGGGGAGGCAGCCGAGAAAGCAGCAATTTTAGGACGAGAAACTATTCTTTCTCCGTTCCAGCGCCTTTCTCATCGGCTCCTTCGCCTGTATGAGCTGAAGAGGGGCTATGGTAATTTTCTACCAGCGCTTCTGCCGTATCTCCAACTTTTACCGGCGATTCTGATTTAGCTTTCCAGGGTTGCAGGTCAGCTTCTTCGACAAGCAGTTCACCTTGGTTTTTTTCAACATTTTCCAGAGCGCCAGAACTGGAGTCAAAAGACCCGCCAAGAGCGTCGAGTCGAATATCCGCCCACTTTGTGGTGGCGATTGTAAATTTTTCAGTCACTGTTTTTGCTTTTACGCGGGATTTTACTATATAAACTTCTCCTAAAACCTCATTATTTTCTGGATCAATAATTTGTTCCGGTTCGCCCATAATCGAGAAAATTGTTGAAAACGTAATGCCGTCCTCTGTCCCTAGATTAACGATGACAGTATTTTTATCAACGATCCTGATTATTCTTCCTTGTATATTTTTCATACGATGTTGGACCCTTAGAATTATAGTAGTTTAAGTGCTGCCTTCATACATGTCGTGAACCTTCGTAACTGACTAGGCCCTGATACCTGATAGAGCAGATGAGTCAGAATTTTCATAAATTCAGAACAGTTGATTTCCCGAAATATTTTAAAAAACAAGAGCCAGCGACAAGTAGAAGGATATCATACCGTTTTGTATGAATCCAGCCCTGAGGGCTTCAAGAGGTTAGAAAAACCAGTTCAGATAAAATATCCCCCAGCAAATATTCAGTGGCAGGCTCTACTGCACAATTAATGCGGGGCAGCGCAGAAAAAGAAAATGGGGGAAAATCTATAAGACAATCATTGGAGCAGTGAGCCGTCGCTCTGGGCACCATCTTGTCTTGTGACTTTTTCGAAGATTGACAGGAATTCTAGTGTGGCTACACACTGACTAAAACAATTCCCGCGGTGCGTATCTTTGTTTATATCAAACTATGGTGATTCATAAACTGACAGGATAGTGCTAATGAGGAGGGCCTTGACCAGGGTTTTTCTCATTAGCACTATTTTGCCGGGAATTTTTATTGCTCCTTGGCTACATCATAATGCGCTCCTATCCAGGCGAAGATTCCACCGGGATGTCGAAGAACGTTCTTATAGCCCAGTTTCGCTGCCCACATTGCTCCATTATGACTTCTTGTGCATTTTACGAAACCGCAATAAACGACAATTTTTTTGTTTTTATCTGCTCCGAGCAGCGACTCATAATCAGCAATAGACTTGCCACCAGTTTCTTTACTATCCCACTCGTCCATCTCAGGTATTGGAAAAAGAAACTGCTTTGCAGCCGGTATATGATTTTTCTTATAGCTATCCTCATACGGCATGGTATCGATGATAAGCAAATCCTCCCCAGCTTCGATAGCCTTATGTAATTCTTCAGTAGTAATCACCCCGTAGCCTCCTCGCTGAACCTCCCGCAATAGTTTTATAGCAGAGGCTTCTGTGTCAACCTCTTTTTCAAACTTAGACTGTCCAAAGGCAAAGGCATTGTTGCTGAAACAAAGGAAAACGGCCACCATTACAGTACAGAAGATCTGTTTCATTGTTTTTCTCCAAACAGGTTAGAAGGGAAGATATACTTGTGTCCAAAGCAATACAGCAGCGGGATGCATAGCAATACATCACGAATCAGAGCCAGTCTGAGGTTAGAGAAAGCCTTGCTCTCAATATCTTCGGGACCAAAACAACCGCAATCGATGTCCAGGCCAAGCCAAATTCCGTATGAGAGAACAGCGATAAAGAGAAACATGAGCAGGGCCGATATCCACAGGCCGGATATTCTTCCTCTGATCAACAGGAACGCGGCAATCAATTCGAAAAAAGGCAGCATGACCGCTGCAGGCAACAATAGGGTATCGGGGAGCAGGCCATATGCTTCAACAACCTGGGCAAAGGCAACTGGATCGGACAGTTTGGGAACTGCGGCAAATATCATGACGCCGGCAAGAAACCATCGAGACAACCTTTCAAGCCAGGGAATTAGCAGCCCATAAGGCCCATGATCAGCCATATTTTTCGTTTTTACAGCCCCATCGGGGCATCTTTCTGAAGGCATTAATCGTTTTCGTCTACCAATATGCTTGCCGATAGTTGATTGACAATTTTTCAAAGATTAGCCTATTTGTCAAATAGTGAATTCCTATCAATCAGAATATACGTATTTGCCCTTGCTATAATATCTAAATCAATGGTTACGGTTGCTTATGATTATCTGGGGTGGAATCTCAAAGGTACTTCGAAGGTTGGTCGTATCAAAATAACCCAAAAATTCAGTCAGGTAATTTCTCTGTTCTACGGTTGGATATTGCATCTGTTGTCATAATTATCTTGATCCTGTGCTTTAGCCTGACCAGTATTGATTACCTCATGGAATCGTCTTTTTACTATGACCGAAATTCAAAATCGTGTTAGGCTCGCGGTGACAGCAAGCCTTTGATTAATCATGCCATAAACAGAAAAATTAACCGAAGACTGCAGAATAGGATAAATGCATGAAATCCTTCAGTGGGGGAGCCGTTCAGCAATGTCTTGCGCCGCCCTCACCATAACGGTCTGGAGCGTTATCGGGTTTTCCCTGATTTTATCTTCAGCCCAACTCAATTCCTCCACTGATTCCCAGGCAATCGCCCCTTCCCTGGCATCCCAAAGCTGAAAGAAAAGCCTGAGCGTGGCACTTTTGGTCTCGACCAAGCGCAGGCCGAACACCCCAAAGCGGTTGCTTGATTCCTGGCTGAAGCCGGCCAGCTTCAGCTGAGCGAGATAGCGCACGCCGCTTGCAGCCGCAATTTTGGCCAGCGTGTCTCGGCTGAAGATACCCGTGTCCCGGTATTCCTTATACATCTCTTTATAATCGTCAGCCAAACCCGCTCCGTTAATCAGGCTCAGCGTCTGCGGCAAAGGGATAATCTTGAGCTCAGGCCGATCATCGATCAGGGTCGTTGCAAAAACGAAAGCCACCGCCTGTTTTTCCTCTTCCTGACCGGTTACCGTAGAAGGGGTAATGAAAGCAATGCCTCCGTTCTTGAGATCCCCTGAGGTCAGAGTAAACTGGTCATGACTGATTTCCGTTGAGATCTGTGGGGCGCACGATGAAACGAGAAGCGTCATTGCGGTGAGCGGCAATACGCTTGTCATCTTTGCGGTGAATGAATTTCCCAGGTATAACAACAACGACTCAGTCAATCGGCTGAAATAACCGGGGCCGAGGCGAAAGCGAATGAGATGAGGTAGAAGAAGACGATCAATCATTTTATCAGGGCTTTAGTCGTTGTACGAGCAGTCATTCCAAAAGCGAGAGGCCGGTTCTCCTGCGGTGAGTTTATCGGCCATACCCAGAGCAACACAGCTTGATACTGTCTTCCACCCGTCCTGCTGTGATGCCTATCAGCCAAGCTCTAGTGTTATCGCTTACTGCCGCAGTGTTCGTCCAATAAATGGTTCTTCTTGCGCCACCTGCAGGCATTTCTCTCAATCTTATCTAGGATTGTCCCTCAGGAAGGGCAGGATTTGACGGAGAGACGTAATCTAGATCATGATATAATAACCATTTTCCCTAACTGGTAAATGTAACGACGGGGCAATATCTTGAAAATGAGATTAATAAGTCTATCCATTGTCCTGAAAAGTTTGAACGAGATGATCCGCCCTGTTTAACAGGCTGCTTTAGCATGCAGTGGTTCAAGGCACTTGCTTCTGGCGTCTGCATTTCGCCAGCTGGAGCACTGTCGTTGGCGGCATCATCGAAACTGAAGGTGGAAAAAAGTGAAATTTCTTTGACTAACGATGTTATTGGTACTAATACTGATTGTATCCTGAGCCGTTCATCGATACAAATTCAGCGGCGTGGCAATGGTCCGCTTGGGTTTGGTGAAGAGGCACGCGATTGTATAAGAGTTAGGCCTGATCCCGATACCCGTAATTCTTGATAGAATGCGATGGACTCTGTCAAAACTTTTGTTGAAAAAGATTTAACCGCTACCATTGCCTGTCCCGCCTGTAAAAAGTCCAAAAGACTATCAGTGGCTGTCTATAAAGACAAAAAACACACCATAAGGGTTCGTTGCATTTGCAGAACAATATTTCTCGCTCTCCTGGAATTTCGCAGACATAGACGCAGGCACGTCAACTTCAAAGGAACATATAGAACTATTCACCAATACCTCTACCGAGAGGGGAAAATGCTCATCTCCGACATTTCAAGAGGTGGTCTAAGGTGCCAGGTGAGCAACCATAAAGGGCTCGAAGAAGGCAATATCCTCAGTTTGGATTATTCACTCAATGATATCGGGCAAAAAAAAATCAACAGACGGGCCGTTATTCGCCATACCAATGGTATGACAGTGGGCTGCGAATTTGTAGAACTCTGATATCCTTCTACTCCTGTTCTGTCAGGCCCAGGAACCGGTCCCGTTTAAAGATTAGCTGCATATATCTTGACCGGACGTGCTGCTATCCCGCCAGCCAAGGTAAATTGTCTTGTCTACTGAAATGTTTGTCACTAGAGCCTTTTGCAAAACTAAGATTTTCGTTCAAAATCAAGGCATGCGAGAAATTTTACCACAGGCATATAATTGATATTCCGAGGATAAAATTTTAAGTATAACGCAGAGTTTGGGCGAAAAGATCGTTTTGCAAATGGCTCACTAAAGAATGGATACATACCAGCCCATCTCCTTTACAGCAGGTTTTTTTCGTTCCATGGATTTCCAGATCATTCGAAGACCCCGGAGGAAGACGGCAGCTATTTCCGTCAAACCGGATGGCTCTGTACGCATACTGGTGCCAGCATCCCTGCCCATGGCCAGGGTCGTTGAACTGGTCGAGCAAAAGAGCAGATGGATTCAAAATAAGATCGATCATTTCGAGGCTATAAAACGCTGTGAGAAGCATAAAAAATACGTATCGGGTGAACGCTTCACTTACCTCGGCAAAAGCTACCGGCTTGAGGTGGTCGAGGGTCACGACAGTGATGCGGTAAAGCTGATCAGCGGCAGGTTTTATGTATCAGTGCCGCCGGGTTATAAAGGCGGCCATAGTGAACTGATTGTTGACCGGCTGTCCGGATGGTATCAGGAACATGCTGTTGCCCGCTTAAGGGAGAAGGCCAGGCGATACGCCGAACATATGAATGTAGCTCCTCGCTCCATCGGGGTGAAGGGGTATACGAGTCGGTGGGGCAGCTGCCACCCTGATGGGCGGGTTTACTTCAACTGGCGGATAATAAGCGCCCCCCATTCAGTGGTTGATTATGTCGTTGTGCACGAGCTGGCTCATTTGGTCCACGGCAACCACTCGAAGAAGTTCTGGAAGCTGGTGGAGCGTATTGTGCCCGGCCATGTTGAACCAAAAGCCTGGTTGCGGGCCAATGGAAATGTGTTGGGAGTATAGCTGCCATCTTACATCATGGGCTCGCGGGATACGGAGCCAGAACATAGGTAACCAAGGCTGGTCATGATAAATCGAATCGCTGTCATCGTTCGATTCAAAGCGCCTTTCATTGAATGGATTAATAACTCTGACCCGTATGGCACCACTTCACCCATCACCATCGATGAAGCGAATGAAGACAGCCACGTCTATCTGGTGGACGACAAATATGCCGATAATTTCGAGGGGTGGCTGAGAAAGAATTATAAGACCCTGTTTGAAAACGAGCTTTACGGTTGGTGCACAGACCCAGCGCGCTGGCCTGAAAAGCTGGATCTACGGACCTTCAGGAAATGGTGCACGGTAGAGTGTTTCACCGTAGTGCTTGATTTGGGCCGTGGGGGCATCTTCGATGATGAAACTTTCAACGAGATCTCGCATTGATTAGCACGATTTTCAGCATGGCATGAAGGCAAGGCTGAGAGATACAAGTCTGCAAATGATCTGAAAATCACCCTGAGAATCGTTCGCCCAAGATTTACATGAGACACCTCAACATCCTGAATAGTCATATTTTTCCAAACATTTGATTTGGCAACCGTAAACAGCTAAGGCAACGTTTTTTCTTTTACTCACCTGCATGCGCGACTGAGATATTTTTAAGATGGAGGCAGTCATGTCTGGCGGTCTCTGTTCACGTTATCAATGTGTGGTATATTTTTGACAATTCAAGTATCTTGAGGGACAATTAGTTTAACCTGAACGTTACCCTAACAGCCAATAGGGAGGTAAGGTTATGAAAAAGATTTGGCTGCCCTATCCTTTGTATTTTCTAAAGCCCTTTATTATTGGGCTTGTAGGATTGATCCTCTTGTATGTTTCCGAAGATTTGTTTACCTCAGGTTTCGCTGTTTTATGTCTGGGGTATGCAGCTTGGATCATCTTCATGCGTCTTGTCTGGTCGATTGTGAATATGGTAAAGACTCGCAGTGGCTCGGCTCAGGCAAAGAAGAACAAAACACACTCTGCGAATTTTCCAGACGATAGGGCCCTCTAGCGTGACGATCTGGTCGCTCAGCTAAAGAAGAAGCATCTTAACCTTTGTCCCTGAGAGATCAGCATTTGCTGCGGTCAGGGCCGGCTGCATAAATGCTATCCTGTTTCCGCAGGTCTCATCCAGATTGTCCTGATCCTCACCGTCTTCTTCGGGTCAAATTTTATCCCGCAGTCTCTCTTGATTCATGTCTTGTTTTTCTCTCACACGGTTTGACGGGTGACAGTATCTGCGGCTCAGACGCCCACTCATTGTAGAACGAGCCGTTTCAATTGGCACACTGCCGTCGGCTCTTGCTCTCCCCTGGGTGGGGCAGGGCTCTTTTTTTTCCACTGAAAGCAGCACGACTGGCACGTTTCTTTCATACAACCTTCCCGTGAGATGAAGCGTTAGAACAATGGCTGGAAGCAAGATTACAGCCATACCAGCAGGAGGCAGCAATGTGGACATTCACCAGAGACGGGTTTTTCTCGGCAGTGCAAGACAGCTATTGCAATACCAGCGAAGTGAACGTCAGAGCTCGGGTTATACGCGATCTGAAGCGTTTACTCGCCAAGGTTGGTAAACCAGATTGCGATATCATCCGCCTGAATCATCCAAGTTATCGGTATCACGTAAAACTAGCCAAACAGGAGTGGGCGAATTACTTGAGTTCCGAAGCGATGAATCTCAACTATTCAAATGTCAAAGATACAATCACTGACGGGCTTTATGAGCGAAGTTTAGCCTACCATGTCTGCTGGAACGCTTTGTATGAGTTTCAGGAGGAGACTACCGGGGTCTAGAGTCAGCAATTAAGAACAGTTTTTGTCACTAGGCAGCAAGTAATTGTCACTGCGCAAGGTAGTGTGCAGGGTAGTGTGCAGAAAGTTCTGCAAAAGAGAAAAAGCACTTACGGCAGAAAGCCATAAGTGCTTTGTATTTTTGGTAGCGGGGGCAGGATTTGAACCTGCGACCTTCGGGTTATGAGCCCGACGAGCTACCGAACTGCTCCACCCCGCGTTGCGAATTGCCACTATAGCACGGAAGTGCAGAAAGTCAATCGGTTTTAGAAGGAGCGGCTGTTTTGGTTGGGCTGGCGATTGCCCGCAGCTTGTCCATGATGTCGGCGGGGAGGCGGGTGAGTCTGCCTTCTCTGGTAACCGCGGCGTGAATGGTGTAGCCCTTGACCAGCAGGGTCGGTCTGGGGCGGTCATCGTCCTGTCTGGTAATCCTGTAATTGAACCGGCAGCTGTATCGTTTCAGTTCGTGAACGCAGGTTTCAATGCACACTACATCGTCGTAGAAGGCCGGGGCTTTATAACGGGCAAAGGTCTCGGTGACCGGCAAAAGCAGCCCGAGCGCTTCGATCTCGCGATACGAGCAGACCCATTCCCGCATCAGTTCGGTGCGTCCCTGTTCGAAATAGCGCAGGTAATTGGCATTGTAGACCACCCCGCCGGCGTCGGTATCGCCATAGAGAACCCGGCACTGGGTTTTAAATATCAGGTTGCGGGTATCGCTCATGGGGCAGGGTCTTTCTGCAAGAGTTCATTGATCAGCAGGTGTCCGGGGATCTTTTTTGCTATATGGTCGCCGCTCAGAAGGGTTTCATCAAACGACAGGCCGGAGTCTGGTTGCGGATTGGCTGAGGCATAGAGCAGCGCGGGGACCGGTTGGGACGTGTGGGTCTGCAGAGCCAGCGGGGTGAAATGATCCATCGTGACGATCAGCCGGTAGGGTTCTCCAAGACGGTCCAGTTCAGCGCTGATCGAGGCTACGATCCGTGCGTCGAAATCCTCAATGGCCTGAATCTTGTGGTCCAGGCGTCCCTGGTGGCCGGCCTCGTCGGGAGCCTCCAGGTGTACATAGACAAAATCCTGGTGTTTGAGCGCATCGAGCGCTGCCCGGGCCTTGCCTTCGTAGTTGGTATCGATATAGCCGGTGGCTCCTTCGACGCTGGCGATATCGAGACCGGCACAGACGCCGAGCCCGTTGAGCAGATCCACTGCCGAGATCATCGTGCCTTCTATTCCGAAGCGGGTCTTCTGGTGCGGCATGCTGGGCATCTTGCCGCAGCCCCAGGGCCAGATGGAGGTGGCCGGATGCAGTTGTCTTTGCCGGCGGCGTCTGTTTACCGGATGCTGGTCGAGGATGTGCTGCGCTTTGCGTATCAGACTGCTCCACTGAGGACTGTCGAGATATATTTGATATGATTTAGAAATATCCTTGCCGATATAGTCGTGGGGCGGGGCCGCGCTGATGTCCGGAACCAGGTCCCGGACCACCAGCAGATGCCGGTAGCTGATACCCGGGTGGAAGCGGAAGTTTTCGTTGCCGCATTCCTGTTCGATATCCTGAATCAGTGCAGACGATTCCTCGCTGCTGATATGGCCGGCCGAAAAATCGACCATGGTGGTCCGGCCGTTCAGGTGCTCGAGAGTAACCAGATTGCAGCGGTAGGCGGTTTCGTCGTCGCCCAGGGCAATGCCCATGCTGGCCGCCTCCAATGGCGCCCGGCCGGTGTAGTAGCGGGCCGGGTCGTAGCCCAGCAGCGACATGTTGGCCACATCGCTGCCCGGATGAAAGCCGTCCGGCACCGTGCTGACCTCGAGCAGCACGGCTTTCCGGCAGAGGCGGTCCATGGCCGGTGTTCGGGCAGCCTGCAGCGGGGTCCGGTGGCCGAGTTCGGGAATCGGGTGGTCCCCCATCCCGTCGCCGATAAGCATCAGATATTTCATGGCCGCCAGCGCGCGATCAAGAGATCAGTCATCCCCGATAAGTACCCGGATTTTGACCGTCGGCTCGGTGATGACATCGAGTCCATCGATCTCGGCGACTGCTTTTACGACCGACGCTTCCGAAGCTTCATGGATGCGGAATACAACGTGGACCGGTTCTCCGGCCTGCTGCCCTTTCTGGATCATCGATTTGATCGAGATATTGTGGCTGCCGAGGATCCCCGAGACGGCAGACAGCACGCCAGGCTGATCAATTGCAGTGACCCGAAAATAATAGGGGCAGGTCAATTCGCTCATCGGGGTGATCGAAGGCTCTTTAAAATACTCGGGCAGATAAGACAGGGGCGGTACCCGGTTGATCGACGAGGAAATGATGTTTCTGCTGATATCGACGACGTCTGCCGCGACCGCACTGCCGGTCGGCATCATGCCGGCCCCCCGGCCGTAGAGCAGAATATCGCCGACGGTGTCGCCGGTGAACTGGATTGCATTGAACGAGCCGTTTATATTGGCGAGCATGGAAGACTCCGGCACCATGGTTGGATGGACCCGGGCCTCCATATGGCTGCCGTGGTTTCTGCTGATGGCCAGCAGTTTGATGCGATAACCGAATTCCTTGGCGAACTCGATGTCGATCGGCATGATGCTGCTGATGCCCTCCACCGAGATATGATCGAGGGTGACATGCCTCCCGTAGGCGATGCTCATCAGGATGGCCAACTTGTGGGCGGTGTCGATGCCTTCGACATCATAGGTCGGGTCGGCCTCGGCGAAGCCTTTTGCCTGGGCATCTTTGAGCACTTCCGCAAACGGCGTTCCGCGCTGGGTCATGGTCGACAGGATATAGTTTGCGGTGCCGTTCAAGATGCCCCGGATCACCTCGATCCGGTTGGCGACCAGCCCCTCCTTGAGGGCTTTGATAACCGGTATGCCACCGCCGACGCTGGCCTCGAAACCGATTTCGACACCTCGTGCTGCGGCCGCTTCGAATATCTCCCGGCCGTGGATTGAAAGCAGTGCCTTGTTGGCCGTTATCACGTGCTTGCCACGGCTGATCGCCTCGAGCATAAATGATTTGGCCGGCTCGATGCCGCCGATCAGTTCGACGACGATGTCTATCCCGGGATCGTTGAAGATATCGGCGGCATCCTTGCTTAAAGCGACTCCTTCGTATTCAGGGGGCAGGGCGTCGAGGTTGATGTCGGCCACCCGGCTCAATTCGATCGGCAGGCCCACTTTCTGCTGCAGTCTCTCAGCCTGCGCAGTCAGTGTCTTGGCCAAGCCACTGCCAACGGTTCCAAAGCCGATCAGGCCGACGCGAATTTTGTCCATAATGGTAATCTATTCTTCAGAGGTTTGGTGATGAAGGTGGATGGAACCGACTCGATCCGCTGCCGGTCAGAGCACCGCTAAAGATGACAAAAATACCCATTTTCAGGATGAAAGTCAAAAATTTAGCTAAGATATTTTGCTGGCTCCGGCAAGGCAATTCGGCTATAATCACAGCCTGCTCGTTATCGGGTCGGGTGGGTTTGCGCCGCAGCCGCTCTCAGAAACACCGCATGCCAGGCGGCAGGGCACTGCGGCCACCGGATGGATATGGATATTGGCAGATCAAACGAACAAGAGAAAAAGGAGAGAACTCATGAGCATGAATATTCTGGCCTTCGGACCTAACGGCAGCGGCAAGGGAACCCAGGGCGCTATCGTCAAGGATAAGTACAATATTCCGCATATCGAATCCGGTGCCATCTTCAGAGAACATATCGGCGGCGGCACCGAACTCGGTAAAAAGGCCAAAGAGTATATCGAGCGCGGAGATCTGGTGCCCGACGAGATCACCATCCCGATGATGATCGAGCGCCTGCAGAAAGACGATTGCAAAGACGGCTGGGTGCTGGATGGTTTCCCCCGCTCCAAGGACCAGGCCATAACCCTTGCCGAGAACCTCAAAGCAGCCGGTATTGAGCTCGACTACGTGATCGAGATCGTGCTGGACCGGGCTATTGCCAAAGAGCGCATCATGGGCCGGCGGCTCTGCGTGAATGACAACAATCATCCGAATCACATCGCCTTCGAGGCGATCAAGCCGGTTGAAAAAGACGGCCAGCTGGTCTGCCGGGTGTGCGGTGGGGAGCTGAAAACCAGGGCCGACGATCAGGATGAAGAAGCCATCGACAAGCGCCACAACATCTATTACGACGAGACCACGGGTACCATGGCTGCGGTCAATTATTTCAAGCAGGCCGACGGACCCAAGGTGATCTCCGTGGATGGTTCCAAATCGATCAAGGAAGTAACCGAAGCGATCATGAGCGGCCTCTAGAGCCAGGCCTGCCGCAGAGAAATGATCTTCAATCGGGGTGTGTTCACAACGAACATGCCCCTTTTGCTTTTTCAAGATCTTTTCGCTACACTAAGATGTAACTGAGAGCGTCGGGCAAGTTGTGTATATGATAGGTTATTTATATTAAATTCAACAATTTGAAATTTTCCGTGGGGTTGCAGCAGCCGGTGCCGGCTGGCTAGCCGGGGCGAAAGCGGTGCACAGCAGCCCCGCTTTCCATGAGCAGAAACATAAATAATAGATCGGCCGTTCCGTAAGGATCGGCCATTTTAGCTATGGAAGATCAGGAAAAAAGGCAGAAAATAGGCAAGGTCTACCTCGTCGGGGCAGGTCCGGGAGATCCCGGTCTGATCACCATGCGGGGCAGGTATCTACTTGAAAAAGCAGAAGTTGTTGTCTATGACTATCTGGCCAGCAAGCGTCTGCTCAAGTATGTGCCGGCCGATGCCCAGTTTGTCTATGCCGGCAAGCGGGGGGGCGTCAAGCACACCCACACCCAGGAAGAGATCAATCAGATGCTGGTTGATTTTGCCCTGCAGGGCAAAACGGTGATCAGGCTCAAAGGCGGCGATCCGTTTATCTTCGGCAGGGGTGGCGAGGAGGTGGAAACCCTGGCGGCCCATGGGATTGCTTTCGAGGTAGTTCCAGGGGTCACCTCGGCGACCGCAGCGGCAACCTATGCGGGAATTCCGATCACCCACCGTGGCTATACCGCTTCGGTGGCCTTTATCACCGGCCATGAAGATCCGACCAAACCAGACTCCGATATTGACTGGGCCAAGATTGCCACCGGCATCGGCACTATCGTCATCTATATGGGGATAAAAAACCTGCCGTCCATCGTTAAAAACCTGATCGACCACGGTCGCTCGCCTCAGACGCCGGTGGCGGTGGTGCGCTGGGCCTCGACCCCGGAGCAGAAATCAGTGGTCGGCACCCTGGCAGATATCGCCGAGATCGTGCAGCGTGAGTCTATCAAGCCGCCGGCCCTGATCATTATCGGCGAGGTGGTCAACCTGCGCTCCACCATCGACTGGTTCGAAAAACGTGCTCTGTTCGGCAAGCGCATCATCGTCACCAGGACCCGCGATCAGGCCAGTGAGCTGGTTGCCGGTCTGGAGGAGCATGGCGCCTCCTGCTACGAATGCTCCACCATCAGTATAGAGCCGGTGGAGGATTATCACATCCTCGATGAGGCGCTGGAGAGGATCGATGAATACCACTGGATTCTGTTTACCTCGCTCAACGGCGTCATCTATTTCTTCAAGCGGCTCTACAGCAAGGGGCTCGATGCCCGGGATCTGAAGGGACCGGACATTGGTGTGGTCGGCAAGAGCACCGCGGATCTGTTGCTGAAATACGGGGTCAATGCCGATTTGATTCCACCGGTTTTCACCGGCGAGGGACTGGCCGAAAGCCTGCTTGACCAGGGAGTCGAAGGCAGAAGCGTGCTGATTCCCCGGGCCGCCGAAGGCCGCGAGATTCTGCCGGAAACACTGCGCGGCGCTGGGGCGCAGGTGACTATTGCACCGTTGTACAAAAACGTTGCCCCGGGCGGACGGCGCGACGAACTCCGGGCTGAGCTCGAGAGCGGTGGGGTGGATATGGTCACCTTTACCAGTTCATCGACCGTGCGCAACTTCCTGACCATGGTCGATGCCGAAAATCAGGAAGAGCTCGAGCGCTTGATGGCCGGCGTCAAGATTGCCGCGATAGGGCCGATCACCGCCAAAACGGTAACGGACAGCGGTTTGAAAGTCAGTGTGCAGCCGGCCACTCACACCATTGAGGCGATGATCGCTGAGATCATCGAGTTTTATCGAAGCGGATAGATAGCTGATGAACGTGCAGCAGCCAGGGGCCTATCGTGGTTTTAATCTGGGTCAGCAGGCCAGCGTCGGCGCCTTTATCTGTCGGGGTGAGGCCGGAGCTGCTGATCCAGCCGGTCATACCGCGGCTAAGGAAGAGACCGAGAGCAAGCAGGAAAAAGCCCTGCTCTGCACTGTCTGCAGCGCGCCGATAACCACCGCGGCTCAGCGCATTGAAAAGCAGGGAAAACACCTGCACACCTTCTTTAATCCCGCCGGGATCGTCTATGAGATCGGCTGTTTTCTGGAAGCGCCCGGCTGTCTGGTCTACGGACCCGCCAGTACTGAGTTCGCCTGGTTTGCAGGCCACAGCTGGCAAATTGTCTATTGCAGCAACTGCCTGGAACATCTGGGCTGGAAATTCCTGGGCGCTGACGGGAGCTTCTTCGGCCTGATCGTCAACCGGCTCCGCGAGGGATAAGCCATCCGGCTGCTCAATATATAAACAAAAGTCTGCGCCGGGAAGATCAGGTGTCCTTGATCAGGTTGATCAACTCTTCGGTGCTGAGCCGGCCGCTGGTATCGGTTCCTTCCAGGAGCGAGTCGGCCAGGTCGCGTTTTTCCTGGTGCAGTTTGACGATTTTCTCTTCGATGGTGTTCTTGCAGACCAGCCGGTAGATGGTTACCGGCCTGGTCTGACCGATCCGGTGCGCCCGGTCCGAGGCCTGATCTTCAATGGCCGGATTCCACCAGGGATCCATATGGATGACATAGTCCGCGGCAGTCAGGTTGAGCCCGAGCCCGCCCGCTTTCAGAGTAATCAGAAACAGATCGCCCTCACCGGACTGAAAGGCTTCGACGCGTTCTTTACGGTGTTTGCTGCTGGTGCTGCCGTCCAGGTACTGATAGGTAATCTTTCTTTTATCGAGATATTCTCGGATGATATTGAGGTGGCCGATAAACTGGCTGAAGACCAGGACCTTGTGCTGCCCCCTGATCAGTTCCTCGATCAGTGAGGAAAATAGTGCGAGTTTCGAGCTCCCGATGGCGGTGTCTGCGGTAATAAGACGCGGATTGCAGCAGGCCTGGCGCAGTTTCATGATCTCGGTGAGGATCTGGAGATGTCTGCCCCGATTGTCGGTGGTGCGTTCGAGCTGTTCCAGCGCATTCTGCCTGAGCGCCTCATAGAAATGCAGCTCCTCATCACTCATGCCTACCTCAAGGGTCACCTCGGTGCGCGATGGCAGTTCTTCGAGAACCTGGGATTTGATGCGGCGCAGAATGAATGGGCGAATCAGCTTCTTCAGCCTGAGCCTGGCCTCGCGGTTGTTGAACCGCTCGATTGGAATGGCGAAGCGTTCATTGAACTGCTTGTGCGTGCCGAGCAGACCGGGATTGATGAAATGAAACAGGTTCCACAGCTCTCCGAGATGATTTTCGATCGGGGTGCCGGTGGTGATCAGCTTGAAGGCGCCCTGCAGCGACATGGCCGCTTGGGAGCGCTTGGTGGCAGCGTTCTTGATGGCCTGGGCTTCATCGAGCACGATGGTCTGCCAGGGGATCTCGGAAAGTGCATCAATTTCCTGCTGCAGCAGGGTATAGGTGGTTATCAACAGATCGAATTTGCCCAGTTGTTTGATCGTTCTGGGCCGGTCTTTGCCGCTGAGCTGCTTGATCTTGAGGGTCGGGGTAAAACGGGCTACTTCGCTCAGCCAGTTGGTCGATACTGAAGTTGGCGCGACCACCAGCGATGGCCCGTTTGCCGCTTGCAGCAGAATAATAGCAAGGGACTGCAGGGTCTTGCCCAGCCCCATATCGTCGGCCAGACAGCCGCCGACTCCCCAGTGCGCCAGCCGGGCCAGCCAGTGGTAACCTTCCAGCTGGTAATCCCGGAGCTCGGCCTGCAGGGTTGACGGCAGTTCCGGGGTGAAGTTCTGGGCGTCCTCGATTCGGCTAAGATGCTCGTGCCAGGCCCGGTCGGCAGTGGTGTTGGCCTCTTGGGTCAATTTTCCCAGCGACAGCGCGGCCAGCGGGTGAACCAGGATTTCCTGGTCGTTGTCGGCCCCCTCGGCGGCAAAGGTGTTCAATTCATCGAGCCGCTTTCTGAATTCCCGGGTCAAGGCGATGAACTGGCCGTAGCCCATCTCGACAAATCTGCCCGGCTGCTCGCGAATGCGGTTCAGGAAATCCTTGAGGTCGATTACCAGCTCCTGGTCGAGCACCAGTTCGCCGCTCATACCGAACCAGTTCTGCCGGTTGGTGCGAATTTTCAGGTTCAGGTTATTCAGCGAGACCTTGTGGGTAATGGAAAGTTTTTCTCCCTCCGGCCATTCGATCATGACCTTGTCGCTGATTTCCTGCAGTTCCATCAGCGCCTGCAGGCAGTCTTCCGGGTCGTGCAGATGCCACTCCCGGTCGTTGTCCTGTTCCAGGTCGACGGCCAGATCGAGGATCGGGCAGAGTTCTTCGATTTCCCGGGCCTTACGTTCTTCCTCGCGAGGTCTCTTCTGGTCTGCAGCCGTTTGCCGTCGACTTCGGCCATGATATTTTCCACGCCTTGGCCCGGTTTGAGATAATGGCTGCCGTCTTCGAAGGGCTTGACAAACATCTCCAGCCTGAAGCCGCTGCCATAGGGCAGAATGTGCATGTAGATGGTCGAGTCGGCCTCGACGAAGGTGATATCCTGGCCTGTCGGCGAACCACGGTCGACGGCAATGGCCGAGTGCACGGTCATGAACGAGGAGATATTGCCGATTGCCGTCAGTACCTCCTCGCTGGCTGCGACCGGAACAGTGAGGCCGCTGCACCCGGTTATCCTGGCGATCCGCCGATGGTTGTCGTTGATTCTGATTACCTTGAAGCGGGTAGGCGTGTCCCTGACCAGGATCGTGTTTGCCTCATCGATTGGAATGGAGAAGTTGATGTGCAGGTGTTCCCCGAAATCCTCCACGAGCAGTTCCGGCTCCGAGGAGATGAACTCCACCGGCGTGGTCGGCGATTCATTGAGAAAAAGCAGGGGATGGCCGATCAGGGAAAGCAGCAGTTTCTCCCGGTTGAAATCAAATTGCGGCTGGCCGTCGCCGCCGTCATGTTTTTCCAGGGCCAGGCAGATCTTCCGGTCCTGCAGGCTGAGATAGGGCAGCTTTGTGTTTCCATACAGGCGGGCAAGAGAGATTGGCCGACCCCTGCTCCAGTGGCCATCGGCCAATCGTTTCTGTTCCCGGGGCTGGGCTGAAACAGTACCTTTTCTATCGGTGATCAGCCAGACCAGACGCGTGTTCTCGTCGCGGTAAGGTTGAACGGCACTGGTGGATATATTGATCAGAGCCTGTAAACTTCGTTTCCAGGGTTCTTCCGGCTCAAGCAGATCCGCAATCGGCTGCAGGCCGGTTTCGGCCGCCAGTTTGGCCGAGTATTTCCTGACGGGCGCGTCACCGATTGGGCTTTGTGCCAGCAACCGGCCAAGGCAGACTGTGAAGAAGCGGTAGCCGTTCTCCGCAGCTCGCTGATAAAGCGCGAGGACCGCCTGTTCGATTTCCGGTTCCAGCGATCCGCTGAGCCAGAATTGTGCGTGCGCCGCGATCAGCAGGGTGAGTGCAGAGGGCGGATTAGTCTCATCGAGCACGATCTCGTGGTGGGCACCGCTCAGACTGGTTCGGCACTCGATTACGCGGTGCAGCAGGGTATAAGCATCCTGCTCGTCGCTCTGTTCGAACAGGCTCAGGGCAATACTGATCTGCCGGGCCGCCCGCTCGAATCCTGCCTGTTCGGCCCGGCCGATTTGGCTGAGCACATGAAAAACCCCCTGGGGTCCGAAAAAGGCAACCGTCTCTGAATTATTCATGGCCATGAGCTTCGCCAGGTCGTCATCGAATTGGCCGGCGGCGCGAGCACGGTCTCCGCGCATAAAGGCCAGGCTTGCTGCCGAGCCGGTGGCCAGTCCGATATCAGCGTTTTGTTCGAGGAGCTGCTCGGCTTTAAGCGTCTCACCCTGGAGCAGATACTGGTTGAGCAGCAGCCGTTGAAAGGGCAGACGCTCGTCGTTGCCGATCTGGGCGAAATGGGTTTCCGACTCGAGATAGGCGATGATTTCGGGATAAGAACTCAGGGTGCGCTGTGCGTGCCGGACAATATGGTTGAGCAGAAAAAACTGAAAAGATGGGGGAAGGGTATCGAGCCAGTCAGGCTGAAAAGGGGTGGTGACAATTTCCACCACTGGTGGTTCGGCACTAACGAGGTCGCGGCACTGATTGTCAAGAAAGCTCAGGGACTGGTCGATGAGTTCGAAATCCTGCCGGTAGATACCGATGCGCAGCTCGCGCATGGCGCGCCAGCAGCGGGTGGACCATTTACCGTAGTAATACGAACTGGGGGCCTCTTTCTGGACGGCAGCGGCGTAGTGGGTGAAAGAACCTTCTTGGACCGCGCTTCTGGTTAATATTTCGACCAGATTAGGCCGGCACTGTCTTGATTCAGTGAGAAAACCGCTCTGCTGAAGCTTGCTTATATGATGATTGACGAGCGGTGTTGTTGGTCGATTTCCCCGTGGCCCTTTGATATCCAGAGTCCGCAGACAACTGACGATGAGGGCGGTGTGGGCCGGTTCATAGATGACCGAGAGAAGTTGAAGCAGTTCTCGCTCAAACAGCGCAAGGTGATCATATTCGGTGAGCAGCTCTGTTACACCGGGCATAAAGAATTTCGTAAGGATGCGCCTCGGAGGTGGCATCTCCGAGCGGCAGTTGCAGAGATAGTGATTCAGCCGGGCCAACCTGTTAACATATCATTGTTTCCACTTGATATAAACGAAAAAACACCCGCTGGGCATGAAAGCATTGCAAACAGCGCGGGATGGTAAGGGGAGCAGGCGCGGTCAGGCGATGCCTAACCGCGCCTTATGGCGATGGTCGCTGGGCTCAGAGATTAGAAATTCTGCAGCGAGCTGTGAATTTTTATGTCAGCTTTGGCTTGCCGGTTGCTGAGCCAGGCGTCGAGAATCCTCTGCTGTTTGAACTGCAGGAGCAGCTCTCGGTAGCGCTCCCGGTCTGCATCGCTCATCGCGGTCTGAGGAGGTTTGCGCTCATTGAAGCGATAGACGTAATAGTTCTGATCAACCAGGCCGGGCTGTTCGGCGACCGGCGAGGAGGTCGACAACCTGAAGGCTTCCTGCACCAGGGACTGGGGGAAGCCGGACTGGTGATCGGGATCGTTCTTCATCAGCGGGCCCGAATCCCGCAAAGTTAGGCCCTGAGCCTCGGCAATCTTCTCAAATGAGTCTGGTTCGGCATTCAAGTCGAGAATTATCTGATCAGCCACGCCTTTGGCCTGTTCGTCAGCCTTTTCAGTACGAAAGTCTTTCTCGACCTGTGCTCTTACCTCGTCAAGCTCCGGGGTCTGGGGCTCCTTGATGGCAGTGGCCGAAATGATCGCATAGCCGTCTGCGGTTTCCACCAGGGAACTGAGTTCCTGTTCCTTGAGCATAAAGGCCTTGTCAAGAAAAGCAGGATCAGCACTGAGGCCTGGCGGCGGTGCGCTGCGGACGAAAAAGCCGGTCTCGACCACCTGCGCATCGGGGGTCCTGCTCAGATAGGCTTCGAGGCTGCCCGCTCCGATAATTTCCTCATAGGCGCTGTTTGCCAGTTGCAAGGCCAGCGGTTTGGCCTTTTCAAGCTGCAGATTGGCGATAATGTCGTCTCTGGCCTGTTCAACAGAGGTGACTCCGCCGGGCTGGATTTCCTCCAGCTTGATGATGTGGTAGCCAAAATCGGTTTTTACCAGGTCGCTGATTTCGTTTTCCTGCAGGCTAAAAACAGTGTCGTCAAACTCCTTTACCATCTGACCGCGGCTGAAGAAGCCGAGATCACCGCCGGTGGCTGCGGTGGGTCCTTCGGAATATTGCTGGGCCAGGTTTGCAAAATCTTCACCTCCGCGCGCCTTTTCCAGGACTTCAGCAGCTTTCCGCTGCTGGTTCTGGTGAATTTCTTCGGAATCCTCCGGCGTGGCCCGAAACAAAATATGCCGGGCATGGCGTTTTTCGGGAACCTGATAGTCGATGAGGTGCTGATCGTAGTAGCTGGCTATCTCGTCATCTTCGATGGTTATTCTTGCACCGATAGCGCTGAAGATAAACGGCAGATAGGTCAACTGAACCTGCTTTTCGGTTTTATAGGCTTCGTCGTTGTCCAGATACCACTGTTTAAGTTCCTCCTCGTCTATACTGATCTCTGCAACGTAGCGCTCGGGTGAAACACTGACATAGGAGACCGATACCGTTTCTTTTTCCAGGTTGTAGAGCTCCTCGATTTCAAAGTCAGAGGCGCTCTGGGAAAAGGCGGCAATACTGTCGATGGTCTTGGTTCCCAGGAGCTGGTAGCGCAGCGACTGTTCGTATTTTTCAGGAGAAAGCCGGTTCGAGGCCAGGATGGATTTGTAGCGCTCGAGACTGAACCCGTTGGCATCCTGAAACTGGACCATATCTTCGACCTCTTTCTGGATCTCCCGGGCGCTGACCATCAGCCCCATCTCCTGGCCCCCCTGCCGCAGCAGCGCTTCCTGGGTGAGCTGGCTGATGACCTGCTGCTTGATGTTCAGACTCTCCGCCAATCCCTTGGGAACCGTGCCGCCGAACTGCTGGGCCAGGCGGCTGTAGGCCTGGTCGTAGGCCTGCTGGAACTGCTGGAAACTTATCTCCTCACCATCGACAACGATGGCCGCTTCCTGTTTGTTCATCAGGTTGGTGCCGACTCCCCAGAAAATAAAGACCAGGGCAATCATCACAACGATGGCCTGGATCACCAGCGATTGGGCCCGTTTTCTTAAAAATTGAAGCATAAATTATTAAATTTGTTTATAAATTTTTGTTTATTCGGATGGCTGATATTAAGGACACGGACGCTGCTCTTGTAGTTTTGCCGGACGGTGCCGATCGGGGTTGGATTTACTCCGTATAACGTCATCCTGCAAGGAAAATCGCACGAAACCTGGGATCAGAGGGCGGCAGCACAGCGTGCTTTGGGCGCGAGCCCGCTGGAAAAGCCTTGAGATGTCCGGGCACTACCTTGCGGTAATCAAAAAAAATATATAATATCAACAGGTTAATCTGTTAACGGTTAATTAGGGTAGATGATTGTTCATTCACTTGACAAACCGTTTTGGCTATAGTATTAAGGCCAATTACTATTATCGTGTGCAAGTGCAGATGAGTTCCTCGTAATTCTGTTAGGTTTTAAAGAATCATCATATCAAGGAGGTATGAAATGCCCACAGTAGAACACAATGGAAAATCTTTCTCAGTTGACGAAGATGGTTTCCTGCTCAAAGGAATGGACGAGTGGAACGACGATTGGGTCGATTATGTAAAAAATTCTGAAGGTATTTCTGAGCTGACCGACGAGCATCAGAAGGTTATCGACGCATTACAGGAATACTACAAGAAAAACGGTATTGCCCCGATGGTGCGTATCCTCTCCAAAACCACTGGTTTCCCGCTGAAGAGAATCTATGAGCTTTTTCCGTCTGGTCCGGGTAAAGGAGCATGTAAAATGGCTGGTCTGCCCAAGCCGACCGGTTGTGTATAACGGAGTTGTTTTGGCGCCGTATTCAAGGGAGCAATCCGGTATTCCGGGTGGCTCCCTTTTTTTATCTTTTTATCTTCCCTCTGCCTTCCCAGCCCCTTCAACCAGGCTTTTACACCAGCGTTCGTAGAGTTCCGCAAGCCGCTGCTGATATTCTTCTGGGGAAATCCGGGCGCCGCGCAATCCCCCCCGCAGATTTATCTCGGTGAAATAGTTCTGTCCATCTGCAGTTATCATCAGATCGATGTGGGCACTGCGGAAATCACCCTGCTCCATGACCCGGCGGCAGAGTGCCTGCTGTTCGGCTGACAAGGCAACCGGCGCCGGGGTGCCGCCGCAGTGCAGGTTATGTCTGAAATTGTGGGGATTTGAGCGCTCGTAGGTTTCCCAGTAGTCATCGATGACAATTACCCTGAGGTCTCTGCAGTCAGACACGAAGGGCTGTATCACGTAGGGGTAGGGAATGGATCCCAGAGCCGACTGGCTGTAGATGTCTTCGATAGACTGATAGAGAAATACCCCGTGTCCGCCGTTTTTGCCTTCAAGTTTAACCACCACTTTAGAAACACCACGCTGACCAAAGTCGGCCATGGCCTGCAACAAATCATGCAGCGTGTAAATCACGGTGGTCGCTGGCACCATCGCCCAGGAAAAGAGCCTGGTCTGAAAGGCCTTCGAACGGCTGCAGAGCTGGGAGGTGAGCGAAGGAATGACGTCGATGCCGCGCCTGCTCAGGTCGAGCAGCAGATGCTCCTCGCCCGGTTTCAGGCGCAGGCGGCAACAGACAATGTCGCCTGGTTCAAGTTCGTTGTAGTGTTGGAAGAGGGATGAATTGTCTCTGATGATGCGGGGCAGGCGCCTCAAAAAATCATCTCCTTGAAACGTTGGTGGTAGCTGCTCAGGTCTTCCTGGCAGGAGCCGCAGAAGAGCAGCACCTCGCCGTTGATCTGGGTGGTGTCACTGTCGTGGCTGAAACTGCCGTCGCTGTTCTGGGTGTAGTGCGAGGTCAACAGGACATCGTTGGCCAGTTCGAAAAACGATTCATCGTTGCCGCAGTTCGGGCAAATCAGCCGGTTGGCGATACCAGGTGCGCTAAGAGTAGGCATTCAGAGCAGAGAAATGATGGTGCTGGATCAATTCGTCAGCTTGGCCTCTGTCGCAGGCTTTTCCTCTTTCTTGGAGAGGTCGGCTCCCTGCACAATCCCCGGTTTTCCGGCTGTCGTTTTAACCTCACATTCGAGCGCTGCGCCTGGATCTACCGTGAGGCTGCCAGCCTCGAGTTTACCTTTTATAAAACATTCTTTCCGGGCGGTAACGATATCAGCGATAATAGTGCCGTCGGTTGTTCCATGGCAGACAAACGAGGAAACCTTGACATCGCCGATGATTTTTCCGGTCTGGCTGAGCACCAGATGATCCCCGGAAACGCTGCCATTGACGGTGCCATCGATTCTGGTTTTCCCTTTAAATGACAATTCTCCGCTGACCGACATGTTTTGATCGATAACGGAGGAAATGGTTTCGTTTTCAGCTTTCTGCAATTGTTTTTCCAGATCTTCTTTATTTTTAAACATCGTTACTCATGCCCTACAGTAATGGTGTGGGACAAATCGGCTATCTTCATATATTTTTGGGGGTCCAAGGGGTTCTCATCCAGGCGGATCTCATAGTGGAGGTGGGGACCGGTCGAACGACCGGAACTTCCGACCTGGCCAATCACCTGACCCTGTTCTACGGGCTCACCTTCTTTCACCAGATAATTCTGCATGTGAGCATACACGGTTTGATAGCCGTTGCCATGGTCGATCTCAACATAATTGCCATAGCCGCCGTTGGTAAACGCTTTAACGACTTTACCTGCGGCAGTAGCGCAGACCTTGTCGCCGCGCTCGCCTCGTATGTCGACCCCCTCATGAATCCCTTTTTTCTTGTTGAGCGGATCTGAACGATTGCCAAACTTCGAAGTAATTGCTCCATCAACCGGTCGGCCAAGCGGTAGATACTTGATGGTATTCAGGTAGTCATCCACTGTTTTCATCAAGTCTTCATATGCGGTTTCCTTGATCGGGATAAACGGTCCGCCTGTATTGGCTGGATCCTCTTTACCATCCTTGATGATTTCGACGCCAATCGTGTCCATTACCGATTCGATCAACTCACTTCTGGCGTTGAGGTCACTGATGGCTGTATTCATCAGTTTGATATTTTCAAGCCGAAGACTAGTGCTGACCAAATCGGATGTCGCTTTGAGATTGGTCAATTTATATTCATAGTCCTTCCTGATATCAGCAATTTCCTGATTTCTGCTGCTGCTTAATTGTTCTATCCGGTTGAGATATGAGGCCGAAGTACGTTCCTGATTGGAGAGTTCAGCTTGCAGCGCAGCAATCTCGCTGCTCAACAGACTGTTATGAAAATATGTACCGCTTCTGAAATACCCAAGAGAACACATGGAAATAAAAAGAATCGTACTTGCCAGTGCCGTCAGGAGGCACTTCTTCTTTGAAATCTGGAAAGACGACGAGCGCCCGTTTTCACTGGTGACAATTATATGAAAACGTTCATTCAGTTTTTGACGTATATGGTGAAATATAGTCAATAGTCGATTTTGTCTGTATAGTTAATAAGTTGTAAAACATTATCCAGTGTAAGCCTGCATTATTGTACTGCTTATACTCTTAAAGGTCCAATGTTTCAATAAAAAGCTGCCTTTTTCGAAAGTGATGAAGGACGTTATCCACCCCTGCATATAAATATGGCTTCGATTATTTCCTGCAGATCGGTCACCAAAGCGTATGGTTCACAGACGCTTTTTACAGACCTGGATCTGATCATTAACCAAGGCGACCGCATCGGGCTGATCGGGCCCAACGGCAGCGGAAAATCGACTTTGCTGAAGATTCTGGCAGGTCTCGAGGATGAAGACAGCGGCACCATTTTAAGAAAAAACAACCTGATCATCGGTTACCTGGCCCAGCAGGACCGCTTTCTCGAAGATCGCTCACCACTGGACAATCTGGTCGCTGCGCTCGAGGGTTCACCGCTGCAGGAGGCGGACAAACTGAACCGGGCCCAGGCGCTGCTGAGCCGTGTGGAACTGGATCGCGAGGATATCGCTGTGGCCCAGTTGTCCGGGGGCTGGCGCAAACGGCTGTCGATCTGCCGTGCCCTGATCGCTGAGCCGGATCTGGTGATCATGGATGAACCGACCAACCACCTCGATATTGAAGGAATTATCTGGCTCGAAGCGCTGTTCAACAGCCCGTCTACATTCTGCCCCGCCACCTTCATTCTGGTAAGCCATGACCGGCACTTTCTGGAGAACTGCGCCAACCGCGTGGTCGAACTTTCGCCCCTCTACCCGGCGGCGGCTTTCCAGGTAAATGGGCGCTATTCGCATTTTCTCGAGAAAAAGGCCGGTTTTCTGGCCGCCCAGCAGAAACTCGAAGAAACGTTGGCAAACCGCTACCGCAGGGAGACCGAATGGCTGCGCCGGGGCCCGAAAGCTCGCACGACCAAGGCCAGGTACCGGATCGATGAGGCCCATCGCTTGGGGGATCAGCTCGACCAGGTCAAGCAGCAGAACCGGGCCGATACCCGGGTGGCTATCGATTTTACCGGGACCAACCGAAAAACCAGAAAACTGCTCGAAATCACAGAACTTGCGGGCCAGCACGGTGAAACGAGGCTTTTTGATGATCTGTCCTTTACCATTACGCCCGGCCTGAGGCTCGGCCTGGTCGGCAGAAATGGCTGCGGCAAGTCGACTTTACTGCAAATGCTCTATGATGCAGTTCGGGGAGCTGCGCAGCCTGAGCACGGCACGATTCGGGCTGCAGACAACCTTTCGGTGGTTCATTTCACCCAGGATCGCCGGGCGCTCGATCCGCAGCAGACCCTGCGGCGGATCCTGGCGCCTGAAGGCGACTCGATCGTGTTCAGGGATCGGCAGGTTCATGTGGCGAGTTGGGCGAAGCGTTTTTTATTCCGGGCGGATCAGCTCGAAACGCCGGTTGGCACATTGTCCGGCGGTGAACAAGCCAGAATTGCCATTGCTGAGCTGATGCGTCAGCCAGCCGATATTCTGCTGCTTGACGAGCCGACCAACGATCTCGACATCGCTTCCCTGGATGTACTCGAACAGGGGCTGCTGGATTTTCCCGGGGCCATCATCCTGGTTACCCATGATCGATACCTGCTCGACAGGGTGTGTGAGCGGATACTTGGCTTTATCGATGGCGGTAAGGTTCGTCTGTATGGCGATTATGAACAGTGGCTGGCGGAACTCAACACTGTAAACGCCGGGGCCAAGCTGAAGCGGATGGAGGCACAGAAAGTCAAAGTGCCTGCAGCGCCGCAGCAAAGAGGTATCAGAGATGCCAGGCTGAGCTACCTTGATCAGCGTGAGTATGACCTGATCGAAGAAAAAATCGACGCGGCTGAACAGACCTGCCGGAACCTGGAAGGGCTCATCGAGGACCCTGAACTGTCAGCCAGCCCGGATCGATTGGCGGCGCTCTGGAATGAACTCGAACAGGCCCGCACCGAGGTGGAGCGTCTCTACAGCCGCTGGGATGAGCTCGAGCGCAAAAAATCCCCGTGACCTCGAACCGATCCGAGCGGCTGCGCATGGCGCGAAGGTGCAGTGCTCAATATCGCCGAGCAGCCTCAGCAGCAAAAGTTCTGGGAGTGTATTAGGCAGCGTCTGGGGAAAAATGCTGATGTGCCCTTCCGGGTCGCTGGCGGAGCGACGGTTCTGCTTCAGGCGCCAATCCATGGCGCTGCTGTCCGGGTGGCTTGCTCAAACCACAACGTGGTGTAATTCACTTGATAGGCAGGAAAACAGAGGTATAGCCGGAAGGGCTGCGCTAAGAAAATGATTGTCGTGGGATCATAAATACGCTAGGATTCGCTCTGTTTTCTGCGCAGTGGATATTGATTCATTTCACGCCTTTTCCGCTATTTTCTGCAATTAAACAGGACGCTATGGCTGGATTTTTGAAGTAATGGCCCACCTTGAGTTGAAACATATCACGGTCCGGTTTGGCGGGCTGCTGGCCCTCTCGGATTTAAGCTTCAGCCTCAATGGCGGCGAGATTCTCGGCCTGATCGGTCCCAACGGTGCCGGCAAGACAACGATCTTCAATGTGCTGACCGGTGTCTATCGGGTTGCCTCCGGAGATGTGGTGTTCAATGGGCAGAGTCTGATCGGCCGCCGGCCGCACCAGATTCTGAACATGGGGATCGCCCGGACCTTCCAGAATATCAGACTGTTCAGCAAGATGACCGCGCTGGAAAATGCGATGGTGGCGCTGCACTGCCGTTCGGCCAAGGGCGTGGTCGGCGCCATTCTGCGTTCACCCTCCCAGAAACGGGAGGAACGGCAGATTCAGGCAGAGGCCTATCGCTCGCTCGATTTCATGGGCGTGGCCGATTATGCAAACACGGTAGCCGCCAATCTCCCGTATGGGCTGCAGCGGCGCCTGGAGATCGCCCGGGCCCTGGCCTCCAGACCCCAGGTCCTGCTGCTCGACGAGCCGGCGGCCGGCATGAATCCGGCCGAGTCGGCCAGGCTGATGAAAGATATCGGCCGCATCTCTTCGCTGGGCATCGATGTGCTGCTGGTCGAGCATGATATGAAGGTAATCATGGGTGTGTGCCACCGGATCGTCTGTGTCGATTACGGTGAAAAAATATCCGAGGGAACACCGGCCCAGATCCAGGCTGATCCGAAGGTGATCGAGGCCTATCTGGGGCAACCGGTGGAACAGACCATTTAACAAAAGGAGAAGACGCATGAATAAGAAAATTTTGCTTGGTATGTTTTCTGGCCTGCTGGTTGCGGCGCTGATGGTCACCGCCGCTCCTGCGAAAACCTTGAAGATCGGTATGATGGGACCGCTGACCGGGCCTTATGCCGCCGATGGTAACGATATCGCCAACGGTACCCGGGTGGCGATAGCGGTAATAAAAGAGGCTGGGGGAATTCCCGGCTACGATGAGATTGAACTCGTCCCCCAGGACACCGCCTGCGATCCCAAGCAGGCCGTCGCTGCTGCCAACAACCTGATCAACGAAGAAGTCGTCGGCGTGATCGGAGCCTACTGCTCATCCTCGACGATCCCAGCCTCGGAGACGCTGGCCGAGGAAGACATCTTGATGCTGACTCCTGCTTCGACCAACGAGAAGGTTACCGACCGCGGCCTGCCCTACATGTTCCGCGTCTGCGGCCGTGACGACGACCAGGCCCCGGCGGCGGTCAGATTCATGAAGGAAGGCCTTGGCGCCAAATCGGTTTTCATCGTCGATGACAAGACCACCTATTCACAGGGACTGGCGGACGGCGTCAACAAATCGAGCAAGGAGATGGGCATGGAGGTTCTGGCCCATGAGCATGTCAACCAGGGTGACAAGGATTTCTCGGCGGTGCTTACCAAAGCCAAAGCCTCAGGCGCGGATGTCCTCTACATGAGCCTGCAGAATCACTCTTCGGGCAGCCTGATGGCCATTCAGGCCAAGCGCATGGGGCTGGACACCAAGATCCTTTCCCAGGATGCAATGTTTCACCCGAACTTCATCAACGTTGCCAAGGAAGCCGCTGAAGGCGTTTATGTGACGTTTGGGTTTACCGACGAGTCAACCCCTGCCTATAAACAATTCGCCGACAAATTCATCCCCGAGCACGGCAAGGTCGGCGCCTATGCGATCTACGCCTACGATGCCGCCACCGTTCTTCTGAACGGCATCAAGAATGCGGGTTCAGTCGAGCCTGCAAAGGTCAAGGCAGAGATCATGAAAATGGATTTTCAGGGCGCCTCCAAGCAGATCAAGTTCAATGAAAAAGGCGATTCCGGCTCGACCTATATCGCTTACAAGATCGAGGGTGGTGAGTACAAGCCGTTCTGGAATCCGCAGACCGGCATGTATTAATTGTTTTTGCCTGATTCCTGTTAGGATCACTACGGCGGTCTGCGGCAGATACGCCGCGGGCCGCCTTCTCTCTCTGTCGTTGATTGGAGCATACCGGCAGAATAACCCGGTGAGAGCTGCCCCATCATGGAAGTCTTTATACAACAGATAATCAATGCCCTGACGCTGGGCGGTCTGTATGCCCTGATTGCCCTCGGTTACACGATGGTCTACGGCGTCATTCAGCTGATCAACTTCGCCCACGGTGAATTCTTTGCCGCCGGCGGCTACATCGGCGTGCTGCTGCTCGGGGTCATGGCCAGCCTAGGCTATATGGAGACCCATCCCTGGCTTTGTCTTTGCGCCTCGCTGCTGCTGACCATGCTTTACTGCGCTTTTTTGGCCATGGGAGTGGAGCGGGTTGCTTATAAACCCCTGCGCAAACAGGCGCGGCTGGCGGCGCTGATATCGGCGCTGGGCATGTCGATCTTTCTGTCAAACGGCATGATGCTTGCCAGGGGACCACTGGACCAGCCGTATCCGCTGCAGTACTCCAGCGGCGGCTTCGAACTGGGCGGCCTGATCACCATCAACAACCTGCAGATCGTTATCTGGGTGCTGACCGCAACCCTGTTGATCGGCCTCAACCTGCTGGTTTTCAAGACCCGGATCGGCATGGCCATGCGGGCCACGGCCCAGGATAAGGTAATGTCCTCGCTGGTGGCCATCAGCTCGAATCGAATCATCGCGCTGACCTTTGCCATCGGGGCGGGGCTGGCCGCTGCGGCAGGCATTATGGTCGGTCTGTATTACGGCTCAGTCCGCTATGACATGGGCTTTGTTCCAGGGATCAAGGCCTTTGCCGCTGCAGTATTGGGCGGGATCGGCAATATCACCGGGGCGATGATCGGAGGCTTGATCATCGGCGCGGTGGAGGTATTCGGTGCGGCCTATATCAGCGGCGAATACAAGGATGTCTTTGCCTTTATTATCCTGATCGCGGTGCTCTATTTCAAACCCACCGGCATCATGGGCGAAAATATCGATGATACAAGAGTTTAAGAAAATCTGGAAACCGGGCCTCATCGGCCTGCTCTGGTTTCTCGTCTTGCTCTGGCCGATGACCGGCATCAACAGCGACGGTTCACTGTCGTTTGCCAAACCCTTTGAAATATGGCTCGGCGTTGTTGCTGCGGCCATGGTCATCATGGTCGTCTACAGCGCCAACAAGGGCGGAGTACTGCAGCCGATCACCTCGCCTGCCCGAGTTCTGCGCGACACAACCATGACCAGGGCCAGGCAGCTTCCGACCTGGGTCTGGATTGGGCTGGTCTGCGGTTTTGCTCTGTTCTACCCGATGATTTTCACCTCCCGGCCAGCCCATGATCTGGCCATTAACGTGCTGATCTATATCTCGCTCGGACTCGGCCTCAACGTCGTCATCGGGCTGGCAGGCATGCTCGATCTGGGCTATATCGCCTTTTACGGGGTTGGTGCCTACAGTTATGCCCTGCTCAATATCAATTTCGGCATCGGCTTCTGGACCGCGCTGCCGGCTTCGGCTTTATTTGCCGCCATTGCCGGCTGTATTATCGGTTATCCGACCCTGCGCATGCGGGGTGATTACCTGGCCATTGTCACGCTTGCCTTTGGTGAGATCGTGCGGTTGATTCTGAATAACTGGATGCAGCTCACCAACGGACCCAACGGCATTCTCGGGATCGAACGGCCGGGCCTCTATCTGCCCAGGTTCGAGGGGGGTTTTGGTCTGGAGTATATCTATCTGAAAAAGCTCTACCTGCTCTACTACGTGGCGCTGCTGCTGGCAGTCTTTACGATGATCTGCGTCTACCGGCTGAACTATTCCCGGATCGGCCGGGCCTGGGAAGCCATTCGTGAAGATGAGACGGCGGCAGAACTGATGGGCGTTAACACCTTTCTGCTGAAACTGCTGGCCTACGCGATGGGGGCGGTGTTTGCCGGAATGGCCGGAGCCTTTTTTTCGGCCCGCATGAAGTTCGTCAGTCCCGAGAGCTTCACCTTCCTCGAATCGGCCATGGTGCTCTGCATGGTAGTGCTCGGCGGGATGGCCTCGATACCGGGGATCATTCTCGGCGCCACCGCACTGGTGGTGATGCAGGAATGGTTCCGGGAGTTCGAAACCTATCGGATGTTCGTCTTCGGCGGGGCCATGGTGCTGATGATGCTGTTCAGGCCGGCCGGGCTGATCCCGGCCAAGCGGATGGGTCGTCGATCCGAGGAGGAAGATTAGATGGCCGCCCAGCCGCTGCTCGAACTGCAGGACCTGCACGCCAGTTACGGCAATATCAAGGCGCTCAAGGGCATTTCCCTGAAGGTCTTCGCCGGCGAGGTGGTCTGCATCATCGGGGCCAACGGGGCCGGTAAATCGACGACTTTGATGAGCATCTGCGGGATTGTCCCGGCAGAAAAAGGTGACATCCGTTACAGCGGGGAGTCCATCATCAATACCGCAGCCGAGAAACTGCCGGTTATGGGGCTCTGCCAGGTACCCGAGGGCCGGCGGATCTTTCCGCGCCTCAGCGTTCGGGAAAATCTGATTCTCGGCGCCTTTTACCGCAAGGATAAGGAGGTGATCGAAGAAGATATGGAGCGGGTGTTTTCGTTCTTTCCGGTTTTAAAAGAGCGCTTTGCCCAGCAGGGCGGCACCCTGTCAGGCGGCGAGCAGCAGATGCTGGCCATTGGCCGGGCGCTGATGAGCCGGCCCAAGCTGCTGCTGCTCGATGAGCCGTCGCTTGGCCTGGCACCGATGATCGTGCAGAAGATTTTCGACATCATCCAGGAGGTCAACGAGGCCGAGAAAATGACAATTCTGCTGGTGGAGCAGAATGCCAATCTGGCGCTTCAGGCCAGCAAACGCGGCTATGTGCTGGAGACCGGCAGCGTGACGATGGAAGACGATGCCTCGGTGCTGCTGCACAACGAGGAGATCCGCAAGGCCTATCTGGGCGAGTAAGGCCCGCAGAGGAACCCGTCCAGGGCTCAGTCGGTCACGTCCTGGATCCAGGACAGGGCCGCCGCTACCTTTGGAAAGCCGATGGTCGAGATCAGCACCAGCAGTGCATGCTCGATTTCTCTGCGGCTGGCTCCCGCGGCCAGAGCCCTTCTGGTGTGGGAATGAACGGCCCCGACAGACTGGGCTGAGGCCGCCACCGCAAGCTGTATCAATTCGGTGGTCTTCTTGTCCAGCGGACCTGCCTCACGTACGGTCGAGCCAAGATTTTCGACCGCTTCCATCACCTCGGGAAAATTCGATTTGAGATAGTGATAATGCTTACTCGGTGCTTTTTTACCTGTCATGGCGCTTCCTGATTGTTTTTTGTGTAAAGTGTCCCCACGTTCTGTGAAGAATCGATGTTCTCAATTATGCAGCAGAACTGATCACGAAGTGAACTCGAAACCCTCGATCATCCTGATTATCCTGAAGTAGTTCTCAAAGGTTGAACGAACCACCGCGACAAAGTTTGACTGGGCCCGGGTCAGGTTGGAGACCGCATCGATAAGATCGAGTTCGCGTTGCAGCCCCTCCTTGTATTTGAGTTGGGTTATCCTGAGGTTTTCTTCGGCGGCGGCGATATCTTCCCGGGCGACGTCGACATTGGCCAGGGAGATTTCATAGTCGACAAAGAGCTTTTTCAGCTCGGTGGTGAGATCGTTCTGCAGTTCGTTGAGATCGTATCTCAAGGAGCGGACGTCGGCCTTCGCCCTGGCGATTTCCGCCTCGTCACTGAACCCCTTGAACAGGTTGTAGGACATGATCAGCTCGGCCCGCAGCTCTTCATCGTTGAATTCACCCTGGCTGTTCAGCAGGCTGTCATCCGCCCTGGCATATCGACCCACCAGGTCGAATTCGGGATAATAATCACCATGCTCTGCACTGACTATATATTCGGCCGCTTCGGCCAGTCCTTCGAGTACTTTCAGCTCGCTGCGCTGGGAGAGCATGGTCTGTTCAAGGTCAGGCTGCCGACCGACAAGTTCCGGGGGCTTCTGGAATTCTGCGAAATCGAGCTGACCAAAGCCGATCTCCCGGCCGACCTCGCGACTCAGCTCGAAGACCGCCTTTTCGAGGTCCGCCTGCTCCTTTTTTACCGTGAGATCCGCATTGTCGTAGTCAACCTTGAATTTAAGTACCGAGTTCTGGTCAAGCAAGCCGACCTCGAAACGGTTCTTGCTGTCCAGATAGAGCCCTCTCAGGGTTTCGTTTCGATCCTGGGCGACTTTGAGCCGGGCCTGCTGGTTGTATACGGCCAGGTATTTTAGGGCAACCTCGAGCTGGATATTCTGCTCGACGGTTTTCAGCTTTAAATTTTCCACCTCCTGGCGTTTTTCGGCCGACTTTATCGAGTATTTGTCTTTGAAGCCCGAGAAGATGTTCCAGCTGACCGTGCCGCTGATGATGGAGTTTTCAGTGCGCTCGACAGTCGTGGCCTCGTCGAGGGTGTAGGCCCGGTAGCCCACGTCCAGTTCAGGGTAATATCCGCTGCGGGCAATTCTGGTATTCTCGACGCTTTTTTCAATTTCAGTCAGAGAACGTTTGATCAGAGCCCGGTTTGCCAATGCTTCCTGCTGCATTTCATCGAGACTGATCGCCAACGCCACCTGCGGAAGCAGAAGAATTGCCAGTAAAAATCTACAGATTTTCATTTTCTCTACTCCTTTCGAATCCGATAACAAAGGCCAGTAGTGCCGGTATCACAAACAGGGTGAACATCGTTGACACGGCGAGGCCGCCAAGCAGGATGCTGCCCAGTCCGCGGTACAGTTCGGACCCAGACCCGGTGGACAGAACCAGAGGGGTCAAGGCCAGGATTGAAGTGGTCGCGCTCATGAAGATCGGCCGAATCCTGGTACTGACCGCGTCGGTGACTGCAGAGACACCGGAAAAACCGTTATAGCGGACGTTGTTCAGCGACTGGTGGACGATCAGGATCGCGTTGTTGACCACGGTGCCGATCAGGATGATAAAGCCGAGCATGGCGAGGATATCGAAGCCCTGCGGGGCGATGAAAGTGTTCACCAGCCGCAGCCCGATAAAACCGCCGGCCGCAGCCAGCGGCACGGTGAACAGGATGATGAAGGGGTAGAGAAAGTTCTCGAACAGGGCGGACATCAGCAGGTAGGTGATCAGGAGCGCCAGCAGCAGGTTCCACTGCAGGGCATTAAAGGTCTCCGTCAGTTTGTCGGCATTGCCGCCGATGGTGATTTCCAGGTTGTCCAGAGAGCCGGCCTGGCGCATGCCGGCGATAATGCCGCCCTCGATGGTGTCCATCGCATCCTGCAGTGCCAGGCTGGCCGGCGGGGTAACCTGCAGGGTGATGGTGCGCTGCCGCTCCAGGTGATTTATCTGCGGCATGCCCTCGCTGTAGACCAGATCGGCCACATCACCGATCTTGATCAGATCGCCATAGCGGTTGACGATGGTAGCGTCGAGGATATTCTCCGGTGAATCGAAGCGTTCATCACTGCCCTTGAGAACCAGGTCAATCTGCTTGATGCCCTCCGGGCGGTATTCGTCTATTTTCCTGCCGTCCATCAGGATATCGACATAGATGCCGAGATCACGCTCGTTCAGGCCATTGGCAGCCAGCTTTTCCTTGTTGGGGATGACCCGGACCTCCGGGTAACTGGTTTCAAGCGATGGGACGGGGCGGACCTGGGCTCCCGGGATCTGCTGGGATATGGCTCCGTAGAGCATCCGGCCGGCCCCGACGATGCTGTCAATGTCCTGGCCGGAGATGTTGACGTCGACCGTGCGGCCCTGGCCGATGCCTCTCTCGAAAATACCGGCCTGGAGAGAGACCCCGAAGATGCCGGGGATGGAGTTCATGATCCGGCTGAACAGCGGCATCATCTCCCTGGCCCGGGTTTCATAGGTTGAAAGCCCGCCGAACAGGGTGAAGCGATCGGCTCCGACAAAAAACATCTGCTTTATCTGCGGTATGCCGTCTTTGCCGTCTTCCTTGAAATAAGGGTCGGCTCGCTGGTAGATGTAGGCACCGATCTCCTTGTACTTCTCCACCGAGTAGCCCGGCGGCGGGATCAGGATGTTGAGGATCAGGTTGCGGTTGCCCTGGGGCAGGTATTCTGCACTCGGCTTGAGCCAGTAGATGATGCCAACCGACAGCGAGGTAAACAGCATGACCGTAACGATCCGGGTGAACGCATTTTTCAGGCACAGTTCCGAACTTTGAGCAGCACCGAGGCCAGCAGCGGGCCGACGAGTGAACGCTGCAGCGGATTTCTCTTCCTCTTTTTATGGTCATCGCGTTTGTAGAATATGTTGATCAGGGTCGGGATGACCGAAATGGAGACCAGAAAACTGATCATGATGGAAAAGGTGATGGCAATGGCAATGTCGCGAAAGAGCTGCCCGGCCTCCTCCTGCATGAAGATGACCGGCAGAAACACGGCGACGGTGGTTGCCGTCGAGGCAAGGACGGCGCCCCAGACCTCCTTGGCCCCGTCGAGGCGGCCTCAAAGGCGGTTTTGCCCATCTTGCGGTGCCGGTCGATATTTTCCAGCACGACGATGGAGTTGTCGACCAGCATGCCGACGGCAAAGGAAATGCCGGCCAGGCTGACCACGTTCAGGCTGCGGTTGGAGAGCCAGAGGAAAATGAAGGTGCCGATGGCTGAGATCGGGATGGCCAGCGCGGTGATCAGGGTGGAGCGGACAGTGCGCAGAAAAAGCAGCAACACAGCATGGCCAGGAGGCCGCCGATCAGGACGTTCTGCTTGACGAGGTTGATCGCCTGGTTGATATAGGGCCGCTGGTCGTAGACCCAGTCGATGTAGAGGTCATTGGTCGGTCAGCATGGTTTCATTCAGGCGTTCGACCTCCCGTTCGACCCGATCGGTCATGGCCAGCACGTTGGCGCCCGGTTCCTTGCGGACACCGATCACGATAATCTGCTCGCCGTTGTGGAGCACGGCGCCGGTCTCTTTCTTGTAATCCCTGGCTACGCTGACAATATCGCCGCAGGTACACCCGCTTGAGCCCGTCGTCGAAGATGACCACGTCGAGCGCATCTTCCGGAGTCTGGAACTGGCTGATGGTGCGGACCCGGTAGTTTTTCCGGCCGATGCCGAGGACCCCGGCGGAGACGGTGGTGTTGGCCTGGGTCACCGCACCGGAGATCTGGTTGATGGTGACATTGTACTGGGCCATTTTCTGCATATCGAGGTCGACGTGCAGTTCGTTTTCGGTCCCGCCGAACACGAACAGCGAACCGACACCCTTGACCCGCTCCAGGTGCTGGCGGACGTTGTCCTCGAAAAAGGTTCGGTAGTGGTTGATATGGTTCTTGTTCTCCGGCTTGGTCTTGAGCATCATCCAGATGACCGGAGAACTGTGGGCACCGGCCGCCTCGATTTTCGGCGATTGACGTTGTCCGGGTAATCGGAGACCTCGTTCAGCTTGTTGGAAACCCGCAGGAGGGCGTCATCGAGGTCGGTGCCCAGGGCGAAGGACAGGGTGATTTCGCCGAGGCTGTTGTAGCTGGCACTTTCCATCTTGGTGAGTCCCTGCAGTCCCTTGAGCGTCTCTTCCTGTTTTTCGATGATCTCCTTTTCGATCTCGTACGGGGTGGCCCCGCCCCAGATGGTGCTGACGGTTATCTGCGGAGTTTCCACGTCGGGCGTCAGCTGGACCGGCAGCTTGTTCAGGCCGATCAGGCCGAAGGTCACCACCAGGATGACCGCCACGATAACCGTTACCGGCTTGTTGAGCGCATATCTGACGATGTCCATCTGTTATTCTCCTGCCACGACCACCGGCTGATCCGGCCGCAGCCGCTCATTGCCTTCGACGACCAGCTCCATGCCCGGCTGGATATACGGGATTGTCAACCCCGACCCGGTCGCCCAGGTAGGTGACGATGTTGACCGGCAGGATCGCCGCCTTGCCGTCCTTGACGGTATAGACAAAATCCTTGCCCTGGAACTTGATCAGCGCTGCCCGGCTGAGGATGCTCAGCTTGCGGCGGACGCTGACCGGCACCGAGACCGTCGCTGAGAGATTCTGGGCGACCAGCGGCAGTTCGGGAATAGCAATCTTCAGAAAGACGTTCTTGGTCTTCAGATCAGCCTCCGGATCGATATCGGTGATGGTTCCGATAATCTCCTTGCCGTAGGCGTTGATGGTGACCGGCACCTGCTGGCCGACCTCAATGAACTGCAGGGTGGATTCAGCAATCGGTGCCCGGACAATCAGGTCTGCGCTGGAGCCTATGGAGACCAGCTGCTTGCCGGGCTGCACCCAGCTGCCCACGTCCACATCCTTGGTCAGAATAATCCCGTCAAAGGGGGCGGGAATGACGCTGCGCTGCTTCTGTAGCAGCATTTTCTTCAGGGTAGACTCGGATGTCTGTTTTTCCTTCTGAGCTTCTTCATAGGCAAAACGCGCGTCATCGTATTCTTTTTCACTGACTCCTGATTTGTCGAAGAGCCGATCGAGGCGGGCGAAATTTTTCTTGGCGTTGGAGATGCGCAGCTCGACCTGGTCGATGCGCGATTTCTGGATGGCAATCTCCTGGTCGAGGATCTCCGTATTGAGCATCACCAGCGGGTCGCCTTTTTTGACCTGGTCGCCTTGCTTCACCTCAATACGGTCAACCAGGCCGGCCAGTTCGGTGGATATTTCACTGACCCGGTCATAGAACAGAATGCCGATAACATTTCTGGTTTGGGCGACTTCTTCCTGTACCACCGGGGCGACCCGTACTTTGGCCGGCGGCGGCCCCTGGGCAGCGCTGGTCTGGATGCAGAACAAAAGCAGGATTGAAAGCAGAACGGGGCCGAGAACAATTGTATTGCGCATCTTATTCTCCAAGATCTTCAGGCAATTTCTGTAGGTTGGCATCGATCTGGTCAAGCACCCGGATGACCACTGCCATATCGTTATTATCAATGTTTTCCTCTATGCAGTCGGAAAGCCTCTGAAACAGAAGAGATACCACGGTGCTGAGATCGGCGCCCGGCTCGGTCAGGTAGACCAGTGACGAGCGCCGGTCATCGGGGTTGACGCGTCTGACGATAAGCTGCTTTTTTTCGAGCCGATCAAGGATTCGGGTCACGTTGGCGGGGCTTTTACCGGCCAGTCCGCACAGCTCACTCTGGGTTCTGCCCTGCTGCTGATCGATATTCTTCAGTATGTGCAGTTGTTCGCTGGTCAGATCAAAGGGTTTGAGTATTCGCTGAATACGATTGCGCAAGGCTTGGGAAGCCATAAAAATCCTGCGGCCTATCGCCTTTTCTGAACATCTGTCCATCCTCTACCCCACTATAGTTAACGCAGCAAATATTAACCAGTCAATCAATCTTGTCAATAGATTTCTCGGCTCGATTATCGTTTTTTGGGGTTGTAATATTGTTATTTTATTCCAAACGTTTAAACGTTTTCTAAAGAGGCTTTTTCAGGGCTTGATCGGTCTGCTTTGACGAGGCTGCGGCGACAAAATACCAGAAAGCAGACCACCTTTTAGTGAATTGCGCAAGATCTGCCCGGGAGGCCTTCAGGCCTCTGCCTTCCATGACGATCGGGCCGGCTGGCTGGAAGGTGTTTGAGCGGCTGAGCAGAGCGATGAAAAAGATGGCAATGGTTCGGCCGCATGTGCTAGTCTGCACCCGGACCAGAAATAACCACGCTGGCAGAGCTGCTGCTGGCTGCAACTGGAATATCGCTTTCGCATGGGGTTACCGCCCGGCGGGTGGCTCAGCGCAGCGGGGAATGCATAACATATACTATCGGGGATGCGAAATATGGCAATCTATTATGTCGATGGCGCCTTTGTTGAGGAGCAGGAGGCGAAACTGCCTCTCAGCGATCTGATCATTCTGCGCGGCTATGGCGTGTTCGATTTTCTGCGCACTTACGGTGGCAGGCCGTTTCACCTGGAGGACCATATCGCCAGGCTGCGGAACTCGGCGCGGTTGATCGGGCTGGCCTGTCCGTGGAGCAGTTCCGAGATCAGAGACATCGTCCTGCAGACCATGGCGCGCAACGATTACCCGGAAGCGAACATTCGCCTGCTGATCACCGGCGGCGATAGTGAAGACTCGATTTCCCCGGGTCAGCAGCCGCGCCTGGTGGTGATGATCGGAGCGCTCAAGCGTTTTCCCGAGCAGTGGTACCTCGACGGGGTCAAGATCATCACCGCCCGCCTGAACCGCTACATCCCGGGGGCCAAGAGCATCGATTACATCCGCGCCATCGTGACCCTCAACGATGCCCGGGCAGTGGGCGCGGTGGAGTCGGTCTATGTCGATAGCGATGACCACATACTTGAAGGGACAACCTCGAACCTGTTTGCGGTCATCGGCTGCAGGCTGGTTACCCCAGCCGAAGGCATTCTGCCGGGAATCACCAGAAATGTGATTCTTGAGCTGGTCAAAGAAGAGTTTCAGGTGGAATTGCGCAATCTGCCCCGGACCGAGTTGCTGCAGGCCGAAGAGATTTTCCTGGCCTCATCGAACAAGGAGGTGCTGCCGGTCAGTCAGGTTGACGACCAGCCCCTCGAGGCGGTACCGGGTCCTGTTAGCGGACGGGTACTGGAGCTTTTCAGAGCCTATACCGACAGATATGGCCGCGCTTGATCTAGGGGGCGCCACGGTCAAGCGATCTCCCCGGCTCAGCCTCTTTTCGCAATCTCATTTCAAGATCAAGGGCCGTTCGATATAGGAGTAGGTGAACAGGCTTATCAGATAGGTGGCGATACCGGCCGTGATAAAGCGTTCGATGCCGGTTGGATAGTAGTCGGCGAAATACTTCGTCGCTGCACGGACGGCATTGATCATCATCGGGTGTAGTAAATAGAAGCTGTATCCCACCAGACCGACGGCCCTGAGCAGCGTAAATTTCATCAGGCCGGCAAAAAAGGACCCTTCGGCCAGCAGACTCAGCACAATGACCGTGCCACCCGCCAGGCCGAACCCTGGAGCGCTCCGAACTGATCCGCTCCGGCCCGCTCAGGACTGTGAGATCTGCATCAGAACCTGATACAGGAGGTTCTCCAGCTCAGCGGCGGCGGCCTGATGTTTTTCGGACACGGGCTGCTGGGATGATTTGAAGAAGTCCTGGCATTGTTTCAGCTGCAGCGATGACCAGTCCCTGGTGTATGAGTGCTGCTCTCGGCGATCGCCGTTTTCTGTACTGCGATAGTCGCGACGTCCGTGGGCCCAGTTGATCACATGCTGGTAGAACAGCAGGGAACGATTGATCAGAATGAAGAGCAGTGATATCGTCTGGGCTGGTCCGATGGTGACCTGCGGACCGCCGATCCTTATTCCCAGGAGCGAGGCTTCCCTGTCCAGATGCTGCCTGGAACCGAGCGCCCCGAGAACTCCACCCATGGCGCCCAGGGCTGTAAAAAGACCGAGACCGTGGCCGAGTGCCGCCATCTCGACACCGGCCCCAACGACGCCTCCGCCAATGCCGCCAAGCAGGATAAACTGCTTTTTGGAAAGGCCGAGAAACTGCCAGGACCGCTCGCTGAAGAGGTCTTCATGCAGGATCGAATGGGGCGGAAGCTGGTAATTGAATATATTGTGCTTGAACAGCTTACGGATCTTTGCATGAGCGTCTTTTTCCAGATCGGCGATTGAGCTGGTATAGCTGCGCACCAGTCCCTGTTTGATTTCGCCTTCATCTGCTCCTGCCTTGAGCGGCGCGCTCAACTGCAGCGCAAGGCTTCGACCGAGCGACTCCGTGATGATCTGGGCGGTCAGACGGGCCCGGGCCTGCCAGTCTCTGCTGATTGCCTCGATTGCGTCGGCCAGCGGTGCTTGCCAGTCCTGATCAATTGACTTCAAGGCTTCCAGCAGGGAAATGCGTTCGCCGTAAGTGGCCCGGTGGGCATTGAATACGCGGCACCCGTTAAAATGCCTGACCAGCTCTTCTTTCCAGAGACTGAGATGGCGGGACCCCTCCTGTTTGGTGTTGATGACGGCCATCCGCGGTCTGCCGATCAGCCGCAGGATTTCCATTTCGTCGCGGTCCACCCGTCGAATAGGCCGCGAGCCGTCCACCACATAGATGATTCCCGCCCCCCGGGAAATCGGCTCGAGCAGCTCGTGGTCCTCTTTCGAGTTCGGGGCTTGAACCGCTGAACGTTCGCAGCTCATCGAGCCGTTCGGCGCTGCTGCCCGTGCTGGTCTTCAGTTTGGCCAGTACTTTTGCGGGATTCTGAAAACCGGGTGTATCGGTGAATCTGAGAATTTCGCGGTTGTCGATGACGACCGGAAATGTTCGACAGCGGGTGGTCTCGCCCGGATAGGGACTGATGCGCACCGAGTCATCCTCGGCCAGGGTGGAAAGCACCGAGGATTTCCCTTCATTGGGATGCCCGACGATGGCGATTTCAGGTATCATGGGTCATTGTCCCGCTGTCATTGCCGGTCACCAATGAGAGCTCGAAAATGGACAGGGCCGGATCCGCCAGCGTGTCAAGTTTCTGCTGCCAGATGCGGCGCTCAATCGGATCTGGCCTTGCAGCCTGTCCGCTCCCGGCAGACCGCCCGATCAGCCCGATGAAGATCGGCGTCCGGCTGCCGACCGCCTGGCGGAGTTGTCTGATCAAATCCAGGCTGTCCTGGATCGGCACCATCCAGGACTCCATGACCAGCAGCAGCCCCGCTTTGTCCCAGGTGCGGCTGCCCAGTTGTTGCGCTGTGGCTGCTTCTTCCTCAGGGCCGCCGTCGATCTTCAGCCGTTCAGAGATGCTGAAGCCGAGCTGATTCAGTTCACTGTCCAGACAATCCAGATTGATATCTGCGGCTGTTTCAGAAGCAAGCAGCAGAACCAGCGGGAAGTCAGGAGCGGCGACCATCTCCCGGGGACCGGGAGCATCTGCTCCAAGCTTGCTGCCGGTGCTTTCACGGTCACCAGCCTGGCTGCTGACCAGCGGGCGCTGCAGACGCTGGATAAGGCGGATAATTTCAGGTCGTGTGGTGAGCTGCTGGGCCGCAAACTGCTGCAGGGAGCGACGCTCGAAGATGGCGGCCGTCGCCAACAATGCGAGGCGCAGAAGAAGTCCGTAGAACAAAAGGCAGAAGAGCAGAAAGGGCCACCAGGAGATCAAATCGGTGGTGGCCAGATGATAGATTCCTTCTTTCAAAATGATGCGGCTGCCTTCTATCTCAGGCAGCGAAGGATGGGCGTAGTCCGCCGGAAGCAACCAGGCCCAGGGCAGTGAGAGGAGTTGAACTGTTTTGTAAATGAACGCGTCACTGAACTGAATGGTCGACTGCCAGCCGAAGGCAATGTCGCTGATTGCAATTTTATACAGCGTTGCCGCGAGCAGCCCGGAATTGAATCCGGCCATGGTGGTCTGGGCCAGGCGAAAAAGCGGCCAGTAGACCATCGAGCCATGGACACTGCGCAGTCTTTTCAGAATGCCCAGGTGAGAGGCTCCGCTGCTGCGCTGCTGTAGCCGGCAGCATGCTGCTCAGGACCGTGGTTTTGGCGATAAACCAATCAGATACGCGGGCATAAAGCGCGATGATCGGGCTGGGGAGCGGACCCAGCCCGGCCAGGCGCAGCAAAGCTGTGAGCAATACCAGTGCCAGCAGGGCGAGCTGGCTGAAGACAAAAAGAAAGAGAAAATGCAGCACATTGACCGGGGTGGTTCCCCCGTAGGACAGAAAACTGAGGGCTGCCAGCAGCCCAAAGCCCAGGCCGGCGAGCAGCAGCAGGTAGGTCAGCGAGCGCAACGACTCGACGATGCTGCGGCCGAAAAACTTGTCTGACTGGTCGTGCGCCTGCGCCGCTTCCGCCGCTCTCATATGGTCCAGCCAGAGCCGGACCAGCTCAGCGGGCTGCGCCGGGGCGGGCGCCTGCGGTGGATTATCTGAGGCGGCCAGATAGATCTGCCGGTCGCGCTCATGCAGTTCGGTCTGATCAGTTTCCCGGTCTCGGGCCAGGAAATATTCGAGATCGAAGAGCTCGGCGTAGGTCCACGGTTTCTTCATAACCTCCTTTATATATAGGAAGCCGGAGTCTTTTCAAATGCTTTTCTTGCGCTGCGCCGGGCGGCTGAAAAGCTCAGAACAAAAAAGGCCGGGGTCGTGCGACCCCGGCCGTCTGCGAAAAGAGTGGAGATCACTCTCGCAGGAGTTGAACTGTCACGTCAGTAAACCTATGATTCTGCTACTGGCGTTCTTTCCCTTCCATCATAAGATTCGGCGGTCCAAGCCAGGCACCTTTGAGCAGCAGGTTGAAATAGGCCCATTTGAACATCAGCTTGGCCATGTGGTTCATCTCTGTGTCCTTGAGCAGACTCATCGGTCCGATAGCGGGGAATGGATATTTCCCGGTCAGTGGTTCGGTGTCGTAGTTAAAATCAATGATATAGGCTTTCCCGAAGCCTGATTCTATGAATCAGACCGCGTGCCCATCCGAGCGGGCATGCTGTTCACCCCCGGTTATATAGGCCATGATGTTTTCATGCACGCACGTCTCCCTGGAAATGGGCGACTGCTCCTGCCTTGGAGGTCGGCACATCGGTGCCGTCTCCGAGCACCCAGACATTGTCGCTGCCTTCCGGCTGCAGGGTGTGCTTGTCAACCGGGATGTAGCCCATCGGATCACTGATTCCGGAATCGATCATGACCTGGGCGCCAAAGTTGGGCGGAATGGATACCAGCATGTCATACTCGACTTCCGCTACCGTCATAGGCCTGGATCACCTTCTCTGGTGTGATCGACCGAACCCAGGGCAAAGTTCGGGATGATCTTGATATTCTTGTCCTCGCAGGCATCGGTCAGAACCTTGGTGGCAACCGGCTTGGTGAAGGCGCCGGAGAGCGGGGTGACAAATTCGATCTCAACATCGTCGCGGATACCGCGCTGGTGGAAATACCAGTCGGCAAGAAAGGCAAATTCAAGCGGTGCAACCGGGCATTTGATCGGCATTTCGGCAATGTTGACAACCAGTTTGCCGCCCTTGAAGCGCTTCAGTGCCTTGCCGAGTTCCTGACAGTCGTCAAAGCGGTAATAGCCATAGATATCATTGCCCCAGCCTTCCTGGAGCCCCTCGATCTCTTCAGGCCGAATATCACAGCCGGTGGCCATAATCAGGATATCGTAGTTGAACTTGCCTTCGGTTGCCGTGCGTGACTTCCTGCTTGTCCCAGTCAACGTTGGTCAGTTCAGAGATGACAAAATCAATGCCGGGCTTGATGAATTCCCTGCGGCTCCTTCTGATTTCCTGTCGGTTTGTTGATGTCAAACGGCACAAAGAGATAACCCGGCTGATAATAGTGGACATTATCCTTGTCAATCAGGGTAATCGACCAGTCATCATCAAGGTCCTTCCTCATTTTGTTTGCCATCATGGTGCCGCCGCTGCCGGCACCGAGTATGACTAGTTTTTTCATGTCTGTTGTTGCCTCCTTTGCACTCAGATTTGAAACAGGGGTTATCGGTTATCGCTGTAAGCCGTTGGTTCTGTATCATGTGTTATGCATTATGTACGCGCTTCTTCTGCTCTTATCTTTCTGGTAGGCCTGCAGAACGGTGCCGATCGTCTGCAGCATCATGAACAGAAAGCCGAGGGCCGACTGGACTTTGGGGTCTCTGATACTGCTTGATCATCGCAAACGGGCCGACCGGTTTGACTTTTGTGAAGTCGAGGTGGCAATGGCCTGGCAGATTTCCTCGACCTGTTTTTCGTTGTAATCGAGGCGCTTTGACCTGGGCCCAGGCGGTACCGGCCAGCTTGACCAGGCCACTGCTCTGCTGCAGGCTGTCCAGCCAGATGTTGACACTGTTCATCACATCGGATCCCTTCATGACCGCGGTGAATTCTTTGACGAACTCCGTCATCGGCTGGACCATGTTGAGCAGGTCGCTCAGCGTATGGATATTGATCAGCACGATATGCAGCAGGTCGCCGATTTTTTCGGCCTGGAACTCGCCTTCATGCAGGGAGTTCATGAAACGCATGCAGGCGCGGGTACATGAGCTTGAACGATCGGGACCATGTCGTCTCGAAGCTCCACCCCGGCCTTGAGCATGTCCATCGCTTCGCCGAGATTGTCGAGATTGGTGAGGACTTTCCTGAGCAGGATGGTCAGCTCATCGAGGTGAAACTCTCCCTCGAGATCGTTGAAAAAGCTGATGGTCGACGGATAGGCCTGCTTGACCATGGGCATCATGTCATTTTTCAGCTCGATGCCGGCTTTGAAGGTGTCCACCAGGTCGTTGAGCTCGTCCAGGCTGGCTCAGCACATTCTTGGCCAGATGAACCGCTTTTTCGCTTGGCTGTAATCGTCTTCGATATCCGACAGAAAATTGACCAGACCGGGCTGGGCCTGTTTGAGACCGGTTCGAGGTCCTGTTTCAGTTCCTGCAGGACATCCGATTTGAGGGACTGCACTTCGGCAGAGAGTTGGTCCAGTTTTTCCAGGATCAGGGCTTCGTTCATTGTCTATACCCGCCTGTAGTTGGTTCTCCAGAATCAGCAATTGCACGCCAGGGCCATCAAACCATTAGGATGGCCGGTGGACTGAAAGACTTACAGCATCAAAGATGCGAAGTACCACAAATGACAGTCCTACTTTGTGCCGTATTTTTTCGCTTTGTCAAGGATATTTCAAATTGTGGTACTAAAAAGGTTAGTGATTTTGAAACGTTATTTTGCTAGGACCGAAGAAAAATTCTCACTACTACAAAGTGTTACAGGCCGTCCCGGTCAAAATGAGCGCTGCGCTGCAGATTTGGGGGGATCGCCCCGCGTCTGTCCGACATTGCAGAGCCCTGTGTTGCAGGTCGAGTGGTTGCTCGAACCCTGTTGGTTGCTCGAACCCTTGAATGAGGTCGGGGTTATATGCTAACGTAGATGACACTGCCCGAGTTTAAGGCAGGCCGAGATTTGCGTTCGCGAGGTTTATCATGAACAGACGACGGTTTCTTAAGCAGGCAATGCTCTATGGGGCGGGGCTGAGTGCATCGGTGCCGCTGTTACGCATTGATGAGACGTTTTGCGCGCCGCTACCCGCAGCCGATGTGGCGCGGGTTACGGGAGCCGATTACCGGGCCTTGGTGAAGACGACCATCGATCTGCTCGGCGGAATGGGCGCTTTTGTCAAATCCGGGGACCGCGTGGTGATCAAGCCCAATATCGGCTGGGACCGCAGGCCTGAGCAGGCTGCCACAACCCACCCGCTGGTGGTCGTGACCTTGATCGAACTGGCGCTTGAAGCTGGTGCGGCCGAAGTGGCGGTTTTCGATCACACCTGCAATGAAAAACGGCGCTGCTACAACAGCAGCGGCATGACCGAGGCAATCGCCTCGCTGGACGACCGCCGGGCCAAGCTGTCCCATATCGATAAAAGAAAATTCGTCCCGGTCAAGATCGCCCGTGGAAAAGCCCTGAAAGAATGGCAGATTTACCAGGACGCCTTGCAGGCCGATTGCTATATCAACGTGCCGGTGGCCAAGCATCACGGCTTGAGCCGCCTGACCCTGGGCCTGAAAAACTCGATGGGCGTTATCGGCGGCAACCGCGGCCGGCTGCATCACGATCTGGGGCAGAACCTGGCCGACCTGGCTACCGTGATCAAACCGACGCTGACCGTCATCGATGCCACCCGCATCCTGCTCGACAACGGGCCCCAGGGCGGCTCCATCGAAGACGTCAAGGTGCTCGATACCCTGCTGGCCTCAACAGACCCGGTGGCGGCCGATGCCCTGGCGACGACGCTGTTCGGTCTGCAGCCGGTCGACATCGCCGCCACCGTAGCGGCCCACGAAATGGGGCTCGGCCAGATGGATCCGGCACATATGCGCTTGCTGGAGCGCACCTTGTGAGCCGGTCGCCCGGGGCTGCGGCAAAACACCGTTACCGGGTGCTGAGACTGGCCCGGATGCTCGCTCAGTCCAGTTTTCTGCTGTGCTTCTTCTTTCTCTTTGTCAAGACCGACTATACCGGCTCAGATTCGCTTCAGTATGCGGTCAATATCCTGTTTCGCCTCGATCCGCTGCTGGCCGTTACCACGATGCTGGCCGTCAAGGCCGTGATAGCCCTGATGCTGCCGGCCCTGCTGGTGGCAGCCGCAAGCCTGGTGGTCGGCCGGGCGTTCTGCGGCTGGTTCTGTCCGCTGGGCAGCCTGCTCGATTTTTTCCATTTTCTGTTCAGGCCCCGCTGGGTAAGTCGTGAACGGGGTTCCGCCGATCCTGCCAAGATCGTGCTGGTGGTGCTGCTGGTCTCGGCTCTGTGCGGGGTTGCGCTGGCCGGTTATATCGACCCATTTTCGATTCTGGTGCGCGGCTTGTCCCAGGCTCTCTATCCGGGATTACATGATGTATCGGTGTCCTTTTTTACCTGGACCTACCAGCAGGCCCCGACCGGAGTCAACGCGGTAACCGAGCCGCTTTATGAAGTATTGCAGGAGACCATTCTTCCGGCTGACCAGAAATATTACCAGTTCGGGCTGGTCAGCCTGCTGATCCTGGGCCTGGTATTTATGGCTGAATTCTATCGCCGCCGATTTTTCTGCCGTTCGATCTGCCCGCTCGGCGCGCTGCTGGGCTGGATTTCCCGCCTTGGCCTGCTCAGGATAGACGGCGGCACCGAGACCTGCGGCCGCTGCCGTAAGTGCATCTCCGTCTGTCGAACCGGGGCGATCGCACCCGATAGAACCATCGACTCTGAACGGTGCATTCTCTGTATGGACTGCTTTCAGGACTGTCCCCGGCAGGTTATTTCGTTTGGCGGCGCTTTTCCGGCCTCGCGCGGGGTGGGGGTGTCTCTGTCTCGCAGACGCTTTATCGGTGCGGCACTGTCCGGCCTGGTCTTGCCGCCTGTGCTTGGCACCCGTACGCTGGCCCAAAGAGCCGACCCCGCTCTGATCAGGCCGCCGGGAGCGCGCGCCGAAACCGAATTTCTGCGCCGCTGCGTGCGTTGCGGCCAGTGCATGCAGGTCTGCATTACCAACGCGCTGCAGCCGGATCTGCTCAGAGGCGGCATCGAGGCACTTTTTTCACCGGTGCTGGTTGCCCGCACCGGCTACTGCGAGTTCAACTGCACCCTCTGCGGCCAGCTCTGCCCGACTGGAGCTATCGAATCACTCAGCCTCGAGTACAAGCAGCAGCTCAAAATCGGCCACGCCTGGTTCGATAAGAATCTTTGCCTGCCATACGCCAAAGCGATTGCCTGCATCGTCTGCGAGGAGCACTGTCCGACGCCGGAAAAAGCGATCCGTTTCAGAAGCCTAGAAATAATAGACGAACAGGGGGTCAGCAAAATCATCCGGCAGCCCTATATCGTCGATGAACTCTGCATCGGCTGCGGCATCTGTGAAACCAAATGTCCATTGCCCGGCCGCAGCGCCATTTTCGTGACCAGCGACGGTGAGCACCGGCATCCGGACAACCGGCTGCCGGCCAACCCTGGAAAAGGCTATGGCGGTTACGGCGGTTGAGACCTGAGCAGCGCGTCCCGTTAATATGAGTTCGGGCGAACGCCTTAAAACTGGTTCCGCCAGATGATCTGCTGCCCTTTATCTTGGGCCCGAATCGACCTATAATTAAGATAGGAACGTGCGGTAAGCGCCGCAGCATCGCAGTTCGAACTGTCCATCTCCAGACGGAGAGGGAGGATCGATGAATAACGCACATCCTGACCAGCATATTGTCTCAGCACCAAGCCCGGACCTCGACGACCTGGACCGGGTGGCCATCAGCGTCAGATCCCACCATCTTCTGCACCGGCTGCTTTCGGAAAACCCGGAACTCGAGCGCATCATGCAGTATGCCAAGACCGAGATCGAGGCACTGCTCGGGGTCCGCACCTGGGTGCTTGGGGTGCTTGAGAAAAACGAGCCTGCAGCGGCCTTTTACCGGGGTGAGCTGGCAGATGAAAATCCGCTTCATGCCCTGGGCTGGCAGGATCTGGCGGCAATTCGCCTGCTCGATTACATCGACCACGCTGGTATGGCTTACCGGGATCAGAATCTGCGCGGTAAAGCGGCAATCAACAACCCGATCAAGATGATCTGGCTGGCGGTCAACCACGGTACCGGCGGTGCCAAGGAACCGTTTTTCGAGGATATGATCCACCTGTTTCGCCAGTTCAGCTCAAAAGAGCGGCCCGAGCCGGTGGAGCGAGAGCGGCTTGATCATTGGATGGGACGCTTTCCCTCGGGGCTCGATCCGCGCATTGTCAAATTACGCGAGGAAAACCGGGACCGGATCATACGCTTGATCATCGAGCGCATCGACAGCGGGCAGATTGTCTCGAAACGATACAGCTTCAAACCTGCAATGTCGTCGGAACAGAAATATCTGCAGGCCCTTGAATGGTGGGACGATTACCGGTTTCACCTCAGATTCGCGATACGTTCGGCCGGGCTGCTCAACGAGATGCTGGACAACTCGCTGGACCCGGATACCATGGAGCTTCTCTACCAGGCTGAACGGGCCGGCATACCGATATTCGTGAATCCATACTATCTGTCGCTGCTGCATGTCAGGGTTCCCTATTTTGCCATTGGCGCCGATCTGGCCATCAGGCATTACGTGATCTACAGCAGGCAGCTGGTCGAGGAATTCGGCCATATTGTGGCCTGGGAAAAGGAGGATCTGGTCGCACCGGGTAAACCCAACGCCGCTGGCTGGCTGCTGCCCAGCGATCACAACATCCACCGCCGCTACCCGGACGTCGCGATCCTGATCCCGGATACCACCGGCCGGGCCTGCGGCGGGCTGTGCGCCTCGTGTCAGCGCATGTACAGGTTCCAGAAAGGCAAGCTGAACTTCAACCTGGACAAGCTGGAGCCCGATAGACGCTGGTCCGAGCGGCTGCGGGAACTGCTCGACTATTTCGAATACGACACGCAGCTGCGCGATATCCTGATTACCGGCGGTGATGCGCTGATGAGCTCGGATGCGGCCCTGGAGCAGGTGCTTGACGGAGTGGTGCAGATGGCTCAGCGTAAAAGAGCGGCCAACAGGAAGCGTGGAGAACATGAAAAATACGCCGAAATCATCCGCATCCGCCTCGGCACCAGACTGCCGGTCTATCTGCCCCAGCGCATAAGCGGCGGGCTGCTGGATCTGTTAAAACGCATCCGCCGGCAGGCCGAAGCGGCAGGTATTCGGCAGTTCATCATCCAGACCCACTTTGAATCACCGATGGAAATTACGCCTGAAGCGAAGCGGGCGGTTAAGGGGCTGCACGAAGCGGGCTGGCTTGTTACCAACCAGCATGTGTTCACCACCGCGGCGTCGCGACGGGGGCATAACGCCAAACTGCGCCGCGACCTCGGACAGATCGGCGTGCTGCCTTACTATAGTTTCAGCGTCAAAGGCTATATGGAGAACAGCCACAATTTTGCGACCAATGGCCGTCTGGTCCAGGAGCAGATGGAGGAAAAAATCTTGGGTGCAATGTCCGCCCAGGCTCAGCAGAAATTGCAGCACTGTGTGGACAGCGGCGGGGATATCAGGGCATGCATCGAGGGGATTCAAAATGAAGAGCACCTGCCGTTTCTGGCCACCGACCGATCCGTGCAGAATCTGCCTGGAATCGGCAAGAGCCTGAGCTTCCGGGTAATCGGCATTACCCGCTACGGCCGTCGTATTATGCAGTTTGACCACGACCAGACCCGCCCACACAGCCCCTTTATCGAGAAGAAGGGCAAGACCATCGTCATCGAATCGAAGTCGGTAAGCGAGTATCTGGCCCAGTTGTCAGCGATGGGTGAAGATCCGCAAGACTACCGGGGCTTGTACGGCTACTCCATCGGTGCGACCGAGCCGCGTCAGCCGATTTATGAATACCCGTCCGGCGATTTCACACCTACCGAGGAGATGACTAATCTGGCCAAGCTGTCTCAGACCATCAGCAGATAGATGCCAAATACGATGACAAGGGCCCCAGTTCGTCGGGAGGCCGCTTTAGAGTGATGAACTCCGGTGCTCCACTGCCAAACGGTGGCCAGGACCAGCACTTGACCGGCTAAGGACTGGGCGGATACGCCCGGGAGGTGGCCGCGATTCTTTTTTTCCAGGATCAAAAAGCAGGCGTCCGCTACCTCGAAGGTTATCCGGCAAAATTCAAAAAATGGTTGCCCCGCTCTACAGCCTCAGTGCCGCAATTGCTAGGAACTAGTAATAGTTATTATTATTGACAGGTCCAGGGCTCCCCGCTATAATTCGGCCGTTTTATGAAGGTTAATCGGGGCGTTGCCGCCTTTTTCCAATTGCTGTATGTTCTAAGTCATAGATAAAGTCGGCGGCTGTCCTGGGAGGGTAATGAACAAAAGAACAGATGATTAAACAGATGGCATCATATCCGGCCAGGGTATACCGCTTCTACCGGGAAGGGTTCAGGTCGATGACCCTCGGCAGAACGCTGTGGAAAGTGATAATCATCAAGCTGTTTATCATGTTCGCGGTACTCAAGCTGTTTTTCTTTCCCGATTTTCTCAAGACAAATTTTTCAACAGATGAGCAGCGGGCCGACTCATGTGATGGAGCAGATCACCAGACCCGCTCAAAAACGGAATTAAAGGAGGAGTTATGGGTGAGATAGATCTGGGCCTGGTCAACTGGTCGCGGGCGCAGTTTGCGTTGACCGCGATGTATCACTGGCTGTTTGTGCCGTTGACCCTGGGTTTGTCGTTTCTTGTGCGCATTTTTCGAGTCGATCTATGTGAGAACGGGAAACGAAGAATGGAAAAACCTGACTAAATTCTGGATGACGCTGTTCGGCATCAACTTCGCGATCGGCGTGGCCACCGGCATCATCCTCGAGTTCGAGTTCGGCACCAACTGGTCCAATTACTCCTGGATGGTCGGCGATATTTTCGGGGCGCCGCTGGCGGTTGAAGGCATCGTGGCTTTCTTCCTGGAGGCGACCTTTTTTGCGGTAATGTTTTTTGGCTGGGACCGGGTTTCCAAAGGCTTTCATCTTTTTTCCACCTGGATGGTGGCCATCGGTTCGAACCTTTCAGCCTTGTGGATTCTGGTGGCCAACGGCTGGATGCAGAACCCGGTCGGCATGGCCTTCAATCCGGAGACGGTGCGTTTCGAGATGCAGAATTTCTGGGAGGTATTGTTCTCCCCGGTGGCGATAGCCAAGTTCACCCACACCACCAGCTCCAGCTTCCTGGTTGCGGTGATGTTCGTGATCGCGATTTCCTCCTACTACCTGATCAAGCGGCGTCATATTGAAATGGCCAAACGCTCGATCCTGGTGGCCTCGGTTTTCGGTCTGCTCTCCTTTTTCTATGTGGGCCTGACCGGAGATGAGTCCGCCTTTACCAACGCCTCGACCCAGCCCATGAAACTGGCTGCCTACGAGGGGCTATTCGAAGGGGAGGAAGGTGCAGCCCTAGTCGCCTTCGGCATTTTGAATCCGGACAAAAAACCGGGCGACGATAACGACGCTTTTCTGTTCAAAATTAAGATCCCCTACATGCTTTCACTTTTAGCCAACCGCTCCCTTGAGTTCGTGCCGGGCATCAATGACCTGACCTTCGGTAATGAGGCCAGGGGCATTGTCGGTATCGACAAGAAGATCGAGCGCGGCAGCATTGCGCTGGCCGATCTGAGCGCCTACAAGAATGCCAGGAAGCAGGGTGACAGCGGCGGGGCTGAAATGTCGCTGGCCAGGTTCAAACAGAATCAGGATTATCTCGGCTTCGCCTACCTGAACAGCGCTGAGGAGGCGGTTCCACCGGTGCCAATCACCTTCTACTCCTTTCATATCATGGTCTTTCTGGCGCTCTACTTCGGTTTTATCTGTGTTGCCTTTCTGGTATACGGCGTCAAGGATACCATCGAGCAGAAGCGCTGGCTGCTGCCGCTGGGGGTGCTGTCGTTTTTCCTGGCCATGATCGCCAGCCAGGCCGGCTGGATCGTTGCCGAACTCGGCCGCCAGCCGTGGGCCATCCAGGATATGCTGCCCGTCGGCGCGGCCACCAGCAACCTGGCCAAGGGCAATGTGATGACAACCTTCTGGATGTTTGCCATACTCTTTACCCTGTTGCTGCTGGCGGAAATAAAGATCATGCTCAACCAGATCAAAAAAGGACCGGAGGGTGTATAAATGATAGGAAGCTTGGATACTGCACTTTTGCAGCAGATCTGGTGGATACTCGTGGCTGTGGTCGGTTCGCTGTTTCTTTTTCTGACCTTCGTCCAGGGAGGGCAGACCCTGCTCTGGCAGGTCGCCAAGACGGATACTGAAAAATCGCTGGTCTCAACTCGCTGGGGCGCAAGTGGGAGCTCACCTTCACAACCCTGGTGCTGTTTGGCGGGGCGCTCTTTGCCGCGTTCCCTAAATTCTACGCGACCAGTTTCGGCGGCGCCTACTGGGTGTGGATTCTTATCCTGTTCACCTTTATCGTGCAGGCGGTGAGCTATGAGTACCGTAAAAAGCCGAACAATCTGCTGGGCGCCGGGGTATATGAACTGTTTCTCTTTATCAACGGTTCGGTCGGTATCCTGCTGATCGGCGCCGCGGTCGGCACCTTTTTCACCGGCTCCAATTTCGAGCTGAACCAGTTCAACCAGGTCACCTGGACCAACCCGCTGCGCGGTCTCGAGGCGGCCTTCTCGGTTTTCAATCTGTCGCTGGGGCTGTTTCTGGTTTTCAACGCCCGGGTGCTCGGGGCGATGTATCTGGTCAACTCCATCGATTTCTCGGTGGCCCCGGATCTCGAGCAGCGGCTGCGCCGGGCCTGTCTGGTCAATCTGGTCTGTGCGCTGCCGTTTCTGCTCTACGTGCTCGGTGCGCTGCTGCTGATGCAGGGCTTTGGCTTTGACGAAAACGGCGTAGTCTCGATGGTTTCCGGAAAATACCTGGGCAACCTGCTGGCCATGCCGGCGGTGCTGGTACTGCTGCTGGCCGGGTTGGTTCTGGTGGTCTGGGGCGTTATTCTGACCGGTATTCTCAGCGGCACCAGAGGCATCTGGTTCGGCGGTCTGGGCACGGTTCTGGTCGGTCTGGCGGTGTTTTTTACCGCGGGATTCAACAATACGCCATTCTATCCGTCCAAAGCGGATCTGCAGTCGAGCCTGAGTATCTACAACGCCTCATCGAGCCATTATACCCTGACGGCGATGACTTACGTGGCGTTGGTGATCCCCTTTGTGCTGGGCTACATCGCCTATGTCTGGTACCTGATGGACAGCAGAAAAATCGGCGCTGAAGATATCAATGATTCAAAAGCATATTAACCAAGGGCCGTCAGACCGGCAGGAGGATCGCACATGGTTGCTTTTCTGATCGTATCATGGATTGTACTGATCTATGCCTCGTATAAGGTTTCACTTCGGGTACTGGACAAGGCCGGGAAAATGTAGCGCCGTCCGGGCCGCATAGGGAAGTAAGGCAGCGGGAAGACCGGAGAAGGTCTTCCCGTTTGCTTTTTTGTGGTTACTTTTAGTGGTTGTTGCAGTAAAAAGGTGGTTTCAATACCCAGCGCAGAAGTTGAGCAAGGCCGAATTACGACAACAAGAGACGCCTGAGCCGATCAGGCGTACAAGGAGTACAAGATGGGACAAAATCTGTTTAACAAGGTGTGGGATTTACATAAGGTGGCTTCGTTGTCCGAGACCCGGGATCAACTTTTTATCGGGCTTCATCTGGTGCATGAAGTGACCTCTCCCCAGGCCTTCCAGGCTCTGCGGGAACGGGGTTTGCCGGTAAAATACCGGGACCGTACGGTGGCCACGGTGGATCATATCGTGCCGACCCAGCATCAGCTCATCAGGCCCTACCGCGATGATCTCGCCGAACAGATGCTGCAGGCCATCGAGAAAAACACCAGGGAATTCGGCATCCGCTTCTTCGGCCTCGACTCCGAATCCCAGGGCATCGTCCATATCATCGGGCCGGAGCACGGCCTGACCCAGCCGGGCATCACCATCGCCTGCGGGGATTCCCATACCTCCACCCACGGCGCCTTCGGCGCCATCGCGTTCGGGGTCGGCACCTCCCAGGTCCGCGACGTGCTGGCCACCCAGACCCTGGCCCTCGAGCGTTTGAAGGTGCGTAAAATCGAGGTGGACGGGACCCTGGGCGCGGGGGTCTTCGCCAAGGATATCATTTTGAAGATCATCGCCGAACTGGGCGTCATGGGCGGTATCGGCTATGCCTATGAATACGCCGGACCGGTGATCCACGGGCTGTCCATGGAAGAGCGCATGACCATCTGCAATATGAGTATCGAAGGCGGCGCCCGGGCGGGCTACGTGAACCCGGACCAGACGACCTTCGACTATCTCGAGGGGCGGCCTTTTACCCCGTCAGGTGATCAGTTCGGGGAAGCCGTGAGCCGCTGGAAAGCTCTGGCCTCCGATGCGGATGCAGCCTACGACGATGTCTTCAAACTGGAGGTGACCGGGCTCAGCCCGATGGTCACCTGGGGCATCACGCCCGGCCAGGGAATCGGGGTTGATCAGCGGTTGCCGCGCCTTGCGGATCTGGACGACAAAGAGGTCGAAATTGCTGAAAAAGCCTACCAGCATATGGGCTTTAAAGAGGGGCAGAAAATCGAAGGTGAGAAGATCGACGTGGCCTTTATCGGTTCCTGCACCAACGGCCGGCTCTCCGATTTCAGAGCGGCTGCGGAGGTGGTCAAAGGCAGAAAGGTTGCAGCTCACGTCAGGGCCCTGGCCGTTCCCGGCTCGCGCAAGGTCAAGCAGCAGGCCGAGGAGGAAGGGCTCGACCGGATTTTCACCGAGGCCGGGTTCGAATGGCGTGAAGCCGGCTGTTCCATGTGCCTGGCGATGAACCCGGACAAATTGTCCGGCCGACAGCTCAGCGCCAGCTCGTCGAACCGCAATTTCATCGGCAGACAGGGATCGTCCCAGGGACGCACCCTGCTGATGAGCCCGGCCATGGTCGCCGCCGCTGCCGTCGAGGGTGCGGTCGCCGACGTCAGAAAATTTATCTAGAAGGAACCACGAGATGAGCGTTAATGGTGCAGTTATTAAAGAGATAGAAGGCCGGGCAATGCCGTTGCCGGGCAACGATATAGACACCGACCGCATTATTCCGGCCAGATATCTGCGCAGCGTGACCTTTGAAGGGCTTGGGGAGGAGGTCTTCAAAGATGAGCGCTTCGACGACGACGGTACACCCAAGCCGCACCCCTTCAACGAGGAGCGCTATCGCGGGGCGACGATCCTGATCGTGGGCCGCAATTTCGGCTGCGGGTCGAGCCGTGAGCATGCCCCCCAGGCGCTCATGCGTTTCGGCATCAAGGCCATTGTCGGCGAGTCGTTTGGCGAGATTTTCGCCGGCAACTGCACGAGCTTGGGTATCCCGGTGTGCACCGCCGACCAGTCGAGCCTTGGCGAGCTGCAGAAACTGGTCGAGAACGACCCGCAACTGAGCTTTCGGCTCGATCTCGAGGCCAAGCAGCTCTCCTTTGCGGACCGAACCATCAGGCTCGAAATAAACCCCTCCGCTCGGACGGCGCTGCTTGGCGGGACCTGGAATACGCTGGACGAGCTGCTGCAGAATGAGGCGGCTATCGAGGCGGTGCACCGCAAGCTGCCCACCTTCGAGCTGGGCGGCTGATCCCGTCCCAGCTCAGCGGGCTACTCAGAGCAGTCTGCCGACCACCAGCCAGATCAGCTGCAGGCAGATCAGGGCATAGATGCCTGCCATCACGTCATCCAGCATGATGCCGAGGCCGCCGTGCAGGTGGCTGTCGAACCAGGAGACCGGGAACGGTTTGGCAATGTCGAACAGCCTGAACAGCGCAAAGCCGAGAAGCCAGGCAAGCGGATGGTTAGGCGCCAGGGTCAGGGTGACGAACATGCCCATGATCTCGTCGATGACGATGCAGCCGGCGTCGGGGGTGTCCAGCAGCTTTTCAGTGGAGCCGGCTGTCAAAAAACCGACGACGAACAGTCCCGCCAGCACGATCAGGTAATTACCCAGGCTGAGGCCGCGGCAGAAATACCAGGGAAGCAGTGCAAAGGCCGAGCCCCAGGTGCCCGGCGCCGCCGGCATGGTGCCGCTGTAGAGGCCGGTGGCCACGGCCTTGATGAGCCGGTCCACGCTCAGCTGTCCCCCGATTTTTTCAACACTTCGCGATAAACCAGTTCGAGCGGCACCTTCTGGCGCAGCGCCACTTCCCGGCACGCTTCATATTCCGGATACACTCTTGTTCCTGCCGGGGTTTGAACCTGCTTGGCCTGGATTGGCCCCCAGGTGGTCTCGACGCTGATCATTTGACGGGGCAGGGTCATGCGCTGCTCTAGGCGAAAGCGCAGGCCGATGGCCGACGTTTCAGAAAGGATCAGCTCTTTGAGCGGCTGACCCTGGTGCGGCCGGCCGATCACCGTCAAGCGAAAGCCGGGCCTGCCTTTTTTCATCTGCATCGGCGCCAGGCTCACATCGAGTGCCCCACTATCGAACAGGCGGGTGCAGAGATGCTCGAACCCTTCCGGGTTCCAGTCGTCCAGGTGCGTTTCGATCACTTCCACCTGCTGTGGTTCTGCGGCGGCCTCGGTGCGACCGCTTATCAGCCTCAGCAGGTTCGGCCGAGCCTCGGTGGAAGGGGCATCCCCGGCGCCGTAGCCGGTCCGGGTGATGGTCATCGGCGGCAGCGGGCCGAAATGATCGACCAGCTCAGCCACCAGGGCCGCACCGGTCGGTGTTACCAGCTCGCGGTCCGCTTCGATGCCAACCACCGGGATACCCTCCAGCAGTTCACAGACCGCCGGGGCCGGCAGCGGCAGGTTGCCATGGGCGCAGCGCACGAAGCCGCGGCCCAGCGGCAGCGGCGAACAGCCGAGGGTCTTCAGGCCGAGCAGGTGCAGCCCGGCCACGCTGCCGACCACGTCGATGATCGTATCCAGCGCCCCGACTTCGTGAAAATGGATGTCCTCGATCGCCCGGTCATGCACTTTTGCTTCGGCACGGGCCAGCCTGGTGAAGACCGCCAGGGACCGCTCGATGAGGGGGCGCTCGAGGCTGCTTTTTTGGAGCAGTTCGGTGATATCGGCCAGATTTCTGAAGCGCTGCTCGGTTTTAGAGCTGATCCGCACCGACAGGGCTGCAATGGCCTGGGAAGTTTGTCGGGAGATGCTCAGCTCGAATGGCTCGAGCTTGAGTCCGGCCAGCACCCCACGCAGGGCTGCTTCATCGAGACCGCTGTCGAGCAGGGCGCCAAGCAGCATGTCGCCGCTGATGCCGGAAAAGCAGTCGAGATAGCCACTATTGGCGGTGAGCGTCATGGTCGTTGCTGCTCAAGGCCGAGGTTGCAGCCCGCTTCGAGCGGCCAGCCGTTGAGAAAGTCGGCCACGCTCAGGCGCCGCTTGCCTTCCGCCTTGATTTCGCGGATCAGCAGGCAGGAGCCCCCGGTGGCAATGAGCAGCCCTTCCCGGTCTGCCCGCAGCAGAGTGCCCGGCCTTCGGCTGGTGCTCTGGTAGACGACTTCAGGCTTGAAGAGCTGGAGTTTCTTGCCTTCGAGATAACAATATGCGGTGGGCCAGGGATCGAGCCCCCTGATCAGGCAGTCGATCTCTGCAGCCGTTTTCTGCCAGTCGATCAGGCCGTCTTCCTTTCTGAGCATCGGGGCGCTGGTGGCCAGCGTGTTGTCCTGTTTAATCATCGCCAGGCCGCCCTGGCCGATCATGTCGATGGTATCCATCAAGGCCTGGCTGCCGAGTTTGGCGATCTTCTCAGAGAGCGTGCCGGCGGTCTCGTCCGCAGCCGGAGCGAGGGCCGATTTCATCAGGATATCACCGGTGTCCATGCCCTTGTCCATCTGCATGATGGTCACCCCGACTTCGGGGTCGCCTTTGATGAGCGACCACTGGATCGGGGCCGCCCCCCGGTGCCGGGGCAGAAGCGAGCCGTGCACATTGATGCAGCCGCGCCTGGGCAGGGTAAGAATGGCTTCGGGCAGGATCTTGCCATAGGCGGCAACAACGATGATGTCGGGCCGATACCCTTTGAGTATGGAGATAACCTCCTCCGAGCGTATCCCGGCAGGCTGAAGGCAGTCGATCTGGTGCTGCTGGGCCAGGATTTTCACCGGGGGAGCAATCAGCTGGCGGCCCCTGCCTTTGGGCCGGTCAGGCTGGGTGACAACCGCGACCAGTTCATCGGGGCCCTGAATCAGCGCTTCGAGCGAAGGGACCGCGAAGCCGGGGGTTCCCATGAAGATGATGCGCAACCGCTCCCTGCTCATGCGGCGCTCTGCTCCAGAGCCAGCATTTTCCTGCGTTTTTTCTTGTAGAGATTGCGTTTCAGCGGGCTGAGATGATCGATGAAGAGGACGCCGTTGAGGTGATCGATCTCGTGCTGGAGCACCACGGCAAAACGCTCCTCGGCCGCCAGTTCCTGCTCATTCCCTTGCCGGTCGCGGTAGCGGACGGTGACTTTTTTGAAGCGCTCGACCTGGGCGGTCAATTCGGGAACGCTCAGGCAGCCTTCCTCGTCGAGCTGATGTCCTTCGTGGGCGACGATCTCCGGGTTGACCAGGGCCAGGTACCGATGCTCCTCTCCGGGGACGGTGGTATCGACCACGATCACCCGCACCGACTGGGCGACCTGGGGCGCGGCCAGGCCGATACCGGGCGCGTCGTACATGGTTTCGGCCATGTCTTCGATCAGCACCTGCAGCTCATCGTCGAAGCTCTCCACCTCTGCGGCCCTGAGCCTGAGGAGCGGTTCTGGATATTCTATGATTTTTCTCAATGCCATGATTTTTCACGTAATACGGGTAATTCTCGCAATTTCTGCTGAGCAGGTTAAAATTGCGCTGAGCGGTACAAGGAGATGATACCACACTGCAACTACTTGGCCAACGCTGAATGGGCTGCCGGCACAGCAACAATGAGCTCTTTCACCGTTGAACCGGTAAACCAGCCATCATTTCAGACGGCCCGCCCAACCGGGCCCACCAAGCACAGCTATATTATGAACATCCTTTTTCCGATTGCAAGCTACCTGATCGGCGCAATCCCGTTCGGCCTGCTTATCGGCAGGCTGGCAGGCATCGATGTGCGATTGTCGGGCAGCGGCAATATCGGGGCCACCAATGTGGCCCGCCTGCTCGGCAAAAAATTGGGGGCTGTCACCCTCGTACTCGACTGCCTGAAAGGCTTCCTGCCGATTTATCTGGCCTCCAGGCTGCTGCCGGAGGGCCCGCAGCGCGAGACGGTCCTGCTGCTCTGCGGAATCATGGCGGTGGTCGGCCACATGTTTCCGCTCTATCTCGGCTTTAAAGGCGGCAAGGGGGTGGCCACCGGCCTCGGGGTGTTTCTCTTTCTCTCGCCCGCCGCCATCGGCATCAGCCTGCTGGTCTTTGTCGCGGCGGTGGGGCTGTCGGGCTTCGTTTCCGTCGGCTCCCTGCTGGCTTCGGGGTTGTTTCCCCTCTGGCTCTGGGTGCAGGGACAAACCGGGGCATCGATTGCGACCGGCGCGATTATCGCGCTGCTGATCTGGATCAAGCACCAGGAAAATATCGGTCGGCTGATTCGCGGGCAGGAAAAAAGCTGGAAAAAGAAATAACGCCTTTTATCGGACTTTATCGCAAAAATTATGGCAGTTAGATATGGCGAATGAGATCAGCACGAAAATCCATCAGGCCGCAACTGAAAAAACGAGGCCCGACGGCAGCATCTATAAATCGCTTTCCTACGCGCAGCAGGCTGAACTTGCCGAATCCGGCGACCTGAGCCAGCGCCGGGTTCAACTGCTTGCCCTGGAGCAGGGCATCGTTCCCGAGTGCTATACCAGAAATCAGAAACGTTTGTCGAGCGCAGACCAGATCAGGCTCCTGCAGAGCTGCGTTGCCGTGGTGGGACTGGGTGGGCTGGGCGGCACCGTGACCGAGATTTTGGCACGGATCGGCGTCGGGCAATTGAGATTGATCGACGGCGATCGCTTCGACGAGTCAAATCTCAACCGGCAGCTGTTGAGCAGCATCGAACTGCTCGGCACGCCGAAGGCCGAGGCCGCGGTGCGCCGGGTGCAGGCGATCAACCCGGCGGTCGAAGCGGAACCGGTGTTCGAGTTCATGGCCGATGACAATGCGGTAAAGTGTTTGAGTGGTGCAGCCCTGGCGGTGGACTGCCTCGATTCCATCACCAGCCGGTTTGTCCTTGAGCGGGCCTGCCGGCAGCTGAACATGCCGCTGGTGTCGGCGGCAATCGGCGGAACGTCGGGGCAGGCGACGGTGATTCTCCCGGGGGATCCGGGACTTGCAGCGATTTACGGCGATCCTCAAAAAGCGGCCGATAAAGGGGTGGAAAAGTCACTGGGGACCCTCTCCTTTGCTGCGGTTGCACTGGCTGCAATGGAGTGCGCCGAAGTGGTTACGCTGGCCACCGGACGGCCGGCGCCCTTGAGAAACAGACTGCTGGTAACCGATATCAGCGACCATATGGCCGAGATCATCGAGCTCGGCAAGGGCTGAGCACCGGCTAAACCAAGTTAAAAGGTCCCATCAGCCTGCCTGGCCAGCGCTTCGCAGACCAGTTGCGCCAGGGCCCAGATCGCGTCACCGGGCAGCAGCCCGTCGATGCTCCGGTCGAACATCATAGTCAGAGCCGCATCCAGTTCCTCATCGCGGCACCAGAGGATCAGCTTGAGAGGTATCGCCGGAAACACCCAGAGCCTGAGAGCCGCATCGCCGCTGTCACCGGTCTGCACGCCGCCAAGCGCTTGCCCGGCGCGGATGAAGTCCTTTGCTGCATCACCGAAACGGTGCAGCACCGGCTCGACCCGAAGCCGATGAATGCCCCTGAAAAACTCGCTGCAGGACAGGTCCTTCTCGGTTACCCAGTGCCCGGTAAGCGGCGCCGGCCGCACCTCTTTTAGATAGACGACGCTGACAAAGGCCAGCAGGGACGGGGCGGGCTTCCAGCCGGCCGGTCCCTGCTCCTTCTGCCATTCAACCGTTTTGTGCTCGATATTGATCCGGACAACTCTGTTGAATACCTCCAGCTGCAGCCAGCCTTCTTCTGTCAGCGTTGCACCGCTGCGTTTCTGCAGCTCGCCGCTGCCGATGGCGGCCAACTCCAACCAGTGCTGGTCGGCAATGTCCACCTGATCCTGCTTGCCCGACTGGTTTTCCAGCTCATCTCTTCTGCGTTTCTGCATTGCGATAAATCCACTGCTGTAAGGATAACCGTGATTCAGGTCAGAGGAAAAATTTTCACAGGGAAACTGGTCACAATCGGCCATGCAGAAATCCAAACGGTTCAGCCGCGCGCAGGCCAGTATCGCACAAGGCGCCCCCAGCAGCCGTTGCTGCGCCTCGAGCTTCGAGCTGGCGTACTCGCTCGTTCCGCCGCCGCAGCTGCTGCACACACTACGCCGATGGAGACCGCAGGTATCGCAGTTTATGCCGCAGGCACCGGTGGGCATGAATCGCTGTCTCCAAAGAAGATGTGATCAGAATTACCTGGAATTTAATCTGATTATTCCAGATATCAATGTTTCTGGCACTGAACTTGTAACAGCAGAACCTGAAAGCTGCTTGTGACAGTATTTTGACTGTTTCATGCTCAACTCAGACCCCCAGTCAGGGAATAATGCATATATTCAGTGAATGGTGTTCCACAATAGTGTCAAAATTTTCACTACAACCTTCGCAGTCTGTTTAAAGGAACGACATGTCAGATCAATTTCGGAAGATTTTCAGTACCTACAAGGAAATGTCGGTCCGTTATGACCGCAACCAGGAAGCGCTTTGGGGGTACTTTAAACCTTCCCAGCGGCCCTGTTTCTCGCCGGTTATTTTAAAAGAAGCCAAAGCGATCATGCTTGATATCATCAAGTATTTTGAATCGGGCGAGGACCGGGAGAACTATCCCATCCGCTATGTGATCCTGGCCTCCCAGACGCCCGGGGTGTTCAACCTCGGCGGGGATCTTGAATTATTTATCGATCTGATCAAGAACGGGCGTCGGGATGCCCTGCTCGACTATGCAACAGACTGCATCGATATCTGCTACATGTTTGCCACCAACCTTGGCCTGCCGCTGACCACCATTTCCTATGTGGAGGGCTCGGCGCTTGGCGGGGGCTTTGAGTCTGCGATGTCAGGCAACGTTCTGGTCGCCGAAAAACACTCGCAGATGGGTCTGCCCGAGATCAGATTCAATTTGTTTCCGGGCATGGGTGCCTACAGCTTTCTGGCCCGCAAACTCGGGGTCGTCAAGGCTGAAGAGATGATCACCAGCGGCAGAATTTATAACGGCATCGAACTCTACGATATGGGGCTTATCGATGTCCTCGCCGAATCGGGCAAGGGCTATCAGGCGGTGGATGATTTCATCAGAAAACATCGCCAAGTGGCCAACGGACTGCGCGCGGTGCAGGCCGTGCGGCAGTTATATAACCCGGTTACCTACCGGGAGTTGATGGACATCGCCAGGGTCTGGGTGGATGCCGCGCTGAATCTGGAAGAACGGGATTTGAAGACCATGTCCCGGCTCGTGGTGGCCCAGAACCGCGGCCTGATGACCGCAGACCACCGCCCCGAAAAGATCCACCTGGTCAGAACCAGGCAGGACCGCCGGATAGATTCGCCTGATGCAACGTTCCCGCTGGTTGACGGCAATGGCAACCGGATCAGTTACGATCGCCGCAACAGGTATGATCGACGCTCTCTCGATGTAATGAATATTGGCAATTGATGCAGGGCTGAGTATTCCGCAATTTTCATTTCTTCGTTTCCCGCCATATGTTCCAGGATGGTGTTTTAAACTGCCATCCTGGAAAACACTCCTCTTTCTAATTTTTTCCTTACATACCGGAAAGTTTGTTTCACTTTCGGTGTCATTTTGATACGATAGTTAAGGTTGTATCGGCACAAGTTCAACTTTTTCTCAGCTCAGCACCGCAACCGGCTCATGGTTGCAGGCGGTGATTTCGGACCTTAATTGAAACGATCTCAAGACAGCCCGATCATGCGATCCACCAATGATTTCGCCAATCAGATTCTAAACGATCGGTTGCACAATCTCTATTCAAGCAACTGGCTCAGCACCGTTGCTCACCTGGTCGTCGGTGTCGTCTTTGTCGCTTTTCAGCTCTATGTCCACAACTGGTTAACCCTGTTCAACTGGTATGGTGCGCTGCTGATCGTGTTCTGCCTCCGCGCTCTTCTGGTGCGCTTCTATTTCACCAAAACGGTGGAGGAGAGGAGCAGGACGATCTGGCTTTATCGGTTCCGTCTGGCGAGTCTGGGGGTTGGCCTGGTTTTCGGATCGACATTCATTTTCTTTTATCCATATGATGATGTGCCCCGGCAGATGTTTACCGTCATGCTTCTTGCCGGGCTGGCTGCAGGGGGTATGACCGTACTCGTTGCCGATCGGATCTGTTTTTCGGTCTATGTACTCTGCCTGCTGCTGCCGCTATTTGTCTACTCGGTCTTGAATATCAACGAAATCAACACATTTCTGGCAATATTTTCAATTATTTATCTTCTCACCCTGCTGCGCGCCAGCGCCCGGCTCCACTCAATTCTGGTTTCTTCACTGCACCTCAGGTACGAAAACCTCTCGCTAGTCGATGATCTCGAAGAAGAAAAAAATAAACTGAACAATCGGCTCGGACGCATATTGAACGACAGCTCCAATGAACTCTATATTGTCGATGCAGCCAATTTGAATTGCCTGCAATTCAACAAAGGAGCCCTGGATAACCTGGGTTTTTCCGAACAGGAACTGACGGGTATGAACCTGGCCGACATCATTGTCGATCTCAATAAAGAGGAAATCCATAACCTGGTCAGGCCGCTGCAGTTCGGGGCCAAGGAATCCATTACCTATAAGACCCTGCAGAAGCGCAGGGACGGGTCCACCTACCCGGTGGAACTGCGTTTTCAGCTGTCCACCCAGGAGGAGCCGCCGGTGCTGGTGGTCACCGCACTCGACATCACGGAACGGGACGAGGCGGAGCGCAAGCTGATCCACCAGGCAAACTTCGATCAGCTCACCAATCTGCCCAACCGCTACTACATGCTGTCCTATGTCCGGAGTGCCTTTGCCCGGGCCAAAAGGCAGCACACCAAGGTCGCACTGCTGTTTATCGATCTTAATAATTTCAAAGATATAAATGATACGCTCGGGCATGGAACCGGAGATGAACTGCTTAAGCTGGTGGCCGACCGGCTGCGTTTTCTCCTGCGTGAGACCGACACCGCCGCACGCCTGGGGGGGGATGAGTTCCTGGTGCTGCTCGAGGGTCTGCAGCGGCAGGACCAGGCGGAGGTCGTGGTTCACAAGATCATCCAGCTTTTTGAAGAGCCGTTTATCGTGGATTCTAACGAGATCTACACCTCCGCAAGCCTTGGCATCAGTACTTACCCCGATGACGGCAATTCAGTGGAACTGCTGATGCAGTATGCCGATACCGCAATGTATTATGCCAAAAAAGACAGCAGCAGCAACTACCGCTTCTTCTCCCATGAACTGCGGGCTTTCATCGACGAGCAGCTGGCCATCGAGAACCGTCTGCGGCATGCGGTAAAAAACAACGAGCTCTCGGTCTACTATCAGCCCAAGATAGATACTAATACCGAAAAAGTTGTCGGGGCCGAAGCGCTGCTGCGCTGGCAGAATCCTGATCTAGGCTCGGTGCCCCCGTCTATTTTCATACCGGTGGCGGAAAAATACGGACTGATCGAGGAAATCGGCTCCTGGGTTTTGGAGACCGCCTGCCGGGAGGCGGTTGTCTGGAAGAACTTCTCGAACAGCGATCTGCATGTGGCGATCAATATCTCGCCGCGACAGTTCCGCAGCAGCAATTTTCTGCAAATCGTCGACAAGGTAATCGAAGAAAGCGGCTTGCCGGAACGACTCCTGGAAGTAGAGATCACTGAAAACCTGCTCATGCAGGATGCCCAGGAACCCCTGGAAATACTGAACGCGCTGCTGGACCGCAAGATCACCCTGTCCCTCGATGATTTTGGCACGGGCTATTCTTCGCTCAGCTATCTGAAACAGTTTCCGATTCAGATATTGAAGATCGACCGCACCTTTATTGGCGATATGATGGAAAATCACTACAATAAATCGCTGGTGGATGCCATTATCGCAATGGCGCAGATACTTGACCTGAAACTGGTCGCTGAGGGCGTGGAAACCCAGGAGCAATTCGATTTCCTAAAGGAACGCAAGGTGCAGGTGGTTCAGGGCTTCCTGTTCAGCCCTGCACTGCCGGCCGAAAAATTCCGCCAGTATATCCGCTGAACCTGCCAAGGCTCGGGCTGCACGATGAAACGCCCCGCCCCTGCCTGCTTGCATCGATGCTCACGATGCATATAATTTGCTAGTGATGAAAAGAAAACAGACAAAACGAGCCCCTGTCCTTCTGTTTCTGATGGCGCTGAGCATCGGCCTGGTGGTTTTTTACCTCGTCGGCTGCGTGGTTGTGCCGGACAACACGCTGGTCGCGAGCGGCAGCAAGGATCGGGAAGTTCGGCGGGTAGCAGCCGCCTGCGGCCCGGACGGCGGACTCAGCGGATCGGATCAAGCGGCGGCGGGCATCGATCCGGATGATTTTTCGATATTGAGCTGGAACTCACACCGGGGCTCTGATCAAGCGTGGGGCAAGGATCTGGTGTCGTTTGGCGGCAAGGTCGATATCATCCTGCTCCAGGAAGCAGCCCTCGAAACGATGCTCGACAAGCGGCTCGAGTTGTCTGCCAACGAGTGGCTCATGGCCACCGCGTTCCGCCTGGATGAGCAGGAGATTGGTATTTTCTCGGCGGCACGCGTGCCGGCTCAGGGGTATTGTACGACCAGGGAACTGGAACCGCTGATCAGGATACCGAAAATCGGCCTGGCGGTGAACTATCCGCTGGCAGGACTTCAGACCCGCCTGCTGGTGGTCAATATACATCTGGTCAATTTCACCCTTGGCACCGAGGCGATGCAGCACCAGATCGAGGCGTTGCAGGACATCATCAGAACTCATCAGGGACCGGTCGTGGTGGCCGGGGATTTCAATACCTGGAACAATGAACGGGAAACGCTGGTCCTTCAGAAGATGGCCGATCTCGGACTGCAGCAGGTAACGTTCCAGCCGGATAACCGGGTGGGTTTTTTCAACCGCAAGGTTGACAATGTTTTCTACCGGGGTCTGCAGGTGAAAAAATCATTGAGCCACCAGGTCAGCTCTTCCGATCATAATCCGCTGGAAGTACACTTTGCGCTGGCTGAAACAGCTAAATCCACGTGATTCTCGCACGATCTGCGCTGCTTGCTCTGCTGGCGATACTCATTGCGGTGCCGGTTTTCAGCGGTGTGCCCTCTACCATGCAAGAGGAAATTTCTCGTCTGCTCAGCCAGATAGCGCAGTCGGACTGCCAGTTTATCAGAAATTCAAAAACCTACTCATCTGAGCAGGCCGTCGAGCATATCAATAACAAATACAACTACCTGAAAAACAGGATAAAGACCACTGAACAGTTCATCACCTATGCGGCCAGCCGCAGTTCAATCACCGGAGCCGATTATCTGATCCGTTGCGGGGAGGTGACGACCACCAGCCGTCAGTGGCTTGAAGAACAATTGCGCGCATACCGGCAAAGCCAGTAATTAGTTGACAACACGGTGTCTGCTTAATAAATAATTGCGGTAATATGCAGCGCTCCTATGGGTATTTCCGGCACTGGCCTGGATTTAAGCAGGATTCAAGTGCACCTGTGACGGATGTGTGGTTCACTATTGCGCTCAAAAACCTGTCGGCTCACCCGTTTCTACCCCTTCTGCTTGCCTTGCTGATGTTTCCCGTTTCTGACGGCTTTGCCCTGTCCCCAGGTGATCCCGCACCAAAAAAAAAGGCGCTGCCGCAGATTCTTGCCCCGCCGGTTATCTCAGAATCTGCGGCAGCGAGGCAGACAACGGGAGTTAATCGGCAAAAGGACCCGCAGGTAAGGCTTGCCGCGGTTCCACTGTTGAACGAGCAGCAGGCGCAAACCCTGGACAGAGAGTCGACCCAGGGCGACGACATGCCATTGCTGGATGAACAGGCAGAAAAAAAGCTTGACGAATTTCAGCAGAAGGGCAGCGAAATCGTGATCAGTGCGGCTGAATGGATTGACTCCTTCTTCGATGATCCCCGTTATCTTGCCGAGGAGAATCGAACCCGGCTTAAAGTAAAACTCGGGCTCGGCTATTCCAAATATTACGATCTGGAGACCTATTCTGCGATAGACCTGCGGGTTCATCTGCCCCGACTTGAGAACAAGGCTAACTTTTTCCTGCGTCTCAACGACGACAGTGACTTCGATGCAGACTCGTCCCCGATACCCAACACCGAGGGTGGCCGGAAAAACGATCAGGAACGGGCGTCCGCCGGGTTCCAGTATTTTCTGGCCATGGGCGAGAAGTACAATATCTCGACAGAAGTCGGCGTGTCGCTTGATTACCTCTACGGCGGTCTGCGCTACCGGCACCTGCACTCGCTGTTCAACGACGACTGGAGCGGCCGTTTTACCAATCGGCTGCGCTATTACACCGACGACGGCTGGGAGAATAAGGCCTCCTATGATATCGAGCGCTTTTTCGGCGAACGTTTCTTGTATCGGAACATCTTCACGGCGGTGTTTTCCGAAGCCGAGGAGGGGGTGCCGTTTTCAGCCATTACCAGGCTGTACCAGGTGCTCGATATCGATACCGCCCTTTCCTATGAGGCAGGCGGCTATTTCAATACCGAGCCGGAACCGGAAGTGACCGATGTGCAGCTGAAAGTCCGTTACCGGCAGCGGTTTTACCGGGACTGGCTGGTGCTTGAAGTTGCTCCGCAGATCACCTTTCCCAGTGAATACGACCACGCCTTCAATCCCGGGATCGTCACCAGGTTTGAATTCGATTTCGGCTACCTGAGCGACCACAAGGCCTTTGACAGCGTCTTCAAGTTCTGAATTTACCCGCTCGACCAAAATGGCGGTGCTTGCGGGAAGATGACACGCCGTCGGGCGTTCTCGGGTTACCCGGTGGGCAGGGTGAGCACCGGTGCCAGCCCTTTGGATCCTCCTTCTGCAAGACTCAGGAGGAAGAGCAGAAAGGAAAACATCTGCTTGGACCTGAAGTCGGTGTCCTCGATATAAAACCAGTGATCTCTGTATTTGACGGCCAGAAAGGCGTCTTTGGGTTGTTCAGGAGCGCTCTTTACGAAAACTTTCGAGCGGGCTTCTGCAAAGCTTGAGGCTTTGTCAAGAGCTCCCGGACTGGCCCGGTTTTCCCGGACATGCTTTTCGGGAACCAGCACATATTGAGACAGTTCGGCGATGATATCGAACATCGATCTGGTCAGCATGGCTATTTCCCGGTCGTCTGAAGCGGTGGCTCCATAGACCAGACGATATTCGCTGGCGTCGGGATCGAGACCAAGCAGTTCGGCAATTTTTCCACTATTCTGTTTGACCTCGTCGTTTAAGCTTCGCCGAAAAAAGATAATCGTCTTTTCCCCTTCCCGCTCAACCAGACGACTGCCCAGGCCTCCTGTACTCTGCATTTCAGTGAGGATTTCCAGGAGCTGGTCGAACCCTTCGTCGGCTTTGTGGGGATTGAGTCTTCTTTGACTGCTGTTGTAAAGATCGTTGATCGCGGTAAGACAGGCTCGCAGGAGAAAGTCGGCGTTCCAGCCGGACTGGATCAGAAGAAACAAGGCATGCGGAGGAATCGGCGTGAGAAGGCTCTTATAAAATTTCTCGCCGATCAGGGGGCTGTAGGTTATGGTGGGCCGGTCTGAATATTTGCCCCTGCCGCCTAACTCGAGACCGTCACCGACCAGGTCCCCGGATCGCAGAACAGCTGCCGCTTCGAGTTCGCGTTCGAGTGTGTACTGGTTGACCACCGAGCCTACCTCGAGAAACATCGGGGTGTCGCCGTAGCGAATTTTGATGATGTTGAGCAGCATCATCTCTTTCCAGGACTCGGCGATCGCGGTTGAATATTCGAATCGGTCCCGCTCTATCGAGGAGGGCCCAACGCTTACGCAGCCGGTGAACAGCAGTACTGCGGCAAAAAAGAGGTAGGAGACTCTTAGCATGGTCAACAATCAGGATGAATCCGGTATAATAATGACTTTCCAGCGGTTTTGCCGATAAAGGGCCCGCACAATTTTCGAGAACGAGGATCAGGAGCAAGCTGCTTCTGGTCGGAGCATCTAAAACTTAAGCCGAGCGCCGGCCATGAAAGCGTTTATATCGTCGAAATCGGCGACAGCCGCATCGGCGAGGTACATACGGTAAATTGCATAGAACTCGGTGCCCCAGTCATGCACGTCATGCACCGCAGCCAGGGCCCAGGTCCTGCCTCTGTCGCCATTGACGCTGATGCTCTCGGATTCACCATAATCGATGGAAAATGCGGTGGTGGCGCCCTCATGTAACTGCGTCAGGTAGCCGAGCTTGGTCCACCAGGCGGTTGCATCGTCGAGTCCTTCTTCCTGCTTCTCCATCAGGCTGCCGGAAAACGTCGCACTGATCCCCAGGGGAAAAAGCACTGAGGCTGAGCCCGTATAGAGCAGATCAGCCCCGGGCATGATTTCGCCTGGATTGGCGATCCCCAGGCCGGCCGCAATCTTAGTTCCAGAAAACTCGCGACTATACCAGAGGGAGCCGTCAAGGGCGTCACCGGAGGAATAGGATCCAGCCAGCGAGAAACCGCCAAACACCGGCGTATCATAACGAATTCGATCAGTCCGGCTCAGGCCGTCGAAACCGTTGTAGATATCTTTAACCTCAAGCTCCGACAAGACGCCAGAGGAGCCGTCGTACCAGCCTGTTGCACTGGCCATCCAGCGGGTCTTATCCTGGGTGGCCACCGCGGTGCCGGACAAATCGATTTCTGCACTATTGTTCGAGGCTGAGTCCCCTTTGCCCAGTGAAAATTTCCCGTATGCTTCCCTGGTAAAAGAAATTTCGGCCCAGCGCAGCGTGAAGAAATCCTCAGAAGCGTTTTTGGTATACCAATTGTTCACATCGTCGGAGGCGTTGCCGGAAATCCCGAACTCAAATCGCCCGCCAATCTGCCAACCGCTGGAGGCGTCCACCCGGGCTCTGAGGCCGAGTCGTGACTGGGAGTGAGTATTGTCAACCACATAGAGTTTCGAGGAGTCGCCGTTACTCACATAGAGCGCCGCCGGGTTGAATTGACCGTAAAGGCTGACCTTGACCTTGGATAAACTGGAACTGACCAGCTTGTCGGTGCCCTCGAGCGCTTCCTTGTCAGCTTTTGCCGAAATAGCCTCACTATTTCCGGCGAGCTGCTCTCTCAGCGCAGCGATCTCGGCAGCCTGTTTGTCAATCTGGACCTGCTGCTGCTCGATCATGCGCTTGAGTTCGCGTAGCATATCGCTGTCCAGCGCAGTGCTGCCGCTGGCCTGCAGATGACCGGTGCTCATCAGTGTGATTACGGGGATGGCGGCGATTCTCAAATACATTCTGGGTTGCATCGCATTCTCACTCAGAACGTTTCTAGTTTGGTGCGTGGCTGGAGCAGGAAAAGAAGGTATCCACCCATTATCCGGGCTGCCGGGTAAATGTCAAGCTTTTACGACCCGTTTTCTGGCCGCTATCTAGAGCAGGTCGAGAGCTGCGGTCGTCGGTGAACCGGGGGCGGCAATGTCTTGATTAAAATTGTTTTATCGCAATGATTTCTGTACGATACAGAAGCTCTGGAGGGTTTTTCGAGGCCGCTTCTCTAACTTTGCTTCGATATGTATCTACCTTGTGGTATCTTCATGGTCTTAGAGGAGGAGCGGGGCCTATGGCTGCCTTCAGGCTTGCGACTTTGATCCTGGTTGCGATTTTACTTGGCTCTTGCAATCCTGCCGCTTCAGGGGCAGAGGTCAGCGATGATCTGAAAAAGCAGCTGGCAGCCGCCAAGGAATTGACTTAGAATCAGGAGAAGATAGTTGAACGTCTTAAAAAAACGATCCTTCGATGCAGTCTGCCACAATTCAGCGCTGGTTCGCGGCTTAACAACAGGAATTAACTATGACGATAGCCGGTCTTGGGCTCCGGTTATGCGCCACAACCATCTCTTGCCTCCATGCTCTGGTGGTTTTGACGACTGTTTTTGTAACGAATAGTTTTACAGAAGAGTCCGAGGTACAGCAACCCCAGTCAGAGAACAGCATCGAAGGTGAGATCCAGAGTCGAGATGAAGTTGCCTATGATCCGACGAAGCGCAGTTTATTTCCCACTGGCTACTATGAGTACCGCGATATATTATGGGACTGGCAACGCAAGCATGGGCTGGAGCTGACCTTTTCATACGATATCGTCGGTCAGCGTTACCGTGACGATGAGGACAGCTTCGGCGGGCTGGCAGGCGATGCATCGCTGAGCGGCAGATGGCTGCTTTTCGGCGCCAAACATGACCGGCCGATTTACCTGACCTTTCGGGTGCGTTCGCGAAACGCACTCACCGCAAATCCGCCTTCTGCGATCAGCTCTGAGGCCGGGCTGTACTGGAAGACGGTTGACGGCTTTAACGATTCCGGCATTCAGATTCCGAGCTTGTATTTCAGCCAGGAGCTGGGGAAAAGGGAGGTAATTCTTAGATATGGTCAGTTTTCCATCGATCACTTTTTTGATAACCACCGTTTCCGGGGCGCCAAAAAGTTTTTTTTGAATCAGTCATTTTCGAGCAATCCGGCGGTGAATTTCCCCAGTTTTGGTGCCGGCGCAATCCTGCAGTGGAATAAAGGTGAAAGGTGGGAACTGATCGGCGGAGTCTCGAACATTCAGGGAACCGAGCAGGACAAAGAAGTCGACTTTGAACTGACCTCGACTGCCCTGTTTGAATCGATTCAGGGCCGCTACCAGTTTTCGGGTTTTGCCGGACACAAAGCAGAACTGCGGGTCATGGGGTGGCGCAGCGATTCAATCGAAGAAAAGGCCGTCCCCGAAGGTAGAGGGATAAGTCTGACCATAGGCCATGACGGGTTTTCCCCAGGCGAGGGATTCGCTTTCAGATATGCGTATTCCGATGGTGAAACTACCAATACAGACCAGATTGTTTTTGCCGGTTACGGTAAAGATGTGCATTCTCATGACCATATGGGTGTCGGTATCAGCGGAGGCAGGTCATCGGCAACCGGGAATTGGCAGGTGGTTTTGGAGAGCTATTACCGCTGGCGGGTTTCCAAGGAGTTGATGATTACCCCGGATCTGCAGATTATCGCAGGCGAGGATATTGGCAGCAGCAGCAATGTCTGCCTGGTTGCCGGACTGCGTGTCGGCATCGTGTTCTGAAAATAGTGAATTGTAAACTGCAAGCAGGAACAGGAAAATGAAACTGTTATTGAAAATTGTCGGCTATATCTTTGCCGGACTTGCTGGTTTGGTGGTTCTGGCATTTATCGTGCTGCAGCTGATCAGTGATGAACAGTATAAGAAATGGATTGTCGGTGCTGCTGAGTCTGCAACCGGCCGGGAACTGGCAATTGATGGGCCTTTTGAACTCAATATCGGCACAAGGCTTTCTCTTTTGGCTGGCAATGTGCGATTTGCCAATGCATCCTGGGGAACCAGAGATGAGCTGGCTACCATCGACAGGCTGTTCGTGGAACTGCGTTTGGTGCCGCTGATCAAAGGCGTGCTCGACGTCAGCATGGAGATTGATTCAGCGGATGTCCAGCTCGAAACCGGTAAGGCAGGGCAGGGCAACTGGGTGTTTGCCGCAAAAGAGACCGAAGCGCAGCAAGAAACCGGAGATCACCCTCAAACCGGAGAAGCCGAGGGTTCTTTTGCACTGCCCGTCAAACCCTATATCAGAAATCTGGAAATCAAAGACCTTGCCTTTGTATTCAAGGAAGGTGTTCAGGGCAAGGACCTGCAGGCGGCTGTCGAGCATCTGCGGATATTTGTCGATGAAACCGATATACCGGTTATTCTGAAAGGGTCTTACCAGGCAGCTCCGGTCGAGTTGGGCGGTTCCCTGGGCAATATTGAACAGTGGCAGGCCAATGAGCAGACCGGGATTTCCCTGACTGGCAAACTTAACGAGGCCGATCTCTCAATCACCGGCAGCGCCGGTCCGATGCTGCCCCGTCCCCATGCCAGCCTCGATCTGGTTCTGGCGGCAGATAGCATCAGCACGTTCAGTCCGTTTGCCGGCCTGGCCATTCCTGAGCTGCAGGGCCTCGATGCATCACTGACCTTTTTGGCTGCCAACGGACGGCTAACCACCGAGAATGTCAAGCTTAATCTGGATGACCCGCGGCTGCTGGTGGCGGTCGAAGGCGTGATAGCCGATCTGGCTGAACTGTCCGGCATCGACCTGCGGGCTGAAATCAACTCCGAGCAAGCTGCCGAGTTGATGAACAGCTTGGATCTGAATATCCAGTATTCCCTTCCCCGATATTACGATTGAAAGCAGGAGTAAATGGAAATCTTGAACAGCTTTCTATCCGTGATCTGGAGTTAGTGGTCAAAGATACGGGGCTTGATCTCAGGCTGACCGGGGAACTGGAAAATGTGCTCGGCGCCTTAGGCGGCGGTGCGGAGCTATCGGTGAACCTCGAGTCGACCTCGATCATAGGCGAATATATCGGGCAGGAACTTCCGCCATTTGGTCCATTCAATTTGCTGGCCAAGCTCTCGTCAGGCAATGAAAACCTGCAGCTCGAATCTCTTGAGCTCGATCTTCAGGACCCTGCTCTGACTGCCAGAATCGGCGGTTCGGCTCAACGGCTTGGTCGTTCGGCAGATGGCACGTTCGAGATTAGCGGAATTGAGCTCAATGCGGAAGCGGCGACTGGAGCGCTCGAGGAAATCATAGCCAGGTTTGGGGTTGAACTGCCCGTTCAAGTGCCCTCAACATTTAATCTCAGGGCGTCATCTGGTGGTAGCCTGGAAAAAATTGAAATTACCGATTTACTGGCAACACTGAAGGATCCGGGTCTCGAAGTCAATCTCAGCGGGACGGTGGACAATGTCATCGAGTTGTCCGGTATTGCCGCTCAATTGACTGCCCTGGTCGACGATACCGCAAGCCTGACAAAATTTGCCGGGGTGGAAGTGCCGGCGCTGGGCTCGCTGAATCTCAAGACACATCTTTCATCAGCAGAGGATTCCTACCGGCTGGATGATCTTGAACTGCTGCTCGACGGTGAACTGGTTAAGGCAAAAATCAATGGTGCGGTCAAGGACCTGATGGCCCTGACCAGGACAGCAGAGAACCCCGAAGCTTACGCGCAGGCCGGAATCGAAGCGGCGCTCGACATGCAGACCGGGTCCATAGCTGAACTGGGCAAGCTGGCGGGGGTTGAGATTCCTGAGTTGGGAACATTGAAGGTAGCGGGCAAGCTGGGTTCTGCTGATACATCGCTGGCCCTGGAGAATCTCGATCTGACCCTTTCAGGAGAAGAGCTGGAGGCCACTGTAAAGGCTGCAGTGGCCGATCTGATGGCCCTGGCAGGAGTTGCCGAGGATCGGAAAAATCTGGGGAAGGCAGCTATAGATGTGACGCTCGAGGCAAATACCTCTGCTGTTTCGCATTTAGTCAACAAGGTGAGCCCCGGAATCCATCTTCCCGAACTCGGCTCATTGAAGGTTGATGGGCATCTCCGATCGACTGAGAGATCAGTCAAGCTCGATTTGCTCAAGGCATCTTTGACCCAGAACGGTTTAGAAACCAAAGCTGATGTGATGATAGAAGATGTCCTGAAGCTCTCGGGCATTAAGGCGGCAATCGAAGGTAATCTAGACTCGCTGGCCACCCTATCCGAGCTGGCAAAGCGGGAACTTCCGCAAACCGGTCCATGGGTTGTAAATATTCAGGCCGATACTGAAAATCCTGCAAGCCCGGTGACCATCGTCGCGCAGCTTGCCGGTGAAGGAACCAAAACAATAATCAAGGCTTCGCTGCCCGATGTCATGGCACCGCAGACTTTTGAGACGCAGCTTACCGTCGATGTGGCGTCGTTGACCAGAGTTGGTGCCTTGTTTGGTAAGCAGATATCTGAAGATAAACAACTGCAGATCACCGGCAAAGCCTGGGGTAAACCTGGAGAATATCGCCTGGAAGCGTTTACGTTGCGAGAAGAACAGAGCGAGATTCTGGCCAACCTGGCCTATATGATCCCGCCGGCCGCAGGCGTTGAACGTAAAACTATCAACGGAGAACTTACGCTAACCGGCTTTGACTTTACAGATTATCTTGCCGCCCAGAAAGAGACCAATAAAGCGGAAGCTGAAGGGCCTGCCAAGGGTGAGATAGAGGCTGTGGAGACTAAGATAGAGGCTGTGGAGACTGAGATAGAGGATGTTGAAACTGAGATGGGTGCCGAGCAGGATAAAAAAGAGCAGCAGCCAGAGGCAACGCCAACGCCAGGACGGCGGCTTTTTTCTGATGAGCTACTGGCCATAGGGGTGCTTCGCGAATATGATGTCGATCTCAAGATAAATGCCACAGAGGTGCGAATTCCTGATGGCATAGATATGAACGGCAAGGTTGCGGTGCGCCTCGAAGACGGCCTTCTGCAAGTTGATCCGCTAGATCTCGGTCAGACCAACGGCGGTTCGGGCAGCGGGTATCTCAAACTCGATGCCCGAAATGAGGAGGCGGTACTTGATGTGACTCTTAATTTCGATAATTTTGTCTCCCCCCGGTTTGGGGGACTGTTTGATCTCGATGTCGACCTTGACGGCAATGGACGATCGCTTGCTGACCTCATGGGCAGCCTGAACGGTCATTTTGCCGCCGCGCTTAAAGATATGGAATTGCATAAATCATTCATGAGCCAGTTCGGGGCGGGGTTGCTTTCCAATCTGAACCCGCTGGACAGTGACAAGACAATGCTTGAGTGTGCGGTGATCCGTTTTGATATCGAAGATGGTATTGCCGACTTTCACAAGAAAATCGCCGCCCAGACCAGCGAGGTGACCTGGATGGGGGGGGGGGAGATCAACTTGAAAACCGAGGAGCTGGATGTGGGTATTGCGCCCAAAGCGAGGGGGGCCATAAGCGGACTCACCAACATCGGGCTCGCCTCGCTGGTCCACGTCGGGGGGACCCTGGCTGAGCCCAAAATCGGCATCGATCTGGCCGATGTTGCAAAAAAATATGCTCAATATTCAGCGTTTATCGCCACAGGCGGCCTGTCGTTTCTTGCCCAGAAAGCCTTCGATACTGCGCAGGCCAATGTCGATCAATGTCAGCGGATTCTGGCCGATCTGGAGGATGAGGCTACTACGGATGAAAAAAATAGTGGGGATGCAAAGAAAAGCAATTAGGTGACCGAACGTGCCGAGCCGCTTATTCGGCTTCTTTTTCCCTCTCTTCTGATTTTTCTTTCTTATCCGGTTCAGCACCTATGATGGTAAACTCCCCATCTTCACCCGAAAACAGCCCCGGGCCAGGTTTCAGGTCATTTGACGGTTTATAGTCGTAGGGTTTCCCGCCGCAGCCTGCAAGCACCAGGCAGGCTGCCAGCAACCCTGCCGTGAGGAATTTTTGTATCAGATGCATCAGAATTTCACCCGGGCGCCTGTCCCAGCCCGTCTATGAAGAGTTGTATTCAGGCCGTGCTCCTTATGCTGGATTTTGTCTTTCAGTGACCAAAGCATACACCGATACCGGCACTTCTGTGAATAAAATGGTGTTACTGCTTTGGGTCAGTATTATCGCTGATGATTGGCTGCATAACAAGATGAAGGTGTCAGATAGTTTAGAATTACATCTGCTTGGCAAGAAGGCCATCTCAGAGGTTGAGAACAAGCCGGGGCTGCTGGCAGGATGGCCCGCCAAATGGCCGGGCACCGTGAAAAATATTTAAATAAACGTAACGATGTAGTAGTCTGGCTCCGTTATCAGAAAGAAATTATGCAGGTTTTGATCAGGTCGATTCATTCATGAGGAGGGCGTTGTTTTGGTCAAATTTACCCATATCATCCAAGCATTCATTAACGGCATAGCCAGGAGCAAAGTTTCGTTAATCGGGGCCACCATGACTACCGCCTCGTTTCCGATTCTGCTGATCGGCCTCCTGCTGGAGCTGTTCGGGGCCATCCACAACCAGTATTTTGGCTTCGTGCTCTACATGTTCGTGGCTCCGGCCTTTATACTGGGCCTGGTGCTGATCTTTCTCGGGCTCTTTTTCTTTAAGGGAAAAGAAGATGTCGGCCTGTTCACCCATGAGTACCTCAGTGAAAAGCTCTCGGTGCCGGAGAATTTCATCAAGCTGCGCAAGATCATTTTCCTGGCCACCAGCCTGACCTTTGTCAATGTCTTCGTCATCACCCTGCTGGCCTATACCGGTTACCACTACACCGAATCCAACGAGTTCTGCGGACAGCTCTGCCACAGCGTGATGGAGCCTGAGTACGCGACCTATTCAAAGTCGCCGCACTCCCGGGTGAAATGCGTTGAATGCCACATCGGCACCGGTGCCCAGTGGTTCGTCAAATCAAAACTTTCAGGCACCAGGCAGCTGGTCGCCGTGGTCGCCAAGACGTACGCCACCCCGATAGAGACGCCGGTGCACGGTCTGCGCCCGGCCCGCGACACCTGTGAGGAATGCCACCGCCCGGAGCTCTTTCACGGCGACAAACTCTATATCAAAGACAAGTTTCTCTCCGATGAGAACAACACCCATGTCCAGACCGTGCTGCTGCTGAAAGTCGGTTCCGGCGGCTACCAGGGCACTGAGGCGCACGGCATCCACTGGCACGTCTCGGAAGAAAACAGGATCACCTACACCCATAGTGACTGGGAGCGCGAAGAGATCAACCAGGTCACCCTGATCAAGCCTGACGGCACCCGGGTGGTCTTCGATAAACATGGCGGTGAGGTGCCCGAAGGGGCCCAGGTCTACACCCGCGAAATGGACTGTATCGATTGTCACAACCGGCCAACCCATATCTACAAATCGCCGGAAGAGGCGATTGATGAGAAGCTGCTGATCGGGGCGATTCCGACCGAACTGCCGTTCATCAGAAAGATCGGCTACGAGATGATCACCCGGGAATATGAAAGCCATGAGGAGGCCAGAAACCAGATCGCTACAGAGCTGCGGGGCTGGTACCGGCTCAAATACCCGGATTTGGTCAACAACAATATGCCGATGCTGGAGAAGGCTGTTTCAGGGGTCCAGGCGGCGTATCTGGAAAACGTCTGGCCGTCCATGAAGATCGGTTGGAATACCTATCCCAGCCTGCGCGGCCACCAGAATGATTCGGGCTGTTTCAGATGTCACGACGATGAGCATGAGACCAGCAGCGGTGAGTACATCTCGATGGACTGCGAGGCCTGCCATATTATCCTGGCCGAGGATGAGCAGAATCCGGAAATCCTCAAGACGATGCAGGGGATATAACCAGGCTGGCAAATACTGGCTTGTATCAGGAAAAAGGGCCGGTCGATAACATGAATCGACCGGCCCTTCTTTTTTTTCGAGGATGGTGATTTATCAGAAGCGGCTAATCCATCCAGTTAATCCAGGACTCATCATGCAGGCGTACATCGGGGTAGCCGAGATAGCGCAGCATGAACATGGCCGCTGAAGCCCAGTTGCCGGTGTTGCAGGAAACCACGATCGTCTTGTTCGGTCTTATATTGCGCTCCCGCAATACCCAGATGAGTTCCTCGGCGCTCTTGATGAACGAATCATCCATATATAGCCCCGGGGCTGGAAACATCACCGAACCGGGGATTCTGCCGGGCCGCTCAGCCAGGCTGTGGCTGATAAGTCCGGTGGAATGCTGCATTGGCCTGACATCGACCATAACCACATCGGGGTTGTCCAGGTTTGCTTTGACGTAATCGGTATCAACGATGAGACTCTTCCGCGGTTTGATTTCAAAGGTCTTCTCATCGTAATCCGGCTCTGCGTCGGAGAATTCGAAACCTGCCTCTTTCCAGGCCGTCAGGCCGCCATTGAGAATGGAGATGTTCTCGGCCCCGGCATAGTCCAGGATGCCCAGCAGAAAGCCGGCATCGGTGCCTTTGTCGGAGTATACCACAATGTGGTTTTCCCTGGATATCCCATATTCCCCAAGGGTTTCGGCCAGGGTTTGGTCATCTTCTATGGTCAAGGGTGCATCCGCGTCGACCCCGGTCCGCAATCCCTCGGTAGCATTGGGATCGAGATTGATCGCCCCGGGGATATGCTGCGCTTCGTAGGCCATCTCGTTTCTGGCGTCCAAGATCACCAGACTGTCGTCGTCGAGGTTGTCATGCAGCCACTGAGCGGTGACTATCCGTGATGTTTTTACCCGGGAGGTGTCGATATTGAGATCCATCACCCGGGCGCGCTTTTTAGGAATCTGATGGTCGGCGACGGTAACACCGTAATTTGCCTTGATCTCGTAATCGAGCAGGTCGCTCTCAGCCAGGAAAAGATCGCGTTGCCCATGGCAATTGTTGCAGTTCGCATTCTGCCAGGTGCGCCGCTGGATGTTGTGCGGGGAGGCGCGTTTCCAGGTCGGAGAGACGTCGAAGTTGGGAAAGCCGTCCTTGATGTAATAATCAAACAGTTTCGGATCGACCGGAACGTGCCTGAGCAGCGCGAACTCGTAGTTGTTGCCTGGGATTCGGTCGGGGTTGAAGCCGAATTTCATGCCTTCGAATTCGTGGTTGTTGATGAAATAGGCAATACCCTCTTCATCTGTGCCGGTATGGCAGCTATAGCAGTTGACGTAGGTCTGGGAGTGACAGACCTGGCACTGGACCTTGCTGCTGTGAATGCGGTGTTCGCGCACTGAGCCGTACTGCAGATCCTGATGGCAGTCTGTGCAGTTGGCCGCTTCTTCCAAATGGTAGCGGTTCTCGAGCCCTTCCGGGGCGGCAGCGTGCATTTCATCGGCCGAGTGACAGTCCTCGCAGCTCATCGAATATTTCTGCAGATGCACATCGCCCTGGCCGCGGGCGCCGTAGAATTCGTTGCCGATCCGGCTGCCGTGGCAGGCGGTGCACTGGTTGACCGGATCAGGCTTGGCGCTGAAGATATGGCCGTTGACAAAGCCGCTGCCGGCATATTGGGGCCGGCTCACATGACAGCCTCCACAGCTTGTGTGGCAGGAGGCACAGTGGCGTTCCCGGCCGTGGTCGACCTTTTCCCAGGTGTCTTGGCTGGCCCTTTTTTCCAGGTAACCGGGAAAGGTTGACAGGGTTGCATGCAGAGATTGCGGAACCGTCTCGGCAATTTCCTCATGACACTCCCCGCAGGCCTCCTGCGGGTTATTGATCGAAGGATGCGCATCGAATCCCTCATGGGCGCTTTCCTTGTCGTCGGCGGTATCGTCCCCGCCGTGGCAGTCGACACAGGCCAGTTCACCATGGATGGAGTCGAGAAATTCTTCCGATACCAGTACCTTTTCCTGTGGCTCCAACGGAGCCACTGCGCCGCCTCAGCCGCTGCCGGCCTGCAGGGCAGAGGTCTTGTTTTCCACCTCGGCGAGATTTTCCTCGAGCAGATCTTCATCGGTATGACAGGTAATGCAGGTTTCCGCATATCCGCCCGTATTGAACAGCAAAACGAATAGTGCAGAAAGCAGGCAGGGAGTCAGGGCTCGACAGGACCGTAAGATCCGCATTCGTGACATCATAAATCCTCCTCGAAAAACGGGTTTAGCTCTGCATTTTTGAGGTTTTGCAGGCCGCCTGAGCTTGCTGATGATATGGCCGAACGTAGTACCATTAAACTGGCGCTTTTACAAGGATAGATCCGCGTCCTGGAGGGAGGCCCTGAGCAATAGCGGGCTGCTCCGGCTTGGCAGGCACATGACTTAGGGCGGCCTTGCAAAAAAAACTGCAGCAAGTATATTCGAGCAGCCCGACACGTGGGGCGAAAAAAGAGGAAACAGAGGTATCGCGACAGTTCAACGAGGCTTTGCAAAGATGCTCAATCGAGCTGCTCTGAGGCTATGAACAGATTACAGGCCAATGGACTGCTGCTGCTGGCGGCAATTATTTGGGGCTCCACCTTTGTGGTTCAGCAGGTGGGAACCGGTGGCCTGAAGACCATGAGCTTTACCGGAATCAGGATGCTGGTTGGCGCCTGTTTCGTTCTGCCCTGGGCGATCCGGCAATACAGACAGGTGCGGGTCCGGGATGGGAGTTTCCCGGGTACCTATTGGCTGGGCATCATCGGCACCGGCCTGGTGCTGTTTACCGCAGCCGCCCTGCAGCAATACGGCATTTTCCATACCACGGTGACCAACGCCGGGTTCCTGACCGCCCTCTACGTCCCGCTGGTGCCGATTATCTCGCTGCTTGTCCTGAGAAGAAAAGTCCACTGGTCGGTATGGCCTGCTTCGATCTGCTGCCTGGTTGGCACCTATATCATGAGCGGCACCCAGGGACTTGATCTGAGCATCGGTGACAGCTGGGTGATCGCTTCGAGCCTGTTTTGGGCCTTTCATGTCATTCTGGTCGGAACCATGGCGGTCAGGACCAGGGCGCCGCTGGTAGTGGCCTGCGGCCAGTTCCTGATCTGCGGGCTGTGCGGCGCCATGCTGGGGATCATGATCGAAGAGCCGCGGTTTATCGATGTGCAGCGTGGTCTGTTCGGGATTCTCTATGCCGGACTGCTCTCCACCGGGGTCGGGTTTACGCTGCAGGTGGTCGGCCAGCGCTTCACCCATGAGGCCGATGCGGCAATCATTTTAAGCTCTGAAACGGTGTTTGCGGCGCTGGCCGGTTTTATTTATCTTGGAGAGCGCTTGAGCCGGGTCGAGCTCTTCGGCGCCCTGTTGATTTTTGTTGGCATCCTGGCGGTGCAGCTCTTGCCGATGCTGCGTGATAAAGCCCGGAGTCTGGCCTCCAGACACTCCTGAGCCTGGTGTGAAATAGCTTGCTTTTTCACACCATTTTTTTCATAAAAGAGGGGGCAGGCAGACCATCTGTTTTGAGTCTCTTTCGGCGCTGCGCTAACTGCTGGTATCACCTCCATACGACCACGGCTCCGTCCGGCTATCGATCCGTTCTTCATCATCGCCATAGCGGGCCTTTGCATCAAAGATTGTCAGGCTCTTTCTTAGGGAATTAACAAGCCAGGAGAACTCCATGACCGTGCACGTTGCCGATCATCCACTGATCAATCATAAAATAGGCCTATTACGGGAAAAGAATATCACCACCAAAGATTTCCGGGACCTTGCTTCCGAGGTGTCGCGGTTGTTGACCTATGAAGCGACCAAGGATCTCGAGACCCAGAAAAAGGTAATTGAAGGCTGGGCCGGTCCGGTCGAGGTCGAGGAGATCAAGGGAAAGAAAATTACGATTGTGCCGATCTTGCGGGCCGGGCTCGGCATGATGGACGGTGTGCTGGATATGATACCGACCGCCAAGGTCAGCGTGGTGGGCTATTATCGCAACGAGGAGACGCTGCAGCCGGTCGAGTACTATGTGAAAACCACCAGTGAGATGGATAAGCGCATCGCGCTCATTCTGGACCCGATGCTGGCCACCGGCGGTACCCTGATGGCCACCATCGAAACGCTGAAGCGGGTCGGCTGCCGGACAATCAAGGGTCTCTTCCTGGTCGCGGCGCCGGAAGGCATCAAGCGGGTTACCGAGGCCCACCCCGATGTGGAGATCTACACCGCTGCGATAGATGAAAGGCTCAACGAGGTCGGCTACATCCTGCCGGGACTCGGGGATGCCGGGGATAAGATTTTTGGAACCAAGTAGCTTGCCTGCCTGCTGGCGCAGTGGAAAAACACCATTTTGGTTGTTACCAACCAATCACCAACTAAAAACCTAAACGAGAGGGAGAAGAGAAGATGTCGGTGGAAACTTTTGAGACGCAATACCGGTTCCGGCTGGGTGACGGGCTGCTTGGCGCCCAGATGCTGTTCGTGGCTTTTGGTGCGCTGGTTCTGGTTCCGATACTGACCGGCTTGGACCCCAATGTCGCCCTGTTCACCGCCGGAATCGGCACCCTGGTTTTTCAGCTTATCACCCGCGGCAAGGTCCCGGTATTTCTGGCCTCTTCTTTCGCCTTTATCGCGCCGATTTCATACGGAGTTAAGACCTGGGGTGTACCCGGCACCCTCTGCGGTCTGGCCGCCGCCGGCCTGCTCTATGTGTTGCTCAGCCTGATCATCCGGATCAAGGGCAGCTATGTACTGGAAAAATATTTGCCGCCCATCGTCACCGGCCCGGTCATTATGGTCATCGGCCTGGTTCTGGCTCCGGTCGCGGTGGGTATGGCCAACGGCAGCATCGGGGATGGCAGAATTGTCGGCTCGCCGGCGATGATCATGTCTACCGTGGCGCTGGCCACGACCGTAATCGTCTCGATCTTCGGCGGCGGTTTCCTGCGTCTGATCCCGATCCTCTGCGGCATTGCCGCCGGCTACGTCGCGGCTCTGGTGATGGGGTTGGTCGACTTTTCCCCGGTAATGAATGCCGCCTGGTTTGTGGTACCCAATTTTACCGCCCCTGAGTGGAACCTGAACGCGATCATCTACATCGTGCCGGTGGCGATTGCTCCGGCCATCGAACACGTTGGCGATGTGCTGGCCATCGGCTCCATTACCGGTAAAGACTATATCAAGGATCCGGGCGTCGAGAACACCATGCTCGGCGACGGCCTCGCCACCTCGCTGGCCGCCTTTTTCGGCGGGCCGCCCAACACCACCTACTCAGAAGTCAGCGGCGCGGTGGCGCTGACCAAGGCGTTTAACCCGGCCATCATGACCTGGGCCGCGATCACTGCCATCCTGCTGGCTTTTGTCGGCAAGATCGGCGCCTTCTTGTCCACCATTCCGAGTCCGGTTATGGGCGGCGTGATGATCCTGCTGTTCGGCATGATCACCGTGATCGGCATCAACACCCTGGTCCGGGCGGGCAAAGATCTGGCCACCCCCCGCAGCCTGGTGATCATTGCCGTTATTCTGGTGTCCGGTATCGGCGGCATGAAGTTTTCCGCCGGCACCTTCGCGATTGAAAAAATCGGTTTGGCAGGGATCCTCGGTCTGCTGCTCAACCTGGTCCTTCCCCAGGAAAAAGAACAGTAACGGATAAAGGCCCAGAAAACCATAACCTCCGAGCAGGCCGGACCGATAACTGATCCGGCCTGCTCCTTTTCTTGCATGCCCCTTCCCCCAAACCTGTTCTCCTCCCGGAAACTAATTCTGCAGATTTGGGTATTGGCCCGTTGTTTTAGTCATCCTGAGGAGTTGTCATTCGCGCTTGATGTATTATAGGTTTGTCTAATCGTCCTGAACTTCTTGTGCGGAGTCATCGGGCATATCGGACACCAGTGCAAGAAAAGACTGTAAAAATCTCTGAAAACGGGATAAAACCCAAAGTACAGGCGGATGTCCGCCGTTTCCAACCCCAATCCAAGACAGGAGATACAGACATGAAACCACTGCAAAGGAAGTTGCTCGCTGCGGTCTGCGGTGCGTCTCTTTTTGCCATGGGCGCTGCAGGCGTTCAGGCAAAGACGCTCGTATTCTGTTCCGAAGGAAGTCCTGAAGGTTTCAATCCGGCTTTTTACACCGCCGGTACGACCTTTGATGCGTCATCGCGTGCCATTTTCAACCGTCTGGTCGAATTCGAGCGCGGCACCACCAAGATCGGTCCCAGCCCTGGCCGAGAAGTGGGAGGTGTCCGACGATGGTCTCGAGTACACCTTCAATCTGCGCAAAGGGGTTAAATTCCATACGACCAAGGAGTTTACCCCCACCCGTGATTTCAATGCCGACGACGTCGTTTTTTCCTTTAAGCGCCAGCTTGACAAGGATCATCCCTTCCACAGTGTAACCGAGGGTGCGACGTATGAATATTTCAACGGCATGTCGATGCCTGATCTGATCAAGGATGTCGTGAAGGTCGATGATTATACGGTCAAATTCCTGCTCAATCGTCCGGAGGCGCCGATGATCGCCAACCTCGGTATGGATTTCGCGTCGATTCATTCAAAGGAATATGCCGACAAAATGATGGCTGCCGGTATCTCCGCTACCATCGACCAGAAGCCGGTCGGCACCGGTCCGTTCCAGCTCGTCGCCTATCAGAAGAGATGCGGTTATCCGTTATAAGGCCCACCCGGACTACTGGGCCGGTAAAGCAGCTATCGACGACCTGGTTTTTGCCATTACCCCCGATCCTTCAGTTCGCTACCAGAAGCTGAAGGCCGGCGAATGCCATGTGATGCCGTACCCGAATCCGGCCGATCTGGAAGCAATGGCCACCGATCCGGATGTCAACCTGCTCCAGCAGGAAGGGCTCAATGTCGGCTATCTGGCTTACAACACCATGGTTGCGCCGTTTGACAACCCCAAAGTCCGTAAGGCGCTGAATATGGCAATTAACAAGGAAGCCATCCTCGACGCTGTTTTCCAGGGGCGGGCAAAGTGGCCAAGAATCCGATTCCGCCGACCATCTGGTCTTATAACGATGCGGTCGTCGATGATCCCTACGATCCGGAAGCCGCCAAGGCCATGCTCGAGGCCGAAGGGGTCAGCGGCCTGAAGATGAAGGTCTGGGCGATGCCGGTGCAGCGGCCCTATAACCCGAATGCCCGGCGTATGGCCGAATTGATTCAGGCAGACTTTGCCGCAATTGGCGTCGATGCCGAGATCGTCTCCTACGAGTGGGGTGAGTATCTGGATCGTTCAAAGGATAAGAATCGCGACGGTGCTGTCTTGCTGGGCTGGACCGGCGACAACGGCGACCCGGACAACTTCCTGGCGGTGTCTGCTGGGTTGTGATGCCGTCGGCGGCTCCAACCGGCGCTAATTGGTGCTACGAGCCCTTCGATGATCTGATCATGAAGGCCAAGATCGTCTCAGACGTCAATGAACGCACCAAGCTGTACGAGCAGGCTCAGGTGATCTTCAAAGAGCAGGCTCCATGGGCAACCATCGCCCATTCGGTGGTTTACAAGCCGATTCGCAAGGAAGTGGTCGATTTCAAGATCGATCCCTTCGGCGGCCATATTTTTTATGGTGTTGACCTGAAATAGTCTTGACTGATGGGAGCAAAAGGCCGGGTCTTCGTGCCCGGCCTTTTGTGTGCAAATTCCCGGAGTACATTTTCCCCCTAAGCTAGGTATTAACTGATCTTTTCGCAAATGCTGGCCTTTATTCTCAAGAAATTTGGTGTGATTATTCCCACCTTCCTCGGGTGTAACCCTGATAGCTTTTACCTTTATCAGACTGCTGCCCGGCGATCCGGTGCTGCTAATGGCCGGGGAACGGGGCATGACTGAGGAAAGGCATGCCAGGCTGATGGCCGAGTATGGCTTCGATAAACCTATTATCGTCCAGTACGGCCATTATCTAAATGATCTGATACATGGCAATTTTGGCACCTCGATCGTAACGAAGAAGCCGGTGCTTGAGGAGTTTATCACCCTGTTTCCGGCCACGGTTGAGTTGTCTTTGTGTGCAATTTTGTTTGCTGTTTTTATCGGCCTGCCGGTGGGTATGATTGCCGCGGTCAGGCGGGGGCTCGACCGTTTGATCACACGGTCATGGCCGGCGCCCTGACCGGTTATTCGATGCCGATTTTCTGGTGGGGCCTGCTACTGATTATCCTGTTTCTCCGGCATACTCGGCTGGACGCCGGTTTCGGGCCGGATTTCGCTGCTGTACTATTTCGAGCCGGTGACCGGCTTTATGCTGATCGACACCCTTCTGTCCGGGCAGGAAGGCGCTTTTACTTCGGCTTTGAGTCATTTGATTCTTCCCACCATCGTCCTTGGTACCATTCCGCTGGCGGTTATTGCCCGCCAGACCCGCTCGGCGATGCTCGAGGTGCTGGGCGAAGATTACATCAGAACCGCCCGGGCCAAAGGGTTGCCGCCGACCAGGGTAATCGGTCTGCACGCCCTTCGCAATGCGATGATTCCGGTAATTACGGTAATCGGCCTGCAGGTCGGAGTGCTCTTTGCCGGGGCGATTCTGACCGAGACTATCTTTTCCTGGCCAGGGATCGGTAAATGGATGGTCGATTCTATTTTCAGGCGGGATTATGCCTCAGTGCAGGGCGGACTGCTATTGATAGCAGTGATAATCATGATTGTTAACCTGTTTGTTGACCTGCTCTACGGCCTGATCAACCCGCGGATTCGACATACGGAGTAGAAATGACTGAGGCGGCATACAATCAGGTACTGGACTCCAGAGAAGTGGGCAGGATTGCCCTGCTCAAGGAGTTCTGGTCCTATTTCAGTGAAAATAGAGGAGCAGTGATCGGCCTCTTCTTTTTCGCAGCCATTATTATCATCGCTGTTTTTGCCGATTTCATCGCTCCGCATCTGCCCAACCAGCAGTATCGCGACGCCTTTCTGCAGCCGCCGTTCTGGCAGGAGGGCGGCTCGATCAGTTTTCCGCTCGGCACCGATGCGGTGGGCCGGGATATTTTATCGAGGCTTATCTACGGGGCCCGTTTTTCGCTGTTCATCGGCTGTGTGGTCGTCTCGGGGGCACTGATCGTCGGGGTGATCCTCGGGCTGGTCGCCGGTTTTTTCCGGGGCAGGACTGATACGATCATCATGCGGCTGATGGATATTATCCTTTCCTTCCCGAGCTTGCTGCTCGCCCTGGTGCTGGTGGCCATTCTCGGCCCGAGCCTGATCAATGCGATGATCGCCATCGCCATTGTCCAGCAGCCCCACTACGTGCGATTGACCCGGGCTGCGGTGATGGGCGAGATGAACAAGGATTACGTGACTGCGGCCCGGGTGATCGGGGTGCGTCGCTTGCGGCTGATGTTCGTGACCATTCTGCCCAACTGCTTGGCTCCGCTGATTGTCCAGGCGGCGCTCAGCTTCTCCACGGCCATTCTCGATGCGGCGGCGCTTGGTTTTCTGGGTATGGGAGCCCAGCCGCCGACGCCCGAATGGGGCACCATGCTGGCCGAAGCCCGGGAGTTTATCCTGCGGGCCTGGTGGGTGGTGACCCTGCCCGGTTGCGCGATTCTGCTGACCGTGCTGGCTATTAACCTGATGGGCGACGGGCTGCGCGATGCCTTTGATCCGAAACTGAAACGGTCCTGACAGCCGGCCAGACAGCCGGCCAGACAGACATACATGACCTTGCTTGAAATAGACAATCTCTCTGTAGCTTTCCAGACCGCCGGTGGCCTGTTTACCGCGGTGGACCGGCTATCGCTCGACCTGGATGCCGGAGAAGTCGTGTCGATTGTCGGCGAGTCCGGATCGGGTAAATCGGTTTCTATGCTGGCCCTGATGGGGCTTTTGCCGTGGACCGCCAAGGTAACGGCGGATCAGCTGGTGTTCGACGGCAAGGATCTGCTGCAGATGGGCAATAATGAGAAGCGCACCATTGTTGGCAAACAGATCTCGATGATCTTCCAGGAGCCGATGACCAGTCTGAACCCCTGTTTTACCGTGGGTTTTCAGCTTGGTGAAGCACTCAAAACGCATCTGCAGATGGATCGCAAAGAACGGCGGGAGCGATCCCTCGATCTGCTCAATCAGGTTGGCATACCAGAACCGCAAAAGCGGCTTTCCGCTTTTCCGCATCAGCTCTCAGGGGGCATGTCCCAGCGGGTGATGATTGCGATGGCCATTGCCTGCAGACCCCGGCTGCTGATTGCCGATGAGCCGACCACAGCGCTCGATGTGACCATCCAGGCGCAGATTCTCGACCTGCTGCTCAAGCTCCAGGAAGATACCAACATGGCGCTGGTCCTGATCACCCACGATATGGGGGTCGTGGCCGAAACCGCCAAACGGGTTATGGTCATGTATGCCGGGCAACAGGTGGAACAGCAGGACATCAAGGGATTGTTCACCGATCCCCACCATCCTTACACCTCGGCCCTGCTCGCCGCCCTGCCTGAACGGGCCGAGAGCAGGCGTCTGCCCTCCATCGCAGGCGTCGTCCCTGGCCAGTTCGACCGGCCCCAGGGCTGCCTGTTTTCGCCCCGGTGCCGCTATGCCACCGAGCTTTGCCAGACCCGCGAACCCGAGAAGGCGGCGGCGCACCATGGCTATGCGCTGTGCCACTATCCGCTTGAAAAGGGTGAGCCGATCAATTATCCCGGCAGTGAGGAGTCTGCATGAGCGGCGAAACGATTCTGCAGGCCAGGGATCTGCGGCGCTTTTACGAAATCAGCCGGGGCACCTTTAAAGGCAAAGCGTTGCTGAAAGCGCTGAATGGAGCGACATTCGATCTGATAAAGGGTAAGACGCTGGCCGTTGTTGGTGAGTCGGGTTGCGGTAAGTCGACGCTGGCCAGGCTGGTGACGATGATCGAACCGCCGACCTCGGGCGAGCTTTCGATCCGGGGCGTGGATATCGTCGCCTCGGACCAGTCCACCCGCAGAAAACTCAAATCGAAAGTGCAGATTGTCTTCCAGGATCCTTATGGCTCGCTGAATCCGCGCCAGAAGATCGGCCATGCGCTGGAAGAACCGCTGCTGGTCAATACCACGATGACCAAGGTTGAACGGAGCCGGGCAGCAAGGGAAATGATGGATTTTGTCGGCTTGCGGCCGGAACAGTACGACCGCTACCCGCATATGTTCTCAGGCGGTCAGCGCCAGCGCATTGCGGTGGCCAGAGCCCTGATGCTCAACCCCGAGATCCTGGTGCTCGACGAGCCGGTATCGGCCCTGGACGTCTCGATCCAGGCCCAGATCCTCAATCTTCTGGCAGATCTGCAGGACCGTCTCAATCTGGCCTATCTCTTTATCAGCCATGATCTCTCGGTGGTAAGACACATCGCCGATCAGATCATGGTGATGTATCTCGGTATGGTGGTCGAGAAGGGCAGCCGTGACACTATTTTCAACCACCCGAGGCACCCCTATACCAGGGCGCTGCTGTCCGCCACGCCGATTGCCGACCCGTTCCGGGAGAAGCAGCGCATCGTGCTCCATGGAGAACTGCCGTCGCCGATCGACCCGCCGCCGGGCTGCTTTTTCAACCCGCGCTGCTCTGAGGCCACCGGGCGATGCCTCAAAGAGTTTCCGGAGATGCGCAGCGTCGGCGAAAGCCAGACTGCCTGCCACAATCCGCTCGATTGAACAGTGCCGGCCAAGCGGCTCGTCAGGCAAGCGCCTGCTGCGGGTCGATTTACCTCGTCCGCACCCTGTCATCTGTCAACCGTGTTACCGCGGCCCGCACGGCTGCGGCTATTTTCCGGTGAGCAGCGGCACAGTCGCGCAGTCCCCGGGATATCTCGAGCTGCACCCCTTTGCCTCGCAGGCCCCGGTTGCAAATATTGCCTTTGTGCTGCCCACGAAGTTTCTGCGACGATGGTTTGCTGTCGATGTTTCGCCTGCCGAGCTGGCGGTCGATCTCGGCGATCAATTCCTGATCGAGGCCGCCCAGCAATATGACTAAATCTTCTCTGGTGCAGCCGTGCACGGCGATGACGATGCTGGACCTCTTTACCAGGGCGAGCGCCCCGGGGTGATCGAAGCGGTGCGAGGTAATATGCAGATCGCGATTGCCCGACGGTTTTGTGCCGATGAAACAGAAGAGATTGTAGTCATCTGCACAAATGAGCCGGGCGATGTCGGCACTGTGCGGCTCGATCTCCCCGCCATGCGGAGCGATCACGGTTACCCCACTGCCCCGATCTGCGAGTTCTATGGAAAAGTCTGTTTCGCCTGCGGCCAGATCGCTGAAATTCGAATAACGGTCCATCATTGGCTGCCTTCAGGTTTTGTCTGGCATAGCCTGGGGTTGCGGTGAGACGATGTTATGTGGCCAGGACAAACCGATTGAAACTCGTCTCGGTTGCTGCTAAGCTCTGGAAGGCATACAGGCACCCTTGTTGTTTCCGGCTGCACGATCCGGCCCTGGCTGGCTGAACGGGTATTATCCGTATTGTCTGTCACCGTCTTTCTCTACTATTGCGGAGGATAACATGAAATTGAAATACTTTTCTCACTCATCGTTTCAGATTACCACAGATTCCGGCCTGGTTCTTCTAATCGATCCATTTCTCGACGGCAACCCGACTGCCCCGGTGAGCTCAGATCAGGTGAGTGCTGATTTCATCGTGCTGACCCATGCCCACGGAGATCATATCGGTGACTCATTTGCCATCGCCGAGCGCTGCGATCCGCTGTTTATCTGCGTCAATGAGCTGGCCAACTATTGTATCGAAAAAGGCTACCGGGCCCATAACATGCACATCGGCGGATCCTATGGTTTCGATTTCGGCAGGTTGAAGTTCACCATCGCCCATCACGGTTCGATGACCCCGGACAACCGCTATGGGGGGGAACCGGCCGGCGTGATATTAACCATAGACTCAAAGACGCTCTACCATACTGGAGATACAGGGCTTTTCTACGACATGAAGCTGATCGGCGAGATGACCAGACTCGATTACATGCTGGCCCCGATCGGCGACAATTTTACCATGGGTATCGACGATGCGGTCAAGGCTGTCGAACTGGCCAACCCGGGAACGGTCATCCCGATGCACTACAGCACCTTCCCGGTGATCGAGGCGGACCCGTTCGAGTTCAAGCGCAAGGTGGAAGCCCTCGGTAAACGGGCCGTGGTGCTCGGCTATGGAGAAGAGATCGCACTCTGATTGCGGGGCGGGGTCGAAGCGGCAAGATCGGCGGATAAGAGGATTCTTCCGGCAGACCATAACACTTAATCGGGGGGACCCTTCAACCAGACCGTTCACGAGTTGAGACGGCCTGCTGGCCAGGGAGACGTGGGAAAGGCTATATATGCAATATGCCTTACCCAAGAGCGACGCTGGATAATAGGCCGTATCGACTCGCCCGTAGGGTGGAAATCGTGTTAATTCATGAACGTCAGGTTAGGCCGCATCTCAGTGCAGGATCAAATAAAAAACGCAGCACCAGCTGAAGACGGACCTCTGACTACCGGTGCGGTGCTGTTCACCGTATTGCTCTGTGTGCTGTTCGGCGCCAATGCGGTGGCAATCAAGATCAGCCTGACCGGACTGGGGGTGTTCACCTCCGCGGCTATACGTTTTTCCCTGGCGGCGCTGACGATTCTGATCTGGGCCTTGCTTACCGGTAAAGCGCTCAGGTTGAGCTACGCCCAGTTTCGCCTGATGACCGTTCTGGCGGTCATTTTTTATGTGCAGCTCTCCCTGTTTTATATCGGGTTGAGCAAAACGACCGCCTCGCACGGCACCTTGATTGCCAACGTGTTGCCGTTTGTCGTGCTGGTGCTGGCCCATTTTTTCATCAAGGGAGACAGGATTTCGGCCGGCAGGATCATCGGTCTGACCTTGGGGTTCAGCGGCGTGCTGGTCCTGCTCGGCGATACGGCCGAGCTGAGCAGGGAAGCGCTGTGGGGGGACCTGATCGTTCTGAGTTCGGTGCTGATCTGGGGAGGTAACGCGGTCTATACTAAACGGATCATTACCTGGTTCGAGCCCAGCCAGGTGACCTTGTATCCGGTGGCAATGGCCGCCCCGCTGTTCCTGCTCTCCGCCCTGTTCTGGGATCAGCCGATGGTGCGCCAGGTGGATGTGCCCATTGTCAGCGCCATGATGTATCAGAGTTTCGTAACCGCTTCGTTCGGGCTGCTCGGCTGGACCACGTTGATCAAACGATATGGCGCCACAACACTCCATTCTTATATTTTCATTATGCCGCTGTCCGGGGTGTTTTTCGGCATTGTGCTGCTTGACGAACCCCTGACAATTCGTTTGATCGGAGCCATAGTCCTGGTCACTGCCGGACTTGTTGTGGTAAATAAAAAGGGTAACCGGCGTTTGGTGCAGGCCAAGCTATGAAGAATGACGTATGTCTTCCGGTTGCTCTATAGCAAAAGCGGAAAAGGAAACTGATGATTAGCCTGCTCAAGAAGATGCTCGCCGACAAGGGTTCGAGTAAACCAAAGAAAGAGGAGATCAAGGACGCCCACATCGCCCTCTGCGTGCTCCTGCTCGAAGCCGCCCATGCCGATGGGGAATGTTCCAGCGCGGAAATGACTCACCTGGTGGCCACCCTTACCGCCCGCTGCGGTGCGGACCAGGAGGAGATCGACCAGTTGGTCGATCGGGCCTACCAGAAGCGCAAAGAGGCGATCGACCTGTTCAGCTTCACCAGGTATCTGAACAATAATTGTACGAAAGACGAAAAGCTCGGGGTGATGGAATCGGTCTGGCGCGTCATTCATGTCGATGGCCGACTGGAGAGCCACGAAGACCACTTTGCCCATAAGCTGGGCAATTTGCTGCGCTTATCTCACAAGGAATTGATCGAGGCCAAAATAAAGGCCCGAAAACCGTTGAGCGAATAGACCCCGAGTCTTTCCGGTAACCCTATCATGGTTAGAGAAATATCAGAAAAATCAATTGATTATGCTTCTTCCAGAAGCAGTAGTGCAGCAGTCGATGCCCGTCAGGCTGCCGAGCGGCAGGCCAGGGAGCTGGCCATTTTGAACCATCTCTCGGAGGCCATCAGTTCCAGCCTCGAGCTCGATGATATTCTGCACGCCATCTGCCGCGAGATGCTCAAGATCTTCAATGGCCGAAATGTCGGCATCGCGCTGCTCAACAACGAGCGAACCAAGCTGAAGATCGTCGCATTTTATACCGAACAGGAGACAGAGAGCGATGCCACCGGCCTGGAATTTGACGTCCAGGGCAACGATGCCAGTCTGTTCGTCATTCAGACCGGTGAGCCGATCGTGGTGCCCGATGCCCAGTTCAACCCGATTACCCGCTCCCTGCATGAGGTGATGAGAGAACGCGGCACGGTCTGCCTGCTGGTGGTGCCGCTGCTGGCCCGCGGGGAGGTTATCGGGACGATCGGTATTCCGTCAAATTCCCAGGAAGTTTTTAATCAGGACGAGGTGCGGCTGGCCCAGACGATCGCCTCCCAGGTGGCCAGTGTAATCGACAACGCCCGCCTGCATCAGTCGGTCAAGCAGGCGCGCGACGCGGCGGAACGGGAACTCGAGATCGGCCGGCAGATTCAGACGAGCTTTTTCCCGGAGGCGCTGCCCGGTCTGTCCGGCTGGCATCTCGGGGCGCATTTCATTTCGGCAAGACAGGTTGCCGGCGATTTCTACGATCTGTTTCCGCTTGGCAAAAACCGCATCGCTCTGGTCCTGGCCGACGTCTGCGACAAAGGCGTCGGGGCGGCGTTGTTCATGGTCTTATTCCGCAGTCTGCTGCGGGCGCATATGCAGCGCGGTTTCAGTCTTGATCATTTTTTAGAGCCGGAGCAACTGGTTGCAGATCCGGGTGAGGTGGTGGTGTCGGCGGTTCTTGAGACGAATAATTATGTTGCCATAAATCATGCACAGGCTAATATGTTTGCCACTGTCTTCGCCGCAATCCTAGAAGGGGACAGCGATTTCCTCTGGTACGTCAACTGCGGTCACGATGCTCCGGTGCTGGTCAGAAAATCGGGGCAGCATGAGCGATTAGGGTCGACGGGGGCCGCGATCGGCATGTTTCCCAACCTGAAAATCTCCGCCGGGTCTTGCGAAATACATACGGGAGACTCGTTGTTTGCTTTCACGGATGGGGTGACCGATGCCCGCGCGCCGGATGGCACCTTTTTCGGGGAAGAGCGGCTCATGCCGCTGCTGCTTGCAGACCGTCCGCTCGATTATCGGCTGAATACACTGAATAAGGCACTTACCGCTCATATCGGCGAGGGTGATCAATATGACGACATCACCTTCATCGGTATTCAGAGAAAATAACGAGGCAGGATTTCGCTTCAAATGAAACGAATGTGGACAGTTCATGTTGCGACCGGGCTCTACTGGATTGGAATCCCCGAGGTAAATCTTTATATACAGTGCGGCTGTGTTGAGGACTCGGTCAAACACCTGATCCGCCGCGGTCTGATAAACCAGGTCGAACAGGATGGGCACCGCTATGAAACCGGGCCCAATGCGATTCTATTGTCCGATATCATGCTGCAGGGCGGGCATTTCTCCAATCTCGCCGAGTTTCCCGTTTTGCAGATGCTCTACCGCCAGGGGATGGGACTGCCCGGGCATCCCAATAACTCGGGCATCAAACCGCTGCTGATCGGCAGTGCAAAGCAGATCAGTGGGCAACTGGCCTATATCCATCGTGGCAATTACGGTCTGATCAGCAAAGAAGAACTCCGTGAAACCGGATTATCCGAGCAGCAGGTCGAGCTGATCTGGAATCTGAAAATGGAGTTCGCCTTCGGCAGAATCAAGCGTACCGATCATCTCCTCGATTCAGTCGTGATAGAGGATGAGCAGATCGAGATTCGCGACGGAGTCTGCATCAAGCGCGAGGCGATCAACCAGTTTACCATCTCCTATGGCCACGAGTCGGTCAGCGTTGATCTCAACATCCCTCGGACCCAGCGTTATCTGGCGCCCTATCCGCTTGGGTTCCACGATATCAGGCGGGAATATTTCGGCGTGGTTCATTCCGGCCAGGGTGACGGCTGGGACATCAACCGGCCGTGTATGGCATCGATTCTGACCTATCAGGGCAAGATCTACCTGATCGATGCGGGCCCAAATATCGCCTACTGTCTGATCACGCTTGGCATCGGTATTAACGAGATCGAAGGGATCTTCCACACCCACTGCCATGACGATCATTTCGCCGGTCTGCCGACCCTGCTGCTGAGCGATCATCGGATCAAGTATTTCGCCACACCCTTTGTCCGGGCTTCGGTGTTCAAGAAGCTGGCAGCGCTGCTTTCCAGGCCGGAGAAGGATTTCCACAATTTTTTCGAAGTGCACGATCTGCAGGAGGGCGAGTGGAACGATATCCACGGACTAGAGGTCAAGCCGCAGTTATCCCCGCATCCGGTCGAAACCACCATCCTGAGTTTCCGCACCCACTGGGGCGGCCGCTACTACTCCTATGCCCATCTGGCCGATATCATCGCGATGGATAATCTCCGGACAAGAAAAGGCCGGGCGACCGGCCTTCCCGACGGGTTCGATCAGAAGATCATCGATAACTATCTGGCGCCGGTGGATCTGAAGAAGATCGATATCGGCACCAATATGATTCATGGTGAGGCGACCGACTTCAAAGAAGACCGTTCGAACCGCATAATTCTGGCCCACACCGCTGTACCATTGACCAATGAGCAGAAGGAAATCGGTTCCAGCGCCCCGTTCGGTATGACCGACGTGCTGATTAAAAGCCACTCCAACCTTTTGCTGGAAAAGGCCCACGCCTATCTGGCGGACTATTTGACCGGGGTCGCGGAACATGATCTGAAGCAGCTCCTCAACAATGTGGTGGTCAGTTTCAACCCGGGCACCATCATCTTGAAACGTGACGTCCCCAGCACCTTTCTTTTCCTGTTGCTGACCGGCAATGTCGAGATGATCAACAACCGGGCCGGAACCTATAACGTGTTCTCAACCGGGACGCTCATCGGCGAGAATTACAGTGTCGAGAATCAGCTCACCAACGCCACCTACCGCACGATCAGTTTTGTCCACGCCCTGAAGATCCCGGCCCATGCCTTCTACCGCTTTATCGAGGAACACTGCCTGCTCTCCTCCCTGAAGCACCTGTTCGGGAGAAAACAATTCCTGCTGCATACCTGGCTTTTCGGCGAGGCCCTCTCACCCAAGGTCCAGACCAGCATCGCAGAAAATCTGCATCCGATCGAGTTCAACCTGGTTGGCAGGGCGATAGAGCAGATCGAGGACGACTCGCTCTATCTGATCGAACGCGGTGCGTTGAGCAGAAAAAGCAACGGCAAGCTGATCGAGCAGCTGGAGACCGGGGACTTTTTCGGGGAGGACCGGGCGGTGTTCAACGAAGACCTTGGCACGCAGCTCGAGGTGAGCGCCAAAGTGCAGGGCTATCGACTGAAGGCGGAGTGTATCGAAGAAATTCCGATCATTCGCTGGAAGCTGCTGGAAACCCACCAGAAGCGCAAACGCATGCTGCGCAGCAATTAGCGTTCATCCCAGGCCAATCTCTGGCTTTGCTGGTCGAATAACCCTCTGATTTATTTTGGAATCAGGATATTCCAGTCGGGTTCGCTATCAGTTTCGGCGTCTTTTTCCTGTTTATCCGGGTACTTCCTGTTGAAACAGTGGCGCTCTTCGTTCATCAGCTCTGGCAGGCTGAGCTTGAGCATGTTGCCGATCGACTCTTCGGTGTCCTTGAGATTGTGCTGCAGCTCCAGCGTTACGCGCTGGTTGTCCTCATTGGTGAAGGACCATTTCCAGGCCTTGACGTTGCCAAATTGATCACCATCGAATTTTGGCTTCGCGCCGAAGGTTTGACGGTATTTTTCCAGAAGCTGTTCGAAAAATTTGTAGCTGCGGTCCTTGTACTTCAGTTTTATCCGCAGGATTTCACCCGGCCTCTCACAGGTGCCATAGGTGATGAAGCCTTTATGAAAACCGTCCAGGTCAGTGATGATGATCTCCTTGAGGTAGTTCTCATGACCGGAAACCCCGTACTGATCAATTTTAGACTTGAGGCTGAAGCCCCCCGCACTTCCTGGTGCTTCCGTTCCCATCGCAGCCGCTGCCGGAAGAAGCATCAAGACCAGGAGGGACAGCATGCAGATCGCTCTTGTCACCATGATTTTTCGCCGGTATTAGATTTTTTCGTCATACAGGAGTTCAAACTGCCGTGTCAGAGCAGGGAAACACCTGCAACCTTGACCCCTTCAGATAGTTCTATCTGATCTTCAGCCAGTATTCTGCGGTCCCAGCGCAGCAGTTCCGCAACCAGGCTGGCGGACACCTTGTGCAGACTTTCGGGAAACTGTTTGATGGTTTTTTGAAACCCTTCCCGGTAGAGGCGCAGCGCGGTGGTTTTTCCGGTCGCCTGGACAGTGAAAAGCCGGGCCGATTTACCCAGCAGGGCTAGCCCGCCGATAAAGGTGCCTGGTCCAAAGGTGTCGATACGGCGCGTTATATCACCACGCTGGTGCAGCACCTCGACCGTTCCCGAAACCAGATAATAGGCGCAGCCGTCATCTTCGCCCTGGACCATGAGTTGATCACCCTCGATGAAGTCGATCCGTTTGCCCAGCATGGCCAGCAGCTTCAAACATTCATAGTCGAGCGTTGCGAGCAGGGGACTCTGATGCAGATATTCGAGATCTGCCTTGAAGCCCGAACCGGCCCGTTTGGTGCTATCCTTTTCCGTGGATGAGTTCATGCAGTATACCTTTTTCGCTGATAAGCTGTTTCGGTTCGCCGAATTCTACGATCCTGCCGGCCTTCATGACCGCGACCTTGTCAAAGGAGGGCAGTAGATCGAGACGGTGGATGACCGATATCACGGTGCAGCTTCCTCTCCATTTCTCGATGATGCTCTGAATCCTGCCCTGCGAATTGTTATCGAGTGCAGAAGTCGCTTCGTCCATTATAAGCACTTTGGGTTTTTTCAGCAGCACCCGAGCGATGGCCAGCTTCTGCTGTTGACCGCCGGAAAGTCTGTCCCCCTTATTGCCGACGTCGAAAGTCATGCCGATTTCGGCGATCAGTTCGAGCAGGTCCTCTTCGATCAGCAGATGAACAATGCATTGATTGACCCGGTCTTCGACCTTGGGAGAATCACTGGTCAGGTTGCCATAGAAAATATTGTTCAGTATCGATTTGGCGTCGATGTAGCCGGTGTCGGTGTGAAACGATACCTGACCCGGGAGATGGGCTTCAGACCAGGTGTGGAAACGCTTTCGGCCGTGCAGGATCAGTTTTTCCAGCAGCGGCTGCATATCAATGATCTTGTGCAGCGCCGGGATATAGCCGAAGGCCAGTTTGAGCAGGTCGCGCCGCTCCTGATCGTAAAGTCCTGAAAGCTCGGTTGCTCGAACCCGCGGAGCCAGTTCCAGGGCCTCATCATAGTTGTCTGGATCGAGCGGCGTCTGTTCAAAAAAGACCGCTTCGCGGGGGACCTCCTCACCGAGGATATCGATTGTCTGAAGCAGCAGTTCGGTGCCGGTTTCAAGCAATGGCAGACGTAAATTACTGGCATCGAGAAAGGCAAGAAAAGAGCGATCGGTGATCAGATCATTGATCGGTGCATTTCTGCTGATCGTCCCAAAGACCAGATTCTCCATTACCGTGGAATAGTACAAGTAACTGTCTTCGCGATAGAATTCGACGTGCTCGGCCAGCTCCTGGCCGAAATCCTTTTGGAAATTGCTGCGCACCCGAAGCAGCCGTTCGGCCAGCGCGGGATAAAGAGCATGGTCGATCACCGTGTTCAGACCAAAGCGCAGGGTATCGACAAAGATGCCGGCCTGCTGCAGAACGGCAATTTTGTCGTCGAGGCTGACCGGCGCCGCCACATGGTCTTCGTTGTCGTATTCTGAGACTGCCAGCGAGGCATAGAGCAGATTGTCGTTTATCGTGCCAGAAAAAATAAACGGCTCCTGGGAGATAAAGCCGATCGAGCGGATCACTTCTTCCTTGGAAAGCGTGGCCACCGGGAGGCCGTCCAGCAGCAGTTCTCCGCCGGTATAGCTGTAGAGCTGGCCGATACATTTGGCCAGCGTCGATTTGCCCGACCCAGAAAAGCCGACCAGGGCCAGATGTTCACCCGCCTCGATGGTGAGATTGACCTGGTTGAGCAGTTTGATGCCGTCGGAGGTGGCGAATTCCAGATTGTTAATTTCGATCCTGCCATCAACACTGCTCACGGCGCCGGGTTCCGCCAGCAGATGGAACTGGGTGTCTCCCTGGAAGGTCTGCATGACCTTGTAATAGCGGACCGCGGCGTCCTGCTGCACCTGATAGAAATCGATCAACTCTTTCCAGGGGTCGTACAGTTTCTCCTGGGCGGAAAGAAAGGCGACAATCGAGCCCAGCTCGGTTTTGCCCTGCATCATCAGATAGCCGCCGAGCAGCAGGACGACCACCGGGCCGAGGCCGACGAAGAGATTATTGGTCACCTTGACCCCATAGCGATACAGGGTCCAAATGATGCGAATGCGCAGCAGCCTCTCGATGATCGCATTGTACTTTTTACCTTCCGTCTGAAATGATCCCTGGGCATGCACTTCGCTGATGCCCGAAATAGACTCGGTGATCTGACTGGACATCTCCCTGGCAGTGTCAACCCGTTTCTTATTCTGGATGTTCACCATACGCTGGACCAGCGGCACGACGAAAAGGGCAATCGGATAAATAGACAGGGTAGTCATCCCCAGCAGCGGGTTGAGCCAGATCAGATAGCCGCCGATGGCGAACAGGGTCAGCACATTGCTCAAAGGAATCGCGATTGCCCCGCCGACATAGTCGGCCGAGGCTGCCAGTTCGGTAACCAGTGCGTTGACTACGCTGCCCGGCTGGGTTTTTCTGAAAAACGACAGGGGCAGCCGGAGGATGTGGCGATACAGCTCCCTGCGTATGTCGGTCAGGGCGCGCTGCCCGATCAGGGTCTGCAGGCCGTTGATGGCCATTTTTATGAGGCTGGATAGCAGGACGGCGAGCAGGTAGATGATGCAGTAGATAAACAGCTGATTGAGATCCCCGACCGCGAGAACGTCGTTGACAATGCGCTTCTGGATTTCAAGCGGCAGCACGCGCAGAAAAACGATTGCAAAAATGAGCAGAACCAGCAGTAACTGCAGTGATAGCTTGCCCCGGATGACCCAGGAAAAAAGTGAGCGTTTATAGATAGGCGTTTCTTTTTGAGCAGCCATAATTCTTTAATTATAGACAGATCCTGCAGATCTGGTGGTGGAGCTCTGAATGAGTAGACGTGCTGCCCGGTCCACCCGGTGGTTTACCTGCCGACCGGCTGCCACGGGGTGAAAAGCGACGATGGCGAATCTGCCAGGTAACTGAGACCGATCCGATAGCCAGGTTCTTCTTCGGTGCCGACGGGTTCACACCATTTCACCTTGGCCATGCAGGTCAGGTCATCGAGCGAGGAGAAGGTCAGGAGGTGCCTGCCGATCATCCTCAGGCAGATATTGTCGCCGGGTTCAACCTGATAACGGCTCACAAAACACATGCCGCCATCGCTGCAGTTAAGTGTTTTTGCCCCGAAATAACAGTAGGCGTGAACCGACCGGCGGGCGAACATAATGTCTTCGTCCACCCGGAAGCGCTCTTTTTGTCGAAGTTCGATCATGGTGAAAGCCTGCTCATTCGAATGAAGCGAGGGCTTTGTTTACGTCTGGATGGATATTGACATACGAATCAAAACCCGATATTTCGAAGACCTCACGGACATGGTCCTGCATGTTGCTCACCGCAAACGACCGACTGCCACGCTGCCGTTCTTTCACCGTTTTCAGCACCACCCGGAGGCCGGCACTGGAAATATACTCCACCTGACTGAAATCGATCAGCAGATGATGCCCATCATCGCTCGCATCGATAGTGCTTATTTCCTGTTCGAGGACCGGCGCACTGTTTGAGTCAAGGCGGCCGTTGGGTGCCAGGATGATGACTCCCTTCTCCTCTCTTTTTACTATATCCATCTGGATACCTCCTTCGTCCACATGACAATAAGCATTCTCAAATGGTTTTTTTCACCAAAGTGATAATATTTTTTTCCCCTTCCCGGCGATACTGCAAATCATTGACATATTTGCGGGCCAGGAAAATACCCAGGCCGCCGATATCTTGTTCTTCGAGCGGCAGGTCGAGTTCGGGATCCGGTGGTTTGGTCGGGTCGAACGGGCGGCCGCTGTCAACCATGGTTGCTTGGATATGATCATCAGACAACTTCAAGGTCAGGTCCACCTGCTGAGCCGAATTATTGTCAAATCCATAACTGACCACGTTGGTAAAGAGTTCGTCTAGGACCAGGTTGAGCTGCAGCACGATCTTCGGGGCAAGCTGCCAGCGCCGGCCGACAGATTCCAGTTCAGCACTGAGCTTGTCCAGTTCACTGATCGAGTTGCCCAGCGTGAAGCTGATCTGCTTGTCAGACATCGACGAATTCTCCTGAAATCCCTGGCTGGTCTTTATCCTGGTAACATAGTAGGTCAGCCCCTGCTCGGTGGCCATCGTATCCGGGCTACTAGGTAACACCGTGCCGCTAATTTTGCCGAACCGACGGACATTGCGGCTGGCCAGTTTGACGACGGCATCCTGGCCTGGCCTGACCGAGGTAATGTCCTCGATGGAAAACCGGGCTTCAACCACCAGCGAGTCCCAGGTCGGGACGATGCTCGAAACCATGCACCCGGGCGCGACAAAGGTGCTTCTAGTATCGACTTACAAAGTTTTAATGATTCCGTCAACCGGCGCCTTGATCACGGTGCGGCACCGGTTGTTGCTGAACGTGTCGATCCGAAAACTCGGCGCCTATAATTGCGCTTGTCGTTGCGACACTGTTTCTGGATTTATATTAAGTAACTGTTGTTGTAGTCGCGTTGGTTGTCAAGGGACCTGCGCAGGGCCGATTCGGCCATGGCCGGATTGCCTTTGTCCTCGACCAGCTGGAAGCTCTGATCGACCAGATCGAGGTGGCGGAGGGACATATCTTCAGGAACTTCGAATTTCTCGGCTGAGCTGCTCAATGCTGCAAGCCTGAGCAGATCGATGCTCGAGGCGGCGATCCGCGCTTCTCCATCTCACCGACAGGGTTGTGCGCTAATGTTGAAAGCGGTGCAGCTGGCTGCGCGGAACCAGCAGAAGGTTACCGGCCAGAGCCATCTCTTTGGTGTTCAAGGCCAGGCACTTTTTCCGGACCTCGTTGATCACCGTCGCCGCGAGCGTTTCACCCCAGAACCAGTCGGCCAGGGAGGCCGCATCGGTAGGCTGATTCGGCTGGGCGGTGAGCGCCTCGAAATAGCAGCTCTTCAGGTCTTCGGCGGCCAGGCGCAGCCGGTCAGCCAGACCATCTGAGGCCAGCAGGGGGGAATCCCTGCGGTCCAGCAGAAAATCCCTATACAGTGAAATCAACTGATTAAATGTGAGCGCGCTGACGCCGACAGCCGTCCTGCCACGCTGCTCCCGGGCCATGGAGTACCAGGTGTAGAGGGAGTTGAACTCGGCTTCAAAGTTTTTCAGGAGTTGCTCGATATCGCTTATCGTTTCGGGGCGGGTGCTGAAATCGACCGGGCAGGCCGGAATCGCAGGAGCGGTTTCCTGATCCGAGCAGTCAAGGGCAAAATTTTCCAGCACGGGGCCGCTTGGACGACGCAGCAGATCCAGCGCGTGGCTGATCACCTTACGCTGGAACCCGGCATCATTGGGGTTGCCCAGCGGCCGGCCCAGCGGAAAACTGACCCACAGCGCCCGGGGCGGCCTGATGGTCCTGGTGTGTTCCCTGATCAGGCTGAGCTGGGTAGTGGCTATGCCTTCTGCTTCCAGATAATGGGCGAGCCCGCCGACCGCGCGCGTGCAGTTCGGTCAGACCGGCACCAGCAGAACCGCCTCGACCCGGTCGCCTTTCAGCAGCGCAGCCAGGGTTCTGGCTTCGTCCTCCATCTGGAGCGGGTCGGTGGCGCCCATGAAGGAGTAGTGATAGCTGGCCAGGGAGCCGATATGGCCGTCTTCTTCCATCTCTTTGAGCCTGTCGAGCGGCAGGACCATATTGAGGTCGAGCTGAAACCCGGTCCGGTCGAAATTGGTCGACACGTGGCTCATGATCAGATCATCATGAGCCACACCTGCGGGAATCAGCCGGTAGCCGGCTTCACCGACTGCAAACGGCCGGTCTGATCTGCGGTGCAGCCCGGCGGTGGAGACCAGCGCGATCCGGGCCCGTTCAGGTGCGATCGGAGCGACGAACGGGGTCGTCTCAAAGACGGGGCAGGGCAGCTTCAGCAGGTGGCTGCGCTCGTCTTCTGCAAATTGCTCTAAGCGAACCATGGCGTTGCCCCCTGAGGAAAAGATCTGAAGCCAGAATACACGGTCTCTGTCTCATTGACTCGAGACGGCGTCCGCCAGCTCGGCAATCGTGCTGATGGTTACCGTCGGCTGGATTTCCCAGGGGTCATAAAGGGCCCGGGCAGAGCGTTTCACCCAGGTGCCCCTGAGGCCTGCCGAGATCGCTCCGATCACGTCGAACGGGTTGCCCGATATCAGCCAGGCTTCTTTGCCGGTGGCTCCGGTGCGCCTGAGAAAATGGGCGTAAACGGCCGGGTTGGGTTTGAAACTCTTGATCTCGTCGGTGGAAACCACCTCTGCAAAGTAGGAGCTGATGCCGCTGTTTTCGAGCAGTGCGGCCACATCATCCGGCCTGCCGTTGGAAAAGGCGAACAGTCGAAAACCGCGCTCCTGCAATACCGGCAGCGAGGCGCGCACATCAGCGAAGGCGGGAAGTTTCCGATAACCGGCCATCAGTTCGTCCTTATCGGTATCAGAGATGTTGAGCTTGAAAGCATTGCAGGTATAATCAAGCGCCTGTCTGGTGCAGATGGAGAAAGGGACATAGTTCTGCATCAGTGCCCGGCGAAACGAATATTCCAGCTGCTTTTCACGCCAGAGACTCGAAAAGGCAGCCGCCTCCTGCCCGGCATGCTGCCTGAGTGCCTCGGTTACCCCCGCGGTGTCGATCAGCGTGCCATACACGTCAAAGCCCAAAGTAACAGTCATGGTTGCTCCTGGTCGGCCTGGGACGCTTGCTGGCCTGCTTTCTACATATTTCTGCGATACTGGCCGCCGACTTCATACAGCGCGCCGGTGATCTGCCCGAGGCTGCAGCATTTCACCGTGTCGAGCAGTTCCTCGAAGACATTGTCGCCGCGCAGGGCCACCTGCTTCAGACGCTCCAAGGCGGCCGGTGATTCGTCCCGGTGACGCTTCTTAAAATCTGCCAGCCGGTCGAGCTGTTCCTGTTTGTCTCCATCGGACGCCCGGATCAGCTCGAGGGTTGCGTTCTGCTCGTCGAAATCGGCGTCGGGGTTACGGAAGGTGTTGACGCCGATGATCGGATACTCGCCCGAGTGCTTGAGGCGTTCGTAGTACATCGATTCTTCCTGGATCTTACTGCGCTGGTAACCGGTCTCCATGGCGCCGAGTACGCCGCCCCGTTCGGTGATCCGGTCGAACTCGGCCAGTACCGCCTCCTCGACCAGATCGGTGAGCTCTTCGACGATGAAGCTGCCCTGGTTCATGTTTTCGTTTTTGGCCAGGCCCCATTCCCGGTTGATGATCAGCTGAATGGCCAGGGCCCGCCGCACCGAGTCCTGGCTCGGCGTGGTGATGGCCTCGTCGTAGGCGTTGGTATGCAGGCTGTTGCAGTTGTCGTAGATGGCGCAGAGCGCCTGCAGGGTGGTCCTGATGTCGTTGAACTGGATTTCCTGGCTGTGCAGCGACCGGCCCGAGGTCTGGATATGATATTTCAAGCGCTGGGAGGAGACCGAGGCCCCATACTTTTCCTTCATCGCCACCGCCCAGATGCGCCGGGCAACGCGGCCGATCACGGTATATTCGGGATCCATGCCGTTGGAGAAGAAGAAGGAGAGATTCGGGGAGATCTGGTCGATGTCCATGCCCCGGGCCAGATAATATTCCACGTAGGTGAAACCGTTGGACAGGGTCAGGGCCAGCTGGGTGATCGGGTTGGCCCCGGCCTCGGCGATATGATAGCCGGAGACCGAGACCGAATAGAAGTTGCGCACCTCGTGCTCGATGAAAAACTCCTGGATATCGCCCATCATCTTCAGGGCGAATTCGATGGAGAAGATGCAGGTGTTCTGGCCCTGATCCTCTTTTAAGATATCGGCCTGCACCGTGCCGCGCACATTGGTCAGGACCAGATCCCTGATCTGTTTTTCGCTTCGTGCTCGTCGGGCTGTCGTCCCTGCTCGTCGCGGAACTTGTCGAGCTGCTGGTCGATGGCGGTATTCATGAACATCGCCAGGATGATCGGCGCCGGTCCGTTGATGGTCATCGATACCGAGGTGGTCGGTGAGCAGAGATCAAAACCGTCATAGAGCAGCTTGACATCATCGAGGGTGCAGATGGAGACCCCGGAGGTACCGATCTTGCCGTAGATGTCCGGCCGCTCGGCCGGGTCCCAGCCGTACAGGGTGACGGAATCAAAGGCGGTGGAGAGCCGCTTGGCCTCGTAGTTGGCCGAGAGCAGTCTTGAACCGCTGGTTGGTCTGGGCCGGGCCCGCCTTCGCCGGCGAACATCCGGGTCGGGTCCTCGCCGGTTCGTTTGAACGGAAAGACACCGCCGGTATAAGGGAAATAGCCGGGCAGATGTTCTCTGCGCAGCCAGGTAAATATCGCCGGGATCGCTGAATTTCGGCAGGGCGATCTTGGGAATTTTCGAATGGGACAGGGAAGTGGTATACAGCGGTACCCTGATCTCGCGGCCCCGCACCTGATAGACCAGCTCGTCTCCGGAATAGGCCTTCCTGGTCTCATCCCAGGCGCGCAGCAGCTCATCGGTCTCTTTATCGATCTCTTTGCCAAGCGCTCTGGCCTGGTTGTCAAGCACCGCAACTGCCTGCCTGGTCTCATCGTCTCCCCGCTCGCGCAATAGCGCAGCACTCTGCTGCAGATGGTTGCGCCGCCGCAGTTTGTCCGCCTGCGCGCTGCTCAGTCGGTGATAGGAGCGGATGGTGTCGGCAATTTCTGCGAGGTATCTGATTCTGTCGGGTGGAATGACAATGGCTTTGGATGAGGATACTTTCTTCTCGGGCCGGGGCAGCGTTGAGTGGTGGTCGAATCCGGTTCTGTCGCGCAAAACGTCGATGATGCCGTGATAGAGCGCGGTGACGCCGTCATCGTTGAATTTCGAAGCGATGGTGCCGTAGACCGGGAAATCGTCCGGCTTGCTGTCCCAGGCCTTGCGGTTGCGCTGCACCTGCTTGCGGATGTCACTGATGGCATCGTCGCTGCCTTTTTTCTCGAACTTGTTGACCACGATGATATCGGCATAGTCGAGCATGTCGATCTTTTCGAGCTGAGACGGTGCGCCGTAGTCGCTGGTCATCACGTAGATCGAGATATCGCACAGATCGGTGATTTTCGAATCGCCCTGGCCGATGCCGGCGGTCTCGGCGATAATCAGATCAAAGCCGGCCGCTTTGACGACCAGGATGGCCTCAGGCAGCGCCTCGGATACCTCGTTGGCGGAATCCCGGGTGGCCAGGCTGCGCATGTAGACCCGTTCCGAGTTGCTGATCGCGTTCATGCGGATGCGGTCGCCAAGCAGGGCACCGCCGGTTTTGCGCCGGGACGGATCGCAGCAGATCACCGCGATGCTGATCTCTTTGATGTCGTGCAGAAAGCGGACGATGATCTCATCGGTCAAAGACGATTTGCCGGCCCCGCCGGTGCCCGTGATGCCAATCACCGGTGGTTTGTGCTGTTCGGCCAGCGGGGCGATCGCGTTCTTTAAAGCTGCCAGGTGCTCCGGATCACCGGCCCGGGCCTGCTGCATGGCGGTGATATAGCCCGAGAGCTCGCGGATGTTGCTGCGGCTGAGCGTTTCAGCCGTAGCTGATGGTAATCGAGCGTCGAAAAATCCATCTGCTCGATCATGTGGTTGATCATGCCCTGCAAGCCCATGGAGGCGCCGTCTTCAGGCGAGTATATCTTGGTCACCCCGTAGGCTTCAAGTTCTCTGATTTCATCGGCGACGATTACGCCGCCGCCGCCGCCGAATACCTTGATATGTGGAGCATCGCGCTCTTTGAGCAGGTCGATCATGTACTTGAACGACTCCATGTGACCGCCCTGGTAGCTGGACATGGCGATGCCCTGGGCATCTTCTTCTATGGCGGTATCGACCAGTTCCTGGACCGAGCGGTTGTGGGCCAGATGGATGACTTCGACACCGGAATCCTGCAGGATTCGCCGCATGATATTGGTGGAGGCGTCGTGACCGTCGAACAGCGAGGTGGCGGTGATAATTCTGATATTGTTGCTCGGCTTGTAAACGGTGATCGGTGCATTCATATGCGCTTCCTCATGGGCAAACGATTATCAGCTCTGACGGGGTCTTTACTTTGACAGACGACAGAGATTCGGGAAGAGGCGAGTGAGAAGGGCGAAGCGAACGTGTTCTTCCCGGATTTTGAGGTGGCGGGGGAGACGAACGACGGTTCAGCCTTGCTTCTCGGCCAGAAATCTCATGATGAAATCGGTCTGCTGTTCAATGTATTGCTCGATGGTAAAATGTTTGGCAAAATACCAGCGCCTGAAGGCCCAGGTATGACCGAGCACCGAAATATTGTGGCCCATCAGGTTGATGGTTGCGTCATCGAGCTCGGGCAGTGTTCCTCTGCTTTTCAGTTCTCCCATCGCCTGGATGAAGATGTCGGTGATTCGCAGCTCGGCCTCGAGTACCTTCTTCTGCCACTTCGGTGGCAGAAAATGGGTGACCTGATACATCAGCAGCACATGATCGCTCATCCGGTCACAGACCAGGAAATATTCACGGATTACCTCGGCCAGAGCGGCCCGACCTTCCAGCGGCCGGCCGAGTGCTTCTTTGACAGCGTGCTCGACCTCGGCATGGATGGCTATGCAGACCAGGTAAAGCACATCGTCCTTGGTGGAGATGTATTCGTACATCGAGCCGATGGACAAGCCGGTGGCCTGGGCCAGGGCCCGGGTGGTTGTCTTGTGGTAGCCGCGCTCGACGAAGAGCGGTACCGCCGCGTCGACGATCTGCCGACGCCGTTCTTTGACCAGTTCCTTGTTCTTGATCTGCGTTGCGACTTCTCGGGAATCTGTTGTTAGCATCGCTTCGGTCTCTTTTTTGGCTCCGGTTTTCTGATTAGCGCTTCAAGTTCCTATCATAGCGTTTAAAATAGCCAAAAAGCTCGCAGAACAAAAGGAAATTCGACCGAGCACTCGATCGGAGAGGCCCGGTCAGTTTGGCTCAGGCCAAACAACTCGGCATCAACCGGCCTTGAGTTTCTCGGTCAGGGCCGGGACGAACTGCTTCAGATCGGCTACCACCAGCACATCGGCCACTTCACCGATCGGGGCATCCTTGTCGGTGTTGATGGCCACGATAAATTCCGATTTCTTCATACCGGCCAGATGCTGGATCGCGCCGGAAATGCCGCAGGCCACATAGAGCTTCGGCGACACCGTCTGACCAGTGGTGCCGACCTGCCGGTTGTGTTCGACCCACTCGGAGTCGACCACCGGCCGGCTGGCGCCGTATTCGCCGCCAAGCGCCTTGGCCAGTTCATCGATCAGGGCGACGTTCTCCGGCTTGCCGATACCGCGGCCGGCGCTGACGATGACTTCCGATTTACTCAGATCCACGCCACCTGCTTCGGCCGCTTCGTAGCCCTCAAACGCAAGGACGTGACGGGGCATCGGTTGCGATCTCCTTTACCTCCGGGGTTGCCCCGCTATCTTCAACCGCTGCGAAGGCTCCGGCCTGCAGGGTCAACACCGTCACCGGGGTGGTGGATTTGACCTGGCGGCGCAGCTTGGCGTTGCACAGCGGCACCACCAGCGCTCCGTCGGCGATGTCGACCACTTCGGAAATCTGCGCAGCCTTGAGACTGCAGGCGATCCGGGGGGCCAGATCCCAGCCGTAGGAGGAGTGGCTGAAAACGACATACTCCGGCTTGGTTTCCTCGATGACGGCGAGCAGCAGATTCTTGTGCGCCTCGGGGTTGAACTCGCCGTATTGCGAAGCATCGGCCAGGTAGATGGTGCCGCCAAAGGCGGGCAGGGCTTCTTTGCTGCCCACCAGAAACATCTGGGCGTCTGCGCCGAGTCTGCGGGCGAAGCCAATCAGTTCCTGGGCCGAGGCGAGCAGTTTGTTGTCTCGATATTCCGCTACCAGTAATACGCTCATTTCTTCACCTCGCTATCGGGAAAGAACCGATGTCTTTTCTTTCAGGATCTGGATCAGTTGATCGGCCAGCTCGGCGATATCTCCTTCCAGGACCAGGCCGCCGCCTTTTTTCTCCGGAAAATAGACTGTCGCGGTCTGCTGCCGCGGATCGACCTGAAGCAGATCTCCGACCTCTACGCTCATGAGCTCCTTTTTCTTGGCCTTCATGATGTTGGGCAGGGTCGGATAACGGGGCTTGTTGAGACCGAGCTGACAGGTGAACAGGGCCGGCGTCTTGACCTTGACAATCGCCTTGATGCCGCCTTCGAGTTCCCGTTTGGCCGTCACGGTGCCATCCTGATAGGAAAAATCAACGACCGTGGTTAGGCTGGGCAGCCCAAGCATTTCGGCCACCAGAACGCCGACCTGTGCGCTGCCGCGGTCCTGGGATTGCATGCCGGTGAAGATGACGTCGAAGCCTTTATCGCTGGCAAAGTCGGCGATGATCGAGGCGATTTCAAACGGCTCCTTGCCCGAGACTGCATCGTCGGCTACCTGGACGCCGCGGTCACAGCCCATGGCAAGGGCCTTTTTCATGGTCTCTTTGACCTTGTCCGGTCCGATACAGAGCACGGTGATATCGCCCTCTCCGACCTGTTCCTTGAGCTGAACGGCCTGTTCCACCGCATACTCGTCATATTCGTTCATGCGCCAGGCCAGATCGGTGGTGTCGTACCAGGTACCCGCACCGTCGATTTTGAATTTCGATTCCATATCTGGAACCTGCTTTATGCACACCAGAATTTTCATGCTGTTCCTCTCTTTAGCTGAGCAGATTAGCCTGCAGTTCAACGGGTCAGAGCGGTGCCGATCACCAGCCGCTGAATCTCACTGGTTCCTTCATAGATCTCGGTTATTTTGGCATCACGCATCATTCGTTCAACCGGAAATTCACGGGTGTAGCCATAGCCGCCGAGAATCTGCACCGCCTGGGTGGTAACCTTCATGGCGGTTTCACTGGCCATCAGTTTGGCCATGGCCGAGGCCTGGGAATAGGACAGCCCGGTGCTGGCCCGGTAGGCAGCGTTGTAGACCAGCAGGCGGGCAGCTTCGATCTGGGTGGCCATGTCGGCCAGCTGGAACTGTACGCCCTGAAAGCGGCCGATCGGCGTGTCGAACTGTTTGCGTTCCTTGGCATAGTTGACTGCCTGATCCAGTGCTCCCTGGGCGATGCCGAGGGCCTGGGAGGCGATGCCGATGCGGCCGCCGTCAAGGGTCTTCATGGCCACCTTGAAGCCGGCGCCTTCTTCGCCGAGCAGATTGGCGGCCGGAATCCGGCAATTTTCAAAGACGAGTTCCATGGTCGGCGAGGAGCGGATACCCATTTTCGGTTCCTTTTTGCCAAAGGAAAAGCCTGCGGTGCCCTTTTCAACGATAAAGGCGCTGATGCCGTGGTGCTTGGCCGCTTCTTTGTCAGTGCGGGCCAGCACCACATAGATTTCGGCGTCACCGGCGTTGGTGATAAAGATCTTGGTGCCGTTCAAAATCCATTCAGCACCTTCTCTGCGGGCGGTGGTTTTGGTGCCGCCGGCATCGGAACCGGCCGATGGTTCGGTCAGGCCGAAAGCGCCCATTTTTTCTCCACGTGGCCAGGGGCACCAGAAACTGCTGCTTTCTGTTCTTCGGTGCCAAACAGATAGATCGGGTTGGCGCACAAGGAAAGATGGGCCGAAAGGGTCACCCCGGTCGAGGCGCAGACCCGGGAAAGTTCTTCAACGGCTATGGCATAGCTGATATAGTCAGCTCCGGCGCCGCCATATTCCTCGGGAAAAACAATGCCGGTCAGGCCCAGCTCGGCCAGAGCTGTCAAACATCAGTTCCCGGTCAAAACGCTCCTCTTCGTCGCGCTGGGCGGCGTTGGTGCAATTTCCGTTTCGGCAAAATCACGTACCATGTCACGAATCAGGATTCTGTTCTTCAGTCAGTTCAAAATTCATGGCTGATCTACTCCGGAAAATGGGGCTTCTCTAGCATTTCAGGCGAATCAGGAGCGTTGGCTCCCTCTCCGGAGTCCGGCATCTAGTTTTTCTTGAACTCAGTTCAGGGAAATCCCAATAGAAGAATTCCTGCGGCGGATGCATCCGAACTCTGCTGCTGTCGCTCGATCTCCCGCTCCCGCAACTCGACCCGTCTGATCTTTGCCACTCAGGGTCTTCGGCACCTCGGGGACAAATTCGATTATTCGCGGAATCTTGAATTTTGCCAGGATGTCGATGGTGTGCTTGAACATTTCCAGGGCCAGTTCCCGCGAAGGCTCTCGCCCCTGCTTCAGGATGACAAAGGCCTTGACCAGCTGATGCCGTTTTTCATCCGGTACGCCGACGACTGCGGCTTCAGCCACCGCATCGTGCTCCATCAGGGCGCTTTCCACCTCGAAGGGACCAACACGGTAGTCAGAGGACTTGATCACATCGTCGCTGCGGCCGACGAACCACCAGTAGCCGTCCTGATCGATAGAGGCCCGGTCGCCGGTGTAGTAGTAATTGTCGATAAAGACGCCGGCCATTTTCTCGGGGTTGCCGATATATTCGGTAAACAGGCCGATGGCGCGCCAGCGGTCGAGCCTGACCACGATATGAGCCCGGTTCATCCGGCTTGGCTTACCTCTTTGCCGTTGTCATCGACCAGGGCCACATCATACATGAAGGAAGGGCTGGCCGAAGGATCCCTTGCGCATCTTGCCGTCTCATCCAGGGCGCATTGCCGATCATGGCGGTGGATTCGGTCTGGCCGTAGAAATCCCTGATATAGGTGCCGGTCAGTTTTTCCCATTGGGAGATGACTTCCGGGTTCAGCGGTTCGCCGGCTCCGATCGACTGACGCAGGTTGGAGAAGTCGAAGCCTGAGGTGTCGAGGTTGATGAACACCCGCCAGGCGGTGGGCGGGGCACAGAATACGGAGACCTTGTTGCTGGTTAAACACTCCATATAGGCCATGCCGTCCAGGGCGGTGAAGTTGAATCCGGTCGCGGTGGCGCCGACATTGAGCGGAGCGAAGAATGAACTCCAGGCCCATTTGGCCCAGCCCGGCGCACTGAGGTTGTGATGGATGTCGTCGGTGCGGATACCGGCCATGACGGCGGTGGAGAGGTGGCCAATCGGGTAGGAGGTTGCGGTGTGGCCGACCCGTTTGGGCAGGCCGGTGGTGCCGGAGGTGAAAAAGCAGAAGAGCAGGTCGTCTGATCTGGTCCGGGCTGGTTCCGCTTCTGCGGCTTCCTGCTCCAGGTCGCTGTAGCTGACCCAGCCAGGCTTGCTGCCCAGGACGATCTTGATTTTCGGGGTCGATTTGGTCAACCCCAGAGCCTCATCGATCAGATCGGTGAAGATTCTCTGCGGCAATTACGCAATTGGGCGGATAGGTCTCAAACCTGAACTCCATTTCTCGAAGCGTCATGGTGGTGGCGGTGGGTACATTGACGATGCCACCCTTGATGCAGGCATAGCTGGAAAACCAGGTCTCCGGCACGATGGGAACCATCATGTAGAGATTGTCACCCTTTTCCACGCTCGGCCTTGCGCAGTCTATTGAGGCACCGGTTGCCGTTGGCGGCAAATTCTTTGTAGGTATAGCTCTTGGTTTCTTTGGTGTGGATGTCGGCCCAGATCAGTGCCGCTTTGTCGCCCCGCTCCTTGACGTGCAGACCGTCAAAAATCTCCGAGGCCCAGTTAAAATGTTCAGGCAGTTCCATGGTGTTGAGTTTGGCGAAGAACGCCTTGGCGGCAGCTTCCTTCTGCTCATTGTCTTCCATCAGGTTGAGGTCCATCACTTCTCTGTACAGATTTTCCATACCGTTAACGCCTCCTCACAAAATTAGTTTTCATATGCGTCTCAAAATCAAGCAATGCAGGCAGAACGTGGGCTGCCAAAAATCTACCGAGCGCTCGTTCGGTTTTTCTTTTGCACTAGATAATATCTGATTATATTTGTCAAAGATTTTTTTTATAGTAACCCTTCGCCGGCCCAGACATACCCTGCAGTGCCACAGCCTTGAGGGACAAAACGTCTTGAGTTTACAAGAGGAATTTAAAATTTAAGGTTTGCATGCAAGTGAGCGGATAAAAAAGAAAGGTTTCGCATATCCCGGTCTATACTCTTCTTTCGCAGCCAACAAGGAGCAGCTCGGAAGTCGATACCCCGGTACGCCCGGTCAGGATACGGTTGTAAAAAACCATGGATTCTACTAGAGTGTGGCATCCCGAATTTGGTGACATGCACGTAACCATTGCTGTAATATTTTGATTTTTATATGTATTTTTAGTAGTCTTAGCCGATCGAGCGCTCGGTAGTCTGTGCGGCGGCTACGGTGAATTTTTAGGCTGCGTTAAACTAAATTCATTACAAAGGAGTGTGCAGATGCTGTCAGGCGTAAACAAATCAATACTGACACCGGTCGAATTCCTGAGCAGGAGCGTTCTGGTTTATCCCGACAAGACGGCCGTGGTTCACGGCGAGAAGACCTTTACCTATCGACAGTTTGGCTAACGGGTTTATCGCCTGGCCGATGCCCTGAAAAAATGCGGGGTGCAAAAAGGTGACAAGGTTGCTTTCCTGTGCCCTAATATTCCGCCGATGCTCGAAGCACACTATGCGGTTCCGCTGATCGGTGCGGCACTGGTCTCTATCAATATACGCCTTTCCGCCCCCGAGGTATCCTATATTATCGATCATTCCGACGCCAGGGTGGTGGTAGTGGACAGCGCCTTCGCCTCCCTGGTGGTTCCCGCCGAACTGCCCAAAGTCAGGACCTATGTCACCGTCTGCGATGTGGACGACGAGATAGCCCACGGCAGTCTGGAATATGAGCAGTTCCTTGCCTCCGGCTCAGCTGAACCGATGGCGGCGGATATAGATTCCGAAGACCAGTTGCTGACCATCAACTCCACCGAAGGCTGCAACTGGGTTGGTCTCAGGAAAATATTGCGGAGAACAAGCGAAGGGGCTAGGGTAGACCATGTCGCACCGTGGTGCCTACCATTCATTCAAACAGTGATTTCGTCATGAACTTACTATCGCGCCCGTTTGCTGCTTGCACCGTCGCACTGCTGGTTTTTTCCGCCTCGTTCTGTGCCGTCGCCCAAACCCTCTACGTCAAGCCAAGTTCCGAGATCACGCTGCGGCGCGGTCAGGGAACGGACTTCAAGATTATCGCGGTGGTCAGGGATGGTACCGCGGTGGAGCTTCTTTCTGAGGAAAATGACTGGGCCCAGGTGCGGTTGCAGGAAGGTAAAGAGGGCTGGGTCCTGCGACGCTATCTCAGTGAAACACCACCTCTAAACCAGCTGGTTGAGCAGCTCGAGCAGGAAAAGACAGGCTTGATCCTCAGCTCGGAGGCATTGCAGCAGCGCCTCGATGAAACAAGTGCTGAAAAGGACCGGATCGACCGGGAGTATCAACTCTGCCTGGCTGAACACAGTGACATCAGTGATAAATACATGACTTTGCAGAACGATACGGCCGATGTGATCCAGACCAAGGAAGACCTGAAGCAGGCCCAGACCCAGCTTGTCGATCTGCAGGCGAAGCTCAGCGTGGTTCAGCAGGAAAATGAGAGGCTGGCCAAAAACCAGACCCTGAAATGGTTTCTGGCCGGGGGTGGGGTGCTGCTCCTGGGCTGGATTGTCGGCCTTTTCAGCGGACGCTCCAGAAAGAAACGCTCATCCCTGTTATAACATAGGCCGGGGTAAGATGCCCCGCTTGCCGGGCCGAGCGGCATATCGTTCCTGCACCCACCTCCACCTTCCGGGGTGTCCAGACACTCAATAGAGCGGTTTTCCGCTGTGCATCCGATTGCTTGAGACGCTTTTTCCCTCGCTTTATGGCGGGCGGGTGGAGATGACATTTTTCCCCTGAAATCTAAAAAAGATTGACAAACAGACAGGGGTACGTAAACATCAGGCTAATGCGACCGAGCGCTTGGTCGGTTTCTGTTTAAACAGATTCCAACAGTTACAGCCAGTTGCCGTTTGGCTGGCAGGAAAATTCATTCAAATAGTGGTGACAGCATGAAAAACGCGGTGATTGTCAGTGCAGTTCGAACACCTCTAGGGAGTTTCGGCGGGTCCCTGTCCACCACGGGCGGGACCGACCTGGGAGCGCATGTGATTGGCGAAGCGATCAAACGTGCGGCGATTCAGCCTACCGACGTTGATGAGTGTATCATGGGCATGGTGCTGCCCTGCGGCTACGGCCAGAACCCGGCCAAACAGGCGGCGATCAAAGCGGGTCTTCCCCAGGAGGTTGAAGCGATCACGGTAAACAAGGTCTGCGGATCTTCGCTGAAAAGCGTAATGCTTGGGGCGCAGGCGATCCAGTGCGGGGATGCCGAGGTGATTGTCGCCGGGGGTATGGAAAATATGAGCATGGCCCCATATTACCTGGAGAAAGCCAGGTGGGGGCACCGCATGGGCCCGGGTACGATCCAGGACCATATGATCCACGACGGGCTCTGGGATATCGTCAACGACTTTCATATGGGCATGTCGAATGAACTGATCAGCGAAAAATGGCAGGTCTCAAGAGAAGATCAGGACCGTTTTGCCGAGCGGTCATTCAGCCGGGCGGTCCACGCCTCTGCGTCCGGCAGATTTGGGGCAGAGATTGCCCCGCTGTCGATTCCTCAGCGCAAGGGCAAGGATCCGCTTGTTTTTGACACCGATGAATGTCCCACCCCGACGAGCTTCGAGCTGCTGGCCAAAATGCGGCCCGCGTTCAAACCGGACGGGGTCGGTACTGCCGGCAATGCCTCCATCATCAGCGATGGCGGTGCGGCGCTGGTGCTGATGAGCGAGGAAAAGGCCACTGCACTGGGATGCCCTGTGATGGCCCGGATCGGCGCCCAGGCATCGCACGGGATCGAGTTGAAATATATTCTGATGGCACCGATTTATGCGATTCCCAAAGTTTTGAAAAAAGAAGGAATCTCAATCGATGAGATCGATCTTTTCGAGATAAACGAAGCTTTCAGCGGTGCTTCGACTGCGATCAACCGGGTGCTTGATCTCGACCCGGATAAAGTCAACGTGAACGGCGGCAGTGTGGCGCTCGGTCATCCCATCGGGGCAAGTGGGGCGCGGGTGCTGACCACTCTGCTGCACGAGATGGAGCGCCGGGATGTCAAGCGCGGCCTGGCCTCGCTATGTCTGGGCGGCGGCGAGGCGGTGGCGCTTATCGTCAACCGCTAACCGCCCTGCCTGGGGAACGGCAGATATCAACAGGAGCTGGCAGTGATATGGAGATAAAAACCTTTGGCGTGATAGGCGCCGGCCAGATGGGTGGCGGTATCGCTCAGGTTGCAGCCACGAGCGGCCTCAACGTGATCATCAGCGACATCAACGAGGAGTGCACTGCAAAAGGCCTGGCGGCAATCGAAAAAAACCTCAAGCGCAGCGTGGAGAAGCAGAAGCTGGGCCAGGATGAGAGTGAGGCGATTTTCTCACGGTTGCAGACCACAACCGATATCGGCGATATGGCGGCGGCCGACTATGTGGTCGAAGCGGCGGTCGAGATGGAAGAGCTGAAGTTCAATATTTTCCGGCAGCTCGACGAGGTCTGCCCGGAGGGGGTAATCCTGGCCACCAATACCAGCTCGATTCCAATCGGGCGCATCGCTGCGCAGACCGATCGGCCTGAAAAAATCATCGGCATGCATTTCATGAACCCGGTGCCGGTGATGCAGCTGGTTGAAGTTATCCGGGGGCTGAGGACCTCGCAGGAGACCTTCGATACGACCTGGGCGCTCTGTAAAACATTTGGCAAGATTCCGGCAGAAGCCAATGACTACCCCGGTTTTATCGCCAACCGCATCCTCATGCCGATGATCAATGAGGCGGTGTTCTGCCTCTATCAGGGGGTGGGCAGAGCGGAAGATATCGATACGGTGATGAAACTCGGCATGAACCATCCCATGGGCCCCCTGGCCCTGGCAGATCTGATCGGGCTAGACACCTGTCTGGCGATCATGGAAACCCTCTATGAGGGGTTCAAGGATCCTAAATATCGTGCCTGCCCGCTGCTCAGAAAATACGTGGAAGCCGGCTGGCTGGGCAGAAAAAGCGGCAAAGGGTTTTATTCTTATTGATCACTCTGCCGCGATATCCCGGAAGGAGGCGCTATGATACCCAATGATCGACGTTCAGCGGTGCCCCAGGCGGAGATTTCCGGTCGTGTTGCGCGTCTGCAGCGGGCCTTGCGCGATCGGGGAGCGGACGGCGCCCTGATTGTTCAGAAGACCGATCTGTTCTATTTTTCTGCGACCTCGCAGCAGGGCTGGCTCTGGGTTCCCGCGCAGGGTAGTGCCGTGCTGATGGTGTTCAAGGATTTCGAGCGCGCCCGGGCGGAGTCCCCGCTGGAGCAGGTGGTGTCGCTGGTCAGTCCGAAAAAAATCCCTGAAATGCTTGCAGCGTATGGCTATGGGCTGCCGTCGACAATCGGGTTGGAGCTCGACGTTCTGCCGACCAATCTGTTCTTTCAGTATCAGAAGATATTTACCCCGGCCGAATTGGTCGATATTTCCACCGAGATCAGGTTGATCAGGGCGGTTAAATCGGAGTTTGAGCTCGACTTGATGGGCCGGGCGGCCTCTTTTTCCGATCTGGTCAGCGCCCGGGTCTCTGATCTTTTGGAGGTGGGCAAGCCTGAAATCGCTGTTGCTGGAGAACTGGAGAGCTACGCCAGAAGTCTCGGGCACCAGGGCATTGTCAGGATGAGATTGTGGGGCAGTGAGCTGTTCTACGGGCACCTGATGTCGGGTCCAGCAGCCGCGGTGCCGAGCTATCTCGCCTCCCCCACGGGCGGCGAGGGGCCCAGTGTGCTGACCGGCCAGGGGGCCGGCTTTAACAGGATCGAAAAAAATGTGCCGATCCTGGTCGACTATGTCTTCGCTCTGAACGGATATCTGTCCGATCATGCAAGAATATTCTGTATCGGAGGACTGCCTGACGAACTGCTCAGGGCCCATGAGGCGATGCTGGAAATTCAGGATCAGGTCAAAACGCAGGCCCGGCCTGGCGTTGCCAGCGGACAGATCTACGCTTCGATGCTGGCAGCGGCCGCCGACAAGGGGTATGGACAGTGGTTCATGGGGGTTGGGGAGCGCCGGGTCAGATTCACCGGACATGGCATCGGGCTTGAACTCGACGAGTTTCCGTTTATCGCCAAAGGCCAGCAATTGCCCCTGGAAAAGAACATGGTCATTGCGCTGGAGCCTAAGGTTATCATGCCCGGCAAGGGTGTGGTCGGCATTGAAAACTCCCATGTGGTAACAGAGCATGGGCTGCAAGCGCTGACCAAGAGCCCCGATGCAATCACCTTTTGTTAATCGACAAAACAGAGAGGCAAGGCAATGGCTGACGACGCAAGCGGCGAGATGGACATTGACAAATATCAGCTCGTCCGGGAGATCATCGATTTCTTTCAAAGAATCATGATCCATCATGGGTTGTGGTATGCAGAGGTCAAGCACCAGATGGGTGAGGGCAAAGCCCTGGAGATTCTCGAGTCTGCCTCGGCCACGAGCCTGGCGATCCAGTTGAAGCACCTCGGTGCCCTGCTCGGTTTTGAGATCAAGGATGGCCTGCCGGTGCCGCTGCTTGAAATGGATCAGGAAAAACTGCTTGAGATCAAACAGCGGCTGGCCAAAAACTGGCTGGTGAACGACGGGGTCTGGTTCCAGACGGTGGAGCAGCGGGAAGGACTCGGTGAGGCTAAGCGCTGCAACGACTCATGCTGGGCCCACTTTTCACCCTATGAGGCTTTCACCATCAAACGGCAGCTCGGGCTGCCCGAGTTTGCCGGGCTCGACGGTTTGAAGCGGGCCCTGGGCCGCCGACTGTATGAATCGATCAACACCCAGTCGATCGTCGCTGAAAGTGAAACGAGTTTTATCTTCCAGATGAATCAGTGCCGGGTACAGGCGGCCCGCAAGCGCAAAGGTCTGGCCGATTATCCATGTAAATCGGCGGGGCTGGTAGAATATGCCTATTTTGCCCGCAGCATCGATGGTCGCATCACCACCGACTGTATCGGCTGTCCACCCGACGAGCATCCCGAAGCATGGTATTGCGCCTGGAGATTCTCGATAGCGCCTTAAATAAGTACGCACGTGCAACAGGATAAAATAGATGCGACCGCTGCACAAAATCAGATGGAGATAGCGAGATGCAGATGAAAAACGTGACCTGCAGCATTGAGCAAAAAGCGGCACTGGTGACCATCAATCGGCCCAAGGCCCTGAATGCGCTGAACCCTGAAACCTTGACAGAGCTGCTAGAGCTCTTTGATGAACTGGAAAAAAATGGTGAACTGGCCGGCGTCGTCATCACCGGTGCTGGCGATAAAGCCTTCGTGGCCGGTGCCGATATCAGTGTGATGCGGGAATATGACCCGCTGGCCGGCCGGGAAATGGGCCGGCTCGGGCACCGGGTGCTGGCTCGGATCGAGCGCTTTCCCCAACCGGTGATTGCAGCGGTGAACGGCTTTGCGCTCGGTGGCGGGTGTGAACTGGCCCTGGCTTGCGACCTTCGCCTGTGCAGCCCCAACGCCCGCTTCGGCCAGCCGGAGGTCAATCTGGGCGTGATCCCCGGATTTGGCGGGACGCAGCGGCTGCCGCGGCTGGTCGGCACCGGGCACGCCCTGGAATTGCTGCTGACAGGTGAGATGATCGATGCCCAGGAGGCCTGCCGCATCGGGCTGGTCAACCGGGTGGTGCCGGGAGAATCACTGCTGGCTGAATGCAGGACTATTATCGAGAAAATAAGCAGCAAAGGGCCGCTGGCCATCAGACTCTGCAAAGAGGCGGTCCGAGCGGGAATGGAGATGGATATTGATCGGGCCTGCCGCTACGAGGCGGATCTGTTCGGTGTCTGTTTCGCCAGCAAGGATCAGCAAGAGGGAATGCAGGCCTTTCTGGAAAAGCGGGCCCCGAAATTCACCGGCAGATGAGGTGCCGAAGGTCAGGCGCGCTAATTGAAACAGAGTGAGCGGGAGAATATGAATTTCGATCTCAATGAAGAACAGAAGCTGATCCAGGATACAGCCAGAGCCTTTGCTCAGGCCGAACTCGAGCCGGTGGCCGCGATCCTGGACCGGGGAGAGGACCAGGACCTTTTTTACTCCAACCTGGGAAAACTTGCCGAACTCGGCTTCATGGGACTCAACGTTGCCGACGCTTATGGCGGCTCGGAAGCCGGGGTGATCGCCTTCAGCGTGGCGCTGACTGAAATTGCCCGGGCCTGTGCCTCGACCGCGGTGACCGTCTCGGTGAACAACATGGTCTGTGAAGTGATCCAGGCCCTGGGCACCGACGAGCAGAAAAAGAAATATATCCCGAAGATCTGCAGCGGTGAATACCCGGCGGGAGCGTTTGGTCTGACCGAGCAGGGGGCTGGTTCCGACCCCGCCTCGATGACCACCAGCGCGGTTCGCGACGGTGATGGCTGGCTACTAAACGGTTCGAAGATCTTTATTACCAGCGCTTCCTGTGCGGGGGTCTTTGTGATCTGGGCGGTTACCGACCCCCAGGCGCCAAAGGGCAAAGGCGTCAGCGTCTTTCTGGTGGAAGCAGGCACCGAGGGCTTTACCATAGGCAAGGCCGAAGAGAAGATGGGGCAGCACGCCTCGTCCACCCATGAGCTGCTCTTTCAGGACTGCAGAATTGGCGGCGACGCCTTGATGGGTAGGCTCAACGACGGTTTTCGGGTGGCAGTTTCAGAGTTGGCCGGCGGCCGCATCGGCATCGGCTCGCTGGCGCTCGGCGTCGGCCTGGCTGCGATGGATGTGGCCACCAGATATTCGCTTGAGCGGGTCCAATTCGATAAAAAGATCAGCCAGTTCCAGGCCATTCAATGGAAGATCGCCGATCGCTATACCGAGCTCGAAGCCGCCCGTCTGCTGCTGATGCATGCCTCTTTCCTCAAGGAGCAGGGCCGCAGTTTTGCCAGGCAGGCTTCGATGGCCAAGCTCTTTGCCACCGAGTCCGCCAATCGTGCCTGTTACGATGCGATGCAGATTCTGGGCGGCTATGGCTACACGGCCGATTATCCGATCGAACGTTATGTCCGGGATGCGCGAATCACCACCATCTATGAAGGAACCAGCGAGATTCAACGGCTGATCATTGCCCGCTCTATCCTGGAGGAGTTCTCCTGATTTTTCATCTGCGCGGGACGGCCGCGCCGGCCCCGCTCCTCTAGAGATGACCATTGCTCAGAGCAGCGCGGTTTGTGGCGGCTGCCGGAGTTCCGGTGCGATTGTCATTGTCCATTGGGGCTAATCATCGTATAAATGTAACGACGCCCGGCAGAGAACCGGGAAAACCATGAAGAATTTGAGACCAGCGCGGCGAACAGGGTTGCTGCGCTTTGGTTACTATCTCAGGAGGAGCCATGCCTGCTTCGCAATACTGGGCGGACAGTTACCTGCAAAAACGAATCAGCGCTGAAAAAGCGGTGGGTCTGATCAAGTCGGGACAACGGGTGTTCATTGGTTCGGGGTGCGGCGAGCCACAGCATCTGGTCCAGACCTTGACCGAACATGCCAACGCCTTCAGCGGGCTGGAGATCGTCCGCCTGCTGGGGCGTGAGACTGCATCGCTGACTGCCATAGCGGATCGGACCAAGGATACCAGCCTCAATATTCGTTCGATCTATCTCGGCTCGGCTAAATCCGAGTCGATTGCTCCGCAAAAGCGCTTCATCACTCCGATGAATATGTCCGATGTACCGGGCCTGTTCCTTACCCGGAAGATGCCGCTCAACGTGGCGCTGATTCAGGTCTCGCCGCCGGATGATTTCGGCTGGATGAGCCTTGGCATCTCCGTTGATGTGACGCTGGCGGCGGCCAGGTCGGCCGATCTGGTCATTGCCCAGGTCAATCCTCGAATGCCGCGGGTCATGGGGCAGAGTTTCATCCATACGAATTATGTTGATTATGTGGTGGAGTTCGAAGAAAACTTGCTGTCGGTGCCCCCGACCCGGGCGGTATCCGAGTCGGCCAACCAGATCGGTAGCCATATCGCCCATCTCATTGAGGACGGAGCTACCCTGCAGATCGGTCTTGACGCGGCCTCCCAGGCGACGGTGCGGGCGCTGAGTGATAAAAATGATCTGGGCATTCATTCCCAGTTCCTGACCGACGATATTATGCATCTCTACGCCAGGGGTACGATCACCAATCTGAAAAAGGGCCTCAATGAAGGCAAGATGGTTGCCTCCATGGCGGTCGGCAGCCATGACCTGTATGAATTTTTAAACGACAACCCGGCGGTGGATTTTCATCCCTCCGACTATGTCAACGACCCGTTTATCATTGCCCAGCATCACCGCATGGTTTCGCTCAATGTGGCCAACTGCATTGATCTGACCGGTCAGGTTTCAGCTGAAGCCTCCGCGGCGACACGCTTTGCCGGTGTTTCCGGTATCCCCGATTTCGTTCGCGGAGCGCGCCGTTCACCGGGGGGTATCTCGATTCTGATGCTCTGCTCGACCAGGACGGGACCGGACGGGCCGCTCTCCAGCGTGGTCCCGAACCTGGGCGACACTGCAGTGGTGGTGCCGCGGGGCGATGTGCATTACGTCGTCTCGGAATACGGCGCCGTCAACCTGTTCGGTAAAAGTTTGCAGGAACGGGTCATTGCGATGATAACCATTGCCCATCCCGATTATCGGGAAGAACTCTTCGAGGCGGCCAAGCAGCAGGGGCTGATCGGCAAGGAACGGACATTGGGTGAAGCGGTCAAGGCGGTGTATCCGGTCAGGCTCGAGGAGGAAATCGAAATCGACGGCCAGGAGGTGATGATCCGTCCGGCCAAGCCGGTTGACGAACGCCGCATCCAGGAACATTACTACTCCCTGCCCAAGGAGGATGTGGTGTCGAGGTTTTTCGGGCAGAAGACGATCTTTGCCAGAAAGGACGTGGAACTGCGTTCGCAGATCGATTACGTCAACAGCCTCAGCCTGGTGGCGGTGGTCGGTGAATTCGGTTTTGGCCGTGTGGTCGCGGTGGCCGAGAGCATGCGCCTGGAGACCACCAACATGTCGGAAGTGGCGTTCTCGGTGAGTCCGGAATACCAGGGTAAAGGACTGGGTAAACTGTTTCTGCGCAAGCTCGCCGATGCAGCCCGGGAAAGCGGCATTGCGGGGCTGGTCGCCTATACCTTCCCGACCAACCAGGCCATGATCAATCTGTTCAAAACCCTGCCTTACAAGGTCAAGAAACAACTCGAAGACGGAGAGCTTCTGCTGAGCTGCCGTTTCGACGAGCTTGCCTGACTCCAGTCAGCACCAGCCCGTTTCGACCCCGGCGAGGCTCATCGGCCGCACTTGTCCGAGCGGCGCTCTGGTCTGGCTTGAGCGGGCGTTTGTTGCTTATATTGCAGGGCAGGAGGACCCACGCTCAAGCGGACAGGCCGATCAGTTGCGTTTGCGGTTGGCCCGCTTGGCCCTTTTTTTCTGTTTGATCTTTTTGGCTATCGGCGAGGAAGCGAGGCGCCGCTCGGCCAGTTCGATGCATATCTCCTGGACGGTCCGCTGGTCGTCTCCCTCGCCCGGCTGTCTTTTGACATAGGTCCCGTCGCTCTGCATGTCCCAGACACTGCGCTTGTTGGAGAGCTGGATATCAAGGATCTCCCGAAGCCGGAGTTGGCAGCCTTTGTCTTCGATCGGGGTAACGACCTCTACGCGGGATTCGAGGTTGCGCTTCATCAGATCCGCCGAGCCGATGAAATATTCTTCCTCGCCGCCATTTCTGAAATAGAAGATCCTGCAGTGTTCCAGAAACCGGCCGACGATCGAGATCACCGAGATATTTTCCGACAAGCCCTCAATTTTCGGACGCAGCCGGCAGCTGTCGCGGATGATCAGATCGACGTGAACGCCGGCCCGGGAAGCCCGGTACAAGGCTTTGGTGATGTCTTTGTCTTCCAGCGCGTTGCTTTTGAACTGTATCAAGCCCGGGTTTTCCTGGTTGTGTATGTCGATTTCCCGCTCTATTTTTTTGAGCAGCTCTTTTTTCAGCACGTTGGGCGACGGCAGGATTTTCTGATATTTACGGACCGGGGCATAGCCGGTGGTCAGATAGTTAAACAGTTCGGTCAAATCCTCGCAGATCACCGGATCATTGGTCAGCAGCCCGAGATCGCTGTACTGCCGGGCGGTGCCGGCATGGTAGTTGCCGGTGCCGATATGGGCGTAGCGCTGCAAGCCGCTGTAGTCCCGCCTGACCACGAAAATCACCTTGGAGTGGGTTTTCAGTCCCACGACCCCATAGGTAACGTGAATGCCGACCTGTTCAAGCGCCTCGGCCCATTTGATATTGGCGGATTCGTCAAAGCGGGCCATCAGCTCGACCACCACTGCAACCTGCTTACCATTCTGGGCTGCATCAATCAGATACTGGATAATGCGTGAATCGGAACTGGTCCGGTAGAGCGTCATTTTGATGACCAGCACCTTCGGATCGGTGCTTGCTTCCTTGAGGAAACGCTCAACCGATGAGTCAAACGACTCATAGGGGTGCTGCAGCAGAATCGATTTCTGTTTCCTGATAATATGGAAGATATTGGGTTCGTCGATCAAAAGCTGCGGATGGTCGTAGGGTTGATGCACAGGATAGTGGAGATCGGCACGGTCGATCTTCCAGATCTCCATCAGGTCACGCTTGGCTAAAATTCCAGGTGCATCAAAAACATCGTTTTCTTCGTCGATACCAAGTTCAGCGGCCAGCATGCCGCGATGGTGCGCCACCATGCCGGCCCCGGTCTGCAAGCGGACGATATCGGCAAATTTGCGATCCCGGAGGGCCGATTCGATCATCGACAGCAGGTCGTTTGCCTGTTCTTCGCTTCGGTCGGTATTGGCGTTGCGGGTGACCCGGAAAAATTCATAATTGTGGATGGTGAGGCCGGGAAAGAGATAGTCGAGGTTATTGGCGATCAGATCCTCGAAGGTTATGAACATGTATTTTGTTCCAACTTTGATAAAACGTGGTACGCCGACCCCAACCGGCACTTTGATTCGGTTGAGGAAATGGTGCTCCGAATTGGGCTCGCTGGCGGTCACGAGAATGTTGAGTGACAGATTGGAAATGAACGGAAAGGGATGGGCCGGGTCCATGCCCTGCGGGGTCAGCAATGGATAAATCTCGCGCTTGAAATAGTCGTCCATTTCCTTTTTCTGCACCTGCGTCAGCTCCTCATAGCTGCGAAAACAGATATGCTCCTTTTCCAGCAGTTCCCTGAGCTGGTTCTCAATCCGGCGCTGTTCTACCAGAATCTCTTGGGCAACGCGGTAACAGGCATCGATCTGCTCCTGGGGAAGCATGCCGTCGACGGTGAGTTTTTTTACCCCGGCGCCGACCTGCTGCTTGAGTCCGCCGATCCGTTTCATGAAGAATTCATCAAGGTTGGAGCCGACCACCGCCACGAAGAAAACCCGTTCCAGCAGCGGCACCTGGTCGTCGGTGGCTTCGTGCAGCACCCGCCGGTTAAAAGCCAGCCAGGTCAGTTCCCGGTTCAGGTAGAACTGATGGCTGTCCAGGTTGATCGATGGCGGCGTTCCGGGTGATTTCTGGCGTTTCATGTGATCGCAGTCCCTATCGGCAATGATTGTTTATCGGTACAGGTTTGACTAATATCTGTCACGGGGAGTACCCATTAATTGTATGAAAGGGCCAGGCTATAATCAAGGATGATCGAACATTGTGCCCACAGGGAGCTTTTGGCGCCGGTTGTTTCAGGGACACGCCGGCTAGTTCTGTCCGGTCTGGAGCAAGCGCAGCAGTTCCTGGGCCTGGGGATGGTCGGGCACCGTCTGCAGCACCATTTCAGCCAAATCTCTGGCCCGTCCGGCCATCCGAAAGCTTAAGTACAGATTGGCCAGGGCGGAGAAGTATTCAGGATTTTCCGGTTCCTGCCGGACCACCTCCAGCAGGGCCTGTTCTCCTGCTTCGTAGCGTTTCAGTTTGAGCAGGGCCAGGGCCTGGTTGTAGCGCGGCCGCGCATAGCCGGGCATACCGTCGGCTGCTCTACCGAGCATCTTGGCGGCCTCATCAAGCTGGCCCATCTCCGCCAGCAACAGGCCAAGTGAATAGGTCGCCTCGTAAAGCTCAGGACCGTCCTGCACCACCTCGCGCAGCAGGGCGGCGGCCCGCTCGTTGTCTCCGCTGCGGTTGAGCAGCATAGCCAGATTGACCTTGGCCGGGAAGAACTGCTCGTCGATCTGTATCGCCTGTTCGTAGAAGGCTACCGCCTGGTCGGTATCGCCCAGTGCAGAGGCGAGGTTGCCCAGGTTATAGCGCTGCGGGGCGAAGTCGCTGTTGTAGAGCATTGCCCGACGATACTGTTCCAGCCCCTCCTCGAGGGCCTGGCGGTCGGCCGGCCTGATCAGGTTTTCCGGCACCGAGGCCAGCGCGGCAGCGGCCTCAATGCGCACGCCCTTGACCGGGTCATAGAGCTTGGGGCCGATAACCCGCAGTCTGCTCTCATGGTCGAGGCCTGCCAGCGCGCTGATTGCGGTGTGACGGATCAGGCTTTCACTATCTTCCACCGCCCTGCTCAGGGTATCGATGGATGGGGTGCCGGGATAGTTTCGCAGCAGCGACAAAGCGGTGGCCCGGACGATAACCGGCATCAGCGTATCCTGCGCCAGGGCTCTTAGGCTTTCGGCAGCCTCAGGCTGGGCGGCGCGGGCGGCGGCGATAATTTCCCCATAGTGGGGCTTGGTCGATTTTCCGTACCAGGCGAGATAGTGGTCGTTTACCCATTGCAGTTCCTTATCCGCGTGACACTGGGTTGCCGAACAACTGTTTGGCGTCTGCAGGGCCGCACTGAGATCAGGGCGCGGCGCCCTGAGGCTGTGGTCGGGACGGTAGTCGATGCCCATGTAGGTGCGGCCCGGCATGTGGCATTTCACACAGAGATGGCCGGCGCTCGGCTTACCCTCAAATTCGCGCTTATGAAAATGGTGCTCGTAGCGGTCGTACTCGGCGGCCCGGTGACACTGCAGGCAGAGGTCGTTGCCGTCTTTATGGAGTCTCAGGCTGTGCATATCGTGGCAGTCGCTGCAGCGCACATCGTGCTGATACATCTTGGACTGAACAAAAGATCCATAGACGTAGACCTCTTCAAGGATCTGACCGTCCGGGTAGTACAGCCCCTCTTCGAGCAGGGACGGGACCATCGTGTCGAGCACGTCTGCCGGCAGGTGGCCGTTGTCGCCCAGTTGATAGCGCCGGGAATGACAGGGCGCGCAGATGGCGATCTGTGCTTTACTGGAAATTGAGCCGGTGGGAGTTGCCAGGGCGAAATCGTCGAGCTGCTCTCTGGCCATGGCCGCTTTTGCGGCCCACGCTGCGTGGCTGGAGCCGGGTCCGTGGCAGGCTTCACAGCCGACGTCGATTTCAAACCAGGTGGTCGCATAACTATTGGTATCGATAGCGAAGTTTTTTTCCAGTCGGGTCGAGTGACACTCGGCACACATGCCGTTCCAGGTCTGGCCGCCCTGAGTCCAGTGCAGCCAGTCTCCAGGGCCCTTGACCTGGTAAGGCGGCAGGCGATACCAGAGCTGTTGCCGCGCGTCCCAGGCAAGGTTGAGGCATTGCAGCCGGCCGCCGTCAAAGGGGATAAGATACTGTTGCAGCGGGTAAACACCAAAGGTGTGGGTGATCTCGAAGGTTTCAAGCGATCCGCTTGGGCCTTGCGTTTCAACCAGGAATTTTTTGTCCTGCCTGAAAAATCGGCTGGTCACCCCGTTGTAAGGATCCGTATAGGCGGCGTTGTCGAAATCACCCAGTACATTCTCTTCGGTGGCTTCAGCCATGGCCAGGTCGTGGTGCGAGTTCTGCCAGTCGTCGTAATAGCGCTGATGGCAGGAGGCGCATTTTTCGCTGCCGACAAAATGCAGATCCGCTTCGACTTCCGGCACGATCCGGTAGTGGCTGCGCTGCAGGTAGATATAGGGTGACAGCAGGATGATGAGTGCTGCCGCCAGCGCACCCAATTCCCATAGATGGGAGCGCGGGTCGAAGGCGACCGGGGGGGCGGGTGTATCCGCTCGGGGCTCCAGCCCGTTTCCTGGGGCGGGGCTCTGCTTGTCGGGGCGGCGGCTATCCATGGTTTGAGGCGCTAAACCTTTGCAGCCTGGGAAGGCTCAAACGCTTCCCGTCTGAGTGGTGCGGCAGTATCGATACGAATCAGGCCGTTTTCAATGCGGACCGGAAAATAATCGAGCGGCCGCAAGGCCGGAGCAGTGATCACGGAACCGGTCAGGTCGAACTTCGAACCGTGGCAGGGGCAGATGAACTGCTGCTGCTTTTCGTCCCAGGGGACCGCGCAGCCCAGGTGGGTGCAGGTTCGGGACAAGGCCAGAAAGCCGCCGTCCTGCAGACGGACCAGGTAGAGCAATCCATCGGGAATGGCTTTGACGTCGCCCGGTTTGAAGGCGTCGACCAGGCCGGCGTCGAGGTACTTGTCTTTTTGCCTGGCTGATTTGGCCCGGCGCGACCTGATCAACGAACCGGTAAGCCAGCTCAGCTCCAGGCAGGCCAGTACGCCGAACAAGGCCCAGAGCCGGTTGAGCAGCGCCCGGCGGCGCGGCTTCTCAGGGAACCCGTCTGCCCTGGTTGCTGCTTTTTCGACGCTCTGGCTCAAACCAGGGGGCGGCTGTTCTGTCTGCTTCATTTCTAAACCGTTTTCACCAGGGCAGGGTCAGCGTCATCGAGGGGCCTCGGAACCAGGTGCCGATCATGGTCAACCCGCAGATCAGACCGACATTGAGCAGCACCAGGACCATGATGCCCGCCGGGCGTCCATACCTTAGCTTGCGGCCCAGAAACATAAAGAGCAGGCCTTGAGCTGCAACAATGACGATCAGCGGCGCGAGCCCCCGGCTTATCCAGGCCGGCAGACTTCCGGCGCCCGCAGGGGAGTTCAGAAGCAGGTCGTCGAGCAGAACACCGCCAAAGGAAGACAACAGGCCGAGGCTAAAGGCGAGGGCGGCAAGTATTCTTCCCCGGCTGCCGCCGCACCAGATTCCCGGAGCGGTCGCACCGCCGGGGATAAAAGGCACCAGAGCCAGCAACATCAGTGACGCGAAAGGGATGATGCAGATCGCAAAGACCGGGTGAAAATGCAGCAGCAGCTCCTGCAGCCCCGTAAAGTACCAGGCGGCCTTGGCCGGATTCGGGCTTTCACCCGGATTGGCCATTTCGCCCAGCGGCGCATCGATCAGGGCGGCAAAGCAAAAAAGCAAGGCGGCAACCCCGAGGCCGACGGCGGCTTCTCTGGAGATCAGGACCGGGACCGTGGCGATCCGGCGGACGGAACTGCCGGCCGCATCCTCCGGCCGCACCAGTCCGCCGGCCTTGCGGATCATCCAGAAGTGATAGATCAGCAGAACGCAGATCAAGGCCGGGATCAGCCCGATATGAATGGCAAAAAAGGTCGACAGGGTGAGCTGGCCCACCTCGGTGCCGCCACGCAGCAAGAGGCCGAGACGGTGGCCGAGCAGCGGAATATATTCAGCCATATTGGTAAAGATGGTAACGGCCCAATAGGCGCGTTGATCCCAGGGCAGCAGATACCCGGTAAAATTACCCAACAGCACCAGCAGAAAGAGGGCCAGTCCAATAAGCCAGTTGAAGCGCCGCCGGTGGTTTGCAGCGCCGGTCAGCACGACCCGCAGCAGGTGCAGAAAGGCGATGATCACCAGCAGGTGGCCGCTCCAGTGATGAATGTTTCTAACAAAGCCGGCAAGCGGAGCAGTGCCGTACATCGCCAGGACTGAATCGTAGGCTTTACCTGCTTCAGGGGCGTAGCTGAAGAGCTGCAGGATACCGGAGAACAGCAGGACGCTGAACAGGGTTGCCGCCATACCGCCGAGGCCGAAGCTGAGCGTGAAGCGGAGAGTGGATTCAGGCACTGTTCTCGGGTGCAGGTGAAATACGAAGCCCCGCAGCGGTGAGCTCTTTTCTGCAGATTTAACGGTCATTGTACATCCCGGTGAGCATCGTGGCAAAAAAGTTTTCCGGTAGAAAAGCCATCACAGCTTAAACGACTCAGGCGCTCGATACAAGCGACAACTCATGTTTTCGCCCTGGACAGCGGAGGTCTGGAAGCGTTTCACCGGTATGGTGCTGCGCAAAATGCATGGCAATTTTCAATGCGCTCTTTATAATTTGACCAGACACCACGCCACTGCTCGGCCAGGGATATGCTTGAGCCAGGCATAGACGGAATGACCCGGATTGGTGAGTGCAGCAGCGACCTGAATACAAAGCCATGCAATGAAAGACTATTACCAGATATTAGAGGTAGCCACCGACGCCGGCGAAGAAGAAATCCGCAGGAGCTATCGTAAACTGGCGATGCGCTATCATCCAGATCGAAATCCCGATGATCCCGGGGCCGAAGCAAAATTCAAGGAAGTTGCGGAAGCCTATGGGGTGCTGACCGATCCGCTTAAGCGCAGGCAGTATGATGCGGCCCGGGCTGGCGGGTTTTCCCCCGGAAATGGCGGGCCGACAGATTTTACCTACTCCCAGGAGGAGATCCTGCGCGATCTGTTTCGCGACCCCCGCTTCCAGCAGGTGTTTCAGGGGCTGCTGCGCGAGTTTCAGCGCCACGGGTTCCGCTCTTCCAGCCAGTTTGTCAGGCACAGCTTCTTCGGCGGCAAGGGTTTGTTAATTGGTGGGTTATTCATGTTTGGCTCGATTGCCGGCCCAGCCCTGCTCAAATCGGCTGCCGCCGGCGGCAGCAACCCGAAGTCTCTGCTCGGTCAGGTGGGCAGTGCGGTTAGCGCCCTGCTCGGCAGAACAGCAGGCGGAGCCGAAAAGCAGACACCTGCCTCCACAGAAGGCGAGGACAGCGCCGCTCAGACGTCAGCGCTGGATATCACCTATCTGACCTCGCTCAGCGAGGCAGAACTGCGCCAGGGCAAGACGATCCAGGTGGTAACCGAAGGGCCGGAAGGCCAGGAGCTGCTCAGGGTGCAAATCCCTCCGAACAGCCGGCCGGGAGGCAGGCTCAGGCTGCGCGGCCGGGGCCGGGTCGGGGCCGAGGGCCGGGGTGATCTTTATCTGCAGCTCGATACCATCTGAGCTGAACAGGCAGGCTCAATTCCCTTATCTCCAACCTGGCCCTCTTCAATCCCCTGCAGCCTCGAGACCGCGCAGCTCCTCTCTTCTCTGCCGGAACTCCGCGATGCGGGCCAGCAATTGAGCTGCTCTGCGCCTGAGCTTTTTGCGTCCCAGATATTTGATCTTACTGGACAGGCGCAAAAATTCATGGTTGTCGTACGGCCCCTTCAGATCGATGGCATAGGGCTGATAGGACCCGTCGATGAGCCGTTTCATTGCGATATTTTTCAGATTGATATCGAACAGGGAAATATTGCGCTCGATCAGCATGTCGCAGAATTTGCCGGCCACCTCCTGCAGGTATTCGATGTCGCAGGCGTCCTGGTAAATCACCAGGTCCCAGACGGTTTTGGAGACCGCACCGTCCTCGTCGCGGATACAGTCGCAGATGAGCCCAGGCCCGAGGCTGGTCTCGACGATGTTGTGACAGTGGCTGATCCAGTCAAGCCTGCCGTGCTTGTGAACCAGCCACCGATAGCCCTTGAGTTCTTTATGGTTGGCTTGTCTCCCTTGGTCCTGAGCTTCGGCGGGAACCTTGATGACCAGATCACCGTTTTCAGGATGGAGATAACAGGCCCGCAGGGCGCCGCGGCCGATCAGCAGACTGTTGTCAAGATAAATCATGGCACCTCATGTCGGGCTTGATGATGCTTTGATTTCGCACGGTAATTGGCCAGGTACACCGCTGTGACCACCACCCCACCGCCGGTCATCTGCAGCGGCGTCAACTGCTCATCAAGCAGCAGCCAGGCGCCGAAGGCGGTCACCAGCGGAATGAGGTTGATAAAAACCGAGGCCCGGGCGGCCGCCACCCGGCTCAAGGCGAAATTATAACAGGAAAATGCGCCGATGGTCGCAAAAACCGTCAGCCAGACAATGGAAAAAGAGCGCCGCAGGCTCAAGATTGAGCCAGTCGACGCGGCTCATCTCCCAGAGGAAAAAGGGCAGGAAGATCAGCGTACCGTAGATGATCTGCAGCCCGGTAATCTGCATGGGAGAGATGGTCTGGCCAAGATGCCGGGCGAAAATGATATAGACCGCGGCGGAGAGTACCGCGCCTGCAATCAGCAGGTCACCGGCCATCAGCGAACTCAGCGGTTCGGGTGCACTGCTGCCGAAAACCAGCAGGGACACCCCGGCCAGTGAGCAGATAATACCGAAGACATTGATAGGCCGGAGCCGTTCTCTGAAAAACAATGCTGAGAGCAGCAGCACGACAATCGGAATGGTGGCGATAAGCAGCGACGCCTTGGTTGCTGAGCTATACTTGAGCCCGTATGTTTCGAAGAAAAAATAGAGACCCGGCTGAAACAGCGCGAGCAGACCAAGTTTGCGAAACGTTTCCTGACTGATCGGTGGTGCCGAGCGGCCGAAAAGCATAAACCCAAAGAACAGCGAAGCCAGGAAAAAACGAACAAAAACCAGGCAGAAAGGGGTGAGGGACTGCAGTGCGACCTTGGTCGCTATAAAAGAAAAACCCCAGAATACCACAGCCGCTGCCAGGGCGAGGTAGGTGATGAAATGTTGGCGGCTCATGGCCCGACATTATTGTCGGAATAATCGCCGGAAGCTACTCATTTGTCGCCGCTATTCACTTTTTACCGGGAGGCTTGGGTGCTCCGTTATTTTTAATGACAGTCGGAAGAATTGGCGGTTGTTCTGCGGGTGGTGCTGTGTTATAAGGGACTATTCTATAGCAGGGAGATGAAACAGGTGTGAAATCTGTTCTGAACCGTCAAAAATTTCCTGTGAAATAAGGTGATTGAGATGAGTCGTGGGGAAAACGAACCGGTGCAGCTCGTATGTCCCAAATGCAGATACAGGAGCATTATCTACCTGCCTGTGGAAGATCTGCCGATATGTCCCGAATGCCGGGAATCTCGCATGGTAATCGAGGAACTCCTGGATGAGGGAAAGGCATATTGAGAAGAGGTGCTTGAAGCAGCCGGCGGTGTGATGTCGGCAGTCTGTTTTTAGTTGGTTTAGCAATCAAAAGAAGAGGAGAAGATGATGAAGAGACTTGTATTGATGTGTGTTGTTTTATGTGCCTTTGTGCTGAGCACCACCGTCCTGTTCGCAGGCGCGCTCGAGGAAATTCAGAAGCGCGGCAAACTGCGCGTCGGTATGGAACCGGGCTATATGCCGTTTGAGCTGACCAATAAAAAAGGTGAGATCATCGGTTTCGACGTGGACATGGCAAAACGCATGGCAATGGCCATGGATGTCGAGCTCGAGCTGGTTTCCACCGCCTGGGACGGGATTATTCCGGCCCTGATCACCGATAAATTCGACATCATCATGTCGGGTATGACCCTCACCCAGGCACGCAATATGTCGATCAATTTTGCCCAGCCTTACATCATTATCGGTCAGTCGGTGCTGGTTGCCAAGAAACATGAAGGAACGGTGGGGTATTACAAGGACCTCAACGACCCCAAGTACACGGTTGCCTCCAAGCTTGGAACCACCGGTGAGCAGGCCACCAAAAGGCTGATTGGCAATGCCACCTACATCTCTTATGAAACAGAACAGGAAGGTGTGATGGAGTTGATCAACGGCAAAATCGATGCCTTCGTTTATGATCTGCCCTTCAATGCCATTGCCAACGCCGAGAAAGGTGGCGGGAAAATCTATCACCTGGATGAGCCGTTCACCTATGAGCCGCTGGCCTGGGCCGTTAAAAAAGGTGACCACGACTTCCTGAACTGGCTCAACAACTTTATGTTCCAGGTAAAGAACGACGGCGCTTACGAAAGAATCTACAGCAAGTGGTTTGGCAGCGACGACTGGCTCAAGGAAATCCAGTAGAGGTCGCCAAAGGTGGATGCCACTGAGAAAGTATGGCCCTGGAAAATCCTGCTGGCCGTCATTCTAATTCTGGCGGCCGCAGGTATCTGGGGGTCGGTCCAGCGCATCGATTATGAATGGCGCTGGTACCGGGTCCCCCAGTATTTCATGTACAAGGCCGAGGACCCGATCAAGGCCCCCTTTGACGGAGTTGTCAAAGACATTTCGACTGCCGGGGCCGATACCCAGGTAACCCTTGCCTCACTGGATGGAGAGACCCTGGAGATCAGCGTTGAGCAGGAGACGGTCAAGGTTGACAAGGGAGACGATCTCTTCGAAGGCGATACCATCGGCTACGTCTCTCATTGGGAGATGGGACCGCTGCTCACCGGGTTGTGGACAACCTTGTGGCTGTCTGCGGTTTCGAGCGTCTTCGGTCTTCTTATCGGCCTGATAGCCGGGCTGATGAAAATTTCCAAGAACTATACCGTTTCGACCCTGGCTGCCATCTATGTGGAGATCATTCGCGGCACGCCGCTGCTCGTGCAGATTTTTATTGCCTACTTTTTTATCGGCACGGTCTTCAACCTCGATCGAAATGTTGCCGGTATAGGAGCTCTGGCCCTGTTTGCCGGCGCCTACGTGGCCGAGATCATCCGGGCCGGCATCCAGTCGATTCCCAAAGGGCAGATGGAGGCGGCCCGGTCGCTGGGCATGAGCCTGCCCCAGGCCATGATGGATATCATCCTGCCCCAGGCCTTCAAACGGATTCTGCCTCCGCTTTCCGGACAATTCATCAGTCTGATCAAGGATTCTTCACTGGTTTCGGTAATCGCCATTACCGACCTGACCAAGTCCGGGCGCGAGATCATTACCTCGACCTTTGCCACCTTTGAGATCTGGCTGGTGGTTGCGGCTATGTATCTGATTGTTACCTCGGTGCTGTCACAGTTTGTCTTCTATCTGGAACGGAGGCTCGCGGTCAGTGATTAGAGCGGAAAATGTGGTCAAGGTTTTCAGCGGGCGCGGGGTGACCGTGCGGGCGGTCGACGGGGTCTCAACCACGGTCGACAAGGGTGAGGTGGTAGTCATTATCGGGCCATCCGGGTCCGGCAAATCAACCTTTATCCGCTGCGTCAATGCGCTCGAGAAATTCACTGAGGGCCATGTCTATATCGACGGGGTCGATATTGCCGACAAAAAAACCAATATCAACAAGATCAGGGCCGAAGTCGGCATGGTCTTCCAGCAGTTCAACCTGTTTCCCCACAAAACGGTGCTGGAGAACCTGACGCTTGCCCAGATGCGGGTCCGCAAGCGTAAAAAGAAAGTGGCCCTGGAAAAGGCCCGGATGCTGCTTGAAAAAGTCGGTATTGCCGAGAAGGAAAATGAATACCCGTCCAGGCTCTCCGGCGGCCAGCAGCAGCGCGTGGCGATCGCCCGGGCGCTGGCCATGGACCCGAAGGTGATGCTCTTTGACGAGCCCACCTCGGCGCTCGACCCCGAGATGGTAGGTGAGGTCCTGGACGTTATGAAACAGCTGGCCCGTGAGGGCATGACCATGATGGTCGTCACCCACGAAATGGGTTTTGCCCGTGAAGTGGCCGACCGGGTATTGTTCATGGATGAAGGAAAAATGGTCGAGGAAGGAACGCCGGAACATTTTTTTATCGAGCCGCGTGAGGCCCGGACCAAGCTGTTCCTTAAGCAGGTGCTCTGATACCTGTAAGCAAAACACAAGAAGACCTACACCAAGAAGTTGCGGCCAGGACGGCCGCACAGGTGTTCGAGTTCGATTTTGATATAATTAACAATTGGCAAGCAGGAGGAATGCAATGCGCTTTACTAAACTGGCAGCGGCCGCAGTGCTCGGGGTCGGACTCTGTTTTACCCAGGCCATGGCCAAAGAAATGAATGTCGGATTTGTCTATGTCTCACCCATCGGCGATGCCGGCTGGTCCTATGCCCACGATCAGGGCCGCCTGGCTCTTGAGAAAATGGACGGGGTGAAAACCTCCTATGTCGAGGCGGTGGCGGAAGGACCCGATTCCGAGCGGGTTATGCTGAATATGGCACGCAAAGGCTACGATTTGATCTTCGCAACCAGCTTCGGCTATATGGATTCGATGCTCAAGGTTGCCAAACAGTTTCCGGATGCGATCTTCATGCACTGCTCCGGGTTCAAGACGGCAGACAATATGGGCAACTACTTCGGCCGCATGTATGAGGCCCGCTATCTTTCCGGTATGGTTGCAGGCGCGATGACCAAGTCCAATACCCTCGGCTATGTGGCCGCCTTTCCGATTCCTGAAGTGATCAGGGGCATCAACGCCTTCACCCTGGGAGCCCAGGCGATGAACCCCGAGGTGACTGTGCGCGTGGTCTGGACCAAGACCTGGTACGATCCGGCAACCGAAAAAGAGGCGGCCAAGTCACTGCTCGATGTGGGCGCCGACGTAATCGCCCAGCATCAGGATTCTCCCGGCCCCCAGGAGGCCGCCCAGGAAAAAGGGGTGTATTCGATCGGCTACAACTCCGATATGAGCCAGTTCGCTCCCACGGCGCATCTGACCGCGCCAATCTGGAACTGGGGCCCGTTTTATGTAGAAACGGTAAAGCAGGTCCAGGCCGGTACCTGGAAAGCGGGATCCACATGGCCGGGCCTGGCTGAAGGTATCGTCGATCTGGCCCCGATGAGCGACATGGTGCCCCAAGAGGTCCAGGACAAGGTGATGGCCAAGAAGGCGGCAATCATTGCCGGGGAGAAGGTCTTCGTCGGTCCTATCAAGGACCAGAAGGGCACGGAGAAGGTTGCCGCCGGCAGTTCGATGAGTGACGGGGACATGCTTGGCATGACCTGGTTCGTTCAGGGAGTCATCGGCACCACCGAATAAGTCGGACACTTCTGACACCGAAGCGCCGCTGCTTTTTGTTCTGATCGCTTCGGTCTGAGCTTTATGTCTTCGATACGAATCGTAAAAAGACAGGAGCCCCTTGGCTGGAGCTCCTGTTTTGTTTTAGTGGCGGCCATTGTGCTGTCGCTGCTGCTCAGTGCTATTGTCCTGGTCATCGGCGGCACCGCCCCGGTTGAAGGCATTAGCGTGCTTTTCAGAGGGGCGTTCGGTTCCAGGTATGCCTTCGAGGATGCACTGCTCAAGGCGACACCGATTTTTCTCTGTTCGCTCGGGGTTGCCCTGGCCTTTAAGCTGAAGGTGTGGAATATCGGGGCTGAAGGCCAGTATGCCCTGGGCGCGGTTGGGGCCACCTGGATGGCTCTGTTGTTTCCGAGCGCGCCCGCCTGGCTGCTGCTGCCGGCGATGATCGCGATGGCGGTCGCCGCCGGCGGGGTCTGGGGGTTTATCCCGGCCCTGCTCAGGCAGAAGCTGAAGACCAATGAGATCATCGTCACCCTGATGATGAATTATATTGCCATCCTGTTCCTGGACTACCTGGTCTACGGTATCTGGAAAGATCCGGCCAGCTTCGGTTTTCCGATGAGCACCGAATTTTCCACGGCGGCGATCGTCGGCAGGATCGGAACCTCCAATTTCAGTTGGGGCCTGGCGCACTGCCTGGTCCTCGGGGTGCTGTTCTGGGTCTTCATCGGCTTTTCCCGCATCGGTTTCGAGATCAAGACCAGCGGCGACAATGTCCGCGCTGCCAGATATGCCGGAATTCCCTACGACCGGCTGGTCATGCTGGTGATGGCCTTGAGCGGGGCGCTGGCCGGCTGGGCCGGTTTTCTCGAGGCCTCTTCAACCGTCAACCGTTTGCAGCCGAGCATCATGGCGGGTTATGGCTATACCGCTATCGTGGTGGCCTGGCTGGCCCGGCTGAATCCGCTTTTTATCGGGATTGCCTCCTTTATGCTGGCCGGACTCCGGGTCGGGGTGGAGGGGCTGCAGCTTGACCTGCAGGTTCCGGCCGCCTTTGGCGGGATTATCGAAGGTTTGATCCTCCTGACGGTGCTGGCCGGAGGCCTGTTCTCCAACTACCGCATGGTCTGGGTTCGGAAAAAACATGAGCATTGATATCCTGATACCGCTGCTGGCAGCGGCCGTACAATCGGGAACCCCGATCCTCTATGCTACCCTGGGTGAAATATTCACCGAGCGTTCCGGTATTTTGAACCTCGGCGTCGAAGGCATCATGATCATCGGTGCGCTGAGTGGTTTTCTGGTCGCCAAAATCACCGGTAATCCCTATCTAGCATTTGTTGCAGCGGGCTGTGCCGGTACCTGTGCGGCGTCTATTCACGGGCTCGTCTGCCTTGTCTTTCAGGGAAATCAGGTGGTTTCCGGTCTGGCCCTGACCATCCTGGGTGTCGGTCTGGCCAACTATCTGGGTACTGCCTACGTGGGCGTTTCGGCACCCGGATTCCAGTCCCTGCCGATTCCACTGCTCTCACAAATTCCAGTGCTCGGGCCGGTATTTTTCAGCCAGGACCTGCTGGTCTATGTCACCTATATCATACCGCTGTTGATGTGGCTGTTTCTCTACAACACCCGGTTCGGCCTCAGCCTGCGGGCGACCGGAGAGTATCCGTCGGCGGCGACGGCGGCTGGCCTCAACGTGGTCGCTTATCGCTGGCTCGGGGTGCTTGCGGGCGGTTTTTTCATGGGCCTGGGCGGCGCCTATCTGTCGCTGGCCTATACCCATTTGTGGACCAATAACCTGACTGCCGGGCGGGGCTGGATCGCGGTGGCCCTGGTCATTTTTGCCTTCTGGCGGCCAACCCGGGCGGTATTCGGCGCCTATCTGTTCGGCGGCATCATGGCCCTGCAGCTGCGTTTGCAGGCCTCCGGCACGCAGATTCCATCGTCGCTGCTGCTGATGCTGCCCTATGCCTTGACCGTGGCTGTGCTGGTTCTTGCCTCGTGGCGTCGCGGCAAGACCGATGAGCCCGGAGCGCTGGGCACCAATATTTTGCCTGCGGAATAAAGCCGGCAGCCAGTTAATCTGAGATTGAAAGAGGACATACTATGAGCCAAAGCAGAGATTATTCAAGGACCTATCCCATATCCTGGGAACAGCTCCACCGTGATTCCAAGGCGCTGTCCTGGCGGCTGCTGGACCTTCACTACTTCAAGGGTATCATCGCGATAACCCGCGGCGGCCTGGTGCCCGCTGCGGTGATAGCCCGCGAACTCGATATCCGGCTGGTCGAGACGGTCTGTGTGTCCAGTTACGACTGGCAGGACAAGCACGGCGAAGTGGAAGTTCTGAAAAAATTCCAAGGCGACGGTGAAGGCTGGCTGCTGATCGACGACCTGGTCGATACCGGACGTACCGCAACCGTGGTAAAGGAAATGGCACCCAAAGCCCACTTTGCTACGATCTATGCCAAACCGGCCGGTCGACCCCTGGTAGACACCTACATCACCGAGGTCAGCCAGGACACCTGGATCCTGTTCCCCTGGGATGCCGAGTCGCAGTTCGTGCAGCCCATTGCCGGTCAGCAGAAATAGCACCGCCCATGAGTGAAGCACCGTTTATCAGGTTGGAGAACATTTCCAAATCCTTTGGCGATGTGCGGGCCAACCACAATATCAGCCTGGACATCAGACAGGGCCGCATCCTGGCGCTGCTTGGTGAAAACGGGGCGGGTAAATCAACCCTGATGTCACTGCTGGCCGGTCAGATGCAGCCCGACAGCGGGACGATCTATTATCGCGGTGAAGCCGTCTCGTTTACCAACACCGAAAAAGCCATAGAGGCCGGAATCGGTATGGTCTATCAGCATTTCAAGCTGGTCGAGGCGATGAGTGTGGCCGAAAATGTATTTCTGGGAAGATCCGAATCGAACTGGCTGCGGGCGAAAAAGATGATCCAGGCGGTGGCCGAGCTTGGCGAGCAATACAGCATGAAGATCGACGCCTCGAAGCTGGTGTCCGAACTGTCCATGGGTGAAAAGCAGCAGGTGGAAATTCTCAAGCTGCTCTTCAGGCAGAGCAACATCTTGATATTCGATGAACCGACGGCGGTATTGACGCCCCATGAAGCCAAAAATCTGTTCCAGACGATGAAGCAGATGAAGGCGGCTGGCAAAGCCATCGTCTTTATCAGTCACAAGCTCGAGGAGGTGATGTCGATTGCCGATGATATTGCTATTCTCAAGCGGGGTGAAATCGTCGGTGAGATGGCAGCCGCTCGCGTTTCCTCGACGGCCGAACTGGCCGAGCTGATGGTGGGCCGGGAAGTGCTGCTGCAGGTGGATCACCAGCCGGTGGAGCCTCGCCAGCAGGTGCTCAGGGTCGCCGGCCTGCAGAGCGACGGACTGGATAACCTGAATTTCGAGGTGCGGCAGGGGGAGATCGTCACCATCGTCGGCGTCGCCGGCAACGGCCAGAAACCTCTGGTGGAATCGGTCTGCGGGCTGAAACAGGCACCGGTCGGGGTGATAACCCTGCTGGGGATGGACAGCAGAAAATTCTTTGCAAGACGTTCCTGGGACAAGGCGCTGAGCTATATTCCCGAGGATCGTCAGGGGCTGGCCACCTGCCAGGGTCTTGATCTTCTTGATAATTTTCTGTTGACCACCAGACAGGGTTTCCAGGTTGGACCATGGCTGCCGAGAAAGGAAGCCCGCAACAAACTCAGTTATCTTATCGAGGAGTTCGACATCAGGCCGCCCAACCCTGATCTGCTGGCCTGGCAGCTCTCCGGGGGCAACCTGCAGAAGATGGTACTGTCCCGGGAGTTCTATCGCAAACCGCGCCTGATCGTTGCGGAGCAGCCGACCCAGGGGCTCGATATTGCCGCTGCCGAGGATGTCTGGAATGTGCTGCTCAAAGCCCGTGAACAGGCGGGTATCCTGCTGATTACCGGTGATCTGTCCGAAGCGCTGGAGCTCTCCGACCGGATCGGTGTGATGTACGGCGGGAAACTGGTCAGCATGTTCGGCAGGGGCGATGCCGCGATGATCGAGATGATCCCCCAGATGATGGCCGGACTTGCCTGAAGTGTGATTCGAAAATATCAGCGGCTGCAAGGCCGCCTTGAACTGATACCCGGAAAGCTATGATTGACGAAATTACTCCTCTCGAAAAAATCCTCCTGCCCCTCGACAGCCTCGAAACCTTTGCCCGGGTGGTGCCGCTGGCTGCGCTGCTGATCCGGACCATGCAGGTCGATCCGTCCCGGGTAGACCTGCTGCATGTGGTGGCTGGCTCCTTTCTTTCTGATCTGATGAACCAGATCGACCTGGCCGCCGGGGAAACACCGTCCGCCGAAGATATGAAGCAGCGGCACCGGCGCTATGTCGAGTATACCGCCTTGCCGCTCCTGGCCCGGGGCGCCGAACTGCTCACCGGTGAAATTGGCCGGGGTGTGGTCGGCACCATGGTCAGGGACGGCGATCCGGTCAAGGTCATCAGCGAGGCCTGCCGGGAACCGGGTTATTCCACCTTGATCATGAGTCGGCGAAACCTCGATGTGCACTCGGAGAAACTGACCGGCAGCGTGGTCGCCGGGATATTGCATCGTTATACCGAAGCCACCATTTATCTGATTGGCGACGAACCGCCACCAACCGGTGTCTCGCCGTTTGCCCGCTGCCTGATCGCCGTCGACGGATCAGTTGCGAGCCAGAACAGTGTGGCAGAGGCGGGCATGATCCTGGCCCGGGTCAACGACCAGATCGAGCAGGTTTATCTGGTCCATGTTCTCGATCAATCCTGTTATTATGACGAGGATGGGGTCACCTGTCTGCAGGCCAGCCTGACCGGTCAGAAGGCCCTCGAAGAGTCCGGCAACGAACTGGTGGCCTGTGGCGTAGACCGCGGAAAAATCAGGACGGTCATTCATTTCGGCAAGCCTGGACTGGTCCTGGCCGAAGAGGTGAACGACTGTGATGCGACCCTGGTCTTTCTCGGCAGGCGCGATCGTTCCCGCATGGCCCAGGTGTTTCTCGGATCGGTCTGCACCGATATCATCGGCAACTGCCGTGAACGCACAGTGGTTCTGAGCTGTTAACAAAACCGTCGATTGCTGTTATAATTCAGGGCCCATATGAGCGGTCTTGTGCGCTGCATAGGCGCCGGAGACAGCCGGTAACACGATGAGTGAAAACGCGATGAAACAAAGCAGCAACAGGGTAAAGACCAATTCCAGGCGTTTGTTTCGCGATATCTTCATAGGTCTGCTTGTCCTGCTCTCTCTGCCTTGTGCCGGATCGTCGCTGTACGCGGCTAAGGTGTCAATGCGCTGGGCGGTGCTGGCCGATTCCAGTGAAGGGGGGATGCGGGCTCTCGATTTTGTCGGTTCGCCGGTGGTATTTTCAGGCACTGCACTGCAAGTCTATATCGAGCACCTGAACAACTGCCATATCTATCTGTATCTGCTCGATTCAGGTGAGAACCTTACGCCGCTGTACCCGGACAAGAGCGGTTTTTACGATTATGGTTTCCCCCGCGGTCCGAAGCTGATTCCGCCTGCTGACCAAAGTTTCACCTTCGTTCCGCCGGCAGGGATCGAAACCATACTGCTGATCGGCTCCCAAGAGCGGCTGTTTCAGCTGGAAAAACTGACCCAGCAGTTCAATGAAAATCCTGATCAGATGGGGCAGCAGAAACTGCTGCTCAGTGAGATCGATACCTTACTCGACTCGCAGGAAGAGCGCTCACGCAAAGCGGAAGATATAGAGAAGGTCACCATTAAATATAAAACGGCGGAAGGGATTCAAGAGAGACGCTTGGAAGCCGTTGAAGTCAATATTTCCGATTTTTATGGCAGGCGTTTGCGTATCGATCATCGCTGATTTCGTGGTCTTGATCCAAGAGCAGGCCCTGTCAATAGCCGCCTGGGTGAGGCAACCTAGATGTCCCAAAACAAGTCCCAAGTTGTCATGAAGCTTCTCACTGCCCCCAGGATGGATCGCTGCATCGGCTGCCACTCCTGTTCGCTGGCTTGCAGCCGGCTGGTTCATCGCCAGCTGTCCTGGTCCAGTGCTGGAATTCGAATCCATTCCGCCGGCGGCCTGTCCACCGGTTTTCTGGCCCAGGTCTGCCTGGGCTGTGATCCGGCCCCCTGTGCTGCAGCTTGTCCGACTGGGGCGCTCAGCCAGCGGCCCGGAGGCGGGGTGGTTGTGCGCAAGAAACAGTGCATCCGCTGCGGAGACTGTATCCCTGCCTGTCCGGTTGAAGCAATCAGCAGCGATCATCAGGGTGCGGTCTATGTCTGCCTGCACTGCGGACGCTGTGTTGAGTTCTGTCCCCACAACTGTCTCTTGTTTGAAGAGGTCGACCCGCTCAGGAGGAGTCTGGACAATGACTGAGTATTTCAATGTCCTGCTCGTCGATCTTGACAGCGGCAAAAGCCGCGTCCAGCTGATTGAGGGCCGCAATCAGGTGGCAGGCGGAAGCGGGCTGGCGGCGCTGCTTTTTTCCCAGTTCGGCAAAGCCGACCAGGCCTGGGACCATCCCGAGCAGCCCTTCATTCTGGCGATAGGCCCGCTGACCGGCTATTTCCCGCTGATGAGCAAAACGGTCTGCAGCTTCGTCTCACCCTATCATGGACAGTACACTGAAAGCCACGCCGGCGGTCGTTCGGCGCTGGCGCTCTGTTTCGCCGGGTATGACGCGCTGGTTATCATCGGCAGGGCCGCCTCGCTGAGTTGTCTGTCGATCGGATCGCGCCATATGACGGTAAAGGAGGCCGGCTTCATGCAGGGCATGGGGGTGGCTGCGAGCGGAAAACTGATCAGACGGATGTTTCCGAAGTCCTCCGGGCACCGTTCGATCCTGCGTATCGGTCCAGCCGGGGAACGGGGCGCGGCCATGGCCTGCATCAATGTCGATTCCTATCGGCATTTCGGCAGGCTGGGCGGAGGTGCCGCGCTCGGCGCCAAAAACATCAAAGGTCTGGTCATCAGCGGTGACGCCACCCGAAGCGTCCCGGACGGGCGGGAATATGCGCAACTTTTCAAGAAAGTTTATACCCGGCTTACCTCGACCGACTACATGCGCAAATATTACCACCTCGGCACTGCGGTAAATGTGGAGGGGCTCAACGATATCGAGGCGCTGCCCTGGTTCAACCTGCAGAAAACCAGCGATGCCGGGGTGTCCAAAATCACCGGAGAGGTGTTTGCCGACCAGACGCTGCTGCGCAACGGCGCCTGTTCCGGCTGTCCGGTGGGCTGCATCCACCTCGGATTTTTTCGGGACCGGTTCAAAGAAGACGCCCGCTATCTCTATCACCAGGTGGCCTATGATTATGAACCGATATTCGCCGCCGGCTCGATGCTCGGCGTAACCAACTGCTTCGATGTACTCAGAATTCTTGAAGATATCGAACGCGTGGGCGTCGATGCAATGTCGGCAGGTGTGGCGCTGGCCTGGGCCACGGAGGCAACCGAACAAGGGCTGATCTCGGAGAAGCAGACCGTGGTCAGGCTCCGGTTCGGCGACGGGGACGCGTATCAGCGGGCAGCCGGTTATCTGGGAACCGGGTATAACGAGTTTTACCGGCTGCTGGCCGGGGGCACCCTGCAGGCGGCTGCGGTGTTCGGCGGCTCGGAATTTGCTTGCGTACTGGGTCAGGAGATGGCCGGATACGCTACCGGCCCCGTGTATTTTGCCGCGCAGTCGCTTGGTTTCAGACATTCTCATCTCGATACCGGCGCCTACTCCTGGGAACAGAAGAACCCTGACCACGATGTCGACAAAGCGGTGGACTATCTGATCGCCGACGAGCCGGGCCGCGTTTTTTTGACCTCGATGGTCGCCTGTCTGTTTGCCCGATCGGTTTACAGCGATGAACAGCTGGCCGAGTGTCTGAGTGCGGTGGGCTATGCTGAACTGGCAGGAACCATCGACGAGACGGCCGAGCGCATCCGGACCCTGCGCTGGCAGGTCCGTATCGCCACCGGTTTTCGGCCCGAAGATATCACGATTCCCAAACGTTTCTATCAGGTGCGGACCATTCATGGCCCGGTTCAGGCCGATTTATCTGGATCGTCTGAAGGCCGAATACGGCAGACGGATCATGGCACTGGCCGGGGATGGAAACACCGCCTGAAAGGCGCCGCATTTTTTTTTGCGTTTATTACTACATTGTAGTAGTATACTGCTGACGCCATGCATGCTTACCCACCAAAATATCCCAGAGGGACCAGGATAAGGTCCCTGCTGAGCCGATCATTACTGCTTTTGCTGGTTTTCACCCTGTCCGGGGCTGGAAGTCTGAGCGCCGCGTATCGCTGCAGTGGTGACTGTCCGCCAGAGATACAGCCTGTCGAGCCCGTTGCCTCGATGCCCTGCTGTGCACCGGTTGAGGCAGCGCCTCTGGCTGAACCTGGCCATTCGGACTGCGCCCCGGTGGTAGTGAGTTTTCTTGCCTGGGGCATCTGGATTGCTCTACGGCGGCAGACCCCAGGCAGAAAATGCTGACGGCTTCACCGGCGGCGGACCCGGTCGGTCCAACACCTCTGAGCCAGTTTCACGTTTCTATTGATCCTGCCCCTCCTGCGGTGCTGCTAAGTTTCTATCGGCGCCCGCCTCCTTCAAAATCCGCTGCGCTTCATCTACGCCACTGCGTCTTTCTGATTTGATATCCGCTCCTTCCGGATCCTGCAGGTTTCCGGCTGTCTGAGCTTTTATCTGATATCAATATCATTAATTGGAGTGTGCAATGTATACAAAGCGTACCACCCGCAGTTTTATATTATCTGTTTTCATATTCTGTTTCCTGCTGCTTTTGTCCATGGGCAATGCAAGCGGCTTTTCCCTGTTTTCACAGCATAAAACGGTAAAAAGCGTCGACGGCACCATCTCGATAGCTTTGAGCAAGGTCAACGACGGCAAAGCGCACTATTTTGTCTACGACCAGGGTGATCTGTATGTGAAATTTTTCGTGGTCAGAAGCGTTGACGGCGAAGTCCGGGCAGCGTTTGATGCCTGTGACGTCTGCTTCCCTGCCAAGAAAGGATACACCCAGGACGGTGACTTCATGATCTGTAACAATTGTGGCCGGCGCTTTCATTCAAGCCGTATCAATGTCGAACAAGGGGGCTGCAACCCGGCGCCGCTCAAGCGCATGGTCGTTGGTGACCAGTTGGTTATCAACGTGGCTGATATCGCTCAAGGAACCAGGTATTTTTGAGGACTGCGATGAATATTGTGACTATACCGCTGCGAAACATCCGGCGTAAACCATCCAAAGTGATTCTGCTGTTGCTGGTTTTCTCGCTGGGCATAATGTCCATTGTCTCTTTGTATCTGGTGTCACAGGTTGTCGGACACAATCTGGAGAAAAAACTTATCTCGTTCGGAGCCAATATCGTGGTGGCGCCTGCTGCCGAGACATTGAGCGTCAGCTACGGTGGTTTTCATATGGGCGACATGCTCTATGATATTCAGGAACTCCCAGAAGAGCAGACTACCGGTGCCATTCGATCCATAGCACTGCAGGACAGGATCAGTGTGGTGGCGCCGAAACTGGTGACCATGACCACCATCGACGGCAAGGCGATTGCCCTGGTCGGGGTGCGCTGGGAGCAGGAGCGGGGAATCAAGAGCTACTGGGCGACTGAAGGGCGCTTTCCTGTTGGGGTTGATGAAATTTTGATCGGTCGCCAGGTGGCCGAGCATCTGGCCCTGGCAACCGGCAGTCAGGCGCAGATACTCGGACATAATTTCACGGTATCCGGAACCCTGCACGAGACCGGCGGCGACGATGACTCGGTGGTCTTCATGGATATCGGCCTGCTGCAGGAACTGCTCGGCCGGCCGGGCGCAACCAGCTTCATCGAGGTTTCCGCGCTATGCGCCGGCTGCCCGATCGAAGATATCGTGGCCCAGATCAGCACCAATCTGCCGAACACCTCGGTAAAGGCCTTGCAGCACGTGGTTAACCAGCGCATGGCCTCGGTCCACTACGTACAGAAGCTGGCTTTTTTAATCAGTATGGTGATTCTGGTGACCGCCGCGGCGATGGTCGGGCTGTCCATGCTCTCGGCGGTGAATGAGCGCAAGAAGGATATCGGCATCCTGCGTTCCCTGGGATATGCAAAGTCCAGGGTCTTCCTGATCTTCTGTTTGGAGGCGGCGATGATCGGCGCCCTTGCCGGAGCAATCGGTTATCTGGGTGGTTTCGGTCTCAGCTTCAAGGCCCTGGAACTCCTGAGCATGGCCGAAGGCGCCCGGCCCATTTTCTCGATAGGGCACCTCGCCCTCACTTCGCTCGTGTTCGCGGCAATTGCCGTGGGTGCGGCCCTGTATCCATCCTGGAAGGGGGCTACGGTCGAACCTTCCTCGGCCCTGGTTTCACTTTAACCTGACGTTTAAGGATAAAAAGCAAAATGTTATCAGCAGAAAATATCAGTAAAAAATACCATCTTGACGGGCGCGAGATCTCCGTTCTTAAAGGGGTTTCGGTCGACATAGCCGAGGGCGAGTTTCTCTCCATTATGGGCAAATCCGGCTCCGGCAAAACCACCCTGCTCAATATCCTGTCAACCCTGGTCAGAGCGGACGGCGGTGAACTTCGCTATCTGCAGAACGATCTCAGGCAGATCTCGGAGAAGCAGCTCAATCATATCCGGAGAGCGGATTTTTCGGTGATTTTCCAGTTCCACTATCTGTTGCCCTATCTCACAGTCATGGAAAACACCCTGCTGCCCTTTATGAGTTCGCTCAGACCGGTGAGCCGTGAAATCGAGCAGCGGGCCCTGCACTGTCTGGACCGGGTCGGCCTTGCCGATAAACATGACCGTCTGCCCGGCAACCTTTCCGGCGGCGAGCAGCAACGGGTGGCGATTGCCCGGGCCCTGGTTAAATCATCGCGGGTGCTGTTCGCCGATGAACCCACCGGCAGCCTGGACAAGGCCACCGGCGAGCAGATCATGGAGCTTCTGGGAGAGTTGAACGGGGAGGGCCTGACCGTGGTAATGGTCACCCACGAACCGGTCTATGCCGCGCTGGCTGAGCGCATCGTCCATATAGAGGACGGCAAAGTCGTGCACTGAGCCGGCTGGCAGTTTGGATAAAATCGTAAATAATTCAGGTTAGTTGAACAGTGGCAGAGAAAGCAGAAAGTAAAGCCAGGGCAGGACAGCGACCAGGGCCACGGTGGTGACCAGCCAGCAGGAGTTGGCCAGATCCAGATCCAGATCGTAGATGGAGGCGGCTACCAGTGCATTGAAGGCCACCGGCATCGAGGTGAGAATGAGCACAACTTTGAACACCAGGCCGTCGCCGAGCAGGTGCAAATTGAACAGGTAGGCGAGGGTGCAGCCGAAGATCGGTACTGCGATGAATTTGATCGCCGCTATCAGCGTAGATTCCTTGAGGTAGCTGGTTACGCTTGAAAAGCGCATACCCAGCCCGATCGAGACCAGCAGGATAAAGGTGCCGACCGGCACGAACCAGGCGGTAATCGTCTCGAATACCGGCGGGCGGGCAATGGCGGCAAGATTCAAAAACAGCCCCAGAAAAAATGCGGTGAACGCGGCCGCCACGAACGGGTCGGTGATTACCCCGGTCAGTCGTTTGAGAAAAGATTGGTCGTTGTCAGACGAGTCGCTGTAGAAACGGGCCAGCGGAAAGCCGATCGTATAATAGCTGATGTCCTCGAGCATTTTATACAGAGCGGCCAGGGCAAAACCTGCCTCGCCGAAAAAGAAGAAACAGACCAGCGAGCCGATCGAACCGATGTTGGTAAATGAACCGCAGCAATAGAGAATACCTTTCTGCCTGTCCGGCAGATTCATCATCCGGGCGAAGATAAGCGCCAGAATGCCGCCGAACAGCAGCGAGCAGAGGCCTACCACCGGCAGCAGGACGACCCGCAGGTTCTCGAACGAGACGATCCAGACAGCGGCTAGAAAGGAGATCGGCATAAAAAAGAGCAGGCCGGCCTTCTGCAGCAGTTTGCGAATGTCCGCAATCGGCCGCGGCAGCGTGAGCGTGCCGTTGCGATTAAGTATCTGTACCAGATAGCCCAGGGTGAGCCCGCTGATGATCAGCGCCAGGGAGAGAAAAACCTTATCCATGAAGCCGGTTGCGGGTGAGATTCAAGGAAATTGTCTGGGCGACGGAGAAGTTCATAATCGAGGAGTCGGCAGGATACGATCAGGTGGTTGAACCGAAGCCGTTTTCTTCTTTCATCAGTTTATAGTTCACGCTGTCGATCAGGGCCTGCCAGCTGGCCTCGATGATATTGATCGAGACGCCCACGGTGCGCCACTGGCATTTGCCGTCGGTGCTCTCGACCAGTACCCGGACTTTGGCCTCGGTGCCGTATTCACCGGACAGTACCCGCACCTTGTAGTCGGTCAGCTCCATCTCTTCGAGGACCGGGTAAAAGCGGGTCAGCGCCTTTCGCAGGGCCCGGTCCAGGGCATTTACCGGGCCGTCGCCCATAGAGGCGGTGTGCACTTCATGGCCGCCGACATAAAGCCTGATGGTTGCTTCGGTCAGCGGCGGCCGGTCCATCCGGTATTTGTTGTTCATTACCCGGAAGCCGTCGGTCCGGAAAAATTTTCGCTGAACCCCGAGCGCATTGCGCATCAGCAGCTCGAAACTGGCTTCAGCCGCTTCATATTGATAGCCCTGATTTTCCTTTTCCTTCAGATCGCTGATGATCGAGGCCAGCAGCGGGTCGTTGGGCTTCAGGTTGATGCCCCATTTCTTGGCCTTGTGCAGGATATTGGAGCGTCCCGACTGATCTGAAATCAGGATGCGGCGATGGTTGCCGACTTTTTCCGGGTCTAGGTGTTCATAGGTCAGCGGATTGCGCTTCACTGCGCTGACGTGGATGCCGCCCTTGTGGGCAAAGGCCGACTCGCCCACATAGGGCTGGTAGCGGTTGTGGCGCAGGTTGGCCATTTCATTGACCAGCCGTGAGGTTGCATAAAGCTGTTCGATGTGGTCCGCTGCCTGACAGGTAAGTCCCATTTTGTAGATCAACGCCGGCAGGATCGAAGTCAGGTTGGCGTTGCCGCATCTCTCACCGAAGCCGTTGATGGTCCCCTGGACATGCTCGATGCCCTGGTCCACTGCAATCAGGGCATTGGCCACGCCGGTTTCGGAGTCGTTGTGGGAATGGATGCCCAGCTTCAGCTTTGTCTTATCGCCGAAATGCTTCCTGACGCTGGCGATGATGGCCGGCAACTCCTGGGGCAGGGTGCCGCCGTTGGTATCGCACAGTACCAGGGTATCGGCTCCGCCGCTGACGGCCCGCTCAAGGGTAGCCAGGGCGTAGTCAGGATTGTTTTTGAAACCGTCGAAGAAGTGCTCGGCATCGTAGATCAGCTCATCGACCCGGGACTTGAGGAAGGCCAGGCTGTCTTCGATGATCTGCAGGTTCTCTTCGAGCGTGATGTTCAGCGCATCGGTGACATGAACATCCCAGCTCTTGCCGAAAATGGTGATGACCGGCGTCTGGGCCTCGAGCATGGCCTGCAGGTTGGGGTCCTGCTCGACCTTGTTTTTGATGTGGCGGGTGGAGCCGAAGGCACACAATTTCGCATGGCTGAGTCTGGTGCTTTTAACTTTGTTGAAGAACTCGACCGACATCGGGTTGGATCCAGGCCAGCCGCCTTCGATATAGTCTACCCCCAGCTCGTCCAGTGCTGAGGTGATGCGCACCTTGTCATCGACTGAGATATTGAAGTTTTCAGCCTGGGTACCGTCGCGCAGGGTTGTATCGTAGATTTCTATGGCTCGTGCCATAAGCGTCGTCACTCCTTCTCGCTAAAAAAAGATTCACCATTTCCGTCGAAACCTTAGAAAAATAAAGGTTTTGAAACATCATATAGTAAGAGATATCGACATAATTGCAAATATTTTAGATTTACAAGGATTCAGTACAGGTCTGCACAGGCCTGCGCTTAGGCGGTATGATTTAGAATTGCAGCGAATAATCGCGGTGTACCGACTGGCAGCTGGCAACCGCTTTTATCTGTTCTGGGGGTATCCGTCGCTGTGAACGA
>CAVPRJ010000022.1:0-39940 GCA_963707715.1 uncultured delta proteobacterium
TCTTGATATGGCGGGTGGAGCCAAAGGCGCACAATTTTGCATGGGCGAGTGTGGACCTTTTAACTTTGCTGAAGAACTCGACCGACATCGGGTTCGATCCAGGCCAGCCGCCTTCGATATAGTCGACACCCAGCTCGTCGAGCGCTGAGGTGATGCGCAGCTTGTCATCGACGGAGATATTGAAGTTTTCCGCCTGGGTACCGTCGCGCAGGGTTGTATCGTAAATTTCTATGGCTCGTGCCATAAGCGTCGTCACTCCTTCCCGCTGGAAAAAAGATTCACCATTTCCACCGAAACCCTGGAAAATACTGGTGTAGAAACGTCATATAGTAAGAGATATCGATCAAATTGCAAATATTTTAGGAATGCAGCGATTCAGCGCAGGTCTGCATGGGCCTGTGCTCAGGCGGTGGGATTTAGAATTGCAGCGAATAATCACGGTGTACCGACTGGCAGCTGGCAACCGCTTTTATCTGCTCAGGGGGCATGCGCCGTTGCGACCGAAGGCCGATGGATTCCTTGATGGCGTTATCATAGGAAGCCAGCGCTGGAGCTATTTCCGCTGCCGCCCGACCGCGCCAATCAACTTCAGCACTAAATATCTGTAGGCCGTCTCTCAGATCCTGAAGCGCTTTTTCGGGGTCTGGATTGTTTCCTTTGAGGGCCCGGCGCGCTCTTGAGAGCTTGGATATGATGGCGCTCGTGCCGGCAATTTGTCCAAGATCACTTTCTGATTCTTTAATCAAGGCCATGGCATCTTCTGGCGGATCATTGACAATGGCTGCTTCAAGCGCTGCCAGTTGGTGTTCAAGACCCGCCAGGCCCTTGACACTGTCGAGGACTCCTCGTAATTCCACCGTTGTTTCATAGGCCTGGTCCACGTTGCTCCGGTAGCTGCGGCGTGCTTTCTTTTCCCGCTCATCCAATTCAGTATAATGTTTGTTCGCCTCAGTCCAGCTCTCAGGGATCTGCATCTGCAGGTCCGCTATCGCAGCTTTGGTTGTCTGAATTTCGGCTTCAATCCGGTCGAGACTATTTTGGTCCGGATTATCACTGCGGGAAATTCTCATCCTGTCCTGTTCCAGTTCATCGATTGCCAATTGGATCCTGCGTTGCTGTGCCTGCAGGTCCCGAACCAGGCGGTGCAATGGGCGGTACTGGGGCTCATAGCTGAGACGATCTGCTTCAGCCTGGCGGACCCGGGCAACAAGGTCGAAGGTGCTCAGCGTTCGATCCAGACTCTCATGCAATGCTTGCTGCCGCTTCTCAGGCAAAACAGAGAGATTTGCCCCGCGCAGCGCGTTTACCTGGCCGCGCAGTTCTGCCCCGTGTGAATCATAGTAATCAAAGAGATACTCTTCGATACAGTACTGCAGTCGCGGGTTGACGGGTGGAGGGGCTGTCTCGACCGACAAAGCGATACGGGTGGGCAGGTAGTTCACCAGACTGGGGGTCAGAGCGACAATAACCAATGCAACTAACTGGAGAACGATAAAGGGTATGGCTCCACGATATATCTCCAGTGTTTTCACGACGGAGGGTGCCACGCCTCGAAGATAGAACAGGGAAAAGCCAAAAGGCGGCGTCAGAAAGGAGGTCTGCAGATTAAGGCCCACCATCACACCGAACCAGACTGCGGTCACATTTGCACCCGGGTCGGCAAGCAGTATGGGCGCGACAATGGGAACGACGACTACGGCAATTTCGAGAAAATCAATGAAAAAACCGAGCACGAACATCACCAGCATTACGACGATAAACTGAACCCAGAATCCGCCTTCCAGGTTGATTAAAAAATGTTTGACGAGTTCTTCGCCTCCAAAACCGCGAAAAGCAGCGGTCAGCATCGCAGCACCGAGCAGAATAATAAAAACCATGGAGGTGGTTTTGGCTGTTTCCGTCATGACCCAGTGCAGGGTGTTTTCGATTTTATATATCCGCCAGATACTCCAGACGATGGCAACCAGTAGAACCGTAGCGGCGGTCGCAGCCAGGATCAGGCCAACACCATCTCCCGGCTTGATGCTTTTCACGTTGAGCTCGTAGAAAGAGAGGATTATCGTCAGAGCAATGGTTGAGACGAGTGCCAGGATGGCAGGGTAATAGGCATTGCGTTGACCTTCGGCAAGACGATACCCGCCCATGATCATGGCCCCGATCGCCCCTACTGCTCCTGCCTGGTTGACCGTGGCCACACCGAGAATAATCGAGCCGAGCACCAGTAATACCAAGGTAAGGGGCGGTGCCAGAGCCAGGGCAACCCGTTTGGCGAAGGTTCGATCGAATTTCCCTTCATAGGGTACAGGTGGTGCCGATCCCTTGCGGAACAGGGCGACACAAAGGATGTAGATGATATAGAGTCCCACCAGAACCAAACCAGGCACCAGAGCTCCCATAAACATCTCTCCCGCACTGGTGGAAGTTACATCGAGAACCGAGGGTATGTTGAATTCACCAGTTACGGCCTTATATGCCGCTTTACGAAGCGTACTGGCCTGATCGGTAGCGCCAGCCAACTGATCGGCCAGAATAATCAAGACAATGGAGGGGGGAATGATCTGCCCCAGGGTACCCGACGCGCAGATCGTGCCCGTGGCCAGGGGTTTGCTGTAATTGTTTCTGAGCATGGCCGGCAGTGATATCAGTCCCATGGCGATGACCGTTGCTCCGACAATACCAGTGGTTGCCGCCAGGAGTGCACCGACCAGCACAACGGAAATGCCCAGCCCTCCAGGAACCGGCCCGAACAGTTGAGCCATGGTAAGCAAGAGATCTTCTGCGATCTTGGAACGCTGGAGCATAATGCCCATAAAGATGAACAGCGGGACCGCGATCAGGGTATCGCGTTCGACATTCCAGTAGAGACTCCGGAAATTGGTGACGCCGGCGCTGAGCCACTGAAACGGACCTCCTTCTATGAAGTAAGCACCGGTATCTCCTGCAAACAAAAAACCACAGAGCGCCGCTGTGCCGATCGACAAAATGGCGGCTCCCGGCAGTGAGAAGGCGACCGGATAGCCTGATGAAAGGGCAATCACCATCATCAGGATGAGAATTGCAAGAAAAAGAAGCTCCATGCCGTGATTTCCTGTTTCGTCTATTATTTATCGGCTAACCGATCACCACCTGGTTCTTCGCGAAGGTCAGCGACATGGTCGAGCAAGTAACTGGAAAATTGAACAATCATGGACACGGCGTAGATGGCCAAAAAACCGACCATCAGGTATTTGACATACAAACCATAACCGGATTGTGTGATTTCGAAACTAAAGAGCGGGCTGTTGATGCTGCTGGTTTTATCCCACATACCGGTGACGAGAATAATCCAGCCCAACGGCAGGCCCAGCAGCAGGGTTCCGACACTGTTGACCCATGCCTTGGCGGGTTTTCTGAAACGCGAATAGAGTACATCGACCCGGACATGGCCATCGTGAACCAGTGTATAGGCGCTGGCGAAAAGAAACAGCGCGGCATACCAGAAGCGAACGAGGTCCCCCATAAAAGGTTGCTCGTAGGAAAATACGAAGCGGGAAATAACAATCTGAAACTGTGCCATTACGACCAGAAGGGTCAACCAGATAAATCCCAGAGACCTATTAAATAACGCAATCACAAAGGACAGAAGAACTAATGGAAAGTGCACATGAGTAATACGATATTGTGGCCGCCAGAGGGCCTCGGCCAACTCCTCGCCGACCAGTGGCGACAGAAGCTCCTCCACCCTCAGAAAAGAGATGATGATATCAACGAAACCTATAATGAGTACGGTCCAGAAGGATGCACGAATGTATAAGCAGCCAGGCCGCTTAGAAGAACAGAATCTTTGCGCAGAGACCGTTTGGGTGTCACCAGGACATAGAGGGCGGCAAGCCCAACCGCGCCCAGGTAACTCAAAAGTTGAAACCACCCTTTAGTAATCTGGACATCCGTCAGGGGGGTGCCCGATGGTTCCAGACCAAACCAGCCTTGATGGGCAAAAAACGTTGGCACCCCAGGCCATTGAAGTCCGAAATTTAAATAGTTGTTAATCAAAAAAACGAGCATGACGGCGACAATCGATACCGCAAGTGTCCGTATTGCCAGACCAGTAGTCTTATAGCTGGCCGGTTCAGGAACTGAAGCTGCGTTCGGCAATTGATCTGTATCGATGGCGTCTGGCGAATTCATAACTTGCTGACTAGATGTTAAATCAGAGTGCCGCTAGGGTGATTGTCTGTAATGGTGGCGATGAACCATCGAGTAATCTGAAGCGTCATCTGTTTAAGGGAGATATGGCACCCCGAGGGGTACCATATCTCAATAACAGCTTTAAGAATCGATTAGAGATCAAGTACCAGGTTGCGCTTGTTAAGATAGGCTTGATCGGAAATCTTCATCCAGCTTCCAACCTCCTGACGCGCCTTGGCAAAGCTATCATGGACACGAGCGGCCAGGTCGCTGTGTTTTCTTGTCTCCTCAAACACTTCCGCAGCAGCTTCACCGAAAGCCTCGTAAATATCATCGTTAAATTCACGGAGCTGCACGCCCTGCTCAGTGACCAGCTTGTTGAGGGCCTCCCCGTTTCGGGCATTGAATTCAGCCATCATCACATCATTTTCCATTGATGCCGCGGCTTCAATGATCATCTGATCGGATTTTGACAGGCCTTCCCACCACTTTTTATTGATACCGATGGCCAACATCGATCCTGGTTCATGCATGCCTGGATAGTAGTAATACTTGGCAGCCTCATAAAACTTCATGAACCCGTCATTCCAGGGGCCAACCCACTCTGTGGCATCGATCGATCCGGAGATCAGGTTTTCATAGATCTGGCCGCCGGGCAGGGAAACGGGTGAAGCGCCCAGCTTGGCCATGACATCGCTGCCAAGGCCGGGAATACGCATTTTGAGACCCTTCAGATCATCCGGTGAGTTGATTTCCTTGCGAAACCAGCCGCCCATCTGCGAGCCGGTATTACCGCACATGAGTCCTTTAATGCCAAAGTCGGCACCCAGTTCATCCCACAATTCCTGACCGCCGCCAAAGCGGATCCAGGCGTTCATTTCGTTGTAGGTCAAGCCGAAGGGTACACTGCAGAAATATGGAAAGGCGGGATGCTTGCCTTTCCAGTAATATTCGGCGCCATGATACATCTGGGCATTGCCCGAGGCCACTTCATCGAAGGAGTCAAACGCCTTTACCCGTTCGCCTGCGGCAAAATAGTTCACCTTCATGCGGCCGTCGGTCATATCAGTCAAGCGTTGGGCAAATCGCTGTGCCCCCGTGCCAAGTCCGGGAAAATCGCGGGGCCAGGTCGTCACCATCGTGATTTCTATCGTTTTTTGGGCATGTACAGCGGGAGCTCCTGCAAGCAAAGCTCCGGCAGCAATAGCCCCAGCCCCAGCCGTCTTGATAAACTCTCGTCTTTCCATAGCGTTCCTCCCTTATAAAGGTTGATAGATCAACGGAATTGCTGATCATAATGTGCTGCAGGATATTTCCATACTATTACCGGGTCAATGACAAAATTTCAGTCCATTCCTCCCTGTTTGTAGGTTGATAGATTAATGGGTTGTTGATTGCAAGGTGATAATTAGTGGTCTGCCAAGGAACTTCTAGAAAACGGCTATCCTGCCGGAATTTCACCCGATGCAGATGAATCAGGCTACCTTACCGTCTGTATTTTGCAACTTTTTTTTGCGCTTATCAGAACAGCCCTTGCTGCGCGGCTGTCTTGGCACCTGCTCGAGGATGCTTTTGCCGGGCACTGAGACAACCAGAGCCGCGCTGGTCTGGGCGGTGCGGTGCGGCTGCCAAGCTCAGTCTTTGAGGTTGTTCCACAGGTTGACGATGAAATCCTGGGCATTGGTCAGAATCGCCTGGGCCTGGGCCGAACCGCGATTGGCCAGCTTGTCGGCGGAAAATTCCGACATGTCGACGATGAAGAAGAACACCGGCCGGATGGTGCCGTCTGCTTCGATCTTGTAGCTTGGGGTCATGTTGCCGAAGGCGATGGCATGCAGCTGGGTGGCCATGGCCACCACCGTGGTAGCCTGCCGGGCATGGAAACGCATCTCGTTCTGGGCTTCATAGGCATCGCCGGTGACCCCTGGCAGCGGACCGTCGTCACGGATCGAGCCGGCCAAAACATAAGGGATCTTATATTTTTCGCAGGCATAGATGATGCCGTCTTCGATATATGCTTCATCGAGAAAATTGCCGATCGAGCCTACCCGGCGCACCTGGTTGATCACATCGAGATGGTTGTAGTGACCCAGGGGTACCAGTTGCTGGGTGTAGATATCCTGGCCAAGCCCGGTGGAGAAGCGGGCGGCCTCGAGGTCGTGGGTGGCCAGGGCATTGCCCGCCATCAGAGCGTGGCAGTAGCCCGCTTCGATCAGGCCCTGCATTGCACTGCGGCTGTCCTTGTCAAAGGAAACGGCCGGCCCGAGGACCCAGACGATATGGCCATGGTCCCGATCGTGTCTGAGTAACCGGTAGAGATCATCATATGAGCGGGAGAACGGGGTTTCCCTGGTACCTCGTGAGCGGAAGGTGAATTTGTCGGCGGACTCCTGGGCCGCAACGAATCCGTCATGATGCACGAAAATGCCCTGTTCGCCATTTTCAGTCCGACCCACAATCACCGGAGCACCCTTTTTCAGACGCCGCGGTTCGACCACGCTGAGATTTTCGCCATCGACCACGATTACTGCATCCATGCGGCTTTCAGGGGCGAGTTTCCAGCCGTGACGCTCCAGCTTGACGTATTCAGGAAAGTTGGAGGTGGCATGAAACTGTTCCGGGGCAATACCGTCGGCCGGGGCGGGGCTGGTTGCGGCGTGCGGGCTGTCACAGAGGGGGGCGGCCGTAAAATCGGGGGGATGATAGCGCATTACAGGATTCATGATATCCTCCGCGTCAGAGGTTTACCCACACAGTAGAGTGATCGACCCGTCGGCTTGATACGGTGCTGAAGACTGTATAAGAAGCATTGATACATTTCAATTATAGCAAAATCTTCCCGATGTCAAAATGAAGCCGACCCGTCAGTCGATCAGCAGTCCGGGCAGCCACATGGTCAGCGGAGCCCAGAAGGTGATGATCAGAAGATCGACCAGCAGAATCAGCAGAAAAGGCACAATGCGCCGACTGATGGCTCCGACCGAGGAGCCGGAGATCGCCCCGGAGACGATCAGGCAGATGCCCATCGGCGGGGTCAGCATGCCAATCGCCAGATTGGTCACCACGATCACACCAAGCTGGACCAGGTCGATACCCAGGCTCGGCAGCAGCGACAGGATCATCGGGACCAGCAGGATCAGCGCGGCGGTGGTCTCCACGAAGGTGCCGGCAATCAGCAGGACAAGATTGATCAGCAGCAGCAGAATAACGGGATCTTCGGAGATGGACAGCAGTCCGCCGCCAAGCCTGGCCGGTATATCTTCGATGGCCGCCACCCAGCTGAAAATCGAGGCGCAGGCGATGATGAACATGACGATCGCAGCGATTACCGAACCTTCGATGAAAATCGGGGCCAGGTCCTTGAGGCCCATTTCCCGGTACACGAAGATGCCAACCACCAGACAGTAGAAGACCGCAGCCGCGGCCGATTCGGTGGCGGTGAAGATGCCCCCCAGGATGCCCCCTAAGATGATCACCGGCGCACCAAGCGCCAGAATGGATAGGCGCAGGCTGCGCCAGACCGTGCGCCAGTGAAACTGAGCCGCCGCCCGGTACCCGTGTTTTTTTGAGAGCAGGGTGGATACCACGATCAGTGAAAGGCCGATCATCAGGCCCGGCATGATGCCCGCCGCAAAAAGCCTGCCGATGGAGGCCCCGGTCAGAAACCCGAAGATGATCATCGGGATCGACGGTGGGATGATTACCCCGATGGATCCTCCCGAGGCCTGGACCGCAGCGGCGAAATCGCCGTCGTAGCCGGATTTTTTCATCGCCGGAATCAGCAGGGCGCCGACCGCGGCGGTGTCCGCCGCCGCCGAGCCGGAGATACCGGCAAAAAACATGGCCGAGACGATGGCAACCGCCGCCAGTCCGCCCGGCAGCCAGCCCACCAGCGCGTTGGCCAGGTCGATCAGCCGCCGGCTGATCCCGCCTTTTTCCATGATCAGGCCGGCATACATGAACAGCGGCACGGCCATCAGATGAAATGAATCCGTGCCGCCGAACATCTTCTGGATAACCACCATCAGCGAGAACTGGCCGCCGATGACAATGGAGCCGATCGAGGCCAGGGCGATGGCGATGGCGATCGGCACATTCAAGACAAACAGCGCAAAGAGCAGGCCGAGCAGCAGGGCGGCGCTCATGGCTTCACCCTGTCATGCGGCGGCGGGTTCAGCTCGCCTGATAAAAAGGCGAGGGCGTGCAGGGTAAAAATAATCCCGCTCAACGGGATAATGGCAAAGATCAGCCATTTGGGCAGCGCCAGGGCCGGGGTGGTCTGGAGCCTGACGAAATAGGAAAAAGTGGTGCCGTACCAGATCAGGATGAAGAAAAACAGCAGTGAGAGCAGATGAACGAGCATTTTCAGCCGCCTTCTGGCCGGCCGAGCGAGCCGTTTGAAGAACATATCGACGCTCGGATGCATGTGCCGGCGGTAGGCGACGGTGGCCCCGAGGAAGGTGAGCCAGACCAGCAGATAGCGGGCCAGTTCTTCCGACCAGAAGAGCGAATGGTTCAAGGCGTAGCGGTAGAATACCTGCAGGATGACGATACCGGTCATCGTCAGGCCGAGGCCAAGCAGGGCGCGTTCTATAGAGCGGTTGCAGGAGACGCTGAGCCTCTCGAGTACGCTCACGGAGATCTCCTGTCCCGGTCTATCTGGTCTGCTCGATTACTCTGCCGAGCAGGTCCTGCACTTTGGGGTCGCTGAACAGTTCGATGTCTTTGAGGTTGGCGACCTTGGCCCTGAACCGGTCGATATCGGGATTTTCCACGATCTGCATACCTTTTTCCCTGAGCAGTTCAAGCCGGGCCTGGTTTTTGGAGCGATTATCACTGCGCTGATAGCGGGCCGCTTCGCACATGGCCTCTTTGATCATGGCCTGGGTCGGCTCGTCCAGAGTCTTCCACCAGACCATCGAGGCCACGTCGATATGGGCGGAATAGACGTGGCGGGTCAGGGTCATGTATTTCTGAATCTCATAGAACTTGTAGACCTCGAGTACCCAGAGCGGGTTTTCCTGGCCGTCGATCACCCGCTGTTCGAGTTCGGTGTAGATCGGCCAGGGCATCGGCGTCGGATTGGCGCCCAGCGCCTGCCAGATCGATTTGTGCAGCGCCGAGGACATCACCCTGATTTTCAGCCCGTTGATGTCCTCCGGTTCCACGACCGGATTTTTCGAGTTGGTCAGATTGCGAAAACCGTTTTCTGAGAAGCAGAGCCCCTTGAAGCCTGAGGACTCAAGCCCGGTGAGGATCTCCTGGCCGAGCGGCCCGTCCAGGATGCGGTCGGCCTGCTCGTAATCCTTGAACAGAAAGGGGTAGTCGATGACCCGGACGATCGGTTCGAAGCTGTCGAATGGGCCGGAGGTGATCACGCCTAGTTCGACGGTGCCCATCTGAATCTGCTGGAGTATCTCGGTTTCGTTACCCAGCGAACCTGAATGAAAAATCTTTACACTCAGCTCGCCGGCCGAACGTTCCTCGATCAGTTCCTTGAATTTCTCTGCAACGATGTTCTGGGCCGAACCTGGCTTGGTGACGACCCCGAGTTTGATGGTCTGGGCTGCCTGGACGCCGCTGACGATGAACAGGGAGCAGAGCAGACAGATGTAAAAGAGGCGGTTCATGGTGGAGGATCTCCTCGAAGGTATCGATTAAAGCCCGTATCACGGGTTTGACAGAAAACTCTGCACTGGAATCGAGCCGATGTCAACAGCAAATTGCGCTGGGCAGGGTTGAATGCGCCGATCAGTCTGCCTGCACGCCCCACCAGCGACCCTCGTATTTGCCGATGTGGTTATAATGATCACGAGGACCGAGCAGGCCAAGCGATGATTTACGGCCCCAGGCCTTACTCAGGGCCACATCCGGGTATCTTTGCCAGTAGGCTTCTGCCAGCGATTGTTCAGCCTCCTGGTCTTCGATTTCGGGAAGCCTCGCAAAAATACGGCCCTCAACCCTGCCGTGCTGCTCATAGTGCAACCGCGCCCCGAACAGACCGTTGGGACCCTGTTCCCCGTAGAACTCATCAGACCTGATATCGGCGTAGCGCTGCCAGTAGGCCTGGGCAAGTGCTCGCTCAACATCCAGATCCGGCCGGTTTTCCTGCAGAAAGTGCTGAATATAACGTCGTTCTTCACGCATCTGCGGATGTATAAGCGGCGAACTCATCAGCCCGTGCAGCCAGAGGGCAAGACTGGTCGCCAGGACCGCAGTGGTTACGATAAAGTCGAGCTGTATGGTCTTTGATCCCATGTGAGCTGCTAGTAGAATGCGATCCCTGCCACTTGGCCCAGGAGCGGATAGATGACAAGCGCGCCTGCCGCTGCACTGAGCGCCCCAAGGCCATGTAATGAGGCGGGACTGAATCGAGGCCGGTAGATGGCAAAGAAGACCATGGCTCCAAAAAGCGGCAGCGACGGCCACAGCGGCAGGGCAAAACCCCGAAAGAAAAACAGTGGTACGATGAGCGCCCCGAGGCTGAAGACCAGCCAACCAAGATAGATCCGTTCTGCGGCAGGTGAAGCCTCGTTATCCGCGACGCCCCGGGTTTGTTCTGGTGTGCTGAAGAGTCCGGCGCCATGCCAGATCAGCGCTCCGCCCAGGGCGCCGAACCCGTTTACCGTCATATCATTGAGCCCATAGGTGCGGGCCGGATGCAGTCCCTGGAGAAACTCGTCGTGAATACCCAGCACCGCAGCAAAAAGTGCGGAGTAGAAGAGCAGCGCCAGGCCCTGCATGCGCAGCGACATCACCGCGCGGGCAGCGAGCGCAAGCAGTAGGTACTCGGCCACGTGAATGCGCTTGACCGGAAAGGCCGGATCGGGAATTGCCAGACCAATCAGGCAGAGCAGCAGGCCGAGGCTGACAGGGAGCCACTTTCGTGTCATGCGTTTACCACTCATAGCAGGTGTGCCGGAGCGACTATGCAGCAGCCCTAGCATCAAAAAAGCGCCGCCCAGAAGAAAAAACAGGGCAAGGATGGGCAGGACTAGGAAAATTCCGTTTCCCCACCAGGTGCTTACATACTTCCAGACCGGAAACATGTTGACGTAAAAAAGAACCAGAAGCGCGCACAGCGCATATCCGGCAATGATCTGCACCGTGTCCTTACGGTCAGCGCGGTATGGGGTTGCCGTAGCCATAGAGCAGAACAGGAAAATGAGCCGTTGCGGGGGCTCGGGGCCTTTCAGTCATGGTGCACGAAACGGTTGTCTCCAGACTAGCCTGTCGATGACAAATTGACAAGGGCGCAGGCCTGCTGAGCCCGCCTTGCCGGGAACCGCGGGGGCCGCATTTGTCGGGCTTTTGTTTAGTTCCTGTAGCTACTATCTTGCCCGTTCTGCAAGACTGTCTTACGGTTGGCTGTATCAGCATCGGTTCAGGAGATTGTGCACAGACAAACAGTGTGGCCCGGCAGTGGCCCGCGATCCGGAGGGAGCAGTCATGACGCAGGGTGCAAGGAAGATTTTTCATGGATTCGTTTTTATATCTCTTCTCGCTCTTGTCGGCGGCTGCAGCAGCGCCTATTACGGAGCGATGGAGAAGGTGGGCGTCCATAAGCGCGACATTATGGTGGATCGGGTGGAGGGTGCCCGCAATGCCCAGCAGGAGGCCCAGGAACAGTTCAAGTCGGCCCTGGAACAGTTTGATTCGGTGGTAAAGCTGGAAGAGACCGATCTTAAAAAGGCCTACGACCGGCTGAATAAAGAATACGAAGACTGCGTATCCATTGCCGACACGGTGTCCTCGCGCATCGACAAGGTCAAAGATGTTTCCGAGGATCTGTTCGACGAATGGCAGGATGAAATCGGCCTCTATGAAAACAAGGAACTGGCCCGTTCAAGCAAGAAGCAGTTGACTGAAACCAAGAAGCGCTACCAGGAGATGATCGAGCGGATGGAGGAGGCCGAGAAGAGCATGGAGCCGGTCCTGACCCTGTTTCGGGACAACGTCCTGTTCCTCAAGCATAACCTCAACGCCCAGGCCATCGGCTCACTGCATAATGAGTTTGCCGGTCTTCAGAGTGAAATCGATAAGCTGATCGGCAGGATGAGCGAGGCAATTGATTCGTCCAACGCGTTTATCGCGCAAATGCAGACCAATTAGCTTCAGACATGTGCGTTATACCTAACCTTTTGTCACAGCTGCCCTCTGGAGCCGCAGCAGGCACCACAGGGACATCAAGGTTCTGAACAACCCCTGGCTCCCGGCAAAGGCTGATACAAGGGGGGGGGGTGGATATCAGGGTCGAGTCGGGATCAAGCCGCATCTCGGCTTGTTATTGCGGCGGAAAAACTTTATTATTCTGCTGCGAGACTAGTTCCCGGGAGGACCATGAATCGTACCGCCTATTTCACCACCGAACTGGCCATAAAAACGCTGGCCAAACTTCTCAAGGCGCGCAGCAGCTTCCACGATACATTTCTTATCCCCGGTGGTCCCACCATCTTTGTCATTAACCACTTCACCAGGCTCGAGACACTGCTGCTGCCGTATTACTTGTTTCACCTGACAAAAAAACAGATCTGGTCGCTGGCCGACGACAAACTGTTTCAGGGGGCCCTCAAGGCCTATTTCGATATGGTCGGGGTGGTTTCAACAAAAAACCCGCTGCGCGACGAACTCATCATTAAAACCCTGGTCAGTTCGCAGGCGGACTGGATCATCTTCCCGGAAGGGAAAATGGTGAAGAATAAAAAGCTGGTCAAAGGCGGCGAATTCGTCATCAATGACGACGAGCGGGAGCGCTCCCCGCATACCGGCGCAGCCTGGCTTGGCTTGCGGGCTGAATTGATCAGGCGCATCCTGGTAAGTACTGACCCTGCAAGACAGGAGCAGATCAGTGCTCTCCGCCGGCAGGTCGGCCTCGACGATAATGATGCAATCAGTGCGCAAAGCATCAAGATCGCGCCGCTCAACTGCACCTATTTCCCGATCCGGGCCCATGATAATCTGTTTTCCGAATTTGCTGCCCGGTATGTGAAAAATCCGTCCGAGCGGGTGATCGAGGAGTTGATGACCGAAGGCACGATGGCGCTTGAGGGGGTCGATATCGATATCCGTTTTGCCCGCCCGCTTGACTGCGCCCACTATCTGGACAAGCAGGTTATCGCACCTGCCGAGGCAGTATCAATTTCAGACATTGACCTGACCCCTGATCTTGCCGGCCATCTAAAACAGACATCCCGGCAGATGATGAATACCTATATGGCGCGGATCTACGGGGCCACGACCGTCAATCACGATCATCTGCTGGCCTCTTTTTTAAGAAAAATGGGGTTCAAGCCCTTTGATCGGATAGAGTTGGCCAGAAAGGTGTATCTTGCCAGCCGCTTTCTGCAGGACCTCGAGCCGGCGGGCATCAATATGCACACCACACTCAAAGAGAGCCAGCTGCACCTGTTGACCGATGACCGCTTTGGCAGGATTGAGGGCTTTATCGAGATGCTGCTGGAAAATGGCTGCCTGCGACCGAGGGGCAGCCTGCTGCAGAAAGACCAGCAGTGCTGGCAGCAGGCCATGAGGTTCCATGAGGTCCGCATTAAAAATCTATCGGAGGTAATGGCCAATGAAATCGAGCCCTTGAGACCGGTGCAGCACTGCCTGCATCGGGTAGATCTGATGCCGTCATGGCTGAGCCGTCTGGTTATTGCCCGTCGGCTCTACCGGGAAGATCAGCAGTTGTTCGGGCAGGAGTGGGACAATAGTATCGGCAAAAAGGAGATCGATTTCGCTTCGGGGCGGCCCTTCATTCTCCCGGCCGGCTCGCGGCGTACTGGGGTGGTGCTGGTACACAGCTATCTGTCGGTTCCTGAAGAGATGCGGGGCCTGGGCCGATTTTTGCGTAAAAGGGGCTGCTGGGTTTACGGCGTTCGCCTCCCCGGTCATGGTACCACCCCCGAAGAGCTTGCTCTGAAGCGTTGGCAGGATTGGCGGGAAGCATTGGAGCGGGGTTTCGCCCAACTCAGTTCTATCTGTGAGCAGGTATTTCTAGTCGGTTTTTCGGCGGGCGGTATGCTGGTACTTGAATTTGCCTCACAGCTGCCGCATCTTGGCGGCGTTGCCGCGATCTGCCCGCCTCTGAAGCTGCAGGACTACTCCCGCAGGTTCATGCCGGCCAGCGATATCTGGAACCGGCTGCTGGCCCGCTGGAAAGGCAATCGGAACACGCAGGAGTTCGTTGAGTTCAAGCCCGAAATAAGCGCCATCAACTATAATCGTAACCCGGTGGCCGGGGTGCATCAGGTTGACGGCCTGCTCGATGCGGCCAGAGACCGGCTCGGTGACCTGCTCCATCCGACGCTGATCGTCTGTACCAGCGATGATCAGGTCATCGCCCCCGAGGCGGGTGAGAAGATCTATGCCCAGATCGGTTCGAGCAGCAGGGAACTGGTGGTGATATCGAGCAAAAAACACAATATAATCTATGATGATCGGTCAGCTGAGGCGAGCAGGGTGCAGGGGATCATCGGCTCGTTTATCAGCAGCCGGTCCGGCAGCCGGTGAGCTTAGCGCGCGTCGGGCCTCTAACAAAATCGATAGGCGGTGAGCCCAAAAGTTTTATTGCCGGAATGGGTAAAGCAGATTTTAATAGAGGCTCTAATCACAGATCTGCCGCATTTTCAAAGCGGTACGAAACGCTCGCGGCTCTGGCGTTTAAATGGTGAAGGAGCTGAATTGCGGGTGCGGGTGAAAAACGGGGGTAGAAACGTGAAAAGCGGCCTGAGATGGTTTAGCCTCCTGCTGCTCGTGCTGGCTGTTCCATGGCTGGCAGGGGCGGACGAGAATCCATGGCAGAAAAAACTGCCGTTCAAAGAAGCGGTGATCACCTATGAACTGAGCGGCCTGGAAAATGGAGAGGAGGTACTCTACATCCGGGACTGGGGCAGGCAGACGGCCAGGCATCGCACAACCTGGACCACCGTGCTGGGCATCAGGCAAGTCAGCCGCAGCCTCGAAATCATCACCCCAGAATGGCTCTACGCCTTCGATCTTCAGGAGGAAACGGGAACCAAGTCGATCAATCCCCAGAAACTGATGCTCGATGAATACCAGAAACTCTCGGCCGCCGATCGGCAAAAGGTTGCTGAAAATGCACAAAAAACTGCCACGGTGTTCACCGGCGGCATGCAGGAATCTGTCGAGTACAACGCCAAAGAGATACTTGGCTATCTCTGCGACAGAACTTCGGGGATGGGAACCACTGTCTACACTATTCACGACACGCCGATCAGCTTATACAGCGAATCGAATATCATGGGCCTCAGCCTGAAAAGCGTCGCCATTTCGGTGAAGAAGCAAGGTGTCGATGAACAGTTTTTTCAGATTCCTGAACATATCGTCCCCCAGCCCGACCCGGAAGCGGACCGGATGGCGGCCATCATAGCTGAGCAGACAATTGCAGCGCTGAAAGACCCGGCGGCTTTCAAGCAGAAGCATCAGGGGCGCATTGGCCTGCCGCCGGGCGGACAGCCGGACATCCCGAAAGAAGACCAGATGGAAATGGAAGAAGCCCTGAAAACCCTGAAGGGGTTGCTGGGCAATTAATTGGAGGTATTACAGATGAGACAATTACTGGCTGGAGTTATCTGCCTGCTGGTTGCGGGGTGTGCTCCTTCGATACAGGTGCGCAGCAGCTTCGACCCCCAGGCCGATTTTTCCAAAGCCACCACCTACAGCTGGCTCAATGATGTTGACCAGCCCAGCGACAATGTCAGGGTAAACAACGAACTCACCCGTAAAACGGTGCGTCAGGCGGTGGAGCAGGCCCTGGAGGAGAAAGGCTTTACCCGGGTAGAAGACCAGCAGGCCGACCTGCTGGTTGCCTGGTTCGGGGCCATCAAGACAAAAATAAGAAGCGAAGGTATAGAACATTTCTATTCACCTTACGGATATGGACCGCTGTACAAGGATCCCTACTGGAACACGCAGCCGACAGCGTTCAAGGTATCCGAGTATGAGCAGGGAACCTTGATCATCGATGTGCTCGATCCGATTCAGCAGCGCTTGCTCTGGCGCGGCATCGGATCCGGTCAAGTGGTCGAGGACCAGCCGGAGGAGACGGCTCGCAAAAACCTTACAAGTGCGGTCAAACAGATCATGGAGAAATTTCCGCCCCGCTGATTTGCGCAATCGCGCCACAATCCCTATTGTCCACAGTACTTGACTAAAAGGCGATCCGCCCGGCGGCGGTCGCCTTTTTTTCGCGCTGTTCTTGTCCAAATAGCGATTTAACATAAGGATTTTCGATGGGCCTTTTTTCAACGCTGGTTATTGCCGTCGGGCTGGGCATGGATGCCTTTGCGGTGTCGGTGGCCAGTGGTGTTGCGATGAAAGAGATGGGGCTGCGCCAGACCCTTACCATCGCCGCGTCATTTGCCATCTTTCAGGCACTTATGCCGGTCCTCGGCTGGTCGGCTGGGTTGAGCTTCCGCAACTATATTGCTGCCTATGATCACTGGATTGCCTTCGGCCTGCTGGCCGGAATCGGACTCAAGATGATCTATGAGGCCCGCAGGCTCGAAGAAGACAGGCAGAGCGAGCCGGTAATGACCGGCGGCCGGCTGCTGCTTCTTTCGATTGCCACCAGCATCGATGCGCTGGCGGTTGGCCTGAGCTTTGCCGTTCTCAACATCACCATTTTAACGCCGGCACTGATCATCGGTTTCGTGACCGGCGGCATGTCGCATGCCGGTATTATCCTGGGCCGTAGGGTCGGCCACATCTTCGAAGGCAAGATAGAGATTATCGGCGGTGTAATCCTGATTCTGATTGGTTTGAAAATTCTTCTTGAACACACCGTTCTTTCGCCTGTTTGAGAGCTGAAAGATCAGGAAAAAGAAGTTGACAGCCCTGGTCCCACAAGATATATTCCCTTCCTACCTCAGGGAAACTGACTTGCGTAAAAACAAGTACTTACGACGGGTCAGGGGCGCCTGAAATTTTATATGATGTTGTATATCAGTGTTTTATGGGTATTTGTGATCCTCGGTAGCTCAGTTGGTAGAGCAGGTGGCTGTTAACCACCCTGTCGGCGGTTCGAGTCCGTCCCGGGGAGCCAGTTATCAAAACGGCCTCTTTTCTTCGGAAAAGAGGCCGTTTTTTTTGTGGGCCAGATTTCTTTCAGCAAAAATATTGGAGCTCATTGAGGATATCCATGAAATATTCAGGCTGACACCCTGCCTCATTTTATCCGACCTCCTGCCTAGCTGCTGTCTGGACAGGAGGCCTGATTGTCAATAATCACCGCTATTGGTTATTTGCGACAAGCTTGATTTCAAGGTGACATCCTAACGTTTTGGCATACCTACTGAATGCTTTGCCGATGGCCCTGGCAAAGCTGTCCTGCTTTTGTCTGACCTGGTCTGAGGCCGAATAATTTACAATGGCATGTAGGAACAGTCGTGCTCATGGCAAACCTTGACAGTTTGTATATTAAATTTATCTAATATAGAAAAAACTTAAACAGGTTGGGTGCATTATGGAACAGATTGACCTCTACAGACTTGAAAGAAACGCGGAAAAGGCTGCCCGCCTGATGAAAAGCATGAGCCATCCAGGCAGGCTGATGGTGCTTTGCCACCTGATGCAAGGGGAATGCTCGGTGAGTGTGCTGAACCAGGCTGTTCCATTAAGTCAGTCGGCCCTGTCGCAGCACCTGGCGTGTCTGCGTGATGCTGGCCTGGTGGAAACGCGGCGTGAAAGCCAGGTCATCCATTACCGGCTGAACAGCAAGGCTGTTTCAGATGTACTGCAAGCCCTTTACCACATTTACTGCAAGCCGAAAAATGAGGAGAAATTGATATGAACGGACAATTAAACTGGTTTTCAGGGGGCCTTTTACTGGGAGCAGCATTTCTCTTTGCTGTGGCATTGGTCAAACCGATAGGGGTGTCCACTCAATTCGTCATAGCTGACGGCATTATCTGGAACCTTTTTTCAGAAACCATCGTCCAGGAAAATCCTGAAAGCAAGACGGGCTATTCTAGCCCAAACGCCTACCTCGATAAAAGCGGTGGCGCATACGCGGAAAATATCGCCAATCCAATTAACTACAGCTTTATCTTTGTTGTCGCCATGATAGCAGGAGCATTTCTATCCGCCAGGTTGGGCGGCCCCAAGCCTGACGCAAAAGATCGCAAGGCTCCCCAGGTCTGGCGACAGCGCTTCGGGGAAGATCCCCTTGCCCGTTATGCAACGGTATTCCTGGCTGGGATTCTGGTACTTTTCGGAGCCCGGCTGGCAGGAGGCTGTACCAGCGGACATATGATGAGCGGGATGATGCAGACATCTTTGAGCGGTTACCTGTTTGCCCTCGGCGCTATTGCTGCAGCAGTTCCGGCAGCAATATTAATCTATAAGAGAAACTGAGAGGTTCACCATGAATATTATTCTTGCGATCATCCTTGGCATATTTTTCGGTTTTGCCCTGCAGCGTGTGGGGGCGAACAACCCGCAAAATATCATTAACATGCTGCGCCTCAAAGATCTGCATCTCATGAAAGCCATCTTTTTCGCCATCGGCATCAGCAGCACGCTGCTCTTTCTGCTTATGGCCTTCGGCATCATCGATAGCGGACACCTGTCAGTGAAAAGCAGCTACTTTGGCGTTATCGTCGGTGGCGCATTGCTTGGGCTGGGATTTGGCATAGCAGGTTACTGCCCCGGCACGAGTTTGACCGCTCTTGCGGACGGCAGGAAGGATGCCCTCTTTTTTGTCGGCGGCGGACTGCTGGGAGCCCTTTTGTATACGCTGGTCTACGGCGGGATCAAGGAATCATGGCTGTTTGACGCGATTGCCGGCGGCAAGGTGATGCTTGCAACCGGGTCTGAAAAATTTGAACCGTTGCTGCCCATGATGCCAGGCACCTTGCTGGCTGTGGCCATTGGCATTGTTTTTATGCTGATAGCCTGGAAACTGCCGGGAAAAATATGATGCCTGCCTGATCCCAAAGCCCGTCACCCGGGCAGGCTTTTAGATCTTTACCACCTGTAATTAAATTATCAGATTCCACAAAATTAATGATGAGGCTAAAGAATGCGTAGATATATGGTTTTGTTATTTCTTACATTTTTACTCGCTGTTACGACATTTGGAAATAGTTCAGAGAACTCGAAAAATCTTCTTGTTGTCGTAACGACAGATGATCCAATGACCCAATTCATGTCAATGGTGCTTGCTACGCAGGCATTGAAAAAAGGAGCTACGGTGGATGTTCTTCTTTGTGGTGAAGCAGGCTCGCTGGCGGTAAAGAATTCCCGGGAGGTTCTTTTGAAGCCAAACAACAAATCCCCGCAGATGCTGTTGAGCAATCTGGTTCAGAATGGTGTCAATGTAGAGCTGTGCCCGCCATATTTGCCGAACAAAGACAAAACAGCTGCGGACCTTGTAGATGGGGTATCTATTGCGAACCCGCCTCAGGTCGCGGCTAAGCTTCTTGCTGAAGACACGAAGATTTTAAGTTATTGATGATTGCCCATTCCGCCATGATCATTGCCATCAAGATAAGGCAATGGGAAGGAATAGCGCGCTATTAACATCTTCTCTCATTTCCTTTACGGTGTCGTCTGCTGCTCGCAGGGGTAGGCGGCGACGAGGGCCTGGGCGGCGAGCGCCTGGCCTGACTGGTGCAGCTGGCCCGGGTTGTCTTCCAGGTGTTTCACAATCACTGCTGCCAGCGTTCTCGTTGATATACGCCGCGGTAGACACATCTGCACGAGATCGGTAATTCCACCAGCCTGAAGCACGGATTCGTAAACGTAGTTGAAGGTGACCATGCCATCGATAATGCCAATACAATACCCCATCCCCAGCAGATTATCCCTAGAGACGGATTCGATGGACTCTGTTTTGATCAGATTGTTGCAGTCAATGAGTAAATCATTTCCTGATCGCTGCACAGCCATTACCGGTGCCGCCGTCAGCACAACAATCAGTGTCGCAAGCATTGCTAAATATTTCATGGTAGCCCCTGTTTTCTTCCTCTAAAAGTGAAATGCTCGTCCAATTTGCTGGCCCATGAGCTTTTATACCAGTTGGTATTTTAGACTTCGAGTCAAATCGGCTGGGAAAGAAACATGCCCAGTCAGTCTGTTTCTTAACCAGGCATTACAGGCATGAGCGAGAGGTCGCGCCGATTGATCTGGCGACGATCTGGAGACGGCCAATATCTGTGACTGCCCGAGGTAAGACATTGACAGGACGTACCCAATAAAAATAAACAGCCTCACAGGGCAGAAGAAAAAGGACGGGGTTGCCAGCTTCGCCTATGGATGTTATCAAACGAGCAGCAGCAAGAGCATATCTCTTCGTTTTTGATCTTGATTGCCCCAAATGCTCTGGGGCTCTAAAACTAAAACAAGGTGAGGTGAATTTATGCACGGCTTTTACAATCGAATCCTGACAATAGATTTATCCGCCGAGCGTTTTGCCATTGAAAATATTTCAGACAAGCTCCTGGGTGAATGCTTCGGCGGCAAGGGCTTGGCCACGCATCTCCTGCTTGAGCGAAATCCGGCCGGAGTAGAGCCATTTGCACCTGAAAATAACCTCATTATCGCAACCGGCCCATTTTGCGGCGGGCGGCTCTGGGGCGGCAGCCGCTACGGGGTATATACAAAATCCCCGCTTACCGGCTATTACACAGAATCCTATTCCGGGGGAAAGGTTCCCGAATCCATTGATGCAACAGGATTTGATGCGATTGTTCTACACGGAAAAGCAGCGCAGCCTACAGTATTGTCGATTCATCCCGAGGGGGTTGAATTCTGCGATGGAGCTGATCTGTGGGGCATGGAAACATTTACCGCGGAAGAAGAGGCGGTAAAACGATTTGCGCCGGACAGGGCAGGATTTAAAAAACCCGGAGCAATCGTGATAGGGCCTGCAGGTGAGAATTTAGTTAAATTTGCCATTATTGCCAATGACAAGTGGAGATGTGCCGGCAGAACGGGTGTTGGCGCAGTGCTTGGGTCTAAACGGGTGAAGGCCATCGTTTTTCAGGGCGACAGAATGCGCGAGTACGGTGATCCAGATGGTGTGGCAGAATATGCCAAAGCGTTTTCCAAAACAAACTTTGAACAACCAGGGGTAAAAGCATATCGGAAACTTGGAACCACGATGATGGTGTCTCTGATGAATCATGCCGGCGCTCTGCCCACCAAATACTGGAGCCAGGGGACTTGGGAACACGCCGAGCGCATCAGTGGGGAAACCTATCATCAGGAGCATGAGGTAAAGCCTCATGCCTGTGCCAAATGCTTCATGGCCTGCGGGCGTCTGACGACGATCAGTAAAGGGCGCCGCCAGGGTCTCGAAATTGAAGGGCCGGAATACGAAACCATCTACTCCTTCGGCAGCCTCTGCCTGATTAAGGAGATGGAAGAAGTCGCCTATCTCAATGATCTCTGCGACCGGCTGGGAATGGACACAATTACCACCGGCAACCTCTGCGCATTGCTTATGGAAGCAAAGGAGCAGGGCAGAATTGAATATGACATCGGCTATGGAAATGCTGATCAGGTCATCGCGCTTATCGAGAAAATTGGCTCACGATCTGAGATCGGCGAGGTGCTCGCCGATGGCATCATTGCCGTTTCAGAAAGGTTTGGGCTGGAGGATCTCGCCATTCATGTGAAAGGACTGGAGCCAGCCGGCTATGACCCGCGCACGCTGAAAGGGATGGGGCTGGCCTTCGGCACGGCTCCCCGGGGTGCCTGCCATCTTCGCACCACCTTTTATAAACCCGAGCTCGCCGGCCTTATCCCTGCCGATCAGATCGAGCACAAGGCTGAAATGCTGATCGATTATGAGGATAGGCTCAACATTTTCGACACCTTGACGCTTTGCCGTTTTTATCGAGATCTCTACACCTGGGAAGAATTAGTACGAATTCTCGAACTTGTCACCGGCAGCAAAAGAACCGAACAAGAGTTGCGCTCAATCGCGGCCCATATTGCCACGCTGACGCGACAATATAATATCCGGGAAGGCCTTGAAGCCAAAGACGACAAGCTGCCGGCAAGGTTTCATAAAGAAGCCTTGCCCGAAGGTGGATCATTGAGCGAAGCAGAAATGCAATACATGCTGCAGGATTACTACAAGCTCAGAGGCTGGAACGACATGGGTGTTCCTCTGGCCCGCTAAAAGCATCCTGTTAAAAAGGCCCGGAGCTCCTATAGAACCTAAAAAGCAGCGATAGCAAGAGGTCTCTTACCGTCCGACCGCACTGAAACCGTCGTTTATTATAGCCATTCCTTGGTGGAGCTGTTCATCGGTGATGACCAGCGGCATCAGGAAACGCAGAACATTGCCATACGATCCACAGGCCAGGATGATTAAGCCTTTTTCAAAGCAGTAATTGACCAGCGCTTTCGTCTGTTCCGGCGCCGGGGTTTTACTTTGGCGGTCTCGGACAAGTTCCATGGCGATCATGGGCCCGATGCCGCGCACATCCCCGATGATGTCGTATTTTTCCTGAAATGAGTGAAAGGTTTTATTGAGAACGCGGCCAATTTCTTTAGCTCTGTCCAGCAAGTGTTCGGATTCTATAATATCAAACACAGCCAGGGCTGCTTCACATGCCACAGGGTTGCCGCCATACGTTCCGCCAATGCCGGATGGGTGCACTGCATCCATGATTTCCTTTTTACCGACCACAGCACTGAGCGGCATTCCGGCGGCAAGGCTTTTTGCCGTGGTTGTCAGGTCCGCTTCAACACCGTAGTGCTCCATGGCAAACATGGATCCGGTCCTGCCAATGCCCGTCTGTATCTCATCTGCGATCATCAGAACGTTGTTTTTCTCGCAGATTGACTTGAGTTTCTTGAAATACTCTTTGGGTGGAGCGATGAAACCGCCTTCACCCTGAACGGGTTCCACGATTATGGCTGCAGTCTGTTCAGCAGCGACGTGGTTGATGAAAAAATATTCAAGGTGGTCGGCGCAGGCCACCTCACAGCCGGGGTATTGCTTGTTGAACGGGCAGCGATAACAGTATGCAAAAGGCATCCGGTAGACTTCAGGGGCGAAGGGCCCGAGGCCGTACTTGTACGGTTTGATCTTCGAAGTCAGGGTCATGCCCATCAGGGTCCGGCCGTGGAAACCGTTGTCAAAAGCAATGATAGCAGGCTTCTTGGTGTAGTAGCGGGCGATCTTTACGGCATTCTCGACGGCCTCTGCACCGCTGTTGGCAAACATGGCCGCCTTGGGGGAGTCACCGGGCACTTCTTGGCACAGTTTTTCTGCAAGGGTAACCGAAGATTCATACGGTGAGACCATGAAACAGGTGTGGGTGAACTTTTCCGCCTGGTCTTTGATCGCCTGAACGACTTTTGGGTGAGAGTGGCCGACATTCATCACCGCGATGCCGCCGGCGAAATCGATATATTCGTTGCCTTCTACATCGGTAAGCAGAGCGCCCCTGCCATGCGAGATATAGCTGCTCGTGGCACTGGATATGCCTTTGGCGATGAAGGTGTTACGGAGTTTGCTAAGGGAAGCGTTGGTGTGGGAAGTAGTCATGTAAGCCTCTTTCGTTGCAGATTGGTGATCACTGAATCGGTGAATCGGTCTCGTCTGCCTGCCAGACGTTCAGTTCCTTGTGCTGTTCGTGCCGCTCAGGAATGCCGCCCTTAAGGCGCTTGCTATCTGTACTGCCGGTAGAGGGCGTGGGTGCCCAGATCCTCGCCGCCGTCTGCAGCAAGTTGATCATATAATTCTTTGACAAGCTGCAAGCCCCTGGCCTGCAGTCCTATGTTCGTGCATGAATCAAGGGCGATGTTCATGTCCTTGATAAAATGCTTTACATAGAATCCCGGGGCGAAATCTCCTTTGATCATGCGCGGAGCCAGGTTGCTCAAGGCCCAGCTTCCTGCCGCACCCGCTTCGATACTGTCGAGCACCGTTGCGGGGCTGAGCCCCGCCTTCTCGGCATAGCGCAGGGCTTCACAGACACCCATCATGGTTGACGCGACGGCAATCTGGTTGGCCATCTTACAGTGCTGTCCACTTCCGGCCGGCCCCTGGTAGACGATATTCTTCCCCATAACTTCAAAAAGCGGCCGGGCCTTCTCGAACGCGGCCCGGTCACCGCCGACCATAATCGACAGGGTGCCCTGCCTTGCCCCTATATCACCGCCGGAGACCGGGGCATCCAGGGTCGACACCCCGAGATCGCTGGCGTGATGGTAGATCTGTTCTGCCAGCTGCGGGCTCGAGGTGGTCATATCGATGACTATTGCCCCCTTCCTGGCGTTGGCCAGCACTCCGTTTTCACCCAGGTACACTTCCTCCACATCCTTCGGAGTGCCGATCATGGTGACCACGATATCAGCAGCTGCGGCGATGGCAGCCGGGGTCACCTGCCAGGCACAGCCCTGGTCGATCAACTCCTGGGCCTTTGCTTTCGTCCTGCTGTAGACCTGAAGGGTAAAACCGCCTTTCAAAAGGTTCAACGCCATGCTTTTTCCCATGACACCGATACCGATAAAGCCAACCACTATCCCATTATTTTTTTTTTCAGACATCATATTGTGCTCCAGTTTTTACAAGCTAAAGGGTTCATGCCATAAACGGGTGGACAAGGTTCTAACGCATCAACGCATCAGGCTGAAGGGTCCCTTGATAATTGCGCTGTTGGGTATTGCAGTCAACACAATTCTACGCGGAAATCGAAAAATCCCTGGTTCATCCGGAGTGCGGGGCCGTTTCGGGAGGCCGCCTGACCGAACGGGCAGCGGCATGATCCGCCTGCCGCAGAAAATCTCCAGCCATCAATTTATCCCGACTGCGACTGAGAAGTGTCTGAATAAAAGCTGACTGCACCAGGTCGATGGCTGTTTCAGGGCTGTTTAGAATTCAGGATTCTGCTGCGAATTCAGTATGATAAGTCAGTCATGACCACAACCATATCGAAGATCGCAAAAGTCGCTTGACATCAATCTGATGTCTGATATATTAGGGATCAGGGGTGCATCTATGCCAAAACCGGCCCTTTCAAAACCGGCCCTTTTCTGGGGCACGGCTGCGTGGTAAACACATGACATGACTTCTTGAGCCATATCTCTTTCACAGAAAAACTCAGTAAAGGAGTGCGAACTATGTCTGCACATGACCAAGGTTTCAAAATTCGAAATTTTATTCACGGCGAATGGGTGGAAGAGAGCGGTGTCGAGATGGTGCCTCTGTACAATCCCTCCACGGGCGAACAGATAGGGGAAGTGCCGCTGTCTTCTGAAAAAACCTCCCTGGACAGCATCGACTCGGCTTATTCGGCCTACGATTCATGGAGGAAACTGGCCCTGTCCAAGCGCATGACCTACATTTTTGATCTCAGGCAGGCCATCATCGACCAGGAAGAAGACCTGGCCGTATCAATCGCCATCGATCAGGCAAAGCACATCAGCGAGGCCCGGGGGGAGATCCGGCGGATCATTGAAATCATCGAGACCGCCTGCTCGGTCCCGACCCTGCTGCAGGGGGAGAGCCTCCAGGGGATCTCGGCTAATATCAGCGGCCGGGTTATCAAGGAACCCCTCGGAGTATTCGGGGGGGTAGCACCCTTCAATTTTCCGGCCCTGGTCTTTGCCTGGTTTGTCCCGTACGCCATCGCCGTAGGCAACACCTTCATCTACAAACCATCGACCCAATCCCCGCTTTTCATGCAGAAGATTGGTGATATTCTCCAGGCCATCGGGCTGCCCAGGGGAGTCGTAAATATTGTGCACGGAAACCGGTCCATTCCGGGAACCTGGTATGAAAGTCCCAAGATGAGCGGCGTCTGTCTGGTCGGCTCGACCCCCACGGCGAAAAAGATGGCAGAAGCGTGCGGGCGCGGCGGAAAGCGGAGCATGCTGCTCGGCGGGGCGAAGAATATCCTGGTAGCCATGGAAGATGTTCAGTTTGACGTGTTCATCGACAACTTCATCCATTCATGTTTCGGTTCGGCCGGCCAGCGCTGCCTGGCTGGTTCTATCGTGGCGGTCGTACCGGAGGTTTATGATTTGCTTGTCGAGAAGATGATCGCGGCCGGTAAAGGCATCGTGACAGGGGACGCTCTTGATCCGGATGTCTACATGGGACCGGTCATCTCTGCTGCAGCCAAGAAAAAGATCGAGAATTACATCGAGATCGGCATCAAGGAAGGCTCCAACCTCGTCCTGGACGGCCGGAATCCCGAGCTGCCCGACAAGAACAAGAACGGTTATTTCGTGGCACCGACCATTTTCGAGGGCGTCACTCCGTGCCGAACCATTGCCAAGGAAGAAATCTTCGGCCCGGTTGTCTCCGTGATGAAGATCCGGGACCTTGATGATGTCCTTGAAATCATCCGGGCGCAGCCTTTTGGCAACGGGGCCTGTATTTTTACCCAGAATCAATACTACACCGAAAAATTCATCGCAGAAGCCAACGCCGGCATGGTCGGTGTTAATGTCGGGGTGTGCGCGCCCCATCCGTACCTGCCGTTTGGCGGCATCAAGGACTCCCACCTGGGCACGAATAAAGTGCAGGGCAAAGACGGCATCGACTTCTTTGTGCAGAATAAAATCGCCACAATCAGGGTCGCGCCTCCGACGGGGCAGTACAGCAGCAGTGGTGCCGCAGCGGTGGGTGCGGAACAGAAAGAAAAGACCAATGTCCGGAGTTGCGTAGCTCAATAACTTCGGGTACATGTTCATATACTGGAAATGAATTGTTTTTTAGCTTGCCTATTACCCTTTATCTATTAAAAAATGGAGGCTGCTTCCGGGGCTTCGCCGGCGTCCGCCAGGCCGGCGAGGAAAATGGTTCTCGCACCGGATAGGCAAGACTGGAGGTGAAGTGGGTTAACAGCTGAGCTGAGGGGAGAACTTCAAAATTTGGTGTAAGAACTAATTCAGTTATAGCGGGAATCGATCGCGTATGGTTTTCTGCATTGTGATCACCTAGAGTTGATACAAGAATGTACATTGGCTCATGGGCTCCTGCTTATCTCGTGAGCCCTGAATTGAAGGAACGACAGAGGAGAGACCGTGAGTATTGAGCTTATCACCGTATTGTATTTCGTCTGCCTGTTTTTGGGATTATTTCTTGGCTTGCCTGTCGCTCTTGGTCTGGGCGGAACCGCCGTCATCTTCGCCGCAATCTTCGAACCCCGCTCTCTTCTGGCCATTCCCAGTGCCTTTTATTATACGCCGTGGAATGAAGTCCTGGTGACCGTTCCGCTGTTTCTCTTCATGGGGAGCCTGATCCGCTTTTCGGGCATAGCCGAGGCCGCCTATGATGCGGTCTACAAGTTAATCGGTCATATCCCGGCGGACTCGCCATGGGTACCGTCATGGTTTGCACCATCTTCGCCGCAATCACCGGCATTACCCCTCCGGCCACGATTACCATGGGGCAGATCGCCTATCCGTCGATGATGAAGTACAAGTACAAGAGAGCAATCGCCATCGGCTCTATCGGTTCCGGCGGGGCGCTGGGCGCCCTGATACCGCCGAGTGTGCCGTTCATTTTCTACGGACTGCTCGCCAAGGTATCGATCGGCGGTCTGTTTCTGGGCGGACTGCTGCCCGGGCTGATGCTGGCCTCCTTTTATATCATCTATATCGGGATCCGGTGCAGGCTACAGCCCCATATGGGACCGGCCATACCCGCTGACGAGAAGTTTTCAACCCGGGAAAAGTTACGGGCATTGTTTAACATCTGGCCGTTTATGGTATTGATTCTCATGGTTCTCGGCGCCATCTGGGGTGGTATTGCGACGCCGTCTGAAGCAGCCGCTTTCGGTGCCACCGGTGCCTTGCTGATCAATATCATTTACCGCAAGCTGACCTGGCAGGTGCTGAAGGATTCGCTGGAGACGACGGTCAAGCTGACCGGCATGGGGCTCTGGATTCTGATCGGCGCCAACATTTACCTGAACATCTTCAACTCGCTGGGCTGCCAGGAACTGGTCACCACGATGGTCCTCGGCATGCCGGGCGGGGAAAACGGCATTCTGCTGATGATGATGTTTATCATCCTGCTGCTCGGCATGGTCATGGACGACTGGGCCATAATCATGCTCTGCACCCCGCTCTACGTGCCGATTATCAACGAACTGGGCGTCGACAAGCTGTGGTTCGGGGTGCTGTTTATCGTCAATATCCAGATCGCCTACCTGACGCCGCCGTTCGGCTTCGTGCTGTTCTGGATCAAAAGCGTGATGCCTCCCGATGTGAGCATGGGAGACATCTACCGGTCGGTCGGCCCCTTTATTATCTTGCAATTGATTGGCCTTACCCTGGTCTTTCTTTTCCCGCAGATCGGCACCTGGCTGCCAAGCCTGATGAATTGACCTGCAGCATGAGGACAAAATCGGAGAATCCGCTTATAGTATCAGCAATGTGACATTTGCATGGAGATAAACATGAGTCTGTGGCAAAGATATGAGAAGGCAATTGACTGGATCTCGGAAATATTGGGCAAAATCGGCTGGATCCTGATTCTCTACTGTACCTTTTTCGGAATAGCCGATGTTTTCCTGCGCTATGTCCTGAACGCTCCTTCGCTGTGGATTACCTCGACCGTTCAGGCGGCTCTGGTGCTGATGGCCTGCGTCGGCGGCGTCTATGCGCTCAACGCCGATGCCTTTGTGAAGCTCGATTTGTTCTACGCCAATTTTTCGCCGAAAGTCAAAGCGATCTGTGACATCGGCACCGCCTCCCTGACCTTCTTATACCTGTCGGTCCTGTTCTGGAAGGGCTTTCAGGCGGCGAAGATGTCGATCAAATTGAAGCAGGTGACGCCGGATGCGATTCCGATCCCGATCTACCCGATCAAGACGCTGATTCCGATCACCGCCATCCTCGTAATGCTGGTGGTGATCAAGAAACTGGGCAATGACATCAAAACATTGCGAACAGCAGAAAAATAACTGCCAAAACCCTGAACATGAGCTTGGGGCGGGATTGGCGTCCCGCTTCCTGACCACGGAGAAAGCTGTTTGACGAAATCTTTGGGCAAACTACTTTCCTCACTAAGAATAAACAGAAACACCAGGAGGGATATGCTATGAAGAAGTTGTCGTATGGATTGGCTGCGGTACTATTTGTCTGCAGCATGATGGTACAGCCGGGCAGTGCGAGCGCCCAGGAAGCTTACGCAAAACCGGACAAAGTGACAAAATGGGTATTCCAGCCGTGCTTTGACTCATCGGATGCCGGCTGGGCAAATGGTATCGTGCCCTGGATCAAGACCGTCGAGGAAGCCACCGAGGGCACCGTGAAGATCGAGCTGCAGCCAGCAGGGGCAATTACCAGCGGCTCTGAGGCCTTTGGTGCCACCAGTGCTGGTATGATCGACGTCTATGCCGGCTGGGCGACCGTGTACGGCGGCGACATGCCCGAGGGCATGCTCGCCTTCGGTCTCGCTATGGGGGCGAACAACTGGCGCGATTCGTGGGCGGCCATGTGGGGCGACCCGAAATACCGCATCGGCGACCTCGTACAGGCAGCGGCCAACGAGCGCAACCTGCAGTGGGTCGGTTGGTCTGATCAGGGACCGAATGCGATGTTCACCAACTTCCCGGTCAACAAGATGGAAGACCTGGCCGGCAAGAAGATGCGTGCCGGCGGACCGCATGCCCTGTTCCATGAGGCCATGGGCGGAGCCCCTGTGGCGATGGGCGGCGGGGACATATACACCGCCATCAAACTCGGCACCATCGACGGCACCTACTGGGATACCGGTGGCATCGATGACATGGCTTTCCACGAGGTCATCAAATATGCGATTCAGCCCGGCTGGTGCCCGGCCCAGCATCAGGAGATCTATGTCAACCTGGACAAATGGAAGGCTTTGAACCAGTGGCAGCGGGATCGCATCAACGGCGTGTTCAAGTCCACCTACTTCGAAACGAGCCGGATGCATGCCCAAGGCGTCGAGGAAGCCCTGGAGATCCTGAAGAAGGCCGGTGGCGAGGTCATTTACACGTCTGAGCCTGAAGTAAAGCGCATGCGTGAAAAGGCAATCAACGATATCTGGCCGAAAGTTGCAGAAAAATCCGAGCGCAACGCCAAGGGTGTCGCACTGTGGAAAGAGTTCCTGCAGGACATCGGTGATCTGTAGTCGACCATGATGCCGAGATAGTAGATTCCTCGGTTTGTACCTCAAAGGCGCGTCTGCTCTTTCCTCACGGGAAGCGGCAGGCGCGCCTTTTTTTTGGGGGTGTCTCAACACGCTCGAGAAGTTAGCCTGGGCACCTGAGTTGCGGTCGCTGAATTTTATTGAACCGCCGTGCGTTTGCAGGGTGGAGCGTTAAGCAGCAGTAGGGTCAGGCAGCTGAACGAGCCCTATTCAAAGATCTGGGTCAGCAGCCTGCGGGTGAGACGGATCGGGTGATTTTTTAGTCTTTCCGGATTGACACTTTTTACGATCAGGGCCCGGTCCCGCTGGCTTGATATGCCGAGACGGGCGAAATCCGTTTCCAGGCCTATGACCTCCATGCGCCGATACCACGCTCGTGCGCAAGAGTCCGCATCTTTACAGCCAAGCAGGGTGTAGAGGGTTTCCAGGATGCTCGAGAAAAACCTTGTTCCGCGCCGGTCGATCACGGCCCCCCTGTTTGCTTCATGCAGCAGAAAAAATTTGCCCAGTACCAGGGCAACGGCGTGGCCGTGAGGGATAGCGTAGCGGCTGGTCAGGGTGTAGGAGAGTGCGTGGGGGGCCGTCGTTTGGCTTATGTTGATAGCCTTGCCGGCATAATTGGCCGCCCGTGCCATGGCCTGACGGGCCCGCCTGCTGCCGGCCAGGACGGCCTCCTCGAGCGCCGTCATGATCATAGCGATCGCCTCTGAGGCAAGTTCTCGGCTCTGGCCGTTGGAATGAACCGACCAGTAGGATTCCACCGCCTGGCAGAGAGCATCCATGCCGCTGACTGCAGTCTGGTAGGGGGTGGCCGCGCAGGTCAACTCGGGATCGATGATCACGTAGTCCGGCAGCAGGAAACGGTGGGCCAGGGAGAACTTTTTTGTGCCTATGTAGGCGACGGCAAAATGGGTGGCTTCGCTCCCGGCCCCCGCCGTTGTGGGGATTGCCACCAGCGGGATGCCCCGGCGGGATATAGCTGAGTTCTCTACGATGAACCGATAGTCGGTCTGCGGCTGGGCCGACAGAATCGCGATCAGCTTTCCCATGTCAATGACGCTGCCGCCACCGACGGCGACGACCAGGTCGGGCTGGAACTGCAGGAGCAGGTCGATACCGGGCAGCGCCTGATCAAGCCGAGGGTTCACCTCGAAGTCGCTGAATCGCCGACAAGCAAGTGCTGCCAGACTGCCAGACAGAGCAGACGCGGCGCCGCTTGCCCGGAAGGATTGCCTGCCCGTTACCAGCAGAACCTTCTGCGCCTTGAGGCGGGCGGTGATGTCCCTGATGGAGCTGATACTCCCATTACCGAAATATTCTATCTGCATGGCTACCGCGTCGGCGAAGCAGAAAAAACGCATTGCCCAGCTGCTGTGCCGCCCGCTGCAATGCACCAGCGGCTTACAGGGTGTCCTTCTATTGCTGGATAGCGCTGCGAAGCGGGGAGCTTCGTTTAAAGAAATCTTGTCGAGCAGCTGTGGTGAAGCGGATGTTACCGGGGTGCTTCCACCCCATAGAACCGATAGATGTAATCCTTCTGATATTCAAACGACCAGTGGATATCTTTGAGTATTTTCGCAGCACCCTCGCCATCCCCCTGTTTCAGGTAGAGCGATGAATTGTCGGTGCTCTTCGCAATTGTTCATCTCCCACTCACCGATGTAGTTCTGCCTGGGGAAGTCATAGAGGCGATGTTTAATGGGCAGGATGAACTTTTTCAGGGGTTCATTGTCTGAGATATCGAGATAGACATTGTGAAACTTGAGATTGGTTGAAAAGAGCCTGGAAAAATCGTTCTTCTTGATGTCGGAGATGATCGTCTCGTTCAGCTCTTCCAGCTTCTCAATATGGCTTGAGTCAATCCTGTCGATACAGCTCGAGACGATGAATGCCTCAATCAGTCCTACTGCGTCGTAGGCGTTTTTGACATCATGGATATGAAGCTTCTTGACCCGTACGCCCCGACGCGGCAGGATCTCGACAAAGCCTTCCAGCTCCAGGTGAATCAGCGCGTCTCTGAGGGGGGTCTTGCTGATGCCGAGCTGCTGGGCGATATCCCCTATATGGATGGTTGAACCAGGTATGAGGTTGCCCTGGTTCATCTGTCTCCTTAAATAGGAATAGACCTGCTCGCTCAGGGACGAAAATTGCAGTTGCCCATCCATGCTCTATTCTTCCTCTTGATGCTGGTCAAAACATTGTGCTCCCCTGCCTCCGCATCTCTGGACACCGTTTGGCCCAAAGTTGAGATGTGAAGCAGCAGGGGAGAGTAATGCTTTTATTTCCTGTTCTTACAGGAACTCGTCTATCGGAGTATAGGCAAGGTCAAAGGCCTCTGCAACCGCCTTATAGGTCACGCAGCCATTGACCACATTGGCCCCCCGCTTGATTTCCTTGTTGTCCCGCATGGCCTGTTTCCAGCCCTTGTTGGCAATTGCTACAGCATAGGGCAGGGTTGCATTGGTCAGGGCCAGGGCGGAGGTCCTGGCAACCGCTCCCGGCATGTTGGCAACGCAGTAGTGGATTACGCCGTCGACTTCAAAGGTCGGATCATCGTGGGTTGTCGGCCTCGAGGTCTCGAAGCAGCCGCCCTGGTCGATGGCAACATCAACGATGACTGAGCCCTTCTTCATCTCTTTGAGCATATCCCGGGTGAGCAGCTTGGGCGCCTTGGCGCCTGCAACCAGGACTGCACCGATAACCACGTCGGCCTCTTTGACCAGATCTCTGAGGACGGTTTCATTGGCCATCACCGGGAAGCAGTTGGCCGGCATCACATCGTCAAGATAGGCCAGCCTCTGGAGGTTCGTGTCGAGGACGTACACTTTTGCACCCAGTCCGCAGGCCATTTTGGCTGCGTTGATGCCGACGACACCGCCGCCGATTATGACGACGGTTCCCGGTGCGACACCGGTCACCCCGCCGAGCAGAATACCCATGCCGCCCTGCGGCATTTCAATGTACTTGGCGGCTTCCTGGGTCGCCATGCGCCCGGCGACTTCACTCATCGGCACGAGTAGGGGCAGCGAGCCATTGTCCTTTTCAATGGTTTCGTAGGCAATTGCCACCGACTTGCTCTTGATCAGCGCCTGGGTCTGCTGTTCATCCGCGGCCAGGTGCAGATAGGTGAAGATGATCTGGCCTTCTCTAATCATCTCGTATTCAGACGGCTGCGGTTCCTTGACGTGCATGACCATGTCCGATTTCTGATAGATTTCAGCAGCTGTATCAAGGATAGTAGCCCCAGCAGAAACATACTCCGAGTCGGGATAGCCCGCTCCTTCACCGGCAGTTTTTTCAACGAGAACTTCGTGCCCGTTGCGGATCATCGCGATGACCCCCGCCGGCGTCATGCTCACCCGCTTCTCTGCGATTTTAATTTCCTTCAAAATACCGACAATCATCGTCAGCCTCCTGTTTGGTTAAAATGTTTTTTCAATAGCAGCGCTTACTGCCGAAACTACCGTGTCAACCTGTTCCCTGGTGATGATGAGGCATGGGGCAAAGTTCATTACATTATTGAGACCGTGAAAACTTGAGTTCGTTCTCCCGGCAATCACGCCCTCCGCAAGAAGGTTGCCCATCAGCGCCGCCATCTGGGCTTCGCTGACTGGCTCTTTCGTTGCCTTGTCCGTGACGAACTCAATACCGGCGAAAAGACCCTGACCCCTGACGTCACCAACCCAAGCATAGTGCTCGAGGCCCTTGAGTTTCTCCAGCAGGTACTCCCCGACCTGTCTGCTGTTTTCAACAAGGTTTTCGTCCTCTATGATCCTGGTGCTCTCCAGCGCGGCGGTCATCGGGGCGGTACAGCCGCCGTAGGTGCTGATATCCCGGAAATAGTTCAGCCGTGTTTCAGGGTCCGAGGGATCGCAGAGGAAGATGTCGTAGATCTTCTGTTTGACCACCGTGGCCGACAGGGCCTCGTAGGAGCTGGCCAGCCCCTTTGCCATGGTGACCATATCCGGATCGACATCGAAATGCTCGTGTCCCCAGAACTTGCCGGTCCTGCCGAACCCGCAGACAACCTCGTCAATGATCAGCCAGATGTCGTATTTTCTGCAGATGTCCTGCAGTATCGGAAAATACTCCGGTACCGGCTTCAAGATGCCGCCTCCGGCGGTGATCGGCTCCACGATAAGACCGCCGATAGTATCGGCGCCCTCCTTGAGGATGATATCTTCCACTTTGCGGGCGCATTCGATATTACAGTCTCCGTAGGTCTTGCCGTAGGGGCAACGGTAGCAGGCGCAGTGCGGGAACTCAACAAACCCCTCGAGAAACGGGCCAAAACCCTCTTTGCGTTGAATTTGCCCGGAGGAACTCATCGCCCCGAAGGTGGTTCCGTGATAGTCACGGTCCCGGTACATGATTTTGAACTTGCCTTTGCGCTCCGGACTGATCCTGGAGGCCTGGCGGACCAGCTTGTAGGCCTTTTCGTTGGCCTCGGAACCGGAGTTGGAAAAATAGACCTTGTCGTGCCGCGGCAGTTTCTCAAGCAGCTTCTGGGCGAATTTGATGGCTGGAATCGTTCCATAAGCGCCGGCAAAATAGGGCATTTTCTTCATCTGAGCACAGACGGCCTCGGCAATTGAGTCCCGGCCGTACCCCACCATGACACTCCAGACACCGCCGGAGGTCACATCGAGATACTCGTTGCCCCTGATGTCTTTCACCATCAGGCCTTTGCCCTCGACGATGACCATCTGTTCCTTCATCTCGAAGAGTTTATGAGGCTTCAGATGATGCCACAGGCAGTTCTTGTCCGCCGCAACCATCTCTTCAGTATCGTATTCCAGCCAGTTCGTTGTCGTTGTCATGGGTGTAACCTCCCAAATATGCCGTGGTTTCAATGCGATTGTCGTTGCGGATGGCTGGTGCCATGCCGCGCCGCCAATCGCCTTAGATCGAAAAAGTAAAACTTGCCGTGCCTTTGCAGCTCTGCAGCCGCCGACTAGTCGGGGCTTTGGCCAAGCGCCGCGAGCGGCGCTTGACGGACAAGCAGTTGTCGCCGGGCCAGCGACATGATCAAGCCGCTGCTTTCAGGCGCCGCCCTGTGAGCGCATATCAGCCGGATCGATACCCGCAACCGGAACCGGTGTTTTCATGGCATCGCGACGGAACGGCTCGCCCAGTTCCTGGTTGAGCAGGACCTCGATGAAGGTGGTCGTGTTCTGTTCCATCTGAGCCTTGATTGCCGCACCCAGTTTCTCGGTCAGATCGTCCATGCCGGAGGCCTGGACCCCCTCGACCCCGCAGGCCCTGGCAATGGCGGCATAGGAAACCTGCAGATCGAGCTCGGTCCCGACAAAGTTGTCGTTAAACCACAGCGTTGTATTGCGCTTCTCTGCACCCCACTGGTAATTGCGGAAAATTATCATGGTGATCGGCGGCCAGCTGTCGCGGCCGCAAGCGGTCATTTCGTTCATTGAGATACCGAAGGCCCCGTCCCCGGCGAACCCGACAACCGGGACATCGGGCCGGGCGATCTTCGCCCCGCAGATGGCCGGGAAACCATAGCCGCACGGACCGAACAGTCCCGGGGCCAGGTATTTGCGGCTTTCCTCAAAGGTCGGATAGGCGTTTCCTATCGCACAGGCGTTGCCGATATCGGATGAGATAATCGCTTCCTTCGGCAGTACTTTCATGATGGCGCGCCAGGCCATGCGCGAGGACATTTTTTCCGGTTCGCGGGCGCGGGCGCGCTCGTTCCAGGTTGTTCCCGGATCGTCTTCTTCATGATCCATGGCGGCCAACTCGGCATCCCAGGCGGACTTGGTGCTGGCTATCAGGGCCTTGCGCTCTTCCCGACCTGCATCACCGGCCGTCTCGGGCAGTTGCGCGAGAATCGAGGCGGCGACTTTCTTGGCGTCGCCGACAATACCGACGGTGACTGGCTTGGTGAGGCCGATACGGTCGGGATTGATCTCGACCTGGATAATCTCCGCTTTTTCTGGCCAATAATTTATATGACCGTAGCTCGGCAGCGTGGAGAACGGATTCAGACGTGTGCCGAGAGCGAGAACCACATCCGCCTTGACAATGAGATCCATAGCTGCTTTGGAACCGTTGTAGCCAAGCGGCCCGGCGTAGAGCGGATGGCTGCCCGGGAACGCGTCATTATGCTGGTATCCGCAGCAGACCGGGGCATCCAGACGCTCGGCCAAAGCCATGGATTCCTTGACCGCATCGCCGAGGACAACGCCGGCACCATTCAGGATGACCGGGAATTTGGCCTTGCCCAACAGGTCGGCGGCCCGAGCCACGGCGGTTTCGCCGCCCGATGCACGCTCAAAATCAACGATTGCGGGCAGCTCGATCTCAATCACACGGTTCCAGAAGTCACGCGGGACATTGATCTGGGCAGGGGCGGAGGCGCGCTTCGCCTTCATGATGACCCGGTTGAGGACCTCGGCAATGCGAGCCGGGTCGAGAACCTCTTCCTGGTAGGCAACCATGTCCTTGAACACGGCCATCTGCTGGACTTCCTGGAAACCACCCTGGCCCATGGTCTTGTTCGCTGCCTGGGGCGTTACCAGGAGCAGGGGGGTATGGTTCCAGTAGGCGGTTTTAACCGGGGTTACAAAATTGGTGATTCCGGGACCGTTCTGGGCGACCATCATCGACATCTTGCCGGAGGCTCGGCTGAAGCCATCCGCCATCATACCCGCGTTACATTCGTGGGCGCAGTCCCAAAAGGTGATTCCGGCCTGCGGGAACAGATCGGAGATCGGCATCATTGCCGAACCGATAATGCCAAAAGCATGGTCAATGCCATGCATTTGGAGAACTTTTACAAAAGCCTCTTCCGTGGTCATTTTCATCGTAGTCATTTTGAACCTCCAGTTTTTTATGCTGTGCCCTGATCATTGCGCAGGCAATTATACCAGCGGTAGCCAGGTGAAATTAGATACTCCCCATAGATATCTGATATATCACACATCAGAAACCTGTCAAGCAAATTCTGCGCAAGGTATTTAATTTATTTTCATACCGCCGTTGGGCAAACTTCGAAGTATATTGCCAATACTTGTTTGTGAAGGTAAATCAGTAATATAGTTGCTCTGTTCGCCGAGTTCCGGCCGGTTGCCGCTGCGGATCGACCCGGTAGGAAGGACAGACTGCCGGGGGGTGCAACATAACCACCCAGAGCAAGCGCTGAGGTGGCTTTTTGAACGGTTTTGACGTACTGACAGGATATGATGAATCAAAGACATGAGCAGCAGGTGCGTCCCCGGATGCGCCTGTTGCCGCCGTTATCTTCTATCAAAGTGTTTTTTTCCAGTCTGAAGGGCCGTAATGCGCCCCTGAAGATTGCTGCCGGCAAGGAGCAGATTGCTCGTCTCAACCGGCAGGCCAGGAGAACGCACTCGCCGGAAGCGGATCTCGTCAGTTATCTGCAGGCGGGAACACCGGACGGGCGGCGGGTCGTCTTTGTCCATGGTACGCCCGGCAAGGCGACGGGCTGGGCGGACTATCTGCTTGACGTCCCGGAGGGACATGAGTACATCGCGCTGGATCGCCCCGGGTACGGGTTCAGTGAGCCTGAGCACGCCGTTGTTTCACTTGAACGTCAGGCACAGGCTGTTGCTGCCTTCCTGGCGACGAAAAACGGCAGAAAAACAATTCTGGTCGGTCATTCATCGGGCGCCTCCATCGCTATGCAGACCGCCCTGGATAATCCCGCCAGTGTCGGCGGCCTGCTGCTCCTGGCCGGGGCGTTCGACCCAGAATTGGAGGAAGCGATCTGGCTCCAGAACATTGCCATGTTGAGGCCTGTTTCGAGGCTCTTGCCCAGAGCCATCAATAATGCCAACCATGAGCTCCTCGCTTTGAAGCGCGGCCTGCTGGCCCAGGCAGGCAGACTGCACGGGATCAGAATTCCCGTCGGGGTGCTGCATGGGGATCAGGATCCCCTGGTACCCATCGCCAATGTGAGCTATCTGCAACGCAGCTTGGCGAATGCTTCACTCGAAAAGCTGGTGCTGGAAGGTCTGGATCATTTTCTCCCCTGGCGCTCAAAACCTTCTGTGGATGCGTCTCTGCAGCGCGTGATCAAGCGTGTCCGTTTGACAGAGCTATAGCTGCGCCCGTGTTCAGGCCGGCAGGAAGTCGAAATACTCCTGCGCCTCATCTGCAGCGGCTTGCCCGAATGAGCCCCACGGCCTTTTCCGTAAGGTGCACGTCAGGGGCATTACTTCGAGAGCTGCAGTGGTTTTGCCACCTGGCAGCATGTACCGGGTGTCGTCAGAAAAAACGGGGGCTTTTTTTTATGAGCGATATTCATAAGACCTCTTGCTTTCAGCTGAATTATCCTGTATTCGGGGGTGATTCCACTTGCGTATCCGACAGATTCGGGAACTAACAAGCGCTAACCAGCCAAACCCACGGCCCCAGTATGACATTGACCGCTGCAATCCTGCTGATTACCTCTGCCCTGGCCCATGCCGGATGGAATCTTTTCAGCAAGAAGGATCACCCTTCAACGGCTTCGTTTCTGCTGGCCAACCTGTTCGGAACCCTGCTGGTCATGCCGCTTCTGATATTTGGCAGGGACCAGGTGATGGAAATAATCCGGCAGCTCTGGCCCCTGCTGCTGCTGACCGGATTTTTTCAGGCACTCTATTTCTATGGCCTCGCCTATGCCTATAAAAGGGGCGAACTGTCGGTTGCCTACCCACTGGCCCGCTCTCTACCGGCACTCTTGGTGACAATGGTGGTATTTCTGTTCGGCCAGGGCGAATCAATAGGAAATGCAGCCCTTGTCGGAATTGGCCTGATCATTGCCGGGGGATTCCTGATTCCCCTGCCGTCGTTCAGGGGCTTCTCGCTGCAAAGATATAAAAGCATTGCCATTGTCGCGGCCCTGGTAGCTGCGGCAGGAACCTCCGGATATTCCCTGACCGACGATTTTGCCTTGGATGTCATCAGGGGGGGCGGGCCGGTAACTTTGCGTGAGAACTTCCTGATGGCCTTCTACTATATCGGCCTCCAGGGGCTGACCACCATCTTCTGGCAGGGACTGGTTGTCTTGCCCAATTGGGAGGAACGCCGAATTTTCCTGCGGCAGATCGCCCATCCCGCATCCTCCATCATCAAAGGAGCCGGAATTCTGATCACTTATGCATTGGTGCTCATCAGTATGGGCTATGTGACCAATGTCAGTTACGTGGTAGCTTTTCGCCAACTCAGCATACCCATCGGCCTGATATTTGGAATTGTCTTTTTAAAAGAACTCAGCTGCGGTCCCAAAATTACCGCAGTGATTCTGCTTTTTGCGGGAGTTATCCTCGTCGGGCTCGGCTAGCGGCATCTGGGCAACGGGCAGGCCACTCTCCACAGAAACAAGGGATTCGAGTTGTTATTTTTTGTTTTATATATCGAGCCTTTTGCAAAACTAAGATTTTCGCTCAAAATCAAGGCATGCGAGAAATTTTACCACAGGCATATAATTGATATTCCGAGGATAAAATTTTGAGCATAACGCAGAGTTTGGGCGAAAAGATCGTTTTGCAAATGGCTCTATCAATTATGCTATCGATTTGACTGAAAGTATTAACCCCAGTATTAACAAGAAAATCAAAACCAGCTTTTGATATAATCTTTGCGAGATGCGATTGCGCAGCTTGCCGCCGACATAGACTATGGTCATGAGCGGAA